>NZ_QYCN01000100.1 GCF_003583925.1 Hymenobacter rubripertinctus | reverse complement strand
TCGGCACGGCCTGAATCTGTTGCGCCAACTCACCCGGCCACATACGGCCCCTGACCAGCCGCTGGCACGCAAAATTCTGAACCTACTGGATGTATTTAGTCGCTATCTTGCTCGTGGACAACCCACTAAAATAGTAGGGTAGAGTAGCCGTATTTTCAACGCTATATAAAGTCTAAGCAGAAATCGAAGTCCATTATTCTCACCGATGGGCCTGTCAGACCCCAATCTTCTTCCATCGTACTTCGCAATGGCCTTTGTGATATTGCTCCCAACGGGGATTTCGAAGCACAGCAATTTGTTCCCACACGTATTAATAATCTCAACGGTGGATATTCGGCACACAGTGGGCTGAATGCACCACAAGGCTTTTCTGATTTGCAACAGTGGTCTTCGCCAACAGGTGGCACACCTGATTATTACGCAACAAATGCCACTGATCCCATGGTAGTCCCTGCAACTGCAGTTTACGGCCCCTTTACGCCAATAGGAACAGGAAGTATCGGTTTGTTCGCCCGGCGGGCATATAGTACGTTTGACCCTGTTTCTGAGTATGTAAGTGCGCCTATTTCTTTAGGGAGTGGCCATTACTATGCACAACTAAGAGTTAACATCACTTCCAACACTAACGCAGCGAACCAAGGAATTGCCAGTGGATTCGGAATTCAATTTTCCACTGGACAATTGCCCGACGCTAATGTACAGATGCGTAGCTACCTGCGACCTAATAACTCAGGAGTATTGAGTAGCAATTTGATCGGGCAGGCATATGTCAATAACTGGAGTCAGGCTCCTATTTCTGGACAATTTGACTTGCCTTCAGGAGCAACAGTAGCAACTATTGGTCTTTTTAATGATTCTCCTACTGCTCTAACACCACTGCCCAACCGCAATAGCGCCATTCTCAACACATATTTTTTCGTCGATGATGTGCAAATTTTTAGAGTCCCTACAGCCGGGCCTAATATTCCATGTGTAGGCTCTGCTGGTGTGTCTATTGGGGAAGGATGTTTAATTCCTGGGGCTACATACAGATGGCTTTCTTCTATAAATTCAGGCCCGTTTTCGGGTTCTTATCCTTCAACACTGAATATCACCGTTTCCCCAAGTGCTACAACAACATATCAGTTGACGGTCACACTGCCTGATGGCTCAACCTACGTTACTTCGACTGTTGTTGGTACAGCACCACCCATGCCAACAATTCAAGACCCTACCGATCTGGATGGCTGCGACATTCTTGGTGGTGTATTCACCATTACTAACTACAACCCTCAATATACATATACTGTCTCTGCTGGTGGCTCGATACGTTTATTCCCTGGTCTCAACACCACATATGGCACCATATCGGTTAAAGCTAATGGAAAGAGCGGAGAAGGTTACATAACTGTGGTAGCTAGTGCTTAGTCAGGTAAGTTAGCCAACAAAATAAGGGAGTCGGAGTTGAGATGATATGGCCCGTCCCCTGACTCCCTTTATCCTGCCGGCTGCTGATCAGTCTGCCCTCGAAAAGTTCACGCGTACCGGTCGCCGGCCCGTGCGGGC
>NZ_QYCN01000099.1 GCF_003583925.1 Hymenobacter rubripertinctus | reverse complement strand
TGGCGCACAAACGGCACCTGTCGCAAAAGCGTAGTAAGTTTGGCGCTGAGGCATTGCTTCACGGGGCAGAACGGGTTTGGATGGTGTAGGAACCCCAAAGGTCGGACTGCCCCGTTTTATGCCGCAATATTTAGTAGGGTAGAGTAGCATTGGCCTATTCACTAAAAAATATTCATACTCTACCTAGTCGTCTATCTTTTACTTGGCTGGGAGTGTTGTGGATATTAGCTTGCGTAGCACTAATGGCCCAATTGCGACCCGCAGGTATTGAAGGCATTGATGGTATTACATATATTGGCTTGCTGATAAATAATATAATACTCCCAATTGGGGTATCGTTTTTATTCGCAGGCTTAATTTATGAAACAACTTGGCTACAAAGAATACTAGCATCTAATACAATGGAATTATTAGGAAAAAGCTCCTACGCATTTTATCTAGTTCATCTTGGCTTGGTATCTCAGCTGTTTCACAGTTCTTACGTTATTCAGAGAATAGGAAACTTAGGCTCTATACTGTTAACATTTTTCATGGCCTGCATAATAGCCTGGTTATTATTCAAATTCTTAGAAGAACCATTACAGAATCGACTACGTGCAAAATAATGCAGAACATATACCCGCCTTTCGAGTGCTTTCAACCTATAAGGTCTTCTCCCGGGACCGGGCGCGTAATTTACGCTGTAGCGGCTCTTCGAGGCAGTAATAGAGGCCAATTGAGAAAAGTACCATCAGCGGAAATAGTAGCAGCGGATTATCCGTTAAGTGACGTTTGAGCAGGATGCTCACGATACCCAGATGAACGAGGTAGAAGGCATAAGAGCTTTTGCCCAGCAGATCAAATAATTTGGTTTCCAGCACCTGTCGAAACCACGTTTGCTCCGTCATAAGCCCCCTGAACAGAGATACAATGCCCAGCGGGAGCAGCAAGTTGTTAAACCCGAGCCCGAGCCAACTATATGCTTCCTGCGTCGGGGGTGCAGGATTCACAATTGTACCCGCGACCACGCAAGCCGCTATCCAGGCAATTCCGCCCCAGGTATAGCCCCCCCCCGGACCGGCTTGGTCGGGCTTGCCGCGCATGAACAAGGCAAGCCCGATACCATAGAGAAACTCCATGCACCGCCCGAAAAAGGTATAGGTAAACATGAAATTAAAGCTTTTAAAAAAACCCAACGTATGCGGTGCCAGCCACACGATGGCGCAGCCCAAAGCCAGCAGAGTGACCCCATACATGGCCAGCAACGCGTACTTCTTCGCGCTTCGCGCCAGGCCCAGCAACAGCAACGGGGCAAGGGCATAAAAGCATTCTTCGACCGTTAAGGTCCAGCCCTGAGCAATTCCGGTGAAAACGAAGTGCTGGAAAAAAGCTTTGGTGAGCGTGTAGTTCAGCCCCACAACTTGTACTACTCCCAAAAACTGGACAGTTTAGGAGGCGTTTGTTAAGCAAATGGGTGGGGGGCTGAAGGTAGGGTTTTGAGCGAAGATTTGCGCAGGTGTTTGGCCCTTCAGGCCTTGGTGAGGCCGCTGATGGTTGTAGTAGCTGAAGTAGGCCTGGAGCTGTTCGTAGAGGTGGCCGCCATCAGTGGCCGGGTTGAGGTAAACGCATTCCCATTTAACCGAGCGCCAGAGCCG
>NZ_QYCN01000098.1 GCF_003583925.1 Hymenobacter rubripertinctus | reverse complement strand
TCAGCTACGACGCGGGCCGCTTCTCGGCGGTCACCATGCAGGCGTTGGTGGCGGCCTGGGCCGGGGAGCTGGCGGCCTTGCTCGACGAGCTGGCCGGCGAGCAGCCCGCCCAGCTCACCCCCGTCGACCTTACCTTCAAAGGTCTGAGCATAGAACAATTGCAACAGTTAAACGAAATGTTATGAAAATTGAAGACGTTTATTCATTGAGCCCCCTGCAACAGGGATTGTACTATCATTGGCTGAACTCGCCCGCAGCCTATTTCGAGCAGATTACCTACCGTTTGGAAGGAGAGTTGCACGTGGAGGCTCTCCAGCAAAGCTACCAGGCCCTTATGGCCCGTCACGCCGTATTACGTACCTGCTTTACTCCCAACTTCGGCGAAGAAGTGCTCCAGGTAGTGCAAAAGGAAGCACCGGCGGCTTTCACCTATCTGGATGTATCCGATAAACCTGACTTCTCATTGGCGGCCTTTAAGGAAGCCGACCGGCAGGCCGGATTCGACCTGCACAAAGGCTCCCAGATGCGCCTGACGGTGCTGGCCCTGGGCCAGCAGACCCACGAATTTATCTGGAGCCACCACCACATTCTCATGGATGGCTGGTGCAGCGGCTTGCTGATCCGGGACTACTTCGAGCTATACCATAGCATCATGCAGGTGCGTATGCCCCGACTCACGAAGGTGCATCCTTATT
The DNA here is from genome assembly GCF_003583925.1 of Hymenobacter rubripertinctus. Lineage (GTDB taxonomy): Bacteria > Bacteroidota > Bacteroidia > Cytophagales > Hymenobacteraceae > Hymenobacter > Hymenobacter rubripertinctus. The sequence goes on along the minus strand of NZ_QYCN01000098.1, from coordinate 1,078 downwards.
CAAGCTACATCCAGTGGCTGCTGGCCCGCGACCAAGAAGCCTCACTGCAGCACTGGCAGCAGTATCTGCAAGGCTACGACACCATTAGCTCTCTGCCCAAAGCCACGGCTACGCCCACTGCCGGCTACGACGTACAACAAAAAACATTTGCTCTGGAGCCCTCTGTCCGGCAGGCGCTCAAAAGCCTGTGTGAGGAGCTGGCCATTACCGAGAATAGCTTTATTCAAGCGGTATGGGGTATTCTGCTGAGCAAATACAACAATACCACCGACGTTGTATTCGGCGGCGTAGTATCGGGCCGCCCGGCCGAAGTAGAAGGCATTGAGGAAATGATCGGCCTGTTCATCAATACCATTCCGGTACGTATTCGCGTCCCGCACGAGATGAGCGTCCGGGCATTGCTGAAGCAGGTGCAGCAGGACTCCATCGAAGGCCTTGCCCACCACTACACCCAGCTCTCGACTATTCAGAAGAACAGCGAGCTAGGCCGCGGTCTGTTTGATCATGTGCTGGTGTTTGAGAACTTTCCGCTGCAGGAAATGGTGCAACAGGGCATGGAAGCCCAGGGCGGTGCCGAGCAGCTCTCCCTGCTGGCGTCGAGCAGCCACGACCAGACCAACTACGATTTCACCCTGATGCTTATGCCGGGGGAAGCTTTCCATATTGTGTTCAATTACAATGGGCACATATATACTGAGGAGTTGCTGACGCGCTTGCAAACCCACTTCACCCGTCTCATCACCCAAGTAGTAGCAAATCCCTCCATATCCATTGGCCAGGTCGAGTACCTGAGTGTGGGGGAGCGGTYTCAGTTGYTGGAGGGGTTCCAGGGGGGKGCGCTGGTCGCSGCGACGGGKGCGGCRACGGTGCTGGACTTGTTTGCGGAGCAKGTGTCGGCCACGCCGGAGCGGCGGGCCGTGGTGACGGCYGAGGGTGGGCTGAGCTATGGCGAGCTGGAGTCGCGGGCCAATCAGCTGGCTCACGCCCTGCGGCGCGACTACGGGCTTCAGCCGGGCCAGCTGGTGGGGCTGCTGGCCGACCGGGGGACGGCGCTGGTGGTGGGGCTGTGGGGCATTCT
>NZ_QYCN01000097.1 GCF_003583925.1 Hymenobacter rubripertinctus | reverse complement strand
GAACATCTTTCGCAAGTTCAGCCTCTTTCTTCTCACGCATGAACCGAGTAAGATTAGTCTGAAAAGAAAGCGTAAAAAGGCCGCCAGAGACGACGGATTTATGCTGGAACTGCTCAAAAGTGCCTAATTTGGTGCGGTAGCCCTAACCTGCAATTGGGAGGAGCCGCCGCATCCGTCGCTGCCCCCGGAGTTTTGCAGCCGCTCGAAGGAGCCGACGCTCAGGGCTCCGCTGATGGTGCTGTACTGCTCGCGGCGGGTGCTGTCGGCCGGTACCTGGCTGGTGAGCACGAACCCGGCGCAGGCCAGGCCCAGGGGCAGGGCCACGCGGGCAGGTCGGGCGGCTTCGGTCGCGCCCAGCAGCAGCGCCCCACCCTCCAGCACCACCACCGCCAGCAGCAGGGTTTTGATAACCAGCACTTCGGGGAGTACCAGGGCCACCGGCCCCAGCCAGGCCGTGGCCGCCAGCAGCGCTACTACGGCCAGCAGGTTGCGCACGGGGTGCTGTACCGGTCCGGTTTCGGGGTGGGCAACACTGCCCCGCCGCACCCGCCAGGCCCAGAGCCCCAGCACGGCCGGCGCTAGCAGCAGCAGTACCCACTGCACCTGCTTGAGGGCCAGTCCGGCGTGGATATGCACGGCGCTACCGGCCTGCTCACCGGCCGGGTTGCGCCAAAACTCGATGAGCAGGCGGCCCGTGAGCAGCAGGCCCAAATGCAGCAGGCGCTGGCTGCCCCCGGGCCAGGTACGGCGCCGGGTAATCAGCAGCACCGCGCCCACGCCCGCGCACAGCAGCAGGGAGTATAGTTGGGTCGGGTGGACCGGCAGCGAATGCGCCGCCCCGGCCGGCAGCTGGCCCTGCACGGCCTGCACTAGGTAGGGCAGCGTGTCGGGCGGGTAGGTGAAACCCCAGCCACCCGCCGTGGGTTCGCCGAAGCAGCAGCCCGTGAGGATGCAGCCCCCGCACTGCACCACCAGGGCCGCGCACATGGGCAGCGTAAAGGCATCGAACACGTGCCAGCTAAAGCCGAAGGGTCGGCGCAAGGCCAGCAGCGTGAGGGTGCCCGCCAGGGCCCCGCCCAGCACCGTGCGCGCCTCCGAATCGGGCCAGCGGCCGGTGTGCAGCAGCCCGCTCCACTCGGGGGCGGTGAGGGCCAGTAGCTTGGTGCCCAGGATGAAGGCCAGGGTGGTGCAGGCCAGCACCACCAGCCAGGGCCGCAGCTCGTAGCCGCGCCGCCAGCCTTCCCACACCAGCAGCGCCAGGTTGAGGGTAAAGGCCAGCACGTAGAACAGGCTATAAAAATCGTGGGGCGAATCGGCCGGAATAGCCAGCGTCCAGAAGGAGGTAGTAGCGGTTAGAAGCATAGACGCGAGGCTAAGATTAGAAAGACGGAACGGCCGCTAACAGCAATGACCGGAATAGGCTAAGCCGGCATAAAGAGGCCGCCGCCCGGCCCAGGTGTAGGCATTCGGCGGCGGCCCGAAATGGAGGGTAAGAATGGTTCGGTAATGGTAGGCCCGGGGAAGCCTGGCACGAAGAATAGGGGATGACTTCTGCTGACAAGGTATCTTCCCCCTCCACAGTTCACCAACCAGAATACAGGCTTTTCAGACTTTGCAATATGGCCTCTGCTACTCTACCCTACTAAATATTGCGGCATAAAACGGGGCAGTCCGACCTTTGGGGTTCCTACACCATCCAAACCCGTTCTGCCCCGTGAAGCAATGCCTCAGCGCCAAACTTACTACGCTTTTGCGACAGGTACCGTTTGTGCGCCA
>NZ_QYCN01000096.1 GCF_003583925.1 Hymenobacter rubripertinctus | reverse complement strand
AGCAGGACGATAAGCAAAATGTCGCTCAGGGCGTGGGAGCAGCGACCCGCTACGCGAAAGTCCTGGACGTCGGCAAAATGGTGGTGCAAGTTCATCTGACGAAGGTACCATCCCAGCCAAAATCACCCTATTTGGTGCGGTAGCCCTATCAAAGAACACGTCCGTGTCGCTCTCGTTGGCCACGTACGCCTGCACGTAGCCCGCCGCCGGCACGAATACCCGTAAAGATAACAGCTCGTAGCCCCCACCCGCCACGGTGGCATTAGCCGCACTCGTCAGCTGCTGCGTGCGCGAGTCCACCAGGGCCGAATCGGCGTTGTAGACCAGCACCCGCACGTAGGCTTTCGGTACGCCGCCACTGAGCTGCTGCACGGCCGGCACCAGACCCAACCCCACGCTCAGCAAGGGCAACACCCGCACCTTGCGCCCCCCGTCCGGCGGAGCCGGCCCTACCGCTGGTTGCAGCAATGACGCCACGAAACTCGCCAGTGAGAAGCTCCAGTTCGCCCGCGCCGGCTGCTGATACATGCCGTACGTCACCACGTCGATGGTGTCGCCCTTCGCCACCGTGAGCTGCTTGAGCGGGCCCAGCGGCTGAGGCTGCGCCCCGCCCGCGTTGAGCAGGGCCACCCCGTCGCCCGAGTGGGCGAACTGTATCCCCACCACCCGCCGGATCGGGGCCGACACGCTCACCGAATCAAACTCCGACTGCTCCCGCCGCAGTTCGTCGGCGTTCGGCTCCAGGTAGGCGTGATACGTCTTGCGCTCCCCCGGATGAAAGGCCACCCGCAGGTTGCCCAGGTGGTCCTTCAACGTGTACTCGTACTGCACCTTCGTGCTGACCTGCCCCGCCGGGTCCCGCTTATACAGGTACAGCGCCCGCCCTTCGGCGTGGCTCAGCCACCGCAGCGAGTCCCGCTCGTACTGCCACGGCCCCACGTAGTCCGTGCGCACGGCCGCCTTGCCCGCTTCCGTGGCCCGCTTGCTCACTTTCTGGCCCGCGGCCGAGTAGGTGTACTCCAGCACGTTGCCGTTGGCCCACTCCAGCCGCTGGGGCAGGTGCAGGTAGTTGTAGCTGATCTGGGGGATGCCCTTGTTGGCGTCGCTCGTCAAACTGCCCGCCGCATCGTACGCGTAGTCCGGCTGTTGGCTACCGCTGGTAGCGCCGTCCGTAAAGTCGGGCCGCGCGGGCAGCTTGGTGCCGAAGGCCGTGGCGGCGGGGGCCAGGTCGTCCACCCGCAGCAAGCGGTTGCTGGCGGGCTCGGCGCTGCCGCCGGCCGGCTGGTAGCGGTAGCGCAGGTTGTCGGTTTCCGCGTACTGGGCCGCTGCCGTGCGCGTAGCCGCCGCCACCAGGCCCCGGCGGCGCAGCGTGAGCAGGTTGCCCCCCGCGTCATAGCTGGCCGACGAGAAGCGGTAGTTGCCCCGCTCCGCCCCCCAGCTGGCCGTGGGCGTGGGCGCGGTGCGGGCCACGAATTCGCCCTGCAACAGGCGGTTGAGCTTGTCGTAGCGGTAGCCGTAGGCCCGCTCCACCCCGTCGGAAACGGAGCGCCAGCGCTGCCCGGCGATGTTGCCGTTGTACTGCTTGTCCGTAAAGCCGTTGGCGGTGGTATAATGCGAGGTGATTCAGGTTGGCGTTAACCGACGGTTGTGCTCGTCGATGACGAGTTGGATGCGCATGTGGTGCATTTTCTCGCACCGACTGAACGAGCAGGACTTGCGCACCAACACGCCGCACTTTTGGCGCAACGAACAGTTGATGGCCTCCACGATGCTCGT
>NZ_QYCN01000095.1 GCF_003583925.1 Hymenobacter rubripertinctus | reverse complement strand
GGCGTGCCCGCACCGGCCCCGGATGGCAGCAGCCGCAAGGTGCGCATCCTGCCGCTGCTGAGCGTGGGCCTGGGCCTGGTGCCGGCCGTGCAACAGCTCAGTGGCGGCGTGCCCCGGGCCTACGTGCGGGTGCTCGTCTACAATGCCGATTCGGCCCTGGTGGACTCGCGCACGCAGAAGCTGACGAGTGCGGCGCAGGGCGACTATGAGCAGCTCTCGTTGCGCGTGTTCGTGCCGAGTGCGGGCTACGTGCAGGCGTACGTGGCCAACGAGAGCGACACGGACGTGTTCTTTGACGACATAACGGTGGAGCACCGGCAAGGGCTGCAAGTGCAGGAGAACCACTACGACCCGTTTGGGCTCGACTTGGCGGGACTTTCTAAAAGTGCGACGCCCGAGAACAAGTTTAGCTGGAACGGCAAGGAGAAACAGGATGAGTTCGGCCTCAACTGGCACGACCACGGCTGGCGCTTCTACGAGCCGGCGCTGGGTAGGTGGGTGGTGACGGATCCGGACGGGGAGGAGGGCGACCAAGAAGGTTGGACCAGCTACCAGTTCGGTATGGACAATGCCGTCCGCTATAATGATCTGGATGGGCGCATGGCGGGTGGGCCAGGGGATGATGGTCCGAGCCTTGCAAGAAGCTTTGTGGACTTCAGCGCTTCTGTCGCGAACATATTTCTAACCGCCGCTTCATACACTGGGCCCAGTGCTGCATCACCCCTTAAACTTCAGGCACAGGTTTACGAGACGGATAACTCATTAGGAGTTGAATATAATTTTGTATCTAAGGGCAGTCCTGGGCAGGAGGCTAAATCTTTCGCCAAAGATGCTGCTATTGTTGCATTGAACGTCACTCCAGCTGGCCGGTCAGGTGCTGGACGTGCACTCGAACAGGGTAGCCGACGTGTTGTTGCTGCTGAAGTTGCAGCAGCTAAACCCAGTGTTGTATATAGAGGAGTAACACAAGCAGAAAGAGAGGCCGTAATGCGAGGTGAAGGAATAAGTGCTAGAAATCCTAATGTGCAGAACTCTGTTGAAAATCACGTAGCGGGTGCTAAGAGAACCCGATGGATATCGACTACCAAAAGTCAGGAGACAGCTTCTGGAAAATACGGAAAAAACGGTTATGTTGAAGTAGATTTAAATAAGGTCTCTTCAACGAAGGTGGACATCAGCAAAGGAGTAAATGGTACGCGATCTACTAGAATTAATAACTATGCAAAAAAAGATCAAGAAGTTTTAATTGAAAGAAACATCTCATTTGATGCGATAACTCCTCATTTTTAACACACACACACACACAAGTATGAAAGATTTGATTAAAAAAATGGAAGATTGCTGGGAGGTTGATACTGGTTTCCTCTACTTTTTGAGAGAAGGAATATTTCATCATGATTTGTATGTAGATTTTATAAATTCTCTCAAAGAAATAGAAGCATTCGAAGATTTAGTGCCTTCAAGATTAGTGACATTATTGTGGTATATTTCCCCGTTCATAGAATGGCAGAGAGACCGTGTAACAAATAGCATTTCATTAGATGAATATGATATAATAGTTATCGAAATTCAGAATCAACTAGAAAGAATATTGGGAATACCTTAAATTCATATTTTTTTAATTATAGCTGTTTCGGGAACGGTTCGGTCGTTTTTCTTTAGTTGGAGAGCATCAAAAAGTGGCGGTGGTATAATGCGGGGTGAGTAGTATCTTACTCCCATGCTTCAGACCACGTTGACGTGTGGCAAGTGCAGCAGTGCTGACTTGCGCAAGAACGGCAGCCGCCACGGCCAGCCCAAATACCAGTGCAAAGCCTGCCGCCACCAA
>NZ_QYCN01000094.1 GCF_003583925.1 Hymenobacter rubripertinctus | reverse complement strand
TGGCGGCAGGCTTTGCACTGGTATTTGGGCTGGCCGTGGCGGCTGCCGTTCTTGCGCAAGTCAGCACTGCTGCACTTGCCACACGTCAACGTGGTCTGAAGCATGGGAGTAAGATACTACTCACCCCGCATTATACCACCGCCGAAAAATCAAGTTATTTCGGTTCTATTTGTAGTTGTAGTGTTAATATAGATGCTACTCTATACCTGAATTTAAACGAGGAACATAGGAATAAATATATCCTGGACTTACTGCACGATGCAGTCATGGATTTGGCCGCTACGCACAATTGGGATAAAAAACGGTTTAAGGACTCTTACGATTATATTATAGAACATAATTTTGTATTCAGGAAATATTATCCTGAATACAAAATCAAGAAGTGGAAAGTATAGCGCACGTGTAATGATCGAAAAAACAGAAGCTCATTCTATTTTATTCGTATTTGTGACTGGCGATAAGGAGGTGGGGAAAATTATTGTGAGAAAGAAGAATTGGTGGTGGTGGGATAGTTTATATACTATTGCAAGGCAATTTAAATGGCTGGATGGAGATTCATTTGGAATTAATAAGAATGGAAAATTGTGCTATCTGTCTGTTTCTAATGAAGAAATTGTAAACAATATTGTATTTAAGAGTAGTGATTTTTGACGCTATTTTTTCCGGTTGTTAAATCTGCTGCCCATGCTGCCCACCGCTCACTATACTGCTTTCATCAAACGCCGGGCGGCGGAGCTGGGCTTTATGTATTGCGGCATTTCGGAGGCGGGGTTTCTGGAGGAGGAAGCGCCCCGGCTCGAAAAATGGCTCAACCAGAACATGCACGGCCAGATGGCCTACATGGCCAACCACTTCGATAAGCGCCTCGACCCGCGCCTACTTGTGGATGGAGCCAAATCGGTGATTTCGCTGCTGCTCAACTACTACCCGCCCGCAGAAACCCAGCAGCCCGCCGACACGCTCCAGATCAGCAAGTACGCCTACGGCCGCGACTATCACTTCGTCATCAAAGACAAGCTCAAGGAGCTGCTCCACGACATGCAGCAGGAGATAGGGGAGGTAGGTGGCCGTTGCTTCGTCGATTCGGCCCCGGTGATGGACAAGGCCTGGGCCAAGAAAAGCGGGCTGGGCTGGGTGGGCAAGAACGCCAACCTGATTACGCCCGGCGTGGGCTCGTTCTACTTCATTGCCGAACTGATTGTGGACGTGCCCCTCGACTACGACGGCCCCATCAAGGACTACTGCGGTACCTGCACCAAGTGCGTAGATGCCTGCCCCACCCAGGCCATCACCGAGCCCTACGTGGTGGACGGCAGTAAGTGCATCAGCTACTTCACCATCGAGCTCAAAGACCAGATTCCGCGCGAAGTGGACGGACAGTTCGGCAACTGGGTGTTCGGTTGCGACATCTGCCAGGACGTGTGCCCCTGGAACCGCTTCGCCAAGCCCCACCAGGAGCCCCAGTTCAACCCCCACCCCGGCCTGAAAGACCTGAGCCGCACCGACTGGCAGGAAATCACGCACGAGTTGTTCTCGGAACTGTTCCGGCAGTCGGCCGTGAAGCGCACGGGCTACGCAGGGCTCCAACGCAACATCCGGTTCGTGACGGGGGAGGAGGAATAGACAAACCAGCAGGTCGGAGGGGTAGAAAGTAAAAGGTCAGGCTAACCCCAAAGCCGATAAGGTTTTCTTACTCTACCCTACTATTTTAGTTACCTGATAGTGAGCGACTTTCCAGCTAATCCAGCGCAGCAAGGCGTCCACCATCCGGGCCATCGGTTCGTGCGGGCTCATGACGGGGCGGGTGAGTTGGCGCAAAATATTGAGGCCGTGGCGGCTT
>NZ_QYCN01000093.1 GCF_003583925.1 Hymenobacter rubripertinctus | reverse complement strand
CTCGCGAGCGAGAAGCTCCAGTTGGCCTGCGCCGGCTGCTGATACATCCCGTACGCCACCACGTCCACCGTGTCGCCTTTGGCCACACTCAATTGCTTCAACGGCCCCAGCGGCTGCGGGGCAGCGCCGCCCGCGTTGAGCAGGGCCACGCCGTCGCCGGAGTGGGCGAACTGCATGCCCACCACCCGCCGGATCGGCGCCGACACGCTCACCGAATCGAAGGCGTGCTGCTCGCGCCGCGTCTGGTCGGGGTTGGAGTCGAGCCCGGCGTAGTAGCTCTTCCGCTCGCCGGGGTGGAAGGCCACCCGCAAGTTGCCCAGGTGGTCCTTGAGCACGTACTCGTACTGCACCTTGGTGCTGACCTGCCCCGCCGGATCCCGGGGGTACAGGTACAAGGCCCGCCCCTCGGCGTGGCTCAGCCAGCGCAGCGAGTCGCGCTCGTACTGCCAGGGCCCCACGTAATCCGTGCGCACGCCCGTGGGCTTGCCGGCCTCGGTGGCCCGCTTGCTGACCTTCTGCCCGGCGGCCGAATACGTGTACTCCAGCACGTTGCCGTTGGCCCACTCCAGCCGCTCGGGCAGGTGCAGATAGTTGTAGCTGATCTGGCGGATGCCCTTGTTGGCGTCGCTCGTCAGGCTGCCCGCCGCATCGTACGCGTAGTCGGGCGTGCTGGCCCCGCTGGTCGGCCCGTCCGAAAAGTCGGGGCGGGCGGGCAGCTTGGCTCCGAAGGCCGTGGCGGCGGGAGCCAGATCGTCCACCCGCAGCAGGCGGTTGCTGCTGGGCTCGGCGCTGTTACTGGCCGGCTGGTAGCGGTAGCGCAGGTTGTCGGTCTCGGCGTATTGCGCCGCTGCCGTGCGCGAGGCCGAAGCCACCAGGCCCCGGCGGCGGAGCGTGAGCAGGTTGCCGCCCGCGTCGTAACTGGCCGCCCAGAAACGGTAGTTGCCCCGCTCCGCCCCCCAGTTGCCCGTCGGGCTCGTGCGGGCCAAGAAGTCGCCCTGCAAGAGGCGGTTGAGCTTATCATAGCGGTAGCCGTAGGCCCGCTCTATGTTATCCGATGCTGCCCGCCAGCGCTGCCCGGCGATGTTGCCGTTGTACTGGTTCTCCCCGAAACCACACGCGTAGCTCAGGGCAAAGCTCCACAGGTCTCCGTCGGCCGGCGTGGGGTTGTCGATGTCGTTGATGTTGGTCAGCCAGCCCCGGATGTTGTAGCGGAAGTCCACCGTCTGCAACGCCCGCGGCCCGCTGCCCGGCAGCGGCACGGCCACCGCCCCGCCCCCGTTGGCGGCGGCGCTCAGAGTACCGCCCAGCTGCTTGCTCGCCAACTGGCCCAGCTCATTGTAGGTGTGGCGGGCCAGCACCTGCGCCGGGGCACCCTCCAGCTCCTGGGTCACCGTCAGCAACCGCCCCCCCGTATCGTAGGCCCGCTGCTCGCGCACGTGGCGCGTGGGCTGGTTCGGGGCCTGGTGCGTGGCATAGGAGGCCAGGGCCTGCCCCGCGAAGTCGTAGCGCGTGCTCGCCACGTCGGTGCCGCCCAGCGCATTCGTGCTCTGCACCTGGATCGGGCGCAGCCGCTCATCGAAGAAACTCGTGCTCACCAGCCAGGCGTCCGATGCCATTGCGGCCCGTCCCAGCACCCTCGTCAGGCTGCGCGTGAGCTGGCCCGTGACCCGCGGGTCCACCGCCGGCACTTCGCCCGGCTGGCAGCCCAGCTCGGCGGCCGTCGGTGGCTGGTAGGCCGCGTCGGCCGTGCCGTCCTGGTCGAAGTCGTAGCCGTCGTAGTAGGCCACGCTCAGCAGCTCGGCCCCGCCCGCCGCACTCAGCTCGGGCCAGGTGCGGTGCGAGTAGTAGGCCTTC
>NZ_QYCN01000092.1 GCF_003583925.1 Hymenobacter rubripertinctus | reverse complement strand
AAAGCCGCGCGTGTTCTTGGCCGTCACGCCGACGCAGCCGGCTTGACCAGGTAAAAGGGGGGACAATTCCGCCCACATCGAATCGGTTAATAATGTGCGGTCTGCATTCATGGAAAATACAACGCTCTTAATTGAGAACAGTTCCTAGTCCCCGTGGCCGGCGGGGCTTGGGGCGCAACTGGGGCGTGGCTTGCGCTTTTTTTTGCCAGTTTGACAATCGTCGGCCGGGCCACCCCGGTCAGGCGCACGATGGCTCGTTGCGAGACGCGTTCGACCAGTAATTTCTCTACCTGCGCGTATTGGGCCGCCTTGCGGGCGGCGGCCGTCTCAAATAGGGCTTGGTGGCGGCAGGCTTTGCACTTGTATTCGGGCTGGCCGTGGCGGCTGCCGTTCTTGCGCAAGTCGGCACTGCCGCACTTGCCACACGTTAACGTGGTCTGGAGCATCGGGCTAACATACGAATCACACTCCATTATACCACCGCCGAAATAAATAGTGAGCAGCAAAAAAAATAGGCAAATGGTGATCTTTATAACTTGTTTTTTGATGATTAAATCGATATTGAAATTTTATGCGGTTATAATATTTGAAAGTATGTTTGAGGTATTACTTATTCCGGCAATGAGGAGGGTAATTGATAGTAATCTATATTAACAAGCACAATATTGTAAGAGGGTGAATGAGCAGATGCATATTCTTTTACCCTTTCTAAGGTGCCTTTTGAAAATTTTTCAGTCCATGAAGTAAAATAAACCACATAGGTATATTCATAAAGAGGAAAATTATAAATAGTTGATTTGCCAGTGGTTATACTGTGAGTATTGTTAATAATTTTTTGAATATTTAATTCTGAGCTACTTGGATACTTACTACGTGGTGGGAATTCTTTAAGTGTATATGATTTTAACCCAGCTTCGCAAGATGCCCATTGGGTGACTAATTTCCCCCCTTTTATCGAAACAAATAAACTGAATTGGTTTGAATCCAGGTCCCCATCCAGGCTTATGTTCAGCTCTAAGTACGCTGTCCATTTTTACTTCCTTTATTCTGTATATGGAGTATGATGGATATATGTCTTCCGTGTATTTCTTAATCTCAATATCGTTTTTAGCTGTCGGCTCTTTTACCCCGAATGCTGAGCTTACAAGTGTCTGACAAGAACTCGAAATACAAGCTAAAATCGCTAGAAATAAGTATTTGTTCATCTCTTTCAAAAAAAATAAAAGGAGGAGTTCTTTTGTGGAGAACTCCTCCTTTTGACTAAAGATTATTCGAACGTGTAGGCATCAGCCCAAATTTCACCGTATTTGTTCTTCTTAAAGCTGGCTTTATAGTTTCCAGCTTTTATCACTGCATTCTTTTTGTTTTTCCATCCTTCCAAAAGTATATCTCTATCGATGGGTACTGTTCCATCTGGAAGTGCTGCTTGTCTGTCAAATATTATGTGCATCTTCTTCCCTTCCATGCGCGTTCTCACTATGCCCATGTCATCTTGTTCACCCACTGTTTCGTTCGATTTTAGCGCATCTGAAGAGCTGGAAGTTAACTTGGAAATCGGAATTCCAATACAAATACCCAATGGGTAATTGCAACCTACGCCATGCTTAAAACGTACTGCAGACTGCTCAAATTCAGCTTCATCATCTAACAATGATGTCTCAGTTTTTGCTTGAGGATCATTATTAAGTACGGCTTCCTTCTCACAAGAAAAGATAGCAAAAGATGTGCCAAATAAAAAAAACAAACTTTTTCATTATAAAAAGGGAAAGGATTATAATTGCCTACTCTATTCAATCCGCTTTTCGGCTCGGGCGGGCTAGCAATAGAAATTACGTCCCATTTATATACTTTSCAAATAAARTATGGATAAAAAGTAGCGGCTGCTCCCGATTCCTCGAAAGCAGCCGCTAAACCCATATTATCAGTTTGTTATTCTACTTCG
>NZ_QYCN01000091.1 GCF_003583925.1 Hymenobacter rubripertinctus | reverse complement strand
TCAAATCGGTATTCGGGCGGCGCATCCTGGCCCAGATCAACAACACGGCCTCCCTCGAGCTGCCCCTGTGCGGCGGAGCCCAGAACCTGACGCTCACCCTGCCCCAGCAGTACTTCGCCGGCGACGCGCGCTTTCCCATCGCCAGCTACGTGTGGAGCATCCCGCCCACCTTCACCGTCGTGGGYGGCCAGCCTGCTCCGGGCTTCGGGGCCAACCGCTGGCTGAGCGGCCCCTCCATCACGGTGCAGGTCCCCGCCGGCCAACTCACCGAAACAGTGGCCGTCGTGCTCTGGAGCCGCGAGTGCGAGGGCCCGACCTACAACAACCCACCCGCCAGCCTCAYCAGCTTTGAGCAGACCCTGACCATCMSCCGCCCCGTGCCCACCATCACCAGCGTCACCGCCTCGGCGTCGGCCCTGAGTTGCGGCGACCAGCGCCCRCTCTCGCTCTCGGCCAGCATCAGCCAGCCCGGGGCCTCCTCCTTCGCCTGGAACCTGCCCCCCGGCTGGAACTACGTGCCCAATACGCCCACCAACACGGCCACCGTTTCTGTCGACGAGCAAGCAGGCGCTGTCGGCGCAATAACCCGGCTATAGCTCCCTCATCCACTAATTTGCTTGCTTGCTTGCTTGCTTGCTTGCTTGCTTGCTTGCACTGCCCTATACTTGCCCCCGCATTACCGTTCTATCTGCTACCGCCGCCGCCCGCTCTATCTTACCTACCGCGCCGGGCCGCGCTGCTTGCCTACCCCACTCACACACCGCCACTGCCTGCCTCCTGCCCCCACTCGGGCTGCCGGGGGCCGCGTGGCTTTTTTCGGGCCTTTCCTTTTCCTCTTCCTACCCACGCTATGAACCCCCTTGCCTGCCTGCTGCTGGCCGCCGCCCTGCCCCTGGCCGCCGCCGCCCAAACCACCCCCACCGACTCCGTGGCCACCTTCAAGCACCAGCTGGGCCTAACGGCCAGCCCCGTGCTCGACGGCTTCTTTAAAAACAACCGCGCCCTGCCCCTAGGCTTGCTCTACAAGCGCCAGACCAAACCCAATCAAGCGTTGCGATTGGGGTTGATAATTAGCCAACGATACGCACACCGCTTCGATACGCAATTACGCGTCAATCCTGGTTTCACTAACAACTTATTTGGGGCTGAACTATACATAGGCCGTGAGTGGCAAAGCCCTTTAAATGCTCGCTGGGTAGCCTATACTGGTTTCGACAGTGGCCTGGAATACAGCCGCTATAATACCCGAGACGAACAAGCAAGAATTGGCTCTTTTAATGGATCAGATGAAGAACTTCTCTTCAAAAGAGAAGACTTATTTACTTACTACTCTGCGTTTTTGCGTCCATTGATTGGTGTACGCTATCAATTAAGTCCATTCTTATATGCCAGTGTCGAAGCCGTAGTGTCAGCGCGCTTTCTACGAACTAATCTTAGAGATAGAAGTTCGCTCACTCGCATTTCTACGAATGAAATACTGTCGTCTGATGGCACCAAAGTTAAGGATAATGCTTTCCGTGCTTCGTTGCAGCCAATCAGTCAACTCACGCTGCATTACTGCTTTGGCGTGCCTGTACGCTGAGGCCTCTTCTCGCAATTCTTTTCTTACTCTTTTTCCCTTTCCTATGAAAACATCCCTATTTCCTTTGTGGCAGTTGCTGACTGCTACTCTCTTCACACTCTTGTTGAATATTTCTCCACTATTGGCCCAAACATTCCAAAATTATGCGCCAAGTGTCTGCCCCAATCAAACGGTAACGTATATGCTGGAAAATATTCCGGCCGATTATAAAATTGAGAACCCCTCCATCGCTAATGGTGCGTTCCGTAATACCCCTACGGTCGTCAAAGGCCGAGCAGAATATCAAGTAGTGTGGGGCGTTGGTGAAACGGGTAGCATCATGCCTGGACTAAGAATGCCTACTCAAAGAGACAGAGACGGAAACATTACAGCATACGGTCCTGCCACTCCCAGTAATACACCCAGCGTGGTCGTCAAATCGGTATTCGGGCGGCGCATCCTGGCCCAGATCAACAACACGGCCTCCCTCGAGCTGCCCCTGTGCGGCGGAGCCCAGAACCTGACGCTCACCCTGCCCCAGCAGTACTTCGCCGGCGACGCGCGCTTTCCCATCGCCAGCTAC
>NZ_QYCN01000010.1 GCF_003583925.1 Hymenobacter rubripertinctus | reverse complement strand
CAGCAGCGCGCACAAGGCAATGACCAAAATATCGACCAACTGGTGCTTTTTGCTCCGCTCTAAACGGAAGTCGGGCATATCGGCGAAAAACGTGTTCCAATCCATGACCCAAAGATCGGAAAACCCGTTTTTTGATGCGTTTAACCTGATGAAATTATCATAAAGCCATCTTAGTTATAATTTCTGTTATCCGCTGCTCCAAGATACACGCTTGCCCCAGATTCCCGACCTTTGGGGCTTCACCTGAAACTACCCCATGTCCGCCAACCGCCGCGACCAGCCGTTTTACATGACCGCCACCACCCAGTTTGGGCTGGAAGAAGTGCTGGCCCAGGAGCTGCGCGCACTGGGGGCCAAAGTGGAGAAAGTAGGGCTGCGCGCCATTGAGTTCACCGGCAACCAGCAGCTGCTCTACGAAGCCTGCCTCTGGTGCCGCACGGCCATGCGCATCCTGCGGCCCTTCGCCAGCTTCCACGCTCCCGACGAAAAAACGCTCTACCGCGAAGTCGGCCGCCTCGACTGGAGCAAGTACCTGCGCCAGGACCAGACGTTTGCCATCACGGCCGTCGTCAACAAATCCAACCTGGAGCACTCCCTGTTCGTGGCCCAGCTCACCAAGGACGCCATCGTGGACCAGTTCCGCAACCGCACCGGCGAGCGGCCCAATGTGGATGTGCGCAACCCCGACATCCGCCTGCACCTGCACATGATTGAGAACGAGGTGGTGCTCAGCCTCGATGCCTCGGGCGAATCGTTGCACAAGCGCGGCTACCGCCAGCAAACCAACGTGGCCCCGCTCAACGAGGCCCTGGCCGCCGGCCTGTTGCTGCTGGCCGGCTGGGACGGCAAAACCACGCTCGTCGACCCCATGTGCGGCTCAGGCACCCTGCTTACCGAGGCGGCGCTCATCGCCCAGCGCATCGCGCCGGGCCTGTATCACCAGGGCAAGTTCGGGTTTGAGAACTGGGCCGATTTCGACGCCGTGCTCTGGGAAACGGTGCAGATGGATGCCCGCCAGATGCGCCTGGAAGAACCCCAGTGCTACCTGGGCGGCTCCGATCTGAGCCGGGACTTCATCGAGCTGGCCCGCGAAAACGTGGCCGCCGCCGATGTGGAGGACTTCATCCGGTTGGGCGTGCGCGACGTGAAGGACGCCGTGGCCCCGGCCCGCGCCGCGCCCGGCATCGTCATCATGAACCCGCCCTACGGGGAACGAATCGGGGAAGAAACCGAGATGGACGACCTCTACAAAACCATCGGCGATACGCTCAAAACAAACTTCCAGGGCTACGACGCCTATATTTTCACCGGCAACCTGCAAGCCGCCAAGCGCGTCGGCCTCAAAGCCTCGCGCCGCATTCCGCTCTACAACGGCCCGATTGACTGCCGCCTGCTCAAGTACGAGTTGTATCGCGGAACGCGGAAAGTAGCGAAGGAAGGAGAGGAGGGAGGCGAATAGGGGAAACAGCAGCAAAAAAGTCGCGGAATGCTCAGGATGACAATTTATTTCCGCATTATCTTACCCTTCCAACCCGCCCTTCCATGAAAAAACTGCTGCTACTTCTGTTGCTGCTGCCGCTGCTGCCGCTGCTGGTTACGGCCCAGTCCATTACCCGCGTGAACCCGACCAACTGGTGGGTGGGCATGAAGGAGCCGAACGTGCAATTGCTCGTGTACGGCCCCCAGGCCGGCTCGCTCACGTATTCGGTCAACTACCCCGGCGTTACGCTCACCGCCGCGCACACCACCGAAAACCCCAACTACGCTTTCCTCGACCTGACCATTGCCCCCGATGCCAAGCCCGGCACACTGCGCCTGGTAGGGCGCGGGGGCAAGCGCGCCGTTACGCAAAAATGGGAGCTGCTGGCCCGCGACAACCGCCCCAAAGGCCAGGGCGTAACGCAGGCCGACCTGATTTACCTGGCCATGCCCGACCGGTTTGCCAACGGCGACCCGCGCAACGACAAGTTCGCCGACCTGGCCGACCCCAACGCCGACCGCGCCAACCCCTTCCTGCGTCACGGCGGCGACCTGCAAGGGGCCGCCCAACAGCTTGATTATCTAAAGGAGTTGGGCATCACGGCCGTCTGGTTTACGCCCGTCATCGAAAACAACCAGCCTCTCACCGACGAGGGCGGCACCCTGCGTTCGGCCTACCACGGCTACGGGTTCACCGACCACTATACCGTGGACCGCCGCCTGGGCGGCAACGCGGCCTACCGGAGCTTCGTGGACCAGGCTCACGCCCGGGGGCTGAAAGTGGTGCAGGACGCCGTGTACAACCACGTGGGCATCAACCACTGGTTCGTGCAAGATTTACCCTCGAAAGACTGGCTGCACCAATGGCCCACCTACACCAACACCAGCTACCGCCAGCAGCCCATCACCGACCCCCACGCCGCCCAGATTGATAAGCTGGTGACCACCGACGGCTGGTTCGTGCCGTTTTTGCCCGACCTCAACCAGCAGAACCCCTACGTGGCCAACTTCCTGATTCAGCACGCGCTCTGGTCGGTGGAAATGTTCGGGGTGGATGCCTGGCGGATTGACACGTATATGTACAACGACCAGCCCTTCATGAACCGCTGCAACGCGGCCCTGCTGGCCGAATACCCGAGCATTCACATTTTCGGCGAGTCGTCGGTGAACAACGTGGTGGATCAGGCCTACTACGTGCGCAACAACATCGCCTTTCCCTTCAAATCCAACCAGCCGGGCGGCCTCGATTTCGTGGTGGAAAACGCCGTGCTGGCCGGCTTGCGCGACGTGGGTACGCCCGCCGCCACCAGCTGGGACGGCGGCGCCCAGCACCTCTACCAAGCCCTGGCCCAGGACGCCGTGTACCAGGACCCCAGCAAACTGGTAACTTTTCTCGACAACCACGACCACAACCGTTTCCTGTCGGAAGTAGGCGAAGACGTGGCCAAGTTCAAAATGGGCCTGACCTGGCTGCTGACTACCCGTGGCATCCCGAGCCTGTACTACGGCACCGAAATCCTGATGAAAAACTACAAGGACCCCTCGGATGCCGAAGTGCGCCGCGACTTCCCCGGTGGCTTCGCGGGCGACACGGCCAACAAATTCACGGCCGCCGGCCGTACCCCCGCCGAAAACGACGCCTTCAACTTCGTGCGCACCCTGGCTACCTACCGCCGCACCCACCCGGCCCTGAGTTCGGGCCAATTGATGCAATACCTGCCCGAAAAGGGCCTCTACGTGTACTTTCGCTACGACCGCACCGGCACCGTGCTGGTAGCCACCAACACCACCGACCAGCCCGCCCGCCTGCCCACCGCCCGCTTCGCCGAACGGATGAACGGTTTCAGTAAAGCCCAGAACGTGCTGACGGGCGCAAGCGTGGCGGATCTGAGCACGTTGGAATTACCCGCCAAAACGGCTGTAGTGCTGGAGTTGGGTAAGTAGCGCGAAGCAGAAGCTTCGCGCGTCGTTGAACGATACAACCGGTTACTAAAGCCCGTCATCCTGAGCGCAGCGAAGGACCTTATCACGTGAGAACAAAGAGTCGTGCATACGCTCTTTGTTCTCACGTGATAAGGTCCTTCGCTGCGCTCAGGATGACGGGCTTTTTCCTGCTAATCGTCGGCGGTTATTGCTGGTAGCTTTTGCAGGCTTCGATGCAGGCGCGGCAGGCATCGGCGCACTGCTGGCAGTGGTCGTGCTTGTGCTGGCCGCACTCGTCGGCGCACTTCCGGCAGATTTCGAGGCACTCCTTGAGCACGTGCTGGGCATGGTCGGAGCCGCGGGCGATGAAGGCGTGGGTCAGGCGGCAGATGTCGGCGCAGTCGCGGTCGAGGCGAATGCAGGGCACCATCATCTGAATGTTGTCTTCGTGCAGGCAGGCGGTGGCGCATAGTTCGCAGGCGGCGATGCAGCGGGCGAGGGCGTCGAGAACTTGCTGATTCTGGGTGGCGGAAGTGGTGGGGTGGGCCATATGAAATTGGTTGTAAAAAGAACTGTCATTCCGACGCAGCAGGAATCTGGGTGAAATCATTGAGCGGAATCAGTGCAGTGGTATTACCCAGATTCCTCCTGCGTCGGAATGACAAAGAATATTTGTTTCCCTTCATACGGCTGCTTTACCTGGTCGGCCGTGCACGATTTGGTGGGCTTCGTGCACGATTCCCGCTTTCAGCGGGTTATCTTCATCCTTTCACCCCGCCCCGATTCGCCTTATCTTTACGCTATGTTATTCGCCGCCGAACCCCTCGCCCCCACCATCGAATCTGCCCGCCTCGTTCTTAAAAAGTACTACGGCTACGACGCGTTCCGGCCCATGCAGGAGGATATTATCAGCAACATCATGGGTGGGCAGGACACGGTGGTGCTCATGCCCACCGGCGGCGGCAAAAGTATCTGCTTCCAGGTGCCGGCCGTGGTGCAGGAGGGCGTCTGCATCGTTGTGTCGCCGCTGATTGCCCTGATGAAAGACCAGGTGGAGGCCCTGAAAGCCAACGGTATTCCGGCCGCCTACATCAACTCCAGCATCGGCGCCAGCGAAGCCAATAACATTGCCGCCGACTGCCTCAACGGCCACCTCAAGCTGCTCTACGTGAGCCCCGAAAAGCTGCTCTCCGATGGGTTTCTGGCCTTTGTGAAGCGGCTGAAGGTGAGTATGTTCGCCATCGACGAGGCCCACTGCATCAGCTCCTGGGGTCACGATTTCCGGCCCGAATACACCCAGCTGCGGGTGCTGCGCGAGCAGTTTCCCCAGATTCCTATCATCGCCCTCACCGCCACCGCCGACCGCCTCACCCGCCGCGACATTCAGCAGCAGCTGCGCCTGAATAAGCCCAAGGTGTTTCTCTCGAGCTTCGACCGGCCCAACCTCAACCTCATTGTGCGGCCCGGCCAGGATCGGG
This sequence comes from Hymenobacter rubripertinctus, assembly GCF_003583925.1. Taxonomy (GTDB): domain Bacteria; phylum Bacteroidota; class Bacteroidia; order Cytophagales; family Hymenobacteraceae; genus Hymenobacter; species Hymenobacter rubripertinctus. Next base: position 158,361 of record NZ_QYCN01000010.1, on the reverse strand, counting down.
TGGGCGGAATTCTGGAGTTTCTGGAGCGCCACCAGGGCGAGGCGGGCATTATTTACTGCCTGAGCCGCAAGCAGTGCGAAACGCTGGCCCAGAAAATCCAGGCCAAGGGCATCAAGGCCGGCTACTACCACGCCGGCCTCACGCCCAACCAGCGCGGGGCCGTGCAGGAAGGCTTCCTCAAGGACGATTTGCAGGTGATTGTGGCCACCATCGCCTTTGGCATGGGCATCGACAAGAGCAATGTGCGCTGGGTGATTCACTACAACCTACCCAAAAACATTGAGGGCTACTACCAGGAAATCGGCCGCGCCGGCCGCGACGGCACGCCCGCCACGGCCCTGCTCTTTTACTCGTTTGGGGATGTGATGAGCCTGCGCGACATGCTCACCAAGGAAAACCCCCAGCTCAACCAGCTCAACCTGACCAAGCTGGAGCGCATGCAGCAGTTTGCCGAGGCCGCCGGCTGCCGCCGCCGCATCCTGCTCAACTACTTCGGCGAAACCCTGGCCCACGACTGCGGCAACTGCGACATCTGCCGCAACCCGCCCACCACCTTCGATGGTACCGAGCTGGCCCAGAAGGCGCTGTCGGCGCTGGTGCGGGGGCGCGAGCGGCTCAGCATCGGCCTGCTGATCGACGTGTTGCGGGGTATGCGCAACCAGGCCGTCATCAGCGCCGGCCTCGACCAGATAAAAACCTACGGCGCGGGCCGCGACCTGCCCTACCTGGATTGGTACAGCTACGTGCACCAGATGCTCAACGACGGGCTGGTGTACATTGCTTACGAGGAAGGCTACGCGTTGAAAATCACGGACCTGGGCCGCGACGTGCTGCAAGGCCAGCGCCCGGTGTCGATGAAGAAATTCCAGCCCGCCGAGAAGGCTGAAAAGAAAACCCGGGGCCGCAAAGCCGCCGCCGCTGCGCCTGCCCCTGCCTCCCGCGAGGCGCAACTGTTCGAGGCCCTGCGCGCCCTGCGCAAGCGCATCGCCGATGAGCAGGGCGTGCCGCCCTACGTTATCTTCACCGATGCCACGCTCACCGAAATGGCCGCCGAGCGGCCGGTGAACCGCGTGGCCATGCTCGGCATTTCGGGCGTGGGCATGAAGAAGTTTGAGAACTACGGGGAGGCCTTCATCCGGGAGGTGCTCACCTACGGCGGCAACCCCGCCGCCCAGGCCGAGTTCGAGGGCGAATCCTCGCTGCCGCTCAACCTCGACCCCGATGATGCCGGTGCGCCCCGTACGCCGGTGAAAAAGGAAGTCAGTACCGAGCCCGGCTCCACCGTGGATGCCACCTACCAGCTCCACCGCATGGGCCTGAACCCGGAGGCCATTGCCGAGCGCCGGGGACTGGCCCTGAGCACCGTGCAAAGCCATCTGACCACGCTTTACACGAAAGGCTTCGAATTGCGCCTGGAGGATTTTCTCACCTCCCAGGACCTGGCTACCATCCAGACGGCCGTGACCCAACTCGGCGGCCAGCCGCTGCTGCGCGACCTGTTCGACCATTTGCGCGAGCAGTACGACTACTTCCGGCTGCGGCTGGCCCAGCAGTACTTTCGGCGGTTGTAGCCCCAACGTTTCCCGGTCCGAAGCCTGGGAAACGTTGAGGCTACAGTACAAAAAATATTAGCAAATATTCCGGCTAATTGAATTAGTATTCTTGTAACGTAGTTCCTATCTTCGTGAGCCGGTACTTGCTTGCCGTTGCAGCCTTATTCCCCGGCTCCCCTGCGTTATGATCAACACGAACCTCAAATTCTGGCGGCGCGAACTGAGCCTTACGCAGGCGCAGATGGCCGAAAAACTGGGTATCAAACGCTCGTTGGTGGGCGCTTACGAAGAGGGCCGGGCTGAACCCAAGCTGGCGACGCTCGTCAACATGGCCCGCCTGTTCGGCATCACCCTCGACGCGCTGGTAACCACCGACTTTAGTAAGCGCAAGAATGCCAAGGCGGCGGCCCAGCTCCAGGCTCAGAACGCCCAGATGGCCGCCGATTCCGGTAACAGCCGTCCTGGCGGCAACCTGCGCATCCTGGCCCTGACGGTGGACCGGGAGCAGAACGAGAACATCGAGCTGGTGCCCCAGAAGGCCGCCGCCGGCTACCTCAACGGCTACGCCGACCCCGAGTATCTGGAGGAGCTGCCTAAGTTCCGCCTGCCCATGCTCGGCAGCTCGGGCACGTTCCGGGCCTTCGAAATTGCCGGCGACTCCATGCTGCCCATTGCCAGCGGTACCGTGATTGTGGGCCGCTACGTTGATGATTGGCTGAACCTCAAGGACGGCACGCCCTGCATCATCGTCAGCAGCAAGGAGGGCATTGTGTTCAAGCGGGTCTTCAACCGCCTCAAAGACAACGCCATGCTGGCCCTGCACTCCGACAATCCCCTCTACTCGCCCTACCAGATTGACGTGGAGGATGTGGTGGAAATCTGGGAGGCCAAAGCCTACATCAGCAGCACATTCCCCATCGCCGACCTCTCGCTGACCCGTTTGGCCAGCATCGTGCTCGACTTGCAGCAGCAGGTGAGCACCATGAAAAAGGTGTAGCGTCCGGTGCGCGCATTTTCCCCGAAAAACCCCGTTGCCAGCGTAGGCTGGCGGCGGGGTTTTTCGGGGAAATAAGCTGCCTGCTTCGGGGAAGCTTAACTTCCAACGGGCACCTGCGTACGTTCAGGCAGTATTCACTTCTCCCGAGTTCCTATGTTCAAGTTGATTCCCGCCACCGACCGTTATCATGCTGCGCCCGTTAGCTGGCTGAGCAGCTATTTTCTGTTCAGCTTTGCCGATTATCACGACCCGCAGAACGTGCATTTCGGGCCGTTACGCGTTTTCAACGACGATACCGTGCAGGGCAACGCCGGTTTTCCTCAGCACCCGCATTCCGAAATGGAAATCGTGACCCTGGTGCTCCAAGGCGAACTATGCCACGAGGACACCATGGGCAACCGCAGCACAATTACCCGGGGGGAGGTGCAGCGCATGACGGCCGGCACCGGCCTGGCCCATTCCGAAACCAACGGTACCGATAAGCCCGTGCAGCTGTACCAGCTCTGGTTCCTGCCCAATCAGAAAGGCCTGGCTCCCAGCTACGAGCAGAAGGACATAGATTTCCTGGATACCAAGAACGAGCTCATTCCTCTTGTTTCGGGCCAGAAGGTGCTGGAGGATGTGGTATTTATGAACTCCAATAGTACGGTGTACTGGTGCAATCTGCGGGAAGAAAAGACGGTAACGTTTAAAACCTTTCCTATCCGAAATACTTTCATTTACGTGAAAGAGGGGGCACTTTTTGTTGGTGGCGTCGATGTCGGACCCAACGACCAGCTTCGCATTACGGATGAGCGGGTGCTCGAGATTCAGGCCACCAAAGATGCCCAGTTCATTCTGATTGACCTGCCGGCTATCGAAGCCAACTACTAACCCTGCTAAATGAGTACTCCTTTTCCAACTACCCTCATTCCGGCTGATGAAGCCGCGCGGTTGCGCACGCTACACCTCTACCAGATTGCAGGTACCGCGCCCGAGAAAATCTTTGATGACTACGTGGCCTGGGCCGCGCAGCTGTTCAATACGCCCATCGGTCTTATTTCCCTGGTCGATGAGAACTCCGTACACTTCAAGGCGCTGGTCGGGATTGAAGGGGTATCGGTTCTGCCGCGTGGCGAAAGCATGTGTTCGGCGGCCATTTTGCCGGATGCGCCTATCGTCACTTCCGATTACAAGGCCGAAAGCTGTGCCCTGATCAAGCCCGACGTGGCCCAGGCGCACGGCCTGAATTTCTACGCCGGCTCGGCCCTGCGCATGCCCGACGGGGCGCGGGTTGGGATGATGGCCGTTATCGGGCGTGAGTATCGCACGCTCTCAACCGACGAGGAAAAAGTTCTCACCCAACTGGCCGACCTCGTTAGCCGGACCATTGAGCTACGCTTCCAGTACCTGCACGCCCACCGCCCTTACGATTGGGAGGCAACCCAGCAGGAGCTCTCCGCTACCCTCGACGATAACGCCGCCCTCACCCGCTACCTTACCACCCGCAACGACGGCCTCAACCTCGACGATGATGAAGTTCGTGACTTGGTTCTGCGCCGCCTCGCCGGCGTGGCCAACGTGCTGGACCGCCGCCTGCGGGAAGCCCGGGAGGTAGGCTAGGTCCCGGACTCGTTGCCGGTTATTTCGAACGGCTGCCCGGCCCCACGGCCCCGGCAAACCGCTAATTCCTGCAACAGGGGTCGGCGGTTTGCCGGGGCCGTGGGGCCGGGCAGCGCAAGGGTTGTTGATTATTTGGCGGTGGTCGGTGGGGCGAAAACGGCCCGTAACGCCAGTAGCGCGGCCGGGTGGTACACCGTGCCGTGCGTTTCGTGGGGTAGGGCAGAGAAGGTGGCCGTCAGCCGTTGATTGCCGGCCTGCTGCACCAGGGCAGCCAACTCCCGCGTTTCGCGGGCTATATCGGGCTGCGCGCTGGCGACTACGAACAGCGTTTTGGCCGGCCCCCGGTACTGGCGCAAAAAAGTGGGGGCCTGCTGTAATAACCGCTCCTTGTTCCACCACAGACTGGGGTCGAAGGCCAGATAGGTATCGAACAGGTCGGGCTCGGTGAGCAGCGTTTCCACGATGAACAGCCCGGCCAGCGACTCGCCGATGATGGCTTTTTCGCCCGTTACGCGGTAGCGGCGCTGAATCTCGGGCATCAGCTCCTGGCGCAAAAACCGGCGGAAAGCCGCCGAGCCGCCTACCCGGGGCGCAATTTTGCGGTCTTCGGCGTCGGTGGTGGGGCCGGTCAGGTCGCGGCGGCGCTCCGTGTTCTCGATGCCCACCAGCAGAAACGGCCGCATCGTGCCATTGCCCACCGACACCTGCACCAGCCCGGCCACATGCAGGAAGTCCTCGGCCATGCCCCCATCGGGCATATACAGCACCGGCAGGGCCGTGCGGGCCGAGTCGGGGAAGCCCGGCGGCACATACACGTTGATGCGCCGGGTTTCGCCCAGCACCCGGGAAGCCAGCGTAAACGTTTGCCCGATGCTGAGTGGCGCGGCGGCAGGTTGCTGGGCCGCCGCAGGCCGGGCCAGCAGCAGCAGAATCACCAGCAGACTGGTGGCGTGGGCAAGCGGGCGGAAAGTCATCATGGGCAGCGGGTGCGGATAAAAAACGCCCGGAGTTCGGGCTCCGGGCGTTTTGGTTTACATGGTGTATTTGCGGCCTTTGTTTTTCTCCTTGAGGTAGGCCATCAGGGGCTGAAAGTATTCGACCATGGCGCGGGCCGAGAGGTCTTCGCCGGTTTTGTCCTTGAGCACCGTGCGCCAGTCCTTGCTCGCGCCGGGCCGCATGATGTCGGCCAGGAAAGCGCCCACTTCCTTGTTGCCGTAGTAGTTGGTGGCGTGCGGGTCCTGCTGAAGGATGTTTTTGGCGATGTGGTCGTGGAGCTGGAACAAGATGATGTAGCTCAGGGCGTAGTCGTAGTACTGGGCCGGGTCGTCGTTGATGTGGGTTTTGGTGGCCGGGTCGAGGAACTGCTCCCCGCGCGCCGTGGCCGGCACGATGCCCTGGTACTGCCTGGCCAGCTCCCACCAGCGGGCGTTGAGCTGGTCGGGGGCGAGATTATCGGCGTAGAAGCTTTTCTCCCACTCGCTCATCACGCCCGAGGCAAAGGGAATGAACACCACCGAACCCAGCGCTTCCTTCAGCAACGACTGCATCTCGTCGGTTTTCACCTTGGGGTCAATCAGCCCCAGACCGGCCAAGAAGGGCTTCTGGCGGGCGGCCAGGCCCATGAGGCTGCCCATGGCCTCGTGGTAGGCGCGGTTGGCCCCGCCGCGCAGCAGCACCGGCACCTCGGGGTTGGTGTAGGTGAGGTAGTAGTAGATGTGGCCCAGCTCGTGGTGGGTGGTTTCGTACCACTCGGTGTTGGGCTCCACGCTCATCAGGCTGCGCACATCGTGGTCAAGGTCCATGTGCCAGGCCGAGGCGTGGTTGTTCTTCTTGTAAGTAGCCCCCTTGGGCAGCGGGTAGAGGCTGGATTTGGTATAGAACGAAGGCGGCAGCGCCGGGAAGCCCAGGCTCTGGTAGAAGCGTTCGGCCTGCTGCACCTGCCACTCAGCGCCTTTTTTGGCCAGCACCGGGTCCAGGTCGAGGCCCTTCACGTCTACCATGCTGCTCCAGTCCTGGCCCCAGCGGTTGGGCAGCCAGGAGGCGGGCAGGTAATCGGGCACCTGTTTCACGCCGTACTGCCGGGCCAGCTCGTAGCGGGCGTAGGTGTGCAGCTCGCGGTATAGGGGACGCAGCTCCTGGTTGAGCTTGCGCACGAGCGTCATCATCTCCTGGCGGCTCAGGCCGTAATCGGAGGCCTGGTAGGTGAAGTAGTCGGGGTAGCCCAGGGCCTGCACGGTCTGGTTGCGCAGTTCGCGCAGGTTCAGCAAACCGGGCTTCAGCGTGGGGCCGATTTCCTTGCTGGCCGCCCAGATCTGCTCGCGCCGGGCCGGGTTCTTCTCCTTGCGCAGCAGCTCATCGAGGTCGTTGGTGGTCACCGATTTGCCCTGGTACTTGTAGTCGAAGCCGTAGAGCTTCTCGGTCTGCTGGGTTTCGGCCTTGATGCGGGCCTTCACCACGTCGGCAATGGTTTGGGGGGAGTTGGCGGCGTTGTAAAGGGCCGTTTCCACCTGCTTCACCTGCAAGTCGGTCAGCTCGGTTTTGTGGTCGAGAAACTGGCGCAGGCGGGTGATATTTTCCGTCGAGCCGGTGAAGGCCGCCATGCGCTCATTTGCCCGGGCCGTGGCCCCGGCGTTGGCCGTGTCGCCGGCCACGATGTGCGTGTTGGAGCGCCACTCGGCCTCAGCCGACGCCGTGTAGAGCCGCTGGTATTCGCCCGAGTAGTAGTTCAGGTAAGTCTCGGCCAGCGCCGGCCAGTTGGGCGCAGCGGCCACCTGGGGCTGCCCGGCGGCGGGCGGCGCGCTGGCAACGGGGGCTTTGGCGGTGGGGGCGCAAGCCGTGAGCAGCGCGGCGGCGGTGAGAACGGGGAGGAAGTTTTTGGGCATTCGGAATCAGGAAAAAGGCGCTAGCTGAAGACCGGCGTAGGCCATGAATTTTTCGTCGACGGTTAATACCGGGATCCGCTCGACCAAAGCCTGGGCAATAATAAGTCGGTCAAACGGGTCGCGGTGCTTGTCGTCGGGGTAAGGCAAGGTGGCCACCTGCCGCAAGTGGGCGGGCAGCAGCGGCAACGTGGCAACGCCCCGTCGGGTAGCGGCGGCCATGCTGGTGGGTAGGTCAATTTTAAGCTTGCCGGAGCTGATCTTTATGGCCATTTCCCACCAACTACCCACGCTGACCAGCAACTCGTTGCCAGTGTCCATAATCAGCGCGTGAGCCCTGGTAGTGAGGCGGGGATTTCGCTCCTGATACCAAATCAGGATTTGCGTATCAAGCAGAACACGCCCCATCAGTAATCGGCGAAATCAGCTAATGGCTCGTTGAAATCGTCCGCCATCCAGATTTTGCCTTTCAGTTCCCCGAAGCCAGCTTCCCGTGCTTGCCGGATTTGTTCCGGTGAGGGGCCCGCAGGTTTAGTCTGGGTTTGCTGAAACCGCAGATAGGCCACGTAATCCGCTACCAACCGTTGCAATTCCGGGGGCAGCTGGTCGATGGTGTGGTGTAAATCGAGCGTTTCCATACGGCAAAATAACGATTCTGCCGCCAAGTCCGGTTCCGTGCGCGGGGCTTATAGGGCGGCCGTTTCCAGGTCCAGGTGGCAGTCCTTGTACTTCTTGCCGCTGCCGCAGGGGCAGGGCGAGTTGCGGCCGAACTGGCGGCGGCGGCGGATGGTTTTGAGCCACTCGCGCGGGTCGGTGGCCAGGCCCAGGAACCGGCTTTTGGGGTTCTGGCGGAAGGCCAGCAGCAGCAGCCCGTACAGTTCGGGGTGGTGCTGCTGGAGCTTCTCGGGCTTCTCGAAGAAGTACTCCGTAACCACGGCAAAGAACTCGGCCTCGTTGGTGCCCGCGTAGTCGTTAATTTCGGAGTTGCCGGCCCGGATGGCCGCAATTTCCCGGGCCATTACGGCTTCCCACTCGGGGCGCAGCGCGGCGGGCAGCGCCAGACCGGGCACGCCGTCAATTACGCCGTCGGCCTCATCAAGCAAGTGGGCAAACTCGTGAATGCCCACGTTCTGCTTATCCAGCGCATCCTGGAAGCCGCGCTCCAACGAGCTTTTGGAGAGGCGCATATAGTGGGAAGTCTGGAAACCCTGGACGCTGCCGAGCAGCGTGCCTTCGAGGCCCACATATTCCTTGTTGGGGTCGCGCTCCAGCGTCCAGGCGTCGGGCACCACCAGCACCTCGCTCAGGTTGGCGTACTCCCAGTCGGGGAAGCCGAACACCGGGATAATGGCCGAAGCCGCCACCAGCAGCCGGGTGACATCGTCGATTTCCAGCTGAATGCCGGTGATGCGCGTCTGGGCCAGAAACACCTGCACCCGCTGCTCGAAGCGGCTTTTGTCGATGTTGGAAAGCGACAGATAGAAGGCTACCCGTTCGCTGAGCACCGTCCGCCAGGTGGCTGGAAACGCCTGGGCCAGTGCTGCCTCTCTAAGGCGGGAATCCTGGGTGAGGTAGCGGTAGAAAAAGAAGGCCACCAGGGCCAGCAGCGCAAAAAACACAACGTAGGGCATGAGCGCCTAAACGGCCGGCCGGGCCGGGGGTTACGGCACGTCCACGTCCTCGCCCAGGTGCTCGCGCAGTCGTTCCCGCAACAGGTCTTGCAGGATATGGTCCATAAAGTGAAATTTGTCGGGAATGCGCAGGTTGATGATGCGCTTGCCGGCCAGCTCCTGCGGGAACTTCTGGCGCAGAATATCGGCGTGGTGGCGCTCCATCACAAATAGCACTTCGGCCCAGCCCAGGTGGCCGGCCGTTACGCGCACCCGGGCTCCCGGCTCGGTACCGGCCGAGCGGGCCTGGCAGGTGGGGGTGGAATCGGGCATGTGGCGAGGGAAGAGGGGCGAATAGTTGAGAGGAGCAGCCAGAGCGCAAATATTTGTGAAAAAAAGCAGGGTTTTCATTCTAATGCCCGCCCGCCACATTTGGCGCACACGTTTTTCAGAGGATCATTAAAGCGCTAGTTAACTGAATGCAAGGGGCTTACCTGAATGCGGGGCGCGGTAGCTGCCGCCGCACTGCCGGGCATCCGAACGGTTACGACACAACGGGGCGGGCCGGCGAGCGGAACGGCGGCTTAGACTGAGCCGGCACGTCCGGATTCCGGGCTGCCAGCCGGGTTTTAGGCCGAAAAAGGTTTTGTATTATTGAGTAGCTGCCCGTTGTTGCTATGGGCGCTGCCAGCTCTGACCCACGCCGCAGTTTCCTGCCATTCCTTCCAATTTCACCTATGAAACACCCCTTCCGCACTGCCCTGTTGTTGGGCCTGGGCCTGCTCGCGCCCCTGCTCGAAACCCCGAAGTCGACTGCTGCCCCGGCTCCCGTGTCGGCTCCTACCGATGATAAGGCCCGGATGGACAAGTTCATTTCGGAGTTGATGGCGAAGATGAACCTGGACGAGAAAATCGGCCAGCTCAACCTCATTACCGTGGGCTTCGACGTGACCGGCCCCGTGGTGAGCAAGGACGTGGACGCCAGCATCAAGCGCGGGGCGGTGGGGGCGGTGCTCAACACCTTTACGCCCCAGGCGGCCCGCAAGCTCCAGGAACTGGCCGTGAAGCAAACCCGCCTCAAAATCCCACTCATCTTCGGGTACGATGTCATTCATGGCCACCGCACCATCTTCCCGATTGCCCTGGGCCTGGCTTCGAGCTGGGATTTAGTGGCCATAGAGCGCAGCGCCCGTATTGCGGCCGAGGAGTCGTCGGCCGACGGCATCAACTGGGTGTACTCGCCGATGGTGGACATCTCGCGCGACCCGCGCTGGGGCCGCATCTCGGAAGGCGCGGGCGAAGACCCCTACCTGGGCTCGCAGATTGCCCGCGTGATGGTGCGCGGCTACCAGGGCGACGACCTGACGAAAAGCAACACCGTGATGGCCTGCGTGAAGCACTTCGCCCTTTACGGGGCCGCCGAGGCCGGCCGCGACTACAACACCACCGACATGAGCCTAGTGCGCATGTACAACGAGTACCTACCGCCCTACAAGGCCGCCATCGACGCCGGTGCGGGCTCCATGATGTCCTCGTTCAACGACATCAACGGGGTGCCCGCTACCGGCAACAAGTGGCTGATGACCGAGCTGCTGCGCAACCAGTGGGGGTTCACGGGCTTCGTGGCCACCGACTACACGGCCATCAACGAAATGAGTGCCCACGGCATGGGCGACGATGCCAAAGTCTCGGCACTAGCTTTGAACGCGGGCATCGACCAGGACATGGTGGGCGAGATTTACCTCAAGAACCTGGCCCAGAACCTGAAGGACGGCACCGTAACCCAGGAGCAGATTGACGTGGCCTGCCGCCGGATTCTGGAGGCCAAGTGGAAGCTGGGTTTGTTCCAGGACCCCTACCGCTACACCAACGAGAAGCGGGCCAAGCAGACGATGATGAAGCCCGAGTTTGTGGCCGACGCCCGCGACATTGCCCGCAAAAGCCTGGTGCTGCTCAAAAACAGCAACAACGCGCTGCCGCTCAAGAAAACCGGCACCATCGCCCTTATCGGCCCGCTGGCCACCCGCCAGCGCGACATGATTGGCTCCTGGAGCGGGGCCGGCGACTGGAAACAGGCCGTTTCGCTGGAGCAGGGCATCAGGAACGCCGTGGGCGGCAGCGCGAAAATCGTGACGGCCCAGGGTGCTAATTTCACCGAAGACGCCCAGATGATTGCCCGCCTCAACGAGTACGGCGGCGAGCTGAACGTGGACCCGCGCAGCGCGGATGAAATGATCCGGGAAGCCGTGCAGGTGGCCCAGAGTGCCGATGTGATTGTGGCCGCCGTGGGCGAGTCGCAGGGCATGACGGGGGAGGCGGCCAGCCGCGCCGATATCGGGTTGCCCGGCCGGCAGCTGGAGCTGCTCAAGGCCCTCAAAGCCACCGGCAAGCCGCTGGTGCTCGTGCTCATGAATGGCCGGCCCCTCACGCTGCCCTGGGAGGATAAGAACGCCGATGCCATCCTCGAAACCTGGTACGCGGGCTCCCAGGCCGGCAACGCCATTGCCGACGTGCTGTTCGGCAGCTACAACCCCTCGGGCAAGCTTACGGCCACTTTCCCGCAGTCGGTGGGCCAGATTCCGTTGTACTATAACCACAAAATGACCGGCCGGCCCTACCAGGGCGTGGCGCTCGACAAGTACAAGTCGCGCTACATGGACGTGACCAACGACCCGCTTTACCCGTTCGGCTTCGGCCTGAGCTACACCACCTTCCAGTATGGCAAGCCCGAGCTGAGCACGACCAACCTGGCCATGAATGGTACGCTGGAGGTGAAGGTAACGGTGCAGAACACCGGCAGCTACGACGGCGAGGAAGTGGCCCAGCTTTACATCCGCGACCTGGTGGGCTCCATCTCCCGCCCCGTTAAGGAGCTGAAGGGCTTCCAGAAAGTGCTGCTGAAAAAGGGCGAATCCCGTACGCTCACCTTCCGCCTCACCCCCGAAGACCTCAAGTTCTACAACAACGACCTCAAGTTCGTGGCTGAGCCCGGCGATTTCCAGGTATTCATAGGCGGCAACTCCCGCGACGTGCAGATGGCGGAGTTCAAGCTGGCGGGTAATTGAGGAGTTTGGCGTCCCGGCGTCCCAGGCGTCCCAGGGTTAAAACCCTGGGCTATGCAGCGGGTCGTATTCCGGGGCAATGCCCGGCACTCCGTAGCCCAGGGCTTCAGCCCTGGGTCACCGGGACGCTGAAAACGCAAAGAGGCGACGCTGCTCATGCAGCGTCGCCTCTTTGCGTTTGGGGAGATTGTGGCACGGACTTTAGTCCGTAGCTCCCACCCAGCACCGTTCTGGCAGGCGGGCTACGGACTGAAGTCCGTGCCACAGGTGCGTTACCTGACCATCATCGTCATAATGGAGTGGGCGGGGCTGGTGGTGGGAGCGGCCTGGCCTTTCATCCAAAGCTGGAAATCCAGGGGCTTGTCGGTGGTGTTCATCACCACCACGGCCACCGAGCCGTCGGAGTTCTGGAAGGCGGTGGTTTGCAGGATGTCGCGGCTGCTGGCGGTGGCTACGCGCCGGGCGCCGGGGCGGATGAACTTGGAAAAGTGGCCGATGTAGTAGTAGCTGTTGGTGTAAAGCAGCTGGCCCGAGCGGGTGTCGCCGTGGATGGGGGCGTAGCAGAAGTTGCCCACATGGTTGGGGCCGCCGGTCTGGTCGAGCAGGATGTTCCAGTCGGTCCAGGCTTCGGTGCCGGCGTTGAAATCGTTGATCATCGAGTAGCCGTACCGCTCGCCCAGCCGCCAGTCGTTGAGGCCCGAGAACTGGAAGTTCTCGACGCAGCCTTCGGTGAAAATCAGGTGCTTGTCGGGGTAGGTTTCCTTTACGCGGCGGATGTTGTCGAACTGCATGGTGCTGCCGGTCCAGGTTTCGTACCAGTGGTAGCCCAGGCCCCAGAAGTACTGGCTGGCCTCGGGGTCGTCGAACAGGACCGTGGCGCGCTGGAAGGCCAGGTCGCGGTTGTGGTCCCAGCCGATGAGCTTTTTGTCGCCCAGGCCGGCCTTTTTCAGGGTGGGGCCGAGGAAGTTCTTCACGAAGTCGCGCTCGTCCTCGGCCGTATAGAGGCAGGACTCCCACTTCTGCTTGGCCATCGGCTCGTTCTGCACCGTCAGGCCCCAGATGGGCACGCCTTCCTGCTCATAAGCCCGAATGAATTTCACGTAGTAATCGGCCCAGGGCTGGCGAAATTCGGGCCGGAGCTGGCCGCCCTGCAGCATCGAGTTGGTGGTTTTCATCCAGGCCGGGGGGCTCCAGGGGCTCACGTGCATCATGAGCTGCCCGCCCGCCGCGGCCAGGCACTGCTTGATGAAGGGCAGGCGGTACTTCCGGTCGTGGTCGATGTTGAAGCTCTTGAGCTTGGTATCCCCATCGGCCACGTAGGTGTAGCTGGCAGTCGAGAAATCGGAGCTGTGGATGGTGGTGCGGGCCAGGGTGTAGCCAATGCCATCGGTGGGACTGAAATAGGCTTTCAGCAGCTCCTGCTGCTGGGCTTTGGGCAGCTTAGCGAAGGTTTCGGCGGCCGCATCCGTCATGGCCCCGCCAATGCCCAGCATGGTCTGGAAGGTATGGGTAGGGTCGACGAAAACGGTGGGCTGGGTTTCCAGGGGTTGGGCCAGGGCCTGGAACGAGAGCGGGACCGGGCTGGCCGCCAGGCGCTGGTTGGTGCCCTGGGCCGTGGTGTACACCGTCACGCTGCGGCCCACGGCCGAGTAGGTAGTTGCTGGGTTGGGGGCTTGCTGGGCCACCCCGGGGGCACTGAGACCCGTAGCCAGCAGCAGGGTGAGGAAGGTCGCTTTCATATAAGATGCAGGAATAAGATGCGAAAACCAGGGCGCTACCACACGTAAGTGGCGGCTGCCCCGGCCGGGAGCCGGGAGCGGAACACCCGGCCTTGGTAGCGCAAAGCAAAAGCCCGAGCGGTGGGCGAGTTGTTCTGCATAATAACCACCCGCTGGCCCGTTGGCGTGCGGAAGGCCACGTTGGGCAGCGTGGCCGAGGCCGTGGAGGCAATGCGCACGCTGCCCGGGCGCACGAACTTGCTGGCGTGGGCAATGATGTAGTAGGCGTCTTCGCGGGTCACAATGTCGCCGGCCAGGGTGAGGGCCCCGCGGCACTCGGTACAGCCGCCGGGGGTGTGCGGGTTCTGCTGGGGGTCGGCGGCCAGGTTCCATTCCAGCACGGTGCGGGCCCAGTTGCGGGTGGCCCCGATCAGCAGCGTGCGCACGTGCCAGGGCAGGTTGCCGGCAAAGTCGCTCTTCGCGCCCACCCATTGCTCGGTGAAGTACACGTGCTTGTCGGGGTAGGCGTCGTGCACCTGGCTCAGGGCCTCGATGGGGCCGGCGTAGAGGTGAAATGCGGTGCCATCGATGTAACGGCGCGCGGCGGAGTCCGCCAGCACGGTCAGCGGGTAGTCGGGCCGGTCGGCGTTGTGGTCGTAGATGATGATTTTGGTGGCGAGCCCGGCCTTTTCAAAAGCGGGTCCGAGGTGCTTCACGAACTCGGCCTGCTGCCCGGCCGGCATAAGCAGGCTGGGGTTGTTGCCGGGGTGAAGGGGCTCGTTCTGGACTGTTACGGCGTCTATCCGCACGCCCTCGGCCCGCATCTGCCGCACGTATTGCACGAAGTACTGGGCGTAAGCGGGGTAGAACTCGGGCCGCAGCGAGCCGCCCTTCGAGCTGCCGTTGGTCTTCATCCAGACTGGCGGCGACCAGGGCGAGGCCATCAGCTTGATATCGGGGTTGATGGCCAGGATTTCGCGCAGCACCGGCAGCAGGTGCACACGGTCGGGGGCCAGGCTGAAATGGGCTAACTCCGGGTCGGTCTGGCCGGCGGGCAAGTCGTCGTAGCTGAACACGGCCGCGTCGAGGTCGGAGGCCCCAATGCTCAGGCGCAGGTAGCTCACCCCAATGCCCGTGCCCGCGGGGCTGAACAGCTCCCGCAGCAGCGCCGCCCGGGCCGCCGGACTCATGGCGTGCAGCAGCCCGGCGCTACCGCCCGTCAGGCAGTACCCGAACCCGTCCATGGTCTGGTAGGTCTGCCGGTCGTCGACTTCCAGCACCGGCTCATCAGCATCGGCGGGAGCTGCCGCCGTGGTCCAGACCGGGGCCGGCTGGGGCTGGAACAGGGCCGATTTGTCGGGGTTGGTAAGCCAGAACTGCACGGCCGCCGCGCCGCCTTGCTCCGCCGCCGGGCGCTGGCACCCCGCGCCCCAACCGAGGGTCAGGAGCAGGGCCAGGGGCCGGAAGAAACGGGCGGAAAAGGGCATAAACGGGCGGGCGGCAAAGACAAGGCAGTAGCCAGCAATCCGGGCTCCCGGACTGTGAAAAAGGCTGATTTAGCGGAGTAGAAACGGTGTGGCTGAAGCCGCCGGGGGGTTAGGCCGCCGCCGTGGCTGCAACGGGCCGGTGGCCTTTCAGGCCGTACCACATGATGTAGGCGTAGCAGAGTACGGGCAGGATGAAGGCCCAGCGCAGGGAGCTGGCATCGGCAATGAGGCCGAAGAGCAGCGGCACAATGGCCCCGCCCACAATGCCCACGTTCAGCAGGCCCGAGGCTTCCTCGGTGTTGCGGCCCAAGTCGCGCACGGCCAGCGTGAAGATGGTGGCGAACATGATGGAGTTCATCAGGCCCACGGCCAGCAGGCTCCACATGGCCACTGCCCCGGTCGAACTCACCGAAATCAGGACCAGAATAACAGCGCCCAAAGCGTTGAAGGCCAGCAAACGGCCGGGGTTGAACTTGTTGAGCAGGTAAGCTCCCAGGAATCGGCCCACCATCGCGCCGCCCCAGTACCAGGCTACCTTATCGCCGGCTACTTTAGGCGTCAGGCTCATCACGTCGGGCAGGTGCAGGTAGCTCACGATGTGCGAACCGATGGCCACCTCGCCGCCCACGTAGGCAAAAATGCCCAGCACCCCGAACACCAAGTGGCGGTAGTGATAAGCGCGGCGGGTCAGGTCTTCGTTTTCCGACTCAACGTGCGCGATTTTGGGCAGCTTGAGCATGGCCAGCAAGGCGCTGATAACGATGAGCACGACCCCGATAGCGAGGTAGGGCGTTTGCACGGCCTTCACGTCGATAGCGGCGGCCGAGGCGGCGGTGTCGAGGTCGGGCAGGTTCTTGAGAATCAGGGCCGAGCCCAGCAGCGGGGCCACGGTGGTACCCAGCGAGTTGAAGGCTTGGGTGAGCGTGAGGCGGGCCGGGGCCGACTGCGGCGGACCCAGAATAGCTACGTAAGGGTTGCCCGCCACCTGCAATAGCACCACGCCGGTAGCCAGCACGAACAGCGCGCCCAGGAACAGGCCGTAGCTACGGCTGTCGGCGGCCGGGTAGAACAGGAACGCGCCGAGGGCCGCAATCAGAAAGCCAGTCAGCATGCCACCCTTGTAGCCGATGCGCTGCACCAGCCGCCCGGCCGGAATTCCCATCACGAAGTAGGCCCCGAAAAAGCACAGGTTAATGAGGTTGGCCTGGGTGTAGCTGAGGCTAAAAATGGCTTTCAGGTAGGGAATCAGGATGTCGTTCAGGCAGGTGATAAAACCCATCATGAAGAACAATACCGTGAGCGAAGCCAGGGCGGGCGTGTAGTTGGGGGTTTCCGCGCCGGGGGTGGTGGGAGCGGCACGGAGGGGGGTGGCAGAAATGGGAGCGGCCATGGTGGGAGTAAGGAGGGAGGGTAGTGGTGGGGGTGAGGGCAGCCGGCAAGCCGGCACTTCCAACCAAAGTAATCGATTCTGCGCGGATGGTTGCCCCAAGTGATTTTGGAGCATCGGCCAGCCGGGGTTTTGGCCAAGCCAGCATCAGCTAAAGCTCCGGCTGGTACCTTTTCGGACTGTTGCCGACTAGCTTAGGTAGTCAAATATAGAATCCTGCCCAGTAGAAAAAAAGGAGCCTGATGCTACTCTCGGTCGGTTTGCCGGGGCTCTATACACTTACCGCACACCCAATACCCACCGCTCCCAGCCCCTGATTCAGTTGATGCAAGACGCCACTTAACCAGCCAGCCGGATAAGAAACAACGAAAAACCCGGGACTAGCCGCATAGTGCGCAGCCAATCCCGGGAATGAAAACGGTTGCCCTTATCAGGCTCCGCGCTGGAGAACGACGCGGCAGTGGTTAGGCCACGATGGAGACGCGCACCTTGCGGCCCTTCACCTTGGTGCCGGCCAGGCGCTCGGCCACCAGCTGGGCCTGGTCGCGGGGCACGGCCACGTAGCTGTAGTAGTCGAACACCTCGATGTGGCCCACCTCGTCGCGGGCCACGCCACCCACGTTCACGAAGGCTCCCACCAGGTCGTGGGCACTCACCTTGTCTTTCTTGCCGGCCGATACGTGCAGGGTGATGTTCTCGGGGCGGGGGGCTTTGGGGGCCGCCGGGGGCAGCTTGGGTGCGTGCATGGGCTTCCACTGAATGGAGGCGGCCACCGGCCACTTCTGCACGTGGGCCTGCTCCTTTTCGGTGGCCAGAATGTGAGCCGTACCCTCGGCCCCGGCCCGGGCCGTGCGGCCGGCCCGGTGCTGGAAGCCGTCGGCTTTGTCGGGGGCGTCGTACTGCACCACCGTATCGAGCTGGGTAACGTCGATGCCGCGGGCGGCTACGTCGGTGGCTACCAATACCTGGCTGGAGCCGTTGCGCAGCTTGAGCAGGGCTTTGTCGCGCTCGGGCTGGGGCATTTTGCCGTGGAGCACCTCGGCCGCCACGCCCCGGCCCACCAGAAAGCGCGTCAGCTCCATGCACCGGTCGCGGGTGTTGCAGAAGATGAGGGCGCGGCCGGTTTCGGGCTGCTGCAACAGGTGCAGCAAGGCGGCCGGCTTCTTCTCGACCGGGCCGAAGTGGCCGAGTAGTGTCAGGCTCTCGGGCAGCTCATCGGTGTCGCCGCCGGCATTCACCACCCGGGGCCGCGTCAGGTTCTTGCGGATCAGGTCCAGCACTTTGTCCGACATCGTGGCCGAGAACAGCAACGTCTGGCGGCGGCGGGGCAAGCGCTTGATAATCTCCACCAGCTCGTCCTGGAAGCCCAGTTCCAGCAGCTTGTCGGCTTCGTCAAGAATCAGGGTTTTGAGCTGGTTGGGGATGATGGAGCGCCGCTCGAAGTGGTCGAGCAGGCGGCCGGGCGTTGCCACCACGATGTGGGGGGCCTGGGTGAGGGAGGCCGTTTCTTCGCGGAAGGCGTGGCCGCCGTAGAAGGCCGCCACCCGCAGGTTGGGCAGGTACTTGCCCAGCTTCTTGAGGGCGTCGCGCACCTGCAGGGCCAGTTCGCGGGCCGGTACAAGCACAATCACCTGTACGGCGTCCTGCTTCAGATCGAGCAGTTGCAGCACCGAGAGGCCGTAGGCGGCGGTTTTACCCGAGCCGGTGGGAGCCTGGCCCGCCACATCCTGGCCGGCCAGGGCCATGGGCACCACCTGCTCCTGCACGGGGGTGGGCACGGAGAACTGGAGCTCTGCCAGGGCCTGGAGCAGTTCGGGAGCGAGGCCGAGGTCGGCGAAAGTGGCGGTGGGGGTCGTCGGAGTCATAAACGCGGGTTCAATCCGCAAAGGTAACGCTTTGTAGGAGGGGAAATGGGAAAGAATTAGAAGTGACAACCGAGCACAGACAGAACGCCATTCTTCGACTACGCCTCCGCCTTCGCTCAGAATGACGTTCTGTCTGCGCCCGGTTCCGAACCCTTTCTCACCTCTCACTTCTCACTTCCTCGTCCTCCACTACATCGACCAGCTTGTAGCGCACGGCCGATTTTTTGGGCCGGATATCGAGGCCCACGTGGTGGGCGTATACTTTGGTGAAGCAGGCCCCGAAGTAGAAAATCATGGCTGAGTAGAACACGAATAGTAGCACCAGCACAATGCTCGAAGCCGGCCCGTAGATGGGACCCAGGTTGCGCGGCACCAGCAGCAGGCTCAGCACGTTTTCGCCCAGACTGATAAGTGCGCCCGTCAGCAGGGCACCCCGCCAGGCGGCCTTGCGGGGCACTTTGGCGCTGCTCAGGTTGCGGAACGTGACCCCGCACCAGCCCACCAGAATCAGTAGTGAGAAAACCTGGTTGCTCGCTTCCAGCACAAAGGCGCTGAAGGTGGCGTCGAAAAAATCGGCGTAGTGAGCCACAAAGCCCAGGGCCGCATCGAAGAGAAACGCCAGCATCGAGAGCAGCCCGGTGGCCAGCAGCAAACCCAGTGAGCGGGCCCGCTCCTTGAACACGGTACGCAGCCGGCCGTTGCTGCGCCGCACCCGCACCTGCCAGATCTGGTTGAGTGAGTGCTGAATGACGCCGAACAGCGTGGTGGCGATAAAGAGCAGAAACCCGAAGCCCAGCCACGTCACGAGCCGGCTGCGCTCAATATCGCTCACGTTGCGCAGGATTTGCTCGACCAGCCCGGCCGCCGACGCCCCCAGCAGGTGGGAGAGTTTGGTAAGCAGCAGCACCCGCACCTGCGAGGCCGAATACAGCGAGCCCAGCCCCTGAATGAGGATGATGACGATGGGCGGCAGCGCAAACGTAGTGAAGAAGGCCGTGGCCGCCCCCAGTCGCAGCGGGTCCTGGGCCCCGAACTCGCGGGCCGCCCGTTTCAGCAGTAGCAAAAAGGTGGTGAAGGGGCGGCGGGCTAAGCTGAGCGCGGAGGCGTTGGTCATGGAACGGGCCGGTTGGTTCGGCCTGAACCGCAACGGTAGTGGCGCAAAGGTACTACCGGACCGCCGGATCGGTTTTTTTTCGGTAGCCCGGGAAATTACCGCAATTTCGCGGCGGCTACTGCCCCGTGGTTCCGCCGGTTTGGCGGCTGCGGCCCGCTGTTGCCCGTCCCCTTTTGTGCCCCGCCATGCCCGATTCTGCCGCGCCCGTTCCCGCCTCACCCACTCCGGCCCCGCCCGCCGGCTGGTGGCGGCGGCGCGTGGGGCAGCCCCTGCTCGGGCTGCTGCGCCAGGGCCTCACACCCCATCAGCTGGCCCTCACGGTGGCTTTAGGAACGGCCTGCGGCCTGATTCCGATGCTGGGCGTGACGTCGCTGCTGGCTACGTTCGGGGCGGTGCGCCTGCGTTTGAACGTGGCGGCCACTTTGCTCATTGCCCACCTCTGGAGCCCGGTGCAGCTGCTGCTCATCATCCCGCTGCTGCGGCAGGGTGCCCGCCTCTGGGGCGGCCACACGCCCACCCTGACGCTGGACAAGCTCCGCACCCTGTTCAGCCACGACTGGCTGGCCGCCCTGAGTCTGCTCTGGCACGCCATTGCGGGGGCGCTGCTGCTCTGGGCCGGCGCCTTCGCGGCCCTGGCCCCGGTGCTTTACTTCGCGCTGCGGCCCGTGCTGCGCCGGGTGCTGAAGGCGCACCACGGGCCGGCAGGGGGCGTGGTTTGAGTAACAAAAAGGAACGTCATTCCGAGCGAAGCCGGGGAATCTCGCGGACTGACGTTGCCAGGGTAGCCTGATAGCAGGACTACGTTGGCAACATTAGCACGCGAGATTCCCCGGCTTCGCTCGGAATGACGTTGCTTTTCTAAGCCCTAAGCCCTAAGCCCGGCTATACACGGGCTCCGTGGTGAGCAGGTACTGAATCAGGGGCTCTTCGGAGGCAATGTCGATGAGCATGAGGTCTACGAACTGCGACTCGCCGATTTTGCCCTGGATGACGGGGCCCAGGTCCTGGAGGAAGGCCGGGTCCTGCTGCTCGGTGTCGAAGGCAACGAGCAGGCGCGACTGTTCGGGGTTGTTCTGCATCCGCATTTCGGTGAGGTACACCTTGCGGATGTGAGGCTGGGTGGCGCTGTATTCGCGCAGGCCCTCGTAGAGCTCGGTGGGTGCGGGCTCGGGCTGGTGCAAGGACACCTGCATGTCCTGGGGGGCGGGGGCCTCGAAGAGCTGACCAGCCATCAGGGCCTCAATTTCCTCGGCCGGCAGCAGCTTGCCCACCGACGAGAACGGGTTGAGGGCGCACTCGGCTCCCCGCACCATGGTGAAGAAGTCGTGGCCGCGCAGGCGCATGTAGGCCACGCTGCCCTCGGGCACCGCGCCGTTGTCGAAAATGCGCTCCACGGCCSTGAACACGGCAATTTTGCCGTCGTGCAGGGCCTGGAGCTGAATCTCCATGCCTTCGGTAGGCGTGAGCTCGCCGGGCTCCTGGTCTTCCTTGGCCGCCATCACCACGACTACTTCCTCGCCCAGCAGCGCCTGGTAGAAGGGGGTGCGGAACTGGGGCTCCACGGCCGCCTGCATCAGCAGCTGCTCCAGAATGTTGAGGGGCTGGAAATCGGGGGGCAGGATGGATTCCTGGCCGGGGCCGGGCTGGCCGGGCATCGGCATCTGCATCGGGATGGGCGGGGCCGGTGGGATAAAGGGCATCGGCGCCGGAGCTTCCTCGGCCGGCATGGTGTAGTTGGAGCCCTTGTAGCGGGGGCCGGCCGGTTCGGCCGGGGCTGCGGGCGCGGTACCCGATTCGGGAGCCGGAGCAGCGGCGGGAGTAGGGGTGGGAGCCGAAGCACCGTCTTCGGGCTTCTTTTTCAGAAAGTCAAACAGACCCATATCAAAACAAAGAGATGAAAGTGCAAGCTAAGCAGGTTTGGGGGAAGATGCACACCAAAAATGCGCGGCCCTGCCGCCGGCTCTGCCCCACGGCAGCCGCCTGCATGGGCCACGGGTTGTCAGTGAAGCAGCCAGTGCCGGCGGAAAGCACCCCCGCCAACGGCCGCCGGCCCGCTGCCCTAGCCCGGCTCAGGGCAGGGGCAGGGCAGCGGGCCGGCGGGTTGCCGGGCAAAGGCAGCGCCGCTAAGCCTCGCCCCTGCACCGGGCATCACCTGGATACTCAGGTGAAACGTGCTTTAGGGCACCAAAAAAAGAGCGGCCGGTACCGGCCGCTCCTGGGAAGAATGAACGTAGGGGCCGCCCCGCTACACTGCGGCCCGCCGGGCGATAACCTCGGCCACAAAGGCGTTGATTTCCGCGATTTGCACCTGCACCTGGCGCAGGTCCAGGGCGCGGTTGAGGGCCGCTACGGGGCCGCGTTGCAGCTGGTTGGCCAGCAGGTTGTCGCGGCGCTGGGTGGCGCGGCGCAGGTCGGCTTCGGTGTTGAAGTAGGCGCGGCTGCCTACCGGCAGGGTGGGCAGCACCGGCGTGAGAGCCGCGATAACGGCTTCCTGCGAGGCCAGATCGGCGGTATTGGTGGCGGCGGTTTCGCTGCTCCGGTCGCCCTGGGCATCGAGCACGGTTTCGCGCACGCCCAGGTCGCGCAACTCGGTTTGGGCGGCGGCCAGCACGGCGTCGCACTCGGCCGGGGTGGTAAGTAAATTAAGGGGGTAGGCCATGCGTGAAATGGGATAAAAGGGTGGATAGAAAATTTCACGCTTACAACGCCTGTCGCCCCCTGGTTTATTGTGCATTTGGGCCAAAATATTTTCAGACCAGCCCTGGCAGCGTGGCCAGCGTGGCGGCCTCGGCTTGCAGGGCGGCCCGGCGCACCAGCAACAGGGCCAGGGCGGTAGCGGCCTCGGGCAGTTGGGCGGAGGGCGGGGCGGGGGCCAGCGCGGCCAGCCAGCGTTGGGCGTGGGCCTGCTCGGTGGGGGTGGCGCCGGCGGGGTCGGGGGTGGGGCGCGGGGCCAGGGCGGCGGCCAGCACCGGCCCGGCCCAGCGGCGGTGCGCCKGGGCGGCCACCTGCTGGCACAGCCGCCGCTCGTCGCGCAGCAGCAGGGCCAGGCGGCGGGCCAGCTGCCGCTGCCGCCGGGCCAGCAGGGCAGGGGCCAGCGGGCCGGGCAGCGGCGGCAGGGGCAGAACCGGGGCCGGCAACGCCTCGGTAGCGGGCGGAAGCGGGGCGGGCCGGCCCTGGCCATCGGGTGGGGGCAGGGCCTGCGCCAGGCGGGTCAGGCGCAGGTTGGCCAGGGGCGTGGCCCGGCGGCGGCCGGCTTCGAGATGGGCCACCTGACTGCTGCTGATGCCCAGGTACTGGCTCAGCTCGGCCTGGGTGAGTCCGAAATGCGTGCGGATGCTGGCCGCCAGACTATTGGAAGCGACGGCATTGGATAGGGCGCGGGCCATGGCAACGGTTTTGGAGAGAAACTAAAACGAAAGAGCACTTTCTCTCCAACGCCGGAGAGAAAGGAATCGTATTTCGCGGTTTCTCTCCAGCGCCGGAGAGAAAGAAATAAAAGTTTGCGGTTTCTCTCCAACATGCCCGGCGGCCCTGGCCGGGTGGCCCCAGCCCACCCGCTCGGGCTGGCACAGGCCGCCGGGCCGGGCGGATGACGCACGGCTGAGCCGCCGCCGATGGCGGCTGGTGGCGCGGGAAATCAGGGGAATGGGCGGCTGGCGGCTGGTGCGCATCGGGCAAGCCTGGGTAGGCGGCGCTACGCGGTATTCGTCCGGGCAGCCCGGGCGAATACCACGTAGCCGCCGCCTACTACCTGCTCAGCGGCGTTTCACTGCCCGTCCGAGCCGTTGCAGCGGCCGAGCAGGTCGGAGGCTTCGCGGATGGTGTAGGGCTGATTCTGGTTGCCCCAGTTGGTTTGCAGGAAGTTGAGCAGGTTGGTGATCTGGGAGTCGGTCAGGTCCTCGTGGCCGGGCATCACCTGGTTGTACTCGACGCCGTTGACGACCAGCGGCCCGTTCAGGCCCTTGCGCACGATGCAGGGCAGCTCATCCCGGTGCTGGGCCACGTAGTCGGCGGCGGCCACGCCCGGAATCAGGCGCTCCAGGCCCTGGCCCTGGTCGCCGTGGCAGCTGGCGCAGTGGGCGGCGTAGAGCTGGGCACCCTCATTCTGCCGCTCCGTGAAGCAGCTGCTCAGGCCCAGCGTGAGGGCGAAGGCCCCGGCGGCGGCCCACCGGAAGTAGCCGGCCGGGCGCATCAGCGGGCGGCGGTGGGTTGGGCGGCGGCTTCTTCCCGCAGCAGCAGGGGCAGCTCCTCAATCAGGCGGTCCACTTCCTCCTTCACCATACCATCGTACACGCCCCGCACGCGGCGATGGGAATCCACGAGGGCAAACGTGCCGCTGTGGGCGAAGCCGCCCTGCACGGTGCGGTCGACCTCGGCCCCGGTCATGTAGGCCCGGGCGAGGGCGAAAATGGTGTCGTGGGGGGCAGTGGCGAAGTGCCAGCGGGCGGCATCCTGAATGCCCAGCCGCTCGGCATAGTCGCGCAGCACCGGAATGGAGTCGTGGGCCGGGTCGATGGTGTGGCTCAGGAACAGCACGTTGGGGTTGTCCTCAAAAGCCCGGTACACCCGCAGCAGCTCGCTCTGCATTTTGGGGCAGATGCTGGGGCAGGTGGCGAAGAAGAAGTCGGTGACGTAGACCTTGCCGGCAAACGTCTGGTTGGTAACCGGCTGGCCCATCTGGTCGGTGAGGCGGAAGGCCGGGATAGGGTCGGGCAGCGTGTCGCCGGGGCTGGTGGGGGCGGCCGCCTTGAAGCCCAGCACGGGCAGGCGGTCGGGTTGCTGATGATCAGCGGAAGAGGGCGAGCAGCCGGCGAGCAGCAGGCTCAGGCCGGTAACGGTGCCGGCGGCCAGCAGGCCGGCGCGGCGCAGAAACAAACGGATGATCATGGGGCAGGGGTAGAGGGTGCGGCCGGCGTGGCCCCCAGCAGCTGGCGGGCCGAGTCCTGGCTGCGTTGAAACAAACGGCGCACCGAATCGATGCGTTGCTGCTGGGCCGCGTAGTAAGCCCGGCGGCGCGGGGCGGCCACCGTGTCGGCGGGGCGGCGGTAGTGGTGCATCCAGAACATCATGCCGCTCTCCGCGCCCAGCAAGGCCCGCCGATGGCGGCCGGCGGCTACGCTGTCGGTGGCCGGTACCCGGGCCAGCTGCTGGCGCAGCTCGTAGAGCCGGTCCATCCGGGCCATGAGCGAATCGTGGCTGGCCAGCACGGTTTTTTCGGCCGCAGCCACCTGCTGCTGCTCCCGGTCGGGGGCAGACTCGCAGGCGGCCAGCAAGGCCAGCAGCGGGATAAATCGGAGCATCTTCACGCCCGCAAAGGTAAGGCAGGAAACGGGGAATAGGCAGGTAAGGGACCTGTCATGCTGACGAAGCAAGGATCCTGTTACGCTGGCACGACTGCTACAGAAGGCGCCAGCCTCACGCGGCAGCCTCCTTCCTGCGTCAGCATGACAGTGCATTCCCGCCCTACCACTGCGCCGACGCGCCCCAGTGCCAGAGGGCGGCGCCCAGCGTCCAGGCGGCCCAGACGATGAGGCCGGCCAGGGCCAGCAGCACCAGCACCAGCACCGCAATCAGGCCTTTGCCGGAGCCCTGGTGCTTGCCCTCGGCGTAGTGGGCGCGCAGTAGCTTCACGTTGCGGTCGTTGGCTTTATAGGCGAAGTCGAAGATGTTGCCGATTACCGGAATGGCCCCGATGAGCGTATCGAGCACCACGTTGACCACCATGCGCACCACCAGGCTGCCGCTGGCCCCGTGGCGGAGCATGGTGAGGATGAGCATACCCGAAATAGCCAGCGAGGGCAGGCCGCCCACCACCGGAATCAGGCCCATGATGGGGTCGAGGCCGAAGCGCCAGGTGGTGCCGGGCACCCGGAACTGGCTGTCGAGCAGGCGGGAAATACGCTCCACCCAGCGCAGGCGGTCGTCTTGGTCGAAAGCAGAAACGGGCATCGGGAGAGGGCGTAGGGGTTCGGGCACAGAAACGCAGTCCGCACGTCCGGGTTGGGGGCCGGGCTAAACTTCCGCGCCCCGGGGCCGTTTTCCTACTCACTACTCACTACTCACTACTCACTACTCACTACTCACTACTCCCCCCATGAAAACCCGCCAACTGGGCCGCTCCGGCCTCACGGTTTCCGCCCTCGGCCTCGGCTGCATGGGCATGTCTGATTTCTACGGCCAGCGCGACGACCAGGAGAGCATCCGCACCCTGCACCGGGCCCTGGAGCTGGGCGTCACCTTCCTGGATACGGCCGATATGTACGGCCCCTACCTCAACGAGCAGCTGCTGGGCCGGGTCCTGAAAGACCGCCGCCAGGAGGCCCTTATTGCCACCAAGTTTGGCATTCAGCGCGACCCGGCCAACCCGGAAAAGCGCGGCATCAACGGCCGCCCCGAGTACGTGCGCGCCGCCTGCGAGGCCAGCCTCCAGCGCCTGGGCACCGACCACATCGACCTCTACTACCAGCACCGCGTCGACCCCGGCACGCCCATCGAGGAAACCGTGGGGGCCATGAGCCGGCTGGTGGAAGAGGGCAAAGTGCGCTTTCTGGGCCTCTCGGAAGCCGCCCCCGACACGCTGCGCCGGGCCTGCCAGGTACACCCCATTGCCGCTTTGCAAACCGAATACTCGCTCTGGAGCCGGGAACCCGAAGACGATATTCTGCCCACCTGCCGCGAGCTGGGCATTGGCTTCGTGCCCTACTCGCCCCTGGGCCGGGGCTTCCTGACGGGCCAGATCAAAAAGTTCGAGGATTTGGCCGCCGACGACTACCGCCGCCACACCCCGCGCTTCCAGGGCGAGAACTTCCAGAAGAACCTCGACCTGGTGGCCCGCATGAAGCACCTGGCCACCGAGAAGGACTGCACCCCCGGCCAGCTGGCCCTGGCCTGGGTACTGGCCCAGGGCGACGACGTGGTGCCTATTCCCGGCACCAAGCGCGTGGCCTACCTCGAAGAAAACGCCGCCGCCACCCACCTCACCCTCTCGGCCCAGGACCTGGCCCGCCTCAACGAAATAGTCCCCCCGCACGCCGCCGCCGGCTCCCGCTACCCGGAGGCCATGATGAAGAGCGTGAATGGGTAGGATGTAGGGGCTACGCAAAAAGGAACGTCATGCTTCGACTCCGCTCCGCTGCGCTCAGCATGACGTTCCTTTTACATCCCACCTAGCGCCGGACCGGCGGGAGCAGGTCAATCCAACCATCCTCACTCACGACGATGGCCAGGACGGGGTAGCGGTTGCTTTCCACGTAGCGCAGGGCCGAGTTGTAGCGGGAGCCGCGGCTGGAGTCGCCTTTCTCGGTGGCCAGCCCGTCGAGGATGACGCCGATGGCAAAGCAGGTGCCGGCCGGGTCGATGAGCACGGCCCCGTCGATGTTGGTGACCAGGCGCAGCACGGAGGGCGTCATCAGGCGGGGGGCCACCCGGAAGCACTGGCGGGTGAGGCGGGCGGCCTCCTGGGCCGCCCCCTCGGAAATGAGCAGAATGGTGCCGTGAGTCTGTTTGGTGGCCTTGAGCGTCAGCTCCCAGAGGTAGGCCACCCCGGCCCCGTCCACGGCCGGAAATACCCGGTGCACGGCCCGCGTGAAGTTGTCTTCGTCGATGGTGCCCTGGGGCAGGCGGGGCGTGTTGGACACCACTTTCATCATCAGCTCCGAGTCGTGGCTCAGCTCCCAGCTATAGTGCTTGGTGAAGTGCACCGTGAACAGGGGCTCGTACTGCGAGTCGGTCGGCTCTACCAGATAGCCCAGGCCAAATACGTCAGTGGCGTCCGTAATCAGCGAGTTGCGGTCTTCGCTCAGCTCCAGCAGCTTGCGGATGCGGCGGTAGTCGCGCAGCGGAATCGGCGATTCGAGGGTGAGCACGGGCACCACGGCCGGGTGGTTGCGGCGGCAGACCAGCATCGTGCCCACGCCCTCGTCGCCCTCGTGGCGCAGGGCGGCCACGCCGTTGCAGGCGTCGTAGAGGCCGTGGGTGCCGGCGCGCAGCATAAAGCGGCGGCCGGCGGCGCGCAGCACCTCGTTGTAGTCGCGGTCCAGCACGGGCCGGTCGTCGTCGTCGTGGTCCGACTCACGCAGGGCCCGGGCCGAATCCTGCAAAAACTCCTGCACCGTGGCCGCCAGCAGGGAAGCCGGCCGGTTCAGGACCGATGGGCCTGCCAGGGCGTAGTAGCACTGGTACGCTTCGGCGCTGAGCTGCAAGACAATAATGACCTGGTAGCCGCCGGCCGTAACGGGCAGCGAGCAGAAGCTCACCCGGTCTTCGTGGCGGGTGGCCACCAAGTCGTTGAGCGTGTGCTCGGTGGCCCGGCGCAGCAACTCATACCAGCGCTGCTTTTCGTAGCGGTCGTGGTCGAGCGGGTGCAGGTGGTAGACCACTTCGCGGGGGCCATCGGGTTCGAGGGCGGCGGCGTGGTCCTTCACGGCGGCAAAATCCGGCGGCCCGTAGCGGTGCGACTGGGGCTCAACCACTACGGCCTCGGGTTCGTCGGTTTCGCGGGCCGAGGCCACGCCCAGCAAAAACACTTCCGGCTTCAGGGAGCGGTCGAGCAGGTTGAAAACACCATCGGCGAAGAGCTGGACGGAAACGCGGAATAGGCTTTGGTTTTCCCACATAGGGAGCGACGGGGCAAACGTGAAGGGCGGAAAGGGGCAAATACGCAAAAACCTTCCTCAAAGATGGTTCGCTCCCTACATAATGACCATATTGAGTAACCTTCCCGCCCAAAGCCGGTTGTGCCCGTACGCCGCCCCGGCTGCCCGCCGGCCGCGCTCCTCCTTCGCCCGCTTGATCCCCCGCGCTATGTTCGTAGACTTACTAGCCGCCGGCCTGTTTGCCGTTTCGCTGCTGCCGTTCATCACCGGGTATTGCGCCTACAGTTACGGGCGCTCCTTCTGGCTCTGGTTCGCGCTGGGCTTCTTCCTGCCCATCCTGTCCTATTTCGTGCTGTTCGCCCTCATCCTGCGCCAGCAGCTCGACCACGGCCAGCGCCTGCTCAACGAGGCCAAAGCCGTGCTGGCCGCCGCCGAAGAAGCCGAACGGGCAGTGAAGGAGTAACCTGTCATTGCGACATTCCGCGCATCGATATTCCGCGCATCCGCAGGATGCCCCGGGCGGCCCAGGCCCCGGTGCTGAAGCAGCCCTGGAGCAGGTAGCCCCCGGTGGGCGCTTCCCAGTCGAGCATTTCGCCGGCCACGAAGGTGCCGGGGCGGGCCAGCAGCATCAGGTGCTCATCCACGGCCGTCCAGGCCACGCCGCCGGCCGTGCTGATGGCCTCCTCAAGGGGGCGCAGGCCCGTGACGGGGATGGGCAGGTAGCTGAGCAGCCGGGCGGCTTCGGGCGCGGCCACCGGAAACGCGGGCGGCCCCAGCTCCCGCAGCAGCGTGGGCACCGGCGGCGGCAGGCGCAGGGCTTCGGCCAGAAAGGAGGCCCCCGACTTACCCGGGCGGCGGCGGCCCAGCTTGTCGAGCAGTTGGGCCGGGCTCAGGTCGGGCTTGAGATGGAGATGGAGGTGAGCGGGGCCGCCGCCGGCCAGCGCGGCCCGCAGCTGGGGCGTGAGGGCGTACACGGGCGTTCCTTCCAGGCCGTAGTCGGTGAGCATAATTTCGCCCCGCACCGTGTGGCCGCCGCAGCTCAGGGCCACGTTTTTGAGCGGCTGGCGGCCCACCTTCTGCCGGAAAAATGCCGACCACGCCACTTCGGCCCCGCAGTTGGCGGGCGCAAACGGCACCACCGGCACCCCGGCCCGCTCCAGCTCGGGCCGCCAGCTGCCATCGGAGCCGGTTTTGGCCCAGCTAGCCCCGCCCAGGGCCAGCAGCGTGGCCTGGGGGCACACGGTCAGCTCCTGGCCGGTTGCTTCCTGGCGGAAGCGCAGGCCGCCTGCGGGCGCGAAGCCCAGCCAGCGGTGGCGGGGGTGCAGCGTAACGCCCAGGGCGTGCAGGCGCTCCAGCCAGGCCCGCAGCAAGTGGGCCGGCTTGTGCTCGGGCTCCGGGAAAATGCGGCCGCTGGTGCCCACAAAGGTGCCGATGCCCAACGCGGCGGCCCAGGCCCGCAGGTCAGGGGCGGAGAAGTGGGCCAGGTAGCGGGCGAATTCGGGCTGGCGGGCGGCGTAGCGGGCGGCGAACGGGGGCGCGTCTTCGGCATTGCTCAGGTTGAAGCCCCCGTGCCCGGCCACCAGAAACTTGCGGCCCACCGTCGCCTGGGCCTCGTAGAGGTGGACCTGGCAACCCGCTTCGGCCAGATGCTGGGCCGCCAGCAGCCCGGCCGGCCCCCCGCCTACCACGGCCACCACCAGAGACGTTGATTGTTGCATGGGGCAAAGGTAGGGCCCGGCGGCAGGTGCCGGCCCGGCCCACCCCTGAAGTTGGCCCCGCCCACCCCCGAAACCGTATCTTCGCGGCCCTTCATTTCGGCGGCCGACGCGTTTCGTGCGTATAGCCGAAACCAAAAAACTGGGTTAACTGCACTCTATGGGTTCGTATTCTATTCTCATCGGCCTGAGTCTGGCCGTGATTCTGTCCTACCTCTTCGACCTGATTGCCCGCGCCACCAAAGTGCCCTCGGTGCTCATGCTGCTGCTCTCGGGCATTGCCCTGCGCCAGGCCGCCGACTACTTTGAATTTACCTTCGTCACGCCCAAAGTAATTCTGGAGATATTCGGCATTATCGGCCTGATCATGATTGTGTTGGAGGGCGCGCTGGATCTGAAGATAACCCGCGAGAAATTCCCCCTCATCCGGCGCTCCTTCCTGGCGGCCGTGCTCATGCTGGTGGTGCAGTCGCTGGCCATTGCCCTGATTCTGCACTTCTGGCTGCACGTCAATTTTCAGAGCTGCCTTGTCAATGCCATTCCGCTGGCCGTTATCAGCTCGGCCATTGCCATTCCCAGCGTGGCCGGCCTGACGGGCGAAAAGCAGGAATTCATCATCTACGAGAGCACCTTTTCCGACATCCTGGGCATCATGCTCTTCAATTTTGCGCTGCAATCCAACTTCGGCGAGGGTATGTCGCTGGCTACGTTCGGGCTCGATATTATATCGGTGGCGCTGGTGGCCATTGTGAGCACGGCGGCCCTCATCTTCCTGCTCGACCGGATCCGCCTGCATGTTAAGTTCTTCCTGATTCTGGCCTTCCTGATTCTGCTCTACAGCGTGGCCAAAAACCTGCACCTCTCCTCCCTGGTCCTGGTGCTCGTCTTCGGACTGGCCGTTAACAACGCCGAGCAGTTCATGCTGGGGCCGTTGCAGCGGTGGTTCAATCCGGCCCGCCTCACTGAAGAGCTGCACCAGCTCCGCAGCATCACGGCCGAGTCGGCCTTCCTGATCCGCACGTTTTTCTTCCTGCTCTTCGGCTTCAGCATCACGGTTAGCAAGCTGATGAGTCCGCAGCTGCTGTTGCAGGGCGTCATTATCGTGGTGGCCCTCACGGCCATCCGCTACTTCTACCTGCGCTTCATCGCCAAAACCGACCTCATTCCTGAGCTGTTCATCGCCCCCAAAGGCCTGATTACGGTGCTGCTTTTCTACAGCATCCCCCAGCAGCACCTGATTGGCGAGGTCAGCGAAAACATCCTGTTCCTGGTTATCCTGCTCACCGGCGTACTCATGATGGTGGGCCTGCTCATGAGCCGCGAGGAGCCGGAAATAGGAGAGTACTGAGGATCTGGAAGCGCCTAAAAGCAACTGTCATCCTGAGCGGAGCGAAGGATGACAGTTGCTTTTATTCTTGGCTCCTTCCTTCCTTACCTTCCTCAAAAATTCGTTTTGAACAGCTTGATGGCGATGGCCAGCAGGATAACGCCGAACACGCGGCGCAGGATGTCTTCGCCGACTTTGCCCAGCTTGCGCTCAATCCAGGCCGAGCTTTTGATGACCAGGTACACAAAAACCAGGTTTACCAGGATGCCGGCCAGCACGTTGGGCAGCTGGTAGGCGGCCCGCAACGAGAGCAGGGTGGTCATGGTGCCGGCCCCCACAATGAGCGGGAAGGCCAGCGGCACGATGGAGCCGGTGCCGGTGGTGGGGTCGTGGCGGAACAGCTCGATGCCCAGAATCATTTCCATCCCGATCAGGAAAATGATGATGGCCCCCGCCAGGGCAAACGACTGGAAATCGACCCCGAACAGGGACAGAATGCTCTGGCCCAGAAACAGGAAGGCAATCATGAGCAGGCCCGCCACGATGGTGGCTTTTTCGGCATTCACGCCGCCTTCGCGCTGCCGGATCTGGATGATAATGGGCACCGAGCCCAGAATATCGATGATGGCAAACAGTGTGAGCGTGACGGAGGCTATTTCCTTGAAGCTAAACATGAATCACAGATGGTGCAGATGGTGCAGATGTCGCAGATTTGTTCTGGTAGCGGATTGGTTCTGATGGCGCGGATTCGTGCTGGTGGATTCGTGCTGGTGGTGGGCAGTGGGGCCAATTGAACAGATCCGCTACCAGCACGAATCTGTGTTATCAGCACCATCAGCACCATCTGTGATTCAGGCGAATTCCTTGGCGAAGAACTGGACGAGCTGCTCGAAGGCGGCGTCGGGGATGGCGGGGAAGTTGGCGATGCGCAGGCTGGTGGGCTTCCAGGAGCCGTAGCCGCTGCCCAGCTGCATACCCTGGGCCAGGGCCTGGCGCTTCACCTCCTCGATGAGGGCGGGCGCGCCCTGGAGCCCGATAACGGTGGAGGAGCGCGTTTCGGGGTTCGTGACGAGCGGGCGCAGCCGGGTGGCCTGGTCGAAGTAGTCGTAGAGCTTATTGGCGCGCTCCAGCACGTGCTGATGGGTGGTTTTGATGATCGGGTTATCGTGCAGGGTGCGGCTGAGCAGGTAGATGCCCAGCACGTTGGGCGTGTGGGTGGTCTGGAAGTTGAGCATCTTCTCGTACTGGGCCGTGAGCGAGTTGTAGTGGCTGCGCTCGTTCACTTTGCGCAGGCGCTCCACGGCCCTCGGCGAGAGCAGCATCACGGAGAGGCCCGCCGGCAGCCCGAAGCACTTCTGCACCGAGGCGTACCAGATATCGGCCTTGATGAACTTGAGCTGGATGCCGGCCATTGAGGAAGTGGCATCCACGGCCAGCAGGGCGTTGCCGGGCAGGCGGTTGTAGATGTTCAGAATGGCCCCGTCGCGCAGCTGGGTGGCGTTGCTGGTTTCGTTCTGCGTCAGGCAGACCAGGTTCGTGTGCTCGTCGAGGCCGGGCAGGTTGCGGGCGTCGGGCACCTCATCGATACCGAATTTGAGGCCCTTGGTTTCGGGGCGCAGGGCCTTGGCGTACTCGTACCACTTCTCCCCGAAAGCGCCGTTGTAGAGGTGGAAGCTCTTGGTGGGCGTCAGGCTCTGGGTCAGCACTTCCCAGCATTCGGTGGCCGAGCTCAGGAAGAACACGGTGTAGTCCTGGGGTACGTTGAGCTTATTTTTGAGCTCCTGCACGGTCTGGCGCATGAGCTGCACGAACCGCTCGCCGCGGTGCGGGGCCGAGAGCCAGCCCTCATCAAAGGCGTCCTGCAAATAGCGCCGCACCTGCGGATAGACCTGGGAAGGGCCGGGATTGAACGTATACATAGCGAAGGAAAGTCAGGTTGAGCTGCAAAGGTAGGAAAGGCGGAAGCAGGGGGGGGGTAAAAAGGAACGTCATTCCGAGCGCAGCCGAGGAATCTCGCGTGCTGAGGCCGAATTGGTAATGCTGATGCTAGAGAAGCTGTTTAGGAAGTCAGAAAGGCTGTCATCCTGCGCTTGCGAAGCACCTTATCACGTCCGCACAACTCGGAAAGAAGTTGACATAGGCCCGCGTAATAAGGCGCTTCGCAAGCGCAGGATGATAGCTAACCAACAAAGCGGACTTTCTAAACAGCTTCAGAATCACTTTGGCAGCCTGAGCACGCGAGATTCCTCGGCTGCACTCGGAATGACGTTCCTTGGCTCACTTATCCCTTATCCCTTATCACTTATCACACCCGAAACCCCATGCGCTTGGGGCGCTGGCCGTCGAAATAGTGCAGGGCCAGTTTGTAGCTGTCGAGTTGGAAGCCGCTGATGCTGCCCACGCAGTTGCGGCCCAGCAGGCTGCGCTGGCGGAACTCCTCGCGGGCGTGCAGGTTGCTCAGGTGCACCTCCACCACGGGCGCGCCGATGGCTGCCACGGCATCGGCCAGGGCCACGCTGGTGTGGGTGTAGCCGCCGGCGTTGAGCACGATGCCGTGGTAGGTGAAGCCCACTTCGTGGAGCTTGTCAATCAGCTCGCCCTCGTGGTTGCTCTGGAAGTACTCCAGCTCGAACTGCGGAAAGGCTTCGCGCAGTTCGGGCAGGTATTCCTCGAAGGAGCGGGTGCCGTAAATGCCCGGCTCGCGCCGGCCCAGCAGGTTGAGGTTGGGGCCGTTGAGAAGGAGAACTTGCATAGTTGGGTGTCTGGGGGAGGGTTGGGGTACTGAGGACGGATAAACAAAGGAACGTCATTCAGCGCGAAGCGAAGAATCCCGCGTGCAGTTGTTGCCCCGTGAGTAGGGAAGCTGAGTACAACGACCTGTGCCCGCGTTACCAGGTCCTTCGCTCCGCTCAGGATGACCGTATCTTTGCCCCAGTCCCCCACCGCCCCTCACCCCCCCCCAGTTTCTCCATGTCTACCTGGTCCGTTGCCATCAAGCAGTTCGAGGGCTACCTCCAGCTCGAAAAGTCGCTCTCCGCCAACTCGGTGCAGGCCTACGTGCGCGACGTGCACAAGCTGCGCCAGTACCTGGAGCTGGAAAAGCTGTCCGCCTCGCCCCAGCAGGTAACCACCCGCCTGCTGCGCGACTTTCTGGCCTGGCTGGGCGGGCTGGGGCTGGAGGCTACGTCGCAGGCGCGCACGCTTTCGGGCATCAAGGCCTTCTACCACTTTCTGATTATGGAAGACCTGCTCACGCTGGACCCCACCGACACGCTGGAAGCGCCCAAAACCGGCCGCAAGCTGCCCGACACGCTCAGCTACCCTGAAATTGAGCAGGTGCTGGCCGCCCTCGATCTGAGCACGCCCGAGGGCACCCGCAACCGGGCCATTCTGGAGGTGCTCTATAGCTCCGGCCTGCGGGTGAGCGAGCTCACGGGCCTGCGCCTGTCCAACCTCTACGCCGACCAGGGCTTTGTGCGCGTAACGGGCAAGGGCAACAAGGAGCGGCTGGTGCCCATCGGCCGCGACGCGCTCAAGCACCTGGGTTTCTACCTGCAAGGCATCCGGGCCCACCTCGACATCAAGCCCGGCCACGAGGACACCGTGTTCCTCAACAAGCGGGGCACCGGCCTGTCGCGGGTCATGATTTTCCACATCATCAAAGCGGCCGCCGCCACGGCCGGCATCCGCAAGAGCATCAGCCCCCATACCTTCCGCCACAGTTTTGCCACCCACCTCATCGAGGGCGGGGCCGATTTGCGGGCCGTGCAGGAAATGCTGGGCCACGAGAGCATCACGACCACCGAAATCTACACCCACCTCGACCGCGACTACCTGCGCCAGATTATCACCGACTTCCATCCCCGCAGCTAAGCCGGCACCGGAGCCGGGCTCCGGCCGGTCCGCCTTACTCCGGCGGCCCGGCGGTCTGGCAGCTGAGCAGCCACTCGGTGGCTTCCTGGGCGCTGTCGAAAATCTGAATTTCAAACTTGTTGAAAAGCTGGTGGGTGGGCGTGAGCAGGAACGTGTTGGCAAACGTGCCCACGCGCACCACGTGGGCCACGTATTGCAGGCCGGCGGCGGCGGCGGCCGGCCCCCATTCCTGGGCCAGCCAGAAAAGCGAGTCGAACCAGGGGCCTTCCAGCTGGCTGTTGTCGTTGAGCAGGTAGGGGCAGGGCAGCTCCCGCAGCATTTGCAGGCTGGCCAGCGCCCCTTCGCGGGCGTACTCAGAGCCCACGTACCCGGCCCAGGTAACGCGCAGCCACTGTTTTTGGGGTTCGTAGCGCAGCCGGCAGTAGTCGGGGCTGCGGGAATTGGAAAGAAGACGCTCGATCATAGCAGGTACCTAACTATAAAACTGAAATGCCGCCGGGCGAAAGCAACGGGCCGGTGATGGGGCCGGGGCGGCTGGGGCGCGGGGTAGGGGGTTGTCCGGCTAACGAAAAAAAGGCAGTAGCGGCTGCCCGCGGGCGGCGGAACCGCTACTTTTGCGCCTCTTGTTTTCCTGCCGTTCAGCATGCCCCAAGCAATTCGCAATACCAGCCGCCCGCAACCGGCGCTGTGGTGGGCTCTGCTGGCCCTGCTGGCCCTGAGCCTGGTGTACCTGGCCCCGGCCGGCCGCACCTATATTCTGCTCGATGATAACCTCGATACTGAGCTGGTAGCGCCCTACGTGCTCGTGCGCGAGGGCAAGGCCCTCGACTACCGGCCGGGTACGGTGGTGGAGCGCCTGCTGCACGGGCTGCCCCGCAACGCCATGCGGCCCGGCTTGCAGCCGCTGGTGGGCTTGCAGGCCCTGTTGCCCACGCTGCCCGCCTACCTGCTGCACGAGTGGCTGGTGCGCCTAGCCGGCCTGCTGAGCATGTACTGGCTGCTGCGTCGCTACGGGTTGCCCGGGCCCCGGCAGGCGGGCCTGAGCGCCGCGCTGGCCCTGGCCTGGGCCGTGCTGCCGGCCTACACGGCCTACGGCGTATCGGTGCTGGGCCAGCCGGCGGTGGTGGTCGTGCTGCTGAACCTGCGCCGCCGCCCCGCCCGCTGGACCGACTGGGCCGTGCTGGTGGGTTTCGCGGTGTGGTCGAGCCTGGTGCTGGCGGGGCTGTTTGTGCTGGCCGGCGGGGCGGCGGCCCTGGCCTGGGACGCGGTGCGGACCCGCCGGGTGGCCTGGCGGGCCGCGCTGGGCCTGGTTCTGCTGGCCCTGGCCTACCTGGTGGTGGAGTTTCCATTGGTGTATTCGCTGCTGCTCAGCGGCCGGTTCGTGCCCCACCGCCTGGAGTTCGACTACGCCCGCCTGGTGCCGGGTGGGGTAGGGGCGGGGCTGAAATCGGCGGCCCTCTACTTTCTGGTGGGGCAGTACCACAGCGGGCTGTTTCCGCACCTGGCCCCGCTGCTGGCGGCCGGGGCGGCCGGTGGGCTGCTGCCGGCCGGGCCGCCCCGGCCGCCCGTGCGCCGGTATCTGGCGCTGGCGCTGGGCTTGCTGGCGCTGGTTTCCGTGTTCTGTGGCTTCTACCCCCAGCTGGTGGGCGCGGTGCAGAATGTGGTGCCGCCGCTGCGTACGCTCAACCTGGCCCGCCTGCACTTTCTGCTGCCGCTGGCCTGGTTTGGGGTGCTGGCCCTGAGCCTGGCCTACCTGCCGGCCGGCCGGGGCCGCTGGGCGCTGGTGAGCCTGCAACTGGCCCTCGGACTGGGCCTGAACACGGAGTGGACCCGGAACGCGGGCCGCCTGCTGGGCCGTTTGCCCGCCTCCGAGCCCACCTACGCCGCCTACGTAGCCCCCGACTTGTTCCGGCAGGTGCGCCAGGATATCCGCACCCGCACCGGGCAGGAGCCGGCCGCCTACCGGGTGGCCTGCCTGGGCCTGCCGCCCGCCGTGGCCTCGCTCAACGACTTCTACACCCTCGACGCCTACCAGAACAACTATCCCCTGGCCTACAAGCACGCCTTCCGCCCCGTCATAGCCGGCGAGCTGGCTAAGAGCCCGGAACTACGCACCTACTTCGACGCCTGGGGCAACCGCTGCTACCTGTTTTCGGCCGAGCTGGGCAAGGATTTTCGGGTGGGTGCCCGGCCGGGCCGCACCGTGCAGCACTGGCAGTTCAACGCCGCCGCCTTCCGGCAACTCGGGGGGCGCTACGTGCTGTCGGCGGCCCGGCTGGCCCACCCCGGGCAGAGTGGTCTGCGCCTGTTCGGGCAATACGCTGCCCCAGGCGCGTTCTGGCAGCTGTGGGTGTATGAGGTGAGCCAGTGAAATGGTGAAATAGAGAGTTGACGTTCGGCAGGTCCAGCCAGGCAACGGGGGCTATGTAAGTGACAGAACTCAACGGGCTAACCGGACCGCTGGCCCCGCCCGGACCCCGAAACGTCAAACTCACCACTTCACTATCTCACTATTTCACCTCCTTTATGCCTAGATTTGGTTTCTGGCGACTATTCCAATGGCGAAAAATACTTACAAGCAAACTTCCGGCGGGTCCGGGAGCCGTACCAACGAGCCCCGCGCGACCGAGCCCCGGCCGGCCCGTAACCAGCCCCGGCCGGCCGCTGAGCCGGCCCGCGAAACCCGCCGCAACGAACCCAAAGCAGCTCCGGCCGACAAAAAGGCCCGTAAGCCGCTCTCCCTGCCGGCCCTCAACCTGGGCGGGGCGTTTGCCTTCCTGCGCGACCGGCGTTTCCAGCTGTTTCTGGGGTTTTTCTTCCTGATTGGCTCCATCTACCTCACCATTGCCTTCATCTCCTTCCTGTTCACGGGCCACGCCGACCAAAGCGTAACCGAAAGCCTGGGCAGCACGTCCACGGCCGAGGCGGGCAAGGAAACCGGCAACTGGCTGGGGCTGGTGGGGGCCGTGCTGGCCCAGTGGCTGATTCAGGACGGCTTTGGCGTGGCCGCGTTTGCCCTCATTCCGGTCGTGTTCTTCCTGGGCTACAAAATTGTGTTCCGGCGGGCCGACGTGTCGTTTACCTACGTGCTGGCCCTGTGCCTGTTCGTGATGCTCTGGCTGAGCGTGTTGCTGGGCTACGTAGTGCTCTCCTTGCAGGAACCCGACGTATCGGCCAGCGTGGCCCACAGCCTCGACTTCCTGTGCGGGGGCGTCGGCTACGAAACGGCTTCCGCCCTGAGCGGGCTGCTGGGCGGGGGCACGGTGCTGCTGCTGGCCTTCCTGCTGATTTCGTTCGTGGTATTCTTCTTCAATATCACCAGCCTGAACCTGCGCCGCAGCAGTGATGGCGCGGAGCACGACGAGGCAGTGGGGGCTGCGCTGGCTGCCCACCGCCCCGCCACCAACGAGCCCGCTCCCTGGGCCACCGATGCGCCCGGCACCGCTACCGAGGACGGTTCGCTGGGCATCACGCTCAAGCGCGTCGGCCCGCTGGCCGCGCCCACCGAGCCGGCAGCCTCTGAAGAAGAGGAACCCGCCGAAGTGCCCGTGCCCCGCACCGGTCCGGTGGCTTCCCCGGCCCTGGCGGCTGCTACCTCGGCCGCTACCTCAGCCGCGGCCAGTGCTACCGGCGTGGCCGGCGGCCTCGCCGCCGGAGCGGCGTCCTTGCCCATGAGCGTGGCCCCGGTTGTGGCTGCTGTGGCCGCCGCGAAGCCGGCTGCCTCCGGCCCCAGCTTCTCCATTGAAGTAGCTGAGCCCGAGCCCGAGCGCAAGGCCCCGCCCGCGCCCCTGGCACCCCCGGTCTCCAACGTGCCGACGCCCCTTTCGCTGGCCGATCTGGCCGACGATGATGCGCCGCTGCCCCCCTCGGCTCCCGTGGTGCCAGTCGCGCCGGTGGCGGCGGTAGCGGCGGCCGGGCTTTCGTTTGAAGTGCAGGATGCCACTTCCAAACCCGAGCTGGACCCTTCGGCCGGCCCCGATATGGCCACCATTGCCGAGGAAGACGAGGACCAGGAGGCCATGCCCACCGGCGAGTACGACCCCACCCTCGACCTGCCCCGCTACCAGTACCCCACCCTGGAGCTGCTCAACGACTACGGCGTAGCCAAAGCCCAGGTAACCAAGGAGGAGCTGGAGGCCAACAAAGACCGCATCGTGGAAACGCTGGGCCACTACGGCATCAGTATCGCCAGCATCAAGGCCACCATCGGCCCCACCGTCACGCTCTACGAAATCGTGCCCGATGCCGGGGTGCGCATCAGCAAAATCAAGAGCCTGGAGGATGATATTGCCCTGAGCCTGGCCGCGCTGGGCATCCGCATCATCGCCCCCATTCCGGGTAAGGGCACCATCGGCATCGAGGTGCCGAACGCCAAGAAGGAGATGGTGAGCATCCGCTCGGTGTTCAACACCGAAAAGTTCATCACCTCCGAAATGGACCTGCCCATTGCTTTCGGCCGCACGATTACCAACGAGGTGTTTGTGGTGGACCTGGCCAAAATGCCCCACCTGCTCATGGCCGGAGCCACGGGCCAGGGTAAGTCGGTGGGCCTGAACGTGATTCTGGCCTCCTTGCTCTACAAGCGCCACCCCAGCCAGCTCAAGTTTGTGCTCGTCGACCCCAAAAAGGTGGAACTGAGCATCTTCAATAAGATTGAGCGCCACTTCCTGGCCAAGCTGCCCGACACCGAGGAGCCCATCATCACCGACACCAAAAAGGTGGTGAACACGCTCAACTCGCTGTGCATGGAGATGGACAAGCGCTACGATTTGCTGAAGGATGCTGGCTGCCGCAACCTGAAGGAGTACAACCGCAAGTTTGTGGAGCGCCGCCTCAACCCCAAAAAGGGCCACCGCTACATGCCCTTCATTGTGCTGGTGATTGACGAGCTGGCCGACCTGATGATGACGGCCGGCAAGGAGGTGGAAACGCCCATTGCCCGCCTCGCCCAGCTGGCCCGCGCCATCGGTATTCACCTGATTGTGGCCACCCAGCGCCCCTCCGTGAACGTGATTACCGGCATCATCAAGGCCAACTTCCCCTGCCGGATTTCCTTCAAGGTTACGAGCAAAATCGACTCCCGCACCATCCTCGATGCCGGCGGAGCCGACCAGCTCATCGGCCAGGGCGATATGCTGATTTCGCAGGGCTCCGACATCATCCGGGTGCAGTGCGCCTTCATCGATACGCCCGAAGTGGACCGCCTCTGCGACTTCGTGGGCGAGCAGCAGGGCTACCCCGACGCTTATCACCTGCCCGAAGTGGTAGGGGAGGATGGCGGCGGCAACGGCGGCGGCGAGGATTTCGACCCCACCGACCGCGACAGCATGTTCGAGGAAGCCGCCCGCGTCATCGTCACGCACCAGCAGGGCAGCACCTCGCTGTTGCAGCGCCGCCTCAAGCTGGGCTACAACCGCGCCGGCCGCCTGATCGACCAGCTGGAGCACGCCGGTATTGTGGGGCCATTTGAGGGCAGCAAGGCCCGGGAGGTTTTAATTCCGGATGAGTACAGTTTGGAACAGTTGTTGAATACACTGGTTAAGTAAGCAACGAAACGTGGGGCAAGTGCTTGGCAAAAGGCCATTAATAAAGTTATTACGGCCATTTTAAACAAAGTTGCTCTTCTCACGTCTCAGTACTACTCTCTCCAAACGGCACACTCTCTTTTGCAATGAAAAAATATTTCGCTCTGCTCGCTCTCTCTGTTTCGTTTATCTCCGGAGCTTCGGCCCAGCAGGACCCCAAAGCGGGTAAAATTCTGGACCAGATGAGCGCGAAATACCAGGCCATGAAAGCCTTTAAGGCCACCTTCACCCAAACGCTCGAAAACGACGCGGCCAAGGTGAAGGAGAACCTGACCGGCGACATCACCATCAGCGGTCAGAAGTTCCGGCTGAAGATGAGCGGCCAGGAGGTCATCAACAACGGCCAGACCATGTGGACTTACATGAAGTCGGAAAACGAGGTAAATATCTCCGACTACGAGCCCGACGAGCAGGAAATTTCGCCTTCCCAGATTTACACGCTCTACAAGAAAGGCTACAAGTACAATTACGTGCAGGAGGCCAAGGAAGGCGGCGAGCTGGTAGACATCATCGAACTCTCGCCCGAGGACCGCAACAACCCCGTGTACAAAGTGCGCCTGAAAGTGGGCCGTATCGACAAGACGGTGAAGAGCTGGCAGATGTACAAGAAGAACGGCAACCGCTACACCTACCGTATCAGCAAGTTCCAGCCCAACTTCCCGGTTGACGCCACCACCTTCAACTTCGATAAGAACAAGTACAAAGGCGTGAAGGTGATTGACCTGCGCTAACCGCGCCGCCCATAAATTCAACCGGCCCGCTTCTGCATCAGCAGGGGCGGGCCGGTTTTTTCTGTGGTTGATTGAGCGGAAGTTTTTCTACTTTAATTCCCTGTTAACGCTCCTCTTACCAGCCATACAACTCTATTATGCAGGAAGATTTCCTCCACTATATCTGGCAGCACCAGTATTTCGATAAAACCGACCTGCGCACCGAGGACGGCCAAGTGGTAACCGTGCTGCGGCCCGGCCACCGCAACCCCGATGCCGGCCCCGATTTCCTGAATGCCCGTTTGCGCCTGGGCGAGGTGGAGTGGAACGGGGCCGTGGAAATTCACCTGCGGGCCTCTGACTGGCACCGCCACCACCACCAGACCGACCCCAAGTACGACCAGGTAGTGCTGCACGTAGTGAACGTGGCCGATGCCAACGTGCAGCGCACTAACGGCTCGGCCATTCCGGCGCTGGCGCTGGCGGCGCGGTTGCCGGCCGGGGCGTTGGCCGCCTACGAGCAGCTCCGCCAGCAGCCCGCCGGGGTACTGCTGCCCTGCGCCCCGCTGCTGCCCCGCGTAACCGAGCTGACGCGCACTATGATGCTGGGCCGCGCCCTGCTGGAACGCATGGAGCAGAAAGCCGACCGCATTGCCGAACTACACGAACTGCTGGGCCAGGATTGGGAAGCCACCGCCTGGCACGCGTTGGCGGCGGCTTTCGGGTTCAAGAAGAATACCGAGCCCCTGAGCCGGCTGGCCAAAGCCCTGCCGCTGGCCCTGCTGCGCCGCCACCGCCCCGACGTGCGTCAACTGGCCGCGCTGGTGTTCGGGCAGGCGGGCTTTCTGGCCGGGGAGCCGCTGGATGAGTACAGCCGGGAATTGCAGACCGAGTACGCGTTTCTGCGCCACAAGTACAACCTGCACGGCACCGCCCTGGCCGCCGCCGAGTGGAACTTCCTGCGCCTGCGCCCCGCCAACTTCCCCACGGTGCGTTTGGCCCAGTTGGTGGCTCTGCTTCACGCCCGCCCCACGCTGTTCGATGCCCTGCTCACGGCCCGCGACGGGCGGGCGCTGGAGCAGTTCTTCGCCGCCCCACTGCCCGAGTACTGGCTGACCCACACCCGCCCCGGCAAACCGGGCAAAACGGCCGTGCTGGGTCGGAGCAGCGCCCATCTGCTCATCATTAATACGGTGGTGCCCCTGCGCGTGGCCTACGCCCGCAGCCTGGGCAATCCGGAACAGGTGGAAGCCGTCCTGAGCCTGCTCGACCACCTCCCGCCCGAGCACAACCACCTCACCGATGCCTACGAAGCGGCCGGTTTCCGCCACACCTGCGCCGCCGACTCTCAGGCCCTGCTGGCCCTGGAGCACGGCTACTGCGCCCCGCGCCGCTGCGTGCAGTGCGGCATCGGGGCCAGCCTGCTGCGCTGGTAAGGGGTGAGTTGCAAGCCGCAAGGGTTGAGCTACAAGCTACAAGCCACAAGCCACAAGCCATAAGCGGTGAACCATATGAACGTACTTGCAGCCTGTAGCTTGTGGCTTGCGGCTCAACCCTTGTAACTTGCGGCTTCTTAACTTTTTTGCCTTGCTGCCCAAGATCATCCTTGCCTTATTGCTGAATGCCGGACTGCTGGGGCTGCTGGGGTGGTGGCTGCCCCGGATGCGGCAATTGCCGGGCGTGGGCCGGTGGGTGCTGCCTACGCTGTTGCTCAAGCTGGCCGTTACGGCGCTGTCGGTGCTGCTGCTGAGCGAGGATGGTCACTATTTCCAGGATTGGTCGCTGCGGATGACCGACCAGCTCTGGCACGAGCCGGGGCAGTGGGGCCGGATGCTGTTCACGGACGAGTTTAAGTGGGGCCGCCACAGGCTGGTTTACCACGGCTTTTCAAACACGCTCTTTCTGATCAAACTGCTTTCCGTTTTCAACCTGGCCAGCCTGGGGGCGGCCCTGCTTAACGGGCTCTACCTGTCGATGTTCAGCTTCGTGGGGTGCTGGGAGCTGGTGCGGCAGCTACGGCTGCGCTGGCCGCTGGCTACGGCGGGGGCAGGGGTAGTGGCCTTCCTGGGCTGGCCCACGG
Source organism: Hymenobacter rubripertinctus (assembly GCF_003583925.1). Lineage (GTDB taxonomy): Bacteria > Bacteroidota > Bacteroidia > Cytophagales > Hymenobacteraceae > Hymenobacter > Hymenobacter rubripertinctus. Next base: position 115,203 of record NZ_QYCN01000010.1, on the reverse strand, counting down.
TGGTGTACTGGACGTCGGGGCTAACCAAGGAAAGTTTGCTGGTGGGCAGTGGGGCGCTGGTACTGGCGCTGGTAGTGTATCTGGCCTACGGGCCGGCCGCGCGGCGGCTGAGGGCCGTGCTGGGGTTGCTGGCGGCCGCGCTGCTGCATTTTAAGATGCGGTACTTTTTTGCCGTCGTGCTCTTCGGCAACCTGGCCGGCCTGGGCCTCACGCGCACCTTGCAGCAGCTGGGTGCGGCCCGGAGCCGGTGGGCGCAAACGGCGCTGTTGCTGGCCTTGCTGGCTGCCGGAGCGTGGGCGGCCAGCGAGGTAAGTCCGGTGTTCCGGGCCAACAAGTTCACCTCCCAGCTCCAGCGCAACTATTCCAGCCTGCTCAAAACCTCCCGCAACCGTCCGCACCTGGCTTACCCTGAGCTGCGCCCCACCACGGCCAGCGTGGTGCAGCACGCGCCCCAGGCCATTGTTAATGCCCTGGTCCGGCCCTGGCCCTGGGAAGGCCGCATGGTGCTTTACCTGATTGCGGGCCTGGAAAACCTGCTCTTGCTGCTGGTGCTGGGGCTGGCCGGAGTCGCCGTTTTGCGTGGCCGGCCCGGGCAGTTACCCTTCGCGCTGGTGCTGGCCCTGCTCCTGTACTGCCTGATTCTGGCGGCGCTGCTCGGCCTTACTACCCCCAACCTGGGCACGCTCAACCGCTACCGCGTCAGCTTCCTGCCGTTTCTGGTACTGCTGCTGCTGCAAAACGACTACGCCGCCCGCTGGCTGCGCTGGCTGGGCCGGCGGGTTTTTTAGCTGGCGGTGGCTGTCAGTAAGAGGGGAGAAGAACGTCATTCCTCGGCAAGCTCGGAATGACGTTCTTCCTCTAACAACCAACAACCAACAACCAACAACCAACAACCAACAACCAACAACCAACAACCAGCCGGACACGGATAAAAACAAGCCCCGTATCTTTGCGCTTTACTCTCGACATTCCTCATCGGCCCTCGCGGCCGTTTTTTAATAGTATGGAAAACCCCGTAATCATTCTCGGCGCGCAGGCCGTGGGTACTGCTGCCCTCGATGCCTTCCAAAGCAACGACGTGGTCGTTTATTGCCTGCTCGATGACGATACCGCCCTCCAGGAAACCGAACTCAACGACGTGCCCGTGATGGGCAACACCGACGACAAGGAGCTGCTCAAGCTGCTGGGCAAGAAGTGCGAAGTATTTGTGGCCACTGAGGACACGGCCAGCCGCCGCAGCCTGACCAATATGCTGCGCGAAGAGTACACCGTGGCCCCCGTCAACGCCATTCACCAGCGGGCCAGCGTGTCGGCCCACGCCTGGCTGGGCCACGGCAACCTGATCGGGGCCAACGCCGTGGTAGCCGGCACCGCTAAACTCGGCGACGGCTGCATTCTGGGTGCTAACTCGGTAGTTGAGGTGAAGGCCGAAGTGGGCGACTATGCCCAGCTTGGGGCCGGGGCCATCCTCAACGCCAACGTGCAGGTGGGTGAGCTGGCCTTCATCGGGGCCGGCGCCATTGTGGTGGCCGGGGTGAAAATCGGGGCCAAAGCCCGCGTGGGGGCCGGCTCCGTGGTAGTGGCCGACGTGCCCGCCGGCCAAACCGTGTTCGGCAACCCGGCGGCTAAGGTTTAATTATGAGTTATGAGTTATGAGTTATGAGTTATTTTTCATCTAACTGCTTAAAAGTGCCAACACGAATTATGAATGCGGTTTATGAGCAGAGTAGGTACAATCTATAGAGATGCGATGACCACTCAATTCATAATTCATAATTCATAATTCATAATTCACCTCAAACCAGTGGACTACCTCGTTCTGCTTTACTACTGCTACACGCCGCTCAACAACCCGGAGCAGTTTCGGGAGGAGCATCACCGGCTCTGCCTGCACCTGAACCTGCTGGGCCGTATCATCGTGGCGCCCGAGGGCCTGAACGGGACCGTATCGGGCCGCCGGGCCGATTGTGAACAGTACATGCGCCTGGTGAAGGCTGATGCGCGCTTTGCCAGTCTGGAGTTCAAGGTAGAGGAGGCGTCGGCCCACACCTTCCAGAAGCTGCACGTGCGCGTGAAGCCCGAAATCGTGCACGTGGGCCTACCCGGCATCAAGCCCTACGAGCGCACCGGCATCCACCTCTCCCCCCAGGAATTCCGCGACCTCAAGGACCAGCCCGACGTGGTGGTACTCGACGTGCGCTCCGACTACGAGCACAGCCTGGGCCGCTTCAAAAACGCCGTGACGCTCGATATGGAGAACTTCCGCGAGTTCCCCGACAAGCTGGATGAGCTGGCCCAGTACCGCGACAAGAAAATCCTGACTTACTGTACCGGCGGCATCAAGTGCGAGAAGGCCAGTGCCTTCCTGCTGGAGCAGGGCTTCGAGAACGTGTACCAGCTCCACGGCGGCATCATCAAGTACGGTCTGGAAGCCGGCGGCGAAGATTTCGAGGGCAAGTGCTACGTGTTCGATGGCCGCGTAGCCGTGGATGTGAACACTGTCAACCCGTCCGTTATCAGTGAGTGCCACCATTGCCACGCGCTCAGCAGCCGCATGGTAAACTGCGCCAATCCGCACTGCAACGCCCATTTGCCCCTCTGCGAATCCTGCGCCCAACAACTGGCGGGCGCCTGTTCGCCGGCCTGCCAGCAGCACCCCGCCAAGCGGCCCTACAACGGCACCGGCACCTACCCCAAGCTCAGCAACCACTACAGTCCCGAGCAGGGCCTGATTTCCTATAAAAGAAGTTAGCAAGTGGGGGAGTTTTGAAGTTGGAAAGTTGAGCAGATGGCTTAAAGAGCCGATTGCAGCCCCATCCACTTCAGTACATCCCCGTTATCCGTTTACTTTCTAACTTCAAAACTCCCTAACTCTCTAACTTCCCCCCACCCATGCCCATTGCCGAATCGGAGCTGATCCTCAACAAGGATGGCAGCGTTTATCACCTCAACCTGCTGCCCGATCATATCTCTGACACCATTATCACCGTCGGCGACCCCGACCGGGTGCCTTCCGTCAGTCAGCATTTCGATTCCATCGAAACCAAAATCCACAAGCGCGAATTTGTCACGCACGTGGGCTACTACAAGGGCAAGCGCGTGGCCGTTATCAGCACGGGCATGGGCACCGACAACATCGACATTCTCATGAATGAGCTTGATGCGCTGGTGAACGTGGATTTTGTGACCCGCGAGGTGCGCCCCCGCGAGGAGCATATCAGCCTGCGCATTATTCGGGTGGGCACCAGCGGCTCCTTGCAGGCCGATGTGCCGGTGGGTTCCCTGCTGGCCTCCGAGCACGCCGTGGGCCTGGATTCGCTGATGCAGTTTTACCCCCTGGTGGAAACCGGGTTGGAGGTGGAAGTGTCGGCCGGCATTCAGCAGGCCCTGCAACTGCCCTACCGCCCCTACTGCGTACGCGGCTCCGATTTGCTGCGCGAGCAGGTGGGCTTCGATATGCTCACCGGCAACACGCTCACCTGCCCCGGTTTCTACGGCCCTCAGGGCCGGGTGCTGCGGCTGGATCTGCGCTTGCCCAACCTGATCGAGGCCTACCAGCAGTTCCGCCACCAGAGCGCCGAGGGCGAGTTCCGCCTCACCAATTTCGAGATGGAAACGGCCGGCTACTACGGCCTGGGCCGGATGCTGGGCCACGAGGTGCTGTCGTTGAACGCCATTGTGGCCAACCGCGCCACCGGCGAGTTTGCCACCAACGCCGACGATATTGTGAACGAGCTTATCATCAAAACGCTGGACCGCATCTGAGTAGCGCATCCCGTAAAACAAAGCAGCGGCCGTTTCCCGATATCGGGAAACGGCCGCTGCTTTGTTTTACGGGATGCCGGCTGGGGGCCGGACTAATAAAAATCGAAGCTCAACACCGCGTGTAAGGGCAAAGCAATCCCCGATTTGAGGGTCAGGTAGTCCTGGTGAGTTGCCCACACGGTGGTGTATACGCGCTTGGTAGCCCCATCGGCCGTGCGGAAGTAGATGTCGAGCTTGCCGTGATAGGCATTGCCCAGCGTTGCGGCCCGTTCCGCGTCGTGGCGGCGGCGGTGCACGGCTACCGGGTCAGTGAGCACGTCGTGCGGGGCAAAGCGCAGTTGCGGAATGCGCTCTTTTCCAACGGTTTCTACGGACGCGTCCGTGGGTTTGAGTTCGGGTACCATGGGCAGCAGGATAAGCAAAGAGGAAAGGGCTTCGCGAAAGTGCGAAAAACAGGTGCCTACTGTTTACGTGTGCGCTTTTGAGGCGGATAACCAAACGCACATCCAATTACTGAAACAGGAAGATAATATGCTGGAGGAAATTGTTATACTTATAGAAAGGCGTTAAAAAAAAGCAAAGCCTGCCACCCCGATACAGGGCAGGCAGACTTTGCGAAGTTCAATTTTTGGTATAATGAGGAGAGGGATTAGTAGGAATCAAATCCCAGTACCGAGCGCAGCGGAATGGCCTTCCCGGATTTCAAGGTCAGGAAATCGGCATCAGTGGCCCAAACCGTGGTCTGAACACGTTTAGTAGCCCCGTCAGCGGTGCGGAAGTAGATGTTTACCTTGCTTTGGTACCCGTTGCCCAGAGTGGTGGCCCGTTCGGCCGAGTAGCGCCGTAGCTGGCGCTCAGCCACTGAGGGGAGCACGTCCTCGGCGGAGAAACGATATTCCCGCAGGTTCTCTTTGGCAACTGTTTCGGCGTTTTGTTCAATTGTTAGCATGATTACCGGGGCTTTTAGATGGGATAGGTAAGGTATTGGATAACGTATTAAAATGCAATTGCGTTGATGGGTTTTTTGCGGTCGTCTGGCTGGTAAAATCAATTGTTGACCGAAAGCAGCCGGGCCGGGCCACCGGGTTTAGCGCAACGCCGCCAGAAAGGCCATCGTGTCCACCCCGTCGGCGTAGTCGGGGAGGCCGGGGTGCTGGGCCTTCCCGAAGGCGAAACTGCCCGCGTACTGCCCGCTGCCCGATACGATGCACTGGGTTTGCGCCGCCACGTCGGTCAGCTGGTCGGCCAGGTCTGCTTCGTTGGTGTAGGAGCCGTAGTGCAGCACCGAAATAGGCGAAACGAGCTGGGTGCCTTCCGTCAGCAGCAGGAAGCCGGAATCGAGGTGGGGCACCCGGTTCACCAGCAGAATGCTCTTGTTGTAGTCGTAGTTGTTCTGGTAGCGGTTGTGCTCCAGTACCCGATGCCAGGGTTGCAGGGCATCGAGCAGGGGCACGAAATCGTAGCCGGCCGGAACGTAGAGCTTGCTCACGTTGCGGCAGCCCAGGCCGTAATAGCGGAAAATATCCTCGCCCAGCAGGCCCAGCTCGTGCGGGGTTTCGCGGCCCGTGAATACGGCCAGGCTGGTGCGGTTGCGCCGGATGATATGGGGCTTCTTGCCGAAATAATACTCAAAGTAACGGGCCGTATTGTCGGAGCCGGTGGCAATGAAGGCATCGGCCGCGTTGAGGCGCTCTGCCAGCTGAATGTGGCCGGCCAGGCGGGGCTCCAGTTCAACCAGCTCAGCCAGTATCCAGCGCATGAGCAGGGTATCGTCCTGGCTGAGCTTGGCCAGCAGCTGGTGCCCGCTCAGCAGCACGCAGAGCGCATCGTGGAAGCCCACCAGCGGGATGTTGCCGGCCATGACCACGCCTACCAGCCGGGGCGCGGCGGGTTCCGGCGCATACCGGGCTGCCCAGCGGCGCAGGGGCTCTTCGCGCAGCAGGCCGGCAATACCGTCGAGGGCGGCCCGCACGTTGGGCGCATCAAACCAGGGGTTGTTGTTGCGGGCGCGGGCCGTTAGTTCGGTTAGCTCCTCGGCGGCGGCAGGGGTGAGCAAAGCGGCGAGGCGGTGGCCCAGGGCCACAAAGGCGGCGAGGCGGTCGGCGTGCATCATAGGGAGAAAGCGGGAGAAAGCAAAAAGCAGGGGCGGGCGCGAAAAAACAAAATTGCCGGGGCGAAATTACTGAACTGTGCACGGCTAATCCGTAATTTTGCCCCGTGGCATTCTGCCCCCGGCAGATTGCGTACCTTGCCAGACCAGTTTTCAACCCCTTAACGACTCCCGAGGCTATGGCCATCATGATAACCGACGAGTGCATCAATTGCGGTGCCTGCGAACCGGAATGCCCGAATACCGCTATTTACGAAGGGGGTGCCGCCTGGCGCTGGGCCGATGGCACCAGCCTGAAGGAAGTGCAGATGGACGGCGGACAGGCCGTTGCCGGCGTGGCCCCGCAAACACCCATTTCCGACGAGTACTACTACATCGTGTCCGATAAGTGCACCGAGTGCGTGGGCTTTCACGAGGAGCCCCAGTGCGCCGCCGTCTGCCCCGTCGACTGCTGCGTGGACGACCCGGACTACCGCGAATCGCAGGAAAAGCTGACCGCCAAGAAAGAGTGGCTCCACGCCTGATCACGGATTGGCGCCGATGTTAACGGATTTTGTGAACGGCTCCTGGTAACGGGGGCCGTTTGCTGTTGGTATACTCCTTGTTTTGTCAGGGCGAATTAATGCGATGGATTGTGTAGAAAGCACCTGAAATTCAGGCTGGCCTCTCCGAAGTTGATGAGCAGTGCTACCCCCAGGCGGTATGCTTTCAGGTAATTTATCACTTGAGCACAATGGGCTTCGGTCAATTTGCATAGTGCTTTCAGCTCAACCAGTACATACCCCTCAACCCTCCGGGGCTCAAACTCGCCGAGTACGCAAGTGCTGATAAGAGCAGGCCCACCGGCGAGTCGGTCGTTTGGCCCAGGTGCAGCACCTGGGCGCACTTGCTCTTCCCGTTGCCGTAGGGGTTGCCGCTTCAGCCGGCCGGCTCACCAGGCGCAGAAAACCGCAGATGTGGGCCGCCACCACACCGCCCCCTGTCCGCAGGTAAACACCCGGCCAAAAAAACGGCAGGTGTTTACCTACGAGGTAAACACCCGGCCAAAAAAACGGCAGGTGTTTACCTACGAGGTAAACACCCGGCCAAAAAAATGGCAGGTGTTTACCTATGAGGTAAACACCTGCACAAAAAAACGGCAGGTGTTTATCTGCCTGCATAGGACTTACGCACTCGGAATCTCTTGAATTGATTCCCGGACATCGCAGGACGCTTTCGCTTCCTCCTAACTCGCGAATCAGTGGTTGAAAAACTACTTTCAGAGACTGGAATCAGCGTTAAAAATCCAAGTGCGTAAGTCCTAAAACAGCAAACGGCCCCCGTTACCAGGAGCCGTTCACAAAATCCGCGTCAAGCCGTGATGCGTGCTAATCCGTGATCAGCAGTTGAAGTACTTATCGTGGGCCGACTCGGGAATCAGGTTCAGGTGGCTCAGGAGTTTGATGGGCCAGCGCAGGAGGCGGATCAGGGAGTAGTTGTTGGGGTAGTCGCGGAAGGTTTTGGGCGGGGTGGCCACGATTTGCTCAAACTCGGCCCGGGTGAGGCCCAGGCGCTTGATGCAAAGGTTGATAACCTTCTCATCCTCAATTTTATTGATGTGCATGACGCGCTCCAGGGCCACGGGGCGGGGCATCTGGCCCGAGCGCACCAGGGCCGAATAGTTGAACAGCCGCCGGTCGATGTTGAACTTGGTGCGGTTGAGGTAGTAAATGACGCTCTGGTAGAGGTCGTCGAAGTAATGGGCTCCGGGGTTCACCCAGTCCAGCTCCCGGGTCAGCAGCTCATCCACGTCGGCGCGCACGTAATCGACGTGGTAGAGGAGCGTGACGGTTTTGATGCGGCGGATGAAGGCGTAGTAGAACATTTCCTTCAGGTCGAGGTGGAAACCCGGGTCATCGGCTTTCCAGGGCCGGAGCGGCACCGTGCCGAACTGCTGGTGCACGGCTTTCAGGTATTTGCCATCGAGGTAGTTCCAGCTCAGCGGGGCAATGCCCTCGGTGCGGAACGACTGGCCGATGATGATGCGCTGAATACCTTCCTTGGCCGCTACTCCGTAAAGGGCCGTAGCAATGCCTACGTCGGTGCCTTCCTCCATATCGGGCACGGAAGCTTTCAGAAAGGCAATTTTCAGGTCTTTCGATTCGCGCCAGTCGGAGGTGATGGTGCGCATTTCCACGCCCAGTTTCCGGCAGGCCTTGGTCATGTTCTCCCCGGCAATGGGGTTGCCGAACCCATCATTGAAGTGCACCGCCAGTGGCCGCAGCCCCAGCTTCGTCACGCAGTACCAGAGGGCGAAAGACGAATCGCGGCCCCCACTCACGCCCAGTACGCAGTCGTACTTGCGGCCCTGGCCCGTTCGCTTGATGTCGGCGGCCAGCGCCTGCACTTTCCGGCGGCCGGCTTCCCCGAGGGGAAATGCCTGGTCCATGTGGTCGTGCACGGCGCAGAAGTTGCACTCGCCGCGGGCATCAAACCGGATGCCCGCCACGGTGGTGTCCATAATGCAGCGGGTACATTGTTGGTAAGAGTCACTCATGCAGTCAGGAAATGGGTCGGATCGGGTAGCCCCTGCGGGACGCTGGAGAGAATAATGAGCGGGTAAAAGATTACACCGTAAGCGGCAACGTATCAAGCGGCACGCCTTTGCGGGCCAGCATCCGCCCGATTTGCGTGCCCTGCTCCGGCCGGACCGGGCGGGGCAGGTCGGCCACCACGAGGTGGCCGGCAAACTCGTTGAACGTTCCCTGGGCCCGGATGCCCGTCGCGTCCACGGCCAGCGAGCAGCCCACGCTTTTTTTGCCCTCGTAAGGCCCGCCCACGATATAGCCCACCGACGTGGTGCCGATAACCGCCACATTGTAAAGCTGGGCCAGGATGGAATAGGGCTTGACCCACTTCTCACTGTACGGGTCGTGCTCCTCGGTTACGGAGTAGTCCACCGTCCAGGAAGAAGGGGAGAGGATGAACTCGGCCCCCATGCGGGCCAGGGTGTGGCCGATGGGCAGGCCATCGAGGAAGTTGTCGGCGCAGATGTTGAGGCCGATTTTGCCCAGTTCCGTATCCACCACATTAAGCGTCTGGCCCACCGCGTAGAAGGGCAGCTCCACGTCGAGCAGGTTGATTTTGTGGTATTTGCAGATGATTTCGCCCTGGGGGTTGATGAGCACGGCCGCGTTGTAGACGCGGCCATCGGGCGCGCGCTCGGTGAGGCCCGCGCACACGTAGAGCTGGTGGGCGCGGGCTGCCTGGGCCAGGCGGTCGGAGTAGGGACCCGGAATGGGTTGGGCTTCGGTGAGGGCGCTGGGATGGGTCCAGGCAAAGTCGAGCGTTTCGGGCAGCAGCACCACCTGGCACTGCTGGGCGGCGGCCTGGGCAATCATCTGTTCGGCCCGCTCCAGGTTGCGGTCGGGTTCGCCGCCTTCCACCAGCAGCTGGCCCATGCCGATGCGAACGGTGCCGGCAAACGCCGGCGGCCCGGCCGCGCCGGACGCCACCAGAGCGGGCACGATAACCGGAGCAGTGGCGGCCGGCGCTTTACGAAAGGAAAAAAGAGCCATCAGAAGATCAACGAAAGGCAAACCGACAACGGAAGGATGCCGGCCCGGGCCAACTAAAAAAGCGGGCGGGCGGTTTCCCGCAAGCCCCAAAAATAGGGAATACGCCCGCAGAAACTTGTTTCGGGGAAGATAATTAATGGACGAAGCAGCCCGTAGCGCCCGGCCGGCGGAAATGATGGCTCCTGAAAGGGCCGCCGGCCGGGAGCAGGGGCCGCCGGTTGCCCGCCCCGCCCCGAAATTCCTACTTTTGTCCGCTACACCTGACTTTCCCGCCGATGTCCATCGCCAAAACCTATACCCCCGCCGACGTTGAAGCCAAATGGTACCAGCGCTGGCAGGAGCAGGGCTTTTTCAAAGCCAAGGCCAACCCCCGCAAGCAGCCGTATTCGGTGGTCATTCCGCCGCCCAACGTAACGGGCGTGCTGCACATGGGCCACATGCTCAACAATACCATTCAGGATGTGCTGGTGCGCCGGGCCCGGATGCAGGGCAAGGAAGCCTGCTGGGTGCCCGGCACCGACCACGCCTCCATTGCCACCGAGGCCAAGGTGGTGGCCTTGCTCAAGGAGCAGGGCATCGAGAAAAAGGACCTGACCCGGGAGCAGTTTCTGGAGCACGCCTTCGCCTGGAAGGAAAAGTACGGCGGCATTATTCTCGAGCAGCTCAAGCAGTTGGGCGCCAGCTGCGACTGGGACCGGACCCGCTTCACGATGGAGCCCGAGCTGACCGACGCCGTGCTGCGCGTGTTCGTGGACCTGCACCAGAAGGGCCTCGTGTATCGCGGCGTGCGGATGGTGAACTGGGACCCCCTGGGCCAGACCGCCCTCTCCGACGAGGAAGTCATCCCGAAGGACGTGATGGCCAAGATGTACTACCTGCGGTATGAGGTTGTCAGTGATTCGTTGGCAGTTGTTAGTGAAGGCGACCAGCAGAACAATGCTGACAACCAACAACTGACAACCGACAACTCCTACCTCACCGTGGCTACGTCGCGCCCCGAAACCATTATGGCCGACGTAGCGGTGGCGGTGAACCCCAACGACCCGCGCTACACGCATTTGCACGGGGCCAGGCTGCGGATTCCGCTGCTGGGGCGCGAGATTCCGGTGATTCTGGACGAGTACGTGAGCATCGACTTCGGCACGGGGGCGCTGAAGGTGACGCCGGCCCACGATTTGAACGACTACGAGCTGGGCGTGAAGCACAAGCTGCCCGTTATCGACATTCTCAACAACGACGGCACGCTGAATGAAAAGGCAGTGCTCTACGTGGGCCAGGACCGGTTTGCGGCCCGCCGCAACATCGTGAAGGATTTGGAGGAAGCCGGCCACCTGGTGAAGGTGGAGGAGTACGCCAGCATCGTGCAGACCTCCGAGCGCACCAAGGCCGTGATTGAGCCGCGCCTGAGCTTGCAGTGGTTCCTGAAAATGGAGCACCTGGCCAAGCCGGCCCTGGAGGTAGTGGAAAACGACACCGTGAAGCTGCACCCGGCCAAGTTCAAGAACACCTACCGGGTGTGGATGGAGAACGTGCGCGACTGGTGCATCTCGCGCCAGCTCTGGTGGGGCCAGCAGATTCCGGCTTACTACCTGCCCGACGGCACCTACGTGGTGGCCCTCACCGCCGAAGAAGCCCTGGTGCAGGCCCGGGAGCAAAGCGGCAACGAGGCGCTCCAGCTCACCGATCTGCGCCAGGACGAGGACGTGCTCGATACCTGGTTTTCGTCGTGGCTCTGGCCGATTTCGGTGTTTGATGGGTTCAAGGACCCCGATAACGCCGACGTAAACTATTTCTACCCCACCAACGACCTGGTGACGGGCCCCGATATCCTGTTTTTCTGGGTGGCCCGCATGATTATGGCCGGGCTCGAATTCCGCAAGGAAGTGCCCTTCCGCAACGTCTACCTCACCGGCATCGTGCGCGACGGCCAGGGCCGCAAGATGAGCAAGCAGCTCGGCAACTCACCCGATCCGCTCGACCTCATCAAGCAGTTCGGGGCCGATGGCGTCCGGACGGGCATGCTGTTTTCGGCCCCGGCCGGCAACGATCTGCTCTACGATGAGAAGCTGGTGGAGCAGGGGCGCAACTTCTCCAACAAGCTCTGGAACGCCTTCCGCCTCATCAGCGGCTGGGAGGTGGATGCGGCCCTGCCGTTCCCCAACGACAAGGCCGTGGAGTGGTTCTCGGCCCGCCTGAACGCCACGATTACGGAGCTGGACGAGCACTTCGAGAAGTTCCGGATTTCGGATGCCCTGATGACGGTGTACAAGCTGGTCTGGGACGATTTCTGCTCCGAGTACCTGGAGATGATCAAGCCCGCCTACCAGGCCCCCATCGACCCCGAAACGCTGCGCCTGACCACCGGCTTCCTCGAAACCCTGCTCCGGCTGCTGCACCCGTTCATGCCCTTCATCACGGAGGAAATCTGGCACGAGCTGAAGGAGCGCGGCCCCAAAGAGTACGTGTGCGTGGCGGCCTGGCCCAAGGCCCAGCCCGTAGCGGGCGCGCCCGAAGTACTGGCCCGCATGAGCAAGGCCCTCGACGTTGTGGCCGGCGTGCGCACCATCCGCAACCAGAAGGGTCTGGGCCCTAACAAGCCCCTGACCCTGGCTGCTAAAACCGACGACGCCTCCCTGCTCACGGACTACGACGGCATCATCCGGAAGCTGGCCGCCCTCACCGATATTTCGGTAGTGGAGGCTGCCCCGGCCGCTTCGGTGGGCTTCGTGACGGGCGGCAGCGAGTTTTTTGTGCCCCTGGAAGGCCAGATTGACCTGGGGGCCGAGAAGGAGCGCCTCGGCAAGGAGCTGGAGTACGCCCAGGGTTTCCGCGACTCGGTGCTCAGGAAGCTGGCCAACGAGAAGTTTGTGGCCAACGCCAAGGCCGATCTGGTGGAGCGCGAGCGGCAGAAGCTGGCCGATACCGAAGCCAAAATCACGGCGTTGGAGCAGAGTCTGGCGGCCATGTAGCCCACTTATCTGCGGACTTTACAACCGGCCGGTTGCTCATTGGAGCAGCCGGCCGGTTGTGTTTAGCCAGAATCCGAGTTGTTTCAGCCGGCCGGCCGGTTGAATATCGTGCTGGTATGATATATTGGAGGTCTTGAAACGCTTCCTGTTGCTACTTCTGGGCTGGTGGGGTATCGGCGGCCTGGCCCAGGCTGCCCGCCCCACCGTGCGGGCCGACAGCCTTCGGCAGCTGCTGGCCGTTTCCCGTCCCGATACCAACCGCGTCAACCTGCTCGTGCTACTGGCCTGGGACCAGACCGACTACAACCCGCTGGCGGCCATTACCTACGGCCAGCGGAGCCGCCGCCTGGCCCACGCCCTGGGTTTCCGGCGGGGCGAATGCCGCTCGTTGCTAATGCTGGGGTGGGCGTTTCTGCGCAGCGGCAACTACCCCACGGCCGTACAGTCGCAGGTGGAGGCCCGGCGGCTGGCCGAGCAGATTCACTACCGCGGCGGGCTGGGCCACGCCGATAACGGGCTGGGCTTTGCCCACCTCGAGCAGCAAAGCCCGCGCCTGGCCTTGCAGTATTTCTTCCGGGCCATGCAGCAGGCCGAAGCCATTCCCGACTCGGCCCTGCTCACGCCCATTCTGGGGAACATCGGGTACGCCTACCTGCACCTGGGCCAGCTCGATTCGGCCCGCTACTATACCGAGCGGGGCTACCAGCTCGATTTACAGCAGCACGACTGGCATAGCGAAATCGGCGACCTGGCCCTGCTGGGCGATATTGCGGCCCGCCAGGGGCAGGAACCGGCGGCCAGAACATACTACCGCCGGGCTATCGACCGCGCCCGGGGGATGCCCGTCTCGTACGCGCTCTGCCAGGCCTGGCTGGGCCTGGCCCGGCTGGCGCGCCAGCACGGGCAGCCGGAGCCGGCGCTGAGGTATGCCGGGCGGGCCCTCCATGTCAGCCAGCAGGGCGGCTACGCCAAGGGAGTGCTCGAAGCCAGTAACTACCTGGCCGGGCAGTATGCCACCCTCGGCGACTCGGCCCGGGCCTACGCCCACCTGCGCCGGGCCACCGGCATTCGCGACAGTCTGTTCAGCCTCAACCGGCGGGTGCAGGTGCAGGCCCTCAACTTCAGTGAGGAGCTGCGGCAGCAGGCAATGGCCCAGGAAGGCGAGCAGGCTGCCGCCCGTTTGCGGCAACAGCTGCTGCTGGGGGCGCTGGCAGTGCTGGGAGCCACTACGGGCATCGGCTACCTGATACTCAGCCGCCGCCATTTGCGCCGGGTGGCAGAGCTGGCCCTGGAGCGGCAGCGGCTGGAACGGCGCTATTCGGGGGAAATGCTGCAAATCGAGGAGAAAGAACGCCGCCGGGTAGGGGCCGACCTGCACGACGGCGTGGGGCAGCTGCTGAGCGCGGCCCGCATGAACCTGGCTGCCTTGCAGCAGCGCCTGCCCCTGGTCGAACCCCTGCACCAGGAGCTGCTCACCACCGCTATTACCACCGTGGATGAATCGGTGCGCGAAATCCGCAGCATTTCGCACGGCCTGACGCCGGTGGCCCTCATGGAGCACGGACTGCCCGTTGCCCTGCGCGAGCTGCTGACCCGGCTGGGGCAATCCGTGCCGGGGCTGCGGGCGGAGCTGCACCTGCCGGGGCCAACGGGACCGCGGCTCGAACTCACGGTGGAAACGCTGGTTTTCCGGATTGCGCAGGAGGCTTTGCAAAACGTGGTGAAACACGCCCGGGCCACCGCCGTGACAGTGGTGCTGGAGCGTACGGCCCGCGAGCTGACGTTGCGGGTGCAGGACAATGGCCGGGGCTTCGTCGTGGCGGCTCCTGCCGACCATAGCGGCCTGGGTATGCACAACCTGCGGCGGCGGGCCCGCTACCTCAACGCCCGCCTGCGCCTGGAGTCGGCTGCGGGCCGCGGCACCACGCTCACGCTGGCGGTGCCCCTGATGACGGTGGGGCGGAAGTAAAGTGGGTAAAATCTGGGCGAAAACTCCGTACTTCAGGCTCCCGCTACTCCGGTTCCGATGACGCTATTACGTACCACCCTGACCGGCCTCGCCGCCCTGGCTTTCACGGCCGCGTCCGCCCAAACCTCTTCCACTGCTATGCCCAAGCCCCCCGTGGCGGCCCTCAAGGCCAAAGAACTCAAATCTCCCTTCGGCACCCGCCTCGACAACTACTACTGGCTCAATGAGCGCGAAAACCCGGACGTTATCAGCTACCTGACGGCCGAAAATGCCTACTTCGAACAGCAGATGGCCCCGGTAAAGGAGTTGGAAGAAACGCTGTTCCAGGAAATTAAGGGCCGCATTCAGGAGCAGGACGAGTCGGTGCCCTACCGCGACAACGGCTACTACTATTACACCCGCTTCGAGGCCGGGGCCGAGTACCCGATTTACTGCCGCAAGAAGGGCAGCCTCAGCGCCAAGGAGGAAGTGCTGCTCAACGGCAACGAGCTGGGCAAGGGCAAAAGCTACTACCAGATTGGCGGCCTGGAAATCAGCGACGACAACCAGGTAATGGCCTACTCCGAGGACGTGGTGAGCCGCCGCCTCTACACGCTGCGCTTCCGCAACCTCAAAACCGGCCAGCTCTACCCCGAGCAAATCCTCAATACCAGCGGCAACGCCGTGTGGGCCGCCGACAACAAAACCGTCTTCTATACCCGCAAGGACCCCACCACGCTGCTGGATTACCAGCTCCTGCGCCACACCCTGGGCACCGACCCCGCCCAGGACCAGCTGGTGTATGAGGAGAAGGACAACACCTTCCGCATTCAGGCCCACCGCTCCAAGTCCAGGCAGTATGTGTTGCTCGATATCGGCAGCACTATGTCGTCGGAAATCCGGTTCCTGGACGCCCATAAGCCCACCGGGGCGCTGAAAGTGTTCCTGCCCCGGGAGCCCGACCACTTGTACGAGGTGGAGCATTTCGGCCCGGATTTCTACGTGCGCTCCAATGCCGGCGCGCCCAATTTCCGCCTGGTGAAAACCCCCGTTTCCAACACCGCCAAAACGGCCTGGCAGGAGGTTATTGCCCACCGGCCCGACGTGTTCCTGGAAAACATGGAGCTGTTTAAGGACTACCTGGTGCTGGGCGAGCGGAAGGAGGGCCTGCTTCAGCTGCGCGTGATGGAGTGGAAAAACAAAAAGGAGCACTACCTCAACTTTGGGGAGCCCGCCTACACGGCCGCCATCAGCGTGAACCCCGAGTTCGATACGCCCGTGCTGCGCTACGCGTATTCGTCCCTGACTACGCCCGGCTCTACGTTCGACTACAACATGGCCACCCGCACCAAAACCCTGCGCAAGGAGCAGGCCGTGCTGGGTAACTTCAAAAAGGAGGAGTACGTGACCGAGCGCCTCTACGCCACGGCCGCCGACGGGACTAAAATCCCGATGTCCATTGTGTATAAGAAGGGCTTTAAAAAGAACGGTACGGCCCCGGTGCTGCAATACGCCTACGGCTCCTACGGCTACTCCATGAACCCCACCTTCAGCGCCGCCCGCCTGAGTTTGCTGGATCGGGGCTTTGCCTACGTCATCTGCCACATCCGGGGCGGGCAGGAAATGGGCCGGCAGTGGTACGAAAACGGCAAGAAGCTCCACAAGAAGAACACCTTCACCGACTTCACCGACTGCTCCAAATTCCTGATCGAGGAGAAATTCACCTCCGCCGATAAGCTGTTTGCCATGGGCGGCTCGGCCGGCGGCCTGCTGATGGGCGCCATCGTCAACAACCACCCCGAGTACTACAAGGGCGTGGTGGCGGCCGTGCCCTTCGTGGACGTGGTGACGACCATGCTCGACGAAACCATCCCGCTCACCACCGGCGAGTACGACGAATGGGGCAACCCCAACCAGCAGGAGTTCTACGACTATATGCTTTCCTACTCGCCCTACGACCAGGTGAAGGCCCAGGCCTACCCTAACATGCTCGTGACCACCGGCCTGCACGACTCTCAGGTGCAGTACTTCGAGCCCGCCAAGTGGGTGGCCAAGCTCCGGACCGTAAAAACCGACCAGAACCTGCTGCTGCTGCACACCGACATGGCCGCCGGCCACGGCGGAGCCTCCGGCCGCTTCAAAAGCCTCCACGACACGGCCCGGCAGTTCGCTTTCCTGCTGCTGCTGCTGGGCGTGAAATCGTAACCGGGCCGATGGCTCGCTGATCAGAAAGGGCTTCTACCTGCCAGGGTAGAGGCCCTTTCCCGTTAGGCAGTGGCGTTAGGCCGGATGTAGGCACGCATTTGATCAACCTGCGTTGCAGAGGGCCGCGTAGCGGTGCCCGGAAGCTGCGGCCGTTTCAAACAACGCTACGCGGCGCACACTTTATTGGTGGGCTGCTTGCTCTACCAACCAAAAGCTGCTCTGCGGCCCTTCGCAGCCTGAATTTGGTGGTATCAGATGAGATGTTCCAAAGCGCTTGCTGAACAGCGGCTCTTGCGCAGCCCTGGTGTTAAGCAGCCGGTTGCGCCGTGGTCGGGGCGGAATAGCGAAACGTCGGATTATTCCGGACCCTGGTGCCACCCCGGGCCGGAAGTTGCGTCTGTGCCTCGGTTGCCCGGTATTCGCCCGGACATTCCGGGGGTTTTCGTAGCTGAAACGCCGCGGCTGGTCGGGGTTATTTCCGGGCGGGCGGGTAGCTTTGGGACGGATTAGCCAGTGGTGATGTTGACGGCGGTTTTCGCCTTTCTCTTTTGCGTATGAAAAAGTTTTTCCTTCTGATCTTACTGACCGGCAACGCTGCCGCCGTGCTGGCCCAGGCCCCCGCCGGGGCCACCCGCCCCGAGGGTGGGGGCCGGCCCGCCGGCGCCGCCCCGGCCCAGGCCGGCACCGGCCGCATCACCGGCACCATCCTCAACGAAACTACCCGGCAGCCCGTGCCCTATGCCACGGTGGTGCTGCTCAACCCCGCCACCGGCAAGCCCGTGGATGGCACCTCGGCCGATGACAACGGCAAATTCACGATTCCAAGGGTGGCCGCCGGCACCTACACGGTACAGGTAAGCTTCATCGGCTACAAAAATGTGGATAAGCCCGGCATCGTGATGACCGCCGACGGCAATACCGTGAATCTGGGCGTCATCAGCGTGGCTTCCTCGGCCCAGGCCCTGAAGGAGGTGCGCGTGGAAGGCCAGCGTGCCCTGGTAGAGGAGAAGGTGGACCGCACCATCTATAATGCCGAAAAGGACGAAACCACCCGGGGCGGCGACGCCACCGACGTGCTGCGCCGCGTGCCCATGCTCAGCGTAGACCTCGACGGCAACGTGAGCCTGCGCGGCTCCAGCAACATCCGGGTGCTCATCAACAACCGCCCCTCTACCATCTCGGCCAACAGCATTGCCGACGCGCTCAAGCAGATTCCGGCCGACCAGATCAAGAGCGTGGAGGTGATTACCTCGCCCTCGGCCAAGTACGACGCCGAAGGCTCGGGCGGCATCATCAACATCGTCACCAAGCAGAACAACCTGCGCGGCTTCACGCTCGATACCCGCCTGAGCGGCGGTTTGCGCAGCGCCAATCTGGGGCTGACGGCCGCCTACCGGACCGGCAAAATGGGCTTTTCGCTGAGCGGGGGCGGGCGCGCCCTCTACAACACGCCCGGCAGCTTCCGCAACGACCAGCTCAGCTACCGCCTGCCCGGCAACGACCCCACCAACCGCGTAGCCGTCAGCCGCTCGGTTCAGACGGCCGATACGCGCCAGAACAACGTGTTCGGGCGCTATGCGCTGGGTTGGGACTACGAGATCAGCAAGTATAACTTCCTCTCGGCTTCGGTGCAGCTGGGCCTGCGCGACGGCACCAACTACCAGGACGACCTGCGCTCGGCCACCACGTTTTTCGCCAACCCCGCCACCGGCACGCCCGAAGTGGTTACCAGCAGCCGCCGCGACGTGAAGGTGCTCGACAACTCGACCACCGTGGATGCCACTCTGACCTACATCCGCACCTTCGAGAAGCCGCGTCAGGAGCTGAGCGTGCTGGGCCAGTACAGCCGCAACGTGCGTACCAACAACTTCACCAACGCCATCCGCGAGGGCCGGGGTGCGGGCGACTTGCTGCGCAACATCAACGACAGCTACAACGAGGAAATGACGTTGCAGACGGATTATGTGACGCCCATCAAGGAGAACCAGCTACTGGAGTTCGGGGTCAAGGACATCGTGCGCCGCGTGAACAGCGACTACAGTACCTTGCTCAACGGGCAGCCCCAGGCTGGGCGGGGCCTGTCCAACGTGTTCACCTACAACCAGAACGTGGCCGCCGCCTACGTGGCCTACACGGTGAGCCTGCTCAAGAACTACACCTTCAAGCCCGGCCTGCGCTACGAGTACACCACCATCAACGCCGACTTTAAAACCGAACAGAAGGTGCCCGATATTCCGTCGTATGGTGTGTGGGTGCCCAGCGTGAACCTCTCGCGCAAGCTGGCCAACGGCAACCTGCTCAAGGCGGCCTACAACCGCCGGATTCAGCGGCCCTCGCTCCAGTTCCTGAACCCCAACCGCCAGGCCGCCAACCCGCTCAACGTTACGGTTGGTAACCCCGAGCTGGGCCCCGAGTACACCCACAACTACGAGCTGGCCTACAACACATTCATCAAGCAGACGTCGCTGAGCTTCTCCACCTTCGTGCGCAACACCAACAAGTCGATCCAGCCGGTGCGCGAAACCAACCTCGACACCCTTATTACCAACTACCAGAACATCGGCACCGAAAACGCCTACGGGGGCAGCCTGAGCGCCAACGTCAACATCAACAAGAAATTCACCCTCAGCGGCGGCACCGACGTGTACTATGCCGTGCTCGACAACAACTCCCCCGATGCCCGGTTCGCGGCCCGCAACTCGGGCTGGGTGGCCAGCGGCCGCCTGATTGCCAGCTATACTTTCGATAACGGCTGGGGCTTCCAGAGCTTCGCCTTCTACCGGGGGCGGCAGGTGCAGTTGCAGGGCTACCAGGGCGGTTTCGGCATTTACAGCCTGAGCCTGAAGAAGGATTTCGCCGAGAAGCGCGGCTCGTTCGGCATCGGGGCCGACAACTTTTTTACCCCCACCTTCAACATCCGCAGCAACATTGAGTCGGCCGTTCTCGACCAGAACAGCGTGAATGCGCTCAAGCGGGCCGGTTTCCGCGTCAATCTGAGCTACCGCCTGGGCAAGCTCACCACCGACCAGCCCCGCCGCCGCCGCCGCGCCATCAGCAACGACGACCTCAAGGAAGGCAGCGGCGGCACCGATACCGGCGGTCAGCAATAAGGAGAGATGGTGAGTTGATGTTCAAAAGCCCTGCCTGCGACGCTTACGCAAACGGATCTTTTGAACATCAACTCATCCTTTTACCGCTCCCGTAGGCTATCCGGCACGGTGCCGCGGGTGGCCTGGGTGAGCTGGTTCTGGAGCTGGAAGCTCACCTGCTCGCAGTCGTGGAACCGTTGCTCGGAGCGTTCCAGCGCGGTTTCGGTGGTGCGCAGGCGTTGGTAGAGAAACAGGATGAGGCCGAGCGCCACGAGTAGCGCCACCAGGGTCAGGGTTTTATTCATGCACGAAGTTAAGCACGGAATAGCCGGCCGATACGGCGGCCAACCGCCCGGCTGCCTTGAGCAAGGACTGGGTAACAGCATATTTTCTCAGCAAACAGAAGGCCCCGCCGTAACCACGGCGGGGCCTTCTGCATACACCTCCAAGCTCCAAGCTCCAAGCTCCAAGCTCCAAGCTCTAAATGCTGGTGTTGGGGTCAAACTGCTCCAGGTAGTCGGCCACCCGGCGCACGAACATGCCGCCGAGCGAGCCATCAACCACGCGGTGGTCGTAGCTGTGGCTCAGGAACATGAAGTGGCGCACGCCAATCAGGTCGCCCTGGGGCGTTTCAATCACGGCGGGCTTCTTCTTGATGGCCCCCACGGCCATGATGGCCACCTGGGGCTGCATGATGATGGGCGTGCCCATCACGTTGCCGAACGAGCCCACGTTGGACACGGTGTAGGTGCCGCCTTCCAGGTCTTCGGGCTTGAGCTTGTTGGCTCGGGCCCGGTTGGCCAGGTCGTTCATCTTTTTGCTCAGCCCATTGAGGTTGAGTTGGTCGGCGTTGTGAATCACCGGCACGATGAGGTTGCCCGAGGGCAGGGCCACGGCCACGCCAATGTTGATGTCGCGCTTCTTGATGATGTAGTCGCCGTCGATGGAAACGTTGATCAGCGGGAAATCCTGGATGGCGCGGGCAATGGCCTGAATGAAGATGGGCGTGAAGGTCAGGTTTTCGCCCTCGCGCTTCTTATAGGCGTCCTTGTGCTTGTTGCGCCAGTTCACAATGTCGGTCACGTCGGCCTCCACAAAGGAGGTAACGTGGGGCGAAATGCGCTTCGAGTCCACCATGCGCTGGGCAATCATCTTGCGCATGCGGTCCATCTCGATGAGCTCCTGCCCACCACTGATGGAAGGCACGGCCTTGGGGGCCGCGGCGGCCGGTGCGGCTGCTTTGGCTGGCTGAACTACCGGCGTGGGAGCGGAGGCCGCCGGAGCAGCGGCCTGGGGCTGGGCGCTCGGCGCGGCCGCCAGGGGCTGCTTGCCGCCGGCCACGTAGTCGAGGATGTCTTTTTTGGTCACGCGGCCTTCGCTGCCGGTGCCGGGCAGGTATTCCAGGTCGCCCATGCTGATGCCTTCCTCGCGGGCGATGCTGAGTACCAGCGGCGAGTAGAAGCGGCCGGCCTGGGGCTGAGCAGTGGCCTGAGCAGCCGGGGCGGCGGTTTCGGCGGCGGGTACGTGGGGCACCTGGGTGGCGGCAGCGGCTCCGTTATCGGAGGCGGCCGGCGCGGGGGCGCCGGCATTGGCCGCGTCGGTTTCAATCACGGCGATGGGCGCGCCCACGGCCACTACCTGGCCTTCTTCCACCAGAATCTGCTGCAATATGCCGGCGTGCAGGGCCGGTACTTCGGTATCTACTTTGTCGGTGGCCACTTCCAGCACCGATTCGTCCTGCTCGATGGCGTCGCCTACTTGTTTGAGCCATTTGAGAACGGTGCCTTCCATGATGGATTCGCCCATCTTGGGCATCGTCATTTCCATTCGTGCCATGCGGTCGGGATATTGATATGGTGGGTGGGGTGGGGTTGGTAGGGCAAAGGTAACCGAAAACCAGAACGCCGACCAACGCCGGGGTACTAACTCACCCAAACAAAAGTGCCCGACTCCCACCGCTGCGTCCGGCCCGGGGGCCGCCCGATCAGGCCCTTCACCCCGGCGGACCGGCCTGGCGGCACCCGGTAAGCCCCCCGCAGCGGGCAGCGCATCCCGGCTTCGGGCCGGTCGTGCTAGGCGTTGCGTGGGGGCTTGCTCAACTGCTGGAATCCAGCCGAGCTGGGCGCTAGATAAAATTGGGCATTAGGTAAGCTGTACGGCCAGGGGTTTGGCAATGCTGCGGCCCACCAGCAAAGCCAGAAAGTTGCCCAGCACGATAGTAATCACGTTGAGAAAAATATTCTGGGCAAAAAACGGGAGCTGGGCAAATGAGCGCACCACCGCGTCGTTGGGAACCTGGCCGCTATTGAGGGAAATCTGGGCTACGGTTTCGGCGTAGGAGTGCGGAATGCCGGCGTCTACGAAGTGGCAGTACAGGAAATCGAAGCCGGCGCAGAATACCAGCATTCCCACCGACAGGATGGGCACCAGCCAGAACCACCGGACCGGGTTGTCGCCGGTGCGGAAGGCATCGAGCCGGTGCTGGTAGATAGGAAAGGTGTGCAGCACGCCTTCCACCAGCAGCATCAGCAAACCGGGCAAAATGGGGAGCAGCAGCAGTTTATCGGTCGGGAACAGGCCCGTTTCGTTGTCGATCCAACCGTAGAGCACCGTGTAGAGCACGGTCAGGTAAATCAGCGTGCTCAGTAGGGTCCAGGTCAGCAGGGTTTGAAGCAAGTCTTTTTTCATCGGGAGTAGAAGTTAGGAGCGCTTGCGCCGCGCGGCCGTGCGCAGGCTGGCTTGGTAGTAGAAAATGCTCACGGCCAGGTGCACGCCCAGCGTCCAGGTATAGCGGCCGGAGGAATAAGCCAAGTCGAAAAGCCCGGCGTTGGCAATCTGGGCGAGCCAGAAGGGTAGCACGATACCCAGGGCCAGCAAGGCCCGGAAAGGCGGGTCGCGCAGGGCGTCGGCTACCGACTGCGGGTGCTGAAAGGGCTGCGGAAACAGGCGGCGCAGCAGGCCCAGGCCCAGCAGCGTTGCCGTTAGGTGGGTGCCGAGTAGGAGCAAAAAAGTAAGCATGGCAGAAAAGGATAGGAGTAGGAGGAAAACGTAGGAAGCCGGCCAAAAGCCGCCGGCCCGGCGCGGGAGTAGTGGCGCGGGAGTAGTGGCGCGGGAGTAGTGGCGCGGCGGGCGGGCCGGCGTTAGGCCGCCCGCGTAACCAACTGCTCCGCCACGGGAGCCGGCTGCCGGGTGCGGGTCTGCCAGCCCACCAGCCGCCGGCCGTAGGCCAGGGCCCGCACATAGTCGCGGTTGGTGATAAACATGGCGTAGGTCCCGATCATGATCCAGGAAAAGTTATCGATCCGCATAAAGTACCAGATGCCCAGGTGGAGTAGAAAACCGCCCCCGATAACGAGCCACTTGGTTTTGCGGAACCAGATCAGGAAGGCAAACGACAGCTCCCAGAGGATGGTGAAGTAGGTGCTCAGCACCACGAAATAGTGATTCTGGGTCAGGGCAATGTTCCAGTCGGTCTGCCGGAATTCATCCACCCGCATGGTGTAGTAGGTGGCCGTACCGTTGAGCCACAAATCGCCTTGCAGTTTGGCCAGGGCCGTAAAAAAGTACACAAAGCACACCTGAATCAGTAGGGCCAGCGAGGCGTAGCGCATCACAATCCGGCCCAGACCGGCCAGCGGCCCCGGATCGGTGCCGATGCCGGCCGACCGGGTTGTCAGCGTGTTGTGGCGGTAGGCGTCGGCCAGAATCAGGAAGGGCAGCGTAACTTCCATCACGTTATCGGAGCCATCGAGAATGAAGCCGTTGCGCAGCTTAAAGAGCACCAGCAGCAGCCAGAGCACCAGGGCCGTTACGCGCCCGAAAACGCCGAAAAACAACAAAAACGCCACTCCAAACGTGACGATGATGAACAACTGCGGCGCGTAGGGCACATGAAACGGGTAGATGAACGCGTGCAGGCCGTGGGCGTACATGGTGCCCAGGTAAGTATCGTAATCCACGATGGCCTCGGCCCCCAGCAGATTATCGGCCATGGGCAGGTAGAAAATCATGTTTTTCATCACCAGCCCGGCCAGCAGACACCGGAAAACCGACAACCCGATGGAGTTGCGTAGCGAATCAGAAGTGGGAAGCATAGCGTGGGGGAATAAAGTGGCGGAATACGAGGGGCAGCGTACTAGTGGCGGGCCAGGTGCAGGCGGTAGGGCTCACTGGTCAGGTGGGAGTAGCGCGAGTTGCGCTCATCAAAATAATCCAGCTCCCGCTTGGAAAAGCGCGGAAACTCCTGGTTGAGCACCTGGTACACGACCCGTACCGAATCGGCCCGGGCCCAGGCCGGCGTGGCCGTAGCCAGCCGCCGGAACGTGTGCCGCGAGTATTGCACAATAGCCCGGTGGCCCGGCGAGTTTTGGATAATGGCCCGCAGAAACCGCTTGGTTTTAAGCGTATCGTGCGCCATAGTGTCTTGGAGGGAGGCAAACTTGATGGCCTTGTTCTGCACCTCAATTACCTCATTGGTGGAGGCCGAAAGGTGCTTGAGCACCCGTTGGACCGGCGACCAGTAGCTGTTCTTCTTGAGCGTGGTGAGCGGCTCCACCACGTCGACCCAGCCGGAGCGCTGCACCTGATTCTGCTGGTAGATTTCGTACTGAAACAGCAGGCGCTGGTTGGAGGCAATGGGGTTGGGCGCGAACAGGTTCCAGGTTTGCGAAAACCACGGATTCATGTAAGCCTGCACCTGGTATTTGTACTGGTGGCTGAGCGGGTTGGCCGGCAGCATACTGAACGCTACCACCGCGAAGTGGCCGATCAGCACCACCACCAGCACCACGTGCAGCAGCCACCAGTAGCGCCGGGGAAATAAGCGGGCGAAAAAAGTCGGTTTCATAGCAGGACGGAACGAAGGTGAACGAAGGAAAGCAGCGGGCAATGCCCGGACTCACCTCGCATCCGGCCCGTGGTCGAAATCGGTGAAATCGGTACTGCGGTAGTTGCTGGGAATAGTGGGCTGCTGGGTACCGCCCAGGGTAATGACGGCGGCCTGCACCGGGCCGATGATGTAATCCGTCATGGGGCCGGGGTAGGCGTTATGGGTCTGAAACGTGCCAAGGCTCAGCAGCGAAAGCCAGGAGGAAGTGGGGGCCTCACTGGGTACCGTAGCCTGGCTGTAGCTGCCCAGGGCCACGGTGCTGTGGGCGGAAATAGCGAACAGGCCCACGGTGAGTAAGCCGGTGGCGGCCAGGCGGGAAATGGAGGAAGTCTGGTTCATAGCGTGGAGCGGTTGGGTTGGAATGGGAGTCGGGGAGGCGGCCGGCGCGGGCGAAGCCCGGGGCGGCCAGCGGAATGCGGTAAAGAAAGGCGCGGCAACAAGGAGCCGCAAGCCTTCCCCAAACCCTCCTGGTCAGGAAAGCTTGTTGGGAAGTGACCGGCTAGATAGCGGCCGAGGTCAGGTCAAAGCGCGAAAAATCGTCGCTCTGGTACATATCGAGCGTGGCGGCACTCAGTACCTGTGCTCCGCCGCTGGAGGCCTCGGTGTAGCCAGTGTACACGCCGTAGGCGAATGCTCCCACGACAACCACGCCGAAGGCCACCGCGGCGACGGCCGGAAATACCGCCGGCTCCATCTGCAATTGCTGGGCGGAGCTTGGCGTGCTGATTTGGGTGTAGGACCCAAAGGCTACCGCGTTCTGAAGCGAAGCCGTGAGGAGCAATACCATCAGCAAACCGGTGGCGAACAGGCGTTGGGTTTTGTGCAAAAATTTCATGAGCAATTAAATTAAAAGATGAACAAATAGGGACTGAACGACGCGGCTAAGCAGCCTAGTTGAGGGCCATGTTGTCGAACTGGGAGAAGTCCGTAGCCAGGTAGTTGGTCCGCTCGTAATCGTAGGACAAAACCGTGGACTGGGCCCCGAACATGTCGTAGGCGGCGTGGCCCACAATGGTGCCCACTTCATAGGCTCCTACCACGGCTCCCACGGCCGCACCCACTACGGCCACTCCGGCCCCAATAGCCGCCCAGCCGAAGACAGGGGCCATTTGTAGCTGGCTAGTGGTGTGGGTAGATGCTTTGGTATAGGTGCCGACGGCTACCGCGCTCTGGGCCGAAAACTGGAGCAGCGTCAGACTCAGGACCGCGGCGGCGAGGGGGCGCTTCATGTTGCGTACTTTTTTCATTTTTTCAGGGATCTGAGGGATTGAAAAATGGGTATTTGACCAGGAGGGTTTTTTAAATGGTTGTTTCGTGCTTTAAAACGGGCATGCGGTAGCATATCTCCGGATAAATTCGGAGGAAAAAAGAAAACAGGACGCGAAAATCCAATAATTCGCTGCCGTGAAATGATAAGCAATAGTCTCCCTGTCCATTTCTGAAAAATGGAATTGAACAAAGATATTTTGCCTATAACTGGGTGTCGACGGTTCGGCGGTTACCCAGGCTTACCAGAAAGGATGGGGGGGGCTTGCCCCCACGCTACAGCATAGTTCATGCGTTGCTTGTTGAGTGGATTAATGCCTGCAACGAGCATTAATGAATCAAATCAAGTTTCTTAAGGCAGTCATTATCAACTTAATGGTTAATGAGAGTGCCTGGTGGCGGGCTGGAGTAGGAGCTCCAGGCTTACGGGCCATTAATGTAAGAGCAGAAGGTGTGCGGGGTGTCAGGAGCGGGCAGGTCTGCCGGAGTTCGGGAGAGCCTGCCAGGTCGCTAGCAGCAAACTAGTGATTCCAAATAACGATTATT
This sequence comes from Hymenobacter rubripertinctus, assembly GCF_003583925.1. Classification (GTDB taxonomy): domain Bacteria; phylum Bacteroidota; class Bacteroidia; order Cytophagales; family Hymenobacteraceae; genus Hymenobacter; species Hymenobacter rubripertinctus. The sequence goes on along the minus strand of NZ_QYCN01000010.1, from coordinate 88,860 downwards.
ATGTTTGGCAAACAAATCAATGGAGATATTATTATGAAAATATGAATTTGATGAAATTTATTTACGATCGAAAAAAGCAATTTGGTTAACGTATGAAGGTTTTGATAAATATATAATAAAAATAATTTTGAATTTTATTGAATTTTTGTTACTAATGGCCTGACTCGATTTTCGAGTAGCCCGGTATGTAAATGAAATTGTTGGCTCTCCCTATGAAAGACGTGATATTCTTTGATGGTGTGTGTAATCTGTGCGATGGATTCGTGCACTTCGTAATCGACCGGGACCCGGCGGAGCGGTTCACATTCGTCTCGTTTCAGTCGGCCGCGGCGGGCCAACTGCTGGCCAAACATGCCCGTCCGCTGCCCGTTGCGGGGCCTTCCACAATCTATCTGCTGCGCGATGGGCACTTTTTTCAGCGCTCCGAAGCCGTGCTGCTGATTATGCAACGGCTCGACGCCGGCTGGCGGTACGTGGCCCTGCTCCGGTACCTGCCCCGGCCCCTGCGCGACTGGGCCTACGAGATAGTCGCGCGTAACCGTTACCGGATTCTGGGGCGCGAACAAGCCTGCCGAATCCCTACTCCGGCGTTACGTAGTCGGTTTCTGTAGCGCTTGCGGGTGTTCCCGCACCAGCTCTCAGGCAGGCGGCATGGTGCCTCCGGGCCAGTTTGCTCTTCGGTTCAGCGGAGCTTAAAAACCGTAGAGCAAACTGGCCTGGCGGCCCCGTGCCGGTCCCGGTTGCCCTATGCTTCCACGCCGGTCGGTAAACTCAGCCGCAGCAGGTTCAAGGCGGTGGTAGCGGTGAATTCCAGGTTGAGCTGCCGGCCCCGGTCGAAGCTAATTTGCTTCGTGACGGTGCGCTGGGCGTCGGCGTAGGCCACGCAAATGGTGCCCACGGGTTTGGTGGGCGTGCCCCCGTCGGGGCCGGCAATGCCGCTGGTGGCCAGGGCCACATCCACGCCCAGGCGGCGGCGCAGGCCCTCGGCCATTTCGCCCGCTACGGCCTCACTCACGGCGCCGTGGGCGGCCAGGGTTTCGGCCTTCACGCCCAGCTCCCGCATTTTCATCTCGTTGGAATACGCCACAATGCTGCCCTGGTAATAGCGCGAGGCCCCAGGGATGCTGGTGAGGCGATGGGCCAGCAGGCCGCCGGTGCAGCTTTCGGCCGTGCCCACCGTCAGGTTGCGGGCCAGCAGCAACTGCCCCACGGCTTCCTCCAGCTTGATTTCGCCTTCGGCGAAAACGTGGTCGCCGAGCAGGACCCGTAGCGCGGGCACCAGGGCCTCCATGCGGGCGCGCAGGTGGGGCTGGCCGTCGTCGTGGCCCGTCAGGCGCAGGCGCACGCCGCCCAGGTAGGGCAGGTAGGCCAGCTTGATGTTGGCGGGCAGGGCCGTTTCCCAGTCCTCGATGCGCTGGGCCAGAAACGACTCGCCCAGGCCCACCGTCTGCACCACCACGTGTTCGATGGCGGGCGTCTGGAAGTGGGCCCGCAGGCGGGGCAGCACCTCGTGGCTCATCAGGTACTTCATCTCGTGGGGCACGCCGGGCATGCTTACGAACACCACGCCGCCGTCCTCGAACCACATGCCCGGGGCGGTGCCCACGGCGTTGTGCAGCACCTGGCAGTTTACCGGTACCATAGCTTGCTGGCGGTTGACTTCCAGCATAGGCCGGTTGTAGCGCGCAAAAATACCCTCCACGTGGCGCAGCACGTTTTCGTTGAGTACCAGCCCGGTCCCGAAGTAGCGGGCCAGCACGTGCTTGGTTAAGTCATCCTTGGTGGGGCCGAGGCCGCCGGTCATCAGCACCACCCTGGCCCGCTGCCGGGCCTGGTCGAGGGTAGCCGTAATTTCGTCGGCCTGATCCGATACGCTGGTAATCTGGCGCACCCGCAGGCCCAGCTTGCCCAACTCCTGGCCCATAAAGGCAGAGTTGGTGTCGATGACCTGTCCGTAGAGCAGCTCGTCGCCAATAGTCATGATTTCAACGTCGGGAACAAGGGCCATGAGCGGGGAAGTTAGGAGGAGAGCCGGATTTGCCGCAATATTGGGGCATCGCCCGCTAACAACGCCAGAATGGCTCCCGGGTTTTCTCTCTTCTGCTAGTTATGACTCTCTTCCGTACCCTCGCCCTGGGCTTCGTTCTCACCTTGAGCACGGCCCAGCTGGCAGCCGCCCAGACCAAAGCGCCGGCTAAAAAGCCGGCCCCAACGGCCAAAAAGACCACGACCGCCAAACCCGCCCCGGTCAAACCCGCTGCTCCGGTCATTCCCATCAAGCTCCCCCTGAGCAGCGAGGAAGCGGCTGGCGGGCTGCGCGAAGCACTCAGCCAGGGCGTAACGCGGGCCGTAGCCCTGGCCGGGCAGGCCGACGGCTTCAATGCCAACGCCGACATCCGCATTCCGTTTCCGCCCGAGGCTGAGCTGGTTGCCGCCACCCTGCGCAAGGTGCGGGCCGGGGCCTTGGTCGATAACTTCGAGGTGGCCCTGAACCGGGCCGCCGAAACGGCTGCCACCCAGGCCAAACCCATCTTCCTGAATGCGGTGCAGAACCTGACGCTCCAGGATGCCCTCATGCTGGCCACCAGCCGCGAAACCGACGCGGCCACCACGCTGCTCTACGAGAAAACCGCGCCCGACCTGCGCACCGCCTTCGAGCCCACCATGCAACAGTCGTTGGAGCAAACCGGGGCCATCCGGCTCTATGCCGAAATGGTGGCCCGCTACAACAAAATCCCGCTCGTTACGCGCCTCAACCCGCAGCTGGTACCCTACGCCACCGAGAAAACCGTGGACGGCCTGTTCGCCCTCATGGCCGCCGAGGAAGGCCGCATCCGGACCAATCCCGCCGCCCAGGGCAGCGCGCTGCTGAAACGGGTGTTTGGGAAGGGGAATTAAAAAGTGAGAAATTAAAAATGCTCCGTCGAACGATTCCTGGGTAGGACGCTCGACGGAGCATTGTTCACTTTTACTTTTTAGTTTCTTTTTCTGGTCCGGTTTCTGCAAAATGGCGAGACGTACTGCTCTATTTTCTCTGCCATGAATTTTCGTTCTTTCCTCGCCTTGCCCGTTGTTATCCTGGGCCTCAACCTGCCCGCCGCCGCCCAGTTCCGTTTTCCTAAGCTGGGCGAAATCTTCAAAACCCTGCCCGTACCTCCCACCACCAGAACCGGCAGCACCCCCACGGCGGGCAGCACCGGCAGCCTGACCCAGGATGAGGCGGTACGGGGCCTTAAAGAAGCCCTGACGATGGGCATCAGCAAGGGAGCCGATCAGGCTTCCCAGACCGACGGCTTCTACCTCAACAAGTTCATCCGGATTCCTTTTCCGGCCGATGCCCAGCGGGTGGCCACCACGTTGCGCAGCATCGGGTTGGGCAGTCAGGTCGATAAGTTTGAGCTGACGCTGAACCGGGGGGCCGAAGACGCGGCCAAGAGCGCCAAACCGATTTTCCTGTCGGCCATCAAGAGTCTCACGTTTAAAGACGTGTGGGGGATTCTGACGGGCGAAAAGGACGCCGCCACCAACTACCTCAAGCGCACCACCACCCAGCAGCTCACCACGGCCTTCCAGCCCATCATGCAGCGCAGCCTCGATCAGGTAGGCGCCACCAAGTACTACACCGACCTGACCACCCGCTACAACCGCATCCCGCTGGTGACGCCCGTCCAGACGGACCTCAACCAGTACGCCACCGGCAAGGCCATCGACGGCCTGTTCACGCTCGTCGCTCAGGAGGAGGCCAACATCCGCGAGAATCCCGTGGCCCGCACCACTACCATCCTCAAGCGCGTATTCGGCGGCGGATAGCGCGACTCAGTGAAGTAGCTTATCCATATGCCGTCCGGCGTACGCAAAGCAAAGGACCTTCCTGTGCGAAGACAAGCCGTTGATACGGTCGTCTTCGTACAGGAAGGTCCTTTGCTTTGATCGGAATGCGAGAACTACTTCACTCATTCACCGAGTCACCGAGTCACTCAGTCGTAATCGGAGTTGCGGCCGCTGTTGCGGGAGCTGCCGGTACTGCCGTACTCGTCGTTTTCATCGTCGGAGAAGTCGTCCTCGTCCAACTCATCAAGCGAAGTGAATTTGCCGCCGCTTTCGGGGTCGTTGCCGGCCTCTGCTTCGTCGTATTCGTCCTCGCTCATGTTGGCCAGGTCCAGGGCTTCATCGTGGCTGGAGCCGGTGTCGCGCCACATCAGGTAGTCGGAGTATTTGGCCGCCAGCTGACTTTCGGCTGAGCCACGGGTGGTGTTGCCCCCGGTGCTGGCAAAATTATCCAGCTCATCATCGTCGCCCAAAAGGTCGTCGTCGTCGAAGTCGTCGTTCTGTTTCATGGCCTTGCTAGGGGCAGTAAAGTGTGAAAAATGGCGAAGCGAAAAAGCGGCTCCGCAATGGCAAAGATACGAGCGGAAGCCATGCCCAGGTGCAACCCGTTGCCCGCAGCCTCTCCGGCCTGCGTGCTGCCCAGCATGCCGCGACACTCAAACGGCGGTGCATTCAGCAGAGCGGGACTATCAGATCAGGCGCGGGCAGCGCAGCAACCGCGTCGGACCACCGGCCTTTGTTAACTGTACCTACCTGCCCGCAGAAAAGCCTTTACCGGGCGGCCTGCGCCCCAAAATCGGTAATGAGCAGCTGCTCCGTGCAGAAGTCATATTCCTCCGGTACGTTGCTCGAAACCAGCACCGTGCGCCCGGCCAGCGTAGCGGCTGCGTGCTCCTGATACCAGGCTACCCCGGTGCGGTCAAGGTTGGTGGTGGGCTCGTCGAGCAGGAGCAGGGGAGCGTCGGCGTAGAGGGCCAAAGCCAGTTTGAGGCGCTGCTTCATACCGCTGGAAAAGTCCCGGATCAGCTTGTGACGCGACTTTTCGAGGTACATGAGTGTGATGAGCTGCCCGGCCGAAACGCCCGGGCGCAGGGGCTTGAAACGCGTGTGAAACCGGATCAGCTCGGTCAGAGTCAATTCCTCAATCAGCTCCAGGTAAGGGGCGGCGTAGGCTAGGCGCTGCGGCACGTCCTCTACCGCCACGGCCCGGCCCGCTTCCGCGTACTGCACCGCGCCCTGAGTGGGCAGAATCTGGCCCGAAAGGGTGTTGAGCAGCGTGCTTTTGCCCGCCCCGTTAGGCCCCAGAATGGCCGTGGCCGTGGCCGGCTCAAACGTGTGGGTCAGGTCCCGGAAAATCCACTCCCGCGCAAACCGCTTGCTCAGTCCGGTGGCCGTAATCTGCATGTGGTGGGGACTTGGGGAAGTAGGGGCCGGGGATGGAGTGAACGAACGTCATGCAGAGCGCAGCGCAGCATGACGTTCGTTCAGCTACCAATGCTACTCGCCGGCCCCGGTGGGGCCGCGGCCGTAGCCTTTGATGACGCCGCGGCCGGAGTTGCGGATGAAGTTGACAACCTCATCGCGCTCGGGGGAGGGGGCCAGTTCCAACTCAATCTGGTCGAGGGCGGCGGCGTTGTTGAGGCCGCTCATGAACAGCAGACGGTAGAGCTGCTGAATCTCGGAAATTTTCTGATCCGAAAAGCCGCGCCGGCGCAGCCCGATGCTGTTGATGCCGGCGTAGCTGAGCGGCTCGCGGCCCGCCTTCACGAAGGGGGGCACATCTTTCCGAATCAGCGAGCCGCCCGAAATCATGGCGTGCTGACCCACCCGCACAAACTGATGAATGGCCGAGGAGCCGCCGATGATGGCGTAGTCGCCAACCTCCACGTGGCCCGCGACCTGCACCGTATTGGCCAGAATGCAGTTGTCGCCGATAATGCAGTCGTGGGCAATGTGCACGTAGGCCATCAGCAGGCAGTTGCTGCCCACCACGGTTTTGCGCCGGTCCACGGTCCCGCGGTTCACCGTCACGCACTCCCGGATTACGGTGTTGTCGCCGATGTGAACCGTTGTTTTTTCGCCGGCAAACTTCAGATCCTGGGGCTGGGCCGCGATAACGGCTCCCGGGAAAATCTTGCAGTTTTTGCCAATGCGGGCCCCGGCCATAATCGTGACGTTGGGGCCAATCCAGGTGCCTTCCCCGATTTCAACATCCTTATCAATGGTGGTGAAGGGCTCCACTACCACGTTCTGGGCAATGATGGCCTCGGGATGAATATAGGCGAGCGGCTGGGTCATTCTTCTTTCAATTAAGAATTAAGAATTGAGAATCAAGAATTAGCGCGAACCGGCCCAGGGGACCAATTCTTAATTCTTGATTCTTAATTCTTAATTATTGTTTCTTAACAATACTGGCCGACATTTCGGCTTCCATCACGACTTTGCCATTGACGTAAGCCTTGCCGCTCATTTTGGCGATTCCCCGCTTGATGGGAGCCGTCAGCTCGCATTTGAAAATGAGGGTATCCCCGGGCTTAACCATGCGGCGGAACCGACAGTTTTCAATCCCCAGGAAATAGGTCCAGTAATTCTCCGGGTCGGGCACGGTATTGAGCACCAGGATGCCGCCGGTCTGGGCCATGGCCTCGATCTGGAGCACGCCGGGCATCACGGGGTTGCCGGGGAAGTGGCCGGCGAAGAACTGCTCGTTGAAGGTCACGTTTTTCACGCCCGTCACCGTAGTGGCGTCGAGGTGGATGATTTTATCGATCAGCAGAAACGGGTAGCGATGGGGCAGGGTGGCGGCAATCTGGTTGATGTCCATGACCGGCACCCGGCTCGGGTCGTAGGTCGGGATGGGGCTGGTGTGGGCCTCCATCATCTTCTTTTTGATGCGCTTGGCGAAGGCCACGTTGGCCGCGTGCCCGGGCCGGGCCGCCAGAATCTGGCCTTTCAGCGGGCGGCCTACCAGGGCCAGATCACCCACCAGGTCGAGGAGTTTGTGGCGGGCGGGCTCGTTTTTGTAGCGCAGGTCCACGTTGTTGAGGATGCCTTCCTTCTTGACGGCCACCTTGGGCTTGCCGAGCATCGTGGCCAGCTCATCGAGCTCCTCGTCGCTCACCACGCGGTCGACTACCACAATGGCGTTACTCAAATCGCCGCCTTTGATGAGGTTGGATTTGTAGAGGGCCTCCAGCTCGTGCAGAAAGCAGAACGTGCGCGAGGAGCTGATTTCGGCCGTAAAGTTCTCGATGTCGGTGAGCGAGGCGTGTTGGGAGCCCAGCACCGGCGAGTTGTAGTCCACCATTACGGTGAGGCGGTAGTCGTTGAGCGGCAGGGCGGCCAGCTCCACGGCCCGGGCGTTGTCCACGTAGCGGATTTCGGAGGGAATCTCGAAGTAGTTGCGCAGCGCGTTCTGCTCCTCCAGGCCCACTTCCTGCAAGGGCTTGATAAACTCGTAGCTGCTGCCGTCCATAATGGGCGGCTCGGGGCCGTCGAGCTGGATGAGCACATTATCAATCTGCAGGCCCACGAGGGCGGCCAGCGTATGCTCCACGGTGTTCACGCGGGCTCCGTTCTGCTCGATGGTCGTGCCCCGGGAAAGGTCCACCACGTTGTCCACGTCGGCATCCACAATGGGCTGGCCGGGCAAATCGACGCGCTGAAACTTGTAGCCGTGGTTGATGGGGGCGGGGCAGAACGTCATGGTGGCCTGCACCCCGGTATGAAGACCGATGCCACTCACGGTGACGGGGGCCTTGATGGTATGTTGCTTGTCGTTCATCTACAGGAGCTAGAAGCTGAGGAAGCTAGAAGCTAGAAGAAAAGTCAATAGGGAAGACTGAGAGCAGCAAAATCGGAACAGGGCAGCCAACGAATTCTAACTTCTAGCTTCCCGAGCTTCTAACTCCTTTCAGAAACGCAAAGCTAGGGCTTTTCCGGCGGCTGGGCTTTCTGTTCGAGCAGGCGCAGGCGGCGCTCCAGGTCGGGCAGGTGGCGGAAAAGGGCGTTGGCCCGCAGACTGTCGCGCAGGCCGAAGGCCGGGGAGCCTTGCAAGAACACGCCTTCCTCCTTAATAGACTTGCCCACGCCCGACTGGGCCGTGACGGTGGTGCGGTTGGCCAGCGTGAGGTGGCCCGCCAGCCCGGCCTGCCCGGCAATAACGCAGAAGTCGCCGATTTTGGTGGAGCCGGAAATGCCCGTCTGGGCGGCCACCACCGTATGCCGGCCGATGTCCACGTTGTGGGCAATCTGCACGAGGTTATCGATTTTGGCGCCCTCGCGGATGGTGGTGGCCCCCATCGTGGCGCAGTCGATGGTGGCGTTGGCCCCGATGCTCACGTTGTCCTGGAGCACTACGTTGCCAATCTGCGGAATCGTGCGGTAGGAGCCGTCGGGCTGGGGCGCGAACCCGAATCCATCGGAGCCGATAACGGCCCCGGCGTGCACCACGCAGTGGCGGCCAATCACGGTTTCAGCGTAGATTTTGGCCCCGGGATACAGAATGGTACCATCCCCGATTTTCACCCGGTCGCCGATGACCACGTGGGGAAAAATGACCACGTCGGCCCCGATTTCGCAGTTCTCTCCGATGTAGGAAAACGCCCCCCGGTAGTGGTTGTCGCCGATGCGGCTGCTGGCGGCCATGTAGGCGGGCTCCTCTACGCCCCGCTTGCCGGTGCGGGTGGCCTGCTGATAAAACTCGAGCAGGGCCGTGAAGCTGGTGTAGGGGTCGTCGACCCGGATCAGGGCCGCTGCCACGGGCTGGCGCAGCTCCAGGGTGCGGCTCACAATAACGGCCGTAGCGCCGGTGGAGTAGAGGTGGGGCTCGTATTTGGGGTTGGCCAGAAAGGAAAGGGAGCCGGCCTGGGCTTCCTCAATTTTCGCCAGCCGGTTGATTTGCTGGTCGCCCCGGCCCTCCACGGTTCCGTGCAGGACTTCTGCTATCTGGCCTACGGTAAATTCCATCGGGCAAAAGTAGAGAATAATCTATTTCCCGGCCCCGGCGGCTGCGGACCGCCGGGGGCCACGCCAGCGCGAGGGACAGCCCTACAGAATTTCCTTGGGGTAGCAGATATAATGCTTTTCTACCCGCTGGCCCAGGGCCTTGATGTTGGGCAAGTCGGAAGCTTCGGCCACATTGATGACCTGGCCGCGTTTGGTGAGCACGTCGATGGGGTCGCGGCCGTCGGCGTCGTAGGCGTTGTTGCTGATGCGGCCGATGAGCATGAGCTGGGCCGCGTCGGCGGGCGAGAGGTTGAAGCGGGCGGCAATCAGCTCGACAATACCAAGCTGGAACTCCTCGTCGAAGGGCTGGGCCTGGAGCGTGATTTTGAACAGGTGGCGGTCGAGCATACTCTGGGCCAGGTAGCGCAGCACCTTATCGGGGTGGTCGGCCCAGAGCTTCACGGCGGCCCACACGTCGGTATCGTCGAGGCGGGTGAAGCGGCGCAGAATCTCGTCGTCGCGTTCCAGCTGCTGCTGCGTGACGGGGCGGGAGAGGAAGAAGTGCAGGTTGGGCGAGGCAGGCACTTCGGAGCCGGCGCGCACCAGGTCGCGGGCCCGCTGCATGATGCGAATCACCATCTGCTCGGCCGAGGTCACGGTTTTGTGCAGGTACACCTGCCAGTACATCAGCCGCCGGCTCACCAAAAAGTTCTCAATGCTGTACACTGCCTTTTCCTCCAGCACCAACCGCTCATCCACCACGGTCAGCATTTTAATCAGGCGGTCGGCCCCGGGGCGGCCCTCCTGCACGCCGGTATAAAACGAGTCGCGGTTGAGGTAGTCGAGCCGGTCCATATCGAGCTGGCTGCTCACAAGCTGGTGAAAAAACGGCCGGGCGTAGGTACCCCGGAAAATCTCGATGGCCAAATCCAGCGCCCCGCCAAACTCCCCGTTGAGCTTGCGCATGAGGTGCAGGCTCAGTTCCTCGTGGTGTACGTCGTGGAAAATGCTGCGCTCCAGGGCGTGGGAGAGGGGGCCGTGGCCGATGTCGTGGAGCAGGATGGCGGCCATGGCGGCCTCGCCTTCCCGGGCCGTAATCTTCACGCCCTTGTCCTTGAGCGTGCGCAGGGCCAGCGTCATCAGGTGCATGGCCCCCAGGGCGTGGTGAAAGCGCGTGTGCAGGGCTCCCGGATACACGAAACTCGTCAGGCCCAGTTGCTGAATCCGGCGTAGGCGCTGAAAATACGTGTGCTCAATCAGGTCAAACAGCAGCTCGGTCGGAATGGTGACGAAGCCGTAGACGGGGTCGTTGAAGATTTTCTTTTTGTTCATAAGAGGCGGGGCCAGACTCGGGGCCTGGCGGGTTGGCAAACGGCGCGGGCTGGCCCGGAAGCCACTGATTTCAGCCACCAATACGCGAAAAAGCACCGTGCGCCGTTTGGTCATCCAAACAGAACCCAACTTTTTTTGGCTTCTTTGCAACTACGTTAGGTCAGAATATCTGATTTTGATAATTTTTCGACAACCAAAAGCCAGGGATTGGGAGTAAAGCTACTTACGAAACTTCAGTTACTACTTCCGGCAACGGGGCGGGCGCTACGCCGCCGCCGCTTTCCGTCCGGATGAGGTTCTTTGAAGCTCGTGGACAGAATCCTCAGACTAGTGTCTGAGGTTGTTTGAACGCACTCCCAAAACCCGTATATGCAACAATACAGCATCCTCTGGGCCGATGACGAAATCGACCTGCTTAAGCCCCACATTCTCTTCCTCAAAGAAAAAGGGTACAACGTAACCGGCGTAAACAGCGGAACCGACGCGGTCGAGGAAATTCAGGAAAAAACCTACGACATCGTGTTTCTCGACGAGAACATGCCCGGCCTGACGGGCCTCGAAACCCTCACCGAAATCAAGGCCATCCGCCCGACCGTGCCGGTGATTATGATTACCAAAAGCGAGGAAGAGCACATCATGGAGGAGGCCATCGGCTCCAAAATCGCCGATTATCTCATCAAGCCCGTCAACCCCAACCAGATTCTGCTGGCCGTGAAGAAGGTGCTTGACAACAAGCGCCTGGTGAGCGAGAAAACCAACTCCGGCTACCAGCGCGACTTCCGCCAGCTGGGCATGCAGCTCGGCGACCGGCTGACGCCCGCCGAATGGGCCGACGTGTACAAGAAGCTGGTGTACTGGGAGCTGGAAATCAACGAAACTGAGGGCAAAAGCATGGCCGAGGTTTTCAACATGCAGAAGGACGAGGCCAATACGTACTTCGGCCGCTTCATTCAGGAAAACTACGAGGACTGGCTCCACGGCGACGAGGACGCCCCGCTCATGTCGCACCAGCTGTTCCAGAAGCGCGTGTTCCCGCTGCTCAAGGAAACCGGCGACACGCCCGTGTACTTCCTGCTCATCGACAACCTGCGCTACGACCAGTGGAAGGTGCTCGAACCCATCATTGCGGAGCTGTTCACCGTCGATTCGGAGGAAACCTACTACAGCATTCTGCCCACTACCACGGCCTACGCCCGTAATGCCATCTTCTCGGGCATGATGCCGAGCGAAATCCAGAAGAAATACCCCAACCTGTGGGTGTGGGACGACGACGACGAGGGCAAGAACATGCACGAGGCCGAGTTCATGGAAATCATGTTCCAGAAGGCCAACCAGAAGCACAAGTTCAGCTACCACAAGGTAACCAACCTGCAAGCCGGCAAGGATTTGCTGGGCAAAATGGCCAACCTGCACAACAACTACAAGTGCAACGTCATCGTCTATAATTTCGTGGACATGCTCTCGCACGCCCGCACCGACATGGCCATGATCCGGGAGCTGGCCGCCGACGAATCGGCCTACCGGAGCCTGACCAAATCGTGGTTTTTGCACTCGCCGCTCTATGAGATGTTCCAGCAGATTGCCGAGCGCAAGGGCAAGCTCATCATCACCACCGACCACGGCACAATTCGCGTGAAGCGGCCCTACAAAATTGTGGGCGACCGGAACACGAACACCAACCTGCGCTACAAGCACGGCAAAAACCTGGGCTTCGACGACACCAAGGACGTGTACACGGTGCGCAAGCCGGAGAACATCTTCCTGCCCCGCGAAAACGTGAGCACCGCCTACGTGTTCACGGTCGGCGACTTCTTCTTCGCCTACCCCAACAACTACAACTACTACGTGAACTACTACAAGGACACGTTCCAGCATGGCGGCATCTCCCTGGAGGAGTGCATTATCCCGTACGTGACGCTGAGCGCGAAAGGGTAGGGAGTTTCGATTTGATAGCTGTCAGTTGACGTTTTCAACTGGTTCGTAATACAAGAAGGGCCGCCATTTCTGGCGGCCCTTCTCTCATTTAGCCGCTAATCCAATGCCCATAGTGCATGTGGTGATACGGAAAATGCATTTCTGTTTCATCAGCCCCTCCTCGAATCAAAGCCAAGGCTTCGCGGGTTTGGCTGCGGTGGTTTCCCCAAAGGATTCGGGTCAGGTCTTTGCTGGGTTGGTAAGCTCGATAAAAGGTGCTGTAGAATCAGATGCGGCCGCGTTGGCGGGGCGTCCAGGCCCAGTGTTTTTTGGGTTGTTTCATCTGAGTTGTCGGTTGGTACCTACAGCTCGTGATTGGTGGTGAAGTGGCGTTTCATGAAGGGGGATTTAACAATTCTTACAACTGCCGGGGCGAAAGTCAGTTCGTTCGGCTTATAGCAGAGGATCAGGAGAGCAGTGGCAACATACGGGCATTCTCGTTTAACGAATATAATAACACGGGAAAGTTGACTTTGGCGGGAGAGGATGGTAACTTATTCAACAACAACCTCCTGACTCCCTACCGCTATGAACCCAAACACCACTGCCCTCGTCCTCATCGAGTTTCAGAACGACTTCACCACGCCCGGCGGCTCCCTGCACGAGGCGGTGCGCGCCGTGATGCACCAGACCGATATGCTGGCCAACACCGTGGAGCTGGTGCGCAAGGCCCGCAACTACGGCGCGACCATCCTGCACCTGCCCATCAGCTTCACCGACAATTACCGGGAGCTGAGCCGCCAGCCCTACGGCATCCTCAAGGGCGTGGTCGATAGCAATTCGTTCCGGCAGGGCTCCTGGGGCGCGGAAATCGTGGAAGCCCTGCGCCCCGAGCCCCGGGACCTCATCATCGAAGGCAAGCGTGGCCTCGACGGTTTCGGGAGTACCAACCTCGATTTCGTGCTCCGCCAGCGCGGTATCACCCACCTGGCCCTGGCCGGCTTCCTGACCAACTGCTGCGTCGAGTCGACGATGCGTACGGCCTACGAGCTGGGCTACCAGGTGTACACGCTCACCGACTGCACGGCCACCGTGAGCGAGGAAGAACAGCGCCTGGCCTGCGAAAAGAACTTCCCCATGTTCTCCTACCCCATGACGCACACCGAACTGCTGGCCCATCTGGCCACCGCCGAGGACGAGGAAATATTCCAGGAAAGCCGGGGCTACAATCGGTGAATGCGTGAGTGGGTGAGACCGTCATGCTGAACGGCGCGGAAGCAATTCGTTCTTTCCGAAATCAAGAACGCTGACAAACACGAAGCCCCTGACGGCTGCTTGACGTCAGGGGCTTTTGGGTAATTCGGCGTTTTGCGCTCAGAAAAGGACGAATTGGCGGCTCGGTTCGCTAGCTGCGCCAGTCGGGCCATAACCCAGCGGCTTACTCATTCACCCACTCACGCATTCACCGCTACTGCACCCCGCCGGCACGGCGCTTTTCGTCTTCGGCCCCGCTTTTGGCGCGGCGGGCGGCGGCTACTTTGGCGTTGCCGAAGCGGTAGGTGAACGAGGCCGTGATGATGCGCGAGTCCTGGGCCGTGCGGTAGGACTCGGCCAGCGGCTGGTAGCGGGCCGAGACGCGCATGGGCAGGGTGTAGAACACATCGGCCGCGTTGAGCCGGAACGTGGCTGGCCCCACCGACTTCTGCACGCCGGCCCCCACCTGGGCAAAGGCGCGCACCAGCTGGTAGCCGTAGCGCTCCAGCGAGTTGTAGCGGCCATTCAGTTCGGCGCTCCAGCCGTGGGGCAGCTTAAACGAGTTAGTGAGGCCCAGGATAGCGCCGGGCTGGGCTGCGGGCAGCGGCTGGCCCTCCAGCTGGCCCTGGAAGCGGATGTAGAACAGCTCGGCGTCGGCGTAGAGCTTCCACCACTTGGCCGGTTCGAGCGGGGCCGCCAGCGTCAGAGCCCAGTAATCCTGGTTGGGCAGGTTCACGTCGGTGGCGGCCACCAGGCCCTGGGCATCGAGCCGATACACGCTCAGGATGGGGCGGTGGGTGCGGGTGTAGTTCAGGCCGGTGCTGTATTTCTCCTTGAACGTGTGCGTCAGCTCCACGCGGGTGCTGGTCTGGGGCCAGAGGGCGGGGTTGCCCACGCGGTAAGACGTGGGGTCGAGGTAGGAGCGGAAAGGGTTGAGCTGGTTGTAAGTGGGCCGGTCGAGGCGGCGGCTCAGGGCCAGCGTCAGCTCGTGGTGGGCCGTTAGCGGCCGGCTCAGGCTCAGGTTGGGAAACAGCTGGAAGTAGCGCCGCCGAAATTGCTGGCCGCCCACGTCCTGGCGGCCGTCGGTGCGGGTGTACTCGCCCCGCAGGCCGCCCGTCAGCGTTAGGCCCGGCCGGGTGCGGGTGAGGCTGGCGTAGCCGGCCCCGATGGTTTCGGTGTAGCGGAAACGGTTGGTGAGGCCCGTGTCGGTCTGCCGCTGGCCGTCCTGCTCGCGCTCGAACAGCACATCGTTGTCCGACGCCACCCGGCTGGCCTTGGCCCCGGCTTCGAGGCGCAGGCGGCCGCGCAGGTTGCGCACGTAGTCGGCTTTGGCGCTGCTCAGCCAGAGCGTGCCGTTTTGGTCGCCCAGCAGCCGGTTCGTGTTGTTCTGGGAGCGAAGCGGATAGGTGGTGAGTAGGTCGAGGCGGCGCCCCAGGCCGTAGCGGGCCGCGTCGAGGTCGGCCGTGAGCTCGGGCGTGCCCAGCGAGTCTTGGGCGAACTGGTGGCGCAGGCTGAGCACACCGGCCGCGTTGGGCGTGCGCAGGTCGCGGTTGTTGCGGGCCGTAAGGGTATTGGTCAACTGGCCGTCGGTGTTGGAGAAATCGGCCAGGTTCAAGCCCTGGGAAGGCAGCCGGCTGGCCAGTCCGCTCGCCACCAGCCCCACCGTGGTGCGCGGGCTCAGCGTGTAATCGGCCCCGGCCCGCCAGGTGTGCGACTGCAAGTGGGAGCGGGACGTGTTGCGCTGCTCACTGAAACGGGTTGGCTGTCCGTCCTGTAAGTAGGTGCGGCTGATGTCGAGGTCCTGAAAATTCTGGCGGTCGGCGTAGGCATAGGAGCCGAACAGGTTGAGGTTTTTCTGACGATGATTCAGGCTCAGGCCCCCCGTGAACTTGCCGTAGCGGCCCCGCCCGTAGGCGGCGTTGGCCGTGCCGTTGGTGCCCAGACGCTGGTCTTTCTTGAGGTGGATGCTGATAATGCCGGCCCCGCCCTGGGCGTCGTATTTAGCCGGTGGGTTGGTAATCAGCTCCAGTTCCTGAACCTGTTCGGCGGGCAGGCTCCGCAGCATATTGGCCAGCTCGGCCCCGGTCAGGGGCACGCGTTTGCCATCAAGCAGCACCAGCAGGCCGGTTTTGCCCCGCAGACTCAGGTTGTCCTGGGCGTCTACGGTCAGGCCGGGGGCGCGGCCGAGCACGTCGAGGGTGGTGCTGCCGGCACTCAGCGGGCTTTCGGCCACGTGCACGAGGGTGCGGTCGGGCAGGCGCTCAAACAGCGGCCGTTGCCCGTCCACGGCCACTCCGCGCAGCTGGGTGGCGGCGGCGGGCAGCAGCGTGAGCGTGAGCGGAGCCGCCGCGCCGGCTTCGAGCGGCCCCAGCCACAGGCGCTGGCAGCCCACCTGCGCCACCGACACCAGGTAGCGCCCCGCCGCCGGGGCCAGGAGCTGAAACCGGCCATCGGCGGCGCTGAATTCGGTTTTTACCACCACCGAATCGGTGGGGCGGTGCAGACTCAGGGTGGCGTATTCGGCGGGCGCGCCGGCGGCCGTGCGCACGGTGCCGGTGAAAACCGGGGTCGTTTGGGCCCGCAGGCCCAGGGGCATAGCGAGCAGCAGGGCCATAACGGCCGTTTGAACTCCGCTCAGGGAGCGGCAGGAATAGTATAGCATAAGAACACGTTCCGGAGGTTGTGAAAGGCGGAATGTGCAATAGGAATAGGAGGGGGGAGCAGCCTGGTGGCGGGCACCAGTGCTTCCGGGAGCAGGGTATTAATTCGCGGGGCGGTTGTGTTGCAGAACCCTACGAAAGCCGGAAGATAGAAAATAAGTTGCCGGCCGCAAGTGCGGCTTGCCGGTCAGGACCCTAAACCGGGCGGGACAAAACGAGCCGGTGGGCCGGGCAAGGGGCGCGAAACGAATTTCGGCGGCCCGGGTGCCGGAGGGGGTAAAACGAAATGGGTTTCGCCCTTACCCCGCTCCAGATGCTGGAAAGGGCGTTGGGCAGGCTGGCACCGGGTTTGAAAACGGGGAGGAACACCACCCCTTCTTTTCACCTAACCTCCCTTATCAGCCATGCACAACATTGATCGGACCCTACAGGAGCTGGAAGCCGGCCCGGGCTACCAGGATGAATTTGAAACCGGCTACGATGGCCAGCACGAATTCGAGCACGAATTCGAGGACGAGTTCGAGCAGGCCTTCGAGCAGAGCTTCAGCGCGGGCTACCAGAACGAAACCTTTGAAATGGGCGGCCCCGACCAGGAGCTGGAACTGGCCTACCAGCTGCTCGAAGTGGGCAGCGAGCAGGAGCTGAACCAGTTTCTGGGTGACCTGATGACGAAGGCCGCCGACGCGGGCCGTCGGTTCGTGGCCTCCGATAACGGCCAGAAAGTAGGGCGCTACCTGATGAACTTCGGCCAGAAAACCCTGCCCGGGCTGGCTGGCAAATACGGGGGGCAGGCCGGCGCGGCCCTGGGCGGCCGGGCCGGGGCCGCCCTCGGGGGGCGGCTGGGGCCGCTGGGAGCCCGGGCCGGGGCCGCGCTCGGCCAGGATACCGGCCAGTGGGCCGGCGGCAAAGCCGGCCGCTGGCTGGGTTCCAAGGCCGGCAACGTGCTGGCCAGCAACGCCAAGCGCATCTTCAACCTGGAGCTGGAAATGCTGGCCCCCGCCGAGCAGGAGCTCGAAATTGCCCGCTCCTTCGTGCGCTTTGCCAACGACGTGACCCGCCGGGCCAGCCAGATTACCCGCCAGAACCCCAACATCGGCCCCGCCGACCTGGGCCGCCAGGTGCTGGCGGCCGTGGTGCCGCGCCACGCCCCGGGGCTGCTGCCCGGCGGCATCCCCCGGGCGCGCGCCGCCAGGGGCTCCTGGAGCCGCCGCGGCAATACCCTTGTGCTGCACGGCGTGTAAGGGCTGGTTTTTAGCGGGTGGGTTCTGGTGAATGGTTTTTGGCTTTTCACTACTCCCTGAGCCCCTTCCACCAGCAACTGAACATCCCCAACCACCAATCAAAACCAACCATCATGTACAACGACAATGAATTTGAGTTCGAGGGCCCGGAGTTCGGCCACGAGTTCGAAATGGAAATGGAAGGCAGCTACGAGGCCTCCGACAACGGGGCGTCCTACGAGTTCGACCAGGAGTATCTGCGCGACGACGAATCCGAAAGCGAATCGGAGGATGAGGGGGAGGAGGAAATGGGCTACGGCCTGAGTGAGAACCAGGAAATGGAGCTGGCCCACGAGCTGCTGAGCGTGCAGAGTGAGCAGGAGCTGGACCAGTTCCTGGGCAGCCTGATCAAGAAAGCCGGCCGGGCCGTGCGGGGGGCGGTTCGGTCGCCGCTCTTCAAAAAACTGGGCGGGGTACTGAAAAACGTGGCCAGAAAAGCCCTGCCCATTGCCGGCGGAGCCATCGGTACCTTCTTCGGCGGACCGCTGGGTGGGGCCGTGGGCAGCAAGCTCGGGGGCTTCGCCAGCAAAATGTTTGAGCTGGAGCTGGAAGGGCTGAGTCCCGAAGACCAGGAGTTTGAAACGGCCCGGGCTTACGTGCGCTTCGCCAACGCGGCCACCCGCAACACGGCCGCCCTGCACCGTCGGCAGCCCCACAAGCCCGCTTCGGCCCTGGTGCGCCAGGCCCTGGCCAAGGCTGCGCACCAGCATGCGCCGGGTTTGCTGCGGCCCCGCAACACCGATGGCACCTTCCGCCGCGCCACGGAGGCGCCCACTACCCGCAGCTACGGCCGCAACGGCAACGGGCAAAGCAGCTCCGGGGGCCAACAGGGCTCCGGACGGCCCACCCGCGGCACTTGGACGCGCCGCGGCCGCACCCTCGTCATCCAGCTCTGATTATGGAGCTGTTAGCTAGTAGCTGATAGCCGTTAGCTTTTCTGCTGGAAGCCAGGTATTTACATCGGATGCAGCAGGTTCGCAGGTAGACAAACGCATAAGTGTTCTTCCCGTCATCAAACCATTCCCTCAGCTAATAGCTGTCAGCTAACCGCTCAAAAACATGCGACGCCCCGCCGATACCCACTTGCTGGTGAACGAAACCCAGGCCCTGCTGAGCCGGCTGCAACTCGTGCGCTCGTTCTCGCTGAACACGCCCATGGTGCTGGCCGCCGGGGTGTCGGGGGTGGCGCAGGCGGCCATCAACCGGCACCTGGCCCGCATTGCCTTCGATTTGCGCGGCCGCCTGGGCGAGTTCATCCGCTGGATCAGGAGCCCCGAAGCGGTGGCGGTGAGCACCGCCGACTGCCAGGGCCGCTACGTGCTGCTTAAGCTGCGCTTCAACAACCTGCTCGACCAGCTCGATATTTTTGCCGATGTGCTCACCCAGCGCGGGGAGCACGGCACCGGTACCTGGCTGGCCGGCCTCGATGTGCTGGCCGAAGACGCCCTGCGCCTGCCCGCCCACCTCTACGACGCCCCGCCCCTGATCTGCTTCGTGCAACGGGGCCACGGGGCGGCCATCCGCCGGGCCCGCACCCGCCTGCCCGGCGGCGACGACAACCCGGTGGGCGTAATTCAGATTCCGCGGGAGCGGATGGTGGGCAGCGGCATTGCGGCTTCCCTCATTCATGAGGTGGGCCACCAGGGCTCCGAGCTGCTGGGCCTCACCACCACCATCCGCGACGAGCTGAGCCGCCGCTACCTCGGTGGCACCAACCCGGCCCGGCGCCTGCCCTGGGAACTGCTCAGCCGCTGGCTGAACGAAATCCTGTCGGATTTCTGGGCCGTGGCCCACCTGGGCATTTCGGCCACTTACGGGCTGATGAGCGTGGTGAGCCTGCCGAGCTATTTCGTGTTCCGCATCAGCACCGACGGCCCCCACCCGGTGCCCTGGATTCGGGTGAAAATCAGCCTGGCCCTTGGTGCGGCCCTGTACCCGCATCCGCAGTGGGCGGCGCTGGGGCGGCAGTGGGAGGCCCTGTACCCCACCGATAAGCTGCCGGCCCGCAAGCGCGACCTGCTGGCTGCCCTGGAGCGGGTGCTGCCCGCCTTCGCCGGCCTCGTGCTGGGGCACCAGTCGGCGGCGTTGGGGGGGCGGCAGTTGGCCGGGCTGTTTCCGGTGGCCGAGCGCCGGCCGGAGCGGCTGCGGGCGCTGTTCGGGCAGTGGCGGGCCGCGCCCGCGCAGTTCGGGCAGTACCCGCCCACGCTGGTGTTCGCCGTGCTGGGCCAGGCCAAAGCCGACGGCCAGCTCACGGCCGGCCAGGAAACCCGGCAGCTGCGCCACCTGCTCACCCGCTGGGCCCTGAACCGGGCCAATGCCTACTGTGGCCCGCCGGCCCGGCCCCCGGGCGCATCTCCCTATCTCCAACTCTTAACCTCCTAGCCCCATGTACCGCGAGCTAAGCATCGACGCCAGCCAGATAACGCTGGGCGACCCCATCAACCTGACCCTGGAAGTGGGCACCGAAAACAACGATAAGACGCTGACCGAGGTGCTCAAGCAGTATCAGGGCCTCAAACTGGTTTTCCGGAACCTGTCGGAATCCGGGTCTGAGCCGGAATCTTACTTCTGGAAATTCAGCCTCCGCAAGGACGCCCTGGCCCCCCCCAAACCGGCCGATAACGCCGACCAGGGCCAGCTGCCCTTCCGCGAAATCAGCTACCCGACCGACGAAATTTCCTTGCTCGACAAGGCCAGCGTGCAGTTCAGCTGGCAGATTTCGACCTGGGACGAGCTGGGCACCTTTACAGTGGAAGGCTATTTTACCGACAGCCGCCTCGACTCCGACGACCAGCTGGCCCCGCTCACTGATTTCGGGCCGGTAAAGCTGCGCGTAATTGACCCCGTGGATGAGCGCCCGGCCAAGGTTACGCTACAGGCCGCCGGCCGCGAGGTAACCCCGGATCAGGCCCTGTGGACCCTGATCCGGCACCGCACCATCAACTTCGCCCGCTACCGGTCCTTCGTTGATCGGGTGATGTGCGCCGACCTCAACGAAGCCGGTCCGGTACGCCAGCAGCTGCGGACCCAGTACTCGCCCTTCTCGCGGGTGGCCTCCTGGGGCCTGCTCAAGAATGCCACTGAGTTTTATCTGATGCAGGAGGCTGGCCTGGCCCTCGACCACGACCTGGACTACGACGCCCTGAATGGGGTCGAAGACATTGGCGGCAACCGCAACCGGAGTCCGCGCCTGGAGCAGCTGCGCCGCCGCGCCGCCGACAGCAACCGCCTCGGTGGGGCCAATATCGGGGCCCTGCGCAACGCCTACCTCGACGAGCTGAGTAACCAGGAGGGCAAAGTGCTGCCGTATTTCGGGTTGATTCGGGATAAACTCGCCGATCTGCCCCTCAAGAAAGACCACGAGCTGGGCATTGGGTGCTACGGCATCCTGAAGTCGCGCCTGCAGAGCCCGCCCCTGATGGAGCTGATCTGGTCGTACTGGCACGAGGAGGGCGGGTTGGTGCAAACGATGAACATGCTGAGCCTGCGCTTCCAGAACGTGCGCCGCGGCGGCCCCGGCCAGGACCCGCTGGCCAACATCAACATCGACCCCCTGCGCCCGCTCGGGAATCTGCTCTGGGGCTACATCGAGGACGAGCGCAACCGGCTCACCCTCAACCGGCGCAACCTGGAATACCGCTATGAGTACGGCTACTCGCTCATCGGCAAGGCCGTGCAGGATATTCCGGTGGCCGAGCACCGCACCAACTTCCAGCACGGGTTCCACTCGCTGCTGCGGGCGGCGGTGGAGTTCTACCAGCAGGCCAACTTCACCACCGTCATCCCCGACGGCTTCCCGATGCTCAACAACCTGCGCGAGGTGCATCTGCTGCTGGCCGAAGGCGCCCACAACCAGTACGGCGACCTGCCCTGGACGGCCCGGGCCGAAATGCTGAGCCAGCAGTGGCTGCTGGCCCGCCCCGAGGTGCGCGAGTTTCTGGGGGGGCGCGTGATGGTGCCCTACTCCGAGCCCTGGATGGACCGGGTGGACAACATGAAGCAGCTGCAAGGCTGGAACCCGACCAATATTTCGCACTTCCGCGACCTGGGCGCATTCGGCGAGCAGCTGTTGCTCTCCATCCGCTACGGCTCCTGGAACGACCCCACCATCGGGGCTTCCAACGCCGCCAACTGGGCCCACTACTGGCGCGAGGAAATTCAGCGCTACATCCACGCCTACAAGGCCGTTACGGGCGTCGATATTGCCTCCGACATCGTGGATGCCCGCGTTGTTCTGCCGGCCAGCGAAGACCGGTACCAGCAGCCCGGCGCCCTCATTGAGCGCCAGGCCGCCCTGCAAGCCGCTTCCCAGCAGCGCAACCGCCAGCTCAGCAGCGGCGCACCCATTGGCCCGCCCCGGCCGGTAGCCGTTCCCGGTCTGCGCCGCGTGTCTTCGTAGTTGTTGGTCGTCGGTCGTCGGTCGTCAGTTGCTAGTTGTCAGTTGCTAGTTGTCAGGAGAACGTCATTCAGAACGCAGCGAAGAATCGTGCGTGCTGACGTTAGGGAATGTCTGTTCAAGCAACTTCACGCGAGATTCTTCGCTGCGCTCTGAATGAAGTCCTCCCGACAACTGACAACTGACAACCAACAACTGACAACCAGCAACCAGCAACCAAAAACCACCAACCAATATGCTCGACTTCACCTCGGCGCTTTATCTGGGCCGGCCGGCACTGCCCGCGCAGCTGCCGGCCGGCCTGGGCCTGACTACCGGCCAGCCAGCGGCGCTGCGCGAATCGGGGCTGGCGGGGGCGGTGGGTGCAGAGGTGGCCCGCCGCCAGGGGCTAGAAGCCGGGTTGCTGGCCCCGTCCACCCTGCACCTGTTCTGGGACGTGGTGCACCTGCTGCCGCCCAAAGCGGTGCTGTTGCTCGATGAGGCGCTGTACCCCGTCGGCCGCTGGGGCGCGGAACACGCCTTGCTGCGGGGCCACCAGGTGGTCCGGTTCCGGTCGGGCGACCTGGCGCAGCTGGGCCGCCTGCTGGCCGCCTACGCCCGGGCCGGCCGGGTGCCCTGGCTGCTGAGTGACGGGTGGCTGCTGGCGGCCGGCCGCCCCGCCCCGCTGGCCGATTACCAGCGCCTGCTCCGGCCCTTCCCCGGCTCCGTGCTCCTCGTGGATGATACCCAGGCTTTCGGGCTGCTCGGGGCTGCTCCCGGACCGGGCAGCCCCTGGGGCCGGGGCGGGGGCGGCAGCCTGGTGCATGCGGGGGTGGCGGGGGCAGGAGTGCTCACCATCACGTCGTTGGCGAAGGGGCTGGGCGTGCCGGTGGCGGTGCTGGCCGGTAGTGCCACCCACCTGACCCGGTTCCGGCAACGAAGCGAAACGCGGGTGCATACCAGCCCCGCCTCGGAGCTGCACGCCTGGCTGGCCGCTCAGGCCCTGCACCAGGATGCCCGGTCGGGCGACGTCCGCCGCCACCGCCTGCTATGCCGCATCTGCCAGTTCCGGCAGGCGCTGACCGCCGGCGGCCTGAGACCCGCCGGGGGGCTGTTTCCGGTGCAAAAACTGCGGCTGTCCGCTGCTCACGCCGCTTTCGGTCTGCACGAGTACCTGCGCCGCCGGGGTATCCGCGTCCTGCTGCTGGCCGATGCGCGCCGGCCTACCGTGCCCGAAGTCGCCTGCTGCCTCCGCGCCGACCACTCGGTGGCCGATATCGGGCAGCTGAGCCGGGCAATAGCGGTGGGGTTGCGCCAGCTGGAGCCCGGACTTCAGATTGAAGCGCCCGGTAACGCACAGCACCACTGGAAGGGGGGCTGAACGGAATGCCAGGTTGTAAAAAAAATGAAAGCAAGTGGATTAATGAATAGTGCTCTTTAGCCCCCAACGCCATGTCAGCCCCCTTTCTGCCCGTTACTCCGCAGGCCAACGTGTACACCACTAGCGGCCGGCTCCTGCGGGTGCCGCTACGGCCGGCCCCGCAGCTGGCGCCCGACTGCGGGGCCGGGTGCGGGCATCAGTTGGAGCCCCAGGTTATCCGCTGGTTCAGCCGGCAGGTGGCGGCCAACCCGGCCTTTACCAGCCAGGTGCGCTCGGTGCTGCTGATTGGCCGCCACCGGCCCTGCCCCCAGTGCCAGCAGGCGCTGCTACGGTTCCTGCGGCGGTTCCGGCTGGCCGGGAAGCTGCGGCGGGTAACGGCCGTTGGCCCAGGCCGCTGCGGCTGCGCCCGGTGCCGCCACCAAGGCTGACCAGGAGCCCGCTGTACCGCCGCCCGGGCCGGTTTCGGCCCCCTTCCGCTAACCCCCAATTTCTGCCTCATGCTCATCATCGACTGCCACTGCCACGCCGGTCGGGGCGACGGCCTTACCGGCCCCTGGGATACCGACGCGCCCCTCGGCTCCTACCTGGAGTGGGCCGACGAGGCCGGCATCCGGCGCACCGTGCTTTTCGCTGCCTTTCACTCCGATTACGCCGTGGCCAATGCCCAGGTGGCCGGCCTGGTACGGCAGCAACCCGGCCGGTTCTACGGTTTCGCCTTTGTGCACGCCCGCCGCGACCGGGGCCGGGTGCGCGAGCTGGTGGGCCGGGCCGTGCGCGACTACGGCTTCGTGGGCATCAAGTGCCACCGCTACGACGCCCGCATCAGCCGCGAAATATGCGACGTGGCCCGGGCTTTTTGTTTGCCGGTGCTCTACGATGTGGTGGGGGAAATTTCGGTGGTCGAGCTGTTGGCCGAGCAGTATCCCGACGTCAACTTTATCATTCCGCATCTGGGCTCGTTTGCCGATGACTGGCGGGCCCAGGCCGGCCTCATCGACTACCTGGTGCGCTGCCCCAACATCTACACCGATACCTCGGGCGTGCGTCGCTTCGACATCCTGCGCCGGGCCCTGGAGCGCGCTGGTCCCGGCAAGTTCCTCTTCGGCTCCGATGGTCCCTGGCTGCACCCGGGCGTGGAGCTCAGCAAAATCAAGGCCCTGCACCTGCCCAGATCCGCCGCCCGCCAGGTGCTGGCTGGCAACCTGCTCGGCCTCATCCGCCACGTGCGCCCCACGCCGCCGGCCGCCGCCCCCGTAACCGGAGTGGCCGAAGTGCCCGCTAGGTGGCGCGACCCGTGGCTTCTGGCTAATGGGTAAATGAATGATTGGACGGGTCAAACAGAACGTCATTCAACGCGAAGCGAAGAATCCTGCGTGTTCTCCTTGGGCTGGCTGGCTGGCTGGCTGGCTGGCTTTGCAACGTCGGCACGCGAGCTTCTTCGCTCCGCGCTGAATAACGTTCTCTTCCTGACAACTGACAACTGACAACTGACAACCAGCAAACGCATCATCTCACCATTTCACCTTCCGCGCGGTGCATCTGCAACGTTCTTTCGCTGCAACCCAGGCGGTGGGCGGCCAGTTTCAGGTTGCCGTTTTCGTGGCTGATGGCTACTTTTTTGGCTATTTCAGTTACCTGGTCCTTGATTTCCTTGAGCCCCAGGCCCTGGTAGAGCAGGCTCGTGACGCCGGTTTCCAGCTCGCCACCCGGGGCGGCGGCGTTTAGCCGTCCGAAATCGGGCCAGTCGGAGCGGGGAATATCCCCGATAGTGACGGGGCCTTCGCCCAGGTGCTTGTTGGCAATGCGGCTCACCAGCTGTTGGAGCTCGCGCACGTTGCCAGGGTAATCGGGCAGGAGCAGGAAGTCGTACACCTGCCGGTCGATGGGCTGGGTGAGGTGGTGATGCTGCCGAAAAAAATGTTCGGCCAGCGGGGCAATATCCTCCTTTCGCTCCCGTAGCGGGGGTAGCTGGCAGGTCCAGCCCGAAATCCGGTAGTATAAATCCTGGCGGAAAGTGCCCTGCCGCACTTCCTCGGCCAGGTTGCGGTTGGTGGCACTTACCAGCCGAAAGCGGGCCTGCCGCCAGGTGTTGCTGCCCACCCGCTTGTAGGTGCCTTCCTGCAAGGCCCGCAGCAGTTCCGCCTGCAAGGGCAGGGGCAGTTCGCCCAGCTCGTCCAGAAACAGGGTGCCCTCGTGGGCCAGCGCCAGCGCCCCGTCGCGGGTACTGATGGCGTTGGTGAAGGCGCCCTTCTCGTGTCCAAACAGCTCGGAGCCCGACAGGCCCGGAATGAGCGTCGTGCAGTCGACCACCACGCAGTCGCGCTTATTAGGGCGGGGGTCGAGCTGGTGCATGGCCTGGGCGACCAGCTCCTTACCGGTGCCGCTCTCGCCCAGTACCAGCACCGGGCAGTTGGAGTGGGCCATATCCACGAGCTGGCGCAAGGTGTTGAGCCAGCACGCGCTACGGCCAATGAGGCGTTGCTGCAAGTCGGCTACCTGTTCATCGAGCATCCGCCAGTAGTGCAGGCGCGAGCTGACAATCTGCACCGGTTTTTCCACCTCGAACCAGTTAAACACTTCCGCCACCCCGGCCCGCAACAGCCCCCAGATATCGGCCGACAGCAACGGCCCGAGCGAAACGGCTATCAGCTGGGTGGCAGCCGGCAGTTCGGCCAGCTCC
Source organism: Hymenobacter rubripertinctus (assembly GCF_003583925.1). Lineage (GTDB taxonomy): Bacteria > Bacteroidota > Bacteroidia > Cytophagales > Hymenobacteraceae > Hymenobacter > Hymenobacter rubripertinctus. The sequence goes on along the minus strand of NZ_QYCN01000010.1, from coordinate 63,209 downwards.
TGCTGGAGGGCCGGCAAATCAGTTTCGGCATCCACGAACAGCAGGCCCGGTCCCGGGGGAGCTTCGCCGCCGCGCAAGGCCTGAGTAGCAAATCCAGCCTGTTCCAGCTCGCCCAGCAAGTCGGCCAGTTGGGCCAGTTGCCGGGTGTAAGGCCGGAACCATAAAGGGGCAGATTGCATCATGGCAAATCAGGCTTGGGAAACTCGCCGGCCCATTCTTCAGCAGGAGGGAGGCTTGCCAGCGCAGTCGGAGTGCCAACCAGTGTAAGGCTCCGCTGATTAGGTGCTGCTGGCTCTGCGTATGTTAAATATAGGATAATGAAAATTATGAATAAAGCAATAATTAAAATAATAACATGAATGGGCTTTTAACGGCTCCAAACAGTCTTTCATAGAATGAATAGCTGTTTTCGTCCGGCAGGACGACCGTATCAGATTGAGAAATAATGCTGCTGAAAGTGAAACTATAGGGGTGAAATGCAGAAGAGCCGCTCTCATCGAGAACGGCTCTTCTGATCTTGTGAAGTCGATAGAAGCCTACCGCAACGCTTCCAGCGCCGATTGCAGGCGGGGCAGGGCGGCCTCAATGGCCTCCAGGGAAGCCCCGCCCACCGACATGCGGAACCAGGGGGCCGTGTCATCAGTACCGAAGGCGCTGAACGGCACCAGGGCCAGGCGCGCTTCGCTGATGAGGTAGGACGTCAGCTCCTTGGTGGAGGTGAGCACCTGTCCGGCGGGCGTAGTGCGGCCCAGTACATCCAGCCTGGCCGTGAGGTAGATAGCGCCCATCGGCACCATGGAATCGACGGGTAGGCCGGCGCTTTTCATGGTTTGCAGGCCTTCGTGCAGGGTGTCGAGGCTGCGCTGGATGTTGTGCTTGAACGTACTCAGGTAGCGGTCTACGGCGGTGGTGGCGGGCAGGTAGTGGGCCACGGCCACCTGCTCGGCCTTGGGCGCCCAGGCCCCCACGTGGCCCAGAATGGCCTTCATCTTGTCAATTACCGGAGCCGGCCCGAAGGCGTAACCCACACGCACGCCGGTAGCGGCCAGGCACTTCGAGATGCCATCGATGTAGATGGTGTAGTCGCGCAGGGCGGGGCGCAGGTTCACCGGGTCGTAGTGGGCGGTTTCGCCGAAGGTGAGCAGCCAGTAAATCTGGTCGTAGAGTAGGTACAGCGGCTTTTCGCCGGGCTCCCGGCGCTCATTCTCGGCCAGCACCAGGTCGCAGATGGCTTCCAGATCCTCGCGGCTGAATACGGTGCCGGTGGGGTTCAGGGGGGAGCACAGGGCCAGCATAGTAGCCCCCGCCAGGTGGGGGGCCAGCTCCTCGGCGGTGGGCATGAAGTTGTTTTCGGGCCGGGTTTCCACCATTACGGCTTCGGCCCCCGAAAGGTGGCAGTAGTGGTTGTTGTTCCAGCTTGGCACCGGAAACACCACTTTATCGCCGGGGTCGATGAGGGCCAGGTAGGTGGCGTAGATGAGGGGCCGGGAGCCGCCGGCCACCAGGAAATCGGCGGCCGAGTACTCCAGGCCCAGCCGGCTCCGGGTGAAAGCGGCGGCGGCTTCGCGCAGGGCGGCCATGCCGTTGGCGGGCGGGTAGTTGGTCTGGCCCGCCTCGTAGGCACGGGTTATTTCATCCTTCAACTCGGCCGGAATGGGATAAATGGTCGGGTCGAAGTCGCCGATGGTGAGGTTACAGATCTGCTCCCCCTTGCGGATCATGTCGTTTACCTCGTTGCCGATTTTGATGATTTCGGAGCCAATCAGGCTGCCGGCCATTCGCGAAACTTGCATGCTGGTAGAGTAAAATCCCGTTATTCGTTTTTGGTTGCCCGTTGCTCGTGGTTCGTCTTTCAGGCCGGAAGAACGCTATTTTAAACAGAAAGTCCTTCCGCCGGGAAACGATAACCGGCTCACCGGGGCGTTTCCCGGCGGAAGGACTTACTTCTGTAGCGCCTACCTCCCTGACTGCTTGCTGCCCGAAAAACGAACAACCAGAAACGAACAACGAAACCCTACCACTCAAACGCCACACCCAGGGTAGGTTGCAGGCCCGAGTACACGTTGCGCAGGCGGCCGAAGCCCGCCGCCACGTTGGCCGTGGCCCACCAGTGTTTGGTTACGGCGTAATTGAGGCCCAGCGCGGCCGAGGAGTAGGCCACGCCCTCGCCCAGCCCAATGGCCCCGAACTTTTCGGTGTTGGGCTGGTGCACGTTGGCCAGCGGGCGGACCGAAGCCGTGAGCCAGGCTTTGCCTACCTGGTAGCCCACCTGGTAGCCCACCTCGGCCCCGTAGGTGTACTGGCTGGTGAAGCCCTGGGTGCGCTGGTTGTAGCCCGCGTCGAAGGTAACGTAGGCGGGCAGGCGGGGCGCGAAACTGTGCGAAAGCGCCGCCCTACCCCACACGTTCCACTCCCCGTCGCCGGTGGGCAGGGAGATGAAAATGACGGGGTCCTGGTAGCCGAAGCCCCGCCGGTTTTTGTCGCCGGTGGGCAGGTCTAAGGCCCGGCCCAGGGCCAGGGACCAGGCACCTTTCAGCACCCCGTAGCGCACGCCCACCTGCACGTCGCCGATACCCCGGGCGGGCGTGGTGGTGGCGTAGGCGGCCTGCCGGAATACGGGTGCGTTAGCACCAGCTCCCAGCGGTCGGGGAGGCCGTATTCGCCGTAGAGGCCCAGCACCAGCTGCCGGAACCGGGCCGTTTCAATGGTGTCGCCGTTGAGGAGGTGAAACCGGCGGGTGTTGGCGGTGGTGAGCCCAAGTTTGGTCTAGCCCCCGCCCTGGGCGCGGGTCCAGCCCCCGCCCGTCCGGCTTTCGGCGGCCAGCAATAGGGCCAGCCCCGTCAGGGCGGCCAGGGAGCGGGCGGGGGCGAAACGGACCCTCATGGCAGTAGGAAAAGCTTTTGCATAGCCATAGGGGAAAAGGAAAGCGGTGCTCCACAAAGGAACCTGTCGGATTTTACAGAAGTATCACGGCCGTTATATATTTGGTCTTCCCTGTCGGGCCGGAAGCGGTTTGGCAACGGCAGGCTTCGTAAACTTGCGGCTCCCTCATGCCGGTTCCGGCCGCTTCCGCTCATGCTCACGTTCTCCATCCCCGATTTAGCCGCTTTGCCCGCCGTGGCCGCCCAGGTGCGGGCCGCCATTGACGGGCATTCCATTATTTGCTTCGAAGGCGAGATGGGCGCCGGTAAAACCACTTTCATCAAGGCCCTGTGCCGGGAGCTGGGCGTAGCCGAGGAAGTCAGCAGCCCCACGTTTGCCCTCGTCAACGAGTACCGCACGGCCCGCGACGAGCCCATTTACCACTTCGATTTCTACCGCCTCAACGCCCCCCGCGAAGCCGAGGATATCGGGGTTCAGGAGTACTTCGATTCTGGCTATCTTTGCCTGGTTGAGTGGCCCAGCCGTATTGACGCCCTGCTGCCTCCCGACTGCCTGCTCCTCACGCTCACCGTCACCGGCCCCTCTTCGAGGGAATTGGCGATTATGAAGTATGAATTATGAATTATGAATTATGAATTATGAATTATGAATTATGAATTCGTTTTTTCTGAAAGCCTGCCCCAAACCCCGATTGTGAATTAGAATTCATGAACAAGCCGTTCTACCCGCCGAACGAAATTCATACTTCATACTTCATACTTCATAATTAAAAAGTGATGCCCGAAGCAGTACCCTCCGGATTTGAGTCGTTGGCCGCCAGCCGCGCCTACTTCACCCAGGAATCGATGCTGGCCGTGGAAACGCGCAAGCGCAAGCTGTTCATTGGGCTGCCCCGGGAAACGTCGCTCCAGGAAAACCGCATCTGTCTCACGCCCGAGGCCGTGAAGCACTTGGTGGAAAGCGGCCACGAAATTCTGCTCGAAAGCGGGGCCGGCGAGCCCAGTAAATACTCCGACCACGACTACTCCGAGGCCGGCGCCACCATTGCCTACTCCCAGAAAGAGGTATTCGAGGCCGATATTATCCTGAAAGTGGCCCCCGCCACCTACGATGAGATGGAGTTTCTGCGCAATGGCCAGACGCTGATTTCGGCCCTGCAATTCGGCTCCCTCACCGGCGACTACATCACGGCCCTGCTGCGCAAGAAAATCAACGCCATCAGCTTCGAACTCATTAAGGACCCCAGCGGAGCCCGGCCGGTAGTAAGGGCCATGTCCGAAATTGCGGGCTCCACCGTGATGCTGGTGGCCGCCGAGTACCTGGCGGCCCGCGCCGGCGACGAGGGCAAGGGCATCATCCTGGGCGGCATTACGGGCGTGCCGCCTTCCCAGGTCGTTATTCTGGGGGCCGGTACGGTGGCCGAGTACACCGCCCGCGCCGCCATCGGGCTGGGGGCCGAGGTGAAGGTGTTCGACAACCACCTCTACAAACTACGCCGCCTCAAGCAGAACCTGGGCCAGCCCCAGCTCTACACCAGCACCCTCGACACGTTTGCCCTCAACCAGCAAATCCGCCGCGCCGATGTGGTCATCGGCGCCCTCAACCCGGAGGAAGGCCGCATTCCGTTCATGGTGTCGGAGGAAGCCGTGTCGCAGATGTCGCCCGGCTCCGTGATTATCGACGTGAGCATCGACCAGGGCGGCTGCTTCGCCACCAGCGAAATGACCAGCCACGCCAAGCCCGTGTTCCGCAAGTACGACGTGATTCACTACTGCGTACCCAACATTGCCTCGCGGGTGCCGCGCACGGCCACCAACGCGCTGAGCAATATTTTCACGCCCATTCTCCAAGAAATCAGCCAGCATGGCGGCGTGAACGAGGTGCTGTTCACCAACGAGCATTTCCGGTCCGGCGTGTACGTGTACAAAGGCTCCCTGACCAACGCCAGCATCGCCCGCCGCTTCAACATGCGCTACAAGGAACTGGCCCTGATGATTGCCGTGCGCAACTAAGAAGCACAGATGTTGCAGATGAAACGGGTGTCGCAGATGATGAGGTCTGTAGAGCGAAGCAGCGCTTCGCTCTTACCCGACCAAAGCTGACTGATTGCTATAAAAAAAATGTGCGGTTGAGTTGCAACCGGCTGGATATTTATTGGCTCCTTGCGCTTGAATTATATCCGATTTGCTATGCGCGCATTTCCCGTTGTTATCCTCGGCTTGCTGACTACGGTCGGGGCCTTGCCGGCCGCCACCGCCCAGACGCTGGCCGTGGTGCAAACCGCCGCCCCGGCCGCCATTCCGCACTCCGACCTCAGCAGCCTGCGCTACGACCGTTCCGATACGCTGCGGGCCGTGCAGCACCTGTTCATGCAGCGCTCCAAGGCTACGCGGGGCTGGCTACAGGCCGGCACGGGTATTTTGGTGGAAGGAGCGGTGAAGAAGGTAGTAGCGAAGGCTTCCAAACGAAAAAACCAGCCGGAATACGTGCAGGACTTCTACGAGGACCTCGACCAGCAGGCCAGTCAGGACATCGTGGTGGGCGCCCTGATGACGGGCTACGGTGCGTACCGGCTGAGCCGCTTCGGCCCCGGGCAGTACCGGCGGGTGGTAGTGGCCTACCAGGAAGGCCAGCCGCTGCCGCCGTACCTGACGCGCAAACTGAAAACCAAGTATTTCCGCCTGCTGCCCATTGGTAGCCGCAAGGAGCGCGCCCAGGCCGTGCGGTAGAGTACTATCTAACCCAAGTTGCCTTTAGGTTTGTGGGGTAGGATAAACCTAAGAACCGGACTAGAATCAGCTTTTAGCACTCCGCAAGTTCAGATTAGGTAGGTTATTTTTTTACGCCAAAAAAATAACCTACCTAATCTGAACTTGCGGAGTGCTAATCCTGGCAAATACAGGTAGCAGTTCGAAAGCAGGTAAAACTACTCCGCCGCCAGCAGCAGCGTTTTCCAGGCGTCGAGCAGGCGGCCTTCTTCCAGTAGCTTCTGGCCCAGCAGCATCAGTTCCTCGCGCTGGCGGGTGGGGGAGCCGTGGTGCTGGCTCAGGGTGTAGCTCACCAGCGGCTCCTGGCGGAAGGCGGCTATTTCCTCGGTGGTAGGGATGGACTGGGCTTCGATGTTGGCTAGGCGGCCCAGGTTGTTGCCCGTCAGCACGTCGGAGGTGCGGATAAACTCGGGGAGCTGGTCGATGCCGATGCCCAGGTTGCGGTTGGGCTTGGGTACCTCGAACAGGCTGCTGCCCGAGGCCCGGCAGTACCAGTCGCCGCCGAGGCGGGCAATGGCGTCGAGCTTGAACGGGTCGATGCCGGTGCCGCTGGGCAGCACGATGTCTTCGCGGAAGTGGGCCATCACGACCCGGCAGATAATGAGGTTGCCAGCCCCGTTGTTCTGGCCCAGCTCAATCACCTGCTCCACCACGCACTCGAAGGCCGCCGGGGCCTCCAGCACCCGGGGCGGGCGCACCTTCTGGCTGGGCAGCTCGGTGAAACCGGCCTTCACGAACTCGTTTACACCCTTCTCGTACTCGGTGCTTGATAGCGACATCTGCTCCACCATGGCGTAGTCGCAGATGTGGATGACGACTTCGGGTACCTCGCGCACGTTTTGCAGGGTGTGTTTCTGGGAGTTGTCGCGGACGCGGTTGGCAGGCGAAAACACCAGGATGGGCGGGTTGGAGCCGAAGCAGTTGAAGAAGCTATAGGGGCTCAGGTTCACGCTGCCGTCGGCGGCAATGGTGCTGGCGAAGGCCACGGGGCGCGGGGCAATGGCGCCCACCATGAAGGGGTGGAGCTGGGCGGGCGTGAGCTGGGCGGGGTCGATGGTACGGAAGGAGGCGGGAGCGGACATGGGCGGAGTTACTGGGTTTGCGGGCCGAAGTTCAGGGTTTACGGGCAATAGTTGCGCGCCGCCCGTCATCCGGAGCGGAGCGAAGGGCCTTATCACGCCTGAAAGAGCTGATGGCCCGACTGGGGCAAGGTTTTTCGCTCCGCTCAGGATGACAGAATAAGCGGTGTCCGGCTCATATTCGCAACTATCAATACTTTTACCGCCAAGTCAACCTCTTCAGCAGCCCGCTATGTTCGGAATCAACCACAGTCAGTTCGATTCGATGACTTACGTCATCCACTACAAAAACGGGCGGGTGCAGAAGGAGGGGCGGGGCCTGTCGTTCTACTATTTCGGGCCCAACAGCTCCATTGTGGCCATTCCGATGGGCAGCAACGATTTGCCCTTCATCTTCAACGAAACTACGGCCAACTACCAGACCGTTTCCATCCAGGGCCAGATAACCTACAAGGCCGGCGACCCGCGCCAGCTGGCCGACCAGCTCGACTTTACGGTCGACAGCCGGGGCATCTACAAGAAAAATGAGCTGGAAAAACTGCACCAGCGCATCATCAACGAGGCCCAGACCGCCACGTCCACCTTCGTGCAGAGCCTGGGCTTGAAGGACGTGATGCGCTCGGCCAAGGCCGTGGAGCTGAACATTGCCGAGGGGCTGGCTGCTTCCAAGGCCATCGGGCTGCTGGGCATTGAGGTGCTGGCCGTGAACGTGCTGGCCGTGAAGGCCACGCCCGAAATGGGCCGGGCCCTGGAAACCGAAACCCGCGAAAAAATTCAGCAGGAAGCCGACCAGGCCATTTTTGAGCGCCGCAACTTCGCCGTGGAACAGGAGCGCAAAATCAAGGAGAGCGAGCTGAACACCGACATTGCGGTGGAGGAGAAGAACAAGCAGATTGCCGAGAAGAAGATGGAGGGCGAGATGCAGCGGGCCACCAGCACCCGCAAGCTGCGCGAAATGCAGGTGCAGGCCGATATTGCCGTGGAGGAGCAGCGCAAGCTGCTGCTGGAGCAAACCACGGCCAACCAGCGCCAGGAAGCCGAAACCCGGGGCTACGTGCTCGAAACCACCCTGCAACCCTACAAGAACATGGACTGGAAGCTGCTGGTGGCCCTCAACAACAACCCCGACCCCAAGTTCAACATCGCGCTGGCCTTCCGGGAGCTGGCCGAAAACGCGGGCAAAATCGGCAACCTCAACATCTCCCCCGACCTGCTCGATTCGCTGCTGACCAGCCCGCCCGCCCGTTCCGAGCGCCCCGATAACCGGTCCGATGACCGGCCCGACTTTCCGGTGGACAGCCGGCCCCCCAACCGCTCCGGTAACCGCCGATGAGCCAGCGCGACTACGCCATTCTGGTGCGCGGCAAAACCCGCCTGGAGCAGCTGGTGGAGCGGTTTAATACCCCCGCCCAGGCGCGGTTCTACATCGAGAGCGTGGGCGGGGAGTTTGCCGAGTACGAGGCTGAAAACGAGCGGTTTCAAGCCTCATTTTCCCTGGTCCAGCGCCAGCTTTCGGCCCTGATCAAGAACAAAATCGTGGAGCGGGCTTACCTGCCCTCGTTTTTGTTCAACCCCCAGCAGCTGGTGGTGGTGGTGGGCCCCGATGGGCTGGTGGCCAACACGGCCAAGTACGTGGGTGGCATCCCGATTGTGGCCATCAACCCCGACCCGGAGCGCAACGACGGGGTGCTGCTGCCCTTCACGCCCCGTAATTTCGGGCCTGCCGTAGAACGGGTGCTGACCGGCAAGTTCCGGGTGCGCGAGGCCGCCCTGGCCGAAGCCCGCCTCCAGGACGGCCAACGCCTGCTGGCCTTCAACGACCTGTTCATTGGGGCCGCCTCCCACGTGTCGGCCCGCTACCGGATTTCGTATCAGCGCACCACCGAAACCCATTCTTCGTCGGGCATTATCGTTTCCACCGCCTCGGGGGCCACGGGCTGGCTGAGCTCCATTTTCAACATGACGGCCGGGCTGACCGAATTTCTGGACCCCGCCGAGGACGCTCTGCCGCGCCCCGCGCTGGCCCCCGAGGAGCTGCTGTTCGTGGTGCGCGAGGCCTTCCGGAGCCAGCGCACCCAGTGCGGCCTCACGGCCGGGGTACTCACGGCCAACGTGCCGCTGGTGGTGGAGTCGATGATGCCCACCAACGGGGTTATTTTCTCCGATGGGGTAGAAAGCGACTTTCTGCACTTCAACGCCGGGGCCATTGCCACCATTGGGGTAGCGAAGGAGAAGGCCAGTCTGGTGGTGGGGTAGGGCACGATGGGCTGACCGTACCGGCTTCCGCCGCTGTGCAACCGAATTCCGGCCGACTGAGCGTATTTCGCTTGTCGGTTGCGGTGTGTGCTATCAGCCAGATCCTGTTATAGTATCTTTGGTCGCTTATATAGTCAGTCTATATGCTTCTCCTAAGTGTCCATATGCTCCTGTCTTCCTGGTTGCGGTTGCTCCTGGCCTTGCGTGCCACCGGGCGCTTTTCCGGCTGGCGCAGGCTGTTCAGCTGCTGTCTGGTGCTGATAAGCGGTCCGGTCCTGGCGCAAAACCAACCGCTCATCGACTCGCTGGCGCGGGCCTCGGCCAGCCAAACGGATACCACCAAAGCCTGGACCCTCACCAGGCTGGCCTGGGAATACCGGCCTTATAACCGGGAAAAGGCCCTGGCTCTCAACCGGCAGGCGCTGGCGCTGGCCACCGAGGCCGGAAATGTAGAGCAGCAGGGCTTCTGCTGGATGGCTCTGGGCAACGTGTACATGTTTCATGAGCAGGACGGGCCGGCCCAGCAATCCTACCAGATGGCCGAGCCCCTGCTCCGAAAAGCCGCCGGACCGCGGGCGGCGGGCCGGCTGGCCCAGCTGCACTACAACTGGGGCCTGCTACTCCAGGAGCGGCTCAGCGACTATGCCGGGGCCGTGCATCACCTGCTGCAAGCCGTGCGGGCCTACGAAACGCTGGGCAGTTACCGGGAGCTGACTACCAGCCTCAATACTATTGCCAACTGCCTCTACCACGAGCAGCAAATGGAAAGCGCGTTTGCCTATTATCGTCGGGCCGAAGCCGCCGCCCGGCGCAGCGGCAGCCTGAAGGACCAGCTGCTGGTGATGAACGACTTCTACTCCAGCTACCTGGAGCTATACCGCCAACAGCGCAATCCGGCGCATCTGCGAGTGGCCATTCAAAACCTGGAGCGGGGCGTGGCCCTTATCCGCCAACAGGCGTCCCAGTCGGTGTCGCCGCAGTATTTGCCCACGTTCCTGACCAACCTGGCCGAAGCCTACACCTGGCGCGGCGACCTGCTGCGCACCCGGCAGTTGCTGCGCGAAAGTACGGCCCTCACCAAGCCACTCCGGATAACAACGCTGCTGGCGCACAACTACAGCATTCTGGCCCTGGCCGAAGCCCGGCACCAGCACGCCGCCCTGGCCGCCGCCGCCACCCGGCAGGCCAGCCAGTACCTGGCCGCGTGCAGCCTCGACGATAAGGCCACCATCACCCAGCGCCTGCAACTGGCCAGCACCGAACTGGGTAACTGGCCCGCCGCCTACGCCCACCTCACGCAGTACGCCGCCGTGCGCGATTCCCTGGCCGCCCGGGCCAATTTCCAAACCATGCGCCGCCTCATGATTCAGTACGAGGTGGAAAAGAAGGACCTGAACATCCGTGCCCTTACCCAGCAGGCCACCTACCACCGCCGGCTGCTGCTGCTCACGGTTGGGATGGCGCTGCTGCTGCTGGCCGGAGCGGCGGCCTTGCTCTACTCCAACCGCCTGCGGCGGCGGCTGGCCGAGCAGCACCTGCGACTCTCCGAACAACAGGCCGTGGTGGAGCGCCAGGAGAAACGGCTGGCTCAGCAGCAGCAAGCGCAGCTCCAGCAGGAGGTGGATTACAAGCAGCGGGAGTTGGCCACGACGACGCTCAGCGTGGAGCGCAAAAACGCGCTGCTGCTGACGCTGCGCAAGGAGCTGGAGCAGGTAGCCGACGGAAGCCCGCAATTCAAGCCCGCCTTCCGCCTCATCGACAAAAACCTCCAACTGGATGACGATGTGGACCAGTTCTGCCGGCACTTCGAGAGCGTGCACCCGCGCTTCTTCCAGCACCTCGCCGCCCAGGCCCAGGTAGCCCTCTCCGCCACCGACCTGCGCTACTGCGCCTACCTGCGCATGGGCCTTTCTACCAAGGAAATTGCCAACCTGCTCAACATTGAGCCCCACTCGGTGCGGGTGGGTAAGCACCGCCTGAAGCAAAAGCTGGGGCTGGGTAAATCCGTTGATTTAGAAGCATTTATGAAGGAAGATTAGGCGTGTATACACTTTGTAACGCCCCGTTTACAGCGGTTCTGCCGGGCAGTCGTAACCTTTGAGCGTCGCGACACCAGGGGCCGCCGAAAACCTTTATAGAGTAGGCACCGCATCCACTTCCTTCCCATATGAAACTGACTTCCTTCCTGCAAGCCACGCTACTGGCCGGCACCCTGGCACTGGGCGCTTGTGGAAAAGATGATGCCCCCAGCGGCGGCAACAACACGACCAACGTCGTTCCGAAAGAAGCCCTGACCACTTACACCGGCGACTACGCCCTGACCACCGGCAGCGGTATTCCCACCGCCCTGACGGGGGTTATGGCCACGGTGGCCGACAACGGCTCGAACACGATCAAAATTACGTTCAGCGCCCCCAACGCGCCCACCCTCACGGCCACGATGAAGAAGAACGCGGACGGCACCTTCGCCAACTCCGACGACACCAGCGGGCTGCAAGCTATTTCGATTCACGAGCGCACCCTGGACGTGTCGTACACCGCCAGTCCAACGTCGGTCATGGCGTATTCGGGCACCCGCTAAGGCCGGCTTTTCACAACGGCGGAACCATCGGCGGTCCTTGCTGGCAAGCAGCCCGGCAGTAGCCGAACCCGCTGCTTTTCAGCCACCAGGTGCTTTAGCACGACGAGCCGCGAAAAATCGTGCGTTCTACCCAACTGCTGGTCCGCCGGTGGTTCCGGCCGTTGCCTGGCCTGCCAATAGGGGTGGGTATTCCATTCTAAATCCATTCAGAGAGATGAAAAACGTCCTTTTTTTAGTTTTCTTCTGCCTGTCGGTAACCTTGAGCATGGCCCAAAGTGGTACTGTTGGGGTGTTAGGCCGATACGAGCAGGATAATTTCGTGGGACCCGCCAGCGTGAAGGTGGGGGAGCAAAATGTCGTCATCACCAGAGACCCCGCCCTGAGCAAAGTAGTCTGGATTGCCAACCTGTTGCGTGGGGGGCGGGTTAAGGCGCTGCTGCACCAGAAAACCGGCAGCACTACGTTCTACTCGATACCCGCCCAAAAAGTGGGGGGCTACCAGATTCAGGCCGGCTGCGCCATGTACGACCAGCAGGAGGGTACGGTGATGATATCGTTGAACAACAAAATGAACTGCTTCGGCATGAACCAGAGCGACTATGACGCGGGCGTTTCCGTCTCCAAAAACGGCCGGGTGAGTGCCGGGGGCGTGGTAGTCGACGGCCGGGGCGGCGTAAAAGCCCCGGGGGTACAGGTGGGTCAGCAGGGCGTGAAAGTAGACAGCAAGGTTGTAATGGCGGGCGTGCAGTACATCGGTACGAAAGAAGGCCGCCCCCGCAAAGACGACGACGACTGATACGGCGTTTTTATCATAATCTGCCACGATGAGCCAGCCGCCACATGGCCCCTGTAATCGGGGGAAGGTGGCGGCTGGCTCATCGTGGCAGGGGCAGAGGGACCAGTTGGCGAAGCTTACTGAACTGCTGATTACCGTATCTTGGCCGAAGCAACAGGGGAGAGGGGCTTCACGCTGTACTAGCCCCGCGTACACAAATCCTGCTCCGGCTGACCGGCATCAAGCATTATGCGCAAGCTCTTTCCTATTTGCCTGCTGCTGGGCCTATTAGCCGCTACGGCAGCCCCAGCCCAAACCATGACCCAAGCTGCGGCCGATACGGCCCGTTTGCGCCGCCACCTGGTGGCCCTCACCACCACACCCGAGCCGCGCAATTACCGCCACCAGGCCAGCCTGAACCAGGCCGCCGACTACGTTAAAGCCGAACTGGCCGCCGCCGGGGGGCAGCCCACTGAGCAACCCTACGAGGTGGAGGGCCAGCGCTACCACAACGTGCTGGCCCACTTCGGCCCCGAAACCGGCCCCCGCCTTGTAGTGGGCGCGCATTACGACGTGTGTGGGGAGCAGCCGGGTGCTGATGACAACGGTACCGGCGTAGCGGCTTTGCTGGAGCTGGCCCGGCTGCTGGGCCGGCAGCCCAACCTGCCGTACCGGGTAGATCTGGTGGCGTATACGCTGGAGGAGCCGCCGTTTTTCCGCACCAAACAGATGGGCAGCTACGTGCACGCCCAGTCGCTGCATGCGGCCGGCGTGCCGGTGCGCGGCATGGTGGCCCTGGAAATGCTGGGCTACTACGACGACCGGAAGGGCAGCCAGGACTACCCGTTGGGGCCGCTGAAATAGGGTGTATGGGAGCCAGGGCAACTACGTAACGGTGGCCCAGAAATTCGGGAACGGCCGCTTCGGCCGGCAGTTGGCGCGGCGCTACCAAACGGCCGCCGCCCTGCCAGTGAAGCGCTTCAAAGCCCCCGCCTGGCTGCCCGGCATCGACTTTTCCGACCACCTCAACTACTGGCACTTCGGCTACTCGGCCGTGCTGCTCACCGACACGGCCTTCTACCGTAACAAGAGCTACCACGAACCCACCGACACCCTGGCCCGCCTGGATATGCGCCGCTTAGGGTTGGCCGTAGACGCGCTGCTGGCCGTGGTGCTACTCGGCTGAGGCCCCAATTTCGGCCAACTGGCCCACCCATACCCAACTGGTCTGTACCACGAGGTAGCGGCTGCCATCTTCGTGGACGTAGTCATAATGAGGGTTGGCGAAGGCCCATGCCGGCCAGCCAGTAGGGTAGTCGAAGGCGTCGAGAAAGGTTTGCCAGGGGTGAGTTGTCCAAGTCAGAGCCCCGGCCCCGGGTAACTGCCAGTATTCCGGGGGCAGGGGAGGGCCTGTCGGGTCGGGCTCCCCGTGTGTGTTGCGGTACCGGGCCCGCTTACTGCCCATGCCCACTACTACTTGCGAAGAATGCGCAAACTCCCGGCCCTTCACCAGCCAGAGGGCTAGGTAGAACGGTTCCGGCTGGGCCCGCAACTGCCGCTGCCAGTCGAAGAACGTGGCCAGCAGATGCCGGGCCGCCAGTTGGCGCACCAGCTGCGGGGGCTGGCGGTGGTGCCAGTGCCAGGGGTGCAGCCCGAGTTTTTCATAATAATATGCGCGGTCAGGGAGCGTGTCCATAGCTGTTGGCGCGGGCACCTCGCTTGCCTGTTGCAACCGGATTACGTGGCGCTTACCCCCCCGGACTTTCTTACTGCTTCGGAAATGGGTGCCTCGCCGGTGTCTTATGGCTCTCATGTGGCGTATTTTAGGACTGTTGAAGAAGAGGTTTTTTGCTAAAATGCTATATCTTTACTAATTACCTATAGCTTACAGTAAGCGGTTACTTACCTGCCTGATGATGTCCCAGTTACGCTGCCCCAAATGCGAGTCGATGGAAGCTACGAAAAGTGGCGTAGTGGGGGGGCGGCAGCGGTATAAGTGCCGAAACTGCGGCTACCATTATTCGGTGGCCAAGGCGGGCAAGGAAACCAACCCGTACTACGTCATTAAGGCCTTGCAACTCTACGTGGAGGGGGTGAGCTACCGTGAAATTGAGCGGCTGCTGGGCGTGAGCCACGTGAGCGTAATGAACTGGGTAAAAAAGTACGGGGTGAAAGCCCCGCGCCAGACGGACTACCACCCCACCTACAAAATCCTGAACCAGAAGGAGCTGGCTGAGTTTTTTCAGCACCCGGAAAACCTCAAGGGCTCGGGCATGATGATAACGGAGCTGGGCGATAAGTACATGCTGATCAAGTGGGAGCGGTTTCGGCAGGGGTGAGCTATAGGGACTTAGCGGAAGTATAGCCGGGGCGCGGGTTCGGGGCGGGGATTCTGCTATTTGGAGACAGTAAAACCGGGCGCCTATTGGCCGGCCGGTTCCAGTGCTGATTTCCCTCCACCCCACCATTCCCTCCCTTCTTATGCAACACGTTCGTTACGCCTTAGCCGTGAGTGCGTTGCTGACGGCCGCCGGAGCCGCGGCCCAGGTGCAGCCCCCGCCCGCCGGCAACCCGCCCGCCCCGGCTCCGGCCCCTCAGGCCGCCCCACCCGCCACGGCGTCCCCCACCGAATCGGTGCCCTACGGGGCGGGCCTGAAGGTGAACCTCTCCCCCGACGGCTCCAAATACTTCCGCATCATCAACTGGCACCAGGTCTGGACGCGCTACAACCGCAACAACACCGGCTCCCAGCACGTGGCCGGCGACCCCCAGGACAACACCTTCGACGTGGGCCTGCGTCGCTCCCGGGTGTTGCTCTACGCCCAGCTCAACCCGCGCTTTCTCATTGTCACCCACTTCGGTATCAACAACCAGAACGCCGTGAGCGGGGGCGTGGGCATTGGCGACCCGGGCAAAAAACCCCAGCTGTTCGTGCACGAGGCCATGGTGGAATACAAGGTGTTCAAGTACCTGAACATCGGGGCCGGCCTGCACTATCAGAACGGGATTTCGCGCATGACGCGGGCCAGTACGCTCAACTTCCTGGCCTACGACGCCCCGATTTCCAACTGGCCCACCATCGAGAAAATAGACCAGTTTGCCCGCTGGATGGGCATCTACGCCAAGGGCCGGATCGGCAAGTTCGATTACGCCGTGTCGATGAACGACCCCTACGCCACCAGCCAAACGGCCACGCCCGCCACGCTGCCCACCAACGTGGCCGACTACAACCCCCGCAACAGCCACAAAACCTACCAGGGCTACTTCGCCTACGAGTTCCTCGACCAGGAAGCCAACCTGCTACCCTATCAGGTGGGCTCCTACCTGGGCACCAAGCGCGTGTTCAATATCGGGGCGGGCTTCCTCTTTAATAAGGACGCCATGTTCTCGCGGCCCAACGCGCTGCCCAACACGCTGCCCCAGGACCCGTTCACGCTGCCTTACAAAACCCACAACCTGGGCATTCTGTCGGCCGATGTGTTCTTCGATACGCCCCTGAACAAGGATGCGGGTACGGCTTTCACGGCTTATGGCGTGTATTATAACTACAATTTCGGTCCTAACTACGTCCGCAACATTGGCCTCCTGAACCCCAGCACGGCCGGCGGTTCGGCCGCAATTCCGGGCGCGGGCACTTTGCGTGGCAATGCCTACCCCGTGGTGGGCACGGGCTCGGCCCTCTACGGGCAGGCCGGCTACCTGCTACCCAAAAACGTGCTGGGCGAAAAGGCCCGCCTGCAACCCTACGCGGCCTGGCAGCACGGCCGCTACGAAGGCCTCGACGCCATCGGGGCCAAAAACGTGAATGTGTATGACCTGGGTGCCAACGTGCTGCTCGACGGCCACAACGCCAAGCTCACGCTCAACTACCGCGCCCGCCCCGACTACTCCAACCCCCAGGACATCAACTACCGCCCCGAGGTAACCCTGCAAACCATGATTTTCCTGTAAGCGGTGAAATGGGGAGGTGGTGAAATGGTGAGTTGCTGTTTGGGGAGCCTGCTTGTGCGGCCCCGCCTGTCAGGACCCCGAACAGCATCTCACCATTTCACCACCTCCCCACTCATCTCCCACTCATCTCCCACCACCAAATTCCCCAGTGCAATGGAACAGGATGTAAAGCAACCCGGCTACGCGGCCGGGGCGGATGCTCCGGTGGAGCACGACAACAACAATGTCTCGACCAGCAAGATCTGGCAGGTCATTACCTCGTCCTCCGTCGGGACGGTGATTGAGTGGTACGACTTCTACATTTTCGGGTCGCTGGCCACCATCATTTCCACGCTTTACTTCCCCAAAACGAACCCCCTGGCGGCGCTGCTGGCCACCCTGGCCGCTTTTGCCGTAGGCTTCGTGGTGCGGCCGTTTGGGGCCATCGTGTTCGGCCGTATCGGCGACATGGTGGGGCGCAAGTACACGTTTCTGCTCACGCTGCTGCTGATGGGCGGCTCCACGTTTGCCATCGGACTGGTGCCCACCTTTGCTTCTATCGGCGTGATGGCGCCCATTCTGCTGTTTCTGCTGCGCGTGGTGCAGGGCCTGGCTTTGGGCGGCGAGTACGGCGGGGCGGCCACCTACGTGGCCGAGCACGCCCCCGACAACCGGCGTGGCTACTACACCAGCTTCATCCAGACCACGGCCACTATTGGCCTGTTCGTGAGCATTGCAGTACTCATCGGTACCCGGCTGGCCGTGGGCGACGAAGCCTTCAAGATCTGGGGCTGGCGGATTCCGTTCCTGCTCTCGGGCTTCCTGGTCGTGGCCTCCTACTACATCCGCCGCCGCCTCGATGAGTCGCCGCTCTTTGCCAAAGCCAAGGCCGAAGGCACCACCAGCAAGTCGCCGTTGCGCGACTCGTTCGTGGAGCCCCAAAACCGCAAGCTGGTGCTGCTGGCCCTGTTTGGGGCTACTATGGGCCAGGGCGTGGTGTGGTACACCGGGCAGTTCTACGCCTACTTCTTCCTGCAAACCGTGCTCAAGATTGAGCAGATTCCGGCCAGCATTATTCTCTGCGTAGCCCTGCTGCTGGCCACGCCGTTCTTCATCTACTTCGGCAGCCTGTCGGACCGCATCGGCCGCAAGCGCATCATCATGACCGGGCTGCTGTGCGGGGCCGTGTTCACCATCCCGATTTTCTACGGCCTGAAGCAGTTTGCCGGCCCGGCCGTGGAAAAAACCGCCGCCACCGTAGATGCCGCCGGCGTGGCCGTACCCGCCGTGCTAGTGGCCAACAACCCCAACATGCTCGGCCTGATTGTGCTGATTTTCTTCCTCGTGCTGTTCGTAACCATGGCCTACGGACCCATTGCCGCCTACCTCGTGGAACTGTTTCCGACCAAGGTGCGCTACACCTCCCTGTCGGTGCCCTACCACATTGGCAACGGCATTTTCGGGGGCCTGGTCCCGCTGATTTCGACGGCTATGGTTGCTTGGGCCGCCGCCCAGCCCAGCGGTTTCTTGCAGGAGCACAGCATTTACTTCGGCCTGGTGTACCCGGTAGTTATCGCCCTGATTACCTTTATCATCGGCTCCCTCTACATGAAGGACTCGCGCAACGTGCGCATCATGGACTAACCCGCGCCGCCCGGTTTGGCTTACCAGGAAAAGTCCGCCGGGCCGTTGGTTCGGCGGATTTTGCTTGCTTTAGGAAGTCGGGCAGGCGCGTACCAACCGCCAGCTGCCCGCCCGAAAATCAACCACCACCCACCTGAACCCCACCTCATGCCTCCCATTTCCCCCCCGGAGCGGCCGGAGCAGCGGCGCGGGCAGCAGTTGCTGTTCGTGGCCCTGCTGTTCGGGGTGCTGCTCAACTTCCCGCTGCTCGGCGCCTTCAACCACGCCGGGCGGGTGGCCGGCATCCCGGTGCTCTACCTCTACGTGCTGGTGACGTGGGCCGCCCTGGTGCTGGTAACGGGCTGGGTGGTGAGGGGAATTAAAAATTAAAAGTGAAAAATTAAAAATGACTGTTCCGCGCCATTTTACTCTTTCTGTTCAGTGTGATACAAATGAAAAAATGTCAAGATGCTGAATTTTTAATTTTTCACTTTTAATTTTTAATTCCCAAAATGTCCCCGCTGCTGGTTATTGGCTTTTCCTTCGGGTACCTCGTGCTACTGTTCGGGGTGGCGTACGCGGCCGAGCGGCGGGTGGCGGCGCGGCGCAGTTTGGTGAGCAACCCCTACGTGTACGCCCTGAGCATGGCCGTGTACTGCACCGCCTGGACTTACTACGGCTCGGTGGGGAGGGCGGCGTACTTTGGGCTGGAGTTCGTGGGCATCTACCTTGGACCCACGCTCATGGCTCCGTTGGCTTGGCTGGTGCTGCGTAAAATCATCCGCATCTGCCGGGCTCAGCGCCTTTCCTCCATTGCCGATTTCATTTCGGCCCGCTACGGCAAAAGTGCCGGGCTGGGGGCCCTGGTGACGGTGGTGTGCGTGCTGGGCGTGGTGCCCTACATTGCTCTCCAGATCAAGGCCATTGCGGCTTCGTTCAATATCCTGACCCGGGTGCCCGGCGCGCTCAACCAGCCGGTAGAGGACGCGGCGGCCGTGAGTTCGGCCTTCTATACCACCGTGGCGCTGGCATTTTTTACCATCATTTTCGGGGTGCGCTCGGTGGAGGCCACTGAGCGGCACGAGGGCATGGTGCTGGCCGTGGCCATGGAAAGCCTGTTTAAGCTGGTGGCTTTTCTGGTGGCGGGTCTGTTCGTGACCTACGGCCTGTTCAACGGTTTTGCCGACGTGTTTGAGCGGGCCGCCGCATTGCCCGAGCTGAGCCGGCTGTTCACCCTCGACGGGGCCGGTACCGCGCCGGGGCAGTGGTTTACTTTGCTGCTGCTGAGCATGTCGGCCATTCTGCTGCTGCCCCGGCAGTTTCAGGTGGCCGTGGTGGAAAACGTGAACGAAGACCACCTGCGCAAGGCCATGTGGCTGTTTCCGCTCTACCTCATCGTGATTAATCTGCTGGTGCTGCCCCTGGCCTTCGGGGGGCGGCTGCTGGACGCGGGCGGATTGCTGGATGCTGATATGTACGTGCTGGCGTTGCCGTTGCAGGCCGGGCACCCCTGGCTGGCCCTGCTCATTTACCTGGGCGGCCTCTCGGCGGCCAGCAGTATGATTATCGTTGAAACCATTGCCCTGAGCGTGATGATGAGCAACCACCTGCTCATGCCGCTGCTGGTGCGCGGGCCGGTGCGCGGCGGCAGCCGGCCGCGCTGGTTCGCCCGTCTTGGGCAGGCCACCCTGCACAGCCGCCGTTTGGCCGTGGTGCTGGTGCTGCTGCTGGCTTTCGGTTACTACGCCGCCGTGGGTCACCTGCTGCCGCTGGTCAATATCGGCCTGATTTCGTTTGCCGCCGTGGCCCAGTTCGTGCCGGTGGTGCTGGGCGGCCTGTACTGGAAGGGCGGCACCCGGGGCGGGGCCACGGCGGGGCTGCTGGCCGGTTTCGCGGTGTGGTTCTATACGCTGGTGCTGCCCACCATGGTGGCGCCGGGCCTGGTGCCCGAATCTTTCCTGACCCAGGGCCCTGCCGGGCTGGGCTGGCTGCGGCCGGGGGCGCTGCTCGGGCTGATCGGGCTGGATGAGTTGTCGCACGGGTTGTTCTGGAGCTGGCTGCTGAATATCGGCCTCTACCTGGGCCTCTCGTTGCGGCGGCAGCCCTCGGCCCTGGAGCAGCGCCAGGCCCAGCTGTTCGTGGACGTGTTCCGCCACGAAGCCGGGTTCGAAGCTCCCACCAGCTGGCACAGCGCCGCGCCCTTGCCCGACGTGCGGGCACTGCTGGTGGGTTTTCTGGGGAAGAAGCGCACCAACCAGGCCCTGCACGCTTTCGAGGAGCATTTCCCCGAAACCCGGCCGCCGGCCGCCAAAACCCCGGTTCCCTCCGACGGCAACCCCGCTTACTCCGTCACTCCGTCGCTCCGTCACCCAGTTCCCCCCGCCGACCCGCGCCTGCTCTCCTACGCCGAAAAGCTGCTGGCCGGGGCCGTCGGCCCGGCCTCGGCCCGGCTGCTGCTGCGCTCCTCGGTGGGGGTAGAAGACATTAGCTTCGATAACGTGGTGGGCATTCTGCGCGAAAGCCAGCAGCTGCTCGAAGCCAACCGCCAGCTCCAGAAGCAGCAGCGCCAGCTCCAGCGCCTCACCGGGCAGCTTCAGCAGGCCTACGACCAGCTTCAGGAGCTCGACCAGCACAAGGACGAGTTCCTCTACACCGTTACCCACGAGCTGCGCACCCCGCTCACCAGCATCCGCGCCCTATCGGAAATCCTGACCGACAACCCCGACCTGGACGAAGAGGAGCGCCAGCGGTTTCTGCTCACCATCACCCGCGAGTCGGAGCGCCTGAGCCGGCTCATTACCCTGGTACTGGACCTGGAAAAGTACGAGTCGGGCCAGGCGACGCTGGAGAAGCGCACGCTGGACGTGGCCGACGTGATTACCGACGCCCTCGACGCCGTGGGCCAGCTGCTGCGCGACAAGCAGATTCAGTTGGACCTGGCCGTGCCGCCCGGCCTGCCCGGCCTGCCCGGCGACCGTGACCGGCTCATGCAGGTGCTGGTGAACCTACTCTCGAACGCCGTGAAATCGTGCCGGGCCGATGGTACGGGGCGCATTGGCGTGGGGGTGGAGGCCACGCCCGCCGGTCTGCGCCTCTGGGTACAGGACAACGGCAAGGGCATTGCTCCCGAGTTCCACCAGGTCATCTTCGACAAGTTCTTCCAGGCCCGCAACCAAACCATGCGCAAGCCCGAAGGCTCGGGCCTGGGCCTGGCCATCACCAAAAAAATTGTGGAGCTGCACGCCGGCCGCATCTGGGTGGAAAGCCAGCCCGAGCAGGGCGCCCGCTTTTCGCTGGAATTACCTTTGAAAGGGAATTAAAAATTAAAAGTGAAAAATTAAAAATGGAGCAAACAGTTATCCGTTATCTGAATTTGCGCAGCCATTGCGTTGTTTTATGAACCCGATTACAAATCTTGTTCCCTTATATTTTTAATTTTTCCCTTTTAATTTTTAATTAATATATGCCCCACATTCTCATCGTCGACGACGAGCCCAACATCGTCATGTCCCTGGAATTCCTCATGCGCAAGGCCGGCTACCAGGTCAGCATTGCCCGCAACGGTGCCGAGGCCCTCAACGCCGTAGATGCCACGCCGTTCGACTTGGTCGTGCTCGATATTATGATGCCCGACGTCGACGGTTACCAGGTGTGCCGTCATCTGCGCCAGCGCCCCGACCGGGCCGGTACCCGCGTCATCTTCCTCTCGGCCAAAAGCCGGGAATCGGATATTGAGAAGGGCTACGAGGCCGGGGCCGACCTCTACGTACCCAAGCCCTTCAGTACCCGCCAACTCATGCAGCAGGTGAAAGGTCTGCTGTTCCCCTCCGCCTGATTTCACCCGCCGCTTAATCCCGCCCGCCCATGTCTACCTACGCCTTCGATTACGCCGCCAGCCTCCACGACTCCGAGCTGTTCTGGGCCGGGCAGGCCGCCCGTCTTACCTGGTTTCGGGAGCCGCCCCGGCCGGTGCTCAGCCAGGACGAAGCCACGGGCTTCTACCGCTGGTTCCGGGGTGGGCAGCTCAACACCAGCTGGCTCTGCCTCGACGACCACGTGCAGCAGGGCCGCGCCAACCAGGTGGCCCTCATCTACGATTCGCCCGTGACCCAGACCGTGCGCCGCTACACCTACGGCGAGCTGCTCGACCTGACCGCGCGCTTTGCCGGGGGCCTGCGGGAGCTGGGTGTGGCGCGCGGCGACCGGGTGATTATCTACATGCCCAATATGCCCGAGGCGGTGGTGGCCATGCTGGCCTGCGCCCGGCTGGGGGCCGTGCATTCGGTGGTGTTCGGGGGCTTCGCACCCCACGAGCTGGCCGTACGCATCGATGACGCCCGGCCCCGGGTTATCGTCTGCGCCTCGGCCGGGCTGGAAATCGACCGCGTGATTCCCTACCTGCCTCTGGTGGAAGCGGCCATCGGGCTGGCCCGGCACCCGCCGGCCCACGTGGTCGTCTGCCAGCGCGACTTCTGCCCGGCCGACCTCCGGCAACCCCGCGACGTGGACTTCCGCGACTTGCTCGAAGCAGCACCTGTGGAGGCCGTGTCCCTTGAGGCTACTGACCCGCTTTATATCCTGTACACCAGCGGTACCACCGGCCGGCCCAAGGGCGTGGTGCGCGAGCACGGCGGCCATGCCGTGGCCCTGAAGTACAGCATGGGCGCCGTGTACGGGGTGCAGCCCGGCGAAACGTTCTGGGCCGCCTCCGATATTGGCTGGGCCGTGGGTCACAGCTACATCGTGTACGGGCCGCTGCTACACGGCTGCACCACGGTGCTGTTCGAGGGCAAGCCCGTGCGCACGCCCGATGCCGGTGCGTTCTGGCGCGTGGTGGCCGAGCACAACGTGCGGGTGCTGTTCACGGCCCCCACCGCCATCCGGGCCATCAAGAAGGAAGATCCCGCCGGCGCGCTGGCCCGCCGCTATGAGCTGAGCAGCCTGCGCCACCTCTTCGTGGCCGGGGAGCGGTGCGACCCTGCCACCTACGACTGGGCCGGCCAGCTGCTGGGCGTGCCCGTCGTCGACCACTGGTGGCAGACCGAATCGGGCTGGCCCATGCTGGCCACGCTGGTGGGCTACCCCGATATGCCGCCGCCCCGCGCCGGCTCGGCCGGCCACCCCGTGCCCGGTTACAACGTGCAGGTGCTCGATGAGGCGGGCCAGCCCGTGCCCCCGGGCACCACCGGCCTAGTGGCGGTGCGCCTGCCGCTGCCCCCCGGCTGCCTGCCCACCCTCTGGCACGACGACGAACGGTTCCAGAGCAGCTACCTCGACGCCTTCCCCGGCTACTACCTCAGCGGCGACGGCGGCTACCAGGATGCCGAGGGCTACTGCTACATCATGGGCCGCGTCGATGACGTGATTAACGTGGCCGGCCACCGCCTGAGCACGGGCGAGATGGAGGAGATTCTGGCCGCCCACCCGGCCGTGGCCGAGTGCGCGGTGCTGGGCATTGCCTGCTCCCTGCGCGGGCAGCGCCCGGTGGGCTTGGTGGTGCTCAAGGATGGCCAAAGCCTCGCCGAAGAGGCCCTGGAGCAGGAGCTGGTGCAGCTTATCCGCCAGCGCATCGGGGCGGTGGCCAGCTTCCGGCAGGCGGCCGTGGTGGCCCGGCTGCCCAAAACCCGCTCGGGCAAAATCCTGCGCAAAACCCTGCGTCAGTTGGCCGATGGCGAGGACTTCCCCGTACCTTCCACCATCGACGACCCCACCATCCTCGACGAAATCCGGGTCGTGCTGGCCTTCCGCCAGCTGGGGCAGGCCTTCGAGCCCCCGGCGTTATCCTGAGTAAAACCGCCGGCTAATCAGGATAAAAGGCGAATTCACCGAGTCACTCATTCACTTATTCACCCATCACCGCTATGCCCACTGCCACTTCGCCCCAACACGCCCGCATCCGCAGTCTGGAAGGCTACCACGAAGCCTACCACCTGAGCATCCACCATCCCGCCGAGTTCTGGGCTTCCGTGGCCGAACCCTTCACCTGGCGCCGCAAGTGGGATACGGTGGTGGAGTCGGATATGCCGGCCGGCCGCAACGAGTGGTTTGCCGGGGCGCGCCTCAACATCACCGAAAACTGCCTCGACCGCCATTTGGCCGCCCGCGGCAACAAGCTGGCCCTCATCTGGGAGCCCAACGACCCCAAGGAGCGCCATCTGCGTCTGACCTACCGGGAGCTGTATCAGCACGTGTGCCAGTTCGCCAACGTGCTCATGAACAACGGCGTGGAAAAGGGCGACCGGGTCTGCCTCTACATGCCCATGATTCCGGAACTGGCCATTGCCGTGCTGGCCTGCGCCCGCATCGGGGCAGTACACTCGGTGATTTTCGCCGGCTTCTCGGCCACCGCCATTGCCGACCGCGTGAACGACGCCCAGGCCTCGGTGGTGATTACGGCCGACGGCCTGAACCGCGGCACCAAGCAGATTCCGGTGAAGCGCGTGGTGGACGAGGCCCTCGAAACCTGCTCCTCGGTGCGCAAGGTAATTGTAGTGGAACACCTGGGCTGGCCCGTGCAGATGGACCCCGACCGCGACGTGTGGTACCACGAGGAAGCCAACAACGCCGCCAAAATCTGCCCCGCCGAGGAAATGAAGGCCGAAGATCCGCTCTTCATCCTCTACACCTCGGGCAGCACCGGCAAGCCCAAGGGCGTGGTGCACACCACCGCCGGCTACATGGTGTGGGCCGACTACACGTTCCGCAACGTGTTTCAGGTGGAGGAAAACGACGTGTATTGGTGCACCGCCGACATTGGCTGGGTGACGGGCCACAGCTACCTGCTCTACGGCCCGCTGCTGGCCGGCTCCACGTCCCTCATGTTCGAGGGCATCCCGACCTACCCCGACGCCGGCCGCTTCTGGGAGGTGATTGACAAGCATTCGGTAAGCATCTTCTATACTGCGCCCACCGCCATCCGGGCTCTGATGGCCGAACCCTTGGATAACGTGCTCAGCTACTCCCTTGACTCGCTGCGGGTACTGGGCTCGGTGGGCGAGCCCATCAACGAGGAAGCCTGGCACTGGTACAACGAGCACGTGGGCAAGGGCCGCTGCCCCATCGTGGATACCTGGTGGCAGACGGAAACCGGCGGCATTATGATTTCGGCCCTGGCCGGCATCACGCCCTCGGTGCCGGCCCGCGCCGGCCTGCCGCTGCCGGGCGTGCTGCCGGTGCTGCTCCGCCAGGACGGTACCGAAATCGAGGGGAACGGCGAGGAAGGTTACCTGGCCATCAAGCAAAGTTGGCCGGGCATGATCCGCACTACCTACGGCGACCACTACCGCGCCGTGCAGACCTACTTCGGGCCCTATCCGGGCTACTACTTCACCGGCGACGGCGCCCGCCGCGACGAAAACGGCCTCTACCGCATCATCGGCCGCGTCGATGATGTTATTAACGTGAGCGGGCACCGCTTCGGCACGGCCGAAATTGAAAACGCCATCAACCAGAACCCCAACGTGGTGGAATCGGCCGTGGTGGCCTTCCCCCACGACGTGAAGGGCCAGGGCATTTACGCCTACGTTATCTGCCGCGAAGGCGCCTGTAAGAACGAGGCCGACAAGCCCCGCGTGGAAGCCAGCATCATCGAAACGGTGGTGGCCGAAATCGGTAAAATCGCCCGCCCCGACAAGATCCAGCTGGTTACGGGCCTACCCAAAACGCGCTCCGGCAAAATCATGCGCCGCATCCTGCGCAAAGTGGCCGAGGGCGAAACCAGCAACCTCGGCGACGTGAGCACCCTGCTCGACCCGGCCGTGGTGGAAGACATTATCCAGGGGGCGAAGTGAGGAACCATGCGGCCTGGGACTGAACCGAATGGTTACTTGGTAAAATAAGCTTGGCAACTCAAAAGCCCCTTTGCCACGCGGCAAAGGGGCTTTTGAGTTGCCAGCCAGCAGGCCAGCCTCAGCCTAAAAGCGGCTCAGGTAATTGCGCTTCTCCGCTTTCTGCTCCTTCTTGCGGCTACCAGAAGCAAGCCACACAACCAGGCCCGCCGTAACGGCGCCAATGGTGGCCATTTTGGTAACGAAAGCCGTGCGGTTGTACTTCCACTCCATGTCGTAGCCTTTCTCGGCCCAGATGTTGGGCAGCTTACCCTGGAACAGGTCCGTCACTACGCCTTCCACCACATCCACGCGGTCGGCCAAAACGAGCGGCAGCCAGCGCTTATACTGGTTCTCCGGATACTTGTACGCCTGGCGGCGGATCATTCCGCTCAGGCCGGCGGGGGGTTCGGGCGTACCAAATACGGCCGACACGTT
Source organism: Hymenobacter rubripertinctus (assembly GCF_003583925.1). Lineage (GTDB taxonomy): Bacteria > Bacteroidota > Bacteroidia > Cytophagales > Hymenobacteraceae > Hymenobacter > Hymenobacter rubripertinctus. Next base: position 37,050 of record NZ_QYCN01000010.1, on the reverse strand, counting down.
GGCCCGCTCCAGCGATTTCAGCACTTCCTCGTCAACGGGTTGCAGGTTGTCGGGCCGGCTCTTGCTGTTGGGGTCCTCCTTGGCGTTCATGCGCTTGCGCATGGGATAGGTGGGGTCGTTCTTGGGGTCGGCATCAATGCCCCAGCCCTTAATCGTTCTGGGGTCGATGGGGGTATTTATAGCGTTGTCTTTCATGGGGAGGCGGGGTTACTGGTTGGCGGKGGGGGGCATGAGCACGGTTTTGATGCAGTTATCCAGCTTGTTGGAGAACATGCGGTAGCCATCGGCCACTTCTTCCAGCGGCAGGCGGTGCGTAATCAGGCCCTTGGGGTCCAGTACACCATTTTGCACGTGCTCAATCAGGCGTGGCAGCAGGCGCTTCACCGAGGTCTGGTTACCCCGGATGGTGAGGCCCTTGTTCATGGCGTTGCCGATAGGAATCAGGTTGTCGGTCGGGCCATACACGCCCACAATCGACACCACGCCACCTTTTTTCACGGCATTGATGGCCCAGTGCAGCGCCGTAGCCGAACCGGCCTGCAACAGCAGCTTGCGGCCGGTAATGGTTTGCAGGGTGTTGCCTTCGGCTTCGGCCCCCACGGCGTCGATTACGCAGTCGGCCCCCATGAAGTCGGTGATTTTCTTGATGAACATCACCGGGTCGCCGATTTCCTCGAAGTTGTAGGCCTCGCAGTACGAATATTTGCGGGCGAAATCGAGGCGGTACTCCTGCTTATCGATGATGATAACCCGGCCCGCCCCAAACAGCCAGGCGCACCGCGCGGCCGTAATGCCAATGGGGCCGGCCCCGAACACCACCACCGTGTCGCCCTGCTGGATGCCGGCCATTTCGGCGCCCTGATAACCCGTGGGAATCACGTCGGTGAGCATCACGGCATCGTCCAGGTCCATATCGGGCGGGATGATGACCGGGCCCACGTTGGCGTAGGGTACGCGGGCGTATTCGGCCTGGCCGCCATTGAAACCGCCGGCCGTGTGCGAGTACCCGTAAATGCCGCCTACTGCCCCCGATTCGGTGTTGGATTCCTGACAGTTGCCAAACATTTCCTGCTTGCAGAAGTGGCACTCGCCGCAGGCGATATTGAACGGGACAATCACCCGGTCGCCCACTTTTACTTTGGTCACTTCAGACCCGATATCCACTATTTCGCCCACAAACTCGTGGCCAAACGTGGAGCCCACGCGGGTGTCGGGGATGTTGCCGTTGTACAGGTGCAGGTCGGAGCCACAGATGCAGGCGCGCAGTACCCGCACGATAGCGTCCTGGGGATGCTTGATTTCGGGCATGGGTTTCTGCACGGCGCGGACCCGCTTGGGGCCCCGGTATTCCATTGCTAGCATAAGAATTCTGGAAAGGAAGCGGAAGGAAACGGAAGAGTAGAAGCCGGGAACATGAGTGCCGAAAACAGCGGCAGCGGGTAGCCCAGTCCCTGATGCTTACTTCGCCCTTCGCCGGAAGGTTGTTACGGTTGGGCTTGAAAGCTTCCAGAATAAAGCCGCAGCAGATGCTGTAAACGAACAGCGGCGCCGGGTTGCTGCCACAGTGTAGCAGGAAACCCGGCGCCGCGTGGTTGGGCGCAGTGCGCGTGGTTGTTCAGAATAAGCCGCTGAAATCGACGGCCCTTAGCACCGTTCCGAATAGCGGGAAGCAAATCATGAAGCAAACCGCCGGGCCTCGGCCCTGGCCGCCAGATAAAGCGGAACCAGCTATTCGGAAATTTTTAGAATCCTAACGGCGCTGCCGGCAGCACTTGGCCCGTCACTTCCCCGAACCCGATGCGGATGCCGTCTTTCTCGGCGAAGCCGCGCATGGTTACCCGGTCGCCATCCTGGAGAAACTTGCGCTCCGAGCCGTCGGCCAGTGGCACGGGGCGGGTGCCGCGCCAGGACAGCTCCAGCATCGAACCGAGCGAGTCGGGGGTGGTGCCCGAGATGGTGCCCGAGGCGTACAGGTCGCCCACCTGCTGGTTGCAGCCGTTGGAGGCGTGGTGGGCCAGTTGCTGGGCCATGCTCCAGTACATGAGGCCGAAGTTGGCCCGGGAAACCACCGTTTCGGGGCCGCCCTCGGGCGCAATGGCCACTTCCAGGTTCACGTTGAAGTTGTGCTGGCCGAGCTGGCGCAAATACAGCAAGGGCTCCGGCTCCTGCACCGGGCCGGGTATCCGGAACGGCTCCAGCGCATCGAGCGTCACCACCCAGGCCGATACGCTGCTGCCGAAGCTCTTGCCCAGAAACGGCCCCAGCGGCACGTACTCCCAGCTCTGGATGTCGCGGGCGCTCCAGTCGTTAAACAGCATGAGCCCGAAAATGTAGTCCTCAGCATTTTGCACCGGAATGGTGTCGCCGAGCTGGGTGGGGCGGCCCACCACGAAGGCTACTTCCAGCTCGAAATCGAGCTGCTGGGAAGGGCCGAAGGTGGGCGTGGCGGCATCGGGAGCCTTGCGCTGGCCGTTGGGCCGGCGCAAATCGGTGCCGCTCACCACGATGGAGCTGGCCCGGCCGTGGTAGCCGATGGGAATGTGGCGCCAGTTGGGCAACAGGGCATTGTTGGGGTCGCGGAACATGGTGCCCACGTTGGTCGCGTGCTCGATGCTGCTGTAGAAATCGGTGTAGTTGTGGGGCTTCACCGGGCGCCGCATCCGCACCTCCTCCTGGCGGATGAGGCAGGTGTGCATAGCCTCTTCCTGGTCGCGCAAAGCGGGGTTGTCGTGGCGCAGCAGCTCCGATACGCGCTGGCGCACGGCCCGCCAGGCCGGCCGGCCCAGGGCAATGAACTGGTTGAGGCTGCGGCGGCGGAATACCTTGGGCATCTGCGCGCCCAGTTCCAGGTCCTCGAAGTAGCCGAACTGGGCCACGGCGTACAGGTCCAGCACGTACTCGCCAATGGCCACGCCCAGGCGCGGCCCGCGGTCCTCCGTCTCAAACACCCCGAATGGCAGGTTCTGAATGGGAAAGTCGCTCGCGGGCGTAATGTCAATCCAGGAATGCAGGGTGGGGTCGTTCGGGTTGGTCATGGGAAGGGAATAGGAGGTGGATATAGGGGCAAAGGTAGCGGCATAGGGGGAATACGGGCGGAGGATACACCCCCCCCCCCCCCCCCCCCCCCGCAACTACCAGAATGGATACCCGATCCTGGATAAGGTAATGAATGGACCCTAAAAATTTAGCTTGCCTAACGTAATCGGTGAAACCCGCCAGTGCCGTTCCAGCGCGTACCCAATCAGCACCCCCGCGCCGTAGCACAGTACATCAGACCAGAGGAAGCCAAAGCCCAGCACTAGGCCGCCCAGAGTGGTGTGGCGTAAGGCGTTGAGCCAGGGCGCCTGATAGAGCTGGCTGGTTTCCACGGCCAGCGTCAGCCCAAATGCTGCCAAGCCCACGCGGAGCACTGGCCAGCGCGGCCGCAGCAGGGCCACCAGCCAGAAAACCAGTAGCGCCCAGAGCGTGTCGCCGGCGTAAGCGGTCAGCCACGCCGGCAGGGCGGCGGCGTAGCGCCGGGAGCCCAGGCCCAGCGGCACCGTGAGCAGGGCCAGCAGCAGCAGCCGGCGCCGACGGGTGACGAGGGCAGGAGGTAGGAGGATAGACATTAGCGCTGAAAAGCAGGTTCATCAGGGGTAGGGGACGCCACAAAGCTAATTTGAGCTTTGTGTTTAAAAGTACTTTGATAAATTGCAACATGATTTAGCTTCCGCTTTCTGATTGAAGAGATGCGGTAGCGGGTTCAACCAACTGCTTATGCAATACTTTGTGCCGCCAGGCTCCGTCGTGCGCACCATCTGGGGTAAGGCCGATACCATCCTGTTCATTTTTGCCGGGGCGGCGGCCGAGTTTGCCGTCAACAAGGCCGTGGACTGGCTCTACTTCACCGGCCGCCTGCCCGCCGACCCGCTGGCCCGCCTGTTCTCGACGGTGGAATACGCCCGCCAGATTGTGTTTGCCGAGCGCGCTGCCGCCGAGCGGGCCATCGATACCATTGCCGCCATCCACGCCGGGGTGGAGTCCAGGCGCGGCCAGCGCATCCCTGCCTGGGCCTACCGCGACGTGCTGTTCATGCTCATCGACTACTCTATCCGCGCCTTCGAAACCCTGGAGCGCCCCCTGACCCTAGCCGAGAAGGAGGAAGTAGTGGCAGTTTTCGGGCGCGTCGGGCAGCGCATGGGCATCCCGGAGGTGCCGCTATCCTACGCTCCCTGGCAAACCGCCCGCCAAGAGCACCTGCGTCAGGACCTGGCCCCGAGCCGCTACACCACCGACCTCTACCAGCAGTACCGCCGCCACCTCGGCCCCGTACGCTACCGCCTGCTGCTGGCCGCCCAGGGCCTGGTGGTGCCGCCGCTGGTGCGCCAGCTGTTGCACCTGGGCCGGGGCAGGGCGCTACGGTTGCTCATCCCGGTGTACCGCCGCACCCAGCGCCTCGGCCTGAGCCAGTGGGCCCGCACCGCCCTGCTGCCCACCACGTACCGAGCCCAGATTGAGGCGCTGGATGTGGTGCCAGTTGCAGTTGGGTGACGGGTGTTGAGTAGCTGATGCTAATGCTGTTGCACAAGAAGTAGCAGGCGGCTATATTGCACAGGTAGCCGCGTAACGGCATGCCGCTGACGTCGGATGAATAACCGCTACTGGGTAGCGCAAAGCAGCCTGCTTTGGGTATGTCTGCGCTACATGGAGTTGTGGGATACAGATGTTGGCGACATAACAATCAAAACAGTTAAGCGACTTAAAGTCCGTAAATAATGGGTGGAAAAAAATATGACATCAACATAGTTTTTAGGGTCAACCACTTTGTTTGCTGTTCTGATACTTTTTGAACAGCAAACCAAAGTTTAAAAATAAAATCCGATGAAGCACAAAATTGTACTCAAAGACGAAGGGCAAAAATTAAACATTCTTGGTGATCATCAACAAATCAAACTTACTGGTAAGGATACGAATGGACGGTTCTTGGCAATCTACCAAGATAATTCACCGAATACTCAAATTCCAATGCACGTACATCAAAATGAAGATGAGGTTTATAAAATAGTAGAAGGCGAAGTTGAATTTACAGTTGGTGAAAAGAAATCAGTTTTAAAAAGCGGTGATACAATATTTTTACCGAAAAATATTCCTCATGCTTGGAAAGTTGTTGGAAAAAGTAACGCAAAAGTATACTTAGATATTTTTCCATCAGGGCTTGAGGATATGTTTGAAGAACTAAGTAAACTGCCAGCCGGACCACCTGATTTTCCGCAGATTGCAGTCATTTGTAGGCGCTATGGCATTAGCTTCGTATGAAAAAACGTACTGACATCAGTGTAAATTTTATGTAAGTAGGGCGGATGTAAATAATTAATTTATAGGACTTGTGTAAAAAAATTACTTTTACTCAGCAAACATTTTTCAAGTCCCCCACCCGCACAAAAGGCTCATTCGTTAATACATAAATTTCCCCAAAATCACAGCGCCCCGCCCCAACCGGAAAACCGGCAGGAGCGGGGCGCTGCTTTTGGTCCTTAAGAAACGAGCGTTACCGGACCTGGCCGGCGGGCTGCTCACTCATGGGCGTGACGTTGATGGCTTCCACGGACCGGATTTCGGGTACGGCTTTCTTCACCGATTCCTCCACGCCGGCTTTGAGCGTCATGGCCGACATGGGGCAGGTGCCGCAGGCGCCGAGTAGCTCCAGGCGCAGCACCATATCGTCGGTGATTTCCAGCACCCGCACGTTGCCGCCGTCGGCGGCCAGGTAGGGGCGGATGCCGTCCAGAGCCTGCTCGACGCGGGGCAGGAGGGGATGGGCTTCAACGGCGGCGGCTGCATTCATAAATCACTGAGTTTCGCTGATTTTTCCGCTGATGACGCTGATTTTACGCAGCAGGTCGGGGCGCGGCACTAGGGTAAAGGTAGAACTTTCCGCCTTTGCAGTTCTAAACCGGGCAGAAGAGGCAGAAGTTCAGGACAAGCCGCGTAGCGTATCCGCAATCAATTGGAACGTTATGCGGAGCGAAGTCGAAGCATGACGGTCTGTTGACGTTGTAAACAGCTACGATGACAATGCCGGTTACCGGTTCATCTCCACGATGTTGGTTTTGGGGGCTACGGCGTTGCGAATGCTGATCTGGCGGGCCAGCTCCTCGGCCAGTTGGGCGAAGACCTCGGCGGCGGGAGTGCCTTCCTGGAGGATGGCGGGCGTGCCCTGGTCACCGTTTTCGCGGATGCTTTGCACCAGTGGAATCTGGCCCAGCAGCGGTACTTCGTGCTTTTCGGCCAGCGACTTGCCGCCGCCTTCGCCGAAGATGAAGTACTTATTGTCGGGCAGCTCGGCAGGCGTGAACCAGGCCATATTCTCCACAATGCCCAGCACCGGCACGTTAATTTGGGGCAACCGGAACATCTGGAGCCCCTTTTCGGCGTCGGCCAGCGCTACTTTCTGGGGCGTGGTCACGATGAGCGAGCCGGTGACGGGCACCGTTTGCACCATAGTGAGGTGAATGTCGGAGGTTCCGGGGGGCATGTCGAGCAGCAGGTAGTCCAGCTCGCCCCATTCCACTTCCGTGATAAACTGCTTGAGGGCCGAGGAAGCCATGGGGCCGCGCCACACAATGGCCGATTCGGCCGGGGCCAGGAAGCCGATGCTCATCAGCTTCACGCCGTGGGCCACGATGGGCTGAATCAGGTTCTTGCCGTCTTCGCCCTGGAAAACGTGGGGGCGGGCGTCCATCACGCCGAACATGAGGGGCATGCTCGGGCCGCTGATATCGGCATCGACGAGGCCCACTTTGGCGCCCGTTTTGGCCAGCGCAATGGCCAGGTTGGCCGTCACGGTACTTTTGCCCACGCCGCCCTTGCCCGAGGCAATGGCAATGATGTTCTTCACGCCGGGCAGCAGGTCGCGGTTCTGGCGCATGGTGGTCACGCGCGAGGTCATCACGATAACCACCTCCGCCTCCTTATCGACCATCGTATGGATAGCCCGCTCACAGGCATCGTGGATGAGCTGTTTGAGGGGGCAGGCGGGCGTGGTGAGCACGACGGTGAACGAGACGCGCCGGCCCTCAATCTGCACGTCCTCAATCATGTTGAGCGTCACGAGGTCTTTGCCCAGGTCGGGCTCCTCCACGTAGCTCAGGGCCTTGAGGACGGCTTCTTTGGTAATAGTTGCCATGATAGTCAATCGGGAAAGTGCGGATGCAAAGCGCAAAGATAACCCGGAAACCGGGGTAGTGGTTGCCTCACCCCCCGGCCCCCTCTCCGAAAAAGCAGCAGGGGAGCCAGCCAACTGCGGAGCATCAGTGCAGGCGCAGAACGTTATTCCGGGTAGCTTTACAACCCGAAGCGGTTCAGCAGGGCTTCCTTGTATTGCCTGCCGATGGGCAGCGTTTCGGGCCGGTCGTATAGTTCGGCTTCGTTGCCGCTGATGGCCCGGATGGCGTCGAGGCGCACGATATAGGACTTCTGGATGCGGATGAAGCGGTCGGGCGGCAGCTGGTCCTCTACGCGGCTCATGCGCAGGTAGGTGATGATCATCTGGTCCTTGAGCATGATTTTGATGTAGTCCTTCAGGCCCTCGATGTAGTCGATTTCGGCGAACAGCACCCGGCGCAGGGAGTGGCCTTCCTTCACGAACAGGTATTCCGGGGCCGCTACCACCGGCGCGGCCGGCCGCGCCGAGAGCACCGTTTGGGCCTTGTTCACGGCCTTCAGAAAGCGCGGCAGACTCACGGGTTTCACTACGTAATCCAGCGCGTCAAGCTCGTAGCCTTCCAGGGCGTGGTGGGGCGAGGCCGTGATGAAGATGACATAGGGCGGGTTGTGCAGGGAGCGAATGAACTCCAGACCGTTGACCTGGGGCATGTTGATATCGGAAAACACCAGGTCGACGCGTTGGCGCTGGAGCACGTCCAGGGCCTCGAACACGTGCTCGCAGCTGGCCACCAGGTGCAGGTGGGGCAGCTGGGCCACGTAGCTTTCCAGCAGCTCGCGGGCGAAGGGCTCGTCGTCGATTATCAGGCAGTTGATCATGGATGCGGAAGGGGCGAAAGGCGGGTGGCGGCTCCCGGCGCGGCGGCTTCGGCGGGGTGCAGGCGCAGCCGCAGGGTTACGGCGTGGGTGTAGGTTTCGGGGTAACGGGTGATGGTCAGCGCGTAGTCGGCGGGGGCGTAGTGCAGGGCCAGGCGCTTTTGCACGTTGGCAATGCCCACGCCGCCCACCGCGCGCGGCGCGGCCTCGGGGCTGAAGCTGTTGCGCACCGCCAGGTGCAGCCAGCCGTCGGCGGCCGTCAGCTCAATTTCCACCCAGGAGGCTTCCAGGCTGCTATCAACGCCATGCTTGAAGGCGTTTTCCACGAAGGGAAAGAACAGCAGCGGCGTAACGCGGTAGGCCGCCCAGGGGCCGGAGGCGCGGTAGTCGATGCGCACCTTGCGGCCGTAGCGCAGGCGCTCCAGCTCCAGGTAGGCAGCCAGAAACCCGGTTTCCCGGTCCAGGGGTACCAGCGCCGCGTCCGATTCGTGGACCGTGTAGTGCATCAGGTGGGTGAGGTGCTCCACCATAACGGGGGCGCGCTCGTCCTGCTTCACCACCAGCAGATAGAGGTTGTTGAGGGTGTTGAACAGAAAGTGGGGGTTGATCTGGGCCTTGAGGAAGTTGACTTCCAGGTTTAGGTTCTCGCGCTCCAGGCGCAGGCTGTGGTTGCTGCTGCGGAGCAGAAACACGATAAAGCGCAGCAGAATGGGCGGCAGCACCGTCACCACGAAGTCGCTCAGGCCCATGCTCACGGCCCGCCAGGCAAATACGCCGCCCCAGAGGCCGTAATCTAGTAACCGGTGCACATAGTCGTGCATATCGGCCGTCACGAGTCCCCGATGGTCGAGCCAGGCAAAGAAGCCGAACGTGAGCAATGCCCACAGGTAGTAGATGCCCGCCAGGCCCGCCAGCGTGAGCAGCCAGCGCCCCCGCAGCAGCCAGCGCGGCAGCACCACCCCCGAGAAAAAGTAAAACCCCACCACGGCCGCCACGGTGTCGGTGAGTACAAACCCGGCGGTAACCAGCGGGCCTAGCTGCCACTGACTGAACACGAAGTATTCAAACCCGATAAACAGCGCCCACAACAGCGCGTGCCGGAGCGGCCGGCGCAGGGCGGGCGGCAGTCCGGCCGGCGGGCGCAGAGTGGTCAGGAGCTGCTTCATGCCGGGAGTTGCAGGTGAACTTCGACCCGCACGGTGTGCGCATCCTCGCTGATGCGGGCGGTATGGCGGCCGGGGTAGTGCAGGGCGAGGCGGCGCCGGGCGGCGGCCACGGCGGGCTCGGTGCGGTAGCCGACGGGCCGGGCGGCGGCCGTGGTGCGGGTTAGCGTTAGCCCCACGGCCGCCGGACTTACCTGCACGTGGCTGGTGAGGCGGGCCGATTGGTCGGGCGTGGTGTCGTTATCGTAGTCGTCGAGGGTGGCGAAGAGGCGCTCCAGAAACGGGTGCAGCAGCAGCGGCGCCAGCTGCTGGGTGCCGACGGGGCCCGTAACCGTGTGCTCTATCTCGATGGTGGCGGGGTGGCGCAGGCGTTCCAGGGCCAGGTAGTCGGCCATAAACTCCAGCTCCCGGGCCAGGGGCACGCACTCGGCATCGGTTTCATAAAGCGTGTAGCGCATCAGGTCGGCCAGGTGCAGCACCACATCGGGGGCGCGGGCGTCGCGGGCGCGGGTGAGCCGGTGCAGGCTGCCGAGGGTGTGAAACAGAAACTGCGGGTTGATCTGCGACTTCAGGTAGCCCAGCTCCAGGGCCAGGTGGTGGCGCTCCAGGTGCAGGCGGCGGCGCTCCACCACCAGCGCAAAGGCCAGGAAGCTGATGAGCACCGGAAACAGCAGCACGGCCAGCATGCCCATCAGCACCCGTAGCTGCCCGAAGGGGCTGAGGAGCGTGGGCCAGAAATCGGCCACGTAAAAGCCGTGCAGGGTGCGCCGCATTACCGCATCGAGGGGCAGGTAGGCCAGGGCCAGCCGGGCGCCGGCGTACATCCAGCTTTGGAAGGCGTAGAGCAAGCCCACCGCGCCCAGCAATGCCTGGCCGTAGCGCCCCCGTAGCAGCCAGCGCGGAATAATGAGGTAGACCAGAGCATTGAACAACAGCACCGCGAAGCCCATCTGCAAGGCTACCAGCGGCCAGACGGGTCCCGCGAAGTGGAAGTTGGGCCGGTTGTTCCAGGCGAAGTAAAAACCCGCCAGCACCACCCACAGCCCCAGCTGGATCAGCCCGGCCGAGGCCGTGGCGCTCAGCCGCAGCCGGGGGCGTAAGGAGGTAAAGGAGAATGCGGGCATGCAAAAACGGGAGGACAACCAGCGCTTTGGTGGTGTGGGGCCGCTGCTTGGTCGAAGAAACTTCGGGCGGCCAAAGCTCTGCAATTTCTTTGTCCCAGTTCTCTTCCACTCGCCAATTAAAACTTCGCTCATGTCCCGCTCCTTCCGTTTTCCACTCGGCCTCGTATTCTCTCCGGCCGCTCGCCGGGCCGTCTGTGCCGCGCTGGCCGGCCTGCTCAGTGGCCAGGCGCAGGCCCAGGACAGCACCCTCACCCGGCTGGTGCACAACTACCAATACAACCTGGTGCAGAATGGCACCCAGTTTTCGGGTCCGGGCTGGGAAAAGCTCCGGCAGGACATCCAGAAAAGTACGCTGGTGTTAGTGGGCGAAGACCACGGCATGGCCCAGATTCCGGTCTTCACGCAGGCCGTAGCGCAGGTGCTGAAACCCAAAGTGTTCGTGGCCGAAATCGACCGGTACCAGGCCCGCGACCTGACCCGGCTGAGCGCGCTGCCCGGTCTGCCCACGGCATTTGAGAAGCAGCACCCAATGGCGCTGTCGTTTTACAGCTGGACCGAAGAATTTGAGCTGGCGCGGGCATTGCGGGCCCAGAACACGGCGCTGGTGGGCGTAGAGCAGGTGGGGGCCGCCACGCCGGGCCGGTTTTTTACGGTGCTGGCCGAAAAGGTGAAAAGCAAGTCGGCCAGAGCCTATCTGCGGGACCGCGCCACGGTGTATCAGCTGCGCGACCGGGCCGGCATGGTGAGCGGCAAGTACGAGCGCGCCACCATGACCACCCTCAGCCCAGCGGGCCTCGACAGCCTGCGCGCCTTCACCCGCAATGAAAGCCCGGAAGTGCGGCAGATGGTAACCGACTTTGCCGCCAGCAGCCAGATCTATCATGACAACAACGCGGGCAAGGCCGGGGCTCACCAGGCGCGCCTCAACCTGATGAAGCGCAACCTGCTGACAGAATTGCAGCCCTACCAGAAGCCCGGTGAGCCGCTGCCGGCCATGCTCTTTAAATTTGGGGCCGCGCACCTGGGCCGGGGCCGTAGTATCTCGGGTAACTTCTATGACGTGGGCAATCTGGCCGTGAACCTGGCCGACATGCACGACCAGAAAACGCTGCACATCTTCATCATCGGTAAGCAGGGCACGCAGGTGGGCGGTGCCAACCCCGATGATTTCAGCAAGAACGTGGCGCCGTATAACCACGACGACCAGGACATGGTGAAGCCCTTCGTTGCTAGCACCACGCCTACCGGCGCCTGGCAGGTATTCGATGTGCGCCCGTTGCGCCGCGCGCTGCTCCAGGACAAGCTCAAAGTAGCCACCCAGGAGCTGGCAGCTACCATCCTGGGCTACGATTACGTGGTCATCATTCCTGAAACCACGGCCAGCCGCAATTTCTAAACCGGAGCGGGCCGTTACTTGGCGGCGGTTCCTGCCTACCTTTGGGGTTCCGTTCCGCTGCTTACCCGTTGCCCGCACCGCCTTGGCTCGTATCCCCAAAGAAACCGTTGACCAGATTATCCACCACGCCGATATCGTGGAGGTGGTGGGCGACTTTGTGAGCCTGAAAAAGAAGGGCCAGAATATGTGGGCCTGCTGCCCGTTTCACCACGAGAAGTCGCCGAGCTTTTCGGTGGCCCCGGCCAAGGGGCTCTACAAGTGCTTCGGGTGCGGCAAGGCAGGCGGGGTGGTGCAGTTCATCATGGACATTGAGGGTACCAGCTACGTGGAGGCCCTGAAGTACCTGGCCAAAAAGTACGGTATCGACGTTCAGGAGGAGGAAAAGACCCCCGAGCAGCAGCTGGCCCAGAACGAAAAGGATTCCCAGTTTATCGTCTCGAGCTGGGCCAAGGACCACTACCACAAACTGCTCAACGACAACGAGGAGGGCCAGAGCGTGGGCTGGAGCTACCTGCGCCAGCGCGGCCTCAACCAGACCACCATCAGCACCTTCGAGCTGGGCTACTCCCTGGATCAGTGGGACGACTTGCTGAAATCGGCGGCGGCGGCGGGCTTCGAGCAGAAATACCTGGAGAAAACCGGCCTCGTGGTGGTGCGCGAAGACGACAACGGCCAGGATACCGGCCGGCGCTACGACCGGTTCCGGGGCCGGGTGATGTTCCCGATTCACAACGTATCGGGCCGCGTGATTGGGTTTGGGGCGCGCACGCTCAAGCCCCACGACAAAACGGCCAAGTACCTCAACTCGCCCGAGTCGGAGATTTACCACAAGTCCGACGTGCTCTACGGGCTCTACCAGGCCCGCCAGCCCATTCGGAGCGAGGAACTGTGCTACTTGGTGGAAGGCTACCTCGATGTGCTGAGCCTGCACCAGGGCGGCATCAAAAACGTGGTGGCTACCTCCGGCACCTCCCTCACCGAGGGGCAGATTCGGCTGCTCAAGCGCTACACCGACAACGTGACGGTGCTCTACGACGGGGACGCGGCCGGTATCCGGGCCTCGCTGCGCGGCATTGATATGCTGCTCGAAGGCGGCCTGAACGTGCGCGTGGTGCTGTTCCCGGACGGCGACGACCCCGACAGCTACATCCGCAAAGTGGGCGACCAGCGTTTCCGGGAGCACGTGGAAACGGCCAGCCAGGATTTCATCCAGTTCAAAACCGACCTCGTGAGCCGCGAAGCCGCTCAGGACCCGGTGAAGAAGGCCGAGGCTATCCGGGAGGTGCTCCAGAGCATTGCCAAAGTGCCCGACCCCATCAAGCGGCAGGTGTTCTTGCAGCAAACCTCGCACACGTTCGGCATTGATGAGCAGGTGCTCATCACGGAGTACAACAAGCTGGTGCGCAACGCCACCGGCAAAGCCTCCGGCGGCCAGGCCAGCCCCAGCAGCGGCAGTGGGAGCGGGGCCAGCTACCCGAACAAAGCCAACAACCAACAACCAACAACTAAAAACCAACTAACCCCCGAGGAAGAAGCCGAAGCCCTTATGTACGGCGCTTCGGCCGAGGACCTGATGGGTGGCGGCGGCGACCTGGGTACGCTCACCCGCGAGGACCTGGAGCCCGTGCCCGACGTGGTGGAGCAGTGCGAGCGGGAGGTGGTGCGCCTGCTGCTGCTCTACTCGGCCCAGCCCCTCACGCCCGACGTGGCCGTGGCCCAGTACCTGCTCGAACAACTCGATGAAACGCCCTTCAAAACCAGCATCTACGCCGATATGCTGCACCTGTGCCGTCAGGAGCTGGAGCAGGGCCGCTGGCCCGAGGTGCGCACCCTCATCCAGCACGGCCGCTCCGATATCCGCAGCGTGGTGGCCGAGCTGGCCACCGAGAAGTACGAGCTGAGCCCCAACTGGACCACCCACCAGATTCACGTGCCCCGGGAGGTAGACCAGCTCCAGATTGCCTGCGACAACGCCATTCTGCGCCTCAACAAAGTGAACGTGGAGCGGGAGCTGGCCGTCCGCCTCGACGCCCTGCGCCAGCCCTCCGACGAGGCCACGATGATGGAAAACCTGCAAACCATTCACCTGCTCAAGCAGATGGACAACCAGCTGGCCAACCTGCTGGGCACCGTTATTCCGCGCCTGGGGTGGTAAAACAGCCGTTGCGCGAAGCCTGTGCTTCGCGCAACGGCATTCCAGGGTTTGAGGCTGGCCCTGTTCAAACGTTGTCAATTCGCCCGCAGGTGGCGTTCTTGCGGTCCGGTTGCTTACGCGCCCGGTATGCCCACCCTCAAAAGCGAACAGCTCTCAGCGAATAGCTCAAATAAATGCCTCCTATCATCAAGCCCCCCCGGCCCGGCCTGGCAAACTACCTGCGCGACATCTGGCAGCGCTTCAACCTGAGCCGCTTCGTGGGCGCGCTGGCCCTCACCGGCACGGGCCTGGCGGCGGGTATCGGCGGGTTCATGTACATCGAGCACTTCTCCTTCCGCGATGCGCTCTACATGACCATGATTACCGTCTCAACGGTGGGTTACGGCGAATTGCACCCGCTGTCGCCGGAAGGGCGGTTGTTCGTGTCGATTTACATCTTTTTTAATCTGCTGATTCTGGCCTACCTGTTGTCGGTGCTCACCACTTACATCTTCGACGGGGGCCTGCGCAATATGTTTGCTATGCTCAGAAACGACCAGGAAATTCGTAGCTACGATGGCCATGTGATTGTATGCGGCTTCGGCCGCAACGGCCGGAAAGCCTACCTGGAGCTACGGGCCAGCGGGGCCCAGGTGGTGGTGGTGGAGCTGGATGAGGCCGTGCTCCAGGAGGACGTGGCCGACGAGGCGGCCCAGGACAAGAACATCTCCGTCGTGCGCGGCGACGCCACCCTCGACGACACGCTGCGGGCCGCCGGCGTGGAGCGCGCCCGCGCCCTGATCACCACCCTGCCCAAGGATGCCGACAACGTGTTCGTGGCCCTCACGGCCCGCGAGCTGGCCCCCAGCATTACCATTGTGGCCCGGGCCAGCCTGAAAAGCTCCGAAACCAAGCTGCTGCGCGCCGGGGCCGATTCGGTGGTGATGCCCGACGAAATCGGGGGCTCCCACATGGCCAACCTCATCATGCGCCCCGAAGTCATCCGCTTCCTCGATATGATTTCGGGCCTGGGGCCGCACCGCCTGCGCCTGGAAGAGCTGCGCACCGAAGAGCTGCGCCCCGAGTTGCGCGGCCGCAGCATCCGGGAACTCGACGTGCGCTCGCGCACCGGCACCACCGTCATCGGCCTGCGCCACCAGTCGGGCGAGTTCACCATCAGCCCCCCCGCCGACATCGTGCCCGTGCCCGGCGACGTATTTCTCTTCCTGGGCACCGAGGAGCAGATCGTCAAGCTCCTGGACCTGTTCCGGCTGGTGTAAGCGGCCAGCCAGTGCTGCGCCGCTGGCGGCTTTTTGCGACGCATTTTCCAAAAAAATGAGGAATACGTCGCAACCCACGATGGGGGGCAATGGCTCTTAGTGAAGCTGTTCAGAAAGGGCCTGGAATCCATCAAGAAGGTGCTGCGCGAAGGAGCAGCACCTTCTTGATGGATTTTATTGCTGCTCACTCATGCTGCGGCCGCATTTGGTAGGTTATTTTTCGGAATAAAAAAAATAACCTACCAAATGCGCGGCAGCTTGAGTGACTGATAGCCGGCAGAGGTGGGCAGCCGCGCTTCTTTTGTAGCTTTACGGGCTACTTCCGCCGCTACTTTCCTTTCGTGCACATCCTGCAAATCTGCCCGCGCGTTCCGTATCCGCCCACCGATGGCGGGGCCATTGCCATGTACGACGTGGCCGCCGGCCTCGCGCGGGCGGGCCACCGCGTGACGGTGCTGGCCCTCAACACGCCCAAGCACCACCAGCCCGCCACCGTCCTCGACCACCTCGGCCCCCACGTGCGCCTGCTGACCGTGGACGTGGACACCCGCCTTTCGCCCCTGGAAGCGCTCAGAAACCTGCTTTTCAGCGAGCTGCCTTACAACGTGGAGCGGTTCGTGAGTCCGGCCGTGGAAGCGGCTTTGGCGGAGCTGCTGGCTGGCGAGCAGTTCGACGTGGTGCAGCTGGAGGGCACCTTTGTGGCCTGGTACGTGGACGCCATCCGGCGGCTGGCGCCCGGGGTGCCGGTGGTGCTGCGGGCCCACAACCTGGAGCACACCATCTGGCAGATGCTGGCCGCCCGCGCCCGCAACCCGCTCAAGGGCTACTACCTGCGCCACCTGGCCGGTCGCCTGCGCCGCTTCGAGCAGCAGGTGCTGCCCCAGTTTGATGCGCTGGCCGCTATTACTGAGCCCGATCAGCAGCGCCTGCGCCGCCTGGGCTGCCCCGAGCCGGTGGTGTTCGTGCCCGCCGGCGTGGATCTGGCCCGCTTCCGGCGCGACCCCACCAGCCGGCCCCGGCCGCGCACCCTGTTCATGATTGGCTCCTTCGACTGGCTGCCCAACCAGGAGGGCCTCGACTGGCTGCTGCGCGAAGTCTGGCCCGAGGCCCGCCGCCAGTACCCGGAACTGGAGCTGCACCTGGCCGGCAAAAACCTGCCCGAGCGGTTTGCGCAACTGCAACTGCCCGGCATCACGGTGCACGGCTTCGTGGAGTCGGCGGCGGCGTTTATGCAGCAGTACGAGCTGATGCTGGTGCCCCTGCTGAGCGGGGGCGGGATGCGCATCAAAATTATTGAGGGCATGGCCCTGGGCAAGTGCATCCTGAGCACCACCCTCGGGGCCGAAGGCATCCACGTGAAGCCCGGTTTCGATATTGTGGTGGCCGATTCGGCGGCCGACTGGCTGGACTACCTCGGGCGCTACTACCACGGCCGGCTGGGCGCGGCGGACATCGGGCAGGAAGCCGCCCGCACCATTGCCCGCCTCTACGACAACGGCCGGGTGGTGGAGAGCTTCCTCGATTTGTACACCATCCTGACGCCCGCCCGTGCCCCTGCTCCCTGACGTGCTGGCCGCTGCCGGCCTCTGGGGTAGCCTGCTGCTGGTGGCCCACACCTACGTGCTGTTTCCGCTGCTGCTCTCCCGGCTGGCCCGGGGCCGCCACCCGAACGCCCACGTGTACGCGCCCGCCAGCCCCGAGCTGCCGGCCGTGGATATTCTGCTGGCCGTGTACAACGAAGAGCAGGTTATGGAGGAGAAAATCCGTTCCACTTTCGCCACCACCTACCCGCCCGAAAAGCTCACCTTCTACATCGGCTCCGACAACTCTTCGGACCGTACCAACGCCCTCATCACGGCCCTGGCGGCCGAACATCCGCAACTGCGGTTCCGGCCCTTCGGGCAGCGCACCGGCAAGCCCGGCGTGATGGAGGCCCTCTCGCGGGAGGCTACCGCGCCGGTGCTGGTGCTCACCGATGCCAACGTGTTTTTTACGCCCGACACGCTGTATCAGCTCGTCAAGCACTTCCGCAACCCGGCCATCGGGCAGGTAGGAGGCCACATTCTCAACCCTGAGCACCGGCGGGAAGGTATTTCGGGCCAGGAGAAGGCCTACCTGGAGCGCGAGAACCAGATCAAGTACCAGGAGGGAGTAGTCTGGGGCAGTATGATTGGGGCGTTCGGGGGCTGCTTCGCGGTGCGCCGCGCCTGCTACCACCCGGCCCCGCGCGCCTTCATCGTCGATGATTTTTTCATCTCGATGGCCGTGTTGCAGAATGGCTATCAGGCCATCAACGAGCTGGCCGCCGTCTGCCACGAGGATGTGTCGGATAAGCTGCCGGAGGAGTTCCGGCGCAAAGCCCGCATTTCGGCCGGCAACTTCCAGAACCTGGTGGCGTTCCGGCGGTTGCTGTGGCCGCCCTGGCGCGGAGTAAGCTTTGCGTATTGGTCGCACAAGGTGTTGCGCTGGCTCACGCCGCTGCTGCTGGTGCTCATGCTGCTGAGCAACGCGCTGCTGGTAGCGCGCGGGGGCGGCTGGTTCTACCAGCTCATGCTGCTGGGCCAGCTGGGCCTGCCGCTGCTGGTGGGGCTCGATGCGCTGCTGCACCGCCGCAACGTGCACCTGCGCGCGCTACGGTTCCTGTCGCACTTCTACGGCATGAATGCGGCGTTGCTGTTGGGTTTGTGGCGCTTTTTGCGGGGCGTTAAAACCACCGTCTGGGAACCCACCCAGCGGTTTCAGGGACGGCGCGAAAAATGAGTAAAGCAGTGAAGCAGTGGCTTGTGGACTGGCTGAACAGCTCTGTTGGCAGCTCCAGTGAGGGCGTGGATATTGTAGAACAGGGGTACCCGCGTTGCTCGGGACACCAGGTTTTCCTTTTATTGGCCCGTTCACTCATCTGCTCGTTCACCCATCCAACAGTTCAACCACTATGAACCCACTTCGGATTGCTATTCTGGGCTGCGGCAACATGGGCATGGCCTTCGCCAAAGCCTTTCTGCACTACAATCTCGTGGCCCGGCCCGATTTGCTGCTGCTGGGCCGCCACGCCGAGCATTGCCAGCAGCTGAGCACCCGCCACCCAAACCTGCCCGTGGCCGAAATCGGCCCGGCCGTGGCCCACTACACCGTGGTGCTGGTGGCCGTGAAACCCCAGGATTTCAGCACGGTGGCGGCCGGCTTGCGCGCCGTATTGCAGCCCGGGCAAACGGTGGTGTCCATTATGGCCGGCATCCCGATTGCGCGCCTTCAGCGGGAGCTGGGCCACCGGCTGGTGCTGCGGGCCATGCCCAATACGCCGGCCCTGCTGGGCATGGGCATCACCGGTTTTTCGGCCGCCCCCGAGGTGGAGCGCAGCCAGCTGCACCAGGTAGAAAACCTGCTGAATGCCACCGGCCGCTCCATTTTTCTGGAAGATGAAAGCCTGCTCGACGCCGTGACGGCCGTGAGTGGGAGCGGGCCGGCCTACTTCTACTACATTGTGCAGGCCATGATGCGGGCCGGCCAGGAGCTGGGCTTCTCCGAATCGGTGGCCGGCCTGCTGGTAAAGCAAACGATGCTGGGGGCCTACCACCTGCTCAACGCCTCCGAAAAAACGCCCGACGAGCTGATTGCCGCCGTGGCTTCCAAAGGCGGCACCACCGAAGCCGCCCTGCGCGAATTCCAGGCCGGCCACCTGGCCGAAACCCTCCTGGCCGGCATGAAAGCCGCCCAGCACCGCGCCACGGAACTGGCGAGTGAGTGAATTGAACTGTCATGCTGAGCAGAGCGAAGGATCCTCTCACGCTTGAACGACCGTACCAACAACTCGTGCTGACGTGAGAGGATCCTTCGCTCTGCTCAGCATGACAGTTCTTTTTCACTCACCCGTTCATTCCCTCACTCACATCCCGGCCATTTTCTTCAGGTCGATTTTCCGGGCCACGTCCTGTACGAAATCCAGGTCTTTCTGCTCATTGGCTTCAATTTTTACCAGAAATCGGCCCCCTACGGTGAGCACCAGCTCGGCGCGGCCGTCCTGCTTGTGGAAGGTTTCCATGCCCTTCACCCCGTCGAGGGTTAGTTGGGTGGGGCGCACCAGCTGCTCGTTATTTTCCTGCTCCAGGCCCAGGGCAAACATGGCCGCCGCGCCCTGGTACACCTCCTGAGCCCCGTTGTAATCAGTCAGGCTAACTTCCAGAGTGGCGTCGCCCCGGGTGAATCTGCGGCTAGCTGTGGAAAAGGAGAGCCCGGC
Source organism: Hymenobacter rubripertinctus (assembly GCF_003583925.1). Taxonomy (GTDB): domain Bacteria; phylum Bacteroidota; class Bacteroidia; order Cytophagales; family Hymenobacteraceae; genus Hymenobacter; species Hymenobacter rubripertinctus. Next base: position 17,700 of record NZ_QYCN01000010.1, on the reverse strand, counting down.
AGCCTTTGTAGATTCGCCGCTGGGCGCTTCCGCCGTATAGCCGCTCAGGTCGGCGGGCAGCAACTGCTGCAACTCCTTATAAGGCAGCGAAACGGTGTCGCCCCGCTGTTTGCGTTGCTCACGCTGGGTTTGGGCCTCGCTGAGCGCGGCTTCGGCCTTTTTGCCCATTTTGCTCATCTGGCTGAGCGTGTCGTAGGACTGTTTGGCCTGCTGGGCCTGCTCGCAGCCGGCAACCAGCAGCAGGGTTCCGGCTAGCACGAGAAAGGACAACTTCATGGCGGAAGGCGGGTAGGTTCAGGAAGGAATTTATATAGGGTAATTCAAACGTATAAATAATTAAATCATATTCTGTGTTGAAATAGTAATGCTGGAAACGATGGGCAGCAAAACCCCGGGCCGGTTCCCCGGATTTAGCGCCGCCACTGCGGAGCGAGTTCGTAACTTCGCGGCACTGTTACTGGTTGCACGAGTGGATTTCCGGTAGCCCACCGGGCGTTACAAAATCCGTGAAATCCGTGCGAAATCCGTTTTAATCCGTGATCCATGCTTGATTCCATTGAAGACGCCATTGCCGACATCCGCGCCGGCAAAGTGGTAGTAGTAGTAGACGACGAAGACCGTGAGAACGAGGGCGACTTTATCTGCGCCGCCCGCTGCGCCACGCCCGAGGTCATCAACTTCATGGCCACCCACGGCCGGGGGCTGGTGTGCGCCCCGCTTATCGAGCAGCGCTGCGAGGAGTTGGGCCTGGAGCTGATGGTGGGCCGCAACACGGCCCTGCACGCCACCCCGTTTACGGTGAGCGTTGATCTGCTCAAAAACGGGGTGACCACCGGCATTTCGGCCTCCGACCGCAGCAAAACCATTCTCGCCCTCATCGACCCCGCCACCAAGCCCGAGGAACTGGGCAAGCCGGGCCATATTTTCCCGCTCAAGGCCCGCAAGGAAGGCGTGCTGCGCCGCGCCGGCCACACCGAGGCCGCCATTGACCTGTCGCGCCTGGCGGGGTTCGAACCGGCCGGGGTGCTGGTAGAAATTCTGCGGGAAGACGGCGAAATGGCCCGCCTGCCCGAGCTGCGCGCCATTGCCAACAAGTGGGACCTGAAGCTGATTTCGGTCCAGGACCTGATCAAGTACCGCCTCGAAAAGGAAAGCCTCATCACCCGCGAAATTTCGGTGCAGCTGCCCACCAACTACGGCGACTTCGACCTGATTGCCTACACCCAGCGCAGCAACAACGCCCAGCACCTGGCCCTGGTGAAGGGCGATATTTCGGGTCCTGAGCCCGTGCTGGTGCGGGTGCACAGCTCCTGCGTAACGGGCGATATTTTCGGCTCCTGCCGCTGCGACTGCGGCCCCCAGCTGCACCACGCCATGCAGCAGATTGAGCGCGAGGGCCGGGGCGTGGTCGTGTACATGAACCAGGAGGGCCGGGGCATCGGGCTGCTCAACAAGCTGCGGGCTTACAAGCTCCAGGAGCAGGGCCGCGACACCGTGGAAGCCAACCTGGAGCTGGGCTTCGGCATGGACGAGCGCGACTACGGCGTAGGGGCGCAAATCTTGCGCGACCTGGGTATCAGCCAGATGCGCCTGCTCTCCAATAACCCCCGCAAGCGCACCGGCCTGATGGGCTACGGCCTGGAAGTGGTGGAGTCGGTGGCCATTGAGGTGGAGCCCAACGAGCACAACGAGCGGTACCTGACCACCAAGCGCGACAAGCTGGGCCACACCATTCTGCACAAGGACCGCACTGCCCACCCCGACCCGGCCGCTACCGAAACGGCCGCAGTGGAGTAGCAACTGCTGCTTTCCAGGAAACGCAACGCAAGGCCCAGCTGCTTCGGTAGCCGGGCCTTGTCGGCTGAAAGGAGGCGGGCGGAACACCGGATGGATGAATATGGTTACAGAAGCCTAACTTCCCGGCCATGAAACAGGTATTTGCGCGTGTGCTTCTGCTGATGGTACTGCTGCCGCTGGCCGCCCGGGCGCAGCGTGGCAGTGGGCAGGCCTTTACCCAGCAGTTCAGCCAGGCCAGCGTGCTGCTGAGCACTGGTGACACCATCAGCGGCCCCGTGGCTTTGCACCGGGGTGAGGAAGTGCTGACCATGAGCCTGCCCGACAACACCGTGCGCACCCTGCCGGCCGTGAACGTGCAGAGTTTCGCCGTGCAAGGCGAGCGGTACGACCGCCGCCGCGAGCAGTATTACTACGACGACTTCAACACCATGCGCCAGGGCTACTACGCCGGCAACCCCTACTTCAACGCCGTGCCGCCGCCCCGCCGCCGCGAGCGGGCCGATACCAACCTGACGCGCGTATTCCGTACCTACCGCTGGAACCGCGACAACGACTACAGCAACTTCCGGGCTCCTGCCTTCTTCGAGCAGCTCAGCGGCGGACCCGTTATCCTGCTGCGCCGGGAGGGCCTCGTGGAGCGCCCCGTTACCTCTAACAGCGCCTACAGCTCCAGCGGCAATGGCGGCTACGGCTACGGCAGAGTATACGGCCGGCCGGTAGGCTACTATACCGACGTGAAGGACAACTTCTACCTCGGCCTGCCCAACGGCGACGTGCTGCCCCTGCGCAACCCCAAAAAGGACCTGCCCAACTACTTCCGCGCCCACGCCCGCCAAATCGAGCAGTACGCCAAAACCAACCGCCTCAGCTACACCGACCCCCGCGAGCTGGCCTACCTCGTCAACTACGCTAACTCGCTAGGGTTATGAGATGGTGAAATGGTGAAAGGTCTGTCATCCTGAGCTTGCGAAGGATCTTGTCACGTTAAAATGGCTCGTTATTATAGTCGTGCCTGTGTGATAAGATCCTTCGCAAGCTCAGGATGACAGACCTTTCACTCTATTCGCCGCTACAGCACCCGCAGCACGGGGTAGCGCAGGTGGGTGGGCTCGTAGTGGTCGGATTGGCGGTAAACCCAGTCGAGCTGGGCGGCGGCGCTGGCGGCGAAGGCGGGGTCGGCTTGTTTCTGCTGCTCGAATTGGGCGCGGAGTTCGGGCTGCTGGCGGAGCAGGGCGGCGGCCAGGTCCTCGAACACGTAATCGGAGAAATACTCCTTCTGTTGCAGGATGCTGTCGAAGAAGCCCCAGGCGAAAAACGAGTCGGTGGCCTGGGGTTCCAGGGTTTCGATGAGGTAGCGGGCGGCGGGCTGGTCGAGGGAAACGTAGTAGTCGCCGCGCAGAAACGGGCGGGCCTGGCGCACCGGGCGCACCTGCACGCCGGAGTGGAGGTAGTGGCCTTCGTAGGGGCGGGGGGCAGTTTTATAGTCCTGAATATAGTAGCCTTCCCCGTTGATGACGGTATCCGCCGACAAGGTCCGCATGTGCACGCCCGAGAGGCGCAGGCGCTCCGCTACTTCGGCCCAGGCTTGGGGCAGCACGTAGGCGCGGGGCCGCTGCACGGTGGTGGTGGGCCGGAACGTGTTGTAGTACGGAATGGCCTTCGTGTAGGGCGCCTGCCGGTCGTAATACAGGCGGGGCTGGCCGCTGACGTCGCTGGGCCGGGTTTTGCCCACGTAGCCCCGGAACGTGAACTGCTCGGCCCGGGTGGTATCGAGCTGCCAGCCGAGGACGAACTGCTGCTGCTGCCGGCTCTGACGGGCGGCCGTGGCGCGGGCCTGGCCCAAAGCGGCCGCCTGCTGGTGGGTGGTGCTGATGAGCAGACTCAGGAAATCGTAAGTGGCCCGCACCCGGGGCGTGTAGGCTTTCAGCATGTGGGTTTCCGTGACGAACCCGATGGTATTAAATAGCGTGGTGTAGCCAGTCGAGTAGCGCGGGGTTTCCAGGAAGCCCACCAGGCCGCGGGCATCGGGCGTGCGGCCCGCAAAATCGACGTAAGGCGTCAGGTACCACTTTTTTTGGTCCATGCCGCCGTAGAGCGCGGGCAGCAGTTCCTGCTGCATGTACTGGCTGAGGGCGGGGTGCAGCTTGTCCTTCTGGGTGGCGATGAGCGTCATCGTGTACTGGTAGTCGGCCCCGTTGGAGGTGTGGGTATCCACGTAGATATCGGGCTGCCAGCGCTGGAACAGGGCCGCGAAGGCGCGGGCATTGCGCGAGTCCTGCTTGATATAGTCCCGGTTCAGGTCGAGGTTGCGGGCGTTGCCCCGGAAGCCGTAGCTCTCAGGGCCATTCTGGTTGGTGCGGGTGCCCGAGTTGCGGTTGAGCGCCCCGCCCACGTTGTAAACCGGGATGATGACCAGCACCACATCGGCCAGCTGACGGCGCAGCGCCTTCTGCTGCACGTAGTCGCGGGCCAGCAGCATGCTGGCGTCAATGCCCTCGGGCTCACCCGGGTGAATCCCGTTTTGAATAAAGACCACCCGCCGGCCCTTGGCCCGCAGCGAAGCCGGGTCGAAGTCCCCGTCCAGCGACACCACCACCGCGTGCAGGGGCCGGCCGCTGTCGGTGCTGCCGGCTTCGCGAAGCTCAATTTCGGGGTAGGCCGCCGCCAGCCGCTGGTAGTAGCCGATGCACGCGGCGTGGGTGGTGGTCTGGTTGCCGTTGCCCAGCTCGAAGGGCGTGCGCCAGTCGGGCACCGGCGTGGCCGGGGCAGCGGGCGAGGGCAGCAGAAGAGCGGAAAGCAGGGAGGCCAGGAGCATACGTCGGAAATAGCGTGCGGGCAAAGATGGTCAACCCCGCGCATTTCCGGCCGCCGCCTGCTGCTGTCCTGAGCAAAACATCAGGAGGTTTTAGCCAAGACATCAGTATGTTTCAGGACAAACCTCCTGATGTTTTGCTCAGGACAGCAGCAGCAGGGTGCGTGCCGACCCATTGATTGACCGGCAAGGAAACCCGAACGCCCCGCAGAAAAGCCCCACCGTTACCTTACCACCCACGGCCGTATTCTCTCCCTACTCCCTACTCCCTACTCCCTACTCCCTACTCCCTAATACAGCCGGCGCGGGCCGGGGAACAAGAGTTGGTCGATGCTGAGCTTGCCCGGACCGGTGAAGGCCAGACCCAGGAACAGAAAGGCCGATTCCAGGGCGTGGGAGTAGCCATTGAATCCGTCGCCGGCATTCAGGTGCATAATGGTGGCCATGATCATGGTGCCGAGCAGCAGCGCGCAGGCCAGGCGGAAAAACAGGCCCAGGGCCAGCAGCTGGCCGCCCACGGCTTCGGCGGCGGCCGCCAGAAACCCCCAGAAGGCGGGTGCGAAGTTCAGCCCGACCAGCTTCATCACGCCCCCAATTTCAGCCCAGGCCGCCGGGCCACCCGTCAGCTTAGGGTAGCCGTGGATGGTAAACAGGACGCCAATGCCAATGCGAACAATGAGCAGGCCTAAATCGTGGGTGCGGTAACGGTTTTCAAACAGAGCCATGGGCGGGCGGCCAGCGGGGCCGGGGGCAGTTGGTTCAACTTCAATAAACCGGCTGCGCGGGCGGCATTCGGTCTGCCAAAGTACACTATTTGGAGCGTAGTGCAATTTACGGGTGCCCGCCCCCTGCTGCCCGAGTAAAACGCCGGTGATCCGGGCCGCGGGCGGAATATCGGCCGAGCGGATGCCTTGCGCCGCAGCTGCGGCCGGTAGGGCAGCCGGGGCCGGCCGCCAGGCCATTCGCCGCCCGCCCGGTTCGGCCGCTACTGGCAACTACGAAGGGGGGGGGGCAACCGGATCAGCGGGCGCGCGGGCGCAGCACGAGTCGTTGCAGGCACTCAGGCCCGTTACGGGGAAGTTTGACAACATCGGGCCTCCGGCTTGCGTTAGCCAAGCCAGCCAGGGCTCCGGTTCGCTTGTCGCCGCCCCAAACCCTGGCCGCCGTTTCCTTCCCATCCACTTGTTCCCTTGTCCGTGTCTGCTGAAGCCCGCAAGCCCCTGATCCTGATTTCCAACGACGATGGCATTACGGCCCCCGGCATGGCCACCCTGGTGCGCGTGATGCGCCGCCTGGGCGAAGTCGTGGTAGTGGCCCCCAACTCGCCCCAGTCGGGCATGGGCCACGCCATTACCATCGGCCATCCCCTGCGCCTCGACGCCAGCCATATCTTTGAGGGCATTGAGGCCTACGAATGCAGCGGTACGCCCGCCGACTGCGTGAAGCTGGCCAAGCACCACGTGCTCAAGGACCGCCGCGCCGACCTGGTGGTGTCGGGCATCAACCACGGCTCCAACTCGGCCGTGAACGTGCTGTACTCCGGCACCATGTCGGCGGCCATTGAGGCGGCCATTGAGGGGCTGCCCGCCATCGGGTTTTCGCTCTGCGACTACAGCCACGATGCCGATTTTTCGCACACCGAGGAGTGGGTGGAGCTCATTGCCCGCCAGGCTCTGGCCCACGGCGTACCCGCCGGCACGGCCCTGAACGTGAACATTCCCAAGAAATCCGACCAGCCCATTACCGGGGCCCGCCTCTGCCGCCAGGCCCGGGCCAAGTGGCAGGAGGAATTCGACCTGCGCCACGACCCCCACAACCGGCCCTACTACTGGCTCATCGGCTCGTTCGTGAACGAAGACCAGGGCCAGGAAACCGACGAGTACGCGCTGGCCAACAACTTCGTCTCCATCGTGCCCTGCCAGTTCGATATGACCTCCCGCAAGGGCCTGCTCCAGATGAACGACACCTGGGACCTGAGCCCGATGCCGGCCCCGGCCGGCCGCCCCCTGCCCGTGGCCGCCCCCGGCAGCGCCACCCCCGCCCCCGGCCAGTCGGCGGAAGGATTGGGGTAAACAGGAGAACGGGTAAAAAAGAACGGTCATCCTGAACATGCGCGACGTGCTCAGGATGACCGTTCTTTTTTACCTATACACCCATTTATCGGTTCACTCCGGCAACGACACGTGCTTGTGAGGGGCGGGGGAAACCGGGTTGGGCTTGCGCACCACGGGCACGATGGCCAGGTGGCGCGGGGCGGGCAGGGCGGGCGGGAGCCGCGTGCACACCAGCCAGAGCAGGCCCAGCAGCAACGCGCTCAGGAGGAGCAGCTTTTTCATGGGGTAGGAGGGGAATAGCGCTTAGCCAAAAGTATCCGCCCCGCATGAAGGCTTAGTGAACCGCCTGCGGTTCACTAAGCGTGCCCTATGGAAAGAGCAGGGAAAACGTAGTGCCCTTGCCCTCAACGGATTCCACGGTTAGCCGGGCCTTGTGAAATTCGGCAATGGTTTGGGCGATGGGCAGCCCCAGGCCGTAACCCTCGGGAGCCGAAGCCCCGGCCTGAAACCGCCGGAACCGGTCGAACAGATGGGGCAGGTGCTGGGGCGCGATGCCGGGGCCGGTATCGGTGACGCCCAGCTCGTAGCCGCCCCTGGCCCCGGCATGGCCCCGCACCGTAATGCTGCCCCCAAAGCGGTTGTACTTGATGGCGTTGCTGATCAGGTTGAACAGCAGCGTGAACAGCAGCGTGCGGTTGGCCCGGGGCAGTACGTAATCGGGGCGCAGCTCCGCCAGCAGCCGGATTTCGCGCTGGGCCAGCCGGTCCTCCAGCTCGTTGGTCACCTCCGCCAGCACCGCCGCCACCGATACGGTGTCTTCGCGCAAATACTGCTCGTTTTCGATGTTGGCGATGAGCAGCAGCGTTTTCACGGTGTTGCGCAGGCGGTAGAGCGTCTTCTGCGAATCCACGAGCTTGAGCGAGTGCGCGTGGCCCAGCTCCGGATCCTGGAGCATGTTCTCGAACCGGGATTGCAGAATGCTCACCGGCGTAAGCAACTCGTGCGACACGTTGCTCATAAACTCGCGCTCCTTCTCGAAGGCCGACTGAATCAGGCGCATCATCTGGTTGAGGCTGTCATCCAGGCGGCGAAAGTCAGAGGTCGTCGTGGGCAGGGGCTCGTAGGAGAAAGCCGAAGGATGGTGCACGCCCTCCAGCTTGCGGGCAATGAGCCGGTGCAAAGGCCGCAGCAGGTAGTGGGCAAAGGCCGCGTCGGTGAAAATAGTGAGCAGGGCCCCAATCACGAGCACCCACAGGGCCATGCGCCGCAGCGTATCGGTGAGCAGCTCCACCGTGGCCAGGGAGCTGCCGATTTCGAGGCGGTAGTTGCGGCCGTTGGTGACGAACTGCTGGCTCAGAATCCGGAAGTCCTCCACCTGGTTGTCCACCTGCCGGGGCTCGTCGAAAATGCGGGGTGGGKGGGGGGCGKGGCGGCCTGAGGGCGTGGGCGGCAGCGCCGTGAGGGTAATGTATTCCTGCTTGAGAATGTTGTAATCGGCATATTCCTCGCCCTGCACGAAGGTCGAAATCCCGTCGCGCCGGATGAGCTGAAGCACTTCCTCGCGCTTTTCCTGCAACCGCTCGTCGGTGTGGGCCACGGCCACCCGCCCCACGATGGGCGGAATCACCACCGCCCCCAGCAGCACCAGCAGCAGCTTCGACAAGGCGTTGAACAGGGCCAGCTTGGCTTCGAGGCGCATTTTCCAGTTAAAAAGTAAGAGTTCAACATTAAAAAGGAACGTCATTCCGGGCGCTACGCTCGGAATGACGTTCTTCCTAAGCTCTAAGCTCTAAGCTCTAAGCTCTAATATCTACTCATTGCTTGCCACCCGGTACCCGATGCCGCGGACGGTTTCCAGGAAGTCGGCGGGGGCGAACTGGCTGAGCTTTTTGCGCAGGTTCTTGATGTGCACGTCGATGTAATTCGAGTCGGAATCGTCTTCGAGTACGTTGCCCCAGAGGTGCTCCCCGAGTTGGAGGCGGGTGAGCACGCGGTTTTTGTGCAGCAGCAGGTAGTGCAGCAGGTCGAATTCCTTCTTGGTGAGGGCCACGTCCTGCCCCTGGTAGCGCAGGGTGCGGCCGGTGGCTTCCAGCTCGAAGCCCTGGCCGAAGGCGAGTTCCTGGCGCTTGAGGCCGAACTTGCGGCGGGTGATGGCCTGCATCCGGCTCTGAAGTTCGAGCAGCGAAAACGGCTTGGGCAGGTAGTCATCGGCCCCCAGGTCAAGTCCTTTCACCCGGTCATCAATGGCCCCACGGGCCGTGAGAATGATGAACGAGGCCTCCTGGCGGTCATTCTGGCGGGCTTCGCGCAGCAAATCCAGGCCGTCGCCGCCGGGCAGGCCCAGGTCGAGCAGCACGAAGTCGTAGCTGTTGACAAAGATTTTCTCGGAGGCCTCCGCATAGGTATAAGCCGAGTCGACGAGGTACTGCGACTGGACCAGGAACTGCTGCACTTCCTGGTGCAGGCTTTTTTCGTCTTCAACAAGCAAAACGTGCATGGGCGGCGGGCGGGGCTAAATGAAACCGCAACATACGCAGCAAAGCCATGAAGGAAGCATGAACGGCCGGCCCGGGGCAGGGCAACTGCGGGCCGCCGGCTTCGCCGGGGATGCTTCCCCCGGGGCTTATTCTCCCGCCAGATACGCGCTCAGCTCCGACACCGTGCCAATACCCAGGCGCTGGGCGTGGCGGCGGCGCATAAGCAGGGCATAGGTGTTGTTGAAACCCAGCGGGGCCAGCCACTCCAGCTGGTAGCGGCGGCGGTACTCGCGGCGTACGTAGCCCAGCACGGCGGCCGGGTCGGGACCGAGCGAGTCGAGGGTGGCGGCGGGGGGCTGAAGCACCACCAGCAGGCCGGTGCCGGTGTATTCGGGGTAGAGGTCGATGGCCCCGGTGCGCAGGGCCTCGGCGCAGATGGTGGTGCCACCCAGGCCGGTTTTGGTTTCCACGCCCAGGTGGGTGTAGCCCCGGATCAGGGCCGCGTACAGCTCGGCCAGGATATACTGCTCCCCAAAAATCTTGGAGCCCAGCCGGATAGTTGCGCCGGTAACGGCCTGCGGGGCGCACCACAGGCGGCGGCGGCGCAGAAAGCTGCGGGCCACGGCCCGGGGCGTTTCGTGGCGGTAATCCACCCGGTAGTTCAGCTCCGTCATCACCGAATCGGAGAGCTGGCCGGCGAGGTGGGCCAGCGCCGGCCCCAGCTCCGGGTGCGCCGCCAGCGTCTGGCGGCGCACCACGGGCACCGCCTGGTAGGGCGGAAAGGCGTGGCGGTCGTCGCGGAGCACTCGCAGGTCGTAGGCCCGGATGCGGCCATCGGTGGAGTAGCCGTCGATCAGGTCCACGTCGCCGGCGCGGGCCGCCTCGTACACCAGGGCCGGGGCCAGCACCACCGAGGCGGGGTCCAGGCCGTAGCGCTGGCGCAGGCCCGGCAGCCCGTCGGAGCGGCCCACGAACTCGGGACTGAACCCGGCCAGCAGCTTGCTGGTGGCCCGGGGCAGCAGGTAGAGGCCCGCCAGCAGGGGCAGGGCCAGCAGCAGCGCCCGCCCGGCGTGGCCCCGCTGTTGTCCGCTCAGCCGTTGCAGCCCGGCCAGCAGCCCATCAAACACCAGGGCCAGCACGGCCGCCGGAATAGCTCCGGCCAGAATCATGGCGGGGTTGTTCAGGGCAATGCCTCCAAAAATGAACTCGCCCAGGCCGCCCGCCGCAATGTAGGCCGCCAGCGTAGCCACGCCCACATTGATGACGGCCGCCGTACGGATGCCCGCCAGCAGCACCGGCAAGGCCAGCGGCAGCTCTACCCGGCGCAGCACCTGCCCGTCCGTCAGGCCCAGGCCCCGGGCGGCGTCCACTACGGCCGCATCCACGCTCTGCACGCCCGCCAGCGTGTTGCGCACGATGGGCAGCAGCGAGTACAGGAACAAAGCCAGAATGGCCGGCCCCGGCCCGATGCCCAGGGCCGGAATCAGGAACCCGAGCAGGGCAATGCTGGGAATGGTTTGCAGGATGCCGGCCCCGCCCAGCACCCAGGGCGCGAGCCGGGGCCGCCGCGTGAGCAGCAGGCCCAGCGGCACGCCCACGGCCACGCCCAGTACCAGCGCCGCCGCCGTCAGGCCGATGTGTTGCAGCGTCTGCTGGCCCAGCTTCCCGGCCTGGGCCTGCCAGAAGGAGAGGAGTTCAGTAAGCGTATTCATGGGGCCGAAAGTCGTTGGATGGCCCGTCCGAAAGCGGCCATCAGCGAAGCATAGGTCAGGGGCTCCCGGGCGGCGGGCGGGGTAGCTTCCAGCCACACGGTAGCGTCTCCGGCCGCCGCCGGACCGGCGGCGGTTAGGCGGCTGAGCTGCTCTAACACCTCCTGAACAGTTGCAGTAAGTGCAACGGTGTTGTCTTCTGATTTAAAAGTAGTTGCATCGGGTATTTCGGCTGCGGGCGGTAGCTCTGCCAGCATGTCGGTCAGGCGCAGGGTGCGCAGCTGAAGGCCTAGCTGCTCGGCGGCGAAGAAGCGCCGCACGAAGCTGTTGGCCGGATGCAGCAGCAACTGCCGGGGCGTGCCCAGCTGCTGAACCCGGCCGGCCTCAAGCAGCAGAATCCGGTCGGCCAGCTCGAAGGCCTCCGTCACGTCGTGGGTCACCAGCACCAGCGTTTTGCGACGCAGCTCGGGCAACTCCCGGAACTCGCGCCGGATGCTGGCCCTCGTCAATGGGTCGAGGGCTCCGAAGGGCTCATCGAGCAGCACGATGGGTGGGTCGGCGGCCAGTGCCCGGGCCAGGCCCACCCGCTGCTGCTGCCCGCCCGAAAGCTGGCGCGGGTACTGGCCCGCAAACTGCTCCGGGGGCAGGTGCAGGCGGCGGAGCAGCTCCCCGGTGCGGGCTGCTATCCGGTCGGGGGCGTGGCCGAGCAGGCGGGGCACTACGGCCACGTTTTCGGCCACGGTGTAGTGGGGCAGCAGGCCCACCTGCTGAATAACGTAGCCCATGCCCCGGCGCAATTCCTCGGGCCGCTGCTGGCGCACGTCGGCCCCGTTCACGCTAACGCTGCCCGCGTCGGGCTCCACCAGGCGGTTGAGCATGCGCAGCAGGGTGGTTTTGCCGCAGCCGCTGGGGCCGAGCAGGACCAGGGTTTCGCCGGGGGCCAGGGCAAACGACACGTCCTGCACCACCGCGTGGGAGCCGTAGTGCTTGGTCAGGTTGCAGACTTCGATGGCGGGCGGGGCGGGCGTAGGCATATAGGGGCAAGATAGGGGCAAAGCGCATAAAAGGCCTCTCCGGTTCGCTGTCAGCATCAACCGGTTGTCCCCGGCCCCGGCCAAGGGGAGTCAGCGCGGAAGGCCATGCATCCGGTTTCTTCTTTAGCTTTAGTCGATGAACCGACTGCTCCTGCTCTTCCTGCTCCTTGCCCTAACCCTGGCGCGCCCGGCCGCCGCCCAGATATACCGCGCCACCGATCCGCTGGCCCACACCTACAGCATCGTGGCCCGCGACCCACTCACCGGCGACCTGGCCGTGGCGGTGCAGAGCCATTGGTTTTCAGTAGGTACCAGCGTGAGCTGGGCCGAGGCCGGCGTAGGGGCCATTGCCACCCAGTCGTTCACCAACAAATCCTTCGGCCCCCGGGGGCTGGCCCTGTTGCGCGGCGGCAAATCGGCCCGTGAGGCTCTGGACGAGCTGCTGCGCACCGACGAGGGCCGCGACGTGCGCCAGGTGGCCATCGTGGACAACCAGGGCCGCGTGGCCACCCACACGGGGGCCAAGTGTATCGATTTTGCGGGCCACCGCCAGGGCAACCAGTTTTCGGTGCAGGCCAATATGATGCTCACCGAGAAGGTGCCCGACGCCATGGCCCAGGCCTTCGACAACAACGCCCGCCTACCCCTGCCCGAACGCCTGCTCAGGGCGCTCGACGCGGCCCAGGCCGTGGGCGGCGACATCCGGGGGCGGCAGTCAGCGGCCCTGCTGATGGTGCGCGGCAAGGCCACGGCCGAACCCTGGACTGACCGCCTGGTTGACCTGCGGGTGGACGACCACGCCGAGCCCCTGCGGGAGCTGGACCGCCTGCTGCGCCTGTACCGGGCCTACGAGCACATGAACGCCGGCGACCTGGCCGTGGAGAAAAACGACGTGCCCGGAGCCATCCGCGAGTACGAGGCGGCCGAGAAGCTCTTCCCCCAGAACCTGGAAATGCAGTACTGGCACGCCATCAGCCTGGCCAACAAGCAACGCCTGCCCGAAGCCCTGAAACTGCTCAAACCCATCTTCCGGCAGGAGCCCAACTGGCGTACCCTCACCGGCCGGTTGCCCAAAGTAGGTCTGCTCACGGTTAGTGAAGCAGCATTGCACCAGATCTTGACGCTGAAGTAGGGGCGCAGAAGTTGAAAATGGCAGCGGATGAAATGACTCCGCTGCCAAAACGTTAGATACCCTACTGCCCGCCCTCAACCCTTCCCCCCATGAAACACCTGTTCTTTTCGCGCCTGTTGCCGGTTCTTTGGGGCAGCCTGTGGCTGCTGGCGGGCTCCTGCCGCTCGGCTGGCCCCGCCGCTGCGGCCGCCGCCCCCGATACCGTCGTGTACGTGGTGCGCCACGCCGAAAAGGACCTCACGCCCGGCCTGCCCGACCCGGCCCTGACGGTAGCGGGCCGGCAGCGGGCCCAAGCCCTCCAGGTCAGGCTCACGAAGCGCGGCGGTGTGCAGGCCGCTTTTAGTACCAACACGGCCCGCACCCGCGCCACCGCCCAGCCCCTGGCCGAGGCCCGCCAGCTGCCCGTGCACCTCTACGATGCCCGCCAGCTGCCCGCCCTGGCTGCGCGCCTGCGCCGCGAGTACCGGGGCCAGACCGTTCTGGTAGTGGGCCATTCCAACACCATCCTCGAAACGGTGGAAGCCCTTGGGGCGGCCCGGCCGGTGCCCACCGTGGCCGATGAGGCCTACGATTACCTGCTGGAAGTGCGCATTCCGCAGGATTCCACGCGGGCTGCTACCGCCACGGCGGGCCACTACGGAGCCGTGCACCGGTAGCCGCCGGGGCCGCCGGCGCGGGTTGGCGCCGGCTCCTGCAACCCGGGCGGGCATTCTGCTTCTATTGACCACTTGCACGCTGATTCCTTTTCCGTTCTTTCCGACTTTACTCATGCGAATTGCCTCTTTCCGCCGCGCCCTCGGGCTGGCGGCCATCCTGCTGTCTACCGCTCCGCTGGCCGTTCAGGCCCAAACCAAGGCCGATTCCGTGGCTATTCGCCGGATTTACGATGAGGCCCTGGCCCACGGCGAGAGTTACGAGAACCTGCGCTACCTCACCGGCCAGATCGGGGCGCGCCTCAGCGGTTCGGCCCAGGCCGGGCAGGCGGTGCAGTGGGGCCAGACCACGATGGAGAAAATTGGCCTCGACCGGGTGTATTTGCAGGAGGTGATGGTGCCCCACTGGGTGCGCGGAACCCGCGAAAAGGCCCAGATCAAAGGAGATAAGGGCAAGGGCCTCGCCCTGAGCGTATGCGCCCTGGGTGGCTCGGTGGGCACCAGCGGCAAGCTCCAGGCCCGCGTGATTGAGGTGCAGAGTCTGGCCGAGCTGGCCGCCCTGCCCGCCGACAAGGTGAAGGGCCGGTTCGTGTTCTTCAACCGGCCCATGAACCCGCTCTACATTGAAACCGGCCAGGCCTACGGCGAGGCCGGCGACCAGCGCCGCAGTGGGGCCGCCGCCGCCGCCCGGCGCGGGGCCGTGGGCGCGCTGGTGCGCAGCCTCACGCTGGCCCACGACGATTTCCCCCACACGGGCGCCATGCGCTACGAAGACGGTGTACCCCAGGTGCCCGCCGCCGCCCTGAGCACCAACGGGGCCGACAAGCTCAGCCAGCTGCTCAAGGCCGATCCGGGCCTGACCGTGGAGCTGGAAATGAGCTGCCAGACCCTGCCCGACGTCAAAAGCTACAACGTAGTGGGCGAAATCCGGGGCTCCAAGTACCCCGAGGAAATCATTACTGTAGGCGGCCACCTCGACTCCTGGGACCTGGGTCAGGGCGCCCACGACGACGGTACCGGCTGCACCCAGAGCATGGAGGTACTGCGCCTGCTCAAGGCCACCGGTCTGCGCCCCGAGCGCACGGTGCGCGCCGTGCTGTTTATGAACGAGGAAAACGGCGTGCGCGGCGGCAACCAGTACGCGGCCTTAGCAAAGGCGGCCAACGAAAAACACCTGGCCGCCATGGAATCGGATGGGGGCGGCTTCACGCCCCGGGGCTTCAACATTGAGGCCGAGCCCGCCACGGTGCGCAAAATCCAGGGCTGGCAGCCCCTGTTCGTGCCCTACAACAGCACCGAATTCGCCGTGGGCCACGCCGGCACCGACGTGGAGCCGCTCAAAGGCCAGGTAAAGGCCCTTATCGGCTTCGACTGCGACTCCCAGCGCTACTTCGACATTCACCACACCGCCGCCGATACTTTCGACAAAGTGAACCGCCGCGAGCTGGAACTGGGTGGAGCCAGCATGGCCGCCCTCATCTACCTGATCAGCAAATACGGCCTGTAGCAAGCCCTTGCCCGCCCGGGGCGAGGCGTAATTCGTGCCCGAGCCAAGGTGCGCACCAGCAGCTACCACGACACAATGGCCGGCCGTAGCAGTCCGGGGCCAACGGCGTGCCCTCCTGGATGGAAGCCCAGGGTACGCTGCCCCGGTTACGGCCGACAACCACGCGCGCAGGTGCTTCGCTGCTGCGGGGGCCGCTGCCCGCGAAACTCTCCTGATATACGGACGCGCAGTAATGGCCCGTCACCGTTCCGCAAGCCGTGCATCCAGCCGGCCGGATAGGCGCCTGTTCGCGTCTGCCTGCGGAACGGTGACGGGCCAACGGCGCGAACGAAAAGATGCGTCGTTACACCGGGTATCCGCAATTCACGAACCTGCTATGACTACAAGAGCTATGACTACAAGAAGAAAGCGCCCAACTGCCAATTGGCAGTTGGGCGCTTTCTTCTTGTAGTCATAGCAGGTAAAATTACTCCGCGCTTACTACTTTCTTCGGCCGACCGGGACGCTTGCCGGAAGCGTTGGCAGCGCGGGGCTTGCGCTCTTTTTTCTCAATTTTATAATCGGGCTCCAGCATCGCGTTCAGATCTTCCATCAGGGTCGTGATTTTGGATACTTGCTTACGAATCTGGTTCAATACTGCGTCATTGTCTTCGGCGTTAGCCAGAATCTGTTGCAGCTTGTTTAGGTCAGCGGTTGCCATTGTGCAAAGGGTTTATTTGAAAGAGGAAAGTAAAGAACAAAGTTGAGTTTTTTTCTCGTTATGGCAAATAAATAAGCGCATAAGAAATTATTTTCAACCTTAAATGCTATGAAAAAACCTATAAAGACTTAAAACCGCCGCGTTGCCTGACGGAAAGCGTCACCTGCTTCTTATTGCCAGATAATACGAGGCGCTTCTTCCTGGGTTTTATAAAAAGAAAATTAATCCGCTACGTGTTCCGGCGCATGCTCGCCCGCAGCCGAAGCAAAGGTCTGACGCCGGTAACGCTACCTGTTTGCAGACACTTGCCGGGCCTGGAAAACAGCAAAACGGTTTTCCGAACGAAACAGAAAGCCGTTTTGGCGAAAGGTGCGACGGGCCGATTAATTCTGCTCCAGAATCTGGAATAACTCGTCGAGTTTAGGCGTCAGAATAATTTCGGTGCGGCGGTTGAGGGCCTTGTTGGCCGGGCTGTCGTTCTGGGCAACGGGCACGTACTGCGCCCGGCCGGAAGGCGTTACCTGGCCGGCGGGTACCCCCCCCTGGGTCAGGATACGCGTGATTTCGGTGGCCCGCAGCACGCTCAGGTCCCAGTTGTCTTTGGCCCCGCTCACCACGCCGCGCAGCGGTACGTCATCGGTGTGGCCTTCCACCAGTACATTTACTTCTTGGTTGCCCTTGAGGGCGGCGGCCAGTTTGCTTAGCGCTTCCTGGCCCTTCGGATCAACTTTGGTGGAGCCTGATTTAAACAGTAATTGTTCCGACAGCGAAACGTACACCTTGCCGTTCTTTACGTTCACCTGCAAATCCTGCGAATTAAATCCCAGCAGGGCATCACCCACTTTTTGGCGTAACGCTTTCACAGCCGCGTCTTTCTGGTCGAGGATGCGCTGCATTTCGGCAATGCGCTGCTCTTTACCGCGCAGATCGGCCGAGAGCTGCGTATTTTGTTCCTGCGCGCCGCTCAGACTTTCGTTGAGTTGATTGACCTGCTGATTTTTAGTGAGTAAGCTGGTGCGCAGCGTTTCCTCGTTGCGCGCTTTCGCATCTTGCAGCGCATTTTTTTCCACTTCTAACTGGTCGCGCGACTGCGTGGCGGAAGCGTACTGGTTTTGCAGGTCGGTGTATTTTTTCTGCGACACGCAACTGGTCGAACCTAGCAGTAAGCCTGCGCCGCAGAAGATGGATAAGACGGAAGCGGAGGGGAAATATTTCATGTAGTAAAAACGAACAGAATGAATGAACGCTAATTTAACGTCCGAAAAACGAATGTAGCAGTTTTGTGAACGGTGCCCCCGGTTGCAGAGACGCATATTTGCGTCTCGTTCTCCACGCCGTTGTTACTGCAACCGGATGGGCAGCACAAACGCATGTACGGTAGGTTCCATCATTTGTAGCATCTAAGGCTACCGTAGTGGGGAGCGTTTCCGAAGCTGCACACTCATCAAAGTGTCCTCAGACGCGGTAAAAGCATTCGGCTGTTTGCTGATGCGTTTGCCCTTCAGAAAAGGTAGGTTATTTTTCTACGCTAAAGAAATAACCTACCTTTTCTGAAATATCCCCCATACGGGATGCCTGGTTGTTGAGCCGCCTGGTTGCGGCTCGTCTTTCGCGCCGTCGGTCAACTGTGTCGGTCAACTGTGTCGGTCAACTGTGTCGGTCAACCCCGGGACGCAACTAGTGCTTAGTCAGGCAAGTTAGTTACCCTAATTTTCTGGTAGTGGCGGTCGAGTTTGACACGGGCTTTTTCCAGCGTGAATTGCCATTTGACCGTGGCCCGGGCCGCATTGCGTTCGGCCACGCAAGCGGCGACGTGGGCGGTGAG
>NZ_QYCN01000090.1 GCF_003583925.1 Hymenobacter rubripertinctus | reverse complement strand
TTGTGGGTGCCTTTTTTGACAATCGCCTGCAAGTTGGCGGCATCGGCGGGCGGTAGGACAACGGGTTTAGCGGGGCGAGGCATCAGCAAAAAACAGAAGGTGTCTACCCCTAACTGTTACAGACGAAATTAAGTTGACAGACCACTAGTAACTGGTCCAGCAGTTCGACCTAGCTTGTGCCGGACCCAGGGCAGAAACGTCAACTGGTCGCCAACTACAAGATCGGGAGGCAAGACGACGGCAGTCGCCTCATCGACCGCCGAAGAAGGCGAATTACTGACGATGGCGCGTAGCCGATACGTCCCTTCTGCCAGGTTGGTGAAAAGGGCCGTAAAACGAGTGCCATCGGTGCTCGTCGCAACGCGCGTAACCGGTGTGGAACTCGTAGAGGCCGTCAGCTCCACTAGCACTTCAGCGGTGGTGCTGCCGCCGCTGACGCTCATTTCAACCGTGATTTTACCAGTGTCCAAACGTAAACTGGTCGGTTCGGAAACTACCGGGGTAGTGATTCTTATGGTGAACGGGGTCGTTGAAACTGCTGCTTTCGCAACTACCACACTGCCCGTAAGCGCCTGCTGGCCATCGGCAACGCGAATAGTATAATAATACGTGCCCTCTACCGGAATTGGAAACCGATAGCTTAGGGACAGTCCCGTCGAGTCGTCAGCGGTAAATGTTTCGGGGGTAAGTACCTGAGCCGAATCCAGGCTCACGTAGCCCGTAACGGCTTTCGTAATGGGGGTTTGCCCGTCAACTGGCACCACGTGAATAGTCACCTGGCCGGGGCTGCTACTCACCTTTATCACATCATCGGGCTCCGTGATGAATGCCCGTAAGACGTTTATCGCCACTATTTCTTCGGCCCGCACGGTGCCTTGGCCGGCATAATATACCTGAATGCGCTTGCCCAGGAAATCGGGATAGCCGTACTCATCAGCATTCTGCACTACGTACTGGGCGAGCTGAGTATCCAGCGCCAGTTCAAAAAAAGTCGGCTCAGAGCCGCTTACCGTCCCGTCAGGATAGGTACTGACGATAGTTTCGCCGGAATTGTCAAAAACGACCCGATGCAAGGAGTCGTCCCAGGTATACTCATCGTAACCGTAACGCTCTTCCATCGTCTCATCCGATAGGCAAGCAATAGCATCTTCGCGTAGTGGTCCACCTGAAGGGGGAATACATACTTTCCCATATTTAGTGTTACGTGCTCTAAATAGTCGCTTATCCATGTTGACAATAGTACAGTTACAGTGCGGGTGTTCAAATATGAGCGACTTAAATTAGTACGGTAAGCAAACGTATGAGCCTCTAATCCTAGTATTTACTAGGGACTGAGAGCCCTCATTCAGCAACGGATTTTCAAGCTGCTGCTCTATAACGTGCCGTTGGAATCAGTAAACGTACCGGGCAATTCATGATGTGCTTGTGCTGATCCTTGCTTCCCTCAACTGCCGCCAGAAATACCGAATCAGGCAGCAGGAGTTGCATGTTAATCAGATCTTTTCATTTACACGCTTTGCAGCGTGAGTTGGTAGGCGGGCATGACGAGCAGCTCGTCCTGCAGGCGGGCGTCGCTCGCGACCACGGCGTGCAGCGCGGCCGTGGCCTGGGCCTGGTTGGCATAGCGGGTGGCCGCGTAGCGCGTGAGCGTGTCGGCGCGCACGAGCACGTACTCGTCCTCCTGCCAATATACCTCGGCCGGGGCCAGATACGAGGGCTGGGCAGTGGCGTACGACTGGTTTATGGTGCTGCGCTGGGTTAGCTGCTGGAATTGCTGGGCCGGCATGGCCACCATGCTCCGGCGCTCCGTCAGCTCTGCTACGGGCGCTGATACCGCCACCAGCGAYGCCTCGGKSKGGGCGRGCGCAATGATGGGCGTACCCGCTGGGGGGGACGGGGCRGCGGCCAGCACGAGCCGCTCGTARCCCACTTGCTGCACCGTGGCCGGGCCGCCGGTCAAGCCGTCGAGCGTAGCCAGGCGCACGCCGCTACGCATGAGCTGAAASGAGGGCGCCGACAGGCGCTGGGCCTCRCTCAGCTGCCGRAACTGGCCGGGGGCGAAGAAGTCGGTGAGCTCCGTCAGGTCCGCGCCCGTCAGCAGCTGCGCCCCGGTCCCCGTGCCCAGCTGGGCCTGGGTGATGTCGAAGCGGTGGCCGTTCTGAGGCCGGGCGTTACCGTAGCGTTCGAGCGCGTA
>NZ_QYCN01000089.1 GCF_003583925.1 Hymenobacter rubripertinctus | reverse complement strand
CTTTATAAGCGCCAGACCAAGCCCAATCAGGCGTTGCGTCTGGGGTTGGTGCTCGACCTGCGAAACGAGCGGCGCAATAAGAGCAGTGATTTAGCCGTCAACCCCACCTTCTACGAGAACAGCTTTGGCCTGCAAACTTATATCGGCCGCGAATGGCAAAGAAGCATTGCCCGCCGGTGGGTAGCTTGTGTGGGCCTAGATATGGGGGCTGGGTATGACCGTTTTCGTCGCCGCGACGAAGCAATTGCCGCGATTAATGTAGATGGAGGTTCTGCCTTATTCCTACGAAAATCAGACTATAACTTTACTACTTATTCCGCTTTCCTACGCCCGATAATAGCAGTACGATATCAGGTGAAACCCTATTTGTATCTCAGTGCTGAATCAGCAGTATCCGTGCGGTATTCGCATATATTATTTTCAGGTGGGAATTCACTTACTCGCCTTGACAATAATGTTGAGGGCTATGGAAGTGCGAATACCAAGGATAATAATATCAGAATATCGTTACGCCCCATTAGTCAAATCGCATTGCATTACTGCTTCATCTCAACTGAACGCTGAACTATTTTTCCATAATTCATTTTCGTTTTTTTCTCTCTCTTTTATGAAAAATTACTTACCCTCTACTTGGCGGTTACTATCCGCCACACTCGCTTTGTTGCTGTTGAATGTTGTTCCAATGCTGGCGCAAACATTCCTGAATTACGCGCCAAGCGTCTGCCCTAACCAGACGGTTACCTACACACTTACTCTACCCTACTATTTTAGTAGTTTGACTGTAAGCAAGATAGCGAATAAACCAATCCAGTAAGGCCATGATTTTGCGAGCCAGCGGTTCGTGTGGCGACGTATGGGGACGGGTGAGTTGGCGCAGCAGGTTCAGACCGTGCCGACTCAGGCTGGTGGCCCGGTAGCCGTGGTTTTTGCGGGCGATAGGCTTGCATTTCTGATCGGCGACCGTGCCTACGCTCAGGCACAATGCGTAAGCCAGGCTGACCAGGGCCACGAGCTTGCGCAACTTGCGGCGGCAGCGTAAGTGGGTGGCTTCCAGGTTGAAGCCGCGGCCCTTCAGGTTCTGAAAGCACTGCTCAATGGTCCAGCGCTTGGCGTAGAGTTGGTCCATATAGGGCAGTCCAACGTTGCCGAATAGAAACACAAACTCGTTGTCGGCCAGGGCCTTAACCCAGACCTGACCCCACACGCCATCGACTTGGCAGTGGCTAAAACGGCGCACCTGCCCGGGGGCCAGGCCCAGGGCAGCAATGGCCTGCCGTTGCCCGTTGGCGTGGGTGAGCAGGTGGTGTTTGGGTAGGCGCATGACGAAGTTCAAGCCATTGTCTTTGAGCCACTGCAACCAGGTGTGGCCCACGAATTCACGGTCCCCCACTACCAGGCCGATGCGGTGTCTGCCCAGCACCTGTACGCAGACTTGCAGCAGGGCAATGCGGTCGAGCGCCGAGGAGTTGCCGCTGCGGTTGTCGAGTAATTCCCAGTACAGCGGCAGTTGAAACTCGCCCTGGCCGACGGTGACGAGCAAAATGTTGACTTGGCAGCGGCCGAAGTCCCATTCGGTGCGGTCCAGGCAGAGGCGCAACTTGCCCGTGGCCGGCAGCAAAGTCAATAGCAACTGAGCAAGCAGCCGGTAATCCAATGCTGTTTCGCGGAAAAAGTCCTGAATGCGGGTTTCATTCGAGGCGGGCTTGACGGCGTCGTTCAGGTGCTGGGCCACCTCGCAGAACTGCACGTTGCGGCTTTTGAGCAGGCTGATAACGAATTGAGCGATAAACTTTTGGCGTGACAAATGACGCACAACGGGCACCTGTCGCAAAAGGGTGGTAAGTTTGGCACTGAGGCATTGCTTCACGGGGCAGAACGGGTTTGGATGGTGTAGGAACCCCAAAGGTCGGACTGCCCCGCTTTATGTCGCGGAAAATAGTAGGGTAGAGTACTACACACTTACTGGTATTCCGGATGGCTACATTATTGAAAGCGCTTCCGCTTCCGGCGGCTCGCTCTCTGCACCTACTATCAACAATGGTCAAGCCAGCTACGTGGTGACGTGGGGTGCCGGAGAAGAAGGCAGGATTACTCCAGGACTTAAAAAGCCAGTAAAAGATAGTAGTGGCAAAATTTTACGCTACGACCCTGCTGATGCGGCTAATACACCCAGCGTGGTCATCAAATCGGTATTCGGGCGGCGCATCCTGGCCCAGATCAACAACACGGCCTCCCTCGAGCTGCCCCTGTGCGGCGGAGCCCAGAACCTGACGCTCACCCTGCCCCAGCAGTACTTCGCCGGCGACGCGC
>NZ_QYCN01000088.1 GCF_003583925.1 Hymenobacter rubripertinctus | reverse complement strand
CGCCTGAGCGTGGCCCATTAATGCCTACAGCTTTCTTAGTCCCCAAAAGCCTTCGGCCAGCACTTGGCCGAAGGCTTTTTTACTGGAACTTACCGGCTCACTACCTCCTCCATGCGCAGGCGGTTCTGAATGGCATCAGTGGCGGCTTCCAGAATGTCGAAGGCGTTCTGGGCCATGGTGTTTCCCGAGTCGAGGGTGGGGTTGATTTCCACCATCTCGCAACAATAAATTACTTCGTCCCGGAATATAAGCTGTTCAGCGAATATAAGTGCCCATTGATCGAAAAATATTTACTGGGATTTTGTCTAGAAGTGTAGATAATGTAAGGGAGGGCATATATTTGCCCCGTTAGTGTTTCCTACTTCTTATTCGATTGTTCGTGCGTTCCTCTCTCCTTCCTGCCCTGGCCCTGCTGGGCCCACTACTGCTAGCCGGCTGCCGCCAGGATAAAGACCCGCAGCCCGACCCCTGCGCCGCCGCCCAGGCCAATCCGCTCAGCTTCCGTTTCCTGGAAAACTACGGCACCCCCACCCCCGACACGGCCTACGCCAAGCAGGACATCACCTTCGAAGGCCCCGGTGCCCCCTACACCAGCTACGAGTGGCGCGTGGGCAACGACGCGCGCGTGTTCACCGACCGCCAGTTCAGCCTCTACTTCTACGAAAAAGACGCCGGCGACTACCGCGTGCGCCTGATTGCCCGTCGCCCCCCTAACACCAAGTGCTTTCCCAACGACGACGGCGTGGACACGCTCACCAAAGTGCTGAGCCTGGTGCCGCGCTCCTTCCGCAAAGGCCCCATCTACGGCAAGTTCCAGGGCAGCACCACCGACGCGCCCAGGGACACGTTCACCATCCGCATCTTCCAGGGCCTGGACCCCTACAACGTGGGCAGCCCCATCCAGTACGATTTTCTGCGCAACCTGAGCCGGGGCTGCCAGTCGCCCTACTTCACCCTGGGCCTGACCTGGCGCGCCATTCAGTTTAATTACGGACGCAACGATTTTTCCTGCCTGACGGAGAGTGGTATTGGCTATCTGACCACCCGCGACTCCATTCGGGTGGACTATTCGCAGTTTGAGAACGACCGCAGCCTCAAGCGCATAAACCGCGTGTTCCGGGGCAAGCGGGTGCGCTAATTTCTTCGGAACGTTTTTCTATTTTCCTGGTCGGGAACTTCCGACTGGTTCATTACTTCCTTTCCTTTTTATGAAAAAATTTCTACCTGCTGCGGCAGGGGTGCTGGCTATTGCCTGCATCGAGTCCGCATGGGCACAGTCGCCCGCTCCCTGTGATGTCAAGGGCATTAGTACGGCCCCCGTTCCGCTTGCCATCAACCCGGAGTATCCTACCCGTACCAATACATTCAACTGGTACGAAGGTCAGCAATACAATGGGCGCTGGTGGAACCTGAACAACGTCGCCATCAACGAGCAGGCTATCTGGATGCCCTGGGAACAGACGGACAATACCAGCGTCACCCACATTTTAGGCAAGCGCGACTTACCCAAGGATGGCTGGGAATTATTGAAGCGGGATATGGGCTACAATGACGCCGGATCCCCCGTGGTAGGCTCCCGCAATCCGTACGTAGTGCTCTACAACAAACACACGGGTATGCTGAGGGTATTTGTGGCGATGGGCGACTTGTTCAACAGCTACCAGTTTGCCGAAATTAAGCTGCGTTTCAACAATAATGGCGCGCAGAAAAAAGCAGGCACCCTTAACCGTATGGAGGGCATCGGCACGGCCCTGGAAAATACTACCCCAGGGCTGACGAGTGAGTTCGTGGCCATGGTACCCTTTCTAAATCAGCGGGCCAAGTGGTTCATGGCCGATTTTCCGATGGAGTACGACCCCTGTGCCTGCCAGTTTGACTCTAAGTTCACCATCGATGTGAATCTGGTCAGTCAAGCTGATGTAAAGCTCACCGGCGTTACGACTGGTACGTTGGTTACGACCGATGTAAATAACCCGGGGGCTACTCAGGCAAGCGGCGACTTCAATGAAGCCATTATGCTGGGCAAGCGTATTGGCAGCAATATAAAGTCGGGGCAGAAGTCGTATAAAAGCCTGGACAGTTTCGCGTCGAAGGTAAAAAAAGAGCTGGGTAGCCAAGGGACGAAATCAAGCACGGCTGACAGCGAAGCCAAGAAGAATGCTATTGACCGGCTGAAGGCGGATTTGGCCAAGAGCGACTTCTTGAAAAACGGATTACGGGCGCTGCCCTACATTGGGGCAGCCGTAAGTACACTGGATGCCTTTTTTGGTGGCGGCAAGGAAGAAAGTGACCCGCAGAAGTCCATCAGCCTGCAACCCATGACGCTAGAAATGACGACCCAGACAACAGGTACCATCTCAGCCACCAGCCTCTACCAGAACATTACCTTCAATAATCCGGGCACAAAAATAATTACTACCCCCGAGGAATATCCCTACTATAACGAGGCGCTGGGGGTGCTCAGCGTACTGCGCAAGCCCGTGGTAGAAGTAAAAACCTCTACTTATACCGATGGGGATGGCCGCCGCCGCCGTTTGCATCAGTATCGGGTGCCTGATGCAATCCAATACCTCATTAACCCCGCTTCGGGTTTAGACGTCCAGGATTTTCAGGTTGCTCTGTTACAGGAAGGTAGTAACTACCCGGCAGTGCTACCAGCCGGCTCCGTTGCCTGGTACTACGAGGGCATGAGTTCGGCCACCAGCCATGTAATGCGTACCGATTATATAGATGCCGGTTGCCTCAGTAATTCGGTACTGGAATTGGAAGTAAGCGGCAATAACATTCAGGATCCAGCCACTAAAGAATTCGTACCTACCATTGGTAGCAATCCGGGTGCACAATATCCAGTATTTCTGAAGTTCATGCTTAACCTGCGGCGGCGAAATGCTTCGGCTACCACCCAAAATGTCTTGCTCGTGCTCAAGTTCCCTGTAGCGCTCCGTCAGGTTACCAGCTTTAGCGAATTGCCCGTTCAACCCTGTGGGGTGCTGCC
>NZ_QYCN01000087.1 GCF_003583925.1 Hymenobacter rubripertinctus | reverse complement strand
CCCACAGGGGCACCGTGGGGTTCTGCGCCAGCCAGTTCGTCTGCCAGGTCTGGAGCTGGTCGCGCTGCTGGCTGGGCGTCCCGCTCAGATCGGCAAAGTGCACCAGGCCCGCGTACACCACCCGGCCCAGCGCGTCGTACTTGCTGGCCACCCACTGCTTATCCGCCTGCTGGCTCACGTCCTGGCTCAGGATGGGCTGGTCGAGCTCGTTGTAGAGCGTGTAGGCGTAGCCGGCCTGGTCGGGCACCTGCTTCTCCACCGGCCGCCCCTGCGCGTCGTAGTGGTAGCGGAACAGCAGCCGCTCCACCCCCGCGCCCGTGACCTGCCAGCTGTTTTTGCGCAGCCGCTGCACCGCCAGCGGGGGCAGCACGGCCCGTAGCCGGCCGAAGTCGTCGAACACGTAGTACGTCTTGAGCCAGCTCGTGGCCTGGCTGGCATAGGTGCCGTCCAGGCCCACCTGGGTGAGCACCACCCGGCCTTCCTTGTCCGAAAACTCCTGCCGCCACTGGCCCTGCTCGTCGCGGCTGGTTTTCACCCACAACTCCCCGGCCGCGTAGGCGGCCTGCGGCGTGAGCTCTTCCCGCTCGGACACGTAGCCCGGGGTCCAGCGCTGCACCGAGTCGGTGGCTAGGTTGGGCCGCTCGGTGAGCGTCACTTCGTGGCCCGCGCCCAGCTGCCACGTTTCGCCGGGGCTGGCCTGCACCAGGGGCCGGTTCAGGGGCGAGGCCTCGAACACGGTTTGGGCAAAGGGCACCGCCGTCTTGGGCAGGTGCTGGGTCAGGGTAGGTAGTAGCGGGTCGCGCCCGCCCTGCCCGCGGTAGAACTGGCCCTGCTCGGCCACCGCATCCGGGTGGTAGCCCACCGCGTCGGCCGAGGCCGTAGCAGCCGAGTAGGGCAGAAACTGCCGGGGCTCGCGGCCCAGCGCGTCGTACTGGGTGAGCTGGACCAGGCGCGGCCCGTGGGCGAGGCCCCATGCTGCACGCTCTGCACCGGCCGCCCCAGCCCGTCCAGGTACTGGGTGCTCACCTGCACCCGCCCCGAGTCGGGGCGGGCGGCGCGCAGCTTCGCCGGGTCGGTGAAGGCCACGCGGGCCACGTAATTTGCTGCGTTTGAAGACACTTTTTACGAACGAGCAAACTCGTTGAAACAAAAGCAAACTCAATTATCAGGAACGCTGAGACTCCCTATTCATGAATTTACACTAGCGAATTACTTTTTGATTGCATTCTGCATTCATAATCTTCAGCACGTTAATGTTTTGGTAATTATAAATAGCTTTTACAATCTTCTTATCTTTGATAAAAACTAATGTGTCATATTTATTTGGATTAATGTATCCTATTTTATATCCATCGCAAGGGTTATATTCAACCAATATTTTAGCATATGATATTACAAACTTGCCGTTTTCAACCGTATCTTTGTCTAATAAATACAATGATGATCTGGTTTCATTATTTACCTTGAACTGGAACGCATTTCCACTTTCCTCTATATTATGAATATCGTTGCTAGATTGATCCTTATCTATTGAAAAAAAATACATAAATGTATTATTAATATCTCTATATAATATAAATCCTTTTATATATTGAAATTCATCATTATTATTTCTTTGGCTACAAGAAAATAGCAGCGATAATAGAATAAAAAAAATGTTATTTATTGCTCTTTTCATGTGTTAATTTTTTATTGGATGGGGTTTATTGTTCCATACTTACCTGGTTCATACCGATAGGTATCAGAAACGCCTTTTATCGTACTATTACTATTGACATCAATAGAGCGTTTATTTACGTATATATCACCTGCTGGATTTGTAGCACCATTATACCCAATAGCTGAAATACCAGGGAATTTATAATTATTATTCGCAAATTCTGCAAAATTCATATAATGAGAATAATTTAGAGAAACTCCTGCGCTTCTTTTAGGATCAGAAAAATTTACAGCCATTATATCATCGTAAAACCTGCTGCCGACAGGACGAGATCCTCCTCCATTGCCTAAATGCTCTTCATAATATCTATCTGATACACCTAGCAGATGCAATGTTTCATGAAGAATAGTATTATTCGACCTGCCATTATCGTATGCTAATGCATAATTTCCACTATATACTTGCAATGTATTATTATCAGGGTTTCCTGATTGACTAGAAGAAGCATGAGACCTGTCCTCAGAAGTAGAAATCTGAGAAGAGAACTCTATTAAATTTTGACCTTCCCTCAGCTCGCTGACTTGCTTATCTGGAGCATATGAATATTTTACGTCAAACGAGACTGAAATACCACCAACGTTCCTTGTTTTGAATTTATCTTTAGCCGCAGAATTTAGTTGACTTGCCCTTGAAGCGCTGGCACCAGAGCCTTTTATATAATTAGTTGAACTAATATTCAATCCTATTATATTATTGTCTTTGTCTCTATCAACAGTGAAAATGGCGTCACGACCATCAGGATCAATCACATTGGGCGGGTTATTTAAGCAGTAAGTATAAGGAGAAATCATATAATTATTAAAAGCCAACGGGTCCACCACATTCCAGCGCCCAATTGTAGACTCATACATCCGCGCTCCGTAGTCGTGCCACCCTAATCCGAACTCGGTCTGCTGCTCCTTGCCGTTCCAGGTAAACTTGTTCTGCGGCGTGGCGCTCTTGCTCAGCCCGGCCAGATCCAGTCCAAACGGGTCGTAGTGGTTCTCCTGCACTTGCAGCCCCTGCCGGTGCTGCACACTCACATCGTCAAAGAACACATCCGTGTCGCTCTCGTTGGCTACGTACGCCTGCACGTAGCCCGCCGCAGGCACGAACACGCGTAAAGATAACGCTTCATACCCACCTTGCGCCACTTGGGTCAACTGCCGGGTCTGGCTGTCCACGAGGGCGGAGTCGGCATTGTAGACGAGCACCCGCACGTAGGCCCGGGGCACGCCGCCACTGAGCTGTTGCACGGCCGGCACCAGGCCCAGGCCCACGCTCAGCAGCGGCAGGATGCGCACCTTGCGGCTGCTGCCATCCGGGGCCGGTGCGGGCACGCC
>NZ_QYCN01000086.1 GCF_003583925.1 Hymenobacter rubripertinctus | reverse complement strand
GAAAACCTGGCTACTTTGCGCAAGCTCACCCTGCAAGTGCTCACCCAACAACGCGACGGCTTAAGTCTGGCTAAACGGCGCGTGAAAGCGGCCTACGACATTCACTACCTCAAACAAATCCTCACGTAGGCTTCATGCGTTTGCCCTGGACAAAAATACTAGTAAGCGCCGGCTGCGCAGAACGGGGTAGAGAATGGCGTGCGCCGGCCTGCCGCTGAGCCTCATAAAAGTTGTTGCCTTAATTCCGGCAGCGGAAAATAAGGCAACAACTTCTACGTTGCCTTATTGCTCACTGCCGGAATTAAGGCAACAACTTGCTCCGCTATGCCTCGTTCGCTTCGCATACCCCGCGTACCGCATTACCTGGCCCTGCTGCGGGCCGCTTTAGGCCTGACCCAAGCCCAATTGGCCGGGGGGCTGGGCGTATCGCGCCAGACCGTTACGCAGGTAGAAGCCGGTGAGCGCCAACTGCCGCCTGCCGCCGGGCTTCGGCTGGAGTGGCTCACCCAGGCCCGTCCGGGTTTGCCGCTACCGCCCGCCCCATCACCCGACCCGGCACTGCTGCGCACGCGCGCCGCCGCCGTGGCCTACGAAATCGGGCAGCTGAGCCGCCGGCTGGCGCGGGGGCAGGCCCGGGCCGACCGGGCGCTACGCTGGTTACGGGCCGCTCCGGGGCTGCTGGCCGCGTTGCCCACGACGGCGGGAGGGGACCAGAAATGGCTGGCCGCCGTATCGGCTGAGGCCGAAGACGCCCTGGAAGGGGAGGGCAGCCCGGCCCGGCACCGGCTGCTGGCGGCCCGACTGGCGGGCCTGCGAGCGGAGGCCACCGCGCTGGCCGCAGATGAGGCTTCGGACAATGCCGCAGACGATGCCGCAGACGATGCCGCAGACGATGCCGCGACAGACGATGCAACGCAAACGGCTGCCTCACTTTCGGAAGATTGAGCGGTGCCGGACCGCGTAGCCGCCCCGGTCACGCCGTGCCCGGGAAATATTTTAGGGGCAGCACACAATTTGGGGCACTGGTCGACCGTTCATAGATCATGGACAGAGCCCCACGCTGTGTTTCCTGTTCCTTTCACCTTCAATTACCCGAAACGATTATGGCATATCCCGTGAATTTACTGACAAACCAGGTCGATTGCGACCTGGTGCTGGCCGATGCCGCCGAGGAGCGCGCCGACCTGGAATACCGCCAGACCCAGCTGCGCCACCTGCAAAGCGTGGGCAGCGGCCGGGCCTCCGAGAAGGGGGCCGAGCTGGTGGCCGCTACCGCCGAGTACAACGCCCTGGAAAGGCTGCTGGTCGATATGCCCGAGGGGCCGACCCGCCAGAAGAATGAGCGCGCCTACAAGCGCCTCGAATACCGGATTTACGTGCTCAACCAACAGCAGCAGACGGGCCTGAGTGGGGTAGTAACGCAGTTTCAACGGCACTACGAGCTGAACTGCCTCGGTGCGCAACTCGGGGAAAACGCAACGCTTACCACCGAAGTGCAAGCCCGGCGGGCCGCGCTGTAGCGTCCTGCCGGCTCAACCGGCCCTCCGCCGTGCCTGCCCGTGGGGAGCGGCACGGCGGAGGGCCTTTGCGTGGGCCGGTTCGGGGCTCAGGCGCGTGCGGAACGAGTGGCCGGCCTGAGCTGCTTCGCGCCCGCTGCCGTAAGTTTAGGGCCATGACCAACCCTTTGCGCCGGCTGCTGGCCGGCTTCACTTTGTTCGTAACCGAATTCGCCATCACCCTGGCTCTGGGCACGGTGGGCGTGGTGGCGTTTCTGGCCCTGAGCCGGGAGGTGTTCGACCAGGACGCGGCCACCTTCGATGCGGCCGCCTTCCGCTGGGTGCGCCACCTGCTGGGGCCGGGCCGGCAGCAGTGGGTGGAGGCCGTTACGTTTCTGGCCTCGCGCAACTTTATCACGGTGGCCGGGCTGGCGCTGGTGGCCTGGCTGCTGCTGGTGCGCCGCCGCCGCTGGTACTCGCTGCTGGTGCCGGTGGTGGCGCTGGGCAGCATCACGCTCAACCTGCTGCTCAAGCAGATTTACCAGCGCCCCCGGCCTTTGCTGCCGCTTACTTCGGCCTCGGGCCTGAGCTTTCCGAGCGGGCACGCCATGATTTCGGCCTCCTTCTACGGGCTGCTCATCTACTTTGCCTGGAGCCGGCTGCGCCGCTACCCGGTGGCGCGCTACGCCGTGGTGACGGTCCTGGCCGGCCTGATCGTGCTCATCGGCCTTACGCGGGTGTACCTGCGGGTGCACTACGCCACCGACGTGCTGGCCGGCATCATGGCGGGCCTGGCCTGGCTGCTGATTGCTATTCCGCTGCTCCGGCAAATGGAAATCGGCGTGCGTAAGCGTTTCAGCCGGCAGTTGCAATCGACTGAAAAACAGCCTCTATAGCCCGGAAACGAACTGTAGGGCGGGAGTTTTTCGACTTTTTTTAAACCAAAACTTGCAGCGCGTTCAAAAAACCTCCTATCTTTGCAGCATCAAAAGGCCCTCCCCGGAAGGCCGGACGATAAAAGCTGCGCTTGTGGCGAAATTGGTAGACGCGCTGTCTTCAGGCGGCAGTTCCGCAAGGTGTGGGAGTTCGAGTCTCCCCGAGCGCACAGAGTACGAAAAGCCGACCCCGCAACGGGTCGGCTTTTCTTTTTGAGCACGGATGAGCGCGGATTTTAACGAGTTTAGCTTCGCTGTCTTCCGGTTCACGGATTTTGTAGCCGGGCCACAGCCAAGCGTTGCTTTTTAGTTTTTTACAGAGTAACTAACGATCCACAAATACCGGCTACGAAATCCGTGAACCGAAGGACAGCGAAGCTAAATCCGCGCTCATCTGTGCTCCGGCTACAAAATCCGTTAAAATCCGCGCGCCTCCGTGATCAGGAAAGTAACTGCCCGTGTATCGGCTGCGCTGAGTTTGCTCACGCTGGAAATCGTGGTGGTGGGCAGCGTGTTTCTGGGGGCGGCGCTGCTGTTCTTCTACCTGACGCGGGTGGTGTTCGTGGCCCACTCGGTGCAGTTCGATACCTGGGCTTTCGGGCAACTTGATGCGGTGCGGGCGGCCTGGCCGAGCCTGACGCCGGTGGTGCGGGCCCTCACATTTTTCGCCTCCCTGCCCTGGCTGGTGGCAGCCGGCCTCGGCATTCCGCTGCTGCTGGGCTGGCGCAAGCATCGGCACGAAGCCTGGGAGGTGTTTTGGGCAGTAGCAGGTTCCTCACTGCTCAACCAGGTGCTCAAAACGTA
>NZ_QYCN01000085.1 GCF_003583925.1 Hymenobacter rubripertinctus | reverse complement strand
TACGTTTTGAGCACCTGGTTGAGCAGTGAGGAACCTGCTACTGCCCAAAACACCTCCCAGGCTTCGTGCCGATGCTTGCGCCAGCCCAGCAGCAGCGGAATGCCGAGGCCGGCTGCCACCAGCCAGGGCAGGGAGGCGAAAAATGTGAGAGCCCGCACCACCGGCGTCAGGCTCGGCCAGGCCGCCCGCACCGCATCAAGTTGCCCGAAAGCCCAGGTGTCGAACTGCACCGAGTGGGCCACGAACACCACCCGCGTGAGGTAGAAGAACAGCAGCGCCGCCCCCAGAAACACGCTGCCCACCACCACTATTTCCAGTGTGAGCAAACTCAGCGCAGCCGATACACGGGCAGTTACTTTCCTGATCACGGAGGCGCGCGGATTTAAATGGATTTAGCTTTGCTGTCCTTCGGTTCACGCATTTTGTAGCCGGTATTTGTGGATCGTTGGTTACTAGACTTGTTCCTAATTAAGGTTTGCTCTTTTCTGTGTCAAATGCCAGTTCCAAATACCGCAGGCAATGGCCATTATCCGGTCGTTAAACGAGGTGGATTTGTTGCGGTACGTTTGGGCGACGCAGCCCAAGCGTTTGGCCCCACTGATAGCGTGTTCGACCTTATCGCGGCGGCGTGCGTGGGCGCAGTTGGCGGCGCGTTGCGCGTCGCTCAGCACCGCGCCGGTACATTTTTTCCTGCGGCGGGGCTTGCGGTGTGGCAAACTCGCGGCTGGCAGGTCGTAATCGCTCACCAGTCCCAGATAGCCCAAATCAGCCAGCAGTTCAAACAAGTCGAGCAGTCCCAGATTTACATCGGATTCATTTTTAAGCAGTTGGTAGTCGTGGGTAGACCCGCTCGTGGTGGGTCCCAGGTAGTGAATGTAGCAGCTAGGGTCGGCGATAAGCGTGTTTTTACGCGTCAGTCTTTTTTTTGCCCAAATAGTCGGCCTTCTGGTCTACCGTAGCCTGCGGTCGGTGATGGGGCCGTTCGGTGGCATCAAGCAGCAGCACGGGCACGTCGGCAAACAGGGCCTGCATCTGCGCCAGCGAGTCAATGGCGCGGGCCGGCAGCACGTTCAAGGTGCGCAAGGTCCTCTCCAAAGCCTTGGCCAAGTGGTAGGCATGTTCACACGCTTTGGAGCGGGGCAAGCCAAACGTGGCGGCCAACACATCGAAGGTGGGATAGGTTTTCAGGTAGTAAAGAATCAACAAAAGCTTCTGTTGCGAAGTGGCTAACACGCCTTTACGCCCGCCACCTGCCTTGCGCTGGCGCGGGCGCTGGTCGGTAAAGCGCGCATGCGCCTCTTGCTGGCAACCGCTGGTAAAAGGCTCGGCTAAGGCGCAAAAAGTGACCCTATCTAACCCCGTCAACGCCCGCATCTGGCGGTCGTCAACTAGCGTATTCACGTCAAGCATGACCAAAAATACTATTTGGGAACAAGCTTAGTATCTAAGTGATAAGCAAATAACTAATATCCATAAATTCATATAATTTGAATAATCACATAAATCCAATTAAACATTGATAGTCACAGAACAGGTTGATTATTCCTTTCCTCTGGTGGAGGGGGCTCAGATATTTGTTGCATCAATATTGATAACAACTCTTAAGTACGTTACTACATGAAACACAGTACAAATTTCTTAAAGGCAGCAGCACTGCTTTGTGCACTTCAATTTACATCTTGTTCCAAAGATGAGACGATGACCATTAACACTACAGATGTGTATAATGGCAGTAATGGAACCACAATATTAGGAAAAGCAGTTAGCGCTTCGCTAAACAATGTACAAATTCGTCGTTTTATTAAGCAACAAGCCTTACTTAAGTTCGATGGTGATTACGACATATTGTATTCAAATATCAAGGACAAGAAACTTGAAAATGGACGCACTATACGCGAAGAACTAGCTTACCAGTACTTAAAATTATCTCACAAAGAGGAAAATGCAGCTAATACTGAGGAATCATTAAGCACAATAGATAAAATCACGAGTGATATAGAACATTGCCAATTTTCAGTACCTGCACTATGCGAGGAATGGGACACTGAGAAATTCATTCCTAAGGTTGTGGCATTACCAATTAGATTTGATGATCAGAAGGACTTGATCGTTCCGATGTATGATAAGGACGGCAAGAAAACAGATCTTAAAATACGAGACGAAATCACGGAAACCCTAGTAGTAATCGGAACGTGTGAACGAGTTGATAGACAAGGCAAGGTTATACCTGAATACTTAATCAACCAAGCGGTAGTTGCTGGAAGGGGAGTATACGGCGATAATCAATACTTACAACGCTACCAAATCCGCGATTTACCTGCTATTGAACCTGGTATTAGTGGTGGTCCTGAAATGAGAGTCGTGTATGTTTCTCTTGCCAATCCTACTGGCGAGTTGTACAACAACAGTCCCGTTTACGCGGATATTCATGACGAGAAATGGAATCCCAGTAGAGATGCTACTAAAAATCAAAAATGGGCGTCACGCAATTCTTTGATGTTTAATAATACAGTGACATTTAACGGCAACAATCCTAATAATGGCACTTTAATCGCTTACTGGGTGGAGGAAGATCCATCAGATCATTCCCGCCGTATAGAGCAGGCTACAATCAACGGCCAGACGTATTATTTCAGAAGCTCTACAACCAGCGGACCTGGTGGAGCAGATGAATATATGGGATCTGCCTTTACCAATGTATTAAACGAAACTATATGTGATAATGGAGGTCTTGCACCCTATTATACTAGCAATTATGGATTTAGTGGCGTTAATTGGCACGAAGGAGGTAATTGCACGTATTAATACAGGCGCCAGACAAACAGTATAACCACTATTATTAAAAGCAAAAAGAGGATACGTTATAACGTATCCTCTTTTTGCTTTTAATAAAAACTAATCAATCGTCTGCCCTCTATTACTATCCGTTTTTCATCAGTTCTTCTCTTTCCCGCCACCACAGGTGTAACCCTGTTCTCACCAAAATCAGCCAGAACAAGGCGCCGGCGAAACCGGCCAGCACGTCGGTGGCGTAGTGCACGTGCAGGTATACGCGGGTGAGGCCAATGAGCAGAGCGAAGAGCAGCAGCAGAGCTGCCCAGGCCGGGTGGTGGCGGTGGCGCCACAGAATCCAGGCCAGGCAACCGTAGAGGGCCAGCCCGATCATGGCGTGGCCGCTCGGGAAGCTCAGGCCGGCCTGCTGAAACAGGGCCGACTGGGGCCGCAGGCGGTGGAAATACGTTTTGAGCACCTGGTTGAGCAGTGAGGAACCTGCTACTGCCCAAAACACCTC
>NZ_QYCN01000084.1 GCF_003583925.1 Hymenobacter rubripertinctus | reverse complement strand
GGCCCCCTGCACGTACCGCACGGCCGTGCGGTCGTAGCCCTGCGACAAGATGCCCTCCTCCTGGGTCTTGGTCTGCAAGGCCCCGTAATGGCCCTGTTTTAGCCCCTCTGACGTGCCCAACTGCTTTTGCAAGGTCTTGACCTGCTCGGCGGCGGCCGTGCTCACCTGGGCCAATTCTGCGAGCTTTTCCATCCGTTCCCGCTCCTGGGCCTGCACCTGGGCCATGCGGGCGGCTATTTCGGCGTTGATACGGGCCTCCTGGGTGGTTTTCCACTCATCGCGGCCTACCAATCGCGGCAGGTCGGGTAGGGTGAAGGGTTCGCGCTCGATGGCCGCTGCGGGCTTGCTCAACTCAGCCACCTTGCGGGCCTGCACGGCCTCCTGGGTGTACTGCCGGCGCATGGGCTGGTGTTCGGCCTGGCTGTGCTCAATGCCGCGCTCAAACTTGTGCGGGGCCATTGCTTGGGCGTACTCGGTTTGCAGCTCGCGCAAGCTCTGGCGGGTAAACGTGTCTTTCGCGCTCAGCCGTCCATCGGGAGTAATGGGCACGATGACCGCGTGGACGTGCGGGGTCTTTTCGTCCTGGTGCAGGGTGAACGAAACCACGTTCTTCTCTCCGTACTTCTCTTGTAAAAATCTAAGATTATCCCCTGCCCATTTGCTTTTAGAATAGTCTACTGCTCGCCCTTCCTTGTCCCGAATAAACCCTTCCGGGCTGCCGGTCATAATCACCTCCACAGCGCGCACCTGGTCGCCCCGCACTTTGCGCGTCACTACCTCGGCAATGCGGGCCTCGGCCAACGTCCAGTAGTCTGTTTTCTCGTGGTTGAGGTATTCTCGGTTGGGGTGCTGCGGGGTCGGGTCGGCGTTGCTCACCTCATGCTGGCGGTAGTTGTGGGTCGTCGCGTTGTGGGCGTGGGCTTGGCTCGTGAGCTTGGCAATGCGTATGATAGCGTAGGCCATAAGTCGGGGCAGTGGGGAACAAAAGGGAAAGAAAAGCGCACGAGCTGGTACCACCCCCAAAGGGGCACACACCAAATTTGAGGGCCTTGCGAAGCTTGGCTCTCAAATTTGGTCTAGTGTGTTACACCATTTGCATGGTCTGGGCTTTCGTGCTTCTTGCCCTACGCCTCTCTTTCCCTTTTGTTCCCCACTGCCCCCTCAACCGTGTTGCATTGTTGCTTGCCCCTTCGGGTCATAGGTTTTTAGGCATGAACTCTGAAACCTGTCTACTCCTATCCGCTCTCCCTGCTCGGCTTTTTTACTTCTCGACCAAACAGGTTTCAGAGTCATGCCTAAAAACCTAACGGCAGAACGGGCACAAAAAAACCGTGCAGCAGAGGGCGAACCTTCAACGCTGCACGGCTTACAATCGAACCAGTAGAGGGCGAACCTTCAACACTGGCAGGTTTCGGTCGGCTGTCTTATTCCTGGGTGGTTGCTCCTCAGCAGAGCCACTTGCGCTTAGACAACAGGACAAAGGTAGTACCCTTTGGACAATCTGCGTAAAACCGGAGAGAGTACAAATTACAACACATCTTTAGCTGTACTGTAATCAATCTGCTCAGCTAGGTTTTTAGTTAGACCTAGCCGTTGCAATTCATAAGTTAAGGCTTGGGGTACATTAGCAATTACCTCCTTGGCGGATTGGCTCTCTCCATAATGGTCTAAGCTGTTATAAGCGAACAGAATTAAAGGATGTGGAGGGCTATCAGATGCAAAACCGTGTTCAACATAGTCCTCTACTTCGGGGTCTAGATAGGTTAAAATGGCTTCCCACTCGCTAAATCGTGGAGTGCCATGCAAAGCCTTTTTGAGCTTAACGCCTAGCTGTTTCAAAGCCAATCGACAAGCCAATTCAGCATTTTTGGCGAGCTGGGACTGTTTTGAAGGGGGCAGTTCAGTATAGTACATAGCTTACCTTTTAGTGCCTTACAGTGCGCTGTTCAACCCCCTCCAGTGCCAGTTCTAAAGACTCTTTCAGGCATGAACTAGCATTCATCATCTTCTCTTCTAAGGTGATTTCCGCTAGTAGCTTTTCCTGGTCAAGCTGAGCCTGCTCTACAATTTCTGTGTGAATCTCCTTCTCTCCATTGGGCTTATAGGAGACATTCATTCTAATTTCCTCGACATCATGCCAGGAACCTCTACCAAAAATGTAGGGATTTGCTAGATATACTCCTTTCCCTTGACGGAATAGAATCTTCTTATCGACAAACTTAACTAGCGCATTATCAATCGTTTTTGGATTTATACTAAGCTCTTCGGCTATCCGGTTTTTAACAGTACTGTTAAGTACTATCTCGTTCGCGTAATCCATCTTTTTAAGCAACTCATACAAGATGCCCGATACCCAAGCTGGTAGCTCTCTCATATGCGCCAAATCTTTCAAATAGAGCTTCACGAAGTGAGGCTCTTTTGGGAGCTGGCTGGTCTTACGGCCACGGACTAATATACCATCTTCATATACCTCTTCTATGAGGTTGATTTTACGGGTTGCAGTGCGTTCACTCATGCGATTTGGATGTACGTTTAAGGGCGCTTCAAAACTAGCTTACAAAAAACACTCATCCAAATCGCATTACCAACGCACTGCTATTTGATTACCAACGCACTGCTATTTGATTACCAACGCACTGCTATTAGATGAGTGTCGTTTTTGATATAGCGTACAGAAATTCAGCAGTTTAACCCCTGTTTTAACGTTTTTCTCCTTCTCTTCTTTTTAGGGGGGGTGTTTTTTGGCTCTTTCGCCGCCGCTACTAAAGCAAAGTACTAAGGCGAACCATTGAGTTTTTAGGGTGATGGTTCGGCTACCGGCCACCCATCCCTATCCCTCCACCCCTGCTCTGGCTTTGGCTCTTGGCCTGCTGGGTGGTTCGCTCGATGGCGGCGTTGAGCTGCAAGGCGAACTCCTTACCGCCCGGGTGCAGTTCGGTGGTTAAGAATCTGGCTCCGGTCTGCTCGTGGATAATGGCCGATTTCCCTGGTGTGCTGCGCTCGACCTGATAGCCCTGCTTGCCCAACTGCTCGATGAGCGCTTGCGCATTGGCTACTTTTCCCTTCAAAATATGCTCTAGACGCTCATTTAAGGCACTTTTTTCTTCGATGATGACCTGCTGCCCGTACTCCCGCAATTCGGGCAGGTCGGCCCCCTGCACGTACCGCACGGCCGTGCGGTCGTAGCCCTGCGACAAGATGCCCTCCTCCTGGGTCTTGGTCTGCAAGGCCCCGTAATGGCCCTGTTTTAGCCCCTCTGACGTGCCCAACTGCTTTTGCAAGGTCTTGACCTGCTCGG
>NZ_QYCN01000083.1 GCF_003583925.1 Hymenobacter rubripertinctus | reverse complement strand
CTGGATGAGGCGGCGTTGACCGTTTTTGATGAGCAGGCCGGGCAGTACAGCGAGCAGAACCCCGTGCTGGTGAACCACGCCACCGATCTGGCCTACGTCATCTATACCTCCGGCTCCACCGGAAACCCCAAAGGATGCATGTTGCAGCACCGGGGCGTCGTCAACCGCATCGATTGGATGTGGCACCACTACGGGTTCAGCTCCCAGGATGTGATTCTGCAGAAAACCACCTACTCCTTCGACGTGTCGGTATGGGAGCTATTCCTGCCGCTCTGCTGGGGGGTGCCCATGGTGCTTTGCCAAAAAGAGGACGTGACTTCGCCCGAGCGGATTGCCGCCCTCATCGAGCGGCATGGCGTAACCTGCCTGCACTTCGTGCCTAGCCTGTTATCAGTTTTCATGGCTGAGCTATTCCAAGATAACCGCGTAGCTGAACGCTTGGCCAGCCTGCGGAAGGTGTTTACCAGCGGCGAAGCCCTGCCTCTGAAAACCATCCGGAAATGGTACGCCCGGCTCGATACGCCGGTGCATAACCTCTACGGCCCCACCGAAGCCTCCGTGGATGTGACCTATTTCGCCACCTCCCCGCACGACACCACCATTCCCATCGGCCGGCCCATCTGGAACACCCAGCTCTATATCGTGGGACCCCGAAACGAGCTACTGCCGCTGGGCGTAGCTGGCGAAATCTGCATCGGCGGCGATGGTCTGGCCCGTGGCTACCTGAACCAGCCCGAGCTGACGGCCGAGAAGTTCGTGGCCAATCCATTCCGGGCCGGGGAGCGGATATATCGCAGCGGCGACCTGGGCCGCTGGCTGGCCGATGGTAATATTGAATATCTGGGCCGCAACGACATGCAGGTGAAGGTGCGCGGCCTGCGCATCGAACTGGGCGAAATAGAAGCTGCCCTTCAGCAGCTCGAACACATCGACGCGGCCGTGGTGCTGGCCCGAAGCTCCTTGACAGGAGAGCTGGAGCTGGTGGCATATCTGTTGTCGGCCGCCGAATTGGTCAT
Source organism: Hymenobacter rubripertinctus (assembly GCF_003583925.1). GTDB lineage: Bacteria > Bacteroidota > Bacteroidia > Cytophagales > Hymenobacteraceae > Hymenobacter > Hymenobacter rubripertinctus. The sequence goes on along the minus strand of NZ_QYCN01000083.1, from coordinate 5,138 downwards.
AGCCAATATCCGGGCGGGGCTGAGCGAGAGACTGCCGGCCTACATGCTGCCCAACCACTTTGTGTCAGTGGCTCAGTGGCCGCTCACGCCGAGCGGCAAAATAGACCGGAAGCGGCTACCCGACCCCGAAAGTAGCCGCCTAAGCGGCAGTGCCGAATATGTGCCTGCCCGTAACGATTTAGAAAATAGATTGATACTTATATGGGAAGAGTTGCTAGGCCGGGAAAAAATTGGGGTGCGCGACGACTTCTTCGAGCTGGGCGGTCATAGTCTGAAAATTATGCAACTGCTCTCCCGCATCAACACCGCGTTCCAAGTGCGCATCGGCATTCAGGATGTATTTGCCGAACCCACTATTGAAAATCTAGCCAGTCATATTGATTTCATCCTCAGTCAGAACACCCATAAGCAGAACAAAGAAGCCTTAATAGAGATAGAACTATGAAGCAGTTATTGAGCAGGATAAAGGAAAACGATATTCTACTGGAGATAGTAGATGGCAAGCTCAAAATATTTGCCAAGAATACTACGCCCAATCCAGAGGTGATCAGCGAGATAAGGGCCCGAAAAGACGAGTTGCTGCACTTTCTGTCGGGGCACGATAAGGCTGCCTTCGCCGAGTCGTTCCAGGCCACTATACCGGTCGTCCCCCTGGCTGATGATTACGCCTTGTCGTCGTCGCAGAAAATGCTCTGGATTGTTAGCCAGTTCGAGCAGGCCAACATTGGCTACAACATTCCTGGGGTACATATATTTGAGGGCAACCTAGATTACCTGGCCTTTTCTGCCGCCCTGCAGGCCATCATTGAGCGTCACGAAAACCTGCGAACGGTATTTCGGGAAAATGCCGAAGGCGAGATTCGTCAGGTGATTCTGCCCGGCGCCAGCGTGCCGGTAGCCGTGCCCTGCGACGACCTGCGGAACGCCGCCGACCAGCAGCAGCAAGTAAACGCTCTGGTGCAAGAACATGCCCTGACGCCTTTCGACTTGGCCCATGGTCCGCTGCTGCGTACCCATCTACTCCAGGTCGAAGACCACAAATGGGTGTTCAGCTACGTGCTGCACCACATCATCAGCGACGGCTGGTCGATGGATATCCTGATGAAGGAGCTTCTGCTGTTTTACAATTCCTATACCACGGGACAGACCCCGCCCGTGGCTCCTTTGCGCATTCAGTACAAAGACTACACGGCTTGGCAGCAGCAACAGTTGCAAGGCGACTCTCTACAGGCCCACAAAGACTATTGGCTGAAGCAGTTCGAGGGCGAGCTGCCAATCCTGGCGCTGCCCTCCGACAAGCCTCGGCCCGCCGTGAAAACCTACAGCGGGGCCGACATCAGCGGCCGGCTCGGCGCGGAGCTTACCAGCGGCCTGAAGACACTGTGCCAGCAGCAGGGAGCCACGCTGTTTATGGGGTTGCTGGCCGCCGTCAACGCGCTGCTCTACCGCTACACCGGCCAGGACGATATCATTATTGGCAGCCCCATTGCCGGCCGGGCCCACGCCGATTTGGAAGACCAGATCGGGTTCTATGTGAATACGCTGGCCTTCCGCAGCCGCTTCAAGCACGAGGACAGCTTCGCAACGCTGCTCGACCACGTAAAGCAGGTGACGCTGGGGGCCTATGAGCACCAGATTTATCCGTTCGGCGAGCTGGTGGAAGCCCTGCGGCTGCAGCGCGATATGAGCCGCAATCCACTCTTCGACGTGCAAGTAACCCTGGGCCACGGCCAGGGCCAGGCCGCCGGAGCCGCCACCCAACTCGGCGACCTGAAAGCGAGTGCCTACACCGATGACCAGCTGCAAACCAGCCGGTTCGATATTGTGTTCAATTTCGCGGAACAGGGTGACGAGCTGCTGACAGGTATTCTCTACAACCCCGATGTGTACGGGCCGGAAACCATCATCCGCTTAAGCCAGCACCTGGAACAGCTGCTGGCTGCTATCGTCTCCCACCCACAAATGCCGGTTGGTGAGTTAAATTACCTGAGTGTGGGGGAGCGGAGGGTGGGCTGAGCTATGGCGAGCTGGAGTCGCGGGCCAATCAGCTGGCTCACGCCCTGCGGCGCGACTACGGGCTTCAGCCGGGCCAGCTGGTGGGGCTGCTGGCCGACCGGGGGACGGCGCTGGTGGTGGGGCTGTGGGGCATTCTCAAGGCCGGCGGGGCGTACGTGCCGCTGGACCCGGAGTACCCGGCCGCCCGGCGGGCGTATCTGCTGGCCGATGCCGCCCCGGTGCTGGTGCTGACGCAGACCGAGTACCTGTTCGAGCTGGGCGACTACGCCGGGCCGCTCTTTGCCCTGGACGTGCAGCTCGACGAGCTGGACACGCCCACCAGTGCCCCTGTGCTGGAGCCCGCCCTGGGGGCGGGCAGCCCGGCGTACGTGATTTATACCTCGGGCTCGACGGGGGAGCCCAAGGGCGTGGTGGTGGAGCACGGCAGTTTGCTGCACTCGACCCGGGCGCGGCTGGCCACCTATTCGGGTGTGGAGGCCTTTTTGCTGCTCTCCTCGCCGGCCTTCGACAGCTCGGTGGCCGGCCTGTTCGGCACGCTCTGCGCGGGCGGCACGGTGTGCCTGCCCACGGCGGCGGCCCTGGGCCAGGTGGCCGCGCTGGCCGGCTGGGCGCTGGCCCAGCAGGTGACGCACCTGCTCACGGTGCCCTCGTACTACCAACTGCTGCTGGCCGAGTTGGGCGAGCGGCCCAACCAGTTGCGGCAGGTGATTGTGGCCGGCGAGGCCTGCCCGCTGCCGCTGGTGGCCCGTCACCAGCAGGCGCCGGCGCTGCAGGCCTGCACTTTATTTAACGAGTACGGCCCGACCGAGGCCACGGTCTGGAGCACGGTGCACGCCTACGAGCGGGGCCAGCCCGTGCGGGCTACCATCGGCCGGCCCATCGCCGGGGGGCAGGTGCTGGTGCTCGACGCGGCCCGGCGGCTGGTGCCCGTGGGCGTGGCCGGCGAGCTGTGCGTGGCCGGTCCGGGCCTGGCCCGGGGCTATTTGCACCAGCCCGGGCTGACGGCGGAAAAGTTCGTGGCCCATCCCTATGCGGCGGGCCAGCGGCTCTACCGCACCGGGGACGTAGCCCGCTGGCAGTCCGACGGGACGCTGGAGTTTCTGGGCCGAAGCGACAGCCAGGTCAAGATCCGGGGCTACCGCCTGGAGCTGGGGGAAGTGGAGCGGGCGCTGCTCACGCACGGGCAGGTCCAGGAAGCGGTGGTCGTGGCCCGGCCCGGGGCGGGCGAGGGCAGCGCCCTGGCGCTGGTGGCCTACTTCGTGGCTGCGCCGGAGGCGGGCGAGCTGAGTGGGGGCGAGCTGAGTGGGGGCGAGTTGAGTGGGGCCGAGTTGAGCGCGGGCGAGTTGCAGGCATACCTGGGCCAGCGGCTGCCGGCCCACGCCGTGCCGGCGCGGTTCGTGGCCCTGGCGGAGCTGCCGCGCACGGCCCACGGCAAGGTGGCCGTGCGCGAGCTACCCGACCCGGCGGCGCAGAGCCTGGGCACGGGCGTGGCCTACCAGGCGGCGCGTACGGAAGTAGAGGCCCTGCTGGTGAGCGTGTACGAGCAGGTGCTGGCGCGTGCGCCCATCGGCATCGAGGAGGACTTCTTCGCCCTGGGCGGGGACTCGATCAAGTCGATCCAGATCGTCTCGCGCCTGCGCCAGCGGGGCTACGCGGTGGCCATCCAGGATATTTTGCTGCACCCGCGCATCGCGGCCCTGGCCGGGCGGGTGCAGCCCGTCACGCGCCTGAGTGCGCAGGGGCTGGTGACGGGTGGCGTGCCGCTGGGTCCGATCCAGCACTGGTTCTTTGAGCTGGGCCTGGCCGAGGCGCACCACTTCAACCAGTCGGTCCTGCTGCTGAGCACGGGGCCGGTGGTGGAGAAGGGGCTGCGCGCCAGCCTCGAGCAACTGGTGCTGCACCACGATGCCTTGCGCATGGTTTTCGCGCAGGACGCGTCGACGGGGCAGTGGCAGCAGCAGAACCTGGGCAAGCAGCAGGGCTACGGCTGGCAGGTGCTGAGCTACGCGGCGGACACGTTTGAGGCGGCCTGCACCCGGATCCAGGCCAGCCTGGACCTGGGCACGGGTCCCTTGCTACAGGCCGCGCTGTTCCGCGACCCGGCCGGGGAGCAGGACCGGCTGCTGCTGGTCTGCCACCACCTGGTCATCGACGGGGTATCGTGGCGCATCCTGTTCGAAGACCTGAGCACGCTCTACGGGCAGTACCGGCAGGGGCTGGCGCTGAGCTTGCCGGCCAAGACGGACTCGTTTCAGTACTGGCAGCAGCAGCAGCAGGCCTACGCTGGCAGCGCGGTGCTGGCCCGGGAAGCGCCCTACTGGGGGCAAGTGGCGGCCCGGGTGGTGCCCGCGCTGCCCGTCGAGGTGGTGGCGGGGCATGCGCCGGGCAGCGGAGGCATGGCCTCGCAGACCTTGTCGGCGGCGCTCACGCAGCGGTTGCTGACGCAGAGTTACGCGGCCTACCACACCGACATCAACGATGTGCTGCTTACGGGCCTGGGCCTGGCGCTGGGGGCCACGCTGGGCGTGTCCACGGTGCGGGTGCAGCTGGAAGGGCATGGGCGCGAGGCGCTGGACGAGGCCGGGCTGGACGTGAGCCGGACAGTGGGTTGGTTTACGACGACGTATCCGGTGGTGCTGGCGCTGGACTATGGGCCGCAGCAGCGGCTGCGGCAGCTGATCGAGGTGAAGGAGACCCTGCACCGGGTGCCCAACAAGGGCCTGGGCTACGGGGTGCTGCGCTACCTGGGCGGGCAGGCAGCCGGCCCGGCCCCGCAGATAACGTTCAACTACCTGGGCGACTTCGGCAGTGGAGTCGGCAGTGGAGTCGGCAGTGGGGTCGGCGTGGAGTCGGGGCCGGCGCTGTTTGCCTTCGGCGAGCAGGGCACGGGCCGGGAGGTGAGTCCGCAGCACGGGCGCACAAGCCTGCTCGACGTCTCGGGCCTGGTGGTGGGCGGGCAGCTGAGCTTGCTGCTCAGCTACGACGCGGGCCGCTTCTCGGCGGTCACCATGCAGGCGTTGGTGGCGGCCTGGGCCGGGGAGCTGGCGGCCTTGCTCGACGAGCTGGCCGGCGAGCAGCCCGCCCAGCTCACCCCCGTCGACCTTACCTTCAAAGGTCTGAGC
>NZ_QYCN01000082.1 GCF_003583925.1 Hymenobacter rubripertinctus | reverse complement strand
GAAGGCCTACTACTCGCACCGCACCTGGCCCGAGCTGAGTGCGGCGGGCGGGGCCGAGCTGCTGAGCGTGGCCTACTACGACGGCTACGACTTCGACCAGGACGGCACGGCCGACGCGGCCTACCAGCCACCGACGGCCGCCGAGCTGGCCTGTCAGCCGGGGCAGGTGCCGGCGGTGGACCTGCGGGTGACGGGGCAGGCCACGCGCACGCTCACCCGGGTGCTGGGCCGGGCGGCAGGGGCGGCCGACGCGTGGCTGGTGAGCACGAGCTTCTTCGACGAGCGGCTGCGCCCGATCCAGGTGCAGAGCACGAATGCGCTGGGGGGTACCGACGTGGCGACGACGCGCTATGACTTCGCGGGGCAGGCGCTGGCTTCCTACGCCAACCACCAGGCCCCGGGTCAGCCGGCGCGGGCCGTGCGCGAGCAGCGTGCCTACGACGCGGGGGGGCGGTTGTTGACGGTAACCCAGGAGCTGGCCGGGGCTCCGGCCCAGGTGCTGGCCCGCCACGTGTACAACGAGCTGGGCCAGCTGGCGAGCAAGCAGCTGGGCGGCCAGTTGAGTGCGGCCAACGGGGGCGGGGCGGTGGCCGTGCCATTGCCGGGCGGTAGTACGGGTCCGCGGGCGTTGCAGACGGTGGACTTTCGCTACAACATCCGGGGCTGGCTGACCAATATCAACGATATCGACAACCCCGCGCCGGCCGACGGGGACCTGTGGAGCTTCGCGCTGAGTTACGCGTGCGGCTTTGAGGAGAACCAGTACAACGGCAACATCGCCGGGCAGCGGTGGCGCTCGGCCAGCGACGGGGTGGAGCGGGCCTACGGCTACCGCTACGATAAGCTCAACCGCCTCTTGCAGGGCGACTTCGTGGCCCGCAGTGCGGGACCCAACGGGGCGTGGGGCGCGGAGCGGGGCAACTACCGCTTCTCGTCGGCCAGCTATGACGCGGGGGGCAACCTGCTCACGCTGCGCCGCCGGGGCCTGGTGGCGGCGGCCACGCGCACGAGCGCGGCCCAGTACGCGGAAACGGACAACCTGCGCTACCGCTACCAGCCGGCCGGCGGCAGCGCCGAGCCGAGCAGCAACCGCTTGCTGCGGGTGGACGATCTGGCCCCGGCGGCCACGGCCTTCGGGGCCAGGCTGCCCGCGCGGCCCGACTTCACGGACGGGAGCACGACGGGCAGCCAACAGCCGGACTACACGTACGATGCGGCGGGCAGCCTGACCAGCGACCAGAACAAGGGCATCACCCAGATCAGTTACAACTACCTGCACCTGCCCGAGCGGCTGGAGTGGGCCAACGGCAATGTGCTGGAGTACACCTACTCGGCCGCGGGCCAGAAGGTGAGCAAGCGGGCCACAGAGGCGGGCAAAGCGGCGGTGCGCACGGACTACGTGGGGCCGTGGCAGTACGAGCGGGACTCGCTGCGGTGGCTGAGCCACGCCGAGGGGCGGGCGCTGTACGTGTATAAGCGGGACCCGGCCGGGCAGGTCAGCACGAAAGTGCAGTACGAGTACACGCTCAAAGACCACCTGGGCAACCTGCGGGTGGCCTTTCATCCGGGGGAGCGGAAGGTGTATCACGCCTACCTGGAGCCGAACGCTGATGAACTGCGGCGGGAGCAGTCGGAGTTCGATTCGGTGAGCGTGTCGGCTCCTATCCGGCGGGTGGACCCGTATCACCAACTGGCCCGCTCGGGGGTGGGCTTTGCCCTGCTCAACGCGGGCGGTACGCAACCTCAGCCGCTGGGGCCGCTCAAGCAGCTCACGGTAGCGAAGGGCGACACGGTGGACGTGGTGGCGTACGGGATGTACCAGCAGCCGGCGCGGGCCAACTGGAGCTTCTCGCTGGCGAGTTTCGTGGCGTCATTGCTGCAACCAGCGGTAGGGCCGGCTCCGCCGGACGGGGGCCGCAAAGTGCGGGTGTTGCCCTTGTTGAGCGTGGGGTTGGGCCTGGTGCCGGCCGTGCAGCAGCTGGCCGGCGGCGTACCGAAGGCCTACGTGCGGGTGCTGGTCTACAACGCCGATTCGGCCCTGGTGGACTGGCGCACGCAGCAGCTGACGAGCGCGGCTAATGCCAGCGTAGCGAATGGGGGCTACGAACGGCTATCTTTGCGCGTGTTCGTGCCGGCGGCGGGCTACGTGCAGGCGTACGTGGCCAACGAGAGCGACACGGATGTGTTCTTTGACGACATCAGCGTCGAGCACCGGCAGGGCCTGCAAGTGCAGGAGAACCAGTATGACCCGTTTGGGCTGGACTTGGCGGGCCTGAGCAAATCCGCCACGCCGGCGAACAAGTACAGCTGGAACGGCAAGGAGCGCCAGGACGAGTTTGGACTGAACTGGCACGACTATGGTTTCAGAAACTATGATCCCCAACTCGGGCGATTTATGGTAGTTGACCCTTGGACTGAAAGTTACTCCTCTAATAGTCCCTATACCTACGCATTTAATAACCCTGTGCGATACACTGATTTTATGGGACTTGGCCCCGAAGATGAGGTTAAAAACATAACAGTCACATCCACCAATTCAACGGATAAAATTACAGAAAAGAGTGTAAATGTAACAAAATCGAAGCGAGAGATAAAGTCAAATAGCAAAGAGTTTAACATGCTATTGGGTAAGTCTGCGATAACCTCTAGCAATGGAATCGGTGATAAGATGATTGAAACCATCACTGCCACCACCACCACCACTACATCTACGTTCATTGAGTATGATGATAAAGGAGGTGTTATAGGAGAACCTGTTTCTACAATAAATACTGAGACTGTAACTAAAACAAACGTTACGATAGAGGGCAAATTGGGTGGGTCCGTTGGGGGATTTACTACTAGTGATAGAACTACCAGTGTTGATACTCATGGGCTTTCTAAATTCTCTAAGGAAGCCATTGCTTATAGAGGCAATGATGGTAAAGGGCTATCTATTACCACCAGAGATGAAAATGGGCCTGCGAAAGCGCGAGCAGACGAATTTCTTCGTGTGCTTGGTTGGGGTGTTGGAACTGGATCATCTGCATTGATACCTCTTCTTCAACGTTTTGGATTTGCCGCCGCCGGCCGTTTGGCAACTCCTCTGGCTATAGTAGTACCAATGCTAACTCTTTCAGCCGAACGTGGTAAAGAAAACCTACCTAAATCCAACGAGCCTTGCAATGGCTGCACTAAAACATATTCACGCTAATGAAAATAACTTTCTATAGGTCACGCAAAGTTGTGTTTTTTCAAATACTACCTTTATTAGCACTGTCTAATGCTCCTTGTATTTCTCCTACAATGATGTCATCAGAATACATTGTAAAAATGATTATATTATTTGATTTTATATTTTTATCATTATTAATTTATAGATTAATAATGATAAAAATATTGCATATATCAGACGATAAATTAATAATATATAAATTTTTGAAAAAAGAAGAAATTAATAGTAATTTTATAAAAGAAGTTATTATTAATAAATATAATTTCTCAAAAATTAAATTATTTAATGGAAAAACTTTTGCTTTACCTCTTTTTGATCTTTCTGATGTAGAATTTGATAAAGCTGAAATAACTTTACATAATTTCCTCCGCTGATTGTAGTATATCATAGCTGAATTTTGAATGAAAAAGGTTTATAGCCAGGGCAAACGCATGAAGCCTACGCGAGGATTTGTTTGAGGTAGTGAATGTCGTAGGCCGCTTTCACGCGCCGTTTAGCCAGACTTAAGCCGTCGCGTTGTTGGGTGAGCACTTGCAGGGTGAGCTTGCGTAAGGTGGCCAGGTTTTCCGGCCCGTAGCCCGCGCGCACCCGAC
>NZ_QYCN01000081.1 GCF_003583925.1 Hymenobacter rubripertinctus | reverse complement strand
GGGGTTCTCGTTACAACGGGGCGAAAAATTACGCTAAGCCTCAGTTGGCTTCGGCATGCCGCCGGTGGGAACACCTAAATGGGCGAGATAGCGGTAAATGGTAGCGCGGCCGACGCCGAGCAACTGGCCGATTTGGGCCACGGTCTTGTCCTGCTGTAAGTAGAGGGTTTTAGCGGCTTGTGCTTTCGAAAGGGCCTCCTTCGAGAGGCCTTTGGGTCGCCCCCCCTGCCGGCCCCGGGCCCGCGCCGCCGTGAGTCCGGCCTTGGTACGCTCGCGGATAGTGTCGCGCTCAAACTCGGCCAGCGAGGCAAACAGATTAAACATGAGCCGCCCCTGCGCCGTGGTGGTGTCCAGGTGGTCGTGCAGGCTCACGAAGTGGACGCCCTTTTCCTGAAAGCCCGTGACCAGCATCACCAGGTCTTTGAGCGAGCGGCCCAACCGGTCGAGTTTCCAGACCACCAGCGTATCGCCAGCGCGCAGCCGGGTCAGTAGCTGCTGGAGCTGCGGCCGGTCCTTAGCGGAGGAAACTTTCTCCTGGATGATGTCCGTGCAGCCGGCGGCTTGCAAGGCATCGACTTGTAGATGCAGCTGCTGTTCTCGGGTGCTGACGCGGGCGTAACCAATTTTCATGGGCGGGAGGCGGAAATTATCTCATAAAGTCAAGGAGGTAAAGATACGCGAACATAGTTTCGTGAGATAAGGAAATAGGACGTTTTTGGGCTTAGCTTAGGGGGCTTTTCGATGGCGTCGGCGTGTCGCCGGAAAACGGCCGTATTGCGAGACGCTCCTCCCGGCCCATGCCCCTAGATTTTCTGACCCAGGCCGAGCGCCAGCGCTACCAGCAACTGCCGACTTTTATCGCCGAGCGCGACCTGCGCCAGCACTTCCACCTGAGCGAAACGGACCGGGCCTTCGTGGCCACCTTTCGCGGGGCCAATAATCGGCTGGGCGTGGCCCTACAGTTGGGCCTGCTACGTTACTTGGGCTACTTGCCCGATGCCTGGGTAACAAGGGTGCCCGTTGGGTTGCGGGCCTTTGTGGCCGAGCAGCTGGCCGACGGCGTGCGGGGGGACCTGGCCGACTATGGGAGCCGGGAGGCCACGCGCACCGCCCATCTGCAAGCGGCCCTCAAGCACCTGGGCTGGAGTAAATGGACCCCACTGGAACAAGGCTGGCTGGAGCCGTGGCTGCTGGAGCGGGCCTTGGAACACGATAACGAGCGGCTCTTGCTGGAGCTGGCCTGTCAGAAGCTGCGCCAGCACCGGCTGCTGCGCCCGGCCATTGGCACGCTGGAGCGGCTGGTGGGCAGCCTGGCCGAGCAGGCCCACCGCGAATCGTTCCGCCGCCTGCGGCCGCTGCTCGACCAGCCCGGCCTGCTGACCACGCTCGACGCGCTGCTGGTGCCCGATCAGAGTCCGGCCGCCCTCACCCGGCACCGCTGGCTATGCCAGGCCGCGACAACAGCCAGCCCCCGCGCCCTAACGCAGGCGCTGGCCAAATTGGCCTTTCTCCAACAGTTGGGGGTAGCGAGCTGGGATACGAGCAGTCTGCACCTCAATCGCCAAAAGCGCCTGGCCCGGCTGGTACGGGCGCGCCGCAACAGCTACCTGCAGCGTCTGAGCCCGGAAAAGCGCTACCCCGCTTTGGTCGCCTTTCTGCGCGAGAGCCTGCTGGCCCTGACTGACTCGGTGGTCGAGCTGTTTGACCAGTATTGGGAAGCGCTGACAGCCAAGGCCCGCCGCGACCTCGACGCCTACCAGCAGCGCATGGCCGCCGCCAAGGACCAAGCCCTGCTCACCCTGAGCGAGGCGGCCCGCCTAGTCGTGGCGGAAGACGAGGTGGCGGGGCCGGCCTTGCGGGCCACGATTTACGAAGCCCTCTCCCGGGAGGCCCTGCTCGCGGCCCTAGAAGTGAGCCGCGCCCTGGTGCAGCCCAGTCGCCACTCCCACCTCGCGTTTCTGGCCGAGCGCTATGGTAGCGTCAAGCAGTTTTCCGGTCAGCTGCTGGCGCAGCTGCACATAGCCCACGCCTACCGGGGTGACGACTTTGCCCAGGCCCTCACGCTGGTGGCGGACCTGCAGGCGGGGCGGCGGCGCAAGCTGCCGGACGACTTACCGCAGGCCTTTATGACCCCGACCTGGGCCAAATTCGTGCGGGCCGCCGAAGTAGGGGATGCCCCAGCGGGCCACCGCCAGGCCTACGAGCTGGGCGTGCTCACGACCCTGCGCGAGCGACTGCGCTCGGGCGATGTGTATGTGCCTGACTCACGCCAGTATGCCCCGCTCGAAAGCTACCTGCTGCCTGCCGCCGAGTGGGCGGCCGTGCGGGCCGAAGCTTGCCAGCAACTCAATCTGCCCGCCCAACCCAGCGAGCGGATTGGCCAGCGCATCCGGGAGTTGCAGCAGCTGTTGCCGCAGGTAGAGGCGCTGCTCGGCAGTGGCCACGAGAGCTACCTCGACGAAGCTGCCGGCCGTTTGGTCGTGCCTCGTCTGCAGGCGGAAGAGCTGCCGGCTTCGGTGACGGCCTTGCAGGCGGAAATCACGCGCCGCCTGCCCCGCGTCGAACTCACAGACCTGCTGGTGGAGGTAGATGGCTGGACCCAGTTTGCGGCCCCGCTGCAGCCGCTGGAGGGTCGGGCCCCACGCCAGGCGCAGCACGCCACCTTGCGCTACGCCAGCCTGCTGGCGCTGGGCTGCACGATTCCGCTCACCGATATGGCCCAGAGCACGGGCCTTGACTACCAGGCCCTGTGGTGGACGGCGCGCAGCTGTCTGCGGGAGGAAACCCTGCGCCCAGCGACCACCCAACTGGTCAATTACCAGCACCGGCAGTGGCTGGCTGCGTATTGGGGCAACGGCACCCTGTCCTCTTCCGATGGCCAGCGCTTCCCCGTCAGCGGGGCCGTACGCAACGCCCGGGCCCTGCCCAAATACTTCGGCTACGGCCGCGGGGTCACGTTTTATACCCACACGGCCGACCAGTACGCGCAGTACGGCAGCCAGGTCATCGCCACGACGGAGCGCGACGCCACCTACGTTCTGGATGAAATCCTGGGCAACGAAACGGAGCTCGAAATCCTGGAGCACACCACCGATACGGCCGGCTACACCGACCTGGTCTTTGCCCTCTTCGACTTGTTGGGCCTCGAATTTACGCCCCGCCTGCGCGACATCGCCGACCAGAAGCTGAGCAAAATCAAGGGACTTGACCTGGACTACCCTGCCCTCAAGTTTACCGGTCAGGTCAACCCCACGTACCTGGCCCGCCACTGGGAAGAGCTAGTGCGCGTCGCGGGTTCGCTCAAATTGGGCTACGTCACTGCCTCACTCTTCATCCGCAAGCTCCAGGCCTACCCCCGGCAGCATCAGTTGACCTACGGCTTACAGGAATACGGCCGGCTAGTGAAAACCATTTTCATCCTGCGCTACCTCTTGCACCAACCCCTGCGCCGTAAAATCAACACCCAGCTCAACAAAGGCGAGCACCTGCACGCGCTGCGCAGCTGGCTCTGGTTCGGGGGCGACGGCGTGCTGCGTCGCAAACAAGAAGAGGCCCAGCAGGAAGTCGTGGGCTGCCTGAATCTGCTCACCAATGCCGTCGTCGTGTGGAACACGGTGTACATGCAGCAAGTCATTACCCAGCTGCGGGCCGAAGGGTATCCCGTTCAAGAAGRGGATCTGGTTCATCTTTCCCCCGCCCGCTTCGAGCACATCAACCGGCTGGGTAAATACACCTTCGCCGACCAACAAGCCTTGTTAGCCAATGGCTTACGCCCCCTTCGCCAGCCGGAGCACTCGTTCGCAACGGCCGCCTCACCGGCTTAGCGTAATTTTTCGCCCCGTTGTAACGAGAACCCC
>NZ_QYCN01000009.1 GCF_003583925.1 Hymenobacter rubripertinctus | reverse complement strand
GGAAAACCTGGCCACCTTACGCAAGCTCACCCTGCAAGTGCTCACCCAACAACGCGACGGCTTAAGTCTGGCTAAACGGCGCGTGAAAGCGGCCTACGACATTCACTACCTCAAACAAATCCTCACGTAGGCTTCATGCGTTTGCCCTGGCGGTCAATCAGAGAAACGCCAAATTTTAAACATCTGCAAATACTTATTTTTCAGCCATTTACTCAAGCTCAACCTCCATCGGGCTTGCTGGCTTGGCCCGGCGGATGGGCAACAAAAAACCCCGCCGGCCGGGGCCGACGGGGTTTTTGCATCGTTCAGAAGTGGAGCTGCAGAGATTCGAACTCTGGTCCAGACAAGGAAGGCGTCGAGTTTTCTACGTGTGTATCTATGCTTGGATTTTCGTGGGAAGCCAGGCGCACATCAGGCCCTTGATTTCCCCTTATCTGTTTGAGTTTCGCCCGTGGGTCACAGTGCCCCACGAACTATCCCAACTCTTACGACGCCCCGAACTCACCCGTGAGCAGGATTACGGGTGCGGGACGATGGCAATTACTTAGTACCTAGACTAAGCAGCCATGGCGTAGCTATACTCGCCAGTTATTGTTTGGACAACTTTTTTTACGGGAGATTCATCCAACTCCCGACACGCTTACTCGCGACATGCACAAGCTGTCAATTCCGGTCAGCCCCAGTTGTGAAAGAACGATACCCGCCACCAATAGCGGGGTGCGAATGTACGCACGCTGCCGGAGAAACGTTGCGTGGGACCAAAAATGTTCCGGTGCGGGTTCGCGGTGAAATAGAAAGTATGGCAGAACGCACAGCCGCCCCAGCTGTGGTTTCTGCTTTCCCCGCCCGGCCTACTTCGCGGCTATGGTGCGGGGCTGGAAGGAGGGATGACCTGCTTGCCAGAGCGCGAAAGCGTACATATTGGCGAAGTTGCGGAACGTAACCTGCTTGTCTTCGGTGAAGTGGCCGTTATCGTAGTTGACCTGAAGGAGTACGGGCCGGCCGGAGGTGCTGGCCGCCTGCAACGCAGCCGCAAACTTGCCGGGCTGCCACACAATCACGCGCGGATCATTCATTCCCCCCACGCACAGCACGGCGGGGTAGCGGGTGCCCGGTTTTACGTGCTGAAAGGCATCCATTTCGTAGAGGCCCATGCACTGCACCGAGTCCTTCACGGTTCCGAACTCGGGGGCATTCACGGGGCCGTTGGGCGAGTTTTCCATGCGCAGGGCGTTGGAGCAGCTCACGTTGCTGATGGCGGCGGCGAACAAATCGGGGCGCTCGGTGATGGCGCGGCCAATGAGGATGCCACCCGCGCTGGTTCCCTCGCCAATGAGGTGGCGGGGGCTGGTGTAGCGGTTCTTCACCAGGTATTCGCCACAGGCAATGAAGTCCCGCCAAGTATTGGGCTTGGTGGTCTGGTAGCCGGCCCGGTACCAGGCCTGGCCCTTTTCGGAGCCCCCGCGCGGGTGGGTTGCGGCCAGCACTACCCCCTGATTGAGCAGAGCCAGCATCCGGCGGCTGAAATAAGGCGTGGCGGAGATACCGTAGGCCCCGTAGCCCGTCATGAAGCACACCGCCTTGCCATCCTTCTTGAGGTCCTTGCGGTAAATCAACGACAGGGGCACTAGGGTGCCGTCGTGGCCGGGCACTTCCAGCTCTTCCACCACCAAGTCGTCGGTGCCGGGGTAGCGGGCTTTCATATCGAAGGGGCTGAGCACCATTTTGCGGGTTTCCGGTGCGTAGTCGTACACCGTTTCGGGGCGGTTCCAGGTAGAAACGTAGGTAAACAGCTCGTTGCTGTGGGCCGCGTCGTAGGGCTCCAGGCCGGCAGTACCGGTGCTGGGCATGGGCATCTGCACCCACTGCTGAATGCGCGGGTCATACTGCCGCACCGTTTCGTTTATTCCGTCGCTGAGCACCACAAACAAGTAGTCCTTGGTGGAGAGCAGCCGCGTGATGTTGCCCTCCCCTTCGGGTAGCAGTACGGTGGCCGTAGCGGGGTTGGGGTTAGCAGCATCCGTGACCAGGATGCGTCCTTTGGGGGCTCCTTTCACACTGTGCAGGTAGAGGCGGCTGCCCAGTTTGCGGAAGTCATACACACTGTCGGTGGGTGCGGACAGCCGTTTCCAGGCAATGGTGGGCTTTGCCAGGTCGGCGGGGTCGGCCAGCCAGGCATCGGCGCGCCGGTCCACGGAGGCGAGCAGGCCGTACACCTGGGTGTGGTCGTCGGCAAAGAACATGACGGGGTACTGGTCTGGTCGGATGCCCATGTCCGGGTTTTTGGCCCTCGACCACAGGTCGGGGTCGGCGGCCACGGGCTGGCCCAGGCGGTGCAGGCGGGCTTTGGTATCCAAGTTGCCCTTGGGGTCCTGGGGGTCGGTGGAGTTGTTGGGGGTGTAGAGGAAGCCGCTGCCATCGGGCAGCCAGTCGATTCCACCGCCAAATACGGCCGGAATGCTCTCGGCCCCAAGCGCCCGGGTTGCCACGGTCAGGATGCGCAGCGTGGACAGCTCGACCCCGCCCTCCTGTAGGCCAATGGCAATCAGCTGGCCGTTGGGGCTGGGCGTGAAGGCCGTCATAGCATAGGTTGTAGACTTGTCATAGGCCGTGGGGTCGAAGAGCAGCCTTTCAGGACCGGTTTTGCCCTCCCGCACGAAAAGCCGGCCCACGGTTTCGGAGGGCAGGGTTTTGCGGTAGAAGTAGCGGTTACCACGCTTTTTCACTTCCCCGTAGCGCACGGTCAGGAGCCGGTCGTAGGCCTGGAAAGTGCTGATCAGACTGTCGCGGCCCGGAATGCGGTCAAGGATCTGTTTGGTGTAGTCGGCCTGGGCCTGAAACCAGGCTTTCACTTCGGGGTTGTTCACATCTTCGAGCCAGCGGTAGTTGTCTACCACCTGTCGGCCGAAATACGTATCGGTAACCGGACGCTGCGGCGTGGCCGGGAGTGCGCGCTGGGCCCGTAGGGGGCCGGCGGCCAGCCCACCGGCCAGCAGCAACAGAACAGTGTGTTTCATAGAAGAATGAAGACTGAAGGTGAAACTCAGACCGGTCCCTCGCCCCACCTGACCCATCCGCCGGCGCTGCCCGCCGCGTGGCGCCACTTGCCAGCAGAGCCGCAGCAACTGAACGATAAATTCATATTAAATATACACAAAATTATATATAATACAAGCATATTGATTTAGCTCCGGCCGCCGCCGCCAGGGCGTTATTGGCCGGATCAGAGGCGGAATCGGGCGGGCGGTTACGTATCTTTGCCCCTAGCTCGTATGGAAAATTTCGTTGTTTCGGCCCGTAAGTACCGCCCGGCCACGTTTCGCAGCGTGGTGGGGCAGCAGCACGTCACCACCACCCTCCAGAATGCCATTGCATCGCAGCACCTGGCCCAGGCCTTCCTGTTCTGCGGCCCCCGGGGCGTGGGCAAAACCACCTGCGCCCGCATTCTGGCCAAAACCATCAACTGCGAGTTTGTGGAGGAGCACGTCCGCCAGGGCCGTAAAGTGTCGGAGCTGATTGCCGCTCAGCCCACCATCGTGCCCGACGCGCTGCTGACCGCCGCTGACCCCGACAACACGCCCTTCGAGCTGGAGGCTTGCGGCAAGTGCAGCTCCTGCCGGGCCTTCCAGGAAAACGCCTCGTTCAACGTCCACGAGCTGGACGCGGCTTCCAACAACTCCGTCGAGGACATCCGCAGTCTCGTGGAGCAGGTGCGCTACGCTCCCCAGCAGGGCCGTTACAAGGTGTACATCATCGATGAGGTGCACATGCTCTCGAATGCGGCCTTCAACGCGTTTCTGAAAACGCTGGAGGAGCCGCCGGGCTACGCCATCTTCATCCTGGCCACCACCGAGCGCCACAAAATCATCCCCACCATCCTCTCGCGCTGCCAGGTCTTCGACTTCAACCGCATCAAGGTGGATGACATCCGGGGGCATTTGCGCTATGTGGCTACCGAGGAGCAGATTCAGGCCGAGGACGACGCCCTGCACCTGCTGGCCCAGAAGGCCGACGGTGGCCTGCGCGACGCGCTGAGTATGTTCGACCAGATGGTGACCTTCTCGGGCCAGCACCTGCGCTACCAGGACGTAATTCAGAACCTGCACATTCTGGATTACGAGTACTATTTCCGGCTGATTGACGCGTTGCTGACCGAAAACCTGAGCGCCACGCTACTGCTGCTGGAAGAAGTGATGCAGAACGGGTTCGACCTGCACAACTTCGTGGTGGGCACCGCCGAGCATCTGCGCGGCCTGCTCGTGTGCAAAGACCCCGTGACGGTGCAGCTGCTGGAAGTGTCGGACAACATCCGGGCGCGCTATGTGCAACAGGCCCAGGCGGCTTCGCTGGCCTTTTTGCTATCTTCCCTGAACCTGGTCAGCCTTTGCGACCGGGAGTTCAAGCAGGCCAAAAACCAGCGCCTGCACGTCGAGCTCATGCTCATGAAGCTGGCCTACCTCAACGGGGCCGTGCAGTTTGCCCGCGACCTGAACGCCGGCCCCGCCTCCGCCAGTAACGGCGAGGCGAAAAAAAAAAGTAGCGTAAGTCCGGCCGCCACCCCAAACACCGTGGCCCCAGCACCCAACGGCCAGCTGGTAGCCGATGGCACGGCCGAAACCCCGGCCACTTACGCCAAGTCTTCATCCCAAGCCCCGGAGCCGCTGAAAAGCGAAAAACAGGAAACGAAAAACCTGGCCCACGCTCCGGCCGACCCCGAACCCATTGTGCCGGTGGAAAGCGGCGTGGAGGAGCTCCACGATACGCCCAGCATCGAGGACGAAACGGCCACCCAGGTGCCCACCACCGGCCAGCTCCGCGACACGGTGCCGCACATTGAAACCGGCCGGCCCAGCATTGCCGGCCACGAGCCGGGCCAGACGCCCGTAACGGCCGCCCCCCTGCCCCCGCCCGTTCCCAAACCCGGGATGCCGCCGCCGGGCAAGCCGCTGGGTTTGGGTACCAAGCTGCCCGGTTTGGGTCAGATGAGCGCCATGAAAGCCCAGTTGGCCCAGCAGGCGGCTGCCAATAAAGTTACAACCGAGGCCGAGCCCAGCGGCCCCGCCACGGGCCTGCCGGCCATCGACGATGCCACTTTGCAGCGCGTGTGGCAGGAGCTGACCGAGGAGCGCAAGGCCGTGAGCATGATGCACTATAGCATCCTCAAGCGCCCGGTACAGGCCAACGACCAGCACCTGATTCTGCTGCAGGTGGATAACCCGGTACAGGAAGACCAGTTCAACGAGTTCCGGGCCGATTTTCTGGGTGAACTGCGCCGCCGCTCCGGCTATCCGCGCCTCAGTGTGCAGGTGAGCGTGGTGGAGCGCCAGGAAACCGGCCGCAAGCTCTATACCGCCACCGACAAGCTGGAGTACCTGACCGAAAAGTACCCCATGCTGGCCGAGATGAAGCAGCGCCTGGGGCTGGATGCCGACTAAATCGCAGATGTTGCAGATGAAGAGGATTCGTGCTGACGGAGGATTCGTTCGGTAGGCAGATTCGTGCTGAGAACGGATTAGCGAACTGAACGCCGGCCCTTAAAACCCTATTGAACGAATCATTTTTCATCCGCAGCATCTGCAGCATCTGCGATTCTATAAGCATTTTTTCGGACTTGGGAGCCGCACGGGTGTGGCGGGGCTTTTTATTCCCGGGGGGGTCGCCTATCTTTGACGTTCTACTTCCCTTCTGCCCGCTCTCCGACCTGGTTTTCCTGTGAAAAAACCCCTTCTGCTCCTCGTTCCGGCCTTGGCTACCCTGGGCCTGACCCAGTGCCAATCCAGCAAGCCCGTTGCTTCTACCGCTCCTGCCACCGAAGCCGCCGCTACGCCTCAGCAGAAGGAGTACAAGTACCAGACCGTTGCCGGCGACCCGCTCCAGGCCCGCATCTACACCCTCGATAACGGCCTGACCGTCTATTTGTCGGATTACAAGGATGCCCCGCGCATCCAGACATACCTGGCCGTGCGGGCGGGCTCCAAGAACGACCCGGCCACCGCTACTGGTCTGGCCCACTACCTGGAGCACATGGTGTTCAAGGGCACCTCGCACCTGGGCACCCAGAACTGGGCCCAGGAAAAGCCCGAGCTGGCCAAGATTGAAGCCCTCTACGAGCAGTACCGCAGCCAGCGCGACAACCCCGTGGCCCGCCAGAAAACCTACCACCAGATCGACTCCATTTCGGGCGTCGCGGCCACTTATGCCGTGGCCAACGAGTACGACAAGGTGATGGGGGCCATCGGCTCGAAGGGCTCCAACGCCTACACGTCGGTCGAGCAGACGGTGTACCAGGAGGACATTCCGAGCAACCAGATTGAGAAGTGGGCCGCCATTCAGAGCGAGCGGCTGGGCGAAATGGTGCCCCGCCTGTTTCATACGGAGCTGGAAGCGGTGTACGAGGAGAAAAACCGCGGCCTCGATAACGACTTCAGCAAAGAGTACGAGGCGCTGAACCGCACGCTGTACAAGCAGCACCAGTACGGCACCCAGACTACCATCGGGACCATCGAGCACCTGCAAAACCCGTCGATTACGGAAATCAAGGCGTATTTCGACAAGTATTACGTGCCCAACAATGTAGCCCTGACGCTGAGCGGCGACCTGGACTACGACCAGACCATCCGGGTCATCGACAAGTACTTCGGGCAGTTGAAAGCCAAGCCGGTGCCCGCGTTTACCGTGGCCCAGGAGGCCCTGCTGACGGCCCCGGTAGTAACCAAAATCGTGGGTCCCAGCGCCGAGAACGTGATGCTGGGCTTCCGGTTTCCGGGCACCAACACGCCCGACGCGCTGGCGCTGCGCATGATCGACAAGATCCTGACCAACGGCCAGGCCGGTTTGATTGACCTCAACCTCAATCAGCAGCAGAAGGTGTTACAGGCTGCCTCGTTCACCGACCTTAACAACGACTACTCCTCCCACGTGCTCTACGCTACGCCCCGCCAGGGCCAGAAGCTGGAGGAAGTGCGCGACCTGCTGCTGGGCCAGTTGGAGAAGGTGAAGAAGGGCAACTTTCCGGAATGGCTGATTCCGGCCATCATCAACAACGAGCAACTCCAGCGCACCAAAAGCTACGAAAGCAACGAGGCCCGCGCCGGCGCGTTCGTGGCCGCCTTCGTGGCCCGCACCGACTGGAAGGACTACTTGCAGCAGTTCGAGGATTTCGGTAAACTGACCAAGGCCGATGTGATGCGCGTGGCCCAACAGTACTACGGCCCCGGCTACGCCGTGATTTACAAGCGCACCGGCGAAGACCCCAACAAGGTGAAAGTGGTGAAGCCCGCCATTACGCCCGTGCCCGTGAACCGCGAGGTAGCTTCCGACTTCTACAAGCAGGTAACGGCGCTGCCCAACCCCGAGCTGAAGCCGGTCTTCATCGACTACAAGCAGGACATCAAGGAATTCAAGCTGAATTCGGGCATCCCGGTCTACTACACCCACAACGAGGAAAACAACCTCTTCAACCTGTACTACGTGCTCGATATGGGCACTAACACCGACCCGCGCCTGGGCCTGGCCACCGACTACCTGCAATACCTGGGCACCGGCAAGTACTCAGCCGCCGAGTTGCAGCAGGAGTTTTACAAGCTCGGCTGCTCGTTCTCGGTGAGCAGCGGCCAGGACCGCACGTTCGTGAGCCTGAGCGGCCTCGACAGCAACATGGAGCCGGCCCTGCAACTGTTCGAGCAGCTCCTGCACGCCCCTAAGCCCGATGCCGCCGCCCTCAAAAACATGGTGGCCGGCGTGCTCAAGGGCCGGGCCGATGCCAAGCTCAACAAGGGCGTGATTTTGCAGCAGGCCATGGTGAACTACGCCAAGTACGGCGCGCAAAACCCCTTCACCACCCAGCTCAGCGAGAAAGAGCTCAAGGCCCTGAAGCCCGAGCAGCTCACCGCCGTCATTCAGAAGCTGCCCACGTTCCAGCACCGGGTGCTGTACTACGGGCCACGACCAGTGGATGGGTTTGCGACAGTCACGGTCAACAGTCACCCAACTGGCACGCAGCCTCACCAAACCCTAACGGCGACGGGTATAATTAATGTACTGAAACTCCACAAAACGCCCGCCACCCTTACCCCTACTCCCGCCAGCAAGGATTTCGCCGAGAAGTCGCTCGACAAGGCTAAGGTGTATTGGGTGGATTACAACATGGTGCAGGCAGAAATCCTGTTTCTGACCAAAGGACCGCTGTTTGACAAGGGCCTCGTGCCCACCACCAGCCTCTACAACGAGTACTTCGGGGGCAGCATGGGCAGCATCGTGTTTCAGGAGCTGCGCGAGAGCAAGGCCCTGGCCTACTCCGCGTCGTCGCGCTTCTCCAACGCCGATAAGGTGGGCCGCAGCTCCTACAACATGAGCTACATCGGTACCCAGGCCGACAAGCTGCCCGAGGCCATGGCCGGCATGAACACCCTGCTCAACGACATGCCCACGGCCGAAGCCAACCTCCAGATTGCCAAGGCCGCCATCCGCAACAGCATCGCCACCGAGCGCATCACCAAGTCTGATATCCTCTTCAGCTACGAGCGCGCCAAGCGCCTCGGCCTCGACTACGACCTGCGCCGCGACGTGTACGAGCAAACCGCCAACATGAGCTTCGCCGACCTGCTCCAGTTTCAGCAGGCCCGCGTGAAAGGCCAGCCCCAGACCATCCTGGTTATCGGTTCCAAAGACCGCCTCAATTTCAAGGAGCTGGCCAAGTACGGCCAGGTTCAGCAGCTTACCCTGAAAGAGATTTTCGGGTACTAGGGATGGGGTGAACGGGTAAAAAAAAGCACGTCATGCTGAGCGCAGCGGAGCGAAGTCGAAGCAGCTCTACCGCTTCGTTGTAACGCTAACCAATCGAGAGAATTACTGCTGCGGTAGAGCTGGTTCAACTTCGCTCCGCTACGCCCAGCATGACGTACTGATTTATCAAAACACCGCCCACAACCAATCAAGCAATAACCTCAAAATACCTGTCAATTAACACCTGACACCTTCTTTTCGACAATGGCAGAGAGAATCACCATCAAAAACGGCAAGCTGAATGTGCCCGATCAACCTATCATCCCCTTCATTGAGGGCGACGGCACGGGTCCGGATATTTGGGCGGCTTCCGTGCGCGTGTTCGACGCGGCAGTAGAAAAAGCCTACAACGGCAAGCGCAAGCTCCAGTGGAAAGAAGTGCTGGCCGGCGAAAAGGCCTTCAAACAAGTCAATAACTGGCTGCCCAACGAAACCCTGGACGCCTTCCGCGACTACCTGGTGGGCATCAAAGGTCCCCTGACCACGCCCGTAGGCGGCGGCATCCGGAGCCTGAACGTGGCCCTGCGCCAGGAACTCGACCTCTACGCCTGCGTGCGCCCCGTGCGCTGGTTTGAGGGCGTACCTTCCCCCGTGAAGCACCCCGAGCTGACCGATATGGTCATCTTCCGCGAAAACACCGAGGACATCTACGCCGGCATCGAGTACATGAACGGCACGCCCCAGGCCCAGAAAATGCTGGAATTCCTCCAGGATGAGATGGGCGTGAAGAAAATCCGCTTCCCCGAAACTTCTTCCTTCGGCATCAAGCCCGTGAGCAAGGAAGGCACTGAGCGCCTCGTGCGCGCGGCCATCGAGTACGCCATCGAGCACAAAAAGCCCTCCGTGACCATCGTGCACAAGGGCAACATCATGAAGTTCACCGAGGGCGCGTTCAAAACCTGGGGCTACGAGCTGGCCGAAAAGGAATTCGGCGACAAGGTGTACACCTGGGCCCAGTACGACAAAGTACTGGCCAAGCAGGGCCAGGAAGTAGCCGATGCCCAGCAGAAGCTGGCCCTCGACAGCGGTAAAATCCTCATCAAGGACAGTATCGCCGACGCCTTCTTGCAGCAAATCCTACTCCGCCCCGCCGATTACTCGGTGGTGGCTACCCTCAACCTGAACGGCGACTACATCTCCGACGCGCTGGCCGCCATCGTGGGCGGTATCGGCATTGCGCCGGGCGCCAACATCAACTACGTCACCGGCCACGCCATCTTCGAGGCCACCCACGGCACGGCCCCCAAGTACGCTGGCCTCGACAAAGTGAACCCCGGCTCGGTTATCCTCTCCGGCGCCCTTATGCTGGAGCACCTGGGCTGGAACGAAGCCGCCGACCTCATCTACAAAGGCCTCGAAGCCGCCATTGCCGCCAAGCGCGTCACCTACGACTTCGAACGCCAGATGGACGGCGCCACCCTGCTCAAATGCAGCGAATTCGCCGACGAGATTATCCAGGATATGTAGTAGCTTGGTGCAAGCCAACTACCTCAACCGGAACCCCCGCGTTGGCTGCAAGGCCGGCGCGGGGGTTTTACTTCAATACATATATGACTAAAAAATCTTTCGTCCCGAAAAAATTCCGATTCACTAAATACCAGATAATTGGATCCCCAGATGCAGAATCAGACAACAACTTCGACAAAGTTTTTATTGAACACGGTGAATTAGAAGTACTCAGAGATACAGAGAACCCAAAATGTGTAATTATAGGCCGTACTGGATCTGGCAAGTCAGCATTGATAAGACGCTTAGAAGAGTCTACAAAAAACTTAACCCGTATTCAACCCGAATCAATGTCTGTAAAATATTTAACCAACTCTAATGTACTTGGATATTTCAGAAGCATGGATGTTAATTTAAATTTTTTCTACAAAGTACTTTGGAAGCATGTTTTTATTGTAGAATTATTGAAACTTCATTTTTCGGAAGACATCAATAAGAAGGAAAATATCATAGAATCATTATACAATAAAGCCAGAAATAAGTTTGGTAAAGTCAATCCAGCTAAAGAAAGAGGGATTCAATACTTAGATAATTGGTCAAATGAATTTTGGCAAAAGACGGAGCACAGAATTAAGGAATTAGAAAAACAAGCAGAAGATAAGTTTTTAGTATCTACTGGTTTAGATAAGGCTGTATTTAATCTAAAAGGAGAAAGCACAAAAATTTTTAGCACAAAAACTACTGAAGAAATAAAATACAAAGCCGAGAAAATAATAAGTGAAATACAAGCAGAAGAATTATATGAAGTAATCAATATAATGAAGGATCTTTTGTCAACATCACAAAAGAAATATTATATAGTGATTGATGATCTAGACAAAGAATGGGCATCTCCTCAAATAGTTTATGATTTAATAACTTCAATGATTGAAGTTATTAAAGAGTTTCAAATTTTCAAAAACGCTAAAATTATTATTGCTCTCAGAGACAACCTACATCAAATGCTTTTTTCAGCAAAAGAACATAGAGGTGGACAAAGGGAAAAATTCAATATTTTATACTTAGACTTAACTTGGTCTAAACAATCTTTAAGAGAGCTTATAGACAAGAGATTAAAAATAATATCTGGTGATGTATTATCCTCTTCAAATGCTTTTGAACCCATTGGAAAAACCAAAGAATCTGGTTTTGACTATATAATTGATAGAACATTTTTAAGACCTAGAGACTTAATAACATACCTTAACAAGGTGATTCCATTAATAGATCAGAAGAGCAATATACCTAGTAGTGCAATAAAGAAGGCGGAAGCAAGATATTCTTCAGATAGACTCAATGCGCTAGAGGATGAATGGAGCGAAAATTACGGAGACATTAAAAAGTCATGTGATTTCTTAATCGGAATGTATAATGGATTTAGAATAAAAAATATAGACGAGGAACGTTTTTACAGTTTGTATACAGATGAAAGCTACGAGAAATCTTTCAAAGGAGAATTATATAGAATAACTCATTTATGGCGTCTCAATAAAATGAGATATAGCACTTTTGTTTCTGAATTATCATATATTTTATACACTGTCGGAATAATTGGAATAAAAAAATCATCTAAACATTCAATCTACTTTTTTTACAATTCAGATGAAGATATTTCTATTTCTGATTTCAATTCAGAAGCTAGGTTATATGTACATAAAGCTTTCTACTCTGTATTGAAGATAAATGTAAAAGCATTAGAAGACACTTATGTATAAATTAAATAAATTTATACATATTAGCCGACCAAATTCACTCTCTTCAGTTTACTTCTGTGTGACTTCATACTAGGTGGTTGAATGTCTCATAGGCTTCATCGGCAACACAGCCAAATTAAATCAAGAAAGGCCGCACCTTCCCACACAGGAAGGTGCGGCCTTTTCTAATTTCACCGACTAACCTAACTAACCGAATCAGCCTGCGGCTGCCGTGGCTCAGGCTGCAACTTCTCGGTTGATTTGGTCAGTTGGCGCGGCTCGGGTTTGTTGCTGGCCAGCTGCTGCCGCTGTTCCTCCGCTTCCGCCCGCACCTGGGCGCGGGACCGGGGCACCTCACCCTTGCCGGCGGGCCAGCCTTCGCGCTGGGTTTGGCGGTTGCCGTCGGTTTCCTCGGTCTGGTCGTGCCACAGGATTTGCTGGGTGGGGAAGGGCAGGTCGATGCCGGCGGCGGTGAGCTTGTTCTTGATGAGCTCGAGCACCTCGTTCTGAGAGTCCATGAAGTCGGCGCGGCGGGGGGGCTTAATCCACCAGCGGGCCCGGATATTCACGCTGCTACCGGCTAAATCCACAATCAGGGCTTCCGGGACCGGGTCGTTGAGCACGTTGGGCGCTTCCTGCATGGCCTCGATGATGAGCTTGCGGGCCGCGGCAATATCGTCGCCGTAGCCGATGCCGATATCGTATTGCAGGCGGCGCTGGTCGTAAGCCGTGTTCACCGTCACGGCGTTGATGAACAGTTCGGCGTTGGGGATAACGACGCGGCGGCCATCGTAGGTTTTGATGGTGGTAGCCCGGGTCTGGATGTTCTCCACGGTGCCCTCGAAGTCCTTGTACTTAATCTGGTCGTTGATGCGGAAAGGCTCGGTGAGCAGCAGCAGCACTCCGGCCAGGAAGTTCTGGAAGATATCCTTGAACGCAAAGCCAATAGCTACGCCGCCCACCCCGAGGGCACTCAGCAGGCTGGTAGGCGTGAAGCTGGGAATCATGATGGTGAACATCACCAGTATCCCGAAAATGAGCACGAACACGTAGGCCAGCCGGCTCAGCAGTAAGGTCAGGCTCTGGCTCTGGTGGCGGTTCTGGGCCACCCGCAACACCAGTGACCGAATCCCCCGGGCAATGAAGATGAACACCACGAGCACGACCAGCCCGATAAGCAGGTTGGGCAGTACGGCCATAAAGCTGCGGCCCATGCCGTTGAGCTTCTGCCAGGCAATAGAGAAATCCATACAGTATGAAAAAGGGGAAAAGAAGGCCGGTAGGGAAAGGCTGGTAGCATAGAACACGTAATTGCCCGGCCAATGGTTGTAGCAGCCGCTGGCTGCCGCCGCCGGGCGGCGTTGCGGCCCCCGTCTGCGTAAGAGCAGCCATGACGACTCTGCACACGGCTACGCCCCACTCTCCCCTTGAATTGCGCGACCGCCTGGCCATGGAACGCACCCGCCTGGCCAACGAACGAACCCTGCTGGCCTACCTGCGCACCGGCATGACGCTGGTTATTGCCGGTTTCTCGCTCATCAACTTCTTTCGCAACAACGTGTATGTGTGGGTGGGCGTGCTGTTTGTGCCGATGGGCGTGGTGATTTCGGTAGTGGGTTGGTTTCGCTACCGGGTACGTGCCCGCCACATCGAGCAGTACGTGGCCGCCGCCGACGCGCTGGCCTGAGTTGGGCGAGTCTGTTGCACTCCTTTTAGGTTATAGGATTTTGGCATTGCCGAGGACCGGTCGTGGACGCCTGCTTTTGATGAACCGAAGTGGCTCCCGACTGAAAAAGCCCCTTTCACCTTTGCCAGGCCGCTTTTTGGCGGTCAGAATCCTGAATTGCCCGCCGCGGAATTCATTGGGCAGGGGTCTGGAACGGGACTGAAGCCGGGCGGCAGGGAAAGATTTTTCGCCGCGATACAAAATATTCTTTTTCTTGCTGACGTTCTTTCCATACTCCACCACCAAAACCCTCTACGTCATGCAAGTACCTTCTTTTTCCATCTTGGCCTACTCGGCCTTATTTGGCACTATTTCCTTAACCAGTTGCAGCAAGGACCAGCAGGCCCGGCCGGCCCAGCCGGAGCAGCAAGCCCAGGCCCAGGCCGAGCTGGCGTACCCCAACCAGACCGGAGAATTGAAAACCGGCGAGTGGGGCGGACAGCCCGTCAGCTACCAGGAAATCAACGGCGACAAAGTGTACGAAGGCGATATTCTGCTCACCAGTGAGCAGCTGGCGACCAGCGCCGGCGGCCAGCAGCGCCCGGGCAGCGCCGGCCGCACGACCGGCCGCTGGCCCTCGGGCGTGGTGTACTACGCCATCGACCCCGCCCTGCCCAACCAGGCCCGCGTGACCGGTGCCATTGCCCATTGGCAGGCCAATTCCCCCGTGCGCTTCGTGCAGCGCACCACCCAAACCGCTTTTGTTACGTTCCGGGTGGGCTCGGGCTGCTCCTCCAACATCGGGCGCACTGGCAGTCAGCAGTACATCAACCTGGCCTCGGGCTGTAGCACGGGCAACACCATCCACGAAATCGGCCACGCTCTGGGCCTGTTTCACGAGCAGACCCGGGCCGACCGCGACGCTTTCGTCAACATCCTCACCCAGAATATTCAGTCGGGCTACGAGGGCAACTTCACCAAGTACACCGACCTGGGCTACGGCGGCACCGATTTCGGTGCCCTCGATTTCGGCTCCATCATGATGTACGGCTCTTTCTCGTTCTCCTCGAACGGCCAGCCTACCATCGTGAAGAAGGACGGTTCCACCTTCAACATTCAGCGCACCGGCCTCTCAGCCGGCGACAAGAGCGGCATCGACGTCATGTACTAGCCAGCATGAGCCGGTCGGCGCCGGCTACGTCTTCCGACGGGCGGCTTTCCTGCGGGAAGGCCGCCCGTTTTTTTTGCACCCCGCCGCCGCCGCGGTATCGGAAGCCGGTTGTTTTACGTTTAGCGCACCAGCTTTCCGTTACCCGCTCCTCAATGTTCAGCCATTACCTACCGGCCGCTGGCCGATTATTATTCCCGTGCCTCTCGCTGCTGCTACTGGCGGCCCCGGCAAGCGCTCAGAAGCGCCTGCGCTACCGCGACTGGCAGCTCGTCTGGCTCGAAGACTTCGACACCTACCGCGACGTGGCCGATATGCAGGTCCGCTCGCCCTGGAAATTTACCCCCGATACCTACCGCACCCTTATCGGCAACGCCAGGGAGGACGAATACTACGACCAGCGCGCCCTGGAGCTGCACGAGGGCAACCTCCACCTGGTGGCCCGCCCCTTGCCCGAGCCCCTGGCCTACCGGTACTCCGTGGCCGGCCGCGACACGGTCAAAATACTACACTTTGAGTCGGGCTGGCTTAGCCTGAAACCAGCACTCCAGCCCCGCCGCGACTGGGGCGATACGGCCCGCTGGCCCGGCAACCGGGGTGTGCAGTACGGACTGTTTGAAATCCGGTGCCGGCTGGGGGGCGGGGCAGGCACCTGGCCGGCCTTCTGGCTCTACAGTGGCCCCACTGAAATCGATGTGCTGGAAAGCATCAGTAGCCGCAGTTTTTCCAACAACGTGCACTGGAACCCCAGCAACGGGCCGGCCCGCTCCCGACAAGCCGAGTTTCAGGCCCGGGGCGGGGCCGACCTCACCGCCGACTTTCACACCTACGCCGTCAGCTGGACGGCCGCCGCCGTAACGTTTTACCTGGATGGCCGCCGCCTCCGGACCGTGCCTGCCACCGAACTACCCACCTTCCCCGCCCCGGCCGATATTATCGTCAACCAGGCCGTTGTTGCCGGAGCGCCTTTTAACACCTGGCCGGGCCTGCCCGGCCAGCGGCAGAGTGCCCTCATTGTGGATTACATTAAGGTGTATAAGCCCCGGACGGCCCGCTGAAGGCCATTGGTTACCGTAGACCAGCCTGCACCACCCGGGCCGTCACCAGCAGCTGGCCCACGTGGCGGGTGGTGTGCTCGGCGGCGTGTACCAGCAGCCCGATCAGGGTGCTGGGCAGCGCCTGCCGGCCCACCGGCCGGAAATCGGGCAGCGTCCTTTCGGGCGTAGCGCGCAGCAGGCCCAGCAGTTGCTCCACCGCGGCGCTGAAGCGCCCGAGCAGGACCGCCGTCGATTCGGGTGGGGTAGGGCCATTGTGTTCGGCGGCCAGGTAGGCCAGCTGAGCTTCGTTCAGGGGCTGGGCGCGGGCGTAGGTCTGCATCCGGTCGAGGACGCCGCTGAGGTGGCGCAGGTGAAAGCCCACGGAAGCCACTCCGGCCGGGCGGGCGGGCAGCAGCGCGTCAGGAAATTCGTGGAGGGCGGCGGAAAGTTCTTCGCGGGCCTGGAGCAGCGCATGGGCTATGGGCTGAAGCAGGGGCGGCACCCCGGGCAGGGGGCCACGCAGCCAGACTTCGGGTTGGGCGGGAGCCATCATGCAGCACTAACCGTTCGGGAGCCGGCAGGTTATGGCCGTGGGGGGCCGGACTACGGCGGCGGAAGGGCTTTGGTGGCCGATGCGCTGGGTTTGTGGCGGCCCCCGCCTATCTTTAAGCCCATGCTGCCACTTTCCGAGCGTGGGCTGACGCTGCCCCCCTCCCCCTACCGCAAACTCACGCCCTTCGCCGAAGCCGCCCGCCGGCGCGGCCTCACGGTGCATCCCCTCAACATCGGTCAGCCCGACATCGAAACACCCCCGCAAATGCTGGCGGCCGTGCAGCAGGCCGACATCCGGGTGCTGGAGTACGGCCCCACGGCCGGCACCGACAGCTACCGCCAGGTGCTGGCCGATTACTACCAGCAGCAGGGCCTGAAGGTAGCCGCCGACGACATTCTGGTGACGGCCGGAGGCAGCGAAGCCATTTCGTTCGCCCTGCTGGCCTGCCTCAACCCCGGCGACGAGTTCATTGTGCCCGAGCCGTTTTACGGGCCTTACGCGGGCTTCGCGGTGGCCACCGGTACCCACCTGGTGCCGGTAGCCTCTTACCTGGCAGATGACTTCGCCCTGCCGCCCATCAGCGAATTCGAGGCGAAGATTACGCCCCGCACCCGCGCCATCCTCATTTGCAGCCCCAACAACCCCACCGGCTACGTGTATAGCCGCGCCGAGCTGGAGCAGCTCCGCGACCTGTGCCTGCGCCACAACCTGTACCTGCTCTCCGACGAAGCCTACCGCGAATTTTGCTACGACGGCCGCTTCACCAGCGCCCTGGAGCTGGCCGGCGCCGAGCAGCACGTGGTCTTGCTCGACACCATTTCCAAGCGCTACAGCGCCTGCGGAGCCCGCATAGGAGCACTGGTAACGAAAAATCAGGCCCTGCGCGACGTGGTATTCAAGCTGGCGCAGCTGCGGGTGTGCCCGCCCGGCCTGGGCCAGCTGCTGGCCCAGGCCGCCGCCGACCTCCCCGCCGACTATTTCGACTACACCAAAGCCGAGTACCTGGCCCGCCGCGACCTGATGGTGCGCCGCCTGCGGGCCATGCCCGGGGTGCGCTGCCCCCTGCCGCGCGGGGCTTTCTACGTGCTCTGCCACCTGCCCGTGGACGATGCCGGCCGCTTCTGCCAATGGCTGCTGGAGGAATTCGACCTGAACGGGGAAACCCTGATGGCCTCCCCGGCGGCCGGCTTCTATGCCACTGCCGAACTGGGGCGCCAGCAGGTGCGCCTGGCCTACGTGATCCATCACGACCTCATCAACCGGGCCATGGACTGCCTGGAAATGGCCCTACATCAGTATCCGGGCCGGCAAAACGACTAGGGGCAGCACTTGCTCCCACCCGCCGTCGAACGCAAACCGGGCGCCTTGCCTAACGGCGGGGTGGGGCAGTGCCGTTTCTGCCCGTTTTGCTCCCTTTTTCGTAGTTTCTGGGCTGATTCTTGTTCCCCTTCGCCCATGAAACGACTTCTCCCCCTGCTTTTGCTGCCCCTGTTGGGGGCCGCGCCAAAGTCCTCGTTCGCCCCGCTTCGCTCCGAAACCGTCCGCCGGCTCACGCTGCGCATCGACGGCAAAACCGTGCCCGCCGACACCATCAGCTCCCGGTTCTTTCTCAGCGCCGACCGCGCCCTCCGCCTGAACATCGTGCGCGCCGACGACCCCGACGGCCAGGGCCTGAACATCATCATCGACCGGTTTCCCATCGAAACCGGCACCTACAAATTTCAGGAAATCCTGAGCGGCCGCAACCGCGACGCGTCCTACCGCTACGGCAACACGTCGGCCTACTCCAAATCCTGCTCCGACAACCCCGGGGTGGTGACCATTACGGGCGTCAACAGCGACAGGCACTGGCTGCGCGGCACCTACCGCTGCCAGGTCTGCGAGGTGGGCCGCGGGGCACGCCGGTTCACGCTGGAAGGCGAGTTCGAGTATCCGGTGGAGAAGGAGTAGCTGGAAGGCTGCGTACACATCTGTTATCCTGAGCAGCGCGAAGGAACTCATCACGTTAGTCCGAGTCGTTGCTACGATGTCGTTTTAGCGTGAGAAGCGCCTTCGCTCTGCTCAGGATGACCGTTCTTTGTTACCGCCTTTCTGCATCATCAACCTGCCTTTTCAAACCCCATGCGCTTTCCCTCCTTTCGAATAACCGCCGCTGCCGCCCTGCTGCTGGGCGCGGGCACGGCCGCCCAGGCCCAGACCACCGCCCCCAACCGCTTTATTACCGACAGCCTCGACAGCTACGTGCGGCGCGGCATGCGTCTCTGGGATATTCCGGGCCTGGCCGTGGTGGTGGTGAAGGATGGGCAGGTGGTAGCCCAGAAGGGCTTTGGCGTGCGCGAAGTGGGCAAGCCGGCCCCCGTGGATGCCCAGACGCTGTTCATGATTGCCTCCAACACCAAGCTGTTCACGGGCACGGCCCTGGCTAAGCTTGATGGGGAGAAGAAAATCAGCCTCGACGACCGGGTAACCAAATACCTGCCCGATTTCCGCCTCTACGACACCCTCAGCACCCGCCTCGTGACGGTGCGCGACCTGATGAGCCACCACCTAGGCTTCAAAACGTTTCAGGGCGACTTCACCTTCTTCAAATCCAACTTGGAGCGGGCCGACATTGTGCGCCGCATGCGCCTGATGCAGCCCACCCGTGAATTCCGCCGGGATTATGGCTACTGCAACGCGGGCTTCGTAACGGCCGGCGAAATCATTCCGGCCGCTACCGGGGGCACGAGTTGGGAAATCTACGTGCAGCAGAACCTATTGCAACCGCTGGGCATGAGCCGCACGTTCGTTTCGTCGCTTGAATTCGCCAAGCAGCCCAACATTGCGGCGGCCTACTCCAACACCTTCGGGCCGCTGGCCAAAGTGCAGTTCGATAACTGGGACAACATGGGCCCCTGCGCCAGCATGGCCTCCAACGTAACCGACCTGGCCCACTGGCTCCGCTTCCAGCTCGACAGCGGCCGCTACGAGGGCCGGCAGGTGCTACCCTGGGCGGCCCTGCGCAAAACCCGCGACGCCAACACCATCATCACCAGCCGTAAGTCGCCGGTGCTGCCTACCCATTTCGTGTCCTACGCCCTGGGCACCGAAACGGCCGACTACAACGGCCGCCAGATTTTCTGGCACACCGGCGGCGCTTCGGGGCAGGTGAGCAACGTCTGCTTCGTACCCGAAGCGGGCCTGGGCCTGGCCGTGCTCACCAACAACGACAACCAGAGCTTCTTCGAGGCCCTGCGCTACCAGATCCTCGACAGCTACCTCGGTGTGCCCTACGTCGACCGCAGCGCCCAGGCCCTGGCTCGGCGCCGCGCCGGCGAACTAGCGGCCGGCCCCGACCCCACGCTGGCCCTGGCCGCCCGCGTGGCCAAAAAGAACAAGGTCCCCCTGCCCCTCAAAGCCTACGTGGGCGAGTTCGAGAACCCACTCTTCGGCCGCATCCAGGTCACCCAGAAAGGCCAGCAGTTGCTCGTAGTCATCCCCAACCACCCCGGCCTCACCGCCACCCTCGACTACATGGACGGCCAGGAGTTCCGCGCCACTTACTCCGACCTCGTGTTCGGCGTGCTGCCCGCCAAATTTGAAGTCGAAAACGGCCAGGCAAAAAACCTGGAGCTGCGCGTGAACGACTACGTGGAGCAGGACCCTTACGTGTTCGTGAAGCGGTAAGCCTCCGCCGCTCCGTTTGCGCAATATGATGCCGTAAATTTGTAGCGCGAAGCTGGAGTTTCGCTGTCCTGCGGTTCGCGCTACAACAACCAAATAAAGGAGCCCTACGCCACCTGAACGGCTTGTTCAGGTGGCGTAGGGCTCCTTTATTATTCAGACAGTCAACTTGAAGCTGGCTGCTTACAGCTCAGAGATTACCCTTTCAGGCTCTCCATGTCGATAACGAAGCGGTACTTCACGTCGGACTTCATCATGCGCTCGTAGGCCTCGTTGATGTAGTCGATGTTGATAACTTCCACGTCGCTCATCACGTTGTGCTCGGCGCAGAAATCCAGCATTTCCTGGGTTTCCTGGATGCCGCCAATCAGCGAGCCAGCGATGCGGCGGCGCTTGGCAATCAGGTTGAAGGCGTGCAGTTGGGCCGCTTCGGGCGGAACGCCGAGCAGCACCATCGTGCCGTCGAGGCGCAGGCTGGCTACGTAGGGCATCAGGTCGATGGGGGCCGATACGGTGTTGATGATCAGGTCGAAGTAGTTACTGATGCCTTCCATCGCGCCTTTTTCCTTGGTCACCACGAACTTGTGGGCGCCGAGTTCTTTGGCATCGGCTTCCTTGCCGGGCGAGGTGCTGAGCACGGTTACTTCGCAGCCCATGGCGGCGGCGAATTTCACGGCCATGTGGCCCAACCCGCCGAGGCCGATTACAGCTACCCGGTCGCCCTTTTTGGCGTTCCACTGGCGCAGCGGCGACCAGGTGGTGATGCCGGCGCACAGCAGCGGCGCCACGCGCGACAAATCGAGCTTCTTGGACACGCGGAGCACGAATTTCTCGGTCACCACGATGTTGTTGGAGTAGCCGCCCTGGGTGGTGGAGCCGTCCTTGTCCTTGGCGCTGTAGGTGCCCACGAAGCCGTTGTCGCAGTACTGCTCCAGGCCCTCGTTGCACTCGGCGCAGTGCTGGCAGGAGTCCACCATGCAGCCCACGCCGGCCAGATCGCCCACTTTAAAGTTCTTGACGTGGGCACCCACTTCCGTTACGCGACCTACGATTTCATGGCCCGGCACCATCGGGAACATGGAGCTGCCCCACTCGTTGCGGGCCTGGTGAATGTCGGAGTGGCAAACGCCGCAGAACAGAATATCCATGCGTACGTCGTGGGGACCCACATCGCGGCGCTCGAAGCTGAAAGGAACAAGGGGTTGGTCGGCGGCGGGGGCGGCATAGCCTTGGGCTGCAATCATAATAGGCGAATTTTAAGTAGCGCACCGATCGTCCGGCACGGAACCAGCATAACCCGGCCCGGTCCCGTTTGTTCAGGCCCGGTCCCGGCCCGTTTCTTCCCGAGCCCCCGTTTGCCGCGCCCGCCGTACCTTGCTCCCCCGAATCGTTTCCCCGTTTTTCTGCTCCCCCCATGGCTCCCCAAACCTCTTCTGCCCCCCGCCCCGTTGCCGACGGACCCAAGCACAACTCGCTGGGTCTGCGCATCTGGCACTGGGCCAACTCGGGCCTCGTGCTGGCCCAGCTGATCACGATTCTATTTCTGTTCGTGATTGTGAAGGTGAAAACGCTGGCCCCCGAGTTCAGCCAAGTGTTGGCCGAAAAGGGCGTAAACCTGCCGGCCCAGGAGCTGCGCGGCCTCACCCGCATCGTGGCCCACCGCATCTGGGACTGGCATATCTGGATCGGCATCACCATCTCGTGCCTGCTGGCCTACCGCGTGCTGGTGAGTTTCCGGCAGCGCGGCGGCCAGCGCACGGCGGCCAAAATCGGAGCCATTAAGGCCCGGGCGGCGGCCGGTGAAGCCGGGGCCACCAAGGCCCTGTGGGTGCGCTACAGCTACCGCGCGTTCTACGTTGTGCTGGGCGTGATGGTGGTTACGGGCCTGATTCTGGTGTTCGAGGACTACTTCCGCAGCATTGAGCACTGGGCCAAGGAAGTGCACGAGTACACGATGTACGCCGTTATTGCCTTCGTGGTAGCCCACATCGTGGGCGTTTTCCGGGCCGAAGTAACCGAGGAGCCCGGCGTGGTATCGGCCATGATTAATGGCGGCGAGCCAGCGGAAGGCGTTTAGGATTTGACCAAGCTGTTAACCAGAACCCGGTCATCGGGAGCGGGGCGCAGGATTTTTGAACCACCTTACCTTATGGTTCACGGTCCTGCGCTCCGCTCCGGATGACCGGGTTTCTGGCTATTTCCTGTTCTTGTCCAGCTGGGCCTGCGCGTCTTCGTGGGCGGAAACAGGCTGAACGGCCGGGCCGTCGGCCGCCGGGGCCTGCCAGCCCTCACGCAGCATCCGCTCCACCTGCTGCCTAAGCCGCTTTAGCGACTGTTGGGAGAAGCGTACCTGCAACCGGCGGCCAAACAGCTTAAAGCCCAGCCAATAGAACGGGTTACGGATGCGGCCGGTCTGCGATACGGCGTGGATGTGGCACCAGACCCGGCCGGTCGTGCAGTTTTTGTGCACGATGAACTCGATCTGGCCCCGCTCGAAATGACCTTCGAGGGTGCGGTAGTTATAGCCCCACACCTGCTCTGGCCCGCCGCCGTCCGGCAGTGCCCGGGTTTCATCGGTTACGCGCCCGATGCGCACGCCAAACCAGAACGAAACGCCCAGAAACTGCGCCCGCAGCACCATCACGCGCTGGCTCAGGGGCTGGTCGGGCAGGAAGATGCCGCTGATCAGGCCCGGCGGCGGAAAAGAATAGCGGCTCAGCACCTCGCAAGCGGCAGCCCAGGAGCCCCGGGGTTCGGGCGGGCCGGGCGCTTCGGGCGGCAGCTCGGTTTCGTAGTCGTCGACGCGCCAGCCGGTGGCGGCGGTGTAGTCGGTCAGCCGGTCGGGGTCGAAATTGTAGCCGGCGCGGGTAAAGGCGTCGAGGCGGGCTTTCTGTCGTTCGTAAAGAGGAGCGGGCTTAGGCATCATGCGTAATTTGAGTACCCGATTGGCTTTGTTTTATGGTTTCCACCTGCACCGGCCCCAGCCAGAGGCCGCCGCTGAACTCGCCTACCCGCTCGCAGAAGGTTTGCCAGGTTTGCTGCTGCACCAGCCGGCCCAGGCCCAGCGTGTCGTAGGTGAAGGCGACCAACCCGTCGCGGGAGCGGGCCCAGGAGTGGATTTCGAACCGGATGGTGGCGGGCAGCGTGGCGTGGGGCCGCAGCGAGAAGCGGATGCGGCCGGCCTCGGGGTGGTTTTGCAAAGTCGCCAGCTCGAAGAAATCGGGACCCAGCTCGGTTACCCGCACGTCGCCGTTCCAGGGGCCCAGAATTTTGATGCGGAACTCGTCATCGGTTTCCAGGCAGTCGGCCGCCCCCCGCGACTTCTCAAAATCAGCCAGCAAATCGGGCGAGAAGTCGGGCAGATGGCACTTTATATGCTCGAACAGCGCCGGGGCCGACTGGCGCGGGTGCTGCACATCGAGCCAGTAGCGGCGCTCAAAAAACGGGCCGCTGCCAGTATCGGCGGGTTGTTCGGGTTTGGGCATCAGGCGGGAAAGAAAAGGTACTGCCGGCATTAACGCAGCCTGCGGCGGCGGGTTATCAGCAACCCCGCACCCGCGCTGGCAGTACACCCGGTTCACCCCGGCACCTCCCTCCTATGGCTTACTTCCGCCCTCCCGGCCCCGCGCCCGACCCGCAGCTGGTGCGCGAGTTCACCCAACTGCAAGACCAACTGCGCACCCAGGTTCGACTGGAGCCGCCCAGCAGCGAGCTGCGCTACATTGCCGGCTGCGACTCCTCGTTTCCCACGCCCGATACGGTGCTCTCAGTGTTTAT
Organism: Hymenobacter rubripertinctus; assembly: GCF_003583925.1. Lineage (GTDB taxonomy): Bacteria > Bacteroidota > Bacteroidia > Cytophagales > Hymenobacteraceae > Hymenobacter > Hymenobacter rubripertinctus. The sequence continues at coordinate 126,336 of NZ_QYCN01000009.1, read as the reverse complement.
CGTGTTGGAGCTGCCCTCGCTGGGCTTTATTGAGAAGGTCTACCACGTTGGGCCTGTGCCGCTGCCCTACATTCCGGGGCTGCTCTCGTTCCGCGAAGCGCCCAACCTGCTGCACGCCTACGCCAAGCTGCGCCGCCAGCCCGACATCATCATGGTCGACGGCCACGGCATTGCCCACCCGCGCCGCATGGGCATTGCCGCTCATCTGGGCGTTGAGCTCGATGTGCCCACGTTCGGGGTAGCCAAGGAGCGTCTCACGGGCGTTTACGAGGAGCCCGCCCTCACCAAAGGCAGTATCACGCCGCTCACCGACAAAAACGGCGAGCGGCTGGGCCAGGTTATCCGCAGCAAAGACAAGGTGAAGCCGCTGTTTGTGAGCCCCGGCCACCGCTGCGACCAGGCCACCGCCACCCGCCTCACCCTGGCCTGCCTGCGCGGCTACAAGCTCCCCGAGCCCACCCGCCTCGCCGACCACTGGGCCGAGGAGTTCAAAAAGGAGCTGAAGTAGGGCGCTGTTAGCTGTTAGCTGTTAGCTGTTAGCTGACTGAACGAAAGCGGTCGGCTAACAGCTAACAGCTCAGACAACGACTCGCCTGCTTCCGGCGGCAGGCTCAGCAGCCGGGCCACGGCGCGGTACACGACCTGGGGCGTACCGGCTTCGGCCAGGATACCGCGTTGCTGGCCGGTTTGGGTTGATTTGGAGAGCTTTTGACCGGCTTCGTCGAGCAACAGGCCGTGGTGCAGAAATTGGGTTTGGGCGAAGCCAGCCTGGCCGGGCAGCATCTCGGCCAGCCAGAGCTGGGCCGCTGTGCTGGGCAGCAAGTCCAGCCCCCGGACGATGAAGTTGACGCCCAGCCGCCCGTCGTCGAGCACCGAAGCTACCTGGTAGGCGGGCGTGCCGTCCTTTTTGCGCACCACGAAGTCGCCCAACTCCCGGGCCAGCGCTATGGTTTGAGAACCCTGGGCCAGGTCGGGAAACCTGACGGCGGCGGCCGGGGGCACGCGGGCACGCCAGGCGGTATCGAGCGTTTCGAGGGGCAGCGCCAGCGCCCGGCAGGTACCGGGGTAGCAGCCATCAGGCCGGTCGGCGCGGGCCAGCGCGGCGCGGGAGCAGCGGCAGGCATAGAGTCGGCCGGGGTAGGCGGCGCGGGCGGCTTGCAAAACGGTTTCGTACTCAGGCAGGCGGTGTTGCTGGGAGAAGTGCCGCTCAAAATCATCGGGGCCGGCGGGGCCGTGGTCGTAATCGAGGCCCAGCCAGTCGAGGGTCTGGAAGATATTGGTCAGGTAAGCGAGCCGAAACCGGGCGCGGTCCAGATCGTCGATGCGCAGGTGCAGCGTGCCGCCCGCCCGGCGCGTGTGCAACCAGGTAAGCGTGAAGTTGACCGCGTTGCCCAGGTGCAGAAACCCGCTGGGCGTGGGCGCAAGCCGCGCAACGACGGGAGTAGTGGATAAAAGCATCATGGCATCGGGCGAGGCTGAGAGGGCAAATTACGGCGGCCGGCCAGATTAGCCCGACCAGGCACTTGGTCCCGGCCACAACGGCCGAAGCCTGGTATTGAAAGAATCTTTTTGCACCGATTGATGTATGTACATATATTTGTCGTACCAATCACTAAATTTCTTCCGCCATGCAGACCGTTCTTCATACTGCCGACTCCCGGGGCCACGCCAACCACGGTTGGCTCAACTCTCACCACAGCTTCAGCTTCGCCGGCTACCACAACCCGGCCCGCATGCACTTCGGGGCTTTGCGGGTGCTCAATGACGATACCGTGGCCGGGGGCATGGGCTTCGGCACCCACCCGCACGACAACATGGAAATCATCAGCATCCCGCTCAGCGGCACGCTGGAGCACCAGGATAACGCCGGCAACCACGGCCTCATCCGCAGCGGCGACGTGCAGATGATGAGCGCCGGCACGGGCATCGCGCACAGCGAGAAAAACCATAGCAGCTCCGAGCAGGTGAAGTTCCTGCAAATCTGGATTATCCCGAATAAGCGCAGCGTAACGCCCCGCTACGACCAGCAGAGCTTCCGGGCTGAAGACCGGCACAACCAGTTTCAGCAGGTACTCTCGCCCTCGCCCACCGATGCAGGCGTCTGGATTCAGCAGGATGCCTGGTTTCACCTGGCCGATTTCGATGCCGGCCACGCTGCGCAGTACGAGCTAAAGAAGGCCGGCAACGGCGTGTTCGTGTTCGTGCTCGAGGGCCAGGCCACCGTGGCCGGCCAGCCCCTGGACCGCCGCGACGGCCTGGGCATCTGGGAAACCGACCAGTTCACCGTGCAGGCCACCGCCGCTACCCGCCTGCTGCTCATGGAAGTACCGATGCAGTTCTAGCCCCGGCCAGTTACAACGGCTACCTTACCAGCACAGCCCGGTTCAGGGCAGAGTGGAGTAGTTGCTTGCCCTGCGACGCCTTGCTTCAGCAAGGTTAGCGAATTGTCCGTGAAAGCATCCTACCCAATACAAATCAGCGGGTTATGAAACCTACCCGTGCTGCTTTTCCCGTGCCCTTCGTCGTCCGGCCGTGCTGGATTACCTCCGACCAGCGCCCCGTGACTCCCGGAGCGCTGGAGCGGATTTTCGAGGCCGCCTCCCTGCCAGGGCCACGAATGAGCGTCCCTGGCGCTATAATCTCCGCTCACTGACTCCGATCCGGGAGTACCCCGCGAAGTAAGGGTTGGGCACTGACCAGGGGCAGACGATGGTAATCTAGGGCCGACGGCAGGAGCAACAGGATACCGGCAGTGAAGCAGTAGGTTTCCGGCAAATCCGGGTTACGGCGATGCGCCGCCACTGACCCATCGCCGCCGTACTCACCACGAGTTGCTCCGGCCTGGCCATTTCCGGGGCGGACGGGTTGCGTCCCACTGAAGCCGTTGAATAAGTGTGGGTTCGTGTTGATACCGGAAGACGGAGTAGCGGCCCGGGTGGGTGCACCGGATACCCGGCAAGGCGTGCGTTGGCGGGTTTTTGCTACTCTGGCCATCCAGCATGAGCCGACCACCCGACATCTGCTGATGGACATTTCGCTTCCTTACTGATTCGGAGTATTAATATGATTATTCTCATAAATTAAAACAAACACCCTGGGCCTAACGCGCTTTTTCGTCCTCCGGATTCACGCTGCTTCCTGTATGATAGGAGGCTATGGATGAATAAGTTGACCCAAACAGTAGTGTTTTTGCCGGATTGTTTCGACTTTTGTGGTTGATTTTCTACCGAATACCCTTTTTCTATGAAAATACGTTGTCTCACGCTCGCCCTGTGCGCTGGCTTGGTTCGCCTGACGGTAGCGCAGGATCTTCCTTATCAGCTTCCTCCCCGGGCTCTGGTGGCTCTGGCCGACGCACCCGCATTACCCCGCGTCAGCTTCTCCTCGGACGGGGACTGGATGTTGCAGATGGACGTGCGCGAGATGCCCTCCATTTCGGAATTGAGCCAACCCGAGCTACGGCTGGCCGGTCTGCGCATCAACCCCACCACCAACGGCCCCAGCCGCGTCACCTACATTTCGGCGCTGCGCCTGCGGCAACTGCCCAACGGCAAGGAACTGCTGGTGCAGGGCCTGCCCGCCAACCCCCGCATCAGCAACGTGCAATGGTCGCCGGACAACTCCAAGCTGGCCTTCACGCACACCTCCAACACCCATGTGGAGTTGTGGATCGTGGATGTTCCCTCGGCCTCGGCGCGGCTGGTGCCCAACCTGTTTCTGAACGACGTGTTCGGGATGCCCTACGAGTGGGTATCGGACAACAAAACCATCATTGCCCGCGCCGTAGTGGGGGGGCGCGGGGCGGCCCCCAAGCCCGACGAAGCCCCTACCGGCCCGAGTGTGCAGCAGAACGTGGGCAAGGCGGCCCCCGCCCGCACTTACCAGGACCTGTTGAAAACGCCCATTGACGAGCACCTGTTCGATTATTATACCCTCACGCAGGTGGTGAAAGTAGGCCTTGATGGCCGGATGGCGCCGCTGGGGCAGCCAGGCGTGATCCAGCAGGCGACCCCTTCGCCCAACGGGCAGTACGTGCTGGTGCGCACCCGCCACCGCCCCTACTCCTATTCGCTGCCCGTGAGCCGGTTTCCGGTACGCACCCAGATTCTGAACCTGGAAGGATTGGTAGTGAAAGAAGTGGCCGATTCGCCCCTGGCCGACCAGGTGCCCACCAATTTCGATGCCGTACCCGGTGGCCCCCGCGAGTTCAGCTGGCGCGAGGATGCCCCGTCCACCCTGTTTTGGGTGGAAGCCCAGGACGGCGGCGACCCCCGCTCCGAAGCCACCGTGCGCGACAAGCTCTTCGCGCTGCCCGCCCCCTTCGACGAAAAGCCCCAGGAATTGGCTGCCCTGCCCCTGCGCTTCCGCACCATTCACTGGTCGAGCAATAAGCTGGCCCTGGTGGAAGGGTACCGCTGGGCCGACCGCAAGGAAACCACCTGGACCCTGGACCTGGCAACCAAAACGTCCTTGCTGCCGCTCTTCGAGCACTCCACCCAGGACACGTACACCCACCCGGGCAAGCCCGTGGAGCAGCGCAACGCCCAGGGCCGCCCGGTACTGCTGACCAACGCCAGCGGCGACGCTATCTACCTGATCGGCAACGGGGCCTCCCCCGAAGGTGACCGGCCGTTCGTGGATGAGCTGAACGTGCGCACCAAGAAGAGCCTGCGCTGGTGGCGTTCCGAAGCGCCGTACTACGAAATGCCCGTGGCCATCCTGGATGTCGGCAAGAACCTGTTCGTTACCCGCCGCGAGTCTCCCACCGAAGCACCCAACTACTTTTCGCGACGGGGTTCCAATCCCAAAATCACGGCCCTCAGCAGAATGTCCAACCCGTACGCGGGCCTGGGCACCTTCCAGAAGCAAGTGCTCCGCTACAAACGGGCCGATGGTGTGGAACTGACGGCCAACCTCTACCTGCCGGCCAACTACAAAAAAGAAACTGGCCCCCTGCCGACCCTGATGGAAGCCTACCCGGTGGAGTTCAAGGACAAGAAGGACGCGGGCCAGGTAAAAGGCTCCCCCTACTCGTTTCCGCGCCTGAGCTGGGGTTCGCCCATCTACTGGGTCACGCAGGGCTACGCCGTGCTTCAGGGCACGAGCATACCCATCGTGGGCGAAGGCAATCAGCAGCCCAACGACACGTACGTGGAGCAGCTCACCGCCTCCGCCAAAGCCGCCCTCGAGGAAGGGCGCCGGCTGGGAGTGGTGGATACGGCCCGGGTGGCCGTAATGGGCCACAGCTACGGCGCATTTATGACGGCCAACCTGCTGGCGCACACTAAACTTTTCAAGGCAGGCATTGCCCGCAGCGGGGCCTACAACCGCAGCCTCACACCCTTCGGCTTTCAGGGCGAGGAGCGCACCTACTGGCAGGCTCCGGAAGTGTACAGCGCCATGTCGCCGTTCAACTTCGCCCCGGCCATTACCACGCCCCTGCTGCTCATTCATGGAGAAGCCGACAACAACTCGGGTACGTTTCCGATGCAGAGCGAGCGGTTTTACGAGGCCCTGAAGGGCAACGGAGCCACCGTCCGGTACGTAACGCTGCCCGCCGAATCGCACGGCTACCAGGCCCGCGAGTCCATCATGCACATGCTGTGGGAGATGAATACCTGGCTCACTACCTACGTGAAGCAGCCGGGGGCCGCCGCTTCCGGGCCGGCCGCAGCACCGGCTCCGGCCGCTCCGGAGCAAGTGGGCCTGCCCGTAGCCACGCCCGTTGCCGTTCCGGCCAGCTTACCCGGCACTTCCCAGAACAACTAGCCCCATCCCGGCCTCACGCCGACTACGGGATATATCGTCTGACAGAGCGTTTCTCCCCCGCAGCCACCAGCGAACTGGTGGCTGCGGGGGAGAAACTTTTTTTCGGGCGTTGCCCAACCAGCCGGTTCCTGGGGCGCCGCAGCGGTGGCCGGTTCCGCTGGCATGTAGATCGATAGGACTGCCCCCCTCCCTGCTGCGGCCGCTGGCCGTTTTTCGGTGCTGGCTCGGGCACTTCAAGCGAAGATTCAGACCTTTATCCGACTTCTGCCAAAGCAGGCCGGCGACTTGTAGCGCACTGCTTCAGCCGTTGTGCGGAAGTGCTGATCTACCTTGCCCGCCCTTTGCTGCCGTTTCCATGTCCGTTTTCAGTACCTACCTCCAACTCGGCTTCCACCACATCTTCAACCTGCGCGCCTACGACCACCTGGTGTTTCTGCTGGCCCTGTGCGCGCCTTATGCATGGACGGACTGGCGGCGGGTGGTGGCCCTGGTGACGAGCTTCACCCTGGGCCACTCCGCTACGCTGGCCCTGGCCACGCTGGAAGTGGTACCGTATTCGCCCCGCCTGGTTGAGGTGCTGATTCCGGTGACCATTCTGCTGACCAGCCTGCTGAACCTGCTCCGGGCTGGCCGCAGCCCGGCCTCCAACGTGGCCCCGCCCCTCGTGCTGACCTTGCCCAACTTGTTGGCTGCTGTTTTCGGGCTGATCCACGGTTTGGGCTTTTCCAGCTATCTGCGCGGGCTGCTGGGCCACCAGAGCCGGCCGGTGCTGGAGCTGCTCAGCTTCAACGTGGGCGTGGAGCTGGGCCAGCTGCTGATTGTGGGCCTGATTCTGGGGTTGGGCTGGCTGCTGCTGCGGGGCCTGCACGTGGCCCGCCGCGACTGGCTGCTGGTAACCAGCGGCGCGGCCCTGGGCATTGCGGCGGTGCTGCTGGCCGGCCAAACGCTACCTTGAACTACGGGCAGCCAAAAAGCGGGCGAGTTAGGTTGTAACACCTTTACCCGCCCGCTCTTACTTCTTACAAGAGGCCGTTACGCTTTACCGGGCGCACTAATAGCTGCCCCGGAAATAGTAAACTTCTCCTGGTCCGTAAGCATTCTGCTGGTTCTGGGGCCAATGTGGGTCATTGTAGTTCACGAATTGCTCGCCCATCCGCTCATCATTAGAGCCAATGGTCGGGTTGAACGTTATCACCACTCCTTTCGGCAACGTTACCGAGAGGTTCAGGCGAATGTTAGGTCCAGCGTCCCGCTCTACCCAGATGTCACGGAACGTTTGGCCGTAGGAATTCAGGTACCAGTAGTAAAGCAGGCTCTGCGAGTTAATCCACTGCCCGTTCTTCACCGAGTTACGACTAGGGTTCTGCGACCAGGTTCCCAGCTGATACGGGGGCGAAGCCGGCTGATATGGGTATGTGCTGTAATTGGGCATGGGCGCAACCCAGTACTGCATCTGTAGCTCAGGGCCGCCGAGCAGCCAATGCTCAATAGCGTTGATGTCCCGTATTTTATACCGCTCCAGCCGTTCCATTGCGCCGTTGTTGCGGTTAGCCGTGGTATAGCCAGCTTCTACCTCGCCCTTTTCATTCACCCGCTCATTGCTGCCAATTACCACTACTGGCTGCTCGGGTTCCACGGCGCCATCGAGTACTTCTTCCTTGCCATCCTGGTTGAAGCTCAGAATAGACTCCACCTTCATGTCGTCGAAATCGGTGGGCAGTGCAATGACCAAGGGAGCGTAAGAATTCTCCCATTTTTCGCAGTTCACCGGCACCGAGAACTGGCACAGCGGAATGCCGGCAATAGTGCGCTGTACCCAGCTGCGCGCTTCGTCCCCGGAAACGCTTTGGCCTCTGTTCTCCGCCTGGCGCACGAACTGCCGGGTGAAGATATCCTCCAGCGTTTCGTCCCCAATCCTCCTGTCTGCTACCCGCTGATACAGCACATCGTAGTCGCCGTCGAACTGGCTGAGCGCTTCTTCGCGCAGAAAGTCGCGCAGCTTTTCGTTGCTGCCCAGCTCAACGGCCAATAGCCGCGCCAGTTGGTTCCGATCTTCCGTGGAAGTAGTTTCTGCTTCTCCATTTACGGAGGAAGCAGCAATTGAAGCCTTGGCGGGGCTTACATCCTGCTGTTCGCAGGCGGCCAGGCTGAGCCCGATAGCAGCGAGGCAAGCCAGCTGCGCAACACGTTTCTTGTTCATAAAAAAAAGATAAAAGTGAGTGGAGGGGAAAGGAAGAAGAACAGCACACTACCCGCACAGCACAAAGAGGAGTCTGCGCGTCGGACGGCACCCTGTTTTAGTTAGTTCCGGCTGCTTCCGGCACCGGCATCCGGCTACCCGGAGCTGGGCAGACACCCTTTTGCTGCTTGGATAGAACAAACCTACCAGCGCGGGTAGCTACGTCGAAAAATAGTACACCAACTCCCTCTTTACCAGTACCAAACGGCACTTTCTCCGCTCCGCGAACCGTTGCTTTACCCGGCCATAAACATCAAAGCACGCGGATGTGTATGGCCGGCCTGTATCTTGTGAGAGCATTGGCTCCCGATGGGGTCAATCAACTGCCGGGCCTGTATCTGGTGCAACCCATAATCAGTGGCTTCGTCTTTCGTCGCACGCGAAGCTGGATTAGCAGCCTTTCGCTTTCTTATTCAGGCCTTTACTGCTCTCTTTCGCTCCCCTTTCACATCCTATGCTCAAACCTACTCTGCTGGCCGCCGGGCTGGTGGCGCTGCTGACCCTGCCCGTAGCCGCCCAAAGCACCAACTCCGGTACCGATAAATTTGCCCAGCTCGAAACCCTGCTGCCCACGCCCAACAGCTACCGCACGGCTTCCGGCGCCCCCGGTACCGACTACTGGCAGCAGCGGGCCGACTACAACATCCGCGTGCGCCTCGACGACGAGAAGCAGGCCATCAGCGGCGACGAGGACATCACCTACACCAACCTCTCGCCCGATGTGCTAACCTACCTCTGGGTGCAGCTCGACCAGAACATCCTCGACAAGACATCCATTGCTGCCGCTACCCAGGTAGGCGAAATTCAACCCCGGATGCCCTTTCAGGCCATGGACTACCTTCAGCGCGGCGGGTTCGACGGGGGCTTCGTGATTTCGGAGGTGAAGCTGAAAGGCGGCCGGGGCCTGCCCTACGTCATCAACAACACCATGATGCGGGTGGACCTGCCCACGCCCCTCAAGCCCAAGCAAAGCGTTACGTTCAGCATCGGCTGGCGCTATAATATCAACGACCAGACGAAAATCAACCAGCGCAGCGGCTACGAGTATTTCCCCGAGGATAAAAACTACCTCTACGAAATTGCCCAGTTCTACCCGCGCATGGCCGTGTACTCCGACAACCAGGGCTGGCAGCACAAACAGTTTCTGGGCAACGGCGAGTTCGCTCTGCCCTTCGGCGACTACCGGGTGAGCATCACGGCCCCCGCCGACCATGTGGTGGGCGCGACGGGCGTACTCCAGAACCCCAACGACGTGCTCAGCAGCAGCCAGCGCCAGCGCCTGTCGCAGGCCGTGGGGGCCAGCAGCCCGGTCCTGATTGTGTCGCCCCAGGAGGCGGAGAAGGCCGAGCAGAGCCGCGCCAAGGGCACCAAAACCTGGACCTACGCCGCCAAAAATGTGCGTGACTTCGCCTGGGCTTCCTCGCGCAAGTTCATCTGGGATGCCATGGGCGTGAAGCAGGACGGCGTGCCGGTGCTGTGCATGAGCTACTACCCCAAGGAGGGCAACCCGCTCTGGGGCAAGTACTCCACCGAAGTCATTGCCCACACCATCAAAACCTACTCCAAGTACACCATTCCTTACGCCTACCCGGTGGCCATTTCGGTGCACGGGCCGGTGGGCGGCATGGAGTACCCGATGCTGAGCTTTAATGGCGGCCGCCCCGAAAAGGACGGCACCTACTCGGCGGAGCGCAAATACGGGATGATTTCGGTGATTATCCACGAGGTGGGCCACAACTTCTTCCCCATGATTATCAACTCCGACGAGCGGCAGTGGTCGTGGATGGATGAGGGCCTGAACTCGTTTGTGCAGTACCTCACGGAGCAGGAATGGGAGCGGGACTACCCCTCCCGCCGCGGCGACCCGGCCCAGATCGTGGCTTATATGCGCACCGATAAATCGTTGCAGACCCCGATCATGACCAATTCGGAGTCGGTGCTCCAATTCGGCAACAACGCCTACGCCAAGCCCGCCATCGGCCTCAACATGCTGCGCGAGACGATTATGGGCCGCGAGCTGTTCGACTACGCCTTCAAGGAGTACGCCCGCCGCTGGGCCTACAAGCACCCCACCCCCGCCGACTTCTTCCGCACCATGGAAGACGCCTCGGGCGTGGACCTGGACTGGTTCTGGCGCGGCTGGTTCTACTCCGTGGAGTACACCGACCTGGCCATTGCCGGCGTCAAGCAGTACCGCGTCGACTCGAAGAACCCCGACATCGAAAACGCCCGCCAGCGCGAGCTGACCAGCAAAACGCCCAAAACCATTTCGCAGCAGCGCAACGTGGCAGCCATTCCGCAGCCCCTGGTAGACCAGAAACCCCAGCTCAAGGACTTCTACAACCAGTACGACCCGCTGGCGACCACGCCCGCCGACCAGCAGCGCTACCAGCAACTGGTGAAGGGCCTGAGTGCCGAGCAGCAGCAGCGCCTGAACGGGGGCCTGAACTTCTACGAGGTGAGCCTCAAAAACCTGGGTGGCCTCACGATGCCCGTCATCGTGCAGATGACTTATGCCGACGGCCAGCAGGAAATCATGAACATCCCGGCTGAAATCTGGCGTAAGAACAACGCCGAGGTGACCAAGGTGTTCATCACCGAAAAGCCGGTGGTCAGCTTCGTGCTCGACCCCTACCAGCAGACCGCCGACACCGACCTGAGCAACAACGCCTGGCCTCAGCAGGCCGCGCCCTCGCGCTTCGAGCTGTACGAGTACCAGCAGCGCCAGCAGCCCAACCCCATGCAGCAGCAGTCGGCCCTGCAACAGAAGGAGCAGAAGCCGCTGACCACGCCCACCTCCACGGGCGGCACGAAGTAACCGGCCGTTTTTCCGTAGTTTTAGAGCAGCCGAACCCGGTGGGTCCGGCTGCTTTTTTTTATAGCTATGCCCCACTCATCTTCCAGCCTGGAAGCACTCAAGCACCAGGCCCTCGGCCCCGATCCGGAGGCGGCTTACGAAGCCTTCGAGGTGCTAACTGCTATTGGCACTGAGGAGGTAGCGCAGTTTTACCTGGGCCTGCTGGAAACAGCGGAGCGCGGGTGGCGCAACCGGGCTGCTATGGGCTTGGCGTACCTGGGCGATGAGCGCGCCGTGGCGCCGCTTTTGCAAGCCATTCAGCGGCCGGAAACCCGCGGCTACAACGGCACGATGGTGTATGCCCTCACGCAGTTTGCTTGTCGGCACTTATTGAAAGAGCTCTTCCAGATGGTCTTTCAACAGGGCTACGAAGCGCAGCTGATGGCGCTGATGGCGCTGATGGCCATTGAGGACCAGGATTTCGAATATTCCATCGAAGATGTGGCTTTCATTGAGCAGCAATGGGCCGTGGCGCAGCTGGCGCCGAGCACCTCGTTGCTAGAGTTGGGTCTGGAAAACATCGGGGAACTGGTGGAAGAGTTGTAGCTTTTCAACTTCTTTTCCACCATCCTATCCATCTACTATGGGACTTTTCGACGGTATTCTCGGCAACGCATCAGAAACTGATGCCCAAGCCATTCAGCTGGAGCTGAGCCAGCTGCTGGCCCCCGGTGAGGAGGTGCGCAAGGCCTTCTCCATCATCCGCGACCTGCTCGTGTTCACCACCAAGCGCCTGATTCTGATTGACAAGCAGGGCGTGACGGGCAAGAAGCGGGAGTATCTGAGCGTACCCTACCGCAACATCGAACGCTACTCCACCGAAACCACCGGCCACTTCGACCTTGATGCGGAGCTCAAAATCTGGGTACGCGGCATGAATGAGCCCATCACCAAAACTTTCCGGGTCGATAAAAACATCTACGACGTGAGCCGGACGCTGAGCGAGTTCACGCTGTAAACAGGATGGCCGCTCGCCCCCAACGCCCCCGGGCTACCCGCCCACCACGGCCGCGTTGGGAGCGGGTACGGGCGGATGATACTCGGGCGTGGCGGCGTTGTGCATCGCCGTAGCCAAGCCTTTGTCCTCCTTGAAATCGTAGCGCTTATAGGGCCGGATGATGAGGCGCAGGGCTTTGTCGGAGCTGAAGTAGCTGATGCCCCAGCTGATGAGCGTGACAACCTTGTTGCGGAAGCCCACCAGCGTCATCAGGTGCACGAACAGCCAGGTGAGCCAGCCGAAGAAGCCCCCGAACTGCGTGTTGCCGGGCAAATCTACCACGGCGCGGTTGCGGCCCACGATGGCCATACTGCCCTTGTTGACGTACTTGAACGGCTTGAGCGGCTCGCCCCGCAGCAGGTGCCGGAAGTTATCGGCCAGCTGCTCGGCCTGCTGAATGGCCACGGGGGCCAGCATGGGGTAGCCGCGGGGCATTTCGTCGGTGGCCAGGTTGGCCACGTCGCCGATGGCGTACACGTTGGCCAGGCCCAGCACCCGATTCTGGGTGTCCACGTTGATGCGCTTGTTGCGGGCCACCACCGTTTCGGGCAGCCCTTCGACGGCCGCCCCGTTCACGCCAGCGGCCCAAATCAGGTTTTCGGTGCGGATAAACTCGGTTTCGGAGTAGTAGAGCTTACCGGCCTCGAAACGCTGGGCGTGGGTGTTGAGGCGCAGGTGGATTCCCATGTCCTCCAGGTACTTTTTGGCCTGTACCTGCGAGTCCTTACTCATCGGCCCCAGCACCTCTGCGCCCGACTCGATGAGGTAGATTTCCATCTGCTTCAGGTCCAGTTCGGGGTAATCCTGGGGCAGCACGTCCTTGCGCATTTCGGCCAGCGAACCGCAGATTTCCACGCCCGTGGGGCCACCACCCACCACCACCACGTTCAGCAGGGCCTGGCGCTGGGCGGGGTCGTCGGTGAGCAGGGCCTTCTCGAAATTCTGGAACAGGTAGCTGCGCAGGTTCAGAGCATTGGGGATGCTCTTGATCTGCATGGCGTTCTGCTCAATGCTGTCGAGGCCGAAGAAGTTGGTGAGCGAGCCGGTAGCCAGCACGAGGTGGTCGTAGCCGATTTCGCCGATGTTGGTAACGAGCGTATTGCGCCCGGCATCCACCCGCTGCACGTCGGCCATGCGGTAAAAGAAGTTCGGCTGGCCCGCGAAAATCTTACGAATCGGGTAGGCAATGCTGTCGGCTTCCAGGGCCCCGGTAGCCACCTGATACAGCAGGGGCTGGAAGTTGTGGTAGTTGTTGCGGTCGATAACCACCACCTGAACGGGGGCGTCGGCCAGATCTTTAGCCAGCCGCAGCCCGGCAAAGCCGCAGCCAATAATTACGATACGGGGCTGGGAGGTACGCGGCAGGTTGGTGTCCATAGCAAAATCAGCAGGTCAAACAGTAGCTGTACTGCATATAGCGGCGAATGGTTGAAAGGTTGGGGTTGAGCAGTTCTTTTTTCAGCCCCTCAGTAATCCACGCCTTCTTTCTTCTTAAACTCGCCGTCTTTCACCTGCTTGATGAGCTGGAGCCAGCTGAAGGGGTTAAGCAGGGGGTTGTTGGTGGCCGGGGTGGCCCCGAAGCCCATGCGCCGCTGCTGGTCGTACTGCTGGTTTTGCAGGGTCTGGCGGTAGTTGCCCATGCTGGTGACGGGCAGGTTGTTGAACATGCGGCGCATGACCTGCTCGTTGAGCTTGTCGGCGGGGGTGCGGTCCTTTTCCGAAGGCACTTTCATGGCCAGGAAGGCTTCCTTGAACGCCCGCTCGGTGGCGTAGGGGAAAATGCGCACTTCGGGCAGGATGGTGGCGTCTTCCTTAAGCTGCACAATCACGGAGTAGCTCTGGCGCGGGTAGGCCTCGGGAATGATGACGTACTGGTTACGGTAGCCCAGGCTGCGGATGATGATACTGTCGCCGGTCAGCACGGGCAGTGAGAAGTAGCCGTACTCGTTGGTGGTAGTGCCCCGACCAGCTTTAGGCACGAAGATGGCCGCCCCGGGCACGCCCAGCAGCGAGTCGCCGGAGGCCACGATGCCCGTGAACTGCACCACCGGGCGCTGACCCTGCGCCCGGCTCCGGCCGGGCAGCAGCAGCGCCACCAGCAGGAGCAGTAAAGCAGGTAAAAAAGAAATACGCATTCGAGCCACGGAGAACATACAAGCCATTACAGACGACAAAGATACGGCACTTTCGGGGGCCGCTGCCGGGTTTCCCCTAAATTGGAGGCCCACCACCCCATTTCGGGCTCTCTTATCTGCTTTTGCCTAAAGATGCGTCTCAAACACTTTACCGTTGCATTCGGCCAGCAATTATTCAAAGCCCTCGGCGACGAGAGCCGGGTGCGCATCCTGCATTTGCTGTGGCGCAATCAGGAAATGTGCATCTCCGACCTGGAGCAGATTCTGGATTTCACCCAGACCAAAACCTCCCGGCAACTAACGTACCTGAAAAACGCGGGCCTCGTCAACTTCCGCCGCCTCGACAATTGGGTGTTCTACTTCATCAAGGATGAAGCCCAGGACTTTGTGCACCAGTTGCTGGGCTACATGGAGCGCGACCCCCAACTCACGCAAGACCAGAAAATCTACCAGACGCTCTGGTCGAACCGGGAGCTGGCCGCGTATAAGCTCCAGAACCGCCGCTGGCACGGGAATCATTGATTGGCGTTGATTCATCGTGAGTCCGTTGATTCAGCTGGCCGCTGGTTTCCTTTTTTTAGCTCTGATTAGTTGATAGCGTGAAGTCAGTAGAGAACATGACGCGCCTGTTCGTGTGTGCCGCTCAGAAGGATGAAGTGGGCCGCGACGTAGCCCGGGCCCTGAAAATAGAAGTAAAGAAGCAGGGCCTGAAAAAGCTGCTGCTGGGCGGTGAAAAGCGCAAAGTGCGCATTCAGACCTGTAGCTGCCTCGACCTGTGTAAGCAGTGCAAAAAAGGCCCCGGGGCCGCCCTGCTCATCTATCCCCACGGGACGGCCTACGGCAACGTGCGCCCCCGCGACGCGGCCGAAATCGTACACGAACATCTGGGCGAGGGCCGGGTTGTGGAAAGACTGCGCATTGATTAACATGTACTATACAGCTGGTTACTATCTGGTTATTCCCAAGCACGAGCGTGGCACGGTCAATGGGCATACTTACACTAGCCGGGTATGGTCGGTAAGCACATTCATTAGCCAACTGTATCCCGGCAATTGGGGATTTAGTTGGCAGTACAGCAAACGGCAGGTTCCCAAAAACTTTCCGCTTGTCGAGCCAGCATTAGGCAGGTTGCATGCCAGTACAACAGCACTGTTCGAACAGAATAAATATGGCGCGCCAGGGTTTTTCTTCGAGCGAAAAGATGCCCTTACGTTTCAGGAGCAGTTTTTAGTTGATCTACCTCAAGTGAAGCTGTTAGGCATTTTTCTACATGAATCGCACTTGTCAGCTGCTACCGCTGAAGTTGAACAACATTCTGCCCCTAACTGGCCGAATCTGGCGACCCTCCTGCAACAGCAAGTCCCCGAGCCTGAAGCCGGTCAGACAATTGGTTTTGACTTGCTGGGCCTATTTGATGACGGTAGTTATGAGCCTTCTTCCTACCACATTCTGGAAGAAGAATATCGCACTTTATTTGGCATCGGATTGAATGACTACGGGTTATTCACCAACGAAGCCGACTGCCAGCGTGCGGCTCCTCACACGGATAAAGTGGCCGACGAACCTGCTACCTGGTTACCTTTTAAAGTGAAACTGTTCGCCTGATTTTCCTGACATGCGCCAAATGAAAACCTACCGCCACCTCTTCTTCGACCTCGACCATACGCTCTGGGATTTCGAAACCAACGCCGACGAAACCCTGCGCCACCTGTTCGACCAGCACGATTTGAGCCGCTACGGCGCGTTTTCGGTGGAGGAGTTTATCCGGGTCTATTCCGATATCAACCACGGGTTGTGGCGGCTCTACCAGAACGGCAAAATCGGGCAGCAGCAGCTGCGCGCCACCCGCTTCCCGCGCACCTTCCTGAAGCTGGGCCTCACGGAGGCTGATTCGCCGCCCACCCTCTCGGACGAGTTTACCGATCTGCTGCCCCACAAAACGGCCGTGTTCCCCTACACCCACGAGGTACTCGACTACCTGCGCGCCAAGGGTTACCAGCTGCACCTGATTACCAACGGCTTCCGCGACATTCAGCACCTCAAGCTCCGGGCCTCCAACCTGACCGACTACTTCCAGGAAATCGTGACCTCCGAGTGTTGCGGCCACCTCAAGCCCGACACCCGCATTTTCCGGCACGCGCTGGAACGCACCGGGGCTCGGGCCGCCGAGAGCCTGATGGTGGGCGACAACCTGGAGTGCGACGTGCTCGGGGCTTACAATGCCGGCCTCGATCAGGTATACTTCAACCCCGAAAAGCGCCGCCACTTCAACGAGGTAACCTACGAAATCAGCTGCCTGAGCGAGTTGAAAGCATTCTTGTAACTCTTGTTCCTTACTCCAGACTCCAGCGCCACGGTGGTGTGCACCTGGCCGCTGAACGTCATCAGGTCGGGGGTGAGGCGGAAGCTGTGGCCCCCCATGCTTTTGCTGTACACTTCCATATTCACGTTGCCGCCCCAGCCTGATTCCGACCGCTGGCTTCCTCCCTCCTCGGTTACGGCTAATACCCGGCCGCGCTTTTGCCCTAGCTCGGCGCAGAGTTTGTCGGCTGCCCTGAGTGAGTTGCGCAGCGCAATCAGGTTAGCTTGTTGCTGAAGGCTGTCGGCCTGGGCTGGATTCGGCTGACGCGGGTGCCCAGGAGCTTCTCGATAAATTCTTCGAGCCGCGTCAGGTCCTGGAGCTTTACCGTGAGCGACTGGGTGGCCTGATAGCCCGCAAAAACTTCCTTCTCGTTGCGGTAGGGGTACTCTTTGTTGGTGGAACCGAAGCTGGTGCGAATGTCCTGATCGGTGCGTACAAACGGCCGAATGGCGGTCATTACGTCGCCGATAACGGTCTGCACTTCGACCACCGATTCCTTGAGCCGGGGCTTGGTAAACGAGACTTCGACCGTTATTTCGGCTTGGTTGGGGTAGGAAGTAACTCCCCCCAGGCCCGCCACTTTCAGGTGGGGCTGCTGGTCGTTGGGCACCAGTGAGGAAGGCACGGCGCAGCTTGCCAGCAGTAAGGCACCCAGCCAGAGAGGGAATCGCATACAAGGAAGGAATAAGGGGGAGATACCGAGAAGACCGTCGGCCGCTGTTAACGTAGCCAAAACATCTGGTAGTATACCTTTGCCCGATGATTCGACTGATTGGATTTTCGGGCCGCCGGGGCAGCGGCAAAGACACCGTTGCCCGGTTGCTGCAACAGCTCCAGCCGGAACGCCGGTGGCATATCCGCTCGGTGGGCGAACCCATCAAGGCCGTGTGCGCGGCGCTGGCCGGTGAGGGCACGGCCCCTTATTTTTCGCAGGCCGGCAAGGCCGAGCTGCTGCCCACGTTCGGGCGCACCCGGGGCGAAATGCTCCAGCAGGTGGGCCTGGCCCTGCGCCACTGGGAGCCCGCCATCTGGGTGCAGGCTTTCTTCTCGCAACTGCCCACCGACCAGCACACGCTCATTCCCGACGTACGCTTCCCCAACGAGGCCGACCTCATCCGGAGCCGCAGCGGCCTGATGCTGCGCGTGGAGGGCGACCCGCTCGGCCAGCGCGGCGACGGCACCCGCGACGACGACCATCCCAGCGAGACGGCCCTCGACGCTTATCCCCACTTCGACGCCGTGCTGCACAACTCCGGCTCCCTCCCCGACCTGGAGCGGCAGGTGCGGGAGCTGCTGGCGCGGCTCTCGTAGGTGGCGCTCAACTCGTTCCCGGCCCCTGAAATCAGGAAAGCCAACCCGCTCGCGCAGATTGGCTTTTCTGATTTCAGCAACCCGTTGGGCTAGTGCAGAACCTGCACCCGCTTATGGAACGTTTTGCCGTTGAGCGAGCAGGAGAGCGAATATATCCCCGCCGTCAGGGCACGCGTGTCAATCTGGATGCTGGTGTTGCTGCTGGTTCCTTCCTTCATGACGCGGCCCAGGTTGTCGCGTAGCGTGTAATGGAGGGTCAGTAGCTTGCCGTTCGGGCCTTTGGCGAACAAGGCGGCGGGCGGCACCACTAACTCAAAGCCCATGTTGCTGGGGTTGGGGAAAACCGACACCTCATCTTTCTCGTTCCCGATGGCCATCTGCGGCGAGTTGCTGGCGTCGAGGGCGCTATTATTCCCATCCGGCTTGTTGGTCGTATCCGTTGTTCTGTAGTAGCCCCCGGAGTTGTAAACGCCCCCCGGATTGGTATTATCGCAGGGAACGCGCAGCTTATCTCCCTTTTGTTTAGTGGAAGTAAAGTAGCTGCCATTGGGATTGGCGGTGGTGTAATACAGGTTTAGGGTCGACGACAATCCGCAGGCATTGGTCATGGTACAGGACACCGATACCGGCACGTCGTAGCGGTTGGGCGCAATAACGCTGTACGTCGCGCTGGTGCCGGTACTACTGCCCGGCAACGAGCAGCTCCATTGGTAGGTGATGGGGCCTTCCAGACTGGGCCGCGCTACGCCGGCTTCGAAATAGGCCGTTATGCCGGGGCATATGAGTTCGGTAGCCGGGGCTTTTTTCAGCACCATATTCGGTGCTCCCACCCATACCTGCCGTTGCAGGGCAACCGGCCCGGAATAGCAGCCGTCGTTGCTGGTGTAGGAGGCCTTTACGGTTACCAGGCCCTGCGCCCCGCCGTTGGCCGTCAGATTCAGAACCGGGCGGTTCATTGGGCCGGTAAACGTGCTGGTTGTAACCAGATGAGCAGGTTCTGCCGTCCATTGAACATCCGTCCCGGATGGGGCACTGTTCACATCAAAGAAAGCGTTGGTGCAAATCATATCCGACCCCGAGTAGTTGGCAATCTGCTGATTTTTCAGGTCCCGGGTGATGCCGGCCTCAAATGCAAACCACTGAAACAGCGTGGCAACGGCCCGGATGCTGAAGTTGAAGGTCACGTTGGCAATCTGGGTGGTGTTGATGCTCGTGGGGGGAACCCAGCCGTAGGAGCTGTACATGCCCGTAATGTACGGGTTTGAACCCTGCGACAAATCGTTGTCACCCCGCATGAAAGACTGGTCGCCTCCACGGTTGAAGGTTCCCATATCGCCGTAGTTCACGCCGCTAGGGAAAAAGTCTGCCAGCTGGTTCATCGTATAAAACAGGTACTTGGCCTTGTCGCGGGCGCTGGGCAGACAATGAATATCAGTCAGCAGGCCTCCCTGCTGGGCCGCCGTGGCCGCCGTCCAGCTCTGGGCCGGATAGGCCCCGCCGGGGTCGTCCTCGCACTTCCCCAGGTTGTTGTTCGAGTAGTAGGTGTTGCCCATGTCCTGCTCGTAATGGTCAGGCCGGTTGGCGGGGCACGGATGCAGGTGCGAATGGGTGTGGGCCGGCACGCTCATGTCGCCCAGCAGGTGAGCCACCCGGCCCAGCAACTGCAACGCCACGGGCTGGCCAAAGCCGGGGTTGAACTGCGGCAGGTAGTAATTGACGCGGCCACTACCGTCGGCATTGCTGATGCCTTCCAGGAAATAATTTCCTTTGTAGAGCTCGGGCAACGACGTATAGGTGATGATGTAATTGCGCACGGAGGCCTCGCCGGGCATCACAAAGGGAATGGTAACGTCGTGCGCCCCATTGCGGTCCTGGCAAAACAGGTACACGCGGGCTTTCTCCCAGGCATTGGGCGCTTTCGACGTGTAGCCAATGTTCAGCGGCGTCGACTCATAGTTCTCATTGGGGTTGTCAGCGTCCCAGAAGTGGGTAATGGACGGCGTGAAGCCTCTGGTGCCTCCGTAGCCATACACCGGGTCCTCGGAGTCTTCGCGCCAGGCCCCGATACCGATAGGATAGCTGTTGTTGAAGGGGCGGCTGTCGAGGCCCCGGCCGCGGAAGTTAAGCCCAATAGCGTCGCGCAGGGCCGGAACAGGACCGATCTGCTGCTCTAAATACAGATACGACTGTTGCACCATGTACTGATGGACCCACTCTTTGTGGGCAAACGCGGGTCGTTGGCTGAACCACAGACCGAGAAACGTCATCAGGAATAGTTTTTTTTTCATGGAGGTGAGAGGAAGTAAGTATGATAAGATGGAAGTGACTGAGCCACCCGAAATACCAGCCCAGAGCAGACTGGCTTGATCGGCTTTCGGCTCGAAAAGTAGGTAGCGAGTATCACGCCCCTATTTTTATTACACCAATCAGCGAATTCGCAGTATCACCCCCTCGCAACTGGTCATGCAACAGGCCTTACACGTTTGGGAAAGCCGCCCTTTCGCGCTGAGTTACCCGAGCACCCGCGTAGCGGAGCTCCGCCTCAGAGCGTTCTTCCCTATTGCCCCCCTGGTTTTCCTGTTCCCTCCGTAACTCCGGCCCTTTGCCCAAGCAGTGGTCAGTTGCCAGGGCGGATTGGTCAGTTGAACTGCCTGGCAACTCCGCCCTGGCAACTGATAACACCCTTCCGCCTTGGCGCGTAAAACAACGCCTCACGTTTTACCCTCCTTCCATTATGTGCGGCCGTTACTCCCTCATTTCCTCGCCGGGCCTGGTAAAAGAACGGTTCGGGGCCGATTTCACTGCCGATTTCGCCCCGACCTACAACGCCGCGCCCTCCCAACACCTGCCCGTGATTACCAACGCCGCCCCCCAGCAGGTGCGGCTCATGCAGTGGGGCTTGGTGCCGGCCTGGGTGAAGGACCGCAGCAGCGGCCCCCAGCCCATCAACGCCCGAGCCGAAACGCTGGCCGAGAAACCCTCGTTCCGGCAGCTACTCCAACGCCGCCGCTGCCTGGTACTGGCCGACAGCTTTTATGAGTGGCAGCAGAAGGAAGCCCACGGCCTGCCGCCCAAAACGCCCCACCGTATCCTGCTCACCTCGGGGCAACCCTACGCCTTCGCCGGCCTCTGGGACGAGTGGCTCGACCGCGCCACCGGCGAAATCCTGCCCACGTTCACCATCGTCACCACCGAACCTAACGCCCTGATGGCCCCGCTGCACCACCGGATGCCCGTGCTACTGGAAGGGCCCGAAGCTGAGCAAAGCTGGCTGAGCGACGCCGTTTCGGCCGCCGACCACCAAGCCCTACTCCGCCCCTACCCCGCCGAATTGATGCGCGAGTACGTTATCAGTAAGCTGGTAAATTCGCCGGCCCACAACGAGCCGGCGGTGCTGGAGCCGGCAAGTTGAGCCTGAAACCATCTGTCATTCTGAGCGGAGCGAAGGATCTTGTCCCACTTTGCATTTAATGGGATAAGGTCCTTCGCTCCGCTCAGGATGACAGACGGTTTACGCACTAACCTTGAAGCCCTACCTTTGTAGTCTAGCCTTCCACCCCACCACTCAAAACCTCTTCGTTCTATGGCCAACGCCTTTTTCAACGTTCCGCTGCCGATTAACGAGCCCGTAAAGGGTTACGCACCCGATTCGCCCGAGCGGATTGAGTTGCTCAAGACGCTCAAGGAGTTCAAGCAGCAGGAGCGCGACATTGCCATGCACATTGGCGGCCAGGAAGTACGCACGGGCAAACTTGTGCGCATGAGCCCGCCCCACGACCATAAGCACACGCTGGGCCACTTCCACCGCGGCGACGCCTCGCACGTGCAGCAGGCCATTGATGCCGCCCTGGCCGCCCGCACCGAGTGGGCCGAGCTGCCCTGGGAGCAACGCGCCGCCATTTTCCTGAAAGCCGCCGATTTGCTGGCCGGCCCCTACCGCGCCCGCCTCAATGCGGCCACCATGCTGGGCCAGAGCAAAAACGCTTTCCAGGCCGAAATTGACGCTGCCTGCGAGTTTATTGACTTCCTGCGCTTCAATGTGCACTACATGAGCGAGCTGTACAAGCAGCAGCCCGCCTCATCGCCCGGCATGTGGAACCGCCTGGAACACCGCCCTTTGGAGGGCTTCATCTTCGCCCTCACGCCCTTCAACTTCACGGCCATTGCTGGCAACCTGCCCACTTCGGCGGCCATGCTCGGCAACGTAATCGTCTGGAAGCCCGCCGACACCCAGATTTACTCGGCCCAGGTGCTGATGGAGCTGTTCAAGGAGGCTGGCGTGCCCGATGGCGTCATCAACTTAGTGTACGTGGACGGCCCGACGGCCGGCAACGTCATTTTCCAGCACCCCGACTTCGCCGGCATCCACTTCACGGGCTCGACCGGCGTGTTCCAGCACATCTGGAAAACGATTGGCGAGAACATCAGCAAGTACAAGACCTACCCGCGCATTGTGGGTGAAACCGGCGGCAAGGACTTCATTGTGGCCCACAAATCGGCCAAAGCGAAGGCGGTGGCCGTGGGAATTTCGCGCGGTGCGTTTGAATACCAGGGCCAGAAGTGCTCGGCGGCTTCGCGGGTGTACCTGCCCTCGAACCTGGCCGACGAAATCCTCGGCTACGTGAAGGAAGATCTCGCCTCATTCAAAATGGGCGACGTGGAGGACCTTTCCAACTTCATCAATGCCGTTATCGACGAGAAGTCGTTCGATAAGCTGGCCAAGTATCTCGACGCCGCTAAGGCCGACAGCAGTGTAGAAATCATTGCCGGCGGCGGCTACGACAAGTCGAAGGGCTACTTCATCGAGCCCACCGTCATCGTGACCAAGGACCCCAAGTACGTGACGATGTGCGAGGAGCTGTTCGGACCGGTAGTAACGGTATATGTGTACGAGGCCGACAAGTTCGAGGAAACCCTGGAGGTAGTCGACCAGACTTCGCCCTACGCCCTCACCGGCGCTGTTTTCTCCCAGGACCGTTACGCCATCGACCTGGCCACGCGCAAGCTGGTGCAGGCCGCTGGCAACTTCTACATCAACGACAAGCCTACCGGCGCAGTCGTGGGCCAACAGCCTTTCGGCGGCGCCCGCGCTTCCGGCACCAACGACAAGGCCGGTTCTATCCTGAACCTGCTCCGCTGGGTGTCGCCGCGCACCATCAAGGAAACCTTCGTGCCCGTGGTGGACTACCGCTACCCCTTCCTGGGAGCCGCCCCGGCCGAGGATTTAAACCGCGACAAAGGCATTTAGAACGAAGCGTTGCTTCTTCTCAGCCTGAATTGAAAACGGCCGCCCTATTTGGGGCGGTCGTTTTGCTTTCAATCCTACGTTCGCTTATCTGAGCAACAGCTTACTGTGCCGCAGGTGGCTGCGCCTGCATAGGCGTGATGTCCAGTTCGTCGTAGATGTCCGCCACCTGCATCGTCAGGCCCAGCTCGGGAATTTCCAGCACGTCGGTCAGCTCCGCCAGCGGCGTGAAGGACCACACGCCGCTTTCCTCCCGCCGGAACCACTCCACTAGACAAGTGTGCTGCGTGATGAGCACGTAGTGTTGCAACGAGGGCAGTTGCTTGTACTGGTTGAATTTCCAGCTCCGGTCGCGGTCGGCGGTGGAAGGCGACAGGATTTCGATGAGGAGCACCGGGTGGCGCACGACAAAGGGCTCGTCCACATCATCAGCATGGCCGGTCACGAGCACATCTGGATACGTGTAGTACCGGCCTTCCTGCACGGCCAGCTTCATTCCCTCGTCATACACCTTGCAGCCCCGCCCGCGCAGCCCCGCCCGCAAACTGATAACGCAGTTCTGGCGGATGGTGTGGTGCGTGGCCGATGCGCCCGACATGGCGTACACTTCGCCCTCAAAGTATTCGTGGCGCTGGTCGGCGGTTTCTTCCAGCGCCAGATATTCTTCGACCGTATAGCGGGCGGGCGCGACAGTTTGGGGCTGAGCCATTGAAGCAATGCTTGGTTTATTCCAAAGATACGCCTTTCCCTTCCGCCCCCTTTCGCCTGTGTGGCTGGCCACGAAGCGACCTTTTGTGCACCCTTTGCCCGGCTCACCGAATCAGCTGGTACAGTTGCTCGCGGTAGGTTTCGCTGACCGGAATTTCCTTCTCGCCGATGTAAATGGTGTTGCCGTCGACCATCCGGATTTTGCTCAGCGACACGATGTAGGACTTGTGCACCCGCAGAAACGGCGGCTGAGGCAGGGTTTCGGTCAGGTCCTTGAGCGTGTGGTAGGTCACCAGCCGCAGTTCGGGCAGCTGGATGGCCACGTAGTTGCTCAGGCCCTCAATGTAGAGGATATCGGCATACTCGACCCGCAGAAACTTGTTCTTGCTTTCGCCCTTCACGAACATGTGGTCGGCCGGCGCGGGCGCGGGCAGCACCGGGGCGGCGGGCGGCGGCAGGAGCACGGCGGCCACCGGGCCGGGCAGCAGGGCCAGCGCCTTTTGGGCCGCCTTGAAGAACCGCTCGAACGACACGGGCTTGAGCAGGTAGTCGACCACGTCGTTTTCGTAGCCTTCGAGGGCGTACTCGGGGTAGGCCGTGGTGAGGATGACGCGGCACTTGTTGCCCGCGAGCTTGAGGAATTGCAGGCCCGTCAGGCGGGGCATCTGGATGTCGAGAAACACCAGATCCACCCCGCCCTGCTGCACCAGCGTGAGGGCCTCGATGGGCTTGGTGGTGGTGCCCACCAGCGTCAGGAAGGGCACCTGGCTGATGTAATCGGCCAGAATAGCCAGGGCCGGCGCTTCATCATCAACAACCAGGCAACGAATCATAGGGAGCAGTGCGTGAAAAAAAAGGGGGGGGGGGGGGCAGGTAATCTAAGGCGGAAGCCAGAAACTAGTTCCTTTCCAAGGAGGGGAACTAGTTTCTGGCTTCCGCCGCACTTAGCCGGCAAGTTGCAGGGAAGTAACGAATTGTTCCTGCTCGCCTGTTTCCACGCGCAGGGTGTGGCGGCCGGGGTAGAGCAGTGCCAGCCGCCGGCGCAGGTTGGGCAGGCCCACACCGGTAGTAGCATCCTTGTGGTCGGTGGGGTCGAGGGGCTGATTACGAACTTCAAACCGCACCTCGCCGGGGCTCAGGGCCAGGTTGATGCGGACGGGATGGGCGGGGTCGTCGAGGGTACCGTGTTTGAGGGCATTTTCTACGAACGGGATGAGCAGCAGCGGCGCGATGCGGTGGCCAGCGGGGTCGCCGGCGAGTTGGAAATCCACGAAAAACTGGTCGGCGAAGCGCAGGCGGTACAGGTCGAGGTAGTTGCGCAGGTAATCGATTTCCTCGGTTAGCAGCACCTGGCCGTCCGGCGTGTCGCGGAGCATGTAGCGCATCAGGTCAGCCAGTTGGAGGATGGCGGCGGCCAGCGGCTTGGCCACGGGGTAGGCCATACTATAGAGCATATTGAGCGTGTTGTAGAGAAAGTGTGGGTTGATCTGGGTTTTGAGGAAAGCCACTTCGGCGGCCCGCTTCTCGCCCCGTAGCACCCGGTTTTCGCGCTCTTGCAGCAGCGTGGCCCGCCCGGCCCACAGCGCGGCGCTGATAACTATCATAGGAACAGCGAAATACATATTGTCGAGGACATAATACCAGACCTTGGTATCGGGCGTGTAGTTGCGGAAGCCCAGTACGGCCGGGAATATAACCTCTTCGATAAGCGCGCGCAGCCCGATAAACAGGGCCACCACGCCCAGCAGCGCCCCCGCCAACGACCATCCCCGCCCGGGCCGCAGCAGCCGCGGATACACCACGCGGTAGCACAGGTAAAACTCCAGGATGCGGATAAACAGCATGGACCCATTAAACCACACGGCCTTGGACGTGGGCGAGTTGCGGCCGATAACCAAGCCCAGCAGATTGTAGCCGCCGTAGAAAAACCAGCCCAGTAGATGCCAGTAAACTGCAGGAATGTTCGGTAATCGGGAAGAAGCCATACGGGTAGCAGATTGAGCGTTAAAACTACACCGGCCCAACCAGCGGCCCTACTTTTTTATGCCACTGCCCCGGTTTGGGATGTGAAACCAAAAAACTGCCTTTTCGGGCAGTGGCAACGGGTTTTCGGGGATTGGAATAATCTTTTTTCACGAATCGGCGCGGAAGTTCACCTTTGAACCACTCCTTTACCAAACCCGCTGCCCGATGCGCTCTGCTCCTCTCCTGCTGCCCCTGCTGCTGCTCTGCGGCCTCGCCGCCGCCCAAACTGCCCCGACTAGCGCCACTGTTACGGGCCGCGTGACGGACCCTGCAACCCGGCCGCTGAGCTTCGCTACCGCCGTACTGCTGCACCTGCCCGACTCGACCATAGCCGCCTCGCTGGCTACCACCGAGCAGGGCAGCTACACGTTTGGAAGCGTGCAGCCCGGCCGCTACTGCGTGAAAGTCTTGATGATGAGCTACCAGCCGGCCCGGAGCGCCGCCTTCGCGGTGGCTGCTGGCCAGCCCGTAACCGTGCCGCCGCTGCGGCTGGCGGCGGCGGCTACGGCCCTGGGCGAAGTGGTAGTGGCTGGCCTGCCGCCCCGGCTGGAGCAGCGCGCCGACCGTACCGTCATCAATGTGGCCCGCCTGAATACGGCCGGCACCAACGCGCTGGAAGTGCTGCAACAGGCCCCCGGCATCCGGCTCGACAAGGACGAAAACATCGTGTACCGGGGCAGCACGGGCATCAACGTGCTCATCGACGGCAAGCTTACCTATATGTCGGGTGAGGTGCTCAAAAACTACCTCAAGTCGCTGCCGGCCTCGGCCATCAGCCAGATTGAGCTACTGCCCAACCCGCCGGCCTCGATGGACGCGGCCGGTACGGCCGGGGTGCTCAACATAAAGCTGCGGCGCAACCAGTTGCCGGGCCTAAGCGGCACGGCTAACGTGGGCGGCGGTTACGGGCGCTTCGAGAAAAGCTGGGCCGGCACCAACCTGGCCTACAACGTGGGCAAAGTGCGCCTGTACGCCCGCCTTGATGGGGGCCGCTACAACTCGTTCAACCGCCTCACCATGCGCCGCCTCATCCGCGACACGCTCTTCAGCCAAGAGAACTACTGGCGGCCCCTGACCTACACCGGCAACTACGCCGCCGGGGCCGATCTGGCCCTGAACGCCCACCACAGCCTGGGTTTTGGCTTGCGCGGGTCGGGCGACCAGACCACCGCCTTGAGTACCGCCAACTCGGTGACCACCGACGAAGCCGGCCGCTTCATCGGCCGCCGCCAGCTCTTCAACCCCCAGGACGGTCACGGCTCGTCGCGGGCCCTGAACCTGAACTACCGCTGGGCCATCGATAGCACCGGCCGCGAGCTAGGGGCCGATGCCGATTTCGTGCGCTACGCCAGTGCCCAGGACCAGCAGTTTCGCAACCTAGCTTTCCGACAGGAAAACGAAGGTTCGGGCCAGGATGCCGGGCAGCTGCGGAGTACCAACTCGTCGGAAACCTCCATCCGGGCCGTTAAAATCGACTACGCGCACCCGTTCGCGGGCACCAGGTGGCGGGCTGAAACCGGGGCCAAAACCAGTTGGGTGACCTCCCGCAGCGCCATTCAGTTTGACCAGCTGGCCGGCCAGCAGTGGTTGCTTGATACGCTGCGCACCAACTCGTTTCAGTACGACGAGCACATCAGCGCCGGCTACGTCACGCTGAGCACCACGCTGGGCAAGCTGGAGCTGAAGGGCGGTCTGCGGGGCGAGCTGACCCAATCGACGGGTAATTCGCCCACCACCGGCCAGCGCGTGGCGCGGCGTTACTTTCAGCTGTTTCCGAGCGCCTTCGCCGCCTATAAAATCGATGACAACAACCAGCTCAGCGCCTCCGTCAGCCGCCGCATCACCCGGCCGGGCTACCAGGACCTCAACCCCTTCCTGCGCTACACCGACTTCTACACCGCCCACCGGGGCAATCCGTTCCTGGCGCCTTCGCTTTCGCAGTCGTTGGTGGCAAATTATATCCACAAAGATTTTCAGGTATTGAGCCTGAGCTACCTGCGCGAAACCAACGCCATGAACGAGGTGGTTACCCAAAACGACCAGACCAAAGTATCGACCACCATGCCCCGCAACCTGGGCCGGGCCAGCACCCTCACGCTCAGTTCGGGCGGCCACACCAAGCTCACCGACTGGTGGGGCATGGACAATGAGCTCGGCGGTAGCTACAACGTGGTTTCTACCGAGTTGGAGGGCCAGCGCATACGGCTGGCCCGCTTCGGCTGGTCGGCCAGCTCCAACCACACCTTCACGCTGCCCCGGCAGTACAAGCTGCTGCTAGGCGGCTACTACAACTCTCCCTCGGTACAAGGCTTGTTCTACACCCGCTCGGCGGGGCAGCTCAACCTGGGCCTCAAAAAGCAGCTGTGGGCCGAAAAAGCCAGCTTGAGCCTGCGCGTCAGCGACGTATTCGCCACCAACCGCTTCCGCAGCGACCTGCGCTACAACAACGTCAACCAGACCTGGACCAACCAGTGGGAAAGCCGCCGGGTAACGCTGACGTTCACGACCAAGCTGGGCAGCGGCAAAACCCGTAGCCAGCGCAGCGCCGGCAGCCAGGACGAGGAAGGCCGCGTGGGCCGGTAGATGGGCAGGGTGATGCGTTGAGGTTTTTGTAAAACGGCCGCCCTACCCGGGGCGGCCGTACTGCTTTTCCCGCCCGGCGTTGTCGTCCGTTACCAGCGGAATATTCAGGGTGGCGTAGATGTCGGCCAGCAGCAGCCGGGTAGCCAGTTCTGGAATTTCGGCGGCTTCCTCGGGCATCGTTAGCAGCTGGTGCTGCCAGTCGACGGTGTCGGTGGCGCGGTGGTACCAATCGACTGCCTGGTATTGCTGCGAGACTAACAGGTAATGCCGTAACGAAGGCAGTTGCTGGTAACGGAACCGCTTCCAGACCCGGTCGTAGTCGGCGGTGGAAGGCGATAGTACCTCCAGCAGCAGCACAGGATTCCGCATCGTGCGCTCGGCCTGCACGTCCTCGTCGTGGCAGGTGGCCATTACATCGGGGTAGGTGTAAAACCGCCCGTCGGCTACGGCCAGCTGCACGTTTTCGGTAAACACGCGGCAACCCCGCGTTTCAGCCGACAACAGTTGAAAGGCGCAGCGCAGAACTAGTGTGTTATGATTAGCCGTAGCTCCGGCCATTGCCCGTACTTCGCCCTGGTAAAACTCGTGCCGCTGGTCGGCGGTGGCTTCG
Source organism: Hymenobacter rubripertinctus (assembly GCF_003583925.1). Lineage (GTDB taxonomy): Bacteria > Bacteroidota > Bacteroidia > Cytophagales > Hymenobacteraceae > Hymenobacter > Hymenobacter rubripertinctus. The sequence continues at coordinate 97,495 of NZ_QYCN01000009.1, read as the reverse complement.
AGGGCCATGTACTCCTCTACCGTGTAGCGGGCGGGCGACGTCGTTTGGGGCTGGACCATTTCGGGCGGGGTTGGATTCAACCAAAGATACGCCTTTGCGCCCCTACCGGCTTTCATCTTTGTTCCCAACTCCGAAGGGCCTACCTTTGCCTCCCATGCCGTCGAAAAACGGCCTTTTACCCCGTTGCTGCCATGCTGCTCGCCGCTCCCGTTCAATACCAGCCCCAGGATTTTCTGCCCATCATCGTCCAGTTCGTGCTGGCCATTGCCTTCGTGGCGTTTGCCATGACGGTTTCCCACCTCGTGGGGCCGCGCCGCAAGAGCGTGGTGAAGGATGAGGCCTTCGAGTGCGGCATCGAGTCGGTGGGCAACGCCCGCACCCCGATTTCGGTCAAATACTTCCTCACGGCCATCCTGTTCGTGCTTTTTGATGTCGAGGTAATCTTCATGTACCCCTGGGCCGTGAATTTTCGCGCCCTCGGCACCACGGGTTTCTACCAGATGCTCGTGTTCCTGACCCTGCTGATGGCCGGCTTCGGCTACGTCATCAAAAAGGGCGTTTTGCGCTGGAACGAAAGCGCTTAGGCCAAACTTTTGCCCGCCGGCCCCTGTTGGCTACCAGTGGATTCAGTCCGCTTTTTCTTCTCTGATTTTCTGTTGTTATGGATACCCGGGTTCCCGAAATTAAAACGGTAGATGCCCCCGACGGCCTCGAAGGCGCGGGCTTCTTCGCCACGTCGATGGAGAAGGTCGTGGGTATGGCCCGCGCCAACTCGCTCTGGCCTTTGCCCTTCGCCACCTCCTGCTGCGGCATCGAGTTCATGGCTACCATGGGCTCGCGCTACGACATCTCGCGTTTCGGCTCCGAGCGGCCCTCTTTCTCGCCCCGGCAGGCCGATCTGCTGATGGTGATGGGCACGATTGCCAAGAAGATGGCCCCCATCGTGAAGCAGGTGTACGAGCAGATGGCTGAACCCCGCTGGGTGCTGGCCATGGGCGCTTGCGCTTCCTCGGGCGGTATTTTTGACACTTACTCGGTGCTCCAGGGCATCGACCGCATCATCCCGGTCGATGTGTACGTGCCCGGCTGCCCGCCCCGCCCCGAGCAGGTCATCGACGGCCTGATGCGCATCCAGGACCTGGCCCGCAACGAATCCATCCGCCGCCGCAACTCGCCCGAATATCAGGCCCTGCTGGCATCGTACAACATCAAATAAGCTGCTAGCTGTCAGCTATTAGCTGTTAGCTTCCGTTGGGAGGCTCAGCACGAAAGCTAACAGCTAACAGCCAACAGCTAATAGCTTAAAACATGGCTGACCAAAACGAATCCATCCCGGCGCAGGAACAGGCCGCCGCCCAGGACCCGGCCGCGCAGCAGAACGCGCAACTGCTGGCCCTGCTGAACCGCCTGTTCGGCGAGGCGGCCTTCACCGATGTGGAAGAGTCGTATGGATTGCTGACGGTGACCACGACCCGGGAGCAGATTCACGGCATTATTGCGGGCCTGCAAAAGGACGAGGAGTTGCAGCTTAACTTCCTGACCACCCTATGCGGCATGCACTGGCCCGCGCAGGAAGGCCGCGAGTTGGGCATCGTGTACCATTTGCACAGCCTCACGCGCAACATTCGGCTGCGCCTGAAAATATTCTTCCCCATCGCCGACCCGGTAGCCCCCACCCTGACTGACCTGTACGCGGCCGCCAACTGGATGGAGCGCGAGGCCTTCGACTTCTACGGCATCATCTTCCCCGGCCACCCCAACCTGATGCGCATCCTCAACGTGGAGGACATGGACTACCACCCGATGCGCAAGGAATACGCCCTCGAAGACGGCACCCGCGAAGACAAAACCGACCAGTTCTTTGGCCGGTAACCTAGTTGTCATGCTGACGAAGGAAGCATCTTATCACGGCTTCCCTTGTCAGATTCAGCAACCCCGCTTGCGCGAACGTGAGAAGATCCTTCGCAAGCTCAGGATGACAATACAATGGCAGTAAACGACACGCTGGAAAGCACCCATAAGATAATCGAGTCGGCGCGGGAGCAGCAGCCCAACCTGAACCCGCTGGCGCCCACCGTCAACGACTTCAACCAGGAGCTCACGACCCTTAACCTGGGTCCGACGCACCCGGCTACGCACGGTATTTTCCAGAACATCCTGCAAATGGATGGGGAGCGGATTATTTCCGGCGTGCCCACCATCGGCTACATTCACCGCGCCTTCGAGAAGATTGCCGAACGCCGGCCCTTCTATCAGATTACCACGCTCACCGACCGGATGAACTACTGTTCGTCGCCCATCAACAATTTCGGGTGGCACATGACGGTGGAGAAGCTGCTGGGCGTGGAAGTGCCTAAGCGGGCCCAGTACATCCGCGTCATTCTGATGGAGCTGGCCCGCATCACCGACCACCTCATCTGCAACGGCATTCTGGGCGTGGATACGGGCGCTTTCACCGGCTTCCTGTATTTGATGGACGAGCGGGAGAAGGTGTATGAGATTTACGAGGAAGTGAGCGGCGCCCGCCTCACCACCAACATGGGCCGCGTGGGCGGTATGGAGCGCGACTTCTCCGACATTGCCATTGCTAAGCTGCGCGCTTGGCTGAAGACCTTCCCGGCCGTAATGCGCGAGTTCGAGACGATGTTCAACCGCAACCGCATCTTCATGGACCGGATTGTAGACGTGGGCGCCATTTCGGCCGAACGCGCCCTCAACTACGGCTTCACGGGTCCCAACCTGCGGGCTGCCGGCGTCGATTACGACGTGCGGGTGATGAACCCCTACTCCAGCTACCAGGACTTCGACTTTGAAATTCCGGTGGGCACCAAGGGCGACACCTACGACCGGTTCATGGTGCGCAACGAGGAAATCTGGCAGAGCCTGCGCATCATCGAGCAGGCGCTGGAAAATCTGCCCGCCGGCCCCTACCACGCCGATGCGCCCCACTTCTACCTGCCCCCCAAGCAGGCCGTGTACCAGAACATGGAGGCCCTCATCTATCACTTCAAAATTGTGATGGGTGAGATTGACGCGCCCGTGGGCGAAGTCTACCACTCGGTGGAAGGCGGTAACGGCGAGCTAGGCTTCTACCTGGTATCCGACGGTGGCCGCACGCCCTACCGCCTGCACTTCCGCCGCCCCTGCTTCATCTACTACCAGGCCTACACCGAAATGGTGGTCGGCCAGACCCTCTCCGACGCCATCGTGACGCTAAGCTCGATGAACGTAATTGCCGGGGAGCTCGACGCGTAGTTTTTCTGAATTGACTGATATGGAATCGACTGCCGTTAAGCCGCAATTTTCCGAAGCCGCCCAGGCCGAGATTGCGCGCATCTGTAAGCAATACCCCGACGACCGCCGCAAGTCGGCCATGCTGCCGGTGCTGCACATTGCCCAGGCCGAATTTGGCGGCTGGGTGAGTCCCGAAGTGCAGGACTTAGTGGCCGACGTGCTGGGCGTGAAGCCGATTGAGGTGTACGAGGTGTCGTCGTTCTACACCATGTTCAACCTCAAGCCGGTCGGCAGGCATGTGCTGGAAATTTGCCGCACGGGTCCCTGCATGCTGCGCGGTTCCGATGAGCTGACGGCCCAGCTGGAGCGCATTACGGGGGCTAAAGTAGGCGGCCCGGCTTCTGAGGATGGTCTGTTTACCTTAAAAGAAGTGGAGTGCCTGGCCGCCTGCGGCTTTGCCCCCATCGTGCAGGTGCGCGAGCAGTACTACGAGCAGCTCGACACGCCCGCAGCCGTGGACGCCATGCTGGCCGAACTGCGCAATCAGGTGCATCGCCCCGCCCTGCCCTGGGAAGAAAACGGCCTCCCGAACGCGGTAGCGCGGAATTGAGCTGTTGGCTATTAGCTGTTAGCTGTTAGCCGATTTGAAAGAGAACATTGTTCATCAGAGAATTTCTGATTGCCTACATACCTAGCTAACAGCTAAAAGCTAGCAGCTAACAGCTTAGAAAAAGATGGGACGCAAACTGCTGACCGAACATATCAACGTTGAAGGCATCGATACCCTGGACGTGTACCGCAAACACGGCGGCTACCGCTCGGTGGAGAAGGCCCTCAAGACCATGACGCCCGAGGAAGTGGTGGAGGAGGTCAAGAAGTCGGGCCTGCGGGGCCGCGGCGGCGCGGGCTTCCCAACGGGCCTTAAGTGGAGCTTCCTGGCCAAGCCCGAGGGCGTGCCGCGCCACCTGGTCTGCAACGCCGACGAATCGGAGCCGGGCACTTTCAAGGACCGGCAGCTGATGGCCAAACTGCCCCACCTGCTGATTGAGGGCATGATTACGGGTTCGTACGCGCTGGGCGCGAACACCTCGTACATCTACATCCGCGGCGAGTTGTTGTACGTGCTGCGCATCCTCGAAAAAGCCATTGCTGAAGCCTACGCGGCCGGTTTGCTGGGCAAGAACATCCTGGGTTCGGGTTACGACCTCGACCTGTATGTGCACCCCGGTGGCGGCGCGTACATCTGCGGCGAGGAAACGGCGCTGCTCGAAAGCCTGGAGGGCAAGCGGGGCAACCCGCGCAACAAGCCGCCTTTCCCGGCCGTGCAGGGCCTGTGGGCTCGCCCCACGGTAGTCAACAACGTGGAATCCATTGCCGCCGTGCCGGTGATTGTGAATGAGGGCGGCGACGAGTACGCTAAAATCGGGGTTGGCAAAAGCACCGGCACCAAGCTGATTTCGGCCTGTGGCCACCTCAACAACCCTGGCATCTACGAAATCGAGCTGGGCCTGCCCGTCGAGGAATTCATCTACTCCGATGAGTATTGCGGCGGCATCTGGAAGGGCCGCGAGTTGAAGGCCGTCGTGGCCGGCGGCTCGTCCGTGCCGATTCTGCCCAAGGAGCTCATCCTGAAAACCGCGGCCGGCGCAAACCGCCTGATGACTTACGAGTCGCTGAGCGACGGGGGCTTTGTAACGGGCACTATGCTCGGCTCGGGTGGCTTCATTGCCATGGATGAAACAACCTGCATCGTGCGCAACACCTGGAACTTCTCGCGCTTCTACCACCACGAAAGCTGCGGGCAATGCTCGCCCTGCCGTGAGGGTACGGGCTGGATGGAAAAGGTGCTCCACCGCCTCGAACACGGCCACGGCCGCATGGAGGACATCGACCTGCTGGTAAGCGTAGCCAAACAGATTGAGGGCAACACCATCTGCCCCCTCGGCGAAGCCGCCGCCTGGCCCGTAGCCGCCGCCGTGCGCCACTTCCGCGACGAGTTCGAGTGGCACGTAACCCACGCCAAGGCCGCCGCCCAGCCCGGCGCGGTGTACCCGGGGACGCTGGTAACAGTTTAAATTTACCTGTCATGCTGAGGAACGAAGCATCTTATCACCGCCGCGTTCTTCAGGATTAGTACATATCGGAGCGCGGACGTGATAAGATCCTTCGCTCTGCTCAGGATGACAAGAGAATCAAATGGCTAAAATAACCTTCGACGGCATCGAAATTGAAGTTCCCGATGGCACAACCATCCTGAACGCGGCCCGCCTGATTGGCGGCCCCATCGTGCCCCCGGCCATGTGCTACTACACGCCCCTGAAAGGCTCGGGCGGCAAGTGCCGCGCCTGCCTCGTAAAAGTGGCGGCTGGCTCGACCAAAGACCCGCGCCCCATGCCCAAGCTGGTGGCCTCGTGCATCACGACGGTGCAGGACGGCATGGTGGTGGAAAACACCATCAACGACAGTGTGCTCGACGTCCGCAAGGGTATTGTGGAGATGCTGCTCATCAACCACCCGCTCGACTGCCCGGTCTGCGACCAGGCCGGCGAGTGCGACTTGCAGAACTTCGCCTTCGAGCACGGCGTGAGTACGACCCGCTACCAGGAGGAGCGCCGCACGTTCGAAAAAATCGACATCGGCCCGCTGATTCAACTGCACATGACGCGCTGCATCCTGTGCTACCGCTGCGTGTACACCGCCGACCAGATTGCCAAGGGCGACCGGGTACACGGTGTGCTGGGCCGCGGCGACGCCGCCGAAATCGGCACCTACATCGAGAACATCATCGATAACGACTTCTCGGGCAACGTGATTGACGTGTGCCCGGTGGGCGCGCTGACCGATAAAACCTGGCGCTTTAAGTCGCGGGTGTGGTTTACGAAGCCCGTGAATGCCCACCGCGACTGCCCCAAGTGCGCGGGCAACGTGGTGCTTTGGTACAAGGGCAACGAGGTATTGCGCACCACCGCCCGCAAGGACCAGTATGGCGAGGTGAAGGAGTGGATTTGCAACGAGTGCCGCTTCGAAAAGAAGGAAACCAGCGACTGGACCATCGAAGGACCGGCCCACATCGACCGTTCTTCCGTAATTTCGGCCAACCACTACGAACTGCCCGTGCTGAACCAGTCCGTCATCGACGACCTGCCCGCCAGCACCCAGCGCGAACTGGAACAGAATCCGCCGCTGAAACTAGGTAATTAGTTGTTGGCTATTAGTTGTCGGTTGTTAGTCATTTGAAAGACCAACCTACACTAACAACTGACAACCAGCAACTGACAACTACCCCACATGCTTGAACTACCCGCCCTCGGCTGGCAATCCATCGTCATCTTCGTCGTTTTCGCGCTTTCGCTGCTGATTGCGACCTATTGCACCTACGCTGAGCGCGTAATTGCCGCGTTTCTGCAAGACCGCGTGGGGCCTGACCGGGCCGGCCCTTATGGCCTGCTCCAGCCATTGGCCGACGCTGTGAAGATGTTCACGAAGGAAGAATTCTTCCCCGGTGGTGCCAACAAGGTGCTGTTCGTGGTGGGTCCTTGCCTGGCGATGATTACGGCCTTGATGTCGTCGGCCGTGATTCCGTTCGGCAACACGATGAGCTTCGGCAACAACGCCTTTTTCCTCCAGGGAATTGAAGTGAACATCGGGATGCTCTGGATTTTTGGCGTCGTGTCGCTGGGCGTTTATGGGGTGATGATTGGCGGCTGGGCTTCCAACAATAAGTTCTCGTTGCTCGGTGCTATCCGGGCCGCTTCGCAAAACATCAGCTACGAGCTGGCCATGGGCATGTCGCTGATTGCGGTGCTCATGATTTCGGGCACGCTGAGTTTGCGCGAAATTACGCTGCAACAGTCGGTGGCCGGCGAGTGGCAGATGTGGAATATCGTGAAACAGCCAATCGGCTTCCTTATTTTCCTGGTTTGCGCTTTCGCCGAAACCAACCGCACGCCCTTCGACTTGCCCGAGTGCGAAACCGAACTGGTAGGCGGCTACCACACCGAATATTCATCGATGAAGCTGGGCTTGTACCTGTTTTCGGAGTACGTGAACATCTTCGTGGTGTCGGCCGTGATGAGCGTGCTGTACTTCGGCGGCTTCAACTTCCCCTTCCAGTACGAGTTGCGCGACTGGTTCATCAACAGCCAGAGCTGGGAGCTGAATTCGGCCCAGAACCTGATTACGCTGCTGGGCACCGTAGGCCTGTTCCTGAAGATTTTCGCCTTCATCTTTTTCTTCATGTGGATTCGCTGGACTTTGCCGCGCTTCCGCTACGACCAGCTTATGCGCCTGGGCTGGACCATTCTCATCCCGCTGGCCGTTTTCAACATCGTGCTCACCGGCGCCCTCATCCTGTTTGGGGTGATTTAAGTAATAACTCCCTCACTTTGCCGGCCTGAGCCCGCTCATACCAGCAGAAGGACCCATAGTATGCAACTCACCAACCGAGCCAAGGTATTAGAAAAGAAGCCCATGACGCTGGCTGAGCGGGCCTACCTGCCGGCCATCTTCCAGGGTCTGAGCATCACGATGCGCCACTTCTTCATGAAGAAAGCTACCGTGCGCTACCCCGAGGAAGTGCGGCCGTTTTCGGCCTTCTTCCGGGGCCTGCACGTGCTCAAGCGCGACGAGCAGGGCCGGGAGCGGTGCACCGCCTGCGGCCTGTGCGCCGTATCGTGCCCCGCCGAAGCCATTACGATGGTGGCCGGGGAGCGAAAAAAAGGCGAGGAAGGCCTCTACCGCGAGGAGAAGTACGCCATCAGCTACGAAATCAACATGCTGCGGTGCATTTTCTGCGGCCTCTGCGAGGAAGCCTGCCCCAAAGCGGCCATCTACCTGCAGGCCGACAAAATGGCCCCGCCCCGTTACGAGCGCGACGAGTTCATCTACGGCAAAGACCGCCTCGTGGAGCCCGTATCGCCCGACGAGCGGAGTGTACGCGGCATCCAGCTCACGCCCGAGCAGGCCGATACGCTGCGCGCGCGCATTGTGTAGTTGTTCGTTTTTAGTTGTCAGTTGTCGGCTCATTTGGGCTACTGCTGGCTGCTAGCACGTCACCAACAACTGACAACCAACAACTGACAACTTCTCTTCATGCATCCTCTCTTTCTCTTCCTTTCGTTCGTGGCGCTGCTGAGCGCGCTGGGCGTGGTGTTCGCCAAGAACCCGGTGCACAGCGTGCTGTTCCTGATTCTGACGTTCTTCTCGCTCTCGGGGCACTACCTGTTGCTGAACGCGCAGTTTCTGGCGGCCGTGAACATCATCGTGTATGCGGGGGCCATCATGGTGCTGTTCCTGTTCGTGATTATGTTCCTGAACCTGAACGTGGACACGGAGCCGCACAAACCGGCCCTGGCCAAAGTAGCCGCCGCCGTGGCCGGGGGTTCCCTGCTGCTCATCCTGGTGGCCGCCCTCAAGGATGTGCAGCCGACTGGCGTACCGGCCGGCACGGTCTTCAACTCCCAGATCGGCATGGTCGACCAGCTCGGCATGAAGCTCTACACCGATTTCCTGCTGCCCTTCGAGCTGGCCTCGGTGCTGTTTCTGGTGGCGATGGTAGGTGCCGTAATGCTCGGCAAGCGCGAAGCCGGCGAACGGAACTTCTAGCGGAAGTTTAGGTGAAGAACCTAGTTGAAAGGCGGCCATCTTCGAGATATCACGCAGTGATTCTCGGGATAGCCGCCTTTCTTTTGAGTAACTGTCAGCCTACTGACGATGCAGTCGGCTGGAATGCTGACAAGCAAATGTATTTCGCCAAATCCGATGATCCGGAAATGGCTGAAGCAATGCACAAAAGCCGCAAGACTGTAAACCAGTTCTTGGCTGCTCTATCCAGCGGTGATACGATTGCTTACAATTTTGGTGTTAAAGCAGCCTTTCCGATTCCAGATGGCACGAATGAGCATATCTGGTTAACGGATGTGAAAGCTAGTGGAGATTCTATTTTCGGAATTATAGACAATGAGCCTGACTTTACTACTGCAGTAAAATTCGGCCAGCAGGTAGCAGTTCACAAAGACTCTATCACGGATTGGAACTACACGAGAAAGGGCAAGATGGTAGGAGGTTATTCCATTCGGCTTATGCGCAGCAGAATGACCAAAGAGGAACGGGTACAATTTGACCAGCAGCTAAAACTGGTTATTGAATAAAGCAACAGCGGCACCTGATTCCTCAGGTGCCGCTGTTGCTTTACTGTTATACCGAAGCCGATTGGTCCGGTTCCGGGGTACGGCGGCGCAGCCAGGCGGGCGGGCCGGTGCAGGCGCCTTCCATCTTCTGGCGGAACTTCTCCTTTTCCTCGGGCGAGAGGCAGTCCAGGCGGGATTCTACCTTGTCCTTCCACTGGCGGCGGTGCCTGGCCCACCTGGCGCGCCCCCCCCGGCTGCCCCAGCCCCCGAACAGGAGGCGGGAGAGCACCAGCAGCCCCAGTGCCTGCCAGATGCTGATGAGCGGCAGCCGAAAGAGGTCGGGCAGCAGCCAGTTCCAGAGCCACATGGTTACGTAGCCGGCCAGAGCCACGAACAGCGTTCCGAAGAGCAGTACTTTGAGGCCGCGCAGCAGCCAGAAGGAGGGTTTCATTGCAGTTGTCGGTTAATAGTTAGTAGTTGTCGGTAAATGGCTGGTAGCCTCGTCACCAGTTAGTAGCCAACTGACAACTGACAACCAGCAACGAACAACTTAATCCGTAAACAGCTCGGTGTAGAGCGTGCGCAGACGCTTGCGCAGGTGCAGGACGGCGTAGTGCTTGCGCGAAATCAGGGTTTTGAGCGGGACGCCGGTTTCTTCGGCCATTTCGCGGAAGGTTTTGTCTTCCAGCTCGTGCCAGATGAATACCTGGCGCTGGGCCGCGGGTAGCTCAGCCAGAGCCTCGGTGAGGGCCTCCATGAGCGTTTCGCGTAGCAGCCGGTTTTCGGGGGCGTCGTCGGGGGCGGGCAGCAGGTCGGCCAGCAGCAGGGTATTTTCGTCGCCGTCGGCAGCGTAGCCAGCCAGCTCGTTCTCCAGGGAAACGGGCTTCTTGCGGCGGTAGAGGTCCGTAATTTTGTTGCGCGCCACCCGGAAAAGCCAGGCGGCGGCCTGCTCCACGGGTTTCAGCAGCCGGTAGCTTTCTACCAGCTCGGCAAACACGTCCTGGAGCACATCTTCGGCCTCCTCCTCATTGGGGATGCGGCGCCGGATAAAGGCCAGCAGACGCTTGCGCTGGGTGCGGACGGCTTCCTGAATTTGCAGGTCCTGGTGGCCGGCCGTCATCCGCGCAGCATCGTCGAGTGAGAGAACAAGAGTTTCCATTCTGCACCAACAGACGCAAAGCCCCGGAAGATACTTTACTGAGGGCGGGAAATTTCCTGGGCCAGCCTTAGAGAATCGACGTTGCGGACTGCAAGGCAGAGGCTTCGGATCTGCTGCGCTGCGCTCCGCAGGATAGTCAGATCGATTCAAGGCACGTGTTCAACAGCTTCTTCAGCAATTTTGCGCGGCTTCCGATGAGGTAGGTTATTTTTCTACGATAAAAAAATAACCTACCTCATCGGAAGCCGCGCAAAACGGAAAACTACTGCGGAAAATAGTTCGCAACCTGGGTTTGTTACGCTTATCGTTCCGGCGTGGAAAGATCCTTCCTTCGTCAGGATGACACTTTTTTCTACAGTTTCCGATCTACAAAAAGTGGTACAGGAACGTAATGACGCCGGTGTAGGCGGGCTTCTTGTTGCCTTCGATTTCCATTTTCACGCCGATGTTGGCCTTGGCAATGCCGCGCAGATCCTTCACGGCCAGCAGCGTGGCGTGCAGGCGCACGGGCGTGTTCACGAGCACGGGCTGGTTGAAGCGAAAGTCGCTGATTTCGTAATTCACCTGCATTTTCAGGTTCTCTACCTGCACCAGCTGATGCCAGAAATAGGGCAGCAACGAGAGCGTGAGGTAGCCGTGGGCAATAGTGCCCCCGAACGGCGACTCGGCCGTAGCCCGCGCCGGGTCGGTGTGAATCCACTGGAAGTCGAGGGTGGCGGCCGCGAACTGGTTGATCTGCTCCTGGGTGATGGTGTGCCAGGCGGTGATGCCCAGTTCCTGGCCTTCGTGCTGCTGCAACTCGGCTAAGCTGCCAATAGTGATGCTCATGCGGGGGAATGGATTGCGGTGGTAGAAGTGCTAAAGTACGATTTGCCCGCCGGAGCAGCCGCATCAAGGATCAAATAGGCCCGCAAGTGGCTCTGCGGGAAGCCCGGGCAGCGAATCTTCGCCCCAAAACCAGCCCGGAAAGGCCAATTTAAAGGGTGGCGTTTTCCGATTTTCAGGATACCTTTGCCCCCTACTTGCCCCTGCCCGTTTCGCAGGTGGGGGCTTTGCTTCGCCGTCAGCCTCACCGCATGGACCAGAACATACCGCAGGTTATCCAAACGGTTCCTCTCCAGTACTACGTTTTCTTCGCCGCCACGCTCTTCAGTATCGGCGTGGTGGGCGTACTCACCCGGCGCAACGCCATCATCATCTTTATGTGCGTGGAGCTGATGCTCAACGCCGTGAACGTGCTGCTGACGGCCTTCTCGGCCTACCGCGCCGACCCCAACGGGCAGGTATTCGTGTTTTTCATCATGGCCGTGGCCGCTGCCGAAGTGGCCGTGGGCCTGGCCATCATCGTGATGATCTACCGCAACCTGCAAAACACCGACGTCACGCTGCTGAACCGCCTGAAATTCTGATTTGCCATGTCATCCTGAACATTCCGCGAATTGAGTGGCGACGAAGGACCTGAGCACGCGGGAACGAAAATCGTTCTGCTCTTATCCTGACGGGATAAGGCCCTTCGTCGCCCCTCAATTCGTGGAATGCTCAGGATGACATCTGTGCTTCTGCATCCCTGAACTTATGCAAGAAACTGTTATCCCTGCTGCCGGCGCACCGTTTTCCACGTTTCTGTACGTGCTGATTCCGCTGTTGCCGTTTTTGGGTTTTCTGATTAACGGGCTGCTCAACCGCCGCCTCTCGGCCCCGGTGGCCGGGGCCATTGGCAGCCTCGCGGTGCTGGGCTCCTTCCTGATTTCGGGGTTCCTGTTCCTGAACTTCCAGTACCAGTACACCGTCACGCTGTTCGACTGGATTTCGGTGGGCTCGATGCAGATTCCCTTCTCCTACCAGATCGACCAGCTCAGCCTGATTATGCTGCTGCTCGTGACGGGCGTGGGTTTCCTGATTCACGTGTACAGCATCGGCTACATGGCCCACGACGAGAACGTGGGCAAGTTTTTCAGCTTCCTGAACCTGTTCGTGTTCTCGATGCTGGTACTGGTGCTGGGGGCCAACTTCGTGATTCTGTTCATCGGCTGGGAAGGCGTGGGGCTGTGCTCCTACCTGCTCATCGGCTTCTGGAACCAGAACACCAGCTACAACAACGCCGCCAAGAAAGCCTTCATCATCAACCGCGTCGGCGACCTGGGCTTTCTGCTCGGCATCTTCCTGATTTACCTGACCTTCAACTCGGTGCAGTTCGGGGAAGTGTTCCAGAAGGCTTCGCTCGGGCAGTTCGGCCCCTACGGCGTGGGCGTGGTCACGTTTATCACCCTGCTGCTGTTCGTGGGCGCCACCGGTAAATCGGCCCAGCTGCCGCTCTACACCTGGCTGCCCGACGCCATGGCCGGCCCCACCCCCGTTTCGGCCCTGATTCACGCCGCGACGATGGTAACGGCCGGTATCTACATGATTCTGCGCGCCAACGTGCTCTTCACGCTGGCTCCCCACACGCTGGAGGTTATTGCCATTATCGGCGCGGCCACGGCCCTGTTCGCGGCTACCATTGGTTTGGCTCAGAACGACATCAAGAAGGTGCTGGCTTACTCCACCGTTTCGCAGCTGGGCTACATGTTCCTGGCCCTGGGCGTGATGGGCTACAGCACCTCCCTGTTCCACGTACTCACCCACGCCTTCTTCAAGGCCCTGATGTTCCTGGGCGCGGGCTCCGTGATTCATGCCATGAGCAACGAGCAGGACATGCGCCGCATGGGCGGTTTGCGCAAGGCGTTGCCCATCACGTTCATCACCTTCCTGGTCGGCTGTTTGGCCATTGCCGGCATCCCGCCCTTCGCGGGCTTCTTCTCCAAGGATGAAATTCTGCTGCACGCCTTCGAGCACAGCAAAGTACTGTACGCGGTGGGCCTGTTCACGGCCTTCCTGACGGCCTTCTACATGTTCCGCCTACTGTTCCTGACCTTCTTCGGCGAGTTCCGGGGCACCGCGGAGCAGAAGCACCACCTGCACGAGTCGCCCGCTTCCATGACCCTGCCGCTTGTCGTGCTGGCCATCCTGGCCGCCGTGGGAGGCTTCATGAACGCGCCGTTCTTCCTGGGTGAGGAAAACGCCTACCTCTCGAACTACCTCGCGCCCCTGTTCACCTACTCGCAGAAAGTGAACCCCGCCGCCTTTGGGGGCGAGGTTGACCACGCCACCGAGCTCATGCTTATCGGCCTTTCGGTGGGCGCGGGCGTGCTGGGCATCGTCTTCGCCTACGTGCAGTACGTGAGCCGCGGGGTGCGCCCGGTAGAAGAAGGCGCCCCGCGCGGCTTCCTCGAAAACCTGGTCTACCACAAATACTACATCGACGAGCTGTACAACGCCCTGCTGGTGCGCCCCATCATGTGGCTCTCGCGCGGCCTGTTCCGCTACGTGGAAAACGGCATCATCGACCCCATCGTGAACGGCTTTGGCCGCGTGACGATGGGCGGCGGCCAGCTCCTGCGCTACGTGCAAACCGGCTCCGTGGAAACCTACCTCATCCTGATGGTCGTCGGCATCGTGCTGGTCATGGCGCTGAACTTCGGGAAGTTTTAGGATACTAAGTCGTTATGGAGCAGGATTTTAGAATTGAACAGTTTACTGCTAGAGTAATCTCTTCGCAAAAACACACTCAGTCTCATGTCCAAAGTTCAGGTGGCGGTGGATATGTTGGAAAATATGGTGGATATGTTAAATCATCAACCGTTTCGTCGTACAACACAACTCAGCATGAAATATTTTTACTTTTAGAAAACGGCGAAGAAAAATGCGTTTCGCTTCCTTTTGACAATATTCAGCTTAGAGATCAGCACACAATAACGCTATTTTCAGCATTTAATGGCAACGAGCAGCATGGATGGTATGTTGGTCTATATAATCACAACACAAAGGACACTTTCAACCTTCTGAATGATTTCGTCTATAAAAAATTGATAAAATTCAACATAGACACTAAAAAAGCACTATCTACTCTAATACCATCCTTTATTATAGCTGTGCCTTTATTAATAATAGCAATGTTTAGTTCTGAATTTAGTTTTATGGGAGGATTTTTAGGTGTGTTACAAACTAATATATTTTTCTCTTTAATATATTTTTTAATTAAAAGTCATTTTTCAAACAAAAAATCTAAAAAGGTTTTGAAATCGCTTGTTGAAGGCACCATATACAGTAGTTCATTATAGAGCAATTATCGCTAATCCTTCTTAGCTATAACGACACGCACCCTCACAGTAAAGCATGCTGACTGTCCTTCTCTTACTCTGGCCCGTGGCGGCCGCCCTGCTGCTGCACTTCTTCAAAGGCGGCGCTGCCCGGGTGGCGGCCTTTGGCGCGGCCCTCGTTGAATTTGCGCTGGCGGTCTTCGCGGCCGTGACCTTCAACGCCAACCACACCGGCCAATTTGCCTACGACCTGAACTGGATTCCTTCGGCCGGTATCCGCTTCGCCGTGGGCATGGACGGGCTGAGTTTGTCGCTGGTGCTGCTGACGGCCCTGCTGGTGCCCATCATCCTGCTCAGCGCCTTCCGCCGCAAATTCGAGAACGAGTCGGTGTTCTACGCGCTGGTGCTGTTCATGCAAACCGGCCTGATTGGCGTATTCACGGCCCAGGATGCCTTCCTGTTCTACTTCATGTGGGAAGTGGCCCTGATTCCGATTTACTTCCTGGCCGGCGTGTGGGGCGGCGTGAACCGCGCCCGCATCACGTTCAAGTTCTTCCTCTACACCATCGTCGGCTCGCTGTTCATGCTGGCCGGCTTCGTGTACCTCTACTTCCAGACCGGCCCCTCATTGGATGGTCTGTCGGCCCACAACGCGGCCCTGGCTTCGTTCTACAGCCTCAACCTGCCGGTGGAAACCCAGCTCTGGCTGTTCTGGCTGATTTTCGCGGCCTTCGCCGTGAAGATGCCCATCTTCCCCTTCCACACCTGGCAGCCCGATACCTACACCGAGGCCCCGGCCCCGGCCACCATGCTGCTCGCGGGCATCATGCTGAAAATGGGCATCTACGGCTGCATGCGCTGGCTGATTCCGGTGGTGCCCGCCGGTACTGATTACTGGCAGAACCTGGTGATTATTCTGGCCATCATCGGCATCATCTACGGGGCCATCATCGCCATTCGCCAGCAGGATGTGAAGCGGCTCATCGCCTACTCCTCCCTCTCCCACGTGGGCCTGATGATTGCCGGCGTGTTCTCGCTCACCCAACTGGGCATGCAGGGCGCCAGCATTCAGATGCTGGCCCACGGCATCAACGTGGTGGGTATGTTCTTCATTGCCGACGCCATTGAGCGCCGCACCGGCACCCGCAACATCGCCGATCTGGGCGGCCTGACCCGCAAAGCGCCCGTGCTCACGGTGTGCTTCCTGGTGCTGCTGCTGGGCACGGTGGCGCTGCCGCTCACCAACGGGTTCGTGGGGGAGTTCCTGCTGCTGGCCGGCGTGTACCAGTTCAACGCCTGGATGGGCGCGGTGGCCGGTATCACCATCATCCTGGGCGCGGTGTACCTGCTACGCATGTTCCAGCGCGTGATGCTCGGCCCCGACTCGTCCTTCACCGCCACCTTCACCGACCTCACCGGCGCCGAGCTGGCCCTGCTCGTGCCGCTCATCGTGCTCGTGTTCTGGATCGGCCTGTTCCCCAACTTCTTCCTGCACCTGTCGGAAGGCAGCGTGATGAACATTCTGGGCGAAGTAGTAAAACGGTAGCACCCCACGCGTCCCTGCTTCTACATTTAGAATAAGGACCCATTTGAAAAACGCTCCATAGCCCAGGGTTTCAACCCTGGGAAATTCGGCTGACGATATGAATTCAATCATTCTGCTTTCCGTACTGGGCCTGGGCAACCTGTTTCTCGGGTTCCGCCGCTCCAACCGGCTGCTGCTGCCCGTGATGATGCTCATCCTGGGCCTCGTGCTCACGGTGAACTTCATCGACTGGAACGAGGGCACCCAGCCGTTCTTCAACGGCATGCTCACCATCGACAACTTCTCGGTGGCCTTCACCGGCATCCTGCTGCTAACGGCCCTGGTGCTGGTGCCCTTCTCCCAGAAATACGTCCTCGACGGCGAGGCCAACCTGGCCGAGTACTACTCGCTGCTGCTGTTTTCGCTGGTGGGCGCCATTATGCTGGTGAGCTACAACCACCTGCTGATGCTGTTTCTGGGCATCGAAATCCTGAGCGTGGCCATGTACGTGCTGGCCGGCTCCGACAAGCGCAACCTGCGCTCCAACGAGGCTGCCCTCAAGTACTTCCTCATGGGCGCGTTCTTTACCGGCGTGCTGCTCTTCGGCATGGCGCTGGTGTACGGGGCCACCGGCACGTTTGAGCTGAGCCAGATCAGCTTCGCGGTGCAGAACCCGGTGAATGCCTCGCTCACGCCCATGCTCTACATCGGCATGCTCATGATGCTGCTGGGCATCGGTTTCAAGGTTTCGGCCGCGCCCTTCCACTTCTGGACGCCCGACGTGTACGAGGGTACGCCCACGTTCTTCACGGCCTTCATGAGCACCATAGTGAAAACGGCCGGCTTTGCTGCCTTCCTCAAGTTGCTGGTGCAGGCCTTCCCGGCCGCCTCGGCCCAGGGAATCTGGCTGCCTACGCTCACGGCCATGTGCGTGCTCACCCTGCTCATCGGCAACGTGGGCGCGGTGGCCCAAACCAGCCTCAAACGGATGCTGGCCTACTCCAGCATCTCCCACGCCGGCTACCTGCTCATTGCCCTGGTAGCTTTCAACGGCCAGCTCGAAGGCGCTTCGGCCAACGCCATTCTGTTTTATTCGCTGGCCTACTCGGTGGCTACGGTATCCGCCTTCGGGGTGCTGAAACTGGTGGCCGACGCCCGCCACCGCGAGGACTACGACGGTTTCAACGGCCTGGCTAAAACCAACCCGCTGCTGGCCTTCGCCCTCACGGTATCCATGCTGAGTCTGGCCGGCATTCCGCTCACGGGCGGCTTCTTCGGCAAGTTCTTCGTGTTCTCGGCCGCCGTGGAAAACGGCTACATCGGCCTCGTGGTGTTTGCCGTGGTTATGTCGATGGTGAGCATCTACTACTACCTGCGCCCCATCATGGCCCTGTACATGCGCGACGCCGACGACGCCACCGCCGAAGCCGTGCCCGTCACCGCCTTCCAGTCGGGGGCGCTGCTGGTGCTGGCTTTGCTGACGGTGCTGCTGGGCGTGCTGCCCGGGCTGGTGGCCGGGGTGCTGTAGGGTTGCCGCGCCGTTCCGGACCCGCCGACCTTTCCCACGCCCCTGCCATCCGGTGGGGGCGTTTTGCATTCCGGCCGTCGTTGTACCCTATTCGCAGAAAAATTTCGGATAAGGTACAGAGGTGTACCCTACCCGAGAAAAAATAAAAAATAAGGTACACTTGCCGCAGACAACCCATTCTCTCGCTATCCCGCTTATCCCGCTGATGAAACTACCCGCCCTCCTGACGGCCGCCCTGCTGAGCATCGTGCTGCCGGGCTGCACCCAGCCCGCCACCCTAAGCCCACCGGAGCAGAACTTCGAGCACTTCTGGCAGGCCTTCCGCGACAACTACGCCTTCTTCCCGCTGAAAAAAGTGGACTGGGATTCCACTTACCGCGCCTTCCGCCCCCGGGTAACGGCCCAGACGCCGCCCGATTCGCTGGTGGCCCTGCTGGGCCGGATGGTGGAACCGCTGCACGACGGGCACGTGACCATTTCGCGGGGCGACACGATAGTGTTCAAGGGGGAGAGCGTCCGCGACTCGTTCAAGCAGCACTTCCGGGCAGTGCAGGCGGAGTTCTGGCAGGTGGCCTACGGGCAGCTGCGGGCGGCGGGCTTTTCGGCCGTTCAGGGGTTCGGCCCCGAGTTCCGGGACAAGCACGTGCTCTACGTGAGCCGCTCCGGCCCCATCGGCTACCTGCACCTCACCCGCAACTTCGCCGACCTCTCGGGGGCCATGGGGAATGAGGCCCAGGAGCAGCAGGACCACCTGAAGCTGGAGCAGCTCTTCTCGCAAGCGTTGCGCAAACTGGCGGGCTGCCAGGTACTGCTGCTGGATGTCCGCGACGACGGTGGAGGGCATAGTGGCCTTGATCTGGCGGGCCATTTCGCTACTGAGCGCTACCTGGCCAGCTACAAAGCCCTGCGCCAACCCGGCGGCTACGACCACTTCACCGAGCCCCTGCCCTGCTACGTAACGCCCGCTACCGGCCCGCGTTTCCTGGGTCCGGTAGTCCTGCTCACCTCCAACCAGACGGCCAGCGCCGCCGAGGACCTGACCATTTCCTTGTCTCAGCTGCCGCAGGTAACCGTCGTGGGTACGGCCACCAAGGGTATGCTCTCGGATATGCACAGCGTGCGCCTGCCCAACGGCCTCGACGTGACCCTCTCCAACCAGCGCTATACCACGCCCACCGGCCAGCTGCTGGAAGACGTGGGCGTAGCCCCGGATGTGCTCATCGAAAACACGCCCGCCGCCCTGGCGCAACAGCAGGACCCGGTGCTGCAAAAGGCGCTGAAAGTAGCCCGGCAGAAACTGCGTCCCTGACCACCGCAGGGTTCCAGGGCTGAAGCCCTGGGCTATTGAGTGAATTCTCTTACAAACAGAACGTCATTCCGAGCGGAGCCGAGGAATGACGTTCTCTTTCTACTTAATTCACCTGCTGCGTACTACGTAGCCCAGGGCTTCAGCCCTGGGGACTCCAGCGAAACAACTACTTTTTCAGGACCCGGATGCTGATGCGGCGGTTGAGGGCGCGGCCTTCGGCGGTGGTGTTGGGCGTGATGAAGTATTTACCCCCGTAGCCCTTGGCCTGCACCCGGTTGAGGTCGACGCCCATGCCGGCAATGGCCAGCATGGCTATTTTGGCCCGCTCCTCGCTGAGCTGAAAGTTCTTCAGGGGCGCGCCCGTACTATCAGTATAGCCCCCTATTTTCACTACTGAGCCGGGGAAAGTGTTGAGGATGCTGGCTATGTTGCGCAGCTGCATAAACGATTCGTCGGTGAGCGTGGTGGCCCCGGGGTCGAAGTAGACCCGGTCGAAATTGATCCAGCCCTTGGTGCGGTTGATGGAGTCGACCTGTTGGGTCGGATCGGCCAGGAACATATACAGGCGGTTTTCCGTGGAGTTGGCCCCCACTTTCTGGGTCGTGCCATCGGCCAGGCGCAGGATCAGGGGCTGGCCGGTATCGTAGATGTAATTGCCGCTGGCATCGTCGTAGCGGCCGGTGGTGGTTGCCGCCACCGGAGCCGGAGCGGAAGCGGCAACCCGGTCCGGCGGCGGCGTCAGACTCAGCGCGGCAGCCGGCCCGGACTCGCGCTGATGGCCGAACAAATACCCCAACACCACGGCCAGCAGCAGCAGCAACCCCCAAGGCCAGCGAACCGCACCACGGCCGGTTGCGGTAGCTTCCGGCGTGTAGGCGCGGCCACCGCCCATCGGAACCCAGGCTCCGGCCGCCGCCCCGGGCACCGGTACAACCGCATCGACAGGCGGCGCGCTGGCGGACGATGCGGCCGCCGGTGCCAGCACCGCCGCCGGCTGGGGCGCGGCCGGGGCATTCAGGGCAGTTCCTTCCTGCTGCAGCCAGGCGGCCAGGGCGGCAGGGCTGAAATTGTGTTCCTGGCTATGCTCCCCGATAACGCCCAGCGTGGCCACGGCGGCCGCACTCAGCACGCGCTCGGCCGCTGGCAGGGCTATCCCACCCGCCGTTGCCAGCCGGAGCGCCGTGAAGTGAAACGATTCGCCCAGCAGCCCCCGCATCAGCGCGTCGCCGCGCCGGGCCCAAGCCTGCTCGTTTTCGGGAGTGGTGGGCTCCAGCACGCTGGCCCCATAGGCCTCCCGGCTCAGCTGCCAGACGGCTTCCGGCCCATCGGGGCCACTCACCCGGCCGGTGAGGGCCTGCACCACCACCGGAATGGCCCGTTGAAAGGTGAGCCGCAACGCCATGGCCGCTTCATCTGTTTCGTGGGCCAGGTGGTCCAGCGTTTCGTCGCGAAACGCGACCTGGATACTGTTTGCTAATGTATGTTCCATTATTTCCTCCCGCTTAGGTCCAACATAAATAAAACTACATTTTTTATTTGAATTATTATTATAAAAAATACACGAAAAAGCCAGCCCCTCGTGGGGCTGGCTTTTTCGGTTTGAACAGCAGGGACAACCTACCGGAGCCGCGCCTTCCGGGGCCGGTTCAGGCGCGGCGCAGGGCCGCGGTTTCGGCATCGGCGTACACCACGGCCTCGTCGGGGAAGGGCTCGTCGCCCCGGAATTTCTGGAGCAGCCGGGCCGTCGTGATGATGTCCTTCTGGCAGTAGCGGGCAATGCGGGGCAGGTCATTTTCCTCATAGTACACCCGGGCCACGTCCTTGCCCTGGATGTCGTCTTTGGGCGTAGGAATACCGAACATGGCCGCCAGCAGGCTCAGCGACGTGAACGATTTCCGGTCGCCGAATTTCCAGAGCTCCATCGTGTCGAGGTGGGGCACTTCCCAGGGCTTCTGGCCGGCCGTATCGAGGTGGGGTGGCAGCGGCAGCCCGTTGATGAGCAGGCGGCGCGAGAGGTAGGGGAAGTCGAACTCCTTGCCGTTGTGCCCGCAGAGCCGAAACCGGGGCCGGTGGCTGATAACGGCGCTGAACTCGCGCAGCAGCTCCCGCTCGTCGTGCCCGTAAAACGACTTCACGCTGAAGCGCAACGCTCCATCGGCGGCGTACCGGAACCGGCCCACCGAAATGCACACCACCCGCCCGAACTCGGCGTAGATGCCGGCCTGCCCGAACAGTTCGGCGGCGTGCAGCTCATCGGGCAGGGGGGCAATGTGGCCGTGGTGCGAAATCCAGCCTTTCTCGCGGCGCAGCGCGTGGCACTTGTGCTCCCAGAGCTCCTTGAGCATCTCGTGCAAATCGTCGTGGCAGCCCACGCAGGGCACGGTTTCGATGTCGAGCACGAATATCTCATCGAGTTTCAGGTCGCGGAGCAGGCGCATGGCGGGGTGGGAATGGGGGTACGGAT
Source organism: Hymenobacter rubripertinctus (assembly GCF_003583925.1). Taxonomy (GTDB): domain Bacteria; phylum Bacteroidota; class Bacteroidia; order Cytophagales; family Hymenobacteraceae; genus Hymenobacter; species Hymenobacter rubripertinctus. The sequence continues at coordinate 76,009 of NZ_QYCN01000009.1, read as the reverse complement.
GGTGGAATGTAGGTTTTTGACCGGATATCCACTTCCATTGCCGGATACCAGCGGGCTTGCGCAGCCATCCGGGCATTTGAATATCTTGCACCATTCCCGCATTCCGCCCCGGAGTGTACGGACAGTTGGCCCAAGTCCCGGAAGAGAACAGCCTTCCCAGTTGGCGGAGAATTCTCAAACTAACCGCCTTGTGCCCTACTTGCTCACTTATCCCAGTCAACCAGAACATTCTATTCTACCTCTCGATGCCCGAACCAGCTACTCAGGTCAGCTCTACCGAAACCGGCCAGCTTGGCGTCTATCACCTCAAACGATTTTGGGCCCGGATGCTGGCCAAGCGGGCGGGATGGGCCGTTGAGAACACGGCCAGCGACTGGCGCCACGACAATCTGGTGCTCAACGGCCTGGGCCTGGCCCTCGAAGAAAGCATGCGCTACCTGATGCAGACCGGACCCGACTTCAGCGAGTTCGAGCGCTGGGTGCTGCACAAAAACGGGGGCACTCTGCCTCCGCTGCAAATCGAGCGGCTCAACAGCGTGCTCAGCGCACAACCCTACGGGGAAGAGTTGCAGGCCAATCTGCGCGCTATTGCAGAGGCCGAAAACGTGCTCAGTGCCGACGACCTGGCTTTTTGGGCTGAAAACGGCTACGTAGTATTGCGCGGGGCTATTTCCGGCGAACAGGCGCGGGCCACCGAGCAAGCGGTTTGGGAAGCGCTGGGCATGTCGCCCCACGAGCCCGCCTCTTGGTACGAAAAGCCGATTGGCAAAGGGATTATGATGGACTTTTACCATCATCCGGCCCTGCTGGAGAACCGCCGCTCGGCGCGCATTCAGAAAGCATTTGCCCAGCTATGGCAGACGCCCGACCTGTGGACGACAACCGACCGGACCAGCTTTAATCCGCCCGAAACCGCCGGCTACCCGTTTCAGGGACCCCACCTGCACTGGGATATGAGTCTGCACCCGCCGTTTCATTTCGGCACCCAGGGGTTGCTTTACCTCTGCGATACGCCCGCCGAACAGGGAGCGTTCTGCTGCGTGCCGGGCTTTCATCGCCACTTGCCAAGCTGGCTGGCCAACCTGCCCGCCGGCACCGATCCGCGGCAGATCGACCTGACGCCCCAGGCCGTGCCCATTGCCGCCCAGGCCGGCGACCTGATTATCTGGCACCACTTCCTTCCCCACGGCAGCAGCCCGAACCGGGGCACTTACCCCCGCATCGTGCAATACCTGAACCTGTATCCGGTCGATTTCAAGGAAAATATGGACTGGCTTTAGGCCCTTAACCCAGCACGGCGGCCCCCGAGGAATCAGGGACCGCCGTGCTGGGTTAAGGGCGCACGAATTCTTTGATGTAGAACGGTAATGACCTCGGATCCACATCGAGCTCATCTACACGAAACCGGGCTAGTTCCTGGCTTTGCTTCTTTCGTTTCAGGAGAACTACATAGGCTGCACTCATTCCTTGGTGCGTTGATTCATGCTTAAGCTTCACCATTGCCTCAGCCCATCTAAGGGCACCTGTGCTTACCGTCCAGACTCCTTGTTGGCCGATCTTCAACTGAGGGCCGCTGGCGAGACGACGCAACATGACACGCCACACCATAACACCACCACCTAACACACAAACAATACCCACCCAACTCTTCAACCAGAAGCATAAACCGGCACCTATGAAAAGCACAAATGCTCCAAGCACCAGATCAGCGAAAATAGAGCTGCGCGAATAATAAAATTGGTATTTGTAGGGTTCCACTACACTTAGTCTATTTCCCCGCCGCCACATCCGTTTTAATACTCAACTCCTTGAGCTGGGCGCCGGAAATCTGCGAGGGCGAGTCAATCATCACGTCGCGGCCGGAGTTGTTTTTGGGGAAGGCGATGAAGTCGCGAATGGAATCGGCACCGCCGAAGAGGCTACAGAGGCGGTCGAAGCCGAAGGCGATGCCGCCGTGAGGCGAGAGATAGAAGCGTGGTTATTCTTCGCGCCGCCGCAGGTTCTCAATATCGTTGTAGTCCCGCGGGCGGCCGGCGGCTCGCTTAGCTTCAAGCAGCTGCTGATACTGAATCAGGCGCACCGTGACATTCTCCACTTCCCGAATGGAGGCGACGGCGTACGCTTCCTCAAAGGCTACTCCTTTCAATTCCGTAATGATATCGATGGCTACCGGCGGCCGGCCAAACGTAAAAACGTCCATTGCTGGGTTATCCAGAAAGTTGTGGCTTGTCATGTCGAAAGTGGGCATTCCGAATTGCTGGAAAGCCCGCACCAACCGCCCATAGTTGTCGGCCGACCGCTCCACCCAAATATCCAGGTCGCCGGTGGTGCGGCTGTAGCCGTGCAGGATAACTGAATAGCCTCCTACCAACACATACCGCACTTCAGTGGCCCACAGTGCCCGCAGGAAATCCTGGAAGTCAACGTTGAATAGGTTTCCCATTTCAGCTGTTGTGCTTGCGCGTGGAAAACGCTGTACGGTCTAATCGGGGCGGATTTGTAAGGTCGTAACCGTAAGCTACACTGTTCAGATAGGCCGCCGCCCGCAACCGTTCCTCCATCGTGGCGGGCTGGTTTTGGGCGTGGTAGCGGGCGTTTTCTTCGTGGGTGCCCGCGTGGAAAGCGGTGCGGTCGAGACGGAAGGACATATCGTGAATATACCAAGTAAAGCAGTTGAAACCACCACGGCGGCCCCTGATTCCTCAGAGGCCGCCGCTATAATTCCTGAAACAGGAAACGCTTATTTCGTCACTACATCCGTCTTAATGCTCAGTTCCTTCAGCTGCGCGCCGGAAATCTGTGAAGGCGAGTCTATCATCACGTCGCGGCCGGAGTTGTTTTTGGGGAAGGCGATGAAGTCGCGGATGGAGTCGGCGCCGCCGAAGAGGCTGCAGAGGCGGTCAAAGCCGAAGGCGATGCCGCCGTGGGGGGGCGCGCCGTACTCGAAAGCGTCGAGCAGGAAGCCGAACTGGGCTTTGGCTTCTTCATCACTAAAGCCCAGCAGGCTGAACATACGGGCCTGCACCGTGCGGTCGTGGATGCGGATGGAGCCGCCCCCTACTTCCACGCCGTTAATCACCATATCATAGGCGTTGGCGCGGACCTGGCCGATGGTGTCGGGCGAGTCAAGCAGGGCCATGTCCTCGGGTTTGGGCGAGGTGAAGGGGTGGTGCATGGCGAAGTAGCGGTTTTCCTCCTCGCTGAATTCGAGCAGCGGGAAATCGACCACCCATAGGGCCGAGAAGGTGTCCTTGTCGCGCAGACCGAGGCGCTGGCCCATTTCGAGCCGTAGCTCCGAGAGGGCCTTGCGGGTTTTGTCGGCCGGGCCGGCCAGCACCAGCAGCAAGTCGCCGGGCTGGGCGTTGAAGGCGGCTTTCCACTGTTGCAGGGCCTCCTGGTCGTAGAACTTATCCACCGACGACTTCACGTTGCCGTCGGCTTCCACGCGGGCGTACACGAGGCCGGTGGCCCCAATCTGGGGGCGCTTCACGTACTCGGTCAGCTCGTCGAGTTGCTTGCGGGTGTAGCTGGCGGCACCGGTGGCGCAGATGCCCACCACCAGCTCGGCGGCCTCAAACACCGGGAAGTTGTGGCCCTTGGCGACGTCGTTGAGCTCCGTGAACTTCATTTCGAAGCGCGTATCGGGCTTGTCGTTGCCGTAGAAGCGCATGGCGTCCTGGTAGGTCATGCGGGGCAGGGTCCCGATTTCCAGGTTCTTCACCTCCCGGAACAGGTACTGCACCAGCCCCTCGAAGGTGTTGAGGATGTCCTCCTGCTCCACAAACGACATTTCGCAGTCGATCTGGGTGAATTCGGGTTGGCGGTCGGCGCGCAGGTCTTCGTCGCGGAAGCATTTCACGATCTGGAAATACCGATCAAACCCCGACACCATCAGCAGCTGCTTGAAGGTTTGGGGGCTCTGGGGCAGGGCGTAGAACTCGCCGGGGTTCATGCGGGAAGGCACCACGAAGTCGCGGGCGCCTTCGGGCGTACTCTTGATGAGCACTGGCGTTTCCACTTCGATGAACTCCTGGCCGTCGAGGAAGCGGCGGGTGGCCTGGGCCACGCGGTGGCGCAGCATCAGGTTCTGGCGGACGGGGTTGCGGCGCAAATCGAGGTAGCGGTATTTCATGCGCAGATCGTCGCCGCCGTCGGTGTCGTCCTCAATCAGGAAGGGCGGCAGCTTGGCGGGGTTGAGCACCTGGATGCTTTCGACCCGGATTTCAATGGCCCCGGTGGGCATTTTGTCGTTTTTGGAGTGGCGCTCGGCCACGGTGCCGGTTACGCTGAGCACGAACTCACGGCCCAACTGGCGGGCCTGCTCGCGTACCTCGGCCGTTTCCACGCCTTCTTCGAGGGCCAATTGCGTCAGGCCATACCGGTCGCGCAAATCCACCCACAGAATGCCGCCTTTGTCGCGGGTGCGCTGTACCCAGCCGCAGAGCGTAACGGTTTGGCCAATATGAGAGGGGCGCAGTTCGCCGCAGGTGTGGGTTCGGAGCATACGTCTATATTTTGGGCGAAGATACTGGATTGGTAGATGTCAGTTCCCGCAGAGGAACGCAGAGGGTTTCGCAGAGGTCCGCAGAGAACGACCTGCGCGCTGCACTGCGGGAAGCAACCACCCCAGCGCCCGTTGCCTCCTCAGCAGGGCCGGTTCGTTGAAAAGCGCCGGCGGCCTATGCAGGTTTTCCTATGTTTGTTGGCACCTCTTCCAGTCGCACCAATCATCTGCCTCTCATCTTCTTTCTATGGAACTTCGCATTGAGCACCTCTCCAAAACCTACGCCAACGGCACCCAGGCCCTGCGCGACGTTACGCTCACCATCCCGACCGGCATGTTCGGGCTGCTGGGACCCAACGGGGCGGGTAAATCGAGCTTGATGCGCACCATTGCCACGTTGCAGGAGGCCGACAGCGGCAGCATTCAGTTGGGCGACCTAGACGTGCTGCAAAACAAGGACGCCGTGCGCCGGGTACTGGGCTACCTGCCCCAGGAGTTCGGGGTGTATCCCAAAATTTCGGCCGAGGAGCTGCTCGACCATTTCGCCGTGCTCAAGGGCATCAGCAACAGCAAGCAGCGCCGCGACGTGGTGGCTGGCCTGCTGCACCGCACCAACTTGTATGAGGTGCGCAAGAAGAACCTGGGCGGCTACTCGGGCGGCATGAAGCAGCGGTTCGGCATTGCCCAGGCGCTGTTGGGCAACCCCCGCCTGATTATCGTAGATGAGCCCACGGCCGGCCTCGACCCGGCCGAGCGCAACCGTTTTCACAACCTGCTGGCCGAAATTGGGGAGAACATCATCGTGATTCTGAGCACCCATATTGTGGGCGACGTGAGCGACCTGTGCCGCAACATGGCCATCATCAACAAGGGCCAGGTGCTGCTCACCGGCGACCCGCTGGTGGTGATGCAGGAGCTGCGGGGCCAGGTATGGCGGCGCGAAATTGACAAGGAGCAACTGCCCGCGCTGCAACAGGAGCAGCAGGTAATTTCCACCCGCCTGTTTGCCGGGCGCACCATCGTGCACGTGGTGGCCGGCAGCCAGCCCGGCCCGGGGTACGACGGCGTGGAACCAACGCTGGAAGACGTGTACTTCGCCCGCATCAAGCAGGCGGAAATGGTGAATGCAGTAGCGGTAGAGAGCTAGAAACCAGCTCCCCTCCTCAGATGAGGAGGGGTTGGGGGTGGTTGATGCCAGCAGAACGGCGACTAGAATTAGCTCTGGTTCTAAAGAATGTTCAAGCGTCGTCAACCACCCCCAACCCCTCCTCATCTGAGGAGGGGAGCTATGTTCTGCTCTCCTCCTCCTAACTCCCTAACCTTCTCTCCCCTAGCATCTTCCTACATGTTTCTACAGATATTCAAGTTTGAAATTTGGTACCGGCTGCGGCGGCCGGCGACGTACATCTACTTCGGCATTCTGCTGGTACTCTCGGTGCTGATGGCCCTCGTAACGGGGGGCTTCTTTGAGAGCATTTCGGCGGTGGTGGGCAGCGGTAAGGTGCACCTGAACTCCCCCTTCACCATCAACGGCCTGACCAATGCGCTGACGCTGCTGCCGGGGATTCTGCTGGTGTCGGCTATGTTCGGGCCGGCGGTATTGCGCGACTTCGACTCCCAGATGCACCCGCTGCTCTACACGGCCCCCATCAGCAAGTGGGGTTACCTGGGCGGGCGGTTTTTTGGTACGCTGGTCGTTACGCTGCTCGTGATGGGCGGCATCGGGGTGGGGCTGTTCATCGGGGCCTTGTTTCCGGGCATTGCCGCCGACCGGCTGGGGCCGTTTCACCTCAGCTACTACCTGGCGCCCTACCTGACGTTCGTGCTGCCCAACGTGCTGCTGACGGGCGCTATCTTCTTCGCCCTGGCTACGCTCACGCGCCAGGCCTTGAGCACCTACGTGGGCAGCATCGTGTTTCTGGTGCTCTACTTCGTGGCCCAGGCCCAGCTCTCCGACCTCGACAACCAAACCGTGGCGGCCCTGCTCGACCCGATGGGCAACGGGGCGCTGGTGCTACTGACCAAGTACTGGACGCCGGTAGAAAAGAACGTGCGCCTGCTTTGGCCCACCGGGCTGCTGGGCCTCAACCGGCTGCTGTGGCTGGGCGTGGGTTTGCTGCTGTTCGCCTTCTGCTACCTGCGCTTCCGCTTCGAGCAGGGCGCTACGGGCAGTGCTAAGCGCAGCCGGCCCCAGGCCGCGCCCGGCGTAGTGGCGGCCCCGGTGGCCGTGGCCCTACCGGCCGTGAGCCAGCAGTTCGGCTTCGCCCAGTACTTCCGCCAGTATCTGCGCCTGACCTGGCTGAGCCTGCGCGACGTGCTGCGCAGCCCCTACTTTATCGCCATTGTGGCGGCCGGGCTGGCATTTCTGCTGGCCGCGGCCCTGCAAATCGGGAAGATTTTCGACACCAGCACCTACCCGGTTACGGCCCAGGTGATTCAGATTCTGTCGGGCTCATTCTCGCTGTTCGTGCTGGCCATCGTCACGTTTTACGCCGGGGAGCTGGTGTGGAAGGAGCGCGACGCCCGCCTCCACCAGATGCACGACGCGCTGCCTATTCCTAACTGGGTGCCGTTTGCCAGCAAGCTCACGGCCCTGCTGCTGGTACCGGTAGTGCTGCTGTTCATCGTGCTGGTGTTCGGCATCGGCACCCAACTCGTGTCGGGCTACACCCACCTCGAAATCGGGCTGTACCTGCGCTGGCTGTTCGGGCTGAAGCTGGTGGATTACTGGCTGGTGGTGGTACTGGCCGTGGTGGTGCAGGTCGTCGTCAACAACAAGTACCTGGGTCACTTCGTGATGGTGCTCTACTACGTATTCACGATTTTTGCCGGGCAAATGGGGCTGGAGCACAACCTGCTGATTTATGGCGCCGATTCCGGTATCCGCTACTCCGACATGAACGGGTTCGGCCATTTCGTGGGACCCTACCTATGGTTCAAGCTCTATTGGGGTCTGCTGGCCGTGGCCCTGGCCGTGGTGGCCAACCTGCTGTGGGTGCGCGGCTCGGAAACCGACTGGCATACCCGCCGCGCACTGGCCGGGCGCCGCTTTACCGGCCCCGCCCGGGCGGCCCTGCTGGTGGCGCTATTGGGCTTCGGGGCTGTGGGCACCTGGATTTTCTACAACACCAACGTGCTCAACACCTACCGCGGCAGCAAGGCGCGCCAGCAGCTCACCGTGCAGTACGAGCAGCAGTACGGCCGCTACCACCGCACGCCCCAGCCCCGCATTGTGGCCGTGGATGTGCAGGTAGACCTGTTTCCGGCGCAGCAGGAAGCCCGGGTGCGGGGCCAGTACTGGCTGCGCAACAAAACCGCCGCCGCCCTCGACACCGTGATTCTGAACCTGCCCGAAGACGTGCGCATCCGCAAAATGCAGCTCGGGGCGGGCGGCACTATCGCCGTGGTGGCCGATTCCGTGCTGGGCTTCTACGTGCAGCGCCTGCCCCGGCCCCTGGCCCCCGGCGACTCGCTGGCGCTGGATTTCGATTTGTACTACGATGCGCCCGGGTTCGAGCAGAACACCCAACGCACGGGCATTGTGGCCAACGGCACGTTCGTGAATAATGGCACCCTGCCCCACATCGGCTACAACAAAGAGGCGGAGCTGAGCGAGGAAAGCGCCCGCAAGAAGTTCGGCCTTAAACCCAAGCTGCGCATGGCCCGCCTCGAAGACACCACCGCCCGCGCCAACACCTACATTGCCGCCGACGCCGATTGGGTGCGCTTTGCCGCCACCGTGAGCACCGTGCCCGACCAGCTGGCCCTGGCTCCCGGCTACCTGCAAAAGGAGTGGACCGCCAACGGCCGCCGCTACTTCCGCTACACCATGGACGCGCCCATCCTGGATTTCTACTCGTTTCAGTCGGCCCGCTATGCCGAGCACCACGCCAAGTGGCAGAACGTGGCCATCACGATTTACTACCAGCCCGGCCACGAGTACAACCTGAACCGGATGGTGCGCGGGGTGCAGGACGCGCTGAGCTACTACACCAAAAATTTTGGCCCCTACCAGCACCGGCAGGTACGCATCGTGGAGTTTCCGGGCTACTCGGCCTTCGCTCAGGCCTTCCCGAACACCATTCCGTTCTCAGAAAACATCGGTTTCATTGCCAAAGTAGACACCACCGACCCCAAAGACGTGGACTACCCCTACTACGTAACGGCCCACGAGGTGGCGCACCAGTGGTGGGCGCACCAGGTGATTGGGGCCGCCGCCCAGGGCTCCACGCTGCTATCGGAAACCCTTTCGCAATACTCGGCCCTGATGGTGATGAAGCAGAAGTACGGGGCGGAGCGCATGCGCAAGTTCCTCAAGTACGAGCTCGATGCCTACCTGCGCGGCCGCAGCACCGAGCGCGTGGCCGAGCAGCCCCTCTACCGGGTCGAAAACCAGCAGTACATCCACTACCGCAAGGGCTCGGTGGTGATGTATGCCCTCGCCGACTACCTCGGCGAAGCCCAGGTGAACCAGGCCCTGAGCACTTACCTGAACAAGGTAAAGTTCCAGCCGCCGCCCTACACCACGTCGCTGGATTTGCTGCGCGAGTTCCGCCAGGTAACGCCCGATTCGTTGCAGTACCTGCTCCCGGATATGTTCGAGCGCATCACGCTCTACGAGAACAAGGCTGACTCCGTAACCGCCCGCCAGCTGCCCGACGGCCGCTACCGCGTGGATATGGTACTGAGCGCCAAGAAAGTGTACGCCGACAGCGCCGGCAACGAACGCCCGGCCCAACAGATGAACGACCTGGTTGATGTGGCCGTGCTGGCCCGCCGGAAAATCAACGGCCAGTGGCAGGATGTGCCCTTGTACCGCCAGAAGCGGCGGTTTCGGGCCGGTACCACCCGCGTCAGCTTGGTCGTCTCCGGGAAGCCCGAAAAGGCCGGCATCGACCCCTACAACTTGCTCATCGACCGCACCCCCGACGACAACCTGAAAACGGTGACCATAGAGAAGTAGCGCGCAGGAAGCAGCCAGCAGCCCGTGGGCAATAATAAGAGCGTGTCATGCGGAGCGAAGTCGCAGCATCACACGCTCTTTTTGTCGTTGTTTTCCTGTATCCATTCTCTTGTAACCCTTACACGCCCCGAATCCGGCCTTTCTCTGGGAAGTCAACATATTTGGCCTGACTTCTGTAAAGGGAAGGGCAGCACCGATTTTTTTCCTGACTTTCTGCCTTCTTCCTTCGATATGAAACGTTCCGTTCTACTCGCCCTCTCCGCCACGCTGCTCTCCTTCTCGGCCGCTCAGGCCCAGACCAAAATCAAGACTAAAACCAAAGCTGCCGACGGCACCGAGGTAAAGGCCAAGAGCGACGTGGAGCCCATCGTGCTCAACGGCCCCATCAAGCGCGTGGAAACGCTGTCGGGCATTGATGTTTTCCCGGCTTCGGGGGGCAAGAGCATCATGCTCAGCTTCACCCAGCAGTTCACCAAACCCGGCACGCTCACCGTTACCAACTACAAGAAGCAGGCAGTGTACAGCACCGAGCTGGACCCGCAGAACAACACCGGTGAGCCCGTGGACCTGGGCCGCATTCCGGCCGGCACGTACCTGGTAGAGGCCAAAACCGGCAACTATGTGTACTGGAAGAAGGTGATGATCAAATACCCCTCGGTAGCCACCACCAGCCGCAAAAAGCGGCGCTAGGCTCCCGGGCCGGCGGCTTCAGCCCGGCTTTTCGGGTGGGCAACCCGGTTTTCGGCTCCGGAGTCGTTCTGACTTCGGAGCTTTGTGTTTTCTGCCGGCTGCTTTTCGGGCCGGTTTCGTTTCCTGTTTACCCTGCTATCTGCCATGTCCGCTGCTTTCCGCTTTTTCCGCTTCGCCCCGCTGTTGCTGTTGCTGGCCGCCCTGGTTGCTTTCGCCGACGGCCCCAAGCTCAGGAAGACTACTGTAGCCAAGAACCTCACGATTGGGGTACCCGAAGGTTTCGCGGCCCTGCCCGACGACGGCATTGCGGCCAAATACCCCGCCCAGCGCCGGCCGCTGGCCGTGTTCACCAGCCTCAACGGCCGCGTGGATATGAGCGTGGCCCAGAAACCCACCACCTTCAGCAACCGCGACTATGCCCTGCTGCTCAAGATTTACAAGGCCAGCATTCAGAATATGTACGGCAAGGTGAAGTTCCTGCGCGAAGACATCCAGACCATCAACAAGCGCGACTTCGTGGTACTCGAATTCGTGTCGAGCGTAACCGACAACCGCCGCGGCGGCACACTGGCCCCCATCCGCAAGTATCAGTTCGTGCAGTATGCCATTGAGGGCGACCAGCTCTACGTGTTTACCTTCGATGCGCCTGCCGATGAGCAGGCCCAGTGGCAGCCCACGGCCCGCGAAATTATGAGCAGCGTGGTGTTGAAGTGACGGAGTTTATAAGTTGGGAAGTCAGAAAGTCGGGAAGTTGAAGAGCAGCCCGAATTCAAAGACCGTCATGCTTCGACAAGCTCACTATGACGGTCTTTTAACTTTCTAACTTCTAGACTTGCCCACTTTCCAACCCCTGCCGAATGACCCTTTCCCTGTATTCCGACGAGCAGTATATGCGGGAGGCGCTCAAGCAGGCGCGCTACGCATTTGAGGAGGACGAAATTCCGATTGGGGCCGTGGTGGTGCTCGACAAGCGCATCATCGCCCGGGCCTACAACCAGACCGAGAAGCTCCAGGACGTGACGGCCCACGCCGAAATGCTGGCCCTGACGGCCGCCGCCAACCACCTCGGCAACAAATACCTGCACGACTGCACCCTCTACGTAACGGTGGAGCCCTGCGTGATGTGCGCCGGAGCCAGCGCCTGGGCCCAGGTGCGGCGGGTGGTATACGGCGCGGCCGAGCCCAAATTCGGCTACCGCCGCCACGGCCGCCTGCTGCACCCCAGGGCCGAGGTAGTCAGCGGGATTCTGGCCCCCGAGAGCGAGGAGCTGATGCGGGAGTTCTTCGCCCAGAAGCGGAAATAGGCTACTTTTAGGCGGCTACCGTAACCCTGCACCGGCTGCGGCGGTTGTATATAGTCGGGAGGCCTGAGGCTTACCGACGCCCTGTCTCTCTCCCTCATTCACCAATCAACCCTTTCTACTATGGCTTTCGAACTGCCCCAACTGCCCTACGACTACTCCGCCCTGGAACCGCATATTGATGCCCAGACCATGGAGATTCACCATAGCAAACACCACCAGGCCTACGTTACCAACCTTAACAATGCCGTAGCCGGCACCGAGCTGGAAGGCAAGAGCCTCGAGGACCTGATGCAAAATATTGCCTCGGCTCCGGCGGCGGTGCGCAACAATGGCGGTGGCCACTTCAACCATTCGCTGTTCTGGACGGTACTCGGCCCCAACGGCGGCGGCGAGGCCACCGGAGCCGTGGGCGAGGCCATCACCGAGTCGTTCGGCAGCTATGAGAAGTTCAAGGAAGAATTCGCCAAGGCCGCTGCCACCCGCTTCGGCTCCGGCTGGGCCTGGCTCTGCAAGCAGGCCGATGGATCGGTGCAGATTTGCTCCACGCCCAACCAGGACAACCCGCTGATGCCCGACACCGGCTGCAAAGGCACTCCCGTGCTGGGCCTCGATGTGTGGGAGCACGCTTACTACCTCAAGTACCAGAACAAGCGTCCCGACTATATTGCTGCCTTCTTTAACCTCATCAACTGGGCGGAAGTGAACAAGCGCTTCCAGGCGGCTTAGCCTGCCGATTTTCACATTCAAAAAGCCTCCGTCTGGATAAGATGGGGGCTTTTTGCTGTTTACTGGCACCTGTTGGCCGGGGCAACTGCCTTCGGGGCGAAACATTTTGCGGGGCGGAAGGCTTTACCCCAGTTCGTGTACCTACACAGAATTTAATTCACTCCGACTCATGTCTGCTACCCTTCTTTCTTCGGCCCCACTCGGCCCGCTTACCCTCCGCAACCACCTCGCCATGGCCCCCATGACGCGCGCCCGCGCGCTGGCCAACGTGCCCGGCCCGCTGATGGCCGAGTACTACGCCCAGCGGGCCACGGCCGGCCTCATCATCACCGAAGGCACTTCGCCCTCCGCCAACGGCCTGGGCTACGCCCGCATTCCCGGCCTGTTCAACCAAGAGCAGGTAGCCGGCTGGAAACTGGTAACCGACGCCGTGCACGCCCAGGAGGGCCGGATTTTCGTGCAGTTTATGCACACCGGCCGGGTATCGCACCCCCTGAACATGCCCGAGGGCACCGAAATGGTGGCCCCTTCGGCCATTGCCGCCGCCGGCGACATGTGGACCGACCAGCAGCAGATGCAGCCCCAGCCCACGCCCCGCGCCCTGACCACGGCCGAAGTAAAGGCACTGGTCCAGGATTTCGTGCAGGCCGCCAAGCTGGCCATCGAGGCCGGTTTTGATGGTGTGGAGCTGCACGCTGCCAACGGCTACCTGCTCGAACAGTTCCTGAATCCCCACTCCAACCAGCGCACCGACGAGTACGGGGGCAGCCTGGAAAACCGCGCCCGCTTCGTGCTGGAAGTAGCCGAGGCCACGGCCGCCGCCATCGGGGCCGAGCGCACCGGTATCCGCCTCTCGCCCTGGAGCACGTTCAACGATATGGCCCTCTACGACGACATCGACGCGCTGTATGAGCACCTGGCCACCGAACTACAAAAGCTCGATCTGGTCTACCTGCACCTCATCAACCAGCAGAGCCCGGAGGTAGCCGCCAAGTGCGTCGCCACCATCGACGGCCTCCGCGCCAAGTTTACCAACACGCTCATCCTGTGCGGCGAATACAACGCCGAGCAGGCCCAGGCCGAGCTGCAAAAAGGCCGCGCCGACCTCGTGGCCTTCGGCCGCGACTACATTAGTAACCCCGATCTGGCGGCTCGTTTTGAGCAGCAGGTCCCCCTGGCCAAAGGCGACGAAAGCACGTTCTACGCCCCCGGCCCCGAGGGTTTCCACCAAGGCTACACCGATTACCCGGCCCTGGCCGAAACTTCGGTTCAGGCGTAACCGCGGCGGCCCACGCCGCCGGTATCACCGCCCCCCGGTCAGTCTGGCCGGGGGGCGTTTTGCGTTTACGCATCGGGCTTCTGCTCATTTTCGGCACGGTGTGAGGGGGGCGGAAACTCAACTAAGCACCTATTTCGCCCGCTAGATTTCTCTATCTTTAGGGTCCCAATTGTGTTCCCCCCACTTTTCTCAACCCGAACCCGCATGAGCACCAAGCTGCGTCTCATTATTCTGAGCTTTTTACAGTTTTTTATCTGGGGCTCGTGGCTGATTACCATCGGGGCCTACTGGTTCCAGACCAAGCAGTGGTCGGGGTCCGAGTTCGGGGCCATTTTCTCCACCATGGGCATTGCCTCCATCTTCATGCCCTCGCTCATGGGCATCGTGGCCGATAAGTGGATCAATGCCGAGAAGCTCTACGGGGTGCTGCATATTCTGGGCGGCGTGGTGCTGTGCACCATTCCGATGGTGGCCGACCCCAGCACCTTCTTCTGGGTGATTCTGCTGAACATGATTTTCTATATGCCCACGCTGGCCCTGTCCATTGCCGTGTCGTATTCGGTGCTCAAGCGCGAGGGGCTCGATGTGGTGAAGGATTACCCGCCCATCCGGGTGTGGGGCACCATCGGCTTCATCGTGGCCATGTGGACGGTGAGTTTGCTGGGCTTCGAGAAGTCGGCCAGCCAGTTCTACATCGCGGCCGGCGCGGCCTTCCTGCTGGGCTTCTACTCCTTCACGCTGCCCAAGTGCCCCCCCACTGCCCGCGACACCCCAAGTCGCTCGTTGGTGGATGTGCTGGGCCTGAAGTCGTTTGCCCTGCTGCGCGACCCCAAAATGCTCGTTTTCTTCCTGTTCGCCCTGCTACTAGGCGCGGCCTTGCAGCTCACCAACGCCTACGGCGACACCTTCCTGCACGATTTCGACCAGAATCCGGCTTACCAGGGCACCCTGGCCGTGCGCTATCCGGCCATCATCATGTCCATCTCCCAGATTTCGGAAACGCTCTTCATTCTGGCTATTCCGTTCTTTCTGCGCCGCTTCGGTATCAAGCAGGTCATGTTTTTCAGCATGGTGGCCTGGGTGCTGCGCTTTGGCCTGTTTGCCTACGGCGACCCGGGCTCGGGCCTTTGGATGATCATTATGTCCTGCATCGTGTACGGCATGGCCTTCGACTTCTTCAACATCTCGGGCTCGCTGTTCGTGGAAACCCAGACGGCTTCCTCCATCCGGGCCAGCGCCCAGGGCCTGTTCATGATGATGACCAACGGCTTCGGTGCGGTGCTGGGCAGCTCCGTGAGCGGCATCGTGATTGAGCGCTACTTCACCGCTGCCAACGGCGTGAAGGACTGGCACAGCATCTGGCTGGCTTTCGCGGCCTACGCCCTCATCATTGCCGTGCTGTTCGTCATCCTCTTCAAGCACAAGCACAACCCCCAGCTGGTAGCCGACCATGTAGAGGAAGTGGAACCCCTGCTCAGCATCGAGCAAGCTTAGTGCTGAGCTGCTGGCTGTTAGCTTTTTCAGTACTCATCCTCATTTCAAAAAAGAACCCGCCGTGCTGGTGCACGGCGGGTTCTTTTTTGGTTCAGACCGGAAAGCTGCTGGCTAACCAGGGCAAACGCATGAACAAATCGTCGAATACATTTGCCGCGTTTGAAGGCCCTTCAGGAAGGAGCGAGCCTAAGAATGGATTGCGCAAAAGTACCCTCACTCATCAGAAACGCCAGGGCTTCCTGTTCATGCGTTTGCCCTGCTGGCTAACAGCTCCGGAAACCTAGAACTGCTCGTCGGCCGAGAAGTAGAAGTCGCCTTCAATCTGGGCGTTCTCGTCGGAATCGGAACCGTGCACGGCGTTGGCTTCGATGCTCTTGGCATACTTCTTCCGGATGGTGCCTTCGGCGGCCTGGGCGGGGTTGGTAGCGCCAATCAGGGTGCGGAAATCCGCCACGGCGTTGTCCTTCTCCAGGATGGCGGCTACAATAGGACCCGACGACATGTACGACACCAGGTCGTTGTAGAAGGGACGCTCGCTGTGTACTTCGTAGAATTTGCCGGCGCGCTCGGCCGTCAGCTGTACTTTTTTCAGGGCAACGATGCGGAAGCCACCTGCTTCAATCATGCTCAGGATGCCACCAATGTGGTTGTCCTGGGTAGCATCGGGCTTAATCATCGTGAACGTGCGGTTCGTGGCCATTGGGCAGTATATTAGTTGAAGTGAAATTGCGCGGAGTTTGCGGCCGCAAAAGTAGCGGGAATTAGTTGAATGTGCTGGTGGTGCTTAGTTGTTGGTTGAAGGGCTGGCAACTCACATTCCCGTACCTTGCGCACCTTTCCGGAAGCGGGTTTGTTGGAGAGCGGAATATTTCCGAATTTTGCCGCCCTTGTACCCGGCCTAACCAGCCTACATTCAGTCACCTACCCCGTAGGCAATGTCCACAATAGTTGAGTTGAAGGAGCTGCTGGCCCAGCCCCGACAGATTTTTATCACCACCCACCACAAGCCCGACGCCGACGCGCTGGGCTCTTCGCTGGGCCTGGCCGGCTACCTGCGCAAGAAGGGCCACAGCGTGACGGTAGTGACGCCCTCCGACTACCCCGACTTTCTGGCCTGGATGCCCGGCAACGACGAAGTAGTGGTGTACGAGCCCCGCCAGAACGACGCCCAGGTCCGCGACATCATCCGCCGGGCCGAGGTGCTGTTCTGCCTCGATTTCTCCTGCCTCAACCGCATCAGCGAGCTGGGCGAGTACGTGCGGGCGGCGGGCGGCACCAAGGTGCTCATCGACCACCACCAGGAGCCCGAGGATTTTGCCCAGCTCGACTTCTCCAACCCCAAAGCAGCGGCCACGGCCGAGCTGGTGTTCGAAGTCATCCGCGACCTGGGCGACCAGGACCTGATTGATACCGGCATCGGGGAGTGCCTCTACGCGGGCATCATGACCGATACGGGCTCGTTCCGCCACCCCAGCACTTCGCGCAACGTGCACCTCATTATTGCCGAACTGCTCAGCGCCGGCATCAACCTCTCCGATGTGCACCGGCGCATCTACGATTCGCACTCCGAGGAGCGGCTGCGCTTCCTGGGCTTCGTGCTCAAGGACAAGCTCACGGTACTGCGCGAATACAACACGGCCTACATTGCCATTACGGCCGAGGAGCTGCGCCAGTACCACTCCAAAACCGGTGATACGGAAGGCCTGGTGAACTTCGCGCTCAGCATTGAGGGCATCGTGTTTGCCGCCATCCTCATCGACCGCTCCCAGGCCGTCAAGATTTCCTTCCGCTCGGTGGGCAGCTTCTCGGTCAGCGAGTTCTCGCGCCGCAACTTCAGCGGCGGCGGCCACCACAACGCGGCCGGCGGCATCAGCCACGACTCGCTGGACGCCACCGTGACGCGTTTCCTGGGTCTGCTGCCCGAATACCAGGCCCAATTAGTAGCCGCGCCGCTGGCCGCCGTGCCGCCAACGGTATAATTCGGTGTAACTTGGCCGCTCTTTCCGTGTCTTAACCTCCTAACCCCCTTCATGTTCCTCCAACGCAACTTTCTGAGCCTGGCCCTGGTAGCCGGCATTCTGGGTCTGGCCTCCTGCAACAAAGGCGGCGAATTCGGCAAGACACCCTCGGGGATTGAATACAAGATTTTCAAGAGCACCAGCGCCGGCAAGTACGACGCCCGCGACGTAAGCGCCGACGGCGACGCGACCTACAAGGACCGCATCGGCAAAATCATGGCCCTGCACGTGGAGTACCGCACCGGCAAGGACTCGATTCTGTTCAACTCGCGCAAGCAGCAGATGGGATTCCCGGTGCGCGTGCCGCTCGATACCGTACGGAAAGCCCAGAAAGGCGGCCTCGAAGAAGCCATCAGCCTGCTCCAGCCCGGCGACTCGGCCGTGTTCCGCTTCAACGTGGATACCATCTTTGCCAAGTCGTTCCGCCAGCCGGTGCCGCCTTTCATGAGCAAAGCCGGCAAAACCATGACCATGTTTGTGAAAGTGGACAAGGTGCAGAGCCGCGAGGAAGCCATGGCCGACGTGCAGAAGGCCCAGGTGGAGCAGCAGCAGAAAACGGAGGCCCACGCCGCCGACCAGCTCAAGAAGGATGACGTAGTCATTCAGGAATACATCAAGAAGAACAACCTGAAGGCCACCAAGGACGAGTCGGGCGTGTACTACGTGATTACCAACGCCGGCTCCAGCGTGAAGCCCAAAGCGGGCCAGGTGGTATCGGTGCTCTACAAAGGCACCCTGCTCGAAAACGGCAAGGAGTTCGATTCCTCGGCCAAGATGGGCAACAAGCCCTTCGACTTCCCGTTGGGCCAGGGCCAGGTGATTCCGGGCTGGGATAAGGGCATTGCCCAGTTCACGAAGGGTGCTAAGGGGATGCTGCTGGTGCCTTCGTCGCTGGCCTACGGGCAGCGCGGGGCCGGAGCCGATATCCCGGCCGATGCTATCCTGCGCTTCGACGTGGAGCTGGTCGACATCAAGAACGCGCCCGCCCAGCCGGCCGGGGGCCAGATGAACGAAGCCGATATCCGTCGCCAGATTGAGGCTATGCAGCAGCAGCAGGGCAAATAAGTCCGGGCCGCAGTTCCGTTAACTCCTAAGCCCCCGGTCCGGTGCAACCTGGCCGGGGGCTTTTGTCTCTTCGGGGTAACCCGGTTTTTCTTTTCCCCCAGTTTTTCGCGCTTATGCTCCGCTCACTTCCCCCCTTCCGGTTGCCCGCTAGTCTGGCAACGCTGCTGCTGCTGCTGACCGTGCTCTTTTCGGCCTGCCAGAAGGAGGACACGGATACGACCGACTACCCCGCCCGCGACGAGACCATCATCACGGCCTACATCAAGGACAACAACCTGCCCGGCTTCCAGCAACAGCCCTCGGGCCTGTACGTGGCCATCACTCAGGTCGGCACCGGCGACGTAGCCAAAGCCGGCCAGACGGTATCGGCCAAGTACACCGGCCTTACCCTGGACGGCAAGGTGTTCGACTCGACCGCCAACCGCGGCAACGCTCCCCTGGACTTCATCCTGGGCCGGGGGCAGGTTATTACGGGCTGGGACCAGGGGTTTGCCCTGCTCAACAAGGGCAGCAAAGCCATCCTGCTCATTCCCTCCGAGCTGGCTTACGGCGCGAAGGGCGTCGGGCCGATTGCCCCTCACTCGGTGCTCCGCTTCGATGTGGAGGTAACCGACATCAAGTAATACCCCTTTTGCTTTTTTGCGATGAAACACTCTCTGCCCCTGGTTTTTCTTTTTCTGCTGGCCCTGCTGAGCTCCTGCAAGAAGGATGAAGAGAAAGATACTTCCCCCGCCCAGGCCGCCCAGGCCGCCCAGGATGAAGCCACCATTGCGGCCTACATCCGGGATAACAGCCTCACGGGCTTTCAGCGCCGGGAGTCGGGCCTGTACGTAGCCATTACCCGGCCCGGCACCGGCGCGAATGCCCTGGATGGGCAGATCGTGAAAGTTTTGTATACCGGCACTACGCTGGACGGAAAGGTGTTCGACAGTAACCTCACTACCCTGGGCTTTCCCTTCCAGTTGGGCAATGGCAGCGTTATTGCGGGCTGGGATGAGGCGTTCAAGCTGTTCAACAAAGGCAGCAAGGGCACACTGCTCATACCCTCGGGCCTGGCCTATGGCGCGTCCGGCAGGGGCGCCATCCCTCCTAACGCCGTGCTCCGCTTCGAGGTGGAGGTAGTGGATATTAAGTAATTTTACGGGCGTCGCTGCTGGCGGCCTCCTTTCCCGATGATGAAAAGATTCTCCCTGATCCTCTCCCTGCTGGCCCTGGGCCTGGGGGCCACGCCGACCCTGACCAGCTGCAACAAAGAGTCCTCCTTCGTTAAGCAGCAGCGCGAATTTGACGAAGCCCAGAAGCAGCGCGACGAAACCGCCATTCAGGCTTACCTCACCCGCCACGCCATCACGAACGCGCAGCGCCTGGAATCGGGCATTTACCTGGTGCCCGTTACGGATGGCGCGACGACCAACCCGCTCATCGTAGCCGGCCAGACGGTGAAGGTGAACTACGTGGGCAGGTTTATCAGTGAGGCGCTGGATGGGCAGGTATTTGATGCCTCCAGCAACAACCGCACGGCCTGCGGCTGCCTCAGCTTCGTGAACGGGCCAAACTCCGGCCTGATTACCGGCTGGAGCACTGCCACGCTGCAAATGCGCAAAGGCGACCGGAAACTGATCCTCATCCCCTCGTCCCTGGCCTACCAGGGGCAATCATCAGGCGCCATTCCAGCCTACACGCCGCTGTTGTTCGATATGGAAATTCTGGACGTTCAATAGCCCTGGTGATGCGGTACGTGGTAACGGGTGGTCTGTTTTTGGTGCTGAGCAGCCTGCCGCTGGCGGGCTGGGCACAGCGCACGCTCACCACGGCCGTACCACCACCGGCCGACAGCCTGCTGCAACGAGCCACCACCACGCCTTCGGGGTTGCGCTACACGATCCGGCAGGTGGGCACCGGCCCCCGGGCCCAGCCCGGCAGCCGGGTAGTAGTCCACTACACCGGCTTTCTGGCTGCCGACGGCCACCTGTTCGACACCTCAGTGCAGCAGGGTGGCCCGCTGAAAGTGCGGGCTGGTCGCCAGAGCGTGATTGCCGGGTTCGATGAGGCGCTGCTGTTACTGCCCGAGGGCAGCCGGGCCAGGGTCTGGATTCCGGCCGACCTGGCCTACGGGGCCAAGGGCCGCCCCGACCCGGATGACGAGACGGAGAAGAAGTACCTGATTCCGCCCAACGCCGACCTTATTTTCGAGCTGGAGATTCTGAAAGTGAAATAACCACGGCCCACCGGCACCTGTCCGGGCGGGCCGTTTTGCTGGACCGGCCCCAGCCCCGAAAGTGCCGTATCTTGGGCCGCTCACTCACGTTGCCTTATGTCTGTTGTTGCCCGCCTGCGTTTTATAGTCCCGGCCTTGGTCGGCATTATCGGTTTGTGCTCGTTTCAGGGTGAGCCGGTTCCCTTCAACCGCCTGCGCTCCGGGCTGGAGTACCGGATTTACCGCCCCCAGAACGGCCGCTACGTGCTGCAACCGGCGCTGCCCCCCACCGGCGACGCCTCGTATGCCGGGCGCGTGGGCCAGATCCTGACCCTGCACCTGCAATTCCGCACCGCCCAGGATTCGGTGCTCATGCACTCGCGCCGCCAGAACGGCAACCAGCCCGTGCGCGTCCCGCTCGACAGTATCCGGCGGGCGCAGCGGGGGGCGGTGGAGGAAGCGCTGGCCCTGCTCCAGCCCGGCGACTCCGGCGTGTTCCGCCTGAACTTGGACACGGTGTTCCGCAAGTCGTTTCAGCAGCCCGTGCCCGGCTTCATCCGCAAAGCCGGCCCTACCCTCACGGTGCTGGCCAAGGCCGAAAAAGTGCAGACGCCCGACCAGGTGCAGCAGGAACTGGCGCAGCAGGCGGCCCAGGCCCAGGCGGCGGCGGCTCAGAAAGTAGCCGAACTGGCCCGCCAGGACGAGGCCCGCATTCTGGCCTACGCCAAGCAGAACAAGCTCAAAGTGCTCAAAACGCCCCTGGGCGTGTACTACGCCGTAACCAAAACCGGCACCGGAGCCAAGCCACAAGCCGGCCAGACGGTAGCCGTGCGCTACAGCGGTAAGCTGCTTGAAGGCAAGGAGTTCGATTCCTCGGCCCGGCACGGCAACCAGCCCATCGAGTTTCCGCTCGGCCAGCGCCAGGTTATTGCCGGCTGGGATGAGGGCATTGCCCAACTCACGAAAGGCAGCAAGGCTATCCTGCTCATTCCCTCCGCCCTAGCCTACGGCCCCCGCGCCCCCGGCCCCGACATCCCCGCCAACAGCATCCTGCGCTTCGACGTGGAGCTGGTGGAGGTGAAGTGAGTAGGTTATTGGTGGGTGGTGGGTATTTTTTGAAAAAGGAACGTCATCCTGACGAAGGAAGGATCCTTTCAGGTTGAAAAAGCCAGCCCAACGGCTCGTTCAATCGTGAAAGGATCCTTCCTTCGTCAGGATGACGTTCCTTTTCCAACAACCACCCACCAACAACCCATCTTACAGCTCGGCCAGCACTTCCGATAGCACCGCCAGGGAGCGGATGTCGCCGAGGCGCTCCACGTGCAGCTGGTAGTAACGGATGAGGATGCCGAGCAATTCGCGGCGGATGCGGCCGTTGGGCACGATGGCCGTGGCGGGGGTGCGCATCAGGTTGTCGAAGTAATCCTCGAACTCCTGAAACCGCAGGGCGGTAGGTGCGGCGGCGGCCCCGGGCACATCGGTAGCGAAAGCCACCTGGGAGGTAATTTCAGCGCCGGTTTCGGGGCCGAAGCCCAGGTAGTGGCTGAGCTGGAGCAGGAAAATCAGGGCAAAATTCTCGAAGCCCTCCGCCTGTTGGTCGAAGGCCCGCAGGGAATCGTGCAGAAACGAGAACAGCGGCTCGTTCTCCTCCTCTTCCAGCAGCACCCGGCTGAGTATCTCCGACAGAAACAGGCCGATGCTGCTCTT
The DNA here is from genome assembly GCF_003583925.1 of Hymenobacter rubripertinctus. GTDB lineage: Bacteria > Bacteroidota > Bacteroidia > Cytophagales > Hymenobacteraceae > Hymenobacter > Hymenobacter rubripertinctus. The sequence goes on along the minus strand of NZ_QYCN01000009.1, from coordinate 54,062 downwards.
GCGCACGTCGTAGGGCAGGGTGCGGAAGGGCTCGGAGCACCGGAACTCCGAGAGGCGCGTGAGGCCCCCGTTGCGGGAAGTGTAGGCCACCAGATCCAGCAGCGTGAGGGGCTGAAACAGGGCAATACGACCCGGCGGCTTGGCCTTGCGCACCCCGTTCACCAGGTAGCTCTGCAACCCCAGCCGCTCGGTATAAACGCGCGTGATGATGCTGGTTTCACGGTACCGGATGTGGCTGAGCACGATGCCCCGGGTTTTGATGAGCATGGGTTGGCTGGTTAGAAAGTTGAGACGTTTTTACGTTGGAAAGTGAACAGCTGGCCGCTTCGCAGAAAAACCAACGGGCTTTCTCTCGTCGCCTACGGCTTGCACATGATACGTGCTGCTTGACAACCGCCAGCCGGGGTACGGTTGGCAGCAGGTGAGCCAACGTCCCGACCTCCAGACGGCCCAACTCGCTAGTTCCCCAGGACGGCTACTTTGCTCACGCAGCCGTTTTTGCCGTCGGCATCCGACGACAGCACCAGGTACACGCCCGAGCTCACCCGGCGGCCATTGTAATCGGTCAGGTTCCAGGTGACGGTGCCGCCGTTGGACCGGGTCTGGAAGACGAGCTTGCCAGTGACATCCGTGATTTTGACCGGCGCATTGTTGGCCAGGCCCGAAATGCCCACCGGACCGGCAAAATTGGGCCGCACGGGGTTCGGGAATACTTTGGCGCAGCTGGCCTTGCCCTCCGTCACGGACGCGTCGCCCCGGTAGCTGACCACGCCCGCGTCCGTCACCACGAAGACCTCGCCGGTTTTGTCGTTCACCTCCACGTCCACGATGCGGTTGGAGGGCAGCGGGCTGTTGGCGGTGGTGAAGTGCAGCAACTCCTCCGAGGCATCGTCGCTGAAAAGCCACAGGCCCCGGTCGGTGCCGAACCACTTGCGGTTGCCCCCATCCACGGCAATGGCGCTGATTTTTTCGTTGAACAGCGTCGGGAAGCCCGTGCCCACGCCCCGGCGCACGTAGGGCAGCCGGAACGAGAGGCCCTGATTGGAATCGAAGGCGCTGCCCGGGTCACTAAAAAAGGCCGGCCCCTTGATGGTGGCCACCCAGATGTCGCCCAACCGGTCCTTTACTACGTCGTAGATTTCGTTGATGTCGGAAGCGAAGCTTTCGGCCCCGGCCGCCTGCGTGTAATAGCGGGCGACGCGGGTTTCGGGCTGGTAGGCCACCATGCCCAGCCCGCTGCCCCCGGCCCGGGCCCGGGACACCCACACGCCGCCCACCCCATCGAGCACGATCCGGTCGAGGTTTTCGCTGCCCGCGAAGTAATCAATGATGCGCCAGCTGTTGGCGGCGGGGTCGAACACGAACAGGCCCGACTGCCCGGCCACCTGGTGGCGGTTCACCACCCACACGTGGCCCTCGGCGTCGGTGGTTACGTCGGTCACGCGGGTGAAGTCGGGGGCGGCAATGGCGCTGCGCAGCGGGTTGGGCAGGTTGCTGGTGGGGTTGAACAGGCGGAACTCGCCCAGGCCCTTCCACTCCAGCAGGCCGTTGCCGTAGCTGCCCACGTACAGGGTGCCATCGGGCGTGCGGGCACCCCGGGTCAGGTCCTGGGGGTTGGGGTACTGGCTGCGGTTGGGCTGGGTGGCCGGCGTGAAGTTGGTCCACTGCCCTTGCTTGTACTCGAAGAAGCCCCGCAGGAAGCCCCGCTGCACGTAGCGGTCGGTGAAACCGCCCGTGAACACGTTCACCGTATTGGTGCGGGCATCGGCCAGCACGCTGAAGGCCTGGGCCGAGGCGGGCGCGTTGCTCAGAAACTGCTCCGCCGCCTGGCCATTGGCAGTGGTGCGCAGCAAGCCGTTGGTGTAGTCGGCCAGGTAGTAGCGGCCGTCGCGGGCGCGCAGGGCCGCCTGCGGGTTCACCAGCAGGGCCGGGTTCAGCGTCAGTCCGGCAACGCCCGTCGTTACGTTGAACACCGTAGTCTGGCGGTTGTCGGTGATGAGCAGCCCGGCCCGGGAAGGCGTGAGCTGCCGGAACTCCACGCCGGCCGGCGCGTTGCCGGCGAAGGCCCGCCAGCCCGTGCCCGCCACGTAGGCGTACAGCCGGTCGCCGTTGATGCCGGCCACCACGCGCCCGTCCTGCACGGCCAGGGTGCGGTAGGGGTTGCCGGGGCGGGCGGGCAGGTCGGTGGTCCAGTTGCGGTAGTCGAGGGGGTTGCCGTTGAGGGCGGCGCGCATCAGCCCATTGGAGGTAGCCGCGAACAGGATACCGTTGGCCACGGCCGTGGCAAATACCTGCACTACCGTGCCGCCCGGGCCAATGTTGGTGTAGGAATCCCGGATTTCGAGCCGGTCCAGATCGACCACCACAATGCCGAAGCTGGCCGCCAGGTAGGCCCGCCGCCCACTGATCTGGACCTGGTTGATGGTTTTGGCACCGTTGATTTCCTTGCGGGCAATGTCGGCGAGGTTGACGATTTTACCGTCCTGGCGGCGCAGCAGATCCAGGTTGGTGCTCTGGTACACCACCAGCAGCTGCTGGCCCACCGAGTCGTAGGCCAGGCCGCTCACGCCCACGTCGCTCAGGCCGTCGCGGCGGGAAAGCAGGCGGGTGGTGTTGAGCGTTTTGTCGAAGTAGAAGAAAGCGTCCTCGGCCGCCACGTACACCCGGTCATCGGCCTCGGCCAGGGCCTTGGCCTGGTTGGTGGGCAGGTGCAACTGCCAGTCGCCGTAACCGGCCGCAGATTGGGCCTGGGCCCCGATGGTCAGCAGCAGCAAGGCCAGCAAAGCGGCCCCGTAACGCAGGCGGAGGAGTGAAATCATCGAGTGAAACGAACGGCGCGGTAGATAGACTGGCAAGATAACGCCTCCGCCCGGGCTTTGGKGCGGGGGGGGGGGTGAAGGGGTAAACTGTCATGCCGACGAAGGAGGAATCCGGGGAAATTGTTGAACGAAACCGTTCGATGTCATTCCCCCAGATTCCTCCTTCGTCGGAATGACAGTTCAGCTATCCTTTCACCGCCTTGCCTTTCATGCCTTCCTGGAAGCAGACGCGGCAGCGGGCTTCGTAGGCATCGGTTTCGCCGAGCAGGATTTTATCGGCCGAGGCCGTCATGCGGAAGGAGTAGGAGGCCAGCTCGCCGCAGCACACGCAGATGGCGTGCACTTTGGTCACGAATTCGGCCACGGCCATCAGGGCCGGCATGGGGCCGAAGGGCTGGCCCAGGAAGTCCATGTCGAGGCCGGCCACGATGACGCGGGAGCCCCGGTTGGCCAGCTGCACGCACACTTCGACCAGGGATTCGTCGAAGAACTGGGCTTCATCAATACCCACCACGTTGCAGCCGGTGGCCAGCAGCAGGATTTCCTGGGCCACCGGCACGGGCGTGGAGCGGATGCTGTTGCGGTTGTGCGACACCACATCTTCCACGTGGTAGCGGGTATCGAGGGCGGGCTTGAAGATTTCGACCCGCTGTCGGGCAATTTTGGCCCGGTTGAGGCGGCGAATCAACTCCTCGGTTTTGCCCGAAAACATGGAGCCGCACACAACTTCAATCCAGCCCCGGCGCAGCGCACCCGGACCCGTACCAACGCGGGGTTCAATAAACACAATCGGCGAATGAGTGAATGAGTGAATGAGTGGCTCAGGGGAGAGTCAGCCGGTCATCAGCGTAGCCGAAATTACGGTTTTACTCCGGCTTGCCCGAACCAAATTCCGGCTCGTCGCCCTACCACCCACAATGTCAGACGGATATGCGTCGCGCAAAATATGCCGCTCCTGCCCTGGCCGGAACCCGTTTTTACGGCTGGGGCCATTACCAGGGCCTGCTCATTCACTCATTCACCGAGTCACTCATTCCCCGTACTGCACGTGCGGGAGCTGGGTGGCCCGGGGCACGCGGGCGGTTACCTGGCCGGCGGGCAGGCGGGTTTGGCAGGTCAGACGCTCCTCGGGGCGGAGGCGGCCGGCGGCGCGGTAGCGCAACTCGGCTTCGGTGGGCGGCGTTAGCAGGGCCAGCCCGGCGCGCACCCGCACCCGGCACGTCACGCACCGGCCCCGGGCTCCGCAGGCGTGCTGCCAGTCGTGGCCCGCCGCCTGGATGGCGGCCAGCAACGTGGCCCCGGCCGGCACCGCAATGGCCGCGCCGCCCATATTTTCGATAATGAGAGTGGGCATCTTTCCCTAAATTGCCCCTTGAACCAGGCTTTCAATGAAGACCAAATATAGCCACGCCCAGCGTGAACAATACGGCCGCCTGCTGGCGGCACTGCTCTGCGACCAGTATTTCGGGGCCCGCCCCACCACTACCCTCGACGGGCCGGCGGTACTGCGCTTCACCCCCATCCGGCAGGTGAACCTGTTCGTGGTGCAGCAGCTGCTGAGCAAGTGGACCGCCGAAATGGCCCAGCTGCGCAGCACGTACTTCGATTTCGAGGATGCCGACGTCCGGCAAGCCCTCACTCAGTTCATGAACGTGCTGTCGCGGCGCATCAGGCTCAGCCGGCCCGCCTACGAGCCCCTGCTGGCCCAGGCCATTACCGATACGCTGGCCGGCGCCCTCGACCCCGCCGACACGCTGGCCGGCAAGCTGCTGGGCGAGGCCGGCCCCCGCACGCCCGAACAGCTCGGCGAGGCCCTGCGCTACCTCGACACCAACAAAGCGGTGTTCGAGAGCTTCCTGGCCACGCTGCCCGCCGGCCAGGAGCAAACCCGCGACTATCTGGTGAGCCGCTTCCGGATGCACCAGGAAAGCGCCAGGCAGACGCTGGAGCCGGTGGCCCCGCTGGTAGCCCAGTTCAACGAGCTGCTGCCGCTCACGGAGCAGGAGCTGCACGACGGTGCCCCCGCCGAGCCGGAAAAACCCAAAACGGAGCCGATACCCCCGGCTCCGGCTCCTACTGCTCCGGCTCCGGTAGCCGCGCCGGCTCCTCCGGTCCCGGCTCCCGTGCCGGTTGCGGCTCCAGCCCCGAAGCCGGCCCCGATAGCCGCACCGCAGCCGGTAGCCGAATCGGAACCGGCCGGAGCAGTGCCGCTCTACGCCAAGCTGAAGGCCGAACACGCCGCTCCTTCGCTGAGCGAAACCCTGCGCCAGGACCGCGGCGCAACGCTGGCCGAAAAGTCGCCCAAGGTAGAAACGCTGCGGGAAGCTATTTCCATCAACCAGCGGTTCAGCTTCATCAACGAGCTGTTCGGGGGCGAAAACATGCAGTACCACGCCGCCATTCAGCACCTCGACACCCTGCCCGATGCCGAAACGGCCCGGCAGTACGTGAGCGAAAACCTGGCCGCCCAGTACCAGTGGGTGCGCAAGGAGGAGCACATCAACAAGCTGCTCCGCCTGATTGACCGCAAATTCAACGGCTGATTCTCAGCCGGGCGGCAGGGGTACTTAACCGAAGAAGTACAAACAGCACGTCATTCCTCGGCTCCGCTCGGAATGACGTGCTGTTTGCCTGACGTGCTGTTTGCCTGACGTTTTCTCTGCCTGACGTTCTGTTTTCTCAGCATCCCCGCTACCGCCCATGCTCCCTGCTGCCCCTTCTTTGCGCTGGCCCCGGTGGCTGCTGGTGTACCTGCTGGCGCTGGGGCTGGTGGCCGGCCCGGCGTACCCGATGTACCTGCACTATGATTTTACGCACTCCCGCGACACGCTCAGCTACCTGAGTCTGGCCCGGGGCGAGTTTGGGGGCGTGAACGTGACGCGCCGCTACCGGGTGCTGGTGCCGGCCGCCGCCGCCGCCGTGGCCTGGCCCCTGGAGAAAGTGTACGCCCGCATCTGGCCCCAGCGCGCCACCAGCGAGTGGCCGCTCCGGCTGGGATTCTACGTCGTGAACTGCCTGCTGCTGGCCGGCGTGGGCCTGGTGCTGTTCCGCACCTGCCTGCTCTACGGCGCTTCTCCGGCGGCGGCGGCCCTGGCCGTGGCCGCCGTGCTCACCAGCCGCTGGACGGTGTACACGGCCGGCCTGCCCCTCGTCGACAGCCTCTACCTGCTGGTGGTGGCGCTGGCGTTCTACGGGGCGCGCAGCGGCTCGGCGGCGGCCGTGGGGGCGGTGCTGCTGCTGGGGTTTCCGGCCAAAGAGTCGGCGCTGCTGCTGGTACCCTGGCTGCTGTGGTACGGCCGCCACGCGTTGCGCTGGCCCTGGCAGCTGGCCGGGCTGGCAGTGGGCGGCGCGGCCACCCTGGCCCTGCGCCACTGGATTGACGTGCAGGCCGGCGCCACCGCCATTGAGAGCGTCAGCAATGCCCTGGGCCACTTCGAGAACCTAACCTACTCCCTGCGGCGGCTATTTTCAGTGAAAGGAATCGGGGAACTGTTCAGCATTTTCGGCTTCTTCAGCCTGCTGATTTTGGCGGGACTGCGTACCTCCGCCGCCCGCCGCAACTGGCTGCCGGCCCTGGGCGGGGCCGGCGGCTGGCTGGTCGTCATCGTGGGCGCGCACATGCTGCTGTCCGGAGATTTGGGCCGCATGGGCTACCTGGCCGCCCCGGTTTTCGCCGTGGCCTTCTCCCTGATTCTGACCCGGGACCCGCTCTTTGGCTGGCTGCGGCCCGACGCATCGGGCCGCACTGCTATTCCGACAAGCTGAAGTTCATGCGCTGGATGCGCACGGCGTTGATAATGGCCAGCAGGGCCACGCCCACATCGGCGAAAACGGCCTCCCACATGGTGGCCAGGCCGCCCGCACCCAGGGCCAGCACCACGGCTTTCACCAGGAAGGCCAGCCAGATGTTCTGCCAGACAACCGTGTGGGTGGCGCGGGCAATGCGGCGGGCGGTGGCAATCTTGCTCGGGTGGTCGGTCTGGATAACTACGTCGGCGGTTTCGATGGTGGCATCGGAACCCAGGCCGCCCATGGCAATGCCCACGTTGGCCAGGGCCACCACGGGCGCGTCGTTCACGCCGTCGCCCACGAAGGCCAGGATGCGGCCCTCAGCCAGGTACTGCTGCACGTAGCGGGCCTTGTCTTCGGGCAGCAGACCGCCGTGGGCCTCGTCGATGGTCAGCTCCCGGGCCACGCGCTGCACAATCACGTCTTTGTCGCCGGAGAGCATCACCAGCTTGCTGATGCCCTCGGCCCGCAGCGCCCGCACGGCCAGGGCGGCATCGGGCTTGATTTCGTCGGCCACGGTGAGGTAGCCGGCGTAGCGGCCATTCACGGCCACCACCACGATGGTATCGGTCTGCGCGTCCACCACGGCCGGATACTCTACCCCGAAGCGGCGCAGCAGCCTGGCGTTGCCAGCCAGCACCACCTGGCCGCCCACCGTGCCGCGCAGGCCGTGGCCGGCAATTTCCTCCACGTCGGCTACGGCTAAAGCCGATTCCGCCGGACCGGCGTACTCCACCACGGCCCGGGCAATGGGGTGGGTGGATTTGGCTTCCAGGGCGGCGGCCAGGGCCACAAACTTCGCGGCCTCGAAGCCGGCGGCGGGCTGCACCTGCTGCACCGCGAACACGCCCTTGGTGAGCGTGCCGGTTTTGTCCATCACCACGGTATCGAGCTCCCGCATCACGTCCAGAAAGTTGGAACCCTTGAAGAGGATGCCTTCCCGCGAGGCCGCCCCGATGCCGCCGAAATAGCCCAGCGGAATGCTGATAACCAGGGCGCAGGGGCAGGAAATGACCAGGAACACCAGCGCCCGGTACAGCCAGTCGCGCAGCACGTAATCAGCCACGAAGAAGAAGGGCAGCAGGGTGAGCAGCACCGCCAGCGCCACCACGATGGGCGTGTAGATGCGGGCAAATTTGGTGATGAACTGCTGGGTTTTGGCCTTGCGGCCCACCGCGTCCTGCACCATCGCCAGAATCTTGCTCAGCTTGGTATCCCGGTAGCCGGCCGTCACGGTAATCTGGCTCAGCGTGTCCTGGTTGATCATGCCGGCCAGCACCAGCTCGCCCCGCTGCTTGGTCTGGGGCACCGATTCGCCGGTGAGGGCGGCCGTGTTGAAGCTGGCCCGCTCCGATTGCAGGGTGCCGTCGAGGGCCACTTTCTCGCCCGGGCGCACTTCAATCACGTCGCCTACCGCTACCTGTTTGGGGTCGAGCACGAGGCGCTGCCCATCGCGGAGCACGGCTACTTCGGTGGCCTGAATTTCGAGCAAAGCCCGGATGCTGCGCTTGGCCCGGTTCACGGCCGCGTCCTGGAACAGCTCGCCCACCGTGTAAAACAGGATAACGGCCACGCCCTCGGCATACTCGCCAATGGCAAACGCCCCGATGGTGGCCAGGCTCATGAGCAGAAACTCGTTGAAAATGTTGCCGCCCGGAATGCTGAGCACGGCCGAGCGAATCACCTTCCAGCCCACCAGCAGGTAGGCCACCGCGTACCAGATCAGCCGCACGGAGCCCGTGAAAAAGCCCGCCCCGAAGTAATCCAGCGCGATACCACCCAGCAGCAGCGCCAGACTGATGCCTGGCACCAGGTAGGGCCGGTCGCCGGCCGGACCGTGGTTGTGCCCGTCGTGGTCGTGGCCGCTGTGGTCAATCTGCCGGGGCGGGCCGTGGTCGTGGCCCACGTGCAGGCCGGCCTGGTCAGTGGGGGCGTGGTCGTGGCCGGGCACATCGTGGCCCTGGGGGGATGCGGCGGCGGCGGGCGTAAGCTGCTCGCGGGTGAGAGCCCCCACATTTTCGGGGTTTACCTGCTTGGCCGTATGGAGTTGTTCGTTGAGCTTATCGGAGGATGGGTCGGGCATAGCAACAGCGCGTTCGGGGGAAGGATAGACGACGGATAACCGGAAGAACGTAAAACGGGCGGCCAATAGTTATGCCTGCCTTATTGCCGCGCTCCTGCTCCCGGCTGGTTTTCCCGGCGTTGTCGGCCCCCGCTTCGCGGCGCAGCCTGCACTGGGGACCACGCTACCGGCCGTTTCGGGGGGCGTTAGCCCGGGGCTCCGTTGCGCCCCTTGCCCGGCCGCAGTGCGGCCCGCCGCCCCCGCAGCACTGCCGCCGGATTGTTGCGCTGCTCCACCAGCAGCAGCCCGGAGTAGTTGCGGCGGCTTGCCGGGTGCCAGGAGCCAGTTCTCTGGCGTGTGGAGAATTATCAGGTTTTCAGAAAATACTCCACAAATTTTTCGCAGATTGTGTGGAGTATTTTCTGAAAACCTGATAATTCTCCACATTCCGGCTATGGCGCGTCGTTCAGCTGTTTCCAATTCCTTGCTGGCCCGGGTGCGGGCCTGGTACGGCCTGCGCCTGCACGAGCTGGCCCAGTACCTGGGCGTGAGCCAGAGCCTGGTGCAGGCCATCGAAACGAACCAGCGGCCGCTCACGCTGGCCGTGCGCGTGGCCTTGTTGCCGCTGCTGCTCCAGTTGCCCCCGCCGGATGTGCCCAGCAGCCCGGCCCCCMACGCCGCGCTGCCGCCCGGCACGCCCCCCCCCGACGCGGCCGACCTCGACTTTCGCCGCCGCGAGTGCCTGCACCGCGCCGCCCGGCTACTGGCCGAGGCCGATGCGCTGGTGGCCCGCGCCCACGTAGCGGCCCGCTGGGCCGCCGCCCGGCCGGCCCTGCTCCCGCCCGACCCCGACGCCCCGGATACCAACCCGGCCAACCCGGCTAACCCAGTGGCCGCCCAGGCCCTGACTTATGCGCTGGCCCAGGCCGCCGACCCCTTCGACCCGGCCCGGGCCATCGACCACGCCCGCTGGCTCCGGGGCTGGCTTACGCGCCGCGCCGCGCCCCTGCCCCCCGCCGACGCCACGCGCTGCCACCGCCTCCGGGCCCAGGCCGCCGGCCTGCTGGCCGAAGCCGCCGCCCTGGCCGCCGTGCTGCCCCCCCCAACGCCAAGTTGAGGATCAGGCACGTTGATGGGGCATTGTTCGAGCGCGTGGTAGGGGGCCGGATGGGCGGTGGCGGCCACAAGCTCCCGATTTATCCCATCTGCGGGCGGCGAAGATGAACGCCGGCTTATTGCCGGTTTACGCCCTGCCTCAAGCAGCTGCCCGACGGGCGGCCAGGCCCGCGCCGGCGGCGGCCAGCAGCAGGGGCAGCACCGGCACCACGAAGCGGGCCGCCCCCAGCGGGCCGGTCAGCAGGGCCAGGTAGGCGACCAGGCCCAGCAGCACCAGGCGCCCCGGCCACGGGTAGGCGGGGCTCCGGGCGAAGCGCACCACCAGTGCCAGCCGGACCAGATTGGCCAGCAGCCCCAGGCCCATCACCGCCAGCAGAAGCAGGGGCAGCTGCCCCAGATAACTCAGCACGGCGACGGGGCTGCGCTGGTTGAACAGGTGCAGCAAGCCCGGCCCGTTGGTCTGGCCCCGGCCTAGGAAGTGGACCAGATCGAACCGGCCGGGGTCGAGCAGGAAGGTGGCCATGCCCCGCAGGTGCTGGGCGGCGTAGGCGAAGGGGTGGCGCAGCAGGGCCTGCCCGCCGGCCTGCTGCACGTAGCGCTGCTGGGCCCGGAAGGTGGGCAGCGAGTCGGCGGTGGCCAGGGTGCGGCGCACGAACTGCTCGGCGGCTTCCGGGCCTTCGGCGGCCTGCAACACCCCGCGGGCGTTGTAGCGCAGCAGGTTGATTTCGGCAATGCTGGAGAAGTGAAAGTAGCCGGTGCGGGCTTCGTTGCGCTGCATCCAGAGGCCCACTACCACCAGCGGCACGGCCCCCAGCACGGCCAGCGACACCCGCCGCTGCCGCCACGCCAGCCAGAGGCCCAGCCCCAGCAGCACGGCCGCGAACGGGAAGAACACCGGCTTGTTGAGCAGTGCCCCAGTGGTAGCCAACGCGGCTACCAGCAGCGGCCCCAGCGGCCGGCGGCCGGGCGTGAACAGCGCCTCCAGACTCAGCCAAAGCGCCACCACGGCCGTTTGCAGCAGCATTTCGCTCATCAGCACGTTGGCGTAGATGAACTGCCCCGGCCCGGCCGCCGCCAGGGCCAGCACCGCCGCCCACTGCCGGGCACTCAGCCCCCGGGCACGGCGGGCCAGCCAGCGCAAGGCCAGCCCCAGGTTCAGCAGGCTCAGCAGGTTTTGCAGCAGCAGCGTGGCCCCCGGGAAGCCCGGGCCGGCCCCGCCCGTGAGCAGCAGAAACACCGGGTAGAGCGGGGGCCGGATGGTGTACTCCTGCGCAAGCAGGGGCTTTTCGGTGAGGGGCAGGGCGTAGAGCACGCCGGCCTCACGCAGGTTGCGGGCCGCCTGCACGTAGCGCTCAGAATCCGGAAACCGGGGCTGGCGGTGGTAAAGCTGCCAGCCCAGGGCCAGCAGGTGCAGCAGCACCAGCCCCGCCCACACCCAGCCCGGCACCCGCGCGGGAGCCGGAGCGGGTAGCGGCAGAACGGAGGACGGGCTTTTCGCAATCATTCCGCAAAGGTAAGCGGAGGGAAGAAGGCGGTGAGGTGGTGAGGTGGTGAGGTGGTGAGGTGGTGAGGTGGTGAGGTGGTGAGGTGGTGAGGTGGTGAGAAAAAGAACGTCATTCTGAGCGCAGCGAAGGATCTTATCACGTTAGGCCGGTAATCGTATCAACGACTCGTTTCAACGTGATAAGATCCTTCGCTCTGCTCAGGATGACGTTCTTTTTCTCACCACCTCCCCGCTAATGCCGCTCCAAATCCTGCTTGCGGGCAGCGTCGATGGCGAGCAGGATGAAGAGCAGGGTGGTGAACGACCAGAGCGAGGAGCCGCCGTAGCTGAAGAAGGGCAGCGGGATACCCACCACCGGGGCCAGCCCGATGGTCATGCCGATGTTGACGCAGAAGTGGAAGAAGATGATGCTGGCCACGCAGTAGCCATAGGTGCGCCCGAACACCGATTTCTGGCGCTCCGCCACGTACACGACCCGCATGAGCAGGGCCATGAACAGGATGATGGTCACCATCGTGCCGGCCCAGCCCCACTCCTCCCCCACGGTGCAGAAGATGAAGTCGGTGCTCTGGGCGGGCACGAAATCGAACTTGGTTTGGGTGCCTTGCAGGAAGCCCTTGCCGGCCAGGCCGCCCGAGCCGATGGCAATTTTCGACTGCGTGACGTTCCAGCCCACGCCCAAAGGGTCGGCGGAGGGGTTGAGGAGAATTTCGATGCGCTTGCGCTGGTGGTCCTGCAACACGCTGTTGAAGAAGAAATCCACCCCGAACACCATCCCAATCACCACCGCCCACACGCCCACCGACACGGGCAGGTGGTGGCGCAACGCCCGGCGGTTGGCGACCAGCACGATGACCAGGATAATGGTGAAGGCCAGCACCAGCCAGAGCTTGGGCACCAGCAAAGCCAGCAGCAGAATAACGCCGCCGGCGGCCAGAATCAGCAGAATCAGGGGCGACATGCCCTCGCGGAAGTAGGCCAGCAGAAACGCGCCGAACACCAGCGCCTGCCCCGTTTCGTTGGCCGCGATGATGAGCAGCGGGGGCAGCAGCGTGAGGCCGGCCAGCACCAGCTGGTCGCGGAAATTCTGCTGGCGCATATTGATGGTGGCCAGGTAGCGCGAAACGGCCAGGGCCGTAATAAACTTGGCAAATTCGGCCGGTTGCAGGCGCACCGGCCCCAGCTCCAGCCAGGAGCGTGAGCCCCCAATGGGCCGGGCAATAAAGGGCGTCACGATGAGCAGCACAATCATCACCCCGTAGAGTCCGAAGGCAAACGTGTCGTAGGCCTTGGGGTCGATGACGAGCAGCACCAGCACCAGCAGCAAAGCCGTTCCGATCCAGATAATCTGCTTGAACCAGTCGTAGCCCATCAGCTGGGCAAAGCCCAGGCTGCCGAGCGGGTTCTCGGGCGCGTCGGGCGAGTAGCTGGCCGCGTACACGTTGAGCCAGCCCACGCCCACCATCAGCAGGTAGAGCAGGACCGTTACCCAGTCGATGCTGCGGTTGTAGCGGGCGGGAGAAGAGTTCACTTCGTGAAGTATGAAGTATGAAGTATGAAGTATGAATTGGGCCGTGCCGCCAGCATCAGCCCAGTCATAGTTCATACCTCATAGTTGACAAGAGTAAAGGGTTTTTAGAACGAATTCATACTTCATACTTCATACTTCATACTTCATACTTCATACTTCATTTAATGTCTTCGGCGGACGATAAAGCGGTCGGCGGAGCCGGGGAGCCACTCTTCCCAGCGGTGGCGCCAGGGGGCCACCTGGCCGCGCAGGTACTTTTCCATGACCAGGGCGGCCAGCGGGGCCGCCGAGTTGCCCCCAAAACCGCCGTTTTCGATAAACACGACGATGGCAATTTTGGGGTCCTGGGCCGGGGCGAAGGCGGCGAACGTGGCGTGGTCCTCGCCGTGGGGGTTTTGCACGGTGCCGGTTTTGCCGGCTACCGAAATGCCCATGTCGAGCAGGCTGGCGTTGGAGCCGGTGCCCCCGTTGCCGTCCACCACGCTCTGCATCCCCGGAATAATCTGCTCGAAATGAATGGGGTCGACGCCCACCGTGTGCCTGACGTTGTACTCCGGCAGCGGCCCGCTCTGGCCCACGCTGCGCACGAAATGGGGCGTGTAGTACCAGCCCCGGTTGGCGATGGTGGCCATTACGTTGGCCATTTGCAGGCCCGTAATCCCGATTTCACCCTGGCCGATGCTGAGCGAGTACACCGTGCGGAAGGTCCAGCGGTGGTGGCCGTTGCGCTTGTCGTAGAACTCGGGCGACGGAATCAGGCCTTTCTTTTCCTGGCCCATATCTACGCCCAACTTTTCGCCCAGCCCGAACTGCATCACCTTGCGCCGCCACTCACCCAGGCCCAGGCGGGCATCCTCGAAGCGGTTGCTGGAGCGCCCCCGCAGCACGGTGGCGCGCATCACCTGGTAGAAATAGGGGTTGCAGCTCTGCTTGATGGCAATGCCCACGTTGGTCGGGGTCTCGTGGCGGTGGGTGCAGCGCACCAGCTTCCAGTTGCAGGCAAACCCGGTCTGGGGCGTCACTACGCCCGCTTGCAGGGCCACCAGCTCGTTTACCAGCTTAAAGGTGGAGCCGGGGGGGTAGGTAGCCATGAGGGGGCGGTTGAACAGGGGCTGCTCGGGGTTGTTGAGCAGCTCCATGTAGCGGTTGCCCATGCCCTTGCCCGAGAGCATCTCGGGGTCGAACATGGGGGCCGACACGAAGACCAGGATTTCGCCCGTTTTGGGGTCCAGGGCCACCACCGAGCCCCGCTTGCCGGCCATCAGCTTTTCGGTGTAGGCCTGCAAGTCGGAGTCGAGGCTCAGGTGCAGGTCCTGGCCGGCTACCGAGAGCGTATCGAATTCGCCGCCCCGGAACGCGCCCTTCTCGATGCCGCGCACGTTCACCATGCGGTACTGCACCCCACGCCGGCCCATGAGCTGCTTTTCGTAGTAGGATTCGAGGCCCGTAATGCCCAGAAACTCGCCGGGCTGGTACTTGCTGTACTGGGGCCGCTCCAGCAGCTTGGGCGTGATGGAGCCCACGTAGCCCAGGGCGTGGGCCATGCTGTGGGTATTGTAGGAGCGGGCCATGCGGGCCTTCACGCTGAAGCCGGGAAAGTCGATCAGGTTGTCCTGGATGGCGGCCAGCTCGGGCGTACTCAGGTTCTGGACCAGCGGCGAGGCTTTCACGCGGCTAAACTTGCGGGCCGCCTGGAGGCTGGCGCGCACTTCGTCCAGGGGCAGCTGGAGCAGCTCGCTGAAGCGCAGCGTATCGAGCTGCTTCACTTCCCGGGGCACCACCATCAGGTCGTACACGGGCGTGTTCTGCACCAGAATCTGGCCCTTGCGGTCGTAAATCAGGCCCCGGTAGGGGGGCTGCACCAGGCGCTGGAGCGTGTTGCGGTCGGCGGCCAGCTTGTAGCTGCCATCGAGCACCTGGATGTAGAAGAGGCGCGTCGCAAAAACCAACGCGACGGCCAGGAAAACTGCCTGGACTACGTACTTGCGGCCTTCGAGGTATTGCAAAGCAAAAGTTCTGAAAAGAAATGACTTCCGCCCCGGCGGGCGGGCGAAAGACAAAGATAACCCCGACCATGGCGAAAAGGTGCGGGAGAGGTGAGATGGTGAATGAGTGAGGTGGTGAGGTGGTGAAGTGGGGCCGCTGTCATCCTGAGCGGAGCGAAGGACCTTATCACGTCTGAACAGCCGTACGAACGACTCGTTCAGACGTGATAAGGTCCTTCGCTCCGCTCAGGATGACAGCGGCTCCCATTTCACCACTTCACCACCTCACTCCTCTACCTTTTCCGCCGCTTGGTGGGGAAGAACACCAGCTGAATGATGAGCAGGGTGAGGCCGGTATAGAGGGTGCTGAGCAGGATTTTGGCCAGCATCAGGCCCGGGGCGCGGAACGAGCCCAGCTCCAGCACGAAAAAGGCCAGGTGGTGAATGGCCGTGAGCAGCGTCAGATATACCATCATCCACTGCCAGCCCATCTGGTGGATGTTCACCGAGTCCTGGGCGTCGTAGCCGTCGCGGGGCGTGAGCAGGCGCAGCACCCAGGGCCGCAGGTACATCACGAGCACGGCGGCGGCCGCGTGCACCCCGCCGGTATCAAACACCATATCCAGGGAAATGCCCACCCCGAAGCCCAGCAGCAGCTGCACCACGATGGGCGTGCCAATGGGCAGAAACAGCAGAAAGCCCAGGTACACGAAGCACCAGGCCAGATCGAAGAGCACGAAATCGGAGCCGCTGATCAGCAGCACATACAGGGCCAGGTAGAACAGGCCCCGCAGCCCCTGCCACAGGATTTCAAAAATGCCGCCCCTCATGGCCGTTTGGTTTCGGTTTTGATGCCCGCCCGCACTTGCAGCGTGTCGCGCTCGGCCTGGGGCCGGCTCGTGACGAGGTACACGTAGGTGAGGCGCGAGAAATTCACGGCCAGCCGCACGCGCACCGTCCAGAAGTTCTTGTCCGGCTCCTTCACAAACGAATCGACGGTGCCCACCAGCACGCCCTCCGGGAAAACGGCGTTGTAGCCCGACGTGACCACCGTATCGCCCTTCACCAGCCGGTTCTGGCGCGGAATATTGTCGAGCAGCACGTGGCGGGGGTCGTCGCCGAGCCAGCGCACCGTGCCGATGGTGCCGTCGCGCTGGAGGCGGGCCGAGGTGCGCGCCTGCGAATGCAGCACGGAGGTGATGGTGGCGTAGTGCTCGGAAAACACCTTCACCCGGCCCACAATGCCCTCGGCCGACACGACGCCCATCCCGTCGCGCACGCCCTCGGCCCGGCCCACGTTCAGGGTCAGGTAGTTGTCCACGGGGCGGTTGGTGCTGCTCACCACCCGGGCCGGAATCAGGGGGTAGTCGGGGTCGTGGGCGGCCAGCGTGCGCAGGCCCAGCAACAGCGAGTCGGGCCGGCCCAGCACCGCCAGCCGGGCCTGGGTCACACTATCCTGGCGCACGGGCAGCGAGTCGGCGGTCCGGTCGCTCAGGTCGGGTTTGTAGAACTGCTGGCGGAGGCGGGCATTTTCCTGCATCAGCTCCTGGTTGATGTCGACGAGCCGGAAATAATCCTGCACCTGGTTGCGCCAGCCCAGCACCTGGCCCACGTAGGTGTTGGCCGAGTTGAAGAAAGCGGCCCGCTGGTAGGTACTGTTGCGCACCAGCAGGTACAGGCTCAGCACTTCCAGCACCGCAAATACCAGGATACCCCGGAAGCGAAACAGAAAGGCGAACAGGTTATTCATTTGTCAATTAAAAATTAAAAGTTAAAAGTTAAAAATTGCAACTGGCGTAAAGCCACAACTCCAGGGAGTTGCCTAGCCGAACAGCCAATTTTTAACTTTTAACTTTTAATTTTTAATTACGTCAGCAATACGCCGCGGAAGCCCTGAATATTTTTGATGGCCTTGCCGGTGCCCCGCACGACGGCGCGGAGTGGGTCTTCGGCAATGTGGATGGGCAGCTTGGTTTTGGCGGCTAGGCGCTTGTCGAGGCCGCGCAGCAGGGCGCCGCCGCCGGTCAGGTGGATGCCGTTTTCGTAGATGTCGGCCGAGAGCTCGGGGGGGCTGATTTCCAGCGCCTTGAGCACGGCTTCCTCAATTTTGGCCACCGATTTATCGAGGGCAATGGCAATTTCCGACGACGTGACCTTAATCACCTTCGGGATGCCGGTCATCAGGTCGCGGCCGCGCACTTCGAAATCGGGGGGCGTTACTTCCAGCTCCGTCAGGGCGGCGCCCACTTCAATCTTGATGCGCTCGGCACTCCGCTCGCCAATCAGCAGGTTGTGCTGGCGGCGCATGTAGTCGAGAATGTCCTGGTTGAACACGTCGCCGGCCGTTTTGATGCTCTGGTCGCAGACGATGCCCGAGAGGGCAATCACGGCAATTTCGGTGGTGCCGCCCCCGATGTCGATAATCATCGAGCCGATGGGCTGCTCTACGTCGATGCCGATGCCGATGGCGGCGGCCATGGGCTCCTGAATCATCCAGACTTCCTTGGCCCCGGCGTGCTCGGCGGAGTCGCGCACGGCCCGTTTTTCCACCTCCGTGATGCCCGACGGAATGCAGATGACCATGCGGTGGGAAGGCTGAAACAGGCGGTTGCGGGTGTCAATCATCTTGATCAGCCCCTTAATCATTTCCTCGGCGGCGTGGAAGTCGGCAATTACGCCGTCCTTCAGGGGCCGGATGGTTTTAATGTTGTCGTGGGTCTTTTCGTGCATTTGCTGCGCCTGCCGACCCACGGCAATTACTTTATTCGTGGTGCGGTCTTTCGCAATGATGCTCGGCTCATCCACCACGATAACATCGTTGTGGATGATGAGCGTGTTGGCCGTGCCCAGGTCAATGGCAATGTCGCTGGTGAAGAAATTAAAGAAACCCATCGAGTAACGGCAAGTAAATGAGAACGGGCGGCTTGCGTCCGTCAAAAGAGGGGACAAAAGTACGCAAGCTGAAACTAATGTGGAGACATTATAAAAATGCGGGGGGAAGCCACAACCCCGTACGGCTCCGGCTTCCCCCCGCATTGGCTTCCCATTGGCCCTAGTGCTTGAAATGGCGCACGCCGGTCAGCACCATCGCCAGGCCGAGGCGGTTGCAGGCGTCGATGCTGTCCTGGTCCTTGATGGAGCCGCCGGGCTGCACCACTGCCCGGATGCCCGCTGCGCCGGCAATTTCCACGCAGTCGGGGAAGGGGAAGAAGGCGTCGGAGGCCAGCACGGCCCCGTTCAGGTCGAAGCCGAAGGAGGCGGCCTTCTCAATGGCCTGGCGCAGGGCATCTACCCGGGAGGTCTGGCCCACGCCCGAGGCCAGCAGCTGGCCCGCGCGGGCCAGCACAATGGTGTTGCTTTTGGTGTGCTTGCAGATTTTGAGGGCAAACTCCAGGGCCGCCACCTCATCGGCCGTCGGCCCCGATTCGGTCACGGTTCGGAACTCCGCCGCGCCTTCCATGGCGCGGTCGAAATCCTGCTCGATGGTGCCGTTGAGCAGCGTTTTCACTTGCCTGGCGGGGAAGGCCACGGGTTTCTGGCGGAGCAGAATGCGGTTTTTCCTGGCTTGCAGGATGGACAGCGCGTCCGCCTCGAATCCGGGCGCAATCAGCACCTCGAAAAACAGCTGGCTCAGCTCCTGAGCCGTAGCCGCGTCCACGGGCCGGTTCACGATAATTACGCCCCCGAAGGCCGAAACCGGGTCGCAGCTCAGGGCGCTGAGGTAGGCCTGGTGCAGGGTATCGGCCTGGGCCACGCCGCAGGCGTTGGTATGCTTGAGAATAGCGCAGGCGGCCGGCCCGGCGGCGTCGAACTCCTGCATAAGCAGCACGGCCGCGTCCACGTCGACGAGGTTGTTGTAGCTGAGCTGCTTGCCGTGGAGCTGGTCGAAGAGGGCCGTCAGGTCGCCGTGGAAGGTACCGGTCTGGTGGGGGTTTTCGCCGTAGCGCAGGGGGGTTTGGCTGGTGCTTGCTGGTTGTTGGTTGTTGGCCTGGTCTTCATCTGAATTTTCAACTCCGAAATAGCCCGCTATGGCCGTGTCGTAGTGCGCGGTGGCCGCGAAGGCGGCGGCGGCGTAGTGGCGGCGGTCTGCCAGGTCGGTGGCGCAGTTCTTTTGGGTGAGCAGCTCGGTTACGGCCGCGTACTGGTCGCGGCTGCTGACCACGAGCACGTCGCGGAAGTTCTTGGCGGCGGCCCGCAGCAGGGAAATTCCGCCGATGTCGATTTTCTCAATCACGTCGGCTTCGGCCGCGCCGGCGGCTACCGTTTCCTCGAACGGGTACAGGTCTACCACCACCAGGTCGATGGGCGGAATCCCGTGCTGGGCGGCTTCGGCCAGGTCGCCGGCCTCGTGGCGGCGGTGCAGGATGCCGCCGAATACCGTTGGGTGCAGCGTTTTCACGCGCCCCCCGAACACAGCCGGAAAGCCCGTCAGCGTTTCCACGGCCGTTACGGCCGCGCCCTGCTCCTCAATGAACTGCTGGGTGCCGCCGGTGGAATACAGCGTAACGCCGTGCTGCTGGAGCAAGGCCACCAGGGGCGCGAGCCGGTCCTTGTGATACACGGAAACGAGGGCGGAGCGAATGGGCTGCGACATAGCGGAAGGGGTTGGAGGAGGTTGTGAACTGCTGCGCGAAGGTAGGCACCACCCCGCGGGCGGGGGTTACGGAATTGTTAACAGCGGCCGAAAAGTCCGGCCGGCTCAGTTGCGGGGGGGGGGCGGGMGGCGCTACATTTGGCACGCTCCTTTTCTGCTATACCCCCCTCGGCTTGCTATACTTTTCATTATGCACCAACTATTCCGTCCTCGTAACCGCGCTGCGCTGCTGGCCGGGTCCATTCTGCTACTTGTTTTCCTGCTGACCCTTTCCGCGGCCCAGGCCCAGACTACCCGGCTGCCCGGAGGCCGCGGCTACGTGCTTCTGACCAGTGGCGACACGTTGCGTGGTCAGCTGGTATTGCCGGCCCTTGGCGGTCCTCAGGCGGTCGTCGTGACGGCGGACAACGGTGCGGCCCGGACGTACCCGGTCCGGGATATCCGGGCGGCCGGACTGGCCGACGGAAGTACCTACGTACTGCGGCGGGTGGTTATACCCACCGCCGCGCAAGCCCCGGAAGCGGCCGGCGCCCCAAAAATGATGCTGGTCCAGCACCTGGCCAGCGGGGCCGCCAACCTGTACGCATTGCGTGACCAGCCCGCTGCCACCGGCCCCCAACCCGCTGCCTCCGCTACGCAGTTTTTCCTGGAATTTGGGGAGCAGGCAACCCTTCTGCCGCTCCAGGAGGGCAATTTCCGGGCAGTGTTGCAGTCCGTTTTCGCCGACTGCTCTGCCGGCCCGGCCATTCGCACCGCCCGGTACACGGCCCCGGACCTGGCCCGGACCATCACCCGGATCAATGGCTGCTACCTGGCCATACCGGCCCGCAATCTTGTGCCGGCCAAGCTGCCGGCCCTCGCCCTTTCGTTCAGCCTGACGGGAGGCGTATCGCACGGCAAGGTCTACTACCCGGAGCAATCGTCCCTGTTTCGCAACGAGTTGCAGGCGGTGGTCGTCCCGACAGGGCGCTTGCTGCTGCATTTACAGCCCCGAACCTCCCGCTCGGTACTGGAAGTGGGCGCGCAGTACGTACGCCGCGAGGCCCGGGGCAGCCTGGCATACACGGTTCCCTCGTCCTACACCAACAGCGGCCAGCCATTCACCCTCAACCGGCAGCCCGATGCGACCATGGTGCAGCTGGTACTCGGGTACCGGTACAGTAGCCGCAGTCGGCTGGCCCCCTACCTCAGTGCCCGGGCCTTGCCAGGCAAAGTATTCCAGACCACCATCCGCTACGATGCCGTGCAGCCGGAGGCCGATCCGGCGGACCCGTTCCGCCAGCGGATAGTCGTCACGTCGCTGGCCAATCCGCCGGCGGCCAGCTCCAATACCTTCGTTATGGCAGGAGCCGTGGCAGTGGGCGTGGAGCCCCGCTTCTCAACGGGCCGCTTACGGGCCGTGCTGGAAGTAAGCTACGAGTCCGGTCGCAGCCAGGAGTTCAACCGCTTTGGCTACCTGGCTTACCAGGGCGTGGTGGTGCTGGGCGGCCTGCGGTTTTAGCAGCGCTGGTCTTTTCCGGAGCAAACCAACGGTTTTTTAGTCGCCCCGGCAACGGCCACACCCTGGTGGCGCACGTATAGGAGGGCCGTCGTTTGCTGCTCCCGTATGTCTGCTGATCTGCTACTCACCTTTCCCGTTGCTACCGGAGCCGCTGCTACGGCGGCGGCCCTGGCCCCCCGCCTGCTGGCCCAGGCCCCGCACTCCGACCACGAGGGGGCATTTCCCGAAACCGAGTTCCGCTGGCTGCGCGAAGCCGGCCTGCTGACCGCCCCGCTGGCCCCGGACCAGGGTGGCAGCGGCCTCACCGAGCCGGCCCACACCAACGAGCTGCTGAGCACCCTGCGCCACATCGGGCGCGGCAACCTGGCCGTGGGCCGGGTGTACGAGGGCCACGTGAATGCCTGGCAGCTGCTGCGCCGGTTTGGCCGGCCGGCGCAGGTGGCTGGCTGGGCCGCCGATGCCCGGGCGGGTCACCTGTTCGGCGTCTGGAACACGGAAGGCCCCGACGGCGTGAAGCTGGAACCGCTGCCTGGGGGCCGCTACCGCCTGCGCGGCAGCAAAACGTTTGGCTCGGGCGCGGGTCACCTCACCCGGCCGCTGCTCACGGCCGCCCTGCCCGACGGGGGCTGGCAAATGCTGGTACTGCCCGCCGACACCCGGGTTCCGCAGTACGACAGCTCCTTCTGGCGGCCGTTGGGGATGCGGGCTTCGGCCAGCTTCCGGGTCGATTTGGAAGGGCTGGAAATCGGGCCGGACGACCTGGTGGGCCAGCCCGGCGACTACTACCGCCAGCCCTGGTTCAGCGGGGGTGCCATCCGGTTCGCGGCCGTGCAGCTGGGCGGGGCCGAGGCCGTGTTCGACGAAACCCGCCGGTTTTTGCGCGACCTGCACCGCACCGACGACCCCTACCAGCGCCAGCGCCTGGGCCAGATGAGCGTGCTGGTAGCCAGCGGCCAACACTGGCTCCGGGCCGCCGCCGACGTGGCGGCCCACCCGGCCACGACGGCCGAAACTGCCGTGGCCCACGCCAACCTGATGCGCTCGGCCATTGAGGACTTGTGCCTGCGCCTGCTGCCGCTGGCCGAGCGGTGCGTGGGTGCCCGGGGCCTGCTGCGGCCCGAGCCCTTCGAGCGCCTCCACCGCGACCTGACTCACTACCTGCGCCAGCCCGCCCCCGATGCCGCCCTGGCCGAGGCCGGCCGTTTCGCCCTCGACCACCCCCAACCCGCCCACCAGCTCTGGCATGACTGATTACGAGCCCTTCAATTTTGTAACTCTCCCCTCGCAACCCGCCAGCTACGCCGCTTCGTTGGGTGTTACGGTAGTTGTAGCGCCCCACCCCGACGATGAAAGCCTGGGCTGCGGGGGGCTGCTGGCGCTGCTGGCCCGGGCCGGGGTGCCGGGGTGGTGCGTACTGGTGAGCGACGGCACGATGTCGCACCCAGACTCGGTGAAGTTTCCGGCCCGGGCGCGGCAACTGCTGCGGGAGCAGGAGTTGCAGTTGGCGTTGGCGGAACTGGGCCTGCCCCCCGGCAACCTCACGCCCCTCGGCCTGCCCGACGGCCGCGTACCAGGACCCGGCACGCCCGAAGGTGCGGCGGCAGTTGAGGACCTCGTGGAAATCTTCCAGCGTCAGCAACCAGCCACCATCCTCTGTCCCTGGCGCCGCGACCCCCMCCCCGACCACCGGGCCACCAGCCAGCTGGTGCGGGCGGCACTGGCAACGCTGACTTCGCCGCCGCGCCTGCTGGAGTACATAGTCTGGGCCTGGGAGCGGGCCGCCCCCGCCGACCTGCCCCAACCCGGCGAGGTAACCGGCTGGCAGCTTGCCATCGGGCCGGTACTGGAGCAGAAGCAGCGGGCCATTGCGGCCCACCGTTCCCAGCTCCCCGGCTCCCCGATCAATGACGACCCCGGCGGCTTCACGCTGGCCCCGGCCATGCTGGCGCATTTTGCGCGCCCCTTCGAAGTATATCTGGAAGCCAGCCGGCCGGTCGGGGCAGCCTCGCATCAGGAGGCTACAACAGGCCAGCCCTGGCCGGCCCCCGGCCCCGCCTAACCGAAGCCCGCCCATCTCAGCTACCTGCCCCCACATGGAACCCAACCCCCGTCAACCCCACACGCTGCCGCCGGCCTACTTCGAGCAGGTATACGAGGCCAACCAGGACCCCTGGAACTTTGAAACCAGCCCCTACGAGCGGGATAAATACGCGGCTACCCTGGCCGCACTGCCCCGCAGCCAGTATGCGCGGGCCTTGGAAATTGGCTGCTCCCTGGGAGTTCTGACGGAGCAGCTGGCCCCGCGCTGCGGCCATTTACTGGCCGTGGATGTAGCCACGGCCCCGCTGGAGCGCGCCCGGCAACGCTGCGCCGGCCTGCCGCAGGTAACGTTCGAACAGCGCCGCATTCCGGAGGAATTTCCCGCCGGGCAGTTCGACCTGGTAGTACTATCGGAAGTAGGTTACTATTGGAGCCCGGCCGACCTGGCCCGGGCCACCGAACAAGTTCTGGCGGCGCTGGCACCGGGCGGCCACCTGCTGCTGGTGCACTGGACGCCCCCGGTCCATGACTACCCCCTGACCGGCGATGCGGTGCACGCGTTCTTGCTCAACCGCGCCGGCCCCGACGGCCCCCTGCGCCACTGCCACGGCCAGCGCCAGCCTACTTACCGCCTCGATCTGCTGGAACGCCGGTAACGGGCCAGCGGATACCGCCGGTTACCGGAAGGCCGCCGCTCCGCTATGCCGGGCCAGTTCGCGGCGGAGGGCGGCAATGGCCTGGCGGAGCGGCACGGCCGCGAAACCGCCAGCGGGCAGCACCTGCGGCCGGGCCCACTCCCAGAAGGCCCCGAAGGACGAGAAACCGGCCATAGCCGCCACCAAAAGTTCTGTTTGGGGCCGTTTGCTACTGAACCGGGCAGCAGTTCCGAGCCAGTGTTCCCGCAACTCCCGGCGCAGGCGCAGCTCAGCTATCAGCTCCACCGGGTTGGGGACCAGCGCTTCCTGGGCTCCCAGGCTGGCCCACTCCCGCAGCTGCCACGAAAGGCCCACCGCCACCCGCCCCTGCTGCCGGCCGGAAGTGTATACCCGCACGGCCGGGCTATGGCGCACCGGCAAATCGTGGCGCAGCAGGGCCTGGTAGAGGGCTTCATCTTCCAGGTAGGGCACCACGGGCAGGCCCCCCACCTGCCGGTAGGCGGTCACGGTGAGGGCAAAGCTGGCCCCGAAATGCTGGTGATGACGCGGCCAGGGGTCGTGGGGCTGGGGGTCGAGCTGGGCTTCGAGCTGGGTTCGTAGCAGGTGGTAAGCGGCATCCCGGAGCTGGTAGCGGCGCACGGGGCAAGCCGGGTCGGCATCGGCCATCAGGATGCGGCCGCATACGGCAGCGGCACCCGCAGCGAGTTCCCGGAAAGTGGCCGCGAGCCAGTCGGGGGCCACGCGCGTGTCGGCGTCGGTGCTAATGAGGCAGGCGGCGGGGTGGCCGGCCAGCTCCAGGCGGCGGGCGGCCTCGTCCAGCAGCAAGCGCCGCGCCCGGCCCACGTGGGCCTCGGCGGGGGGCAGGGTCACTTCCGCCACGTACACCGCCACCGACGGATGCCGGGCGGCAAATTCGCGAACGACCCGGGCCGTATCATCGCGGCAGTTGTTGGCCAGCACCAGCACCTCGAACGTGGAGGGCAGCAGCGGGTAGCCCGCCTCGTCCGTCTGGGCCGCCAGGGCCGCTAGCGTGGCAGGCAGGTCGGCCGCTTCGTCCTTGGCCGGGACAACAACGATGGCCCGCAGGCCGGGGGGCGGGGTGGGTAAGTGTTCCCAGGCAGATGCGGGCAGCGCCGCGTTGTTGGGATGAGCCGAATGAAAGTGCAGCGGGGTGGCGTGTTCCATGAGCAGACTTCTACGGCTAATGGACCCGGCGGGTGAGGCAGTTGCGGAGAAAAAACCTTACGGATGAGCTTGAAACGCCTAAAAGCAGAATGCCCCGGCTGTCCGCAGCCGGGGCATTCTGCTTTGTTAACTACTTGATTCGGGCAGGCTAAAAGGCTTCGCCCACGGCGAAGATGATGCCCGAGTTGCCACCCGAGCCCACTCCGTAATCGAGGCGGATGTTGAGCCGGTCACGGCGGTTGAAGCGGAAGCGCACGCCCGCGCCCCCGGCGTACTTGAGCCCGTCGAAGGTGTAGTCGTCGAGGTTGGGGGCAACCTCACCCACGGCTCCAAACAAAACCCCATCAAAGCGCCAGAACAGTTTCTGGCGGATTTCGGCCTGGGCCGTAGTGAACTGCCGGTCGCGGAAACGGGCCTCGTAGATGCCGCGCATCAGGTAGGCATTGTTGTAGAGTGAGCCGCCCAGGGTAGCGCCCATGCCCCCCCACTCGCGGAACGGCACGTTGCCGGTGTGGTACTGCCCCAGAAACTGCATGGCCAGAATGGTATTGTTGGAGCCCAGCAGCGGCGTAAAGTGGCGGGCATCCACCAGGTAGCGCGTGAAGCTATAGTCGCTGCCGAGGCCCTTGCCGTTGAAAAGCATGTGGGCATCCACGAAGTTGCCACGGTAGGTAGCCAGCACGTTGTCGCGGCTGTCGTAGAGGATGGCCGGCCCCACGCCGGAGGTGGTGTAGCCGGCGCGCTGCTCGGCCAGGATGGAGTTGTAGGGAGCCGGGTTGCCGGCATCGGCATCGTCGAGCTTCACCTTGCCCAGATCCGTGAGCCGGTAGCGCACGCCCACAAACAGGTTGGGCACCACCTTCACCAGGGCCTTCTGATCGAACACCCACAGCGGATACTGGATGTTGGACTTGACGTCCTCATCGGTATCGTTGCCCCGGCCGTAGTACTTGAACGCCAGGTCGTAGTAGCTCAGCTCGCCCGAGAAGAAGTATTTCTCTTCCTTGGTGAAGATGGTGTGCGTAAGCTGCACGGTGGTCTGCTTCTGCTGCGAAATCCAGGCAATCAGGCGGGCATTGGACTTGCGCACCGCCGTATCCTGGCCGAAGCGCCAGACGGGCAGAATGGCTACGCCCCCGGCAAAGCCGGTTTCCTGCTGGTAAAAGGCAATGGGCACCGGAATAAAGCTGGGCTTGTCCGGGTCGTCGGGCGTGAGCTTGAACTTGGCGGCCGGGGCCGGGGCCAGGGCCCGGTTCAGGCCCAGGGGGGCGCCGTTTTCGGGGGGGGCAGTCGGGACGACAGTGGCCGCCGTTTCGGAAGCGGGAGCCGCCGAGGCCAGCAAGGAAGTCGTAGGCTCGGGGGTGAGCTGCGCCTGGGCAGCCGGAGCGGCCAGCGCACTTAGCGCCAGCAGCGGGTAGAAAAAGCGCATACGTAGATGGCCGGATCAGGAAATGAGTGGAAAGCCCGTCGTCGACCCGTCCGCCGGCGGCGGACGCGGGCCGCCGGGACCGTGCAGCTACTAACGCAGCGGGAGGCGTCGCGGTTGTCCGGTTCAGCTTGGCCCCTTCAACCCAGCCACAGCATCGAGAGCACGCCCGCCAGCATAATCCATTTGCAGCCGGCACTCAGGCGGGCAAAGTGCTGGCGGCGGTCGGCGCGGCGCAGCTGCACGGCCAGTGCCGCCAGCGGCCCCAGCACCAGGGCCAGCAGCCACAACCCCAACCCAGGCTGATGATGCGCCAGGGCATTGTACGCCGCCCCGGCCACCAGCAGGGCCAGGCACGCCAGGAAAAAGCCCGCAACCCATTTGGTGCGCCCCACGCCCCACACAATGGGCAGCGTGCGGCAGTCGTGCTGGGCGTCGCCGCGCATGTCTTCCACGTCCTTCACGATTTCGCGCACCACCGTCAGCAGAAACGCGGCCAGCGCGTAGCCCCAGACGGCCTCGGAGCCGGTCTGCATCTGCAACTCGGGCAGCAGCACCAGGGCCGCCGTGAGGGTGGCAATGCTCACGTTGCCCACCAGGGCCACCCGTTTAAACCGCACCGAATATCCCCACAGCAGCAAAGCGGAGCCCAGATTTACGAGGCCCAGCAGCGGGGAGAGCAGTCCGCTTACCCCCACGCCTGCCCCCGACAGCAGCAGGTGGGCCAGCATGGCATGGCGGCGGTGCACGGCCCGGCCCACCACCAGCTGCCCCGGCCGGTTGATGGCGTCAATCTTGACGTCGTAGTAATCGTTGATGATGTAGCCCGCCGCCCCGATGCAGAGCGCCGCCAGCACCAGCAGCCCGAAGCCGGGGGCCAGCACCCGCGCCCAGGGCGCGTCCGGCAGCAGCAGGCAGGCCCGCACCAGCAGCAGGCACAGGGCCATTATCAGCAGGTTGGGCAGCCGGATCAGGCGGGCCAGCGTGCGCCCGCCCCCCCGCCCGCCCACGGGGGCAACAAACTCAGCGGGGAAAGAGGAAGGCGACATGAGCAGCGGGAGCCAAACGAGCGGGAAATACGACTGCAAAGATGCACTACGCTACTCTACCCTACTAAATATTGCGGCATAAAAACGGGGAGGCCCGACCTTTGGAGTTCCTACACTTCTCAGCCCGTTCCTCCCCGTGAAGCACCGCCTCAAAGCCAAACTTACGACCCTTTTGCAACAGGTGCCCATTGTGCGCCATCTGTCTCGGCAAAAGTTTATTGCTCAGTTTATTATCGGACTCATCAAGAGCCGCAACGTGCAATTTGGCGAAGTTGCTCACCATCTCAACGACGAAGTCAAAGTGGCCTCCAACGAGACCCGCATCCAGGATTTCTTCCGCGAAGTATCGCTCGATTATGGTCTGCTAGCGCACCTGCTGTTGCGCCTGTTGCCCGCCACGGGCAAGTTGCGTCTATGCGTAGACCGCACCGAATGGGATTTCGGCCAGTGCCAGGTAAACATCTTGCTCGTTACCGTCGGGCAGGGTGCCTTTCAGCTGCCCTTGTACTGGGAATTGCTCGACAATCGCAGCGGCAATTCCAGTGCGGCTGACCGCATTGCCCTGCTACAAACCTGCGTACGCGTGCTGGGCAAGCACCGCATTGGCCTGGTGCTGGGCGACCGCGAGTTTGTGGGCCACGTGTGGTTAAAATGGCTTAAGGACAACGGGTTGAATTTCGTTATGCGCCTGCCCAAGCACCATCAACTCACCTTCGCTAACGGGCGGCGGGTGGCCGTACCCGACCTGGGGCTGGCGGCTGGCCAGGTGCGCCGCTTCGCCCAGGTGCAACTCGACGGCGTGTGGGGACAGGTCTGGGTCAAGGCCTTGGCCGAGGGCGATTTTCTGTTCTTGTTTGGCAACGTGGGCTTGCCTTACATGGACCAGCTCTACGCCAAACGCTGGACGATTGAGCAATGCTTCCAAAACCTGAAAGGACGCGGTTTTAACCTGGAGGCCAGCCATTTGCGTTGTCGCCAGAAGCTGCGCAAGCTCGTCGCCCTGGTCAGTTTAGCCTACGCCTTGTGCCTGAGTGTGGGCACGGTGGCCCACGCCAAGCGTGCCCCGATTAAGCGCAAGAACCATGGCTACCGGGCCACCAGCCTAAGCCGCCACGGCCTCAATATCTTACGCCAACTCACCCGCCCCGTCACGAGCCCGCATGAACCGATGGCCCGGATGGTGGACGCCTTGCTGCGCTGGATTAGCTGGAAAGTCGCTCGTTATCAGGTAACTAAAATAGTAGGGTAGAGTAGCACTACGCCAAACCGATAAAGCCAGAAAGCCCCTTCCGAGGGCGGAAGGGGCTTTCTGCCAAGCCGCAGCCGGCCAGCTGGTGCCGCTACACCCGCTTCACGTTCACGGCATTAACGCCTTTTTTGCCTTCCTGGGTGTCAAATTCCACGCGGTCATTCTGCTGAATCTGCCCCCCGTTGAGGCCGGTAACATGGACAAAGAAATCTTCCTTCGTGCCGTCTTCCGTAATGAAGCCATAGCCTTTGTCTTCATTATAGAACTTTACGGTGCCTGTTTTCATGAAAAAGAGGAAATGAGTGGATGATGGTCGGGTAAATATAGAGGGATTTCGCAAATGCGCACCCCCCGTAAAGGCCCGTTCACCACTGTCTAACCCCATAATCCTCAGCCCCGACCACTCCCGCAGGCGCGGCCGTGCTACCAGGTGTTCTGGGCTTTCATCACGGCCTCAATCAGCTCGCGCACCGCCCCGTGCCCACCGGGCAGCCGGGCTACATACTGGCTGATGGCGCGCACATCGGTGGCCGCGTCGGCGGGGCACGCGGCCACGGCGCAGCGGCGCATCACCTCCAGATCGGGCATGTCGTCGCCCATGTAGGCAATGTGCTCGGGGCTGAGGTGGTAGGTATTGAGGTAGTTGTTGAAGATTTTCATCTTGTCATCCACCCCCAGGTACATGTCGCGCACGTCCAGCGACTCCAGCCGCTTGCGCACGCCCTCCTCCTCGCGGCCCGAAATAACGGCCACCCGGTAGCCTTTGCGCAGGGCGTGGCGCACGGCGTAGCCGTCGTGGATGTGAAAGGCCCGGGCCTGCTCCCCCGTATTCAGGGCCAGCAGGGTACCATCAGTCAGCACCCCGTCCACGTCGAAGATAAACACTTTGATGGCCGTTAAATCGGCCGCGCCGGCTGTCGTACTCATAGGCATGAAAAAAGACCGCAGCCCTGCCGCCGGTCGGTCCGACTGGCTCAGCACTCTGCGGCGCTCCGTAAGTAGGCTTTATTTTATTGATTATCCCGCCACTCGTACACCCACTTGGCCTGAATCTGCTCCAGGTGGCCCTCATTGGACTGTTCGCGGGTTCCCTCAAAGTTGGGTAGCGTCATGATCCAGTCCAGCAGTTCGGTAAACCGGATGCGGTAGATTTTGGCTTCGGTGAAATCGTCGCCGAACTTCTCGTAGAGGGCCATGGCAACGTCTTCATGGTCGCTCCACTGCATTGGGGGCTCGAAATGGTTCATAGGGGAAGGAATACGTTGGAAAGTTGAGAAGTTTTAGCGTTAGAAAGTGGCTGAAAGATGAAGGTCGAACCCGGGCACAAGGCCCTGCCCGACTACTTTCTAACTTCCCAACTTGCTAACTCATTAACTACGGTTAGTGGCCCAGGAAATGCTGGGGTGGAATGAGCACGACCACGTCGGCGTTGCCCTGCACCACGCACTGACAGCCCAGGCGGGAGTTGATGCGCGGGTTTTCGGCCCGGTCGATGAAGTCTTCTTCCGCATCCGAAATTTCGGGCAGGTCCTGCTCGCCCGCTACGATGTAGACGTGGCAGGTGCTGCACCCGCACACTCCCCCGCAGTTGTGCTGGAGCTGAATGTCGTTGTTGAGGGCTACGTCCAGCACCGACTCGCCTTCGGCGGCCACGTGGGTCTGGGCGGGCTGGCCGTCCTGAAACTTAAAGGTGATATTGACGGCTTTCACGGCGGAATGCTAGGGTAAACGAGGCAAAAATCAGAAGGGGCAAAGGTACGGACGCCTCCCCCCGAATCAAAGCTACCCCGGCGGCGGATTGTTTGCCCCGCCCCCGGCCACGTCCTGAATGCTGGCCGTAAGGCCTCCATATAAGGCCAGCCAACGCGGGTGAGCCGCCAGGGCCCCGGCATGGCGCGCCAGCGTGGCGGCATCGTGGCGGACGGCGGGGCCGGTCTGGGCCTCGAAGGGCGGTTGGGTCAGGGCCTTGTCCACGGTTTCGCGGATCAGGGGGTGCAGCAGCTGCCAGGGCAGGCCGGCCTGCTCCAGCAGTTCGCGCGCGATACCCAGCAAGTGGTTGGGAAAATTGCTGGCCCACACGGCCGCCACGTGCAGTTGCAGCCGCCGGGCCGAATCCACTTCCCGCACGTCTTGGCTCAGCGACTCGGCCAGCGCGTGCAAAGTAGCCAAGCCCGCCGCATCGGCCGCTTCCAGGCACAGCGGCACCGTCGGCCAGTCGATGGTGCGGCCCGGCCCGAAGGTCTGGAGTGGGTAGAACACGCCCCCGCGCAGCTCCGGCCGCGCCGCGAATACGGCCAGTGGCAGGGCTCCGGCCGTGTGGGCCACCATACTGCCCGCCGGCACCCGGGCCGCGGCCAGCACTTGCGGCACCACCGCATCGGGCAGGGCCAGCAGGTACACGTCGGCGGCGGGTAAGTCGGCCAGACTGGTCAGCTCCCGGGCCTGGGGCAGGTGCCGGGCCAGCGCGGCGGCCGCCACCGCCGTCCGGCTCCAGACGCCCACTACCGCGTGGCCGGCGGCGGCCAGTGCCGGCCCCAGGTGGTGGGCCACCCGGCCGGCTCCCAGCAGCACCACCCGCACGGGAGCAAACACCCGGGGCGGGCAGGTAGCAGAAGCATCAGCAATCATCATTGAATTTACTTTTTTGGGGGTTTTTATGAAAAATCATTCAGCTTTTCGCGCAAAATTCGACAACTTGTGCGTTCAAATTGCCCTGGTCGGCGAACAAGCCGCAACAGGACAGCTGAGCCGTTTTTGTATTTTCTCCATTTTCTTCCTGTCACTTTCCTATGACAAAAATCTACCAAACAGGCACTAGCGTTGGCACTTGGCGCAAGCTAGCCTTTATGAGCGTGCTGGGGCTGGCTACTTCGGTATCCTATGGCCAGGAGCAAGGCCGGCCGATAGTCGGCAAGAATATGCAACTATCCCGGAGCATGAAGCCGGGTACGGCCAAGCGCACCAACGCCTTACCCTACCCGGCCAGCCGCGGGCAAAACGTAGCGGGTACGTACACCGACCTGGGCACTACGGGTACGGCCATTGCCACGGCCAACCTGGATGATGCCAACTCCGGCGTACAGGATATTGGGTTCAAATTTTCCTACAACGGTGTCGATTTCACGAAGTTCGTCCTGAATACGAACGGCTTCATCAAGCTCGGAGAAGTAGCGCCTGTTGATCCGGAGGATACCGACATCCTTGTGAACAGCACGGATCAGAACGTCATTGCGCCGGCTTCGGGCATTGACCTGGCGGGGGCCGTTAACCAGACGACCTCTCCGACTGAATACCGGGTGTTCACCTCGAATGATCCGGTGGGTAGCCGCGTGTGTACTATCCAGTTCAAGAACCTGAGCGACCAGTTGCCTGGCAATACGACCGCCCAGTTTGCTACCATGCAGTTCCAGATTAAACTGTATGAGAGCAGCAACATGGTTGAATTCGTGTATGGCGCCTGGACCAGCAGCGGCAATACCGCCCTTGGCAAAGGCTTCCTGGTGGGTCTGAAGGGCAGCAGCGAAGCTCCGACCGACCTCAGCCTGGCCTATAAAGCCAGCAGCTCCACGGCCTGGACTACCACGGTTTTCCAAACCGTAGTGGGCACCAACTACGCCCCCCACTTCGTTCGCAACACCTTCCTGCCGGATCCGGGTCGCACCTACCGGTTCCGCACCCAGGCGGCTACCGATGCGGGGGTCACCACCATCTACACGATGGGCAAGCTGGCCGTACCCAACTCCTTGCCACACGTGGTTTCGGCAGTTGTAACCAACAACGGCAGCGCACCTCTTACTAGTCTGCCCGTAACGCTCACGGTGGGCGGGGCCAACACCTTCGTCAACGTCAAAACGGTGGCCTCCCTCGCAGTTGGGGCCAGCCAGACGGTAACGTTTGATGCCTACCCTACTCCGTTGGTACTGGGCACCAACACGGTAACGGTAAGTGTGCCCGCTGACGGCGACAACACGAACAACTCCCTGCCTTACACGCAGGAGATTACGGCTGACCAGGTAGCTTATATCAATGCCTCCCAGGCACTCGTAGCCGGGGGCATTACCCTGACGGACGCTCAGAGCGCTCCTCTCCCGGGCGGCTCTCTGGCGGTAAAATACAAGAACAGCCAGCCAGTGGCTATCACTCAGGTAAAAGCGGGTTTCCCTGCTGGAACGGCTGCTACCTTCCAGGTACTGGTCCTGAATTCTGATGGGGCGAATGGTACGCCGGGTACTATTCTTTACAGTTCCCCGGTGCAAAACCGTCCTGCTACGGCGGGCACAGTAACGGTACTCGTACCTAGCATCGTTGTGCAGGGAGATTTCCACGTAGCCGTGAAACAGGTTACGGGCGGCATCGCACTGGGCTATCAGAACGAGCTTCCACTGCGGGCCAACACCTTTTTCGTGCAGTTTGAACCAGGCCCGACCTGGTCGTCGCTGAGCACTTTCGCCGGTGCTCCCTACCGTCTGGCGCTGGATGCCGTGCTGTCTCCCGTCCCAACCTGCATCACGCCGACGAGCCTGGCCATCAGCAAAGTGGGTATCACCACGGCTACGGTGTCTTTCAACGGGCCGGCTAACGCCACGGGCTATACCGTTATTTATGGCGCCAAAGGCTTTGATCCGGCAACGGGCGGCACTTCGGTTACCACTACCGCTTCTCCTTATGCTCTCACGGGCCTCGCGGCCAGCACTGAATACGACGTATACGTACGGGCCAACTGCGGCGCAACCGATAAGAGCTTCCTGGCTGGCCCGGTGCAGTTCAAAACGGATTGCCAGCCCCCGGTTATTTCTACTTTCCCCTACGCCGAGAACTTCGACAGCGTACTGCCCGGGGCTATTCCCTGTGGCCTCATCGTTTCCGATGACAATGCGGACGGTAAAACCTGGATGGTAGTCGGCAACGACGGTGCCGGCCGTTTCCCGGCTTCCGCTCCTAACCAGATGCGCTACGCCTTCAGCTCCACCGTTGCGGCCAACGACTGGTTCTACACCAACCCGCTGGCCCTGAAGGCCGGTACGTCTTACCTGGTGTCGTTCAAGTACCGGGGCGCTCAGCCCAGCAGCACCGAGAAGCTGGAAGTGAAGTACGGCACGGCCACTACCGCCGCCGCCCAGACCAACCTGCTGTGGAAGAACGAGGCCATTACCAACGCCGACTACGTTACCGCTACCGGCGGCACGGCAGTGGGCCAGGTAACGCCTATCACGCCCACGGCCGACGGCAACTACTACGTAGGCTTCCACGTGTTCAGCGCCGCTAACCAGTTCAACCTCTACATTGATGATGTAACGGTAACAACTGCGGTAGTCAACAGCTCTTCGTCGGCATTGGCACGGGCCATCAACCTCTACCCCAACCCCACGGCGGGCAACCTCACCGTGGAAGTGCGCGGGGCCAACGCCAAAGGCGGCCTCCAGGTAGAAGTAACCAACATGCTGGGCCAGCGCGTGCACACCGCCACGGTGCGCGGCAACGGCACCAGCCAGGTTGACCTCTCGACCCTCGCCAACGGCATGTACACCGTGAAGGTGCGCAACGGCAGCGAGTACATGGTAAGCCGCATTGCCATCCAGAAGTAATTTCTAACTGGTAGTGCTTGTATAAAAAGGGCCGCCCGGTGGGCGGCCCTTTTTTGTGGTCTTTCTGGCCCATAGTTCCGTGCCAAACCTCAGCTGCTCTACCTATCAGAACGCCCGTAGCATTGAAAACACAATAGCTCGCCAATGCTACAGTCGGCTTGTAGCATTGAAAACATAATAGCTCCCCAATGCTACAAACGTTCTGTAGCATTAAAAACACAATAGCTTCCCAATGCTACAGGCATTGCGCGCTTCGCCGCAGGCAGGCTGCGCTGCTTGATTCGGCCAGGTCTATTCCCCGGTAGTTTCTCCCCAACTCCGCGAGTTGGGGGCGCTTCTGGTGATATACTACGTTGCGGGCTGGCTAGGCTACCTGCCGGGGCTTGGGCTGCACCGGCCGCGGGCGGACGCCGGTAGCCGGAGCGGCTACGGCCGGGGCCTCGGTTTCGCGGCGGCGCTTGTAAAGGGCCATGCCGAAGCCAAGCGCCATGAGCAGCGTGCCGCTCCAGAGCAGGTTGATGAAGGGCTTCTCAACGGCTTTCAGAATGATGTAGTCCTTCTGGGTGGTGCTCACGCCGAAAGTAAACTTGCTTTGCTGGGTGTCCACGTTCAGGAAGGAGAGGCGCAGGCCCAGGTCCTCCACTTCGTCGGGCACGCGGCCGATGAGGCGGTTGCGGACCACGAACATCGGATGCACGTGGTACTGCTTCTTCTCGCCGTACACCAGGAAGTCGCCCTGAATGGCCAGGTCGTCCTTGTTGAGGCCCAGGCCGGCGGTCTGGTGGGCGGGCTCCACGCCCCGGAACACGGCAATGTAGTCGTTGAGTACAATGGTGTCGCCCACGCTCAGCACGTACTCCTGCACTTCGCTCCAATCCTTCTCCTTATCAATGGGCGGCACGGCGCTGATGTGGGAGTAGATGTCGTGGTCGGCGAACTTCTTGATGTCGGGCGAGGCCAGCAGGCCGCCCATCTGCTCGTTTACCTGGGCGCGGGGATAAAGCACGAACTTTTCCTTCGTCTTGCGGTCCTGGTACTCCACGCGGTAGTAGGTGTTTTCGGGCAGGATTTCGAGCGTGTCGCCGGCTTTGTAGTACAGCTCGTCGCCGCGCTTAATGTCGGCGCGGGCCAGGGCCTTGTACTCGTCGGCGGTGCGGAACAGGAGCTGCTTGTCCACGTAGCCGGGCACGCCGGGCACATCGAAGAACTGGCCGGTGTAACGCACGTCGTACTTGCCCATGGGGGCGGCGTCGTTGCGCCAGAGCAGCACGTTGTCCTGGTTGGTGGTCTGGTCGAACTCGCGGGAGTAGAGCAGGCCCGACACGTTCTGGCTGATGATGTTGGAGTAGCCGGCCGAGGCCAGCACGCCCAGCAGCATGAGGGCAATGCCGATGTGGGCCACGCCGCCTCCCGAAAGGCTCACCTTGCGCCGAATCAGGGTCAGCACCATGCTCAGGTTGGCCAGCACGGCAAACAGGGCGGTAGTCAGCAGCACAATGTAGGCCAGCTCCATTTTGTGGCCGTAGTACTGCACCAGCAAAATCACGAGGGCCGCACCGAGCAGCGCCAGAATAGCCGGCACGGTGAGCGTATTGGTCAGGCTCGACTTATCGTTCTTCTGCCACCACATCACCTGGGCCAGGCCCGAGCAGAAGGCCACCCCCACGCCCATCCAGAGCTGGAACTTGGTGTAGTGGGCAATCTGGTCGGCGGGCAGGGCCAGGTTGGACTTGATGCCAATGAAGCCCAGGAAGGCGTTGTAGACTGGAATGCTGGTGGTAAACAGCACCTGAAACGCGCCCAGGCACAGCACCGTGGCTCCCACAAACACCCACAACTCGGCATTATAAGTAGTCAGCTCTTTCTCGGAAATCGGAATTTTTTTCCAACGCGAAATCAGCAGCGCAATGCTGAGCACGGCGAAGAAGGCCAGGTAAATGATGAGCTGGCCCGAGAGGCCCAGGTCGGTGAAGGAGTGGACCGAGGCATTGCCCAGCACGCCCGAGCGGGTGAGGAAGGTGGCGTAGAGAATGAGCAGGAAGGTGGCAATGACCAGCACGAAGGATGTGCGCAGGGCCGTGCGGCTGCGCTGCCAGAGCACCAGCCCGTGCAGGGAAGCCACCAGCACCAGCCACGGAATGTACACCGCGTTTTCCACGGGGTCCCAGTTCCAGTAGCCCCCGAAGTTGAGGGTTTCGTAGGCCCAGTAAGCGCCCATCACGACGCCCACGCCCAGAATCATGCCGCCCCAGAGCGTCCAGCGCATGGCCGGGCGCACCCATTTGGTGTACTCACCCTTCCAGAGGCCGGCAATGGCGTAGGCAAAGGGTACCAGTGTGAGAGCAAAGCCCAGGAACAGCGTGGGCGGGTGAATCACCATCCAGTAGTTCTGGAGCAGCGCGTTCAGGCCGGTGCCGTCGGCAGGCACGAAATTGGGGTTGGTTTTCCAGACCGGCAGATCGGGCATGAAGTCGCGCAGCAGGATGAAGGGCGAGGAGCCGATTTTGAGCTCGCCCAGCACCACGCCCAGAATCATGGACGTCAGGAAAAGCTGCACGCCCGCGAAAATGGCCATCACCGGGGCTTCCCAGCGTTTGGAAGCGCGCATCAGGATGAGGCCCAGGCAGACGTGCCAGAAAATCCAGAGCAGGAAGCTGCCCTCCTGCCCTTCCCAGAAGCAGGAAATCATGTAGTACACCGGCAGGTGGTTGCTGCTGTGGCTCCAGGCGTAGTAGTACTCGTAGCGGTGGCCGTGGATGATGCCGAACAGGCACACAATCACGGAAATCACGGCCACGGCGTGGACCAGAAACGCGCCGCGCCCCAGGCGCAGCCAGGCCGCGTCGGTGTCGCCGAGGGCGCGGCCCCGGGCGGCCATGTAGTAGGAGTACGCGGCCACCGTGGCGGCGACGAAGGCTACAATGACACTCAGGTGCCCGGCGTTGCCAATGAAGGTGTTCAACATGGATACGGCGTTGGAAAAGCGAAAGTCAGTCTGCCAGTATATCTACCAGCCTGACCGTAAGTTGTTTTTTAATGGCACCGTCCGTTGCCGGTGACGGTGGTGGAGGTAGGCGGCCGGATCAGCGGGCCGGATGACGGCGGCGCATCCGCGTAGCCCGCTTCTCCCACTGTTTCCGCTCCCAGACTTGCTGGCGGACCCGCCGCTCGTTGGTGGGCGGCGGGGCGTTGGTAGGGAGCGGGCTGAAATTGTACCACTGCTGCTGCACGACTACGGGTGGCCCAACCGTAGCCCCGGCTACCACCTGGTAGAGGTAGCGGCCGGGCGCGGCCAGCGTGTCGGTGAAGGCATAGTCGGGGGCGGCCCCGCCGTAGGTGGTGCGGGCTACCGGCACGGCCGCCCGGCGGGCGGCGCGGGTTTCGGCCGCCTCCCGCCGCCACACCTGAAATTCCGGCACCGTGCCCACCGAATCGGCCAGCGTCCAGCGCAGCGTTACGAGGCGGCTGGCCTGCGGGGCGGCCGGCGGCGGGGGTGGGTCGAGGGCCGGCAGGCCCTGGTGGTGCTTGCTCACGGTGAGAGTAAACTGGCAGAAGTCGCGCAGATAGCCATCCACGTTCAGCAGGTAGGGCTGGCCGGCCCGCAACGAATCCAGCATCACAAACACATCGTTCTGGGAGCCAAGTGAGGTGCACGAGCGCACCCGGTAGGTGGCGGGCTGGCAGGGCGTCCCGGTCAGCACCACCAGCTGCACCCCGCGCACGTCGCGGCACTGCTGCCCGCCGATGTTCACGAAGTAGCGGCCGGCCACGGGGGGCGTAAACTCGAACCACTGGTCGTTGTGGTACTGAATGCATTTGCCGGTCAGGCTTTCCTCCACGCAGTTCCACTGCACGGTGCAGTTGCTGGTATTGGAGCGGGCCGGCTCCTCGGCCCGCAGCACCCGTCGCCGGGCAATGTCGTCGTTGGCAACCTGGGCCTGGAGGGGAATTAAGAGGGTAAAGCTGAAAAGCAAAAACGCGGAGAATAGCGGAAGCAAACGCGGGAGCGAGCAACACGTTGCTTTTGCCAGCCCCGCTGTTTGTGCTTCCCTTCCACCCATTTTTACCTGTCAACTTTTAATTCTTCCCTCTTGCTTACCGCGAAGCCGTAGCGCCTTCAATATCCTTTTCCACATACTTGGAAGGACACTTGAGCAGGATTTTGTCGGCCACGAAGATGTTGTTGCGCATGGCTCCCGTGATAACAACCTGCTCCGACTTGTCGAAATCCTGGGGCTGGGGGTTGAAATAGACCACGCGCTGGGCAATGCGGTTGGTATCGACGAGCGTGAAGGCGAAGTAGTTGGGGTCGAGGGTGGGGTTGTACTCCAGGCCCATGATGTTCTTGCGACCATCGCGGGGCAGGCGGCCCACCACGTGCACCTTGGTCAGGTTGCCCTCGGCGGCCCGCTCCCGGGCTTCCTTGAACGTCACGTACACGCTGGCGTCGCCGGCCGTGCTGGTGATAATGGCAATGGCCACGGCAATAATGGCCATGACGAAAATGTGCGCTTTTTTCATGTCAATGAAGCAATAGGCGGCTCCAATCGGAGTCAGAAGTCAGGACAGAACAGCAAAGTCGGCCGCAAAGGTCCGTAAAAAGTGGTAAATGCGTGAACTGTCATTCCGACGCAGGAGGAATCTGGGGTAAGTCGTTGCAACGACTCCGTTCGACGACTTACCCCAGATTCCTCCTGCGTCGGAATGACAGACGCGTGCCTACTCTTCCAGTTCCTTTTCCAGGCGGGTAAGCTTGCGGTCGAGGGAAATGAGGAAGAACAGCAGGCCGGCCAGCACCACCGTAATCACGGCCACCACCACGTAAATCTTACCGCTTCCCCGGAGCGCATCGGCCATTTCGGGCTGGTTGGGGGTTTGGGCAGCAGCCCGCAGCATCGGCAGCAGCAGGGCCAGCAGCAGCAGCACGGCGCGGCTGAGCCAGCCCGAAACCTGGTTACGCAATCTGTTTTTCATACACTTTGAGTTTGAGCAGGGAAACGCGGCTGGCCAGCTGGGCCAGCCAGAAAGCCAGCAGCGTCCAGCCGATAACGGCCGGGTAGAACACGAGGCGCATGTTGCTGTCGAGGTCGTACTTGGCGAAGGCCGGGTTGCCGCCCGCGCCGGGGTGGAGCGAGTCGGTGAGGCGGGGCAGGATGTAGAACAGGGGCATGGCCGTGGCGAAGGCGAAGATGTTGTAAATGGCCGACACCCGGGCCCGCTGCTGCTCATCGGTAAAGGAAGAGCGCAGCACCAGATACGCCCCGTAGATGAGCATGGCAATGGCCGCGCCGTTGAGCTTGGGGTCGTTGGTCCACCACTCGCCCCAGGTATATTTGGCCCAGATGCTGCCCGTGGCCAGCCCCACGAAGCCCATCAGAATGCCGGTGCGGGCCGCCTCGTGAGCCCGGATATCGAGGGCGGGCGTGGGCGTGCGCAGGTAGCGCACCGAGTAGTAGACCGAAGCAACCAGAATGAACGTCATCCCGAACCACATGGGCACGTGGAAGTAGAGGTTGCGAATGGTTTCATTGAGAATGGCCAGGCGCGGCACGGGCATGAGCAGGCCCGCCACCGCCACGTACAGCAGCAGCACCACACTCAGGGCTTTCCACCAGTTTTTTTTCATGAGCTATTAGCTATTAGCTGTTGGCTGTTAGCTTTTTAACGTTGTACATCTACAATAGGAAAGGGCCTCAAAAAGTCAGCTGACAGCTAAAAGCTTCTTTTTCAGCTTCTCCACAAAAATGGGAACAGCAGGTAGGATACGGCCCCGACAATCAGGTTCAGGGCCACCAGGGTGAGCAGGGCGCTGCGGCTGGCTTCGAATTCGAGGCCGTCGAGGGCGTTTTTGGAGACTTTGATGAGTAGCAACAGCATGGGCACCATCAGCGGGAAGCCGAGCACGGCCATAAGCGTGCTGCTGTTGGTGGCCTTGGCAGCAATGCCCGATACCAGGGTGAGGGTACTGGCAAAGCCCACGGCC
Organism: Hymenobacter rubripertinctus; assembly: GCF_003583925.1. Taxonomy (GTDB): domain Bacteria; phylum Bacteroidota; class Bacteroidia; order Cytophagales; family Hymenobacteraceae; genus Hymenobacter; species Hymenobacter rubripertinctus. Next base: position 13,988 of record NZ_QYCN01000009.1, on the reverse strand, counting down.
CCCAGCAGCACGTTGCCCACAAACAGCGGCCCGTTCTGGACCGGATTGCCGAGCACCACCGAGTACAGCAGCAGGGCCACCAGCGCCAAACCCAGCAGCAGCAGGGCGTTGTAGGCTATTTTGGCCAGAATCACGGCCTGGGGCCGCACCACAGTATAGTAGTAGAGCATCCGGCCCCGGCTTTCCTGCAAAAACCCCTTGGCCACGGCATTCACGGCCGAAAACAGCAGCACAATCCAGAACAGCGCGTTCCAGGCCGGGGCGGGCAGCTGGCCGCCCCGGGAGGAGAAACTCAGGTAGCAGACGAATACCGTGCTGCTCACGTAGAGCAGCATGCCGTTCAGGGCCGCGCGCTGCCGCCATTCCAGGCGGAAGTCCTTCTGCATCAACACCCAAATTTCGCTCAGAAGCGTCACGGCAACACGGCTGGTAAACGGAGGGCAAAGATACAACCCAACCCCCGGATTAGCCGCCCCCCGCCCAGGATTACTGCAATTGCCCCGTCCGGAATGCCAACCGGCCGGTTTTCCTGGGTGGAAAACCGGCCGGTCCTGTTCTTTTGCCTGGCTCGGATTAGAAGTCGTAGCCGAGCGTAACGTAAATTTTCGGGCCCTTGGTAATGTACTGTTCCCGGCCCCAGGCCACGTCGCCTTTCACGTAGAAACCCAGCATGGTGGTGCGCATTCCGGCCCCGTAGCCGTAGAGCAGGGGGTTGGTGAAGTTGACGACCGTAGCCGTAAAGCTGCCGCCCGGCACGACGCGCGTATTGTTGGAGTTGTTGACGCTGAACGGGTTAGCCCCGGAATAGGTCGTACCCACGTCGCCGAAGGCCGTTAGCTGGAGGTTGCGAAAAAAGCCCGATTCGATGGGCCGCCGCGAGAAGTACTGCACGATGGGCAGGCGCAGCTCGGAGTTGAAGAGCACGTACTTCTGCCCCACCCGCTTGCTGTAGTCGAACCCGCGCAGGTTGGTCACGAACTGCTGGTAGAACATCTGGGTCGGGTCCAGCTGGGTTGGCTCGGTCACGGGTTTGTCGTCCGCCGTAATCAGCTGGGCATCGGCGTAATCGTAATTCAGCCAGTTGTCCATGCCGCCGAGGCGGAAGTAGGACTGGGACGCACCGCCCCCGACGTACTGGCCGAAGCTGGCCCGGTTGGCCCAGATCAGCTGGCGGTGCAGCTTCTGGTAGTGGCGCAGGTCGATGAAGATTTTGGTGAAGTCGGTGTTGCGGCCATCCAGGTCGTAGAGCTTCGTGATGCCGGCCTTCATGCGGGTGCCTTGCAGCATGTTCACGCCCGTCACCACCGAGTTGTCGAACACCAGTTCCCCCTCCCCGCCCAGGTAGTCGCGGTTCACGTCGTTGGCATTGGCCAGGTCGGAGTACGTACGGCGGCTCACGTTCACGAAGCGCGGCCCCAGGCGTACGCTCAGGTTGTGAGTGAGCGGATAGGCAACCGTGGGCGCAATTTCGTGGCGGCCGTAGCGCACCCGGCCCACGTTCTCAAAATCGAAGAAATAGGCCTGCTTCTGGTAGCGGATACTCCAATCGGCGCGGTGCTTGAGGTTGGTATACTCGGCAAAAATATTGCTGGTCCGTAAGTCGGTCAGCGCAAAAATACCTGCCTGAATGCGGTGGTTCTCCATCAGGTCCGACATGTTCACCTGCCCCATCAGGCCCAGGCCTAGCAGCGGATCCGTGGTCAGCGTCGATACCACGTTGTCGATGCTGAACTGGGTATCGTAGCGGAACGGCCCCGTTGGGTCGGAGGTGCCGGCAGGAGCGGCCTTGGGCAGGGCAACTACCGTGGCCGCCCGGCGTTTCACGGTCGCCGGATCGGCCCGGGAGGCCGGAATATCCTCGTCGAACTCGTAGTTGTTGGGATTCACGCGGCTGGCCGGGGCACCGGCAGCCGGCGCGGGKGGGCGGGCGGCGCTGCCGGCCGGGGCCGCACTCTGGCCGCCCTTCTGCTGGGTGGCGCTGGCCACCGTGGGGCCGGGGCGGGTAGCCGCCGGCACGGCCGCCTTGGCGGGCCGGGAGCGGTCTTCCAGAATTTCCTGACGGGCCGTTTTAGCCAGCGTCAGACCTTCGGGCAGGGCGTAATTCGGGTACAGGTACACGTTGTCGCGGCCGTCGGCCGTCGAAACGAAGCCCAGCGTGTTGGTGGTAGCGTTGTAGTCGAAGTCCTTGATGTTGGCCAGGAAGCTCGTTGCGGGCTGATACTGGTGGGTGGCCAGGGCCAGCCGGTAGAGGCTGCGCACCCCGCTTTCTTCCCCCACAAACAGCACTTCCGCATCGGAAATAGCCCGGGGCCGGCCTTCGTTGGAAATCGTATTTACCAACATCTCCACCGGCTGGGGGCGGCCATCGAGGTGGTAGAGGTAGAGGTCGTAGTTGTTGACTACGGCCCCGAAGCTGCCCTCGGCCGTACCGGCCGAATCGAGCCAGCGGTTGGAGCTGAACACGATACCGCCGCCGCCGGGCAGGAAAACGGGCTGCACGTCGTCGAACACGTCGTTGGTGAGCTTTTCGGGAGCCCGGCTACCGGCCCGCAGCAGGTAAAGGTCGTTCTGCCCGTTATGCACGCCGCTGAACACCACCGACTTGCCGTCGGCCGAGTAGCTCAGGTCGGTTACCTGGGAGAACGTGGCGAACAGGGAAGTGCGGCGGCCGAAACGGGGCAGCAGCCCTTTCAGCCGGGCCACGGTATTCCCGACCCCGCCACTGGCCTCGCGCAGCTGGAGCTGGAGCAGCCCTTTTTCTTCCTCCACCACGGCCACCTGGCTGTTGTTGCGCCAGGCCAGCACCGGCAGCCGCATTTCCACTTCCTGATCGGGAGTTTTGTAGCCGCCGCGGTGGATTACGTTGCGGCCCCGGCCATTTTTGTTCACCACCAGCACCCGGTACCGGCCCAGGTCGTTCTGCACGTAGGCCAGCTGCTGGCCGTTGGGGCTGAGCACGGGCTGGCTATAAATGGTGCCCCGGCGGTTGCGGCCGGCCAGCCTGTTCTTGTCTTCGGCTTCCTGGTAGGGGGTCTGGGGCTGGGCATTCAGCTGGCGGTAGTAGCCCAGCCAATCCTTGAGAAACACCTTGTAGGGCACGTTCAGCGAGGAGCTGATGCCCACTTCCACGTCGCGGGTGATGCGCGTCAGGTTCAGAATGTTCTGAATACTGGTGTAGCCGTAGCGTTCGGCAATGTAGTTCCACACGCTCTGGCCGGCCAGCTCGGGGTTGCGCAAGAAGAAGGGCGCGGTGCGGTTGCCCTCGTGCTCCCGGGTCATGGTGCGCAGGTAGTCGTCCATTTCCACGCTCCAGCCCTGAGCCGCGTAGGCCGAGGCCCCGCTGATGAACCAGTCGGGCAGCTGCAACAGGTAGCTGCTCTGAATCACTTCCTTGAGCGAGCCGCCGTACATCATGTCGTTGAGCAATACCTGGGTGATGCGGTTGCTCAGGTCCTGCTTGAAGCGGGTCTGCTCGCCCTGGAAGGCAATCTGGACCTTGGTCGTGCGCAGCAGCGAGGTTTCGCCGCCGGTCTGGTACTTGTCGGTGCTCAGGCCCACGTTGCTCTGGCGCAGGTCGCCGACGGAGTTGAAGAGCATGATGGTGGTTTTGGAGTACGGGTAGTACCCAATCAGGCCCGTGATGCGCTGAAGCTCTTTTTCGGCGTATTCGGCCGCGTGGCGGGCATTATCTTCGCCACCGGCATAATAATAGATCGTGAAGTTCTGGGTGCTGAGCTGCATCCAGTCGAAATCCTTGTACTGGAGGCGCACCCGCCCGAAAGGCTCCTGGGCCGTCTGGGCCCGGGCCGGGCCACCATCAACCAGCAGCAGGCCCAGCACCAGGGCTGCCAGGCCGGCCGGCCGCCGCAAACCCGGCCGGGAAAGTAAGGATAAGTGCTTCATATCAGGACGGGAAAACGAAGGAGAGCTAGGAACGAAGGGCGCGGCTTGCCGGCGGGCCGGCATTGGCGGGAGAGTATAACGTAAGGTAGCGCCGGATATTGACTTCGGGCCAGGGCGCCACGTCATTTTCCAGCCAGTCGGCCATTACCTGGGCCAGGCGCGGGGCCATCATCACGCCCTTGGAGCCCAGCCCGTTGAACACGTGCACACCCGGCGTTTCCGGGTGCGTACCGAGCAGCGGTTTCCGGTCGCGCACGGCCGGCCGGACGCCCGCCCGCTGGCCGACTACGGCGAACGGCCGCGCCGTGATGGCGCGCAGCCGGTCCGTGAGTTCGGCCAGGGCTTCGGGCGTGGTACCCGCCGCGAAAGGGGGCCAGCGGTAGGTGGCTCCCACCCGCAGCAACCCCTCCCCGAGCGGCACCACATAGGCTCCTTTGTTGAGGACGGTATCGGTGGGCAAACCGGGGCATTTTACCGTGAGTACCTCGCCCTGGTTGGCCGTCAGGGGCAGCCAGCCAAAGTACGGGTTCTGGCTGGTGGCCGCGCCCTCGCAGCTGATGATGTGCCGGGCCTGCACCCGGCCCGCGTAGGTGAAGCCCCCGGCCGGATCGGCAACAAGCTGGCCCCAGTCAAAAGTTTCGTGCTGGAGCCAACCGGCGGCCAGCGCTTCGGCGGTCAGGGCCGTGAGCAGTTCTTCCACCCGCACGTACCCGCCGCGCCGGATGCGCAGCCCCCCCAGCTCCTGGTGCACCCCGGGCAGCGTGGGCAGCTCCCCGGTGGCTTGGGTCACGAAATCGAGCCAGGGCTGGTCGGCACTGCGGGCGACGACCGTGTTCTGCTCCTGCACCGACGAGAACAGCTTTATGATGGGCAGCTCGTACAGAAACGGCTGGCCCAGCCGCTGCTCCTGGGCGCGGTAGAACGCCACGGCAGCCGTCAGCAGCTCATCGGCCCGCCAGGCCAGGGCAAAGCGCTTACCGGCTACCGGGTTCATCAGGCCCGCCGCCACCCGCGAGGCCGAATCGGACCGGGCCACATCCAGCACCAATACGCTACGGCCCCGCCCGCGCAACTCAGCTGCCAGCGTGGCCCCGGCAATACCATAGCCCACAATCAAATACTCAACGCCCATCATAGGCGGACAAGGTAAGACGTTTTTGAGCGTTCGGGGAGGAGTGGGCGGTCGGTCGGGCGGGCGCGCCGTTTCGCCAGCTCCGGAAGGGGGCTGGCGGTTTTTTCCGGGCGCGGGCAACGCGTTGGCCGGCTCATGGCGGGGTCCGGAGCTTGCGGCCGCAGTTCGGGCGGCGGGAACGGTTCCTTGCTGCCTGGATTCCCGCATTCTTCCAGACCCCCAAAAACGTCTTACCTTGCTTGTTCCAAACTCTCGTTGTTTCTCCTTTTCGTGCTATGACCGTTTCCGGCTTTACGTTCAATCCGTTTTCCGAAAATACCTACCTGCTCCACGACGCCACCGGGGCCTGCGTGGTAGTAGACCCCGGCTGCTACGAGCGGGCCGAGCAGGATGCCCTGAAGCAGTTCATCGAGGCCCGGGGGCTGCGGGTAGAGCTGCTGGTCAACACCCACTGCCACATCGACCACGTACTGGGTAACCGTTTCATTCTCGACACCTATCAGGTGCCGTTTCTGGTGCACGAGGCCGATTTGCCCACGCTGCGCGCCGTGCCTACCTACGCGCCCAGCTACGGCTTCCCGCTCTACCACCCCGCCGAGCCCACTGGTTTGCTGACGGCCGGCGAGCCCCTGCGCTTCGGCGAAACGGCGCTGGAAGTGCGCTTCGCCCCGGGTCACGCCCCGGGCCACGTGGTGTTCTACCACGCGCCCACCAGCACCCTCATCGGGGGCGACGTGCTGTTTCAGGGCAGCATCGGGCGCACCGACCTGCCCGGCGGCGACTACGAGACGCTCATCACCAGCATCCGGGGCCAGCTTCTGACCCTGCCCGACGAGACGGTAGTGTACTCCGGCCACGGCCCGGCCACCACCATCGGGCAGGAGCGCCGCGCCAACCCGTTTCTGCAATAAGGCCCGTGGGCTCGCCGCATCCGCAGCCCGCCCTCCTCTACCCCACTCAATCTGTTTACCCCTTGAAAAAGCATATTCCTAACGCGGTTACCTGTCTGAACCTGTTCTCCGGATGCCTGGCCCTCTGTTCTATTTTTGCCGGTGATTTGGTGACCGGTGCCTACTTCGTGGCGTTGTCGGCCCTGTTCGATTTTTTCGATGGCCTGCTGGCCCGGGCACTGCACGTTTCGTCGCCCATTGGCAAAGACCTGGACTCGCTGGCCGACGTGGTATCGTTCGGGGTAGTGCCTGGCGCGTTCCTGTTTGATTTGCTGCGCCAGAGCGGGGCCGGTATGCCCAGCTGGCTGCCCTACGCGGGCTTTATCGTGACGGTGTTTTCGGCCCTGCGGCTGGCCAAGTTCAACAACGACACCCGGCAGTCGGATTCCTTTATTGGCCTGCCTACCCCGGCCTGCACGCTGGTGGTCGCCGCCCTGCCCCTGATTCTCGACCACGACCGGTTTTCCCTGAGCCCATTCATTCTCAATCCCTGGACGCTGCTGGCCCTTACCCTGGTGCTCTCGGGCCTGCTGGTGGCCGAGCTGCCCTTGTTCGCGCTCAAGTTCAAGTCCCTGCGCTGGCAGGAGAACAAGGTGCGGCTGCTCTTTCTGGGGTTGAGTCTGGCCCTGCTGCTAGTGCTGGGAGCCGCCGCCATTCCCCCGATTATCCTGCTCTACGTGGTGCTTTCCGTCCTGATGCCGGCCAAGCCGGAAGTTCTCCAGGGCTGAGCGGCCGGCAATCCACGGCCCGTGCTGCTTCGTTTAGCTAAGAGCCGGTATTTTTTTTGGGCGGGTGGGCAATATTTTCCGGCAAAGGCAGTTAAACCAAGCAGGCTGAACTGAGTTGCCCACCTGCCTGTTGCCACTCGTACGTTCTTCTTCCTCCTGATTTTTGAGCTTCTGCGTATGCGACATTCTACGTTCTGGGTCCTGCTGACGCTGCTGCTACTGCTGAGCGGGCTCGGGCCGGTCGCCCAGGCACAGTCGGGCGAACAGATCGTGCGCAGTCGCGTTGCCTGGACGGGTACCGAGCCGGTGGCCATCAAGGGCCAGCAGCGCCGGGTGCCCTCGTTCCGGGGGGCCTCGTTCGGGCGCAACGAGCAAGTGGGCACCTTGCAGCTGCGCCTGGCCGGCACCGTAGAGCAGGGCCAGCTGCGCGAAACCCTCTACGAGGCCGTGCCCGCCGCCGAAGCCCGCCAGCTCGATCTGTCCGCCCTGCCCACCAGCCCAACCCTGCGCCTGACGTTTGGCACCGAAGCCCGCCAGGCAGTGACGCTGCTGGCCGTGCAGCCCCTGCGCCGCAACCCCCAGACCGGCCAGGCCGAAAAGCTGGTTTCCTTCGCTTACGCTTACACCACCACGGCCCGCCGCCCCCAGGCTACCCGCACCTACGCCCGCACTTCGGTGCTCAGCCAGGGCGACTGGTTTAAGATCGGGGTGCCCACCAACGGCATCTACAAGCTCGACAAAGCCACGCTGAGCAAACTGGGCCTGAATGTACAGGGCCTCGACCCCGGCCGCCTGCGCCTGTTTGGCAACGCTATGGGCACCCTTCCCCAGGCCAACAACGCCTACCGCCCCGACGACCTGGCCGAAAACAACCTGCACTTTGTGGGCGACGCCGGCGCAACCTTCGACGACAACGAGTACTTCCTCTTCTACGCCGTAGGGCCGCACACCTGGACGCGCGACGGCAACAATGCCCGGTTTCGCCACCAGCTCAACCCTTACACCGATACGGCCTACTATTTCCTGACCGTAGGACCGGCCGCCGGGCGCCGGGTGCCGGCTGCTCCCGCCGTGAGCGGAACTACCAGCACCCGCATCACCACCTTCCTCGACCGGCAGTTCTACGAGCGCGACCTGCTCAATATCGCCAAGTCGGGCCGGGTCTGGGTGGGGGAAGAATTCTCCGCCAACACCCAGCTAAGCCGCACTTTCACCCTGCCCGTAACCGATCTGGTGCCGGGCTCCGTTGCCCAGATTACTTCGTCGGTAGTGGCCGCCTCGTTGTCGCCCACCGTGTTTCAGAGCATTGTGAACGGCCAGAACGTGGCCTCGCAGGTGGTACCCGGCTATAACTGCTCCGGCGGCTTCGGCTGCTACCCCGAGGTGGCCAACACCAACCTCAGCACCCTGCAATACGCGGTGCCGGCCACCTCACCCACCGAGTTCAAAATCAGCCTGGCCTACAATGGCAGCGGCGACCCGGCCGCCAAGGGCTACCTCGATTACCTGGAGCTGAACGCGCGACGGCAGTTGCGCTTCAGCGGCAATCAACTCGCCTTCCGCTCCCTCGACAACATCAGCCCGGTAGCCATCAGCCAGTTTGAGCTCGGCAACGCCACCGGCGCTACCATCTGGGACGTGACCAACCCCCGCCGCCCCGTGGCGGTAGCCGCCAGCAACGGCACCTTCCTGGCCCGCACCGATACGCTCCGGGAGTTCGTGGCCTTCAGCGGCGCCGATTTCCCGGCGCCCCGCACCTTCGGGAAGGTAGGCAACCAGAACCTGCACGCCCTCAACCTCGATGGCAAGCTGGAGCTGGTTATCGTGGCCCACCCGGCTTTTCTGGAAGCGGCCACCGCGCTGGCCGCCCACCGCACCACCCACGACGGGCTTAATGCCCAGGTGGTATCCACGGCCCAGATTTACAATGAATTCGGTTCCGGCGGCCAGGACGTTTCGGCCATCCGCGACCTGATGAAGATGGTCTACGACCGCAACACCGCCAACCGCCGGCAGTATCTATTGCTGTTCGGCGACGCCTCCTACGACTACAAGGCCGACCCCACCAACGACGTGGCCCAGCTGCCCGACTGGTGGAAGGACCGCCAACCCAGCAACAGCCATAAGATCAACCAGAACTTCGTGCCGGTGTACGAGTCGGTGGAGGGCTTCGACCTGGTGATGGGTGCCCGGCCCAACGCCCAGGGCCTCACGTATTCGTCCGACGACTATTATGGCCTGCTCGATGATACGGAAGGTGAGTGGCGCCCCAACACCAGCAACGAGCTGCTCGACATTGCCGTGGGCCGCCTGCCGGTGCGGACCGTCGAACAGTCTAAACTGGTGCTCAAGAAGCTGGTTGACTACGACGCGCCGGCCGCCTACGGCAAGTGGCGCAACCGGCTCTCGTTCGTGTCGGATGATGGGGATGGCAACCTGTTCAGCTACTACAGTGAGCAGCTGGCCGCGCCGCTCGATACGCTGACGAATGCGCGCAGCTACAACGTGTATAAGCTTTACCTCGACCTGTTTCCGCAGGTTACTGTGGCGGCTGGCCAACGCTCCCCGGCAGTGGAGAAGGCCATTGACGAGGCATTTGAGCAGGGTTCCTTGCTGATCAACTACATCGGCCACGGTGGCCCCAAAGGCTGGGCCGATGAGCAGATTGTGACCAACAGCTCCATTCTGCGCCTGCAAAACACCACCCGCCCTACCTTCCTGTTCACTGGCACCTGCGACTTCAGCACCTACGACAACCCGGAATTTACCTCCGCCGGCGAGCAGTCGCTGACCGATATCAGCGGCGGGGCCATTGGCCTGCTTACTACCACCCGGGTGGTGTACGCCGATAAGAACCAGTCGCTGGCCATCGAATTCTTCAACGACCTGTTCAAGCGGCGGCCCGACGGCCGGATGCCCCGCATTGGCGACATCTGCCAGACGGCCAAAAACATTGCCGTGGCCGGCGATAACAACCGCAACTACGCCCTGCTCGGCGACCCTTCCATGCGCCTGGCCTACCCGGAGCAGGAGGCCGTCGTGACCACCATCAACGGCAAACCGGCCACCACCCTCACCGACACGCTCAAGGCCTTGCAGCGAGTGGAAATTGCGGGCGAAATCCGGCAGGGAGGCCAGTTGAACGCGGCCTTCACGGGCACGGCCAACGTGCAGGTCTTCGAGAAGAAAACTACCCTCACAACCCTTGGCAACGAGCCCACCGACACGCCCGTACCGATTCCGGTGCGCGAAAACGTGTTTTACGATGGCCCGGCCAGCATCCGGGGAGGTAAGTTCAAGGTTCAGTTCGTGGTTCCCAAAGACATCAACTACAGCGTGGGCCTGGGCAAAATCAGCCTGTATGCCGCCGACCCCAGCGCCCGCATCGACGCCCACGGCCAGCGCCTGACGCCCGTCGGCGACGCCGCCGCGCTGTCAACGCGGGATACCATCCCGCCCCGCATCCGCCTGTTCATGGACAACGAGCAGTTTGCATTCGGCGGACTCACGGGCCTGACCACTACCCTGCTGGGCACCTTACGCGACGAAAGCGGCATCAATACGGCCGGCACCGGTATCGGCCACGACCTGACGGCAACCCTGGACGGCGACGCCAGCAAAGTAACCGTGCTCAACTCCTTCTACACGGCCAAAACCGACAGCTTCCAGGTGGGCCGGGTCGAGTACAAGTTCAAGGACCTCACGCCCGGTCCCCACGAGTTGCGCGTGAAAGCCTGGGACACCTGGAACAACTCGGCCGAGCGGGCCGTGGAATTCATTGCGGCTCCTACCGAGAAGCTGGCCCTGCAACACGTGCTCAACTACCCCAACCCGTTTGCTGGTACCACCACGTTCCACTTCGACCACAACCGCAACGGCCAGGATCTGGAGATTCAGGTGCAGATTTTTACGGTATCCGGTAAATTGGTGCGCACGTTGCAGGGCTCTGCCTTCGGCAGCGGCTCCCATGTGGCCGCCGTTAGCTGGGACGGCCGCGACGAGTACCAGGACCAGCTGGCCCGGGGCGTGTACGTGTACCGCGTGAGCGTCCGGACCCGCTCGGCCGATACCTCCGATACCTCAACAGCCTCGAAATACGAGAAGCTGGTTTTGCTTAACTAATCTGCCATTCCGGCTTTTCGTCTACTTTTCGCCTCCACTTTCTCTTCTCCCTTATGACACTGCCGAAACTGTCCCTGCGGGCCGTGCTGCTCCCCGGTTTACTGGGTCTGGCCGCCACCACGGGTGCCTATGCCCAGCGCGTGAATGCCATTACCACCGCGGTTCCCATTCTCACCATCAGCCCCGATTCCCGCTCGTCGGCCCTGGGTGAGGCGGGCGTGGCCATCAGTCCCGATGCCAACGCGGGGTACTACAATCCCGGCAAGCTCGGTTTCGTGCGCTACCAGCACACGGCCTCCCTCTCCTACACCCCCTGGCTGGCCAGCATCGCCAACGACATGGGCCTGGCTTACCTGAGCGGGACCACAAAAATCGGCGACCGGTCCACGCTTTCGGCTAACCTGATGTATTTCAACTTGGGCGAAATCCAGTACCGCGACAACAGCGGCAACCCCACCAGCAATTTCAACCCCAAGGAATACGCGCTGGCAATTGGGTACGGACAGAAGCTGAGCGACAACTTCGGGGTAGGTCTGAACGCGCGCTACATCCGCTCCAACCTCACGGGCGGAACCATCGCCGACACCAATCCGGGCAATGCGGTAGCCGTAGACTTGGGCGCTTACTACACCACCGACCTCACCATTGGCCCCGGCGAGTATAACCTGGCTTTCGGGGCAGCGGTATCCAATATCGGCAACAAAATCACCTACACGAGTGCGAGCCGGCCCGATTTTCTGCCAACCAACCTCAAGCTCGGCACGGCCATCACCAAGGAGCTGGACGCCTACAACAAACTTACCTTCACCTTCGATGCCAACAAGTTGCTGGTGCCAACGCCCTATTACGAAGAAGGCAAGGCCAGCAGTGATCCGGCAGTGGAAGCCGAAAACGAGAAACGGGCCAGCTACGGTATCGTGCGCGGTATTACCAGTTCGTTCAGCGACGCCCCCGGCGGCTTCAGCGAGGAGTTGAAGGAAATCAACCTGTCAACCGGCCTCGAATACTCGTATAACGACCTGCTGATGGTGCGGGCCGGTTACTTCTACGAGAACAAGATGAAGGGTGACCGGCAGTACCTCAGCTTCGGAGCCGGCATCCGGTACCAGGTTTTTGGGGTGGATGGCACCTATCTGGTGCCAAACTCCAAGGCCAACCCACTCTCCCAAACGCTGCGGGTTTCCCTGCACTTCAACTTCAATGAGCTCAGCGAGGCTTTCGGCAGCTCCGATAGCTCCGGCAACTAACTCTTCTTTCTTCTCTTGATGCTCGACCGTACCGTCGCTCCTCCCGTTCAGCCGCTGGCCCGCGTAACGCTGCCGGCGGCTGACGTGTTTTCGCTCCCCAACGGAGCCCGTCTTCACGTACTACGCAACGATGCCCAACCCGTCGTTCGCCTCCAGGTAGTCTTCAGAGCTGGCAAGTGGTACGATCCTACCGCCGGCGTTTCCCTGCTGGCGGCCCGGATGCTGCTGGAAGGCACCCGTACCCGCACCGCCCGCCAGATTGCCGATGAGGTAGCCTTTTACGGCGCTTCGCTGGAGTGTGAGCAGGGCTTCGACCGCTCCACCCTGACCCTCTACTGCCTTACCCGCCACCTGGCGCCTCTGCTCCCATTGGTACAGGACGTGCTGACGGAGCCCATCTTCCCGGAGGTAGAGCTGGCCCAGGTAAAAACCCGCACTATCCAGAACGTGCGGGTAGAGCGCCAGAAAAGCAGTTACCTGGCCTCCGAGCAGTTTTCCCGCAACCTCTTCGGCCCCACGTATCCGTATGGCATCACGTTCAATGAAGCCGTTTTTCAGAACGTCACTTCCGCAGAAGTCCGGCACTTCTATCAACAGCACTACAACTTCGGCCAGGCCGAAATATTTCTTTGTGGTGATGTGCATGAGGAACACAACGCCTTGCTGACCGACCTTCTGGGCAGCATAGCTCCCGTGGCTGTTGCCCTGACCACACAGGCTCTGGCCCCCGCCAACGTTATGCCCCAGGAGTATGTAACGCTGGAAGGCAGCCTGCAATCCTCGCTACGTATCGGCCGGTTGTGGCCGGCCCTCACGCACCCGCAAACCCACGAGTTGCAGGTGCTGGTGAAGGTACTCGGCGGGTACTTTGGTTCTCGCCTGATGAAAAACATCCGGGAAGACAAAGGCTTTACCTACGGCATCTACGCCAGCGTAGGCCCCCGGGAGCACGCGACCAGCTTTGTCATCGGCTCCGACGTAAACGCGGCCAATGCCAAGGCAGCCGTTCAGGAAGTCCACCACGAGTTGCGCACCTTACAGGAAGAGCTCATCCCCGAGTCGGAGCTGCAAACCGTGAAGAACTACATGAGCGGCAAGTTTGCCAATGAGCTCAGCACCGTTTTTGAGCAGTGCGACAAGTACAAAAACCTGATCTTCTTCCACCTGCCCGCTGATTACTACACTACCTTCGTAGCGAAAATTCAGGCAGTAGATTCCCGGACTTTGCAACAACTTGCCCAGCACTACCTGTCGCCGGATTCTATGATTGAAATTGTAGCCGGACCAGCCAGATAATCATATACTTCCCGGCAACTAAAAAGCCCGCATTCGCTAACCGAATGCGGGCTTTTCATGTCCTGTAATGCCGTGATCCCACCCAATGGAAGGCAAGCCAGGCAGCAACCGATCAGAAGTTGCAGGCTAGCACTGTACCAATACAATCTGTCGGACTTTGCCCATGGAATGCCCGGGTGCCTATCACGCAGATGGTTGCCTCGTCTCTTATGGTTGCAACGAAGAAGCAAATCTGCTGGCGACTATTCACATCTTAAGAAACCTCCGATTCAGCGTTGGTCGTGTCAGGACTAATTACCTGAGTCCTTCAGAGGCCAAAGTGGCTTATCTCAAAGCAGCTGGACTCGTTTTTTCAAGGCTGGAATATGTATATCAGGAGAGTAGACAACAGATAAATACTGCCCTACTAAGCACTGATCATTCTGCCTCCTCAGCAGTCTGCTGTCATCATACAAGCCCACGCTACTCCCAGAGGCCCTTGAGTTGCCTCCTGGGCCGGAATCAGGTTAATGCCGGGCCGGGCTGGGGCGGGTTCTATAAACGCAAGAAGCCCCGCGCATCCATCCCGGGTGAAGGGGACTGGACGCCGCGGGGCGACTTGTAGATAAGG
>NZ_QYCN01000080.1 GCF_003583925.1 Hymenobacter rubripertinctus | reverse complement strand
TAGGTGCACAAGCCAATAAGCAGAATGTCAGCCAGTCGGTAGCGGCACTTGGCGGCTTGACGGAAGTCTTCAACTTGCAGAAAGTAGTCGCGAATCGGGTGGCTCATGACCCAAAGCTACCCCCCACCCGGCTTCATGCGTTTGCCCTGTCATTCTCCTTACAATTATGCCTTTGATAACCCTATTCGATATATTGATCCTGATGGGATGAGTCCGGATGATTATCAGTTAAAAACGGACGGAGATACTCAATTATTAAGGAGAACCGACGATAAAAAAGATGTATTATTTGCAACCGACAAACAGGGAAACGTTGATAAAGATAAAAGCATAGAAGTTGAGAAAGGTATATTAGATAACAAATCGCAGGGCAAAAGTCGTGACGGAACTAAGGTCGATACGTATTATGTCACAAAAGGAAACAAATCAGATAAAAAATTATTTGAATTCTTTGCAAAAAATTCGGATGTTGAATTCGGATTAACTAAAGTAAAAGTAGGGCAGGTTGAAATAGGTGTAATCAGTACCTCTCACGAGAATGACAAGAACAGAGCAATGCCTGACCTTGATTCTCGTTTAATCAAAAGAGGGTTGACTATTTTTGAAACTAATCATTCTCATCCACGGGGTTCATTACATATGACGGATTATCCAAGTGGATTTGCACGTGATGGAAGCATTGACTATGATGATTCAGGGGATCTGGATTATTCTCATTTTATAGAAAAAAGCAACCCAAATATTATTAATAAAATATATGATGTTAAAACTAATTCTTATATAATATACAACAGTCAAAATTTTCACAAAGAATAATGAAAATGAAAAAAATAACCACAGTGACTATTTTTTTTTATTTGAGCATTTTTTTATCAACATGTAATCATACTATCTCTCAATCTAAAATAAATTCAAATCTGATATGTATCGTTGATGAGTATATAAATTATGCAAATAATAATTCATTTTGCAATATAAATGATGGCGAAAAAATTCTAACTATTGGTGTGAAAAATTCGCAAAAATATTCTATTATAAAAATAATGAATTCTTGCCCTAGAATAAGCAGTTTTGAACTGGTTGGTTATTTTGAATATAAAGAATTTAGAATATATATAGTAGGTGAAAGAAACAATGAGTTGTTTCAGACAAAATTTCCTATTGATGATATCAAAAATAGAATTATTGAAGAAAAGAAAAGTGTGTTAGGGACATTCGGCCACCCTTGCAAGCTTAGCTTCATGTATAAAAATGGAAAATTCATAGCTTGTGATATATAGCAGTTTCGCTCTTTCACTCGTAGCAAGTTCGGGGCAACTACCGCTTCTCGTTGGCCAGCTACGATGCGGGCGGCAACCTGCTCACGCTGCGCCGCCGGGGCCTGGTGGCCCAGGCCACCCGCAGCACGCCGGCCCAGTACGCCGAGACGGACAACCTGCGCTACCGCTACCAGCCGGCCAGCACCAGCAGTGAACCGGCCAGCAACCGCTTGCTGCGGGTGGACGATCTGGCCCCCGCCGCCACGGCCTTCGGCACCAAGCTGCCCGCGCGGCCGGACTTCACGGACGGGGCGACCAGCGGGGCCACGGTGCCGGACTACGCGTACGATGCGGCGGGCAGCCTGATGAGCGACCAGAACAAGGGCATCACCAAAATCAACTACAACTATCTGCACCTGCCCGAGCGGCTGGAGTGGGCCAACGGCAATGTGCTGGAGTACACCTACTCGGCCGCCGGGCAGAAGGTGAGCAAGCGGGCCACGGAAGCGGGCAAGGCGGCCGTGCGCACGGACTACGTGGGGCCGTGGCAGTACGAGCGGGACAGTCTGCGCTGGCTGAGCCACGCCGAAGGGCGGGCCTTGTACCTGTATAAGCGGGACCCGGCGGGGCAGGTCAGCACGAAGGTGCAGTACGAGTACGTGCTCAAGGACCATCTGGGCAACCTGCGGGTGGCCTTCCACCCGGGGGAGCGCAAGACGTATCACGCCTACCTGGAGCCGAACGCTGATGAACTGCGGCGGGAGCAGTCGGAGTTTGATTCGGTGAGCGTGTCGGCCCCGATCCGGCGGGTGGACCCGTATCACCAACTGGCCTACACGGGGGTGGGCTTTGCCCTGCTCAACGCGGGCGGTACGCAACCTCAGCCGCTGGGGCCGCTCAAGCAGCTTTCGGTGGCGAAGGGCGACACTATCGACGTGGTGGCGTACGGCATGTACCAGCAGGCGGCGCAGGCCAACTGGAGTTTCTCGCTGGCCAGCTTCGTGGCTTCGTTGCTGCAACCAGCCGTGGGGCCGGCCCCGCTGACGCCGGACGGGGGGCGCAAGGTGCGGGTGTTGCCCTTGCTGAGCGTGGGGTTGGGTCTGGTGCCGGCCGTGCAGCAGCTGGCCGGCGGGGTACCGAAGGCGTACGTGCGGGTGCTGGTCTACAACGCCGATTCGGCCCTGGTGGACTGGCGCACGCAGCAGCTGACGAGTGCGGCTAATGCCACCGTGGCGGGTGGGGGCTACGAGCTGTTATCTTTACGGGTGTTCGTGCCGGCGGCGGGCTACGTGCAGGCGTACGTGGCGAATGAGAGCGACACGGACGTGTTCTTTGACGACATATCGATCGAGCACCGGCAAGGCCTGCAAGTGCAGGAGAACCACTACGACCCGTTTGGCCTCGACTTGGTGGGGCTCAGCAGGAGCGCCACGCCGCAGAACAAGTTTACCTTCAATGGCAAGGAGCGGCAGGACGAATTTGGCTTGAGCTGGCAGGATTATGGAGCTAGGATGTACGATCCTACTATTGGAAGATGGAACGTGGTAGACCCGTTGGCAAAAAAATATACAGAATTTTCACCATATAACTATGCTTTAAATAACCCAATGAGATTTATAGATCCTAATGGGAAGGAAGTAGTAGGAGTTAATAAAAACGAGGATGGCAGTTTATCTTACTCTGATAACGCTGTAAAAAACGGAACGAAGAACGTGATTGAAGCTATGACAAGCACAGAGAAAGGGGCGAAAAGTGTTGATGATATGATTGGTTCCAAGACTAAAATTAGTATTTTATTAAAAAATGGAAAAGGATCAGCATCAGGAGGATATGCTTTGACACTTTCCGGTAGCGACAAAAAGAAAAACGATGATGGGACTTATAAATCTGCAACTATTACTATATACAAAGGAGCGTATATGGAAGATAAAAAGACTAATACTGGCAAATACTCCACTGCATCAGAAAAAGAGTTCTTAAATGCTAGTGGTGTGCATGAAGGTATACATCTGACACCAGAACAAATAGTTAAAGATGAGCAACGGGGATATAGTAGTAGCCCAGATAAAATGACTGATGCTGAGTACAAGGAATATATGCAAACTACTGAAAAAAAACCACACGATGCAGAAGTTCAAACGCGGAATGAATATCATGATAAATTCAATTCATCAGTTGATTGGCAAGATGTATACAGAAGAAATTATATTAATATTCCATAGATTTTTATATCTAATTTTGTTTGTATTTTTTTATTCATTTTCTGCGTATGCGCAAACGAATGAATACAATAAAAAAACATCTTATGAGTTAGTTGATGATATGGAGTCATATGAGGATATTAGGGTATTGAATTTGAGTAATTTTGAAAATATAAATAAACATATTAAATTGATTAGTAAATATAAAAATGTAAATAAAATAATTGTAAGACACAATAAAAACATTGATATTGATAGCTTGTTTATAAATATTAAAAACCTTGATAAATTGGATACCATCGATATTTCATATTGTAATATAAAAAATATGCCTACAAGTATTAAATATATGAATACAGTTAAGGTGATATATTTATTTGGCAACTCGTTCAAATATTTACCTTCGGAAATATCATGCTTGAAAAATTTAAATAAATTATATTTTTGTCAGACAGAAGATGATTTTAGATCTTGGAGAGAAAGCGCAAAGTTGAATGCTCTATCATATTTACCTCACGCAAAAATTTTGCTTGTTGATTGTTTTGGAGGTGTTCATGGTAGATTTCTACTGGGGAAAAGAATAGTAGAAGTTAAAAAGAATAGCCTGTTTCCGGTGAATAAATAGCCCAAAAAAAGTATTTTGGCGGTGGTATAATGCGGGGTGAGTAGTATCTTACTCCCATGCTTCAGACCACGTTGACGTGTGGCAAGTGCAGCAGTGCTGACTTGCGTAAGAACGGAAGCCGCAAAGAGCAGCCGAAATACCAATGCAAAGCCTGCCGCCACCAAGC
>NZ_QYCN01000079.1 GCF_003583925.1 Hymenobacter rubripertinctus | reverse complement strand
TGCCCTTTGCTTTGCGCTTGGTCGCGTTGCGTGGTGCGCTGCACGGCCTGGTCATATGCTTCCTTCATCGGCACCCCGCCGGGGTTCAGCTCGGCCAACTCGAACCGGCTGCTGGTGGGCGTGTGGCGTAGCTGGCCCTGTTTAGTGGTCGGATCTTCCTGGTAGATGTATCCTGGAAGCTTTTTGAGTTGCTCGGTCAGGTCGCTGACTTGGCGGATTGGGGCCTTTAGGGCTTGCTGGACGTGTTTTTCGGTCTCGGTCTGGATGTCCGTACGCACTTGGTGCGCGTAGGCCAGCACGTCCGCTGGCAGCGTCTCGCCCTGGGCGACCTGCACCAGAGCGCGGGTAAAGCCCCCCTCAACATCCTTCCGTACCTGGATTTGGCTCGTTTTCGTGCCCTCTACGCTCGCCAACTGCCGCGCTAAGGTCTTTTCCCGGTCTTTGGCTCCGGCGCTGTCCTGCGCGATGCTAGCCGCCTTGCTGGCCCGTTCGTTGGCCGCGGCGAGCTGCCGGACCAGCTCCGCGTTTAGTTTGGCCTCCTGGTCGGCCCGCCACTTGCTCAGGTTAACCAGGTCCAGCCCGCTCGGCCCCTCGATGCTCAGGCGCGTGGCCGGCTCCGGCTTAGTCAGGTCGGCCAGCTTTCCCCGGCTCCGTTCCTGGGCCCCGTAGACGTGCCGCATGACCTCGTGCTTGGCGCGGCTGTGCTCGACCCCGCGTTCCATCCCGAACGGCTTCATGGCCTCGGCGTAATCGGTCTGGAGCTGGCGTAGGGTTTTGGGGTTGAAGCGGTCCTTGGCCGATAGCCGCCCGTCCTCGGTGATAGGCACAACGACGGCGTGAAAGTGAGGCGTCAGCTCGTCCTGGTGCAGGGTGCAGCTCACTACGTTTTGCTCCCCGAACTGAGCCTTCAAAAATGCAATATTGGTCTCGGCCCATTTGCTACCGTGCCAGTCATGCGGGGTTCCGTCGGCTTGGCGCTTGAATGCCTCGGGGCTGGCCGTTAGCAGCACCTCCACCCCGCGCACCGAATCATGCCGGACTTTGGCCCCGGCCTCCTGAATGCGTTCGGTGGCCAACTCCCAATAATTGCGCTCGGCCGTGTTGATATACTCCCGGTTGAGCGGCTTGCGCTCGGTGTCGGCGTTGGGCGTTTCGCGCTGCCGATAGTTGTGAGCGGTCTTGGCCGCGCCCGCCTGGGCGGTCTTAATCTTGGCTACTCGACAGATGGCGTAGGGCATGGGGCGGTGGGGAAAGGGGATTTACGAGGGTGTAGGGCCGGCTGCAAGCCCCCTGCCGGACAAAGTCCGGTATAGTGGGTTATACCGTCGCTTTTCTTGAACAGTTTTGGGCCCAATATTTACGCTTATTACTTACGCTAATGGCACTTTTTCAGGGTACATTTTAGGCAAAACTTACGCTTAAAACTTACGCTAATACCCTTATTTACCGATTTTGACGCGCTGCATTCGGGTGGCCTTAGCGTTGATTTCTTGCCGCTCGTTGTACTGTACCCTGTCGATAACAGAGTTATCAGCTACCCCCGCCCACGCCTGCACCAACCCCCGTAATTGACTCAGTGCTTCGGCTGTCGGCATCCCCTTAACCTGTGCGAGTGTTTCCGTAGCTGACCGTCCGACCGCTACCAACTTCTCAGCTAAATACCGTTCATCTCCGGTCGCGGGAGTAGGCCAGGCCTCCCCCCGCTTGACAAGCTGGTGCTGCACCACTCGGCACGAGACTGAACAGAATTTACCCCCTCGACGCTTCGGCTCGTAGTCCTTACCGCATTTTTGACACTGTACTATCATATGGTGAAAGTACAAAATTAGACACTATACATGGTACCTTTAACCAACGCATGTGGGCAAAATATCCCTACTTTCAAGAACACAAGCCATAATTAGCTGCTACTAGACAGGTTTTGCCTGCTGGCATTTGGGCAGATAGACCTAATCTTTAAGCAGCTATCCTAATGGGCGATGACCTCAAATTTGGGCCCGATGCCCAAACCCCTGCGCAACGGGCCTACGTGCTGCAACAAGCGAAAGCAGCAAACCCTGGGATAGTCCGAAACGCAACCCCGTATACGCACCAGCTCTACGGGCGCTACGTTGCCGGTGAGCTGAGTTGGGCGCAGGTATGCGAATTGCGGGACGCCCATAAGGCCGTTCCGGGCATTGATACTCCGGCCTAGCTTGCCCGTTCCGGGCATAGGTTTTCAGGCATGCCACGCCGCATTGTCTGGGTTTATCCCCAACTGCCTTAACGCCCCGGCCCGCCAGTTCAGCAAGTTTTCTAAGTCCGTTTCTAAAACGGCTACCCGCCCTGGAGCATCCTCCATCAATTCGGGGTCCTCAGTGCTTTGCCAGAAGCAAAGCTGTTCCTGCACGTCGGTTATTTCCTTGGTAAGCTCCACAATACGAGCCTGAATCCCCCCTTTGGTTTCCATCGTGGTTTGCCATTTAAAACCCAGACAATGCGGCGTGGCATGCCTGAAAACCTGATAATAGAACGAAAAAGCCCCGTGCAGCAGAGGGCGAACCTTCAACGCTGTACGGGGCTTTCAGACTCTGCGTCTGCGGGCTGATTTATTCCTGGCCGGTTGCTCCTCAGCAGAGCCGGTTACGCTTCAAACAGCTCCCAAAATTAAGGGTTTTTCTCCTTTTGTTTGGCGGTTCGAGGTAAGCTTAATTGAGGTTGGTGCGGGGGAGAATGTTAGAATCCTATAGCCCCGCTATTGCGTAAATAGCCATCATTTTGGACTGCTTATTCGCTTCATGCCCCTCCCCCTCGCTGCGGCGCTGTCCATAATATCGGATGAAGAAGAGCTTGTACAACGCTTGGTGGCCCGCGACGAGCAGGCTCTCCGCTTGCTCTATGAAAAATATGCCAAGACCCTGTTGGCAACCATTCAGCGTTTGGTCCGAGACGAGATAGTAGCGCAGGACATCTTGCAGGAGAGCTTCCTGAAAGTGTGGTTAAGTATTGACACCTACGACGCTGACCGGGGACGTTTGTTTACCTGGATGGTTCGCATATGCTCTAATCAGGCTATTGATTACCTGCGCAGTCCCCGCAACTCCTTTTATCGGGATAGTTCGTCGCTTGAGGTCGGCAGTGTGCAACGGATGGCAGCCGTCTCTACTTTCAATCCCGAACACATCGGGTTACGTGAACTAATACTCTGCCTCAAGCCTCAACACCAAGAGGTCATAAACCTGCTCTACTTCGGGGGCTACACCCAAGCAGAAGTAGCAGAACACCTTCACACTCCGTTGGGCACGGTGAAAACCCGTATCCGTACCGCGCTGCATGCGCTCGTTAGTTTAGCCAGGGTGTCCTAATACTATCTGTTCATTAAATTCTAATCGGGGAGGTCGATGCGAAGCGGCTAGCGTAGCGGCATCAGCCACGTTCCTATCTGGTTATCTACTAAAACCGGGGCTGGTGCTACTTCGGCTAGCCGCCTCAGAACGACCTCCTCGATTAGAATTTTAGGGTTGAAATCAAACTCTCATGGTGTTGACCGTTTGGCCGGCTCTCTCTCCGCTGCGGGCAGAAGTGGGTACCAACACCAACCCCGCTTCAGGTCTTGCTCCTCGGCGGTATCGAGCACTGGCGGGCCTGCGACGTGGGACGGATACTTCAGCTCGTCCGGGAGCTGCGCGTATTCTTCAATAGTGAGCATTGTTAGTCAATATTAAGTGGGGGAATGGCATCAAATACCGACAATTGCTGTGGGTCGCTTTGCTTTGACTTCTTCTTTTTGACATAGCTGCGCACAAAACTTACCCGGTCCCCATTGAACATTATCATGGGGTTGATGAAGTACACATTCTCGTTGTAGCCCCTAGCAATGATTTTTGCCTCTATCAAACTGGCAAGAGCAGCATATATTGGTTTAATACTCTTGTAATGAGTGTATTGCATACATTCATCAATGAAAAATTCCAGCTTATCTGACTTCGGTTTCATCTTCTGCATGATGTACCCAAAAACCCTGATAGCAGGCTTAGAAAGCTCCCAAAAGCTCTCAAATTGGCTTAAATAGAGCTTCGTGAATTTTTCTTCGTCTACCTCTATCTCTCGAATGAACATAGTATGGCCCAAAATCTCGCCTGTCTTAGGGTCAAATGCTTGCAGCATTGCACTCTCACCAGTGCGAGTTGCGGTCTTGTACTTGCGAGAAATTTGCACCTCGTCTAATGCCTTATCTAGGAAGGGGTTAGTTCTATTCCTTTCAAAATCGGAAAGTTTCATTTTACAAAATACGGTTAAAAAGGAAAATCTGATTTCCCTTAAAGGTAAATATTACTTTCCAAATGAGCATCAAAAAAGAAATTCATACTTTCTTTTTTGCTATCATTTATGACAAGTGATACTTTCTAGGTTGGAAAGTCCCGCTTTCCAGTATGGAAAGTGATTAGTATTAGTAATCAGGTAGTTAGATAGGGTTACTTCTTAAGTTCTTAAATTCAGGGTATTTCGGCCTCGAATTACCTGGTGATTTGCCCCCCTTTGCTCTGCCCTTTGCTTTGCGCTTGGTCGCGTTGCGTGGTGCGCTGCACGGCCTGGTCATATGCTTCCTTCATCGGCACCCCGCCGGGGTTCAGCTCGGCCAACTCGAACCGGCTGCTGGTGGGCGTGTGGCGTAGCTGGCCCTGTTTAGTGGT
>NZ_QYCN01000078.1 GCF_003583925.1 Hymenobacter rubripertinctus | reverse complement strand
CAGGAGCAGGACAACAACGTGAGTGCCTGCGCCACCACGGCCCTGTGGATGGCCTTCCACAAAACGGCGGCCCTGTTCCAGACAGCCCTGCCCTCGCCCTACCACATCACGGCCACCACCCGCAACCTGTTCTACCGCCACGGCCGCACTTTCCCCAGCGCCGGCCTCGATCAGACCCAGATCGGCGAGGCCATCGAGGCCGTGGGGCTGGTGGCCGAGCTGCGCACCTACCGCCAGGGCCACGAGTGGGGCCTGCTGCCGCCCGGCGACTCGGCCACCGCCCGCATGCAGCAGCAGCTACGCGGGGCCAAGGGCTTCCTCTACGCCTACCTGCGCCTGGGCCTGCCGGTGCTGCTGTTCCTGCTGCTCGACGAAAACCCCGACCTGGGTCACCTGGTCACCATCACCGGCTACCGCCTGGCCCCCGCCACGGCCCTGCCCACGCCCGATATCTCGCTGGCCTCCGACGCGCTTGACCGCCTCTACGCCCACGACGATCAGATGGGCCCCTTCGCCCGCTACGGCTTCACCGAGCAGGGCCGCCTGCGCACGCCCTGGCCCGCCGATGCCGACTGGCAAACGGCCGAAGGGCGCTGGCAGCAGCACCGCGAAGCGTCGCTCTTCAGCCTCTTCGTGCCCCTGGCTGCCGACATCCGCATCACCTACGAGCAGGTGTACCGGCAGGTGGGCCTGTTCGAGCAAATCTTCACCGACACCATCCAGGAGCGGGCCGACATCGTGTGGGATATTTATTTGGACTACAGCAATAAGTACAAGGAAGAATTACGTTACTTACGACCGGTTAGCGGCGAGCCGCTGCGCCGCATCCTGGTCAGCTCGCTGCCCAAATACATCTGGGTGGCCCGGGCCACGCTCCAGCAAACGCCCATCCTGGAGTTGGTCTTCGACGCCACCGACCTGCACACCGGCTTCTACTGCCTGCTGGTCAACGTGTTCGACCCCCTGCGCGCGTCGATGACCAACTGGCTCGGGCAGCCGGCCTTTCGCCGCAAGCTGCTTAAGGCCCCCAAGTTTGATAAACGGTTCCTGCCGCTGCTGCTGGAGGGATTGCATTAGATATCATCAAAGGAAAATTTAATAATTCATAATAAGGTTACTCACAATCTCTATGCTCGCTCCGCTTCCGCCTGTTACGCAGACCATTAGCATGCCGCTTATCGCGCCGGCACCAACTGCCGCAGAGGCACAAGCGTACTATGCTGACTTGCAAGGGTCCGTAAGTGCCTATGATAATGGGGGCACAGAGTTGCAGTTTGTGCTGGATCAGGATGCTAATAAGACGGTATACGCTTGTGGACGTGGAACGGTCCGGTGGCAAGCAGCAGGTCAAGCGCTGCCTTCAGGGACAGTAGCCACTCATGCCTTCATAGAGTTGCAGCTCTTGCCCCAAGCATCCCAGGACTTAGCCCTGCAGCAACCTGAGGGACTGCCCGGTATTACGTACTTTGTGTACGAGGGCTTGGACGCGGCTTCATTTCAGGCCGTAGTTACAGCCAAAGTCGCGGTCCTCAACCCCAAGGTGGTGGACAGCTATTGGAAAGATAGTCAGGGTTCTAACGCCTCTCAGCAGACAACCGCTGTTAAGCAGGCTGCATACGTGGCCGCCGTCATGGCCGGACAGCGAAGTGTGGAGGTAGATGGCGGCGAGGCTTTGGGACAAGTGCAGGTGGATGCCAATAACACTAGCGCCTACCCATTGATTTTCAAAGCCTACGAGGGCTCGGTGGTAAACGGTGTCAACGAAGTGCTACCTGTCTCGCCGCTGTACTTCATCCGCTACCTGCCCGAAATTGCGCAATCCGACGTGTGGCTATATCATCCGTTGCTAACCGCTAGTAGTACCTACCAGCGGGGAGCGAAGTTTTATATCGGCTTTCAAGTGTCCAACATCACTACGGCCGATTCGCTTAACCCTACCACTCAGCAGCCCGACCCGCATTACGCCTCGTATTTTCGTGTGAATGGGAATAGCTGGGTACGACTCTACGACTACAACGCTCCTGGTCCACCCGTGGCCTCAGCCCAGACCAACTTCAACGGTATCGCTTATTTCGAATTGACACCAGCGCAGGTTACGGGCAACGCCGATTTTTACTTCGTTATTGAGGCCCCTACCACCGACCTGACAGCTACGGGTAAGAACCCACCCATCCAGATGCCGACTATCTGGGCCACCGCTCTTGACAAGACTCGCTATTGGCTGGCCGCCGACGGCCGTACCCGTGGTTGCTTAGTTGGCTTTAAAGGTTTTCAGCTTGGAAATCCCATTACACCACTTTGGTTCAACGTTGGCGTTGATTACATCTTTGACTTCAGCTTTGCCATGCCTAACCCGAATAAGAATTCGATAGGCACTGAGGAGGGCCGTCTGCCCACCGACATACCGGTCGCCCTTGTCACCAGCACGGGAGTAACCCCCTCCGGGGCCGGCGTGCGGATCCCTCATGTTGTAGTAGACGCCAGCTCGGCCATTTACGGGCTCTCTTTTGCTATCCGACCTGGCGATACTATCCAGTTCGATGTAACAATGGAGTTGAACAATCCTAATATTAATATGAAGCGGACCCGTGTTATTTCAGTAGCACAACGTCCCAACGATCAAATTTTTAACGATAACCCCAACCCCTCGCCCCCTATCTTTATCGCTGAGCATTGGCTTTCAGCCAATAATAGCTCCCCACCCGTCGTGCCACAGGTAAGCCACACCTCGTTGCGCAATGTACATGTCATTAACACTAACCCCGTCGACGGCCGCATTCGAATCGATAGCGAGTATGCTAATCAGGCGTTAGCCTTGCTCAATTACTCGCGCGAGCTAGCCGTGGTGATGCATTACTTAACAGACGGAGACTACCCAGGCACGGAGCTAGACCTGAAGCTATTTCACATCTTATCCAGCGGCTTGTCACCCGGTGGCCCGCTGGAGCCGATAGCCAATCTGCCATTTTTGGACCAAGTGCCCCTTTCTTACCCACTGCATAGTATCTATCTGTCGGCTAAAGAAAACGAGCGCAACCGAAACTTGATAATCCATGAGTCGTCGCATCAGGTGATGTATCAGGGAGCTGGCTTCTCGAGTAGCACTATCATCCACCGCTTTGCTAACCAGGTATTCGGAACTGGTTGGTATCATAACGAGTCGCTGCTCAGTAGTTCGTTTCTGGGCCTGACCGAGGGTTGGGCCGAGGCCATGGGTGGTATATTCTGTGGCTGGCCGAAGGATATTTGCTTAAATCAGGCAGACATCACGGCCATCTCGCAGCCTCCCATTGAAGAATTGTCGAGAGGTGACGTACATGATGGCACTCATACCAAGGTCACACGTTACATAGATAGACTAGGCTTTTGGGGAGATGAGTTGAACTGGCTGTATACGACCTCTAAGATCGAAGATCCAAACTTAAAATGGCGCGAGTTAGACCCTGACCGCTGGCTACTGCCGCAAACCCAGCAGCCGTCGCGCATAAACCGAGGCCAGTATTCGGAGGGGGCTTTTGCCGCCATGCTAGTTTCATTGTTTTGGGACTTTGTTGTGGGGGGAGCGGATTTAGTTACCGACCCATTGCAACCCCGCTACATTAAGCCCGATCCGACCGGCGACCCTCGACGCACGAATAGCTGGATGACGGCGGCCAACCAGCCAGCCATCAGCCGCCGTTTTAAAGCTTTGTTTTGGGAACCAATTAAGTCATTAGCCACACTATCGTCGGGTCAACAATCGACCTCAGCCTTTTTGAGGGACCTCGCCACGCGCGTCAGCCAACAAACAATTAGCGACTTGCCATGGAGCGGTATCCGGGCCCGGATGTTGCTCTGGAATATGAGCTTTCCAACTTCGCCCAGCGACACGCTTTATTATGGCCTGCCAACATTAAGCACTGCGGCCGCCGACCGCCGATCAGGTCCACTGGCCGGCGGCAACCGCGCCACGTTTAAAGGTAGTAACCTAGTGGACACTTATACGGCTTATTCGCAACGCTTGCGAAAACCATTCCGGCACGTTTATATGGAGATTATCGTGGACGGAGCACCGGTTACCGACCTGCGCGTTGAGAGCGCTTCGCAATTGAGTTGTGTCATCCCAGCCGGGCGGCGCACTGGTCAAGTAGACGTGCGGCTGCAACTGTGGGTTCGCGACGTAGAAGTTTGGCTGTTCGTTACCGATGAGCTTTATACGTATGTATAAGCTTTTAATGGCTTGTCTGTTGGTTGGTGTCGCTGTTCGCCTGACTGCTTGCTCTCCTCCAATTCATCCCCAGA
The DNA here is from genome assembly GCF_003583925.1 of Hymenobacter rubripertinctus. GTDB lineage: Bacteria > Bacteroidota > Bacteroidia > Cytophagales > Hymenobacteraceae > Hymenobacter > Hymenobacter rubripertinctus. Next base: position 760 of record NZ_QYCN01000078.1, on the reverse strand, counting down.
ATAGGGTGGAATGGCACATCATCAACTCTACCGTTGATACGTTGCTGTTGAGTGTAGGCTATTGTTTGGACTCATCGCTAGTAGACCCGGCCGATGTATCCCGAAATCGCCAGGTACAGACAAGCGACTCATTGCTTCAGCGCTACGAGGGTCAACGTTACCGTGAATACCCACTCGACCGATTGGTTTGGCACCGAGGCCGCTGGTACTGGGTGCATGATGTTCACGTGACGGCCTCCCCAACCTGGCGCGACACAGCCGGGAAACTGCATGCAGCCGCTGTGAACCGTGAGACGGGCGTAATTATCTATAAGCTGGTTCCCGGTGGCGAACACTTGCTGGCGACGCAGTTCTGCTTACCCTGCGACACACTGCCCCCCGCTCTCCCACCCCTGGCAAGCCTGCACCTGCAGCAAGGCCAAGTCCAGCGTACTTTACCTGTTGGAACACAACTCAATCAACTATTCCAAACGCAGCCCCACTTTTGGCAGGAGTGGCTCGACTGGGGAAAGCCCACCACGTATGGCTACGAACTCCGCGTAGGACCCGCCCTTACGCTCAATGACGAATAATCCGCTAACCTTTTATACTTCCTCGCTATGCCTGCTTCCACTAGTGGTCTGTCAACTTAATTTCGTCTGTAACAGTTAGGGGTAGACACCTTCTGTTTTTTGCTGATGCCTCGCCCCGCTAAACCCGTTGTCCTACCGCCCGCCGATGCCGCCAACTTGCAGGCGATTGTCAAAAAAGGCACCCACAA
>NZ_QYCN01000077.1 GCF_003583925.1 Hymenobacter rubripertinctus | reverse complement strand
ATGGCGCACAAACGGCACCTGTCGCAAAAGCGTAGTAAGTTTGGCGCTGAGGCATTGCTTCACGGGGCAGAACGGGTTTGGATGGTGTAGGAACCCCAAAGGTCGGACTGCCCCGTTTTATGCCGCAATATTTAGTAGGGTAGAGTAGTTTTTGGCTTGTTCCTCTACTAATAGTGTAGGGTAAAACGAGAATTTTCATTCAAAACCCTACACCATTTGTAGTGTTTTGAATGAAAATTCTCGTTTTACCCTACAAGTAACGGCATTTGAACTTGCGCTTAACTTGACCGCTTTTTACTGGTACGTATTCATTCAACGTCCCTAGACAATATTTCGCAACCCGAAGTAGCTGTTGACAGGAACAAAAAAGATGTAGGGAAAAACGATAAAATCTCCGCGAAACCCTACGGATATTGTAGGGTTTCGCGGAGATTTTATCGTTTTTCCCTACACTACAGCCGGCTATAAAATCCGTGAAATCCGGGCTAATCCTGGATCAAGCCGTGATCCGGCCATTCCGGAATACCGGCACCAGGTCGTACTGGTCTTGCCGGATGCAGAATTCCATGTCCTGGTGGGCTTCGAGGGAGTTGAGGCGGCGCACGTGGGCCGAGCGGAGCAGGTAGCCCGAAAGGTCGGGGGCGGCGGCGGCCCAGAGGTCGAGGGCGGCCAGGGTGGCATCGGAGCTGGTGGTATCGAAGCCTCCTTCTGCGGCGAGGCGGGCGGCCAGCGCCCCGCCGAAGAGGGTGTCTTCGAGGCAGAAATGGCCCTTCCAGCCGGCGCAGACTACCACCACGTCCTGGTTCAATTGGCGTAGGTAGTCGGCCACGGCGCCCAGGTTGAGGAAGGCCCCGACCAGGATTTCATCGGCGGCGGCCGCCAGGTGCAGGGCGCGGGTACCGTTGGTGGTGGTGATGGCCACGGCCCGGCCTTGCACCGCCACCACCCCATCGAGGTAGCCGAAGGGCGAGTTGCCCAAGTCCACGCCCTCGGCCTGGCGGCCGTCGCGCTCGGCGGCCGTCAGGTAGCCCTGCGCCGCCATGGCCCGGCACTCGGCCAGCTCGCTGAACGGCATCATGTGCGTTACGCCCGCCGCCAGCGCCGTCACGATGCTGGAGGTGGCCCGCAGCACATCCACCACCACCGCCACCTTACCTTTCAGGTCGAAGAGCGGCAGCAGCTCGGGGGAGAAACAGATATCGAGCGTGGGCATATGTTTTAGTATTTAGTTGTCAGTTACTCGTTGTCAGTTGTCAGTAAAAGAACTGTCATCCTGAGCGGAGCGAAGGATCCTCTCGCGTTGAAACGAGTCGTTGTACCGATTATCGTTTTAACGTGGTAAGATCCTTCGCTCCGCTCAGGATGACAGTTCTTTTACTGACAACTGACAACTGACAACTGACAACAAACTACACCTCTTCCGTGCCGGGCACGAAGGGCAGCTTGACCACCGTGGCGGGCAGGTTTTTGCCGCGCACCTGCACGAAAATCGGGGTGCCGGGGGTGGCCAGCGCGGTTTGCACGTAGCCCAGGCCCACGCCCTTGCTCAGGCTCGGCGACTGGGTGCCGCTGGTGACTTCGCCGATGATTTCGCCGGCCTCGTTCACCAGCGGGTAGTGGCTGCGCGGGATACCGGCCCCATCCATGAGGAAGCCCACCAGCTTGCGCTCTACGCCAGCGGCCTTCTGGGCTTTGAGGCTTTCGGAGTTGGTGAAGTCCTTGGTAAACTTGGTAATCCAGCCCAGGCCGGCTTCCAGGGGCGAGGTGGTGTCGGTGATGTCGTTGCCGTAGAGGCAGTAGCCCATTTCCAGGCGCAGCGTGTCGCGGGCCCCGAGGCCGATGGGCTTCAGGCCGTAGGGCTGGCCGGCTTCCATCACGGCATCCCAAACCTGCTTGGCGTGGGCATTGGGTACGTACAGCTCGAAGCCGCCCGCGCCGGTGTAGCCGGTGGCCGAAATGATGACATCGGGCGCGCCGGCAAACGTGCCCTGCACGAAGGAGTAGTACGGAATGGCGCTCAAATCAGCGTCGGTGAGGCTTTGCAGGGCGGCGGCGGCTTTGGGACCCTGCACGGCCAGCAGGCTCATTTCGTCCGATACATTCTGCATGTCGGCACCCTCGGTGTTGAACTGCTTGATCCAGTTCCAGTCCTTCTCGATGTTGGAGGCGTTTACCACCAGCAGGTAGTCTTCCTCGGCCAGCATGTACACCAACAGGTCGTCCACGATGCCGCCGTCCTGGTTGGGCAGGCAGCTGTACTGGGCCTTGCCGGGGGCGAGCTTGCTGGCGTCGTTGCTGCACACGCGCTGGATGAGGTCGAGCGCCTTCGGGCCGCGCAGCCGGAACTCGCCCATGTGCGAAACGTCGAACATACCCGCGGCCCGGCGCACGGTGTGGTGCTCGTCGAGGTCGGAGGAGTAGCGCACGGGCATGTTGTAGCCCGCGAAGGGCACCATTTTGGCCCCGAGCTGCTGGTGCACGTCGTTGAGGGGAACAGTTTTGAGCGTGTCGGACATGAAAGTGGGTGGTAGGGTGGGTGAAGTAGACTAGCGGGAAGTGCCGGCCAGCGACCAGCAAAAGCGGCTCCTGGTTGGCGGGACGAAAGTAGCCAATTATGCCCGGGTGATACGGCCTTGTTTGGTTATCTTTGCCAGACTACCACCCTGGCCCTCCGCTACGCAGGACCTGTTGCCACTCTTTTCCGGGCCTTTCCCGCATGACCGACGACCTGAAGCAGGAATTTGATTCCGCTCGCCTCAAGCACCTGCTCTTCAAATCCAAGCTCCGCTCCTTCCTGTATGGCAGCGATACCGAGCAGGGTCCCATCCGGGACCCCAACGTCTGCTCCCTGGGCCAGTGGATCGATCAGCAGGCCCTGCCTAGGTACGGCCACCTGCCCGAAAGCCGGGAACTGGACCGGGTGCACCGGCGCATGCACGTGGAAGCCAACCGCCTGATGGATTTACGGCAGAGCGGCCAGCAGGACGAGGCCGTGAGCGGGCTGGCGGGCATCAATGCGCTGGCCGAGCAGATTGTAGTGCTGCTGCGTACCATGGAAGAATCCTTGCGGACCCGGTAACCTGCCGGGCCTTTCGCCCTTGTCGTTGGTGTATGAAGCTCAAACTCTCTACTAAGCTATTCGCGGGTTTTCTGGCTATTTCGGCGCTGTTCGCGGCGGTGGTCGTCATCAATTACCAACTCTCGCGGGTGGTGCTGCGCAATTCCCAGCGCGTGGCCCGCTCCCAGCGCATTACGGGCGAAGCCACCACCCTGCTGCGCAATATTATCGACATGGAAACCGGTTTCCGGGGCTATCTGCTCATCGGCAATGAGGTAGTGCTGGCCCCGTACTACGAGGGCGAGCGAAACCTGCTCGGCCGGTTTGCCCAGCTCCGCAACGCCCTCACCGATGGCAGCCCCCAGCAGGAGCGCGTGATCCGGGGCCAGTACTTGTTTCAGCAGTGGGCCGCCTACTCCCACCTGCTGATCGGGGAGAAACGCGAAGCCCTGCGCCGCAACGCCGACCAGACCGGCCTTGAGGGACTGGAACACCGCAACCTGACCACCGACCTGACCGGCAAAGTGCTCATGGACCAGATTCGGGTGCTGTTCGCGGTGTTCGACCGGGAGGAGGCCGAAATCCGGCTCAAGCAGCGCCAACGCCTCCAGGACAGTATCAGCGAAACCCGGGTGCTGTCGGTGAGCGTCACGCTGGTCACCATTCTGCTCGGGCTGCTCTACGCGGTGTACCTGGTGCGGCAGTTCTCGCGGCGCATCAGCGGCATGGTGGTGCAGGCCCAGCGCATTGCCGGCGGCGACTACTCCACCCAGATGCAGGACACGGCCAGCGACGAGCTGACCAAGCTCAGCGAGTCGCTCAATACCATGACCGACACCATCAACACCAACATCCGGCAGCTGGAGCGCCGCAACCAGGAGCTCGACCAGTTTGCCTACGTGGTGTCGCACGATCTGAAAGCCCCGTTGCGGGGCATCGAAACGGCCTCGCGCTGGATTGAGGAAGACATGGGCCAGAGCGTGCCGGCCCACATCCGGGAGTTTCTGGTGCTGATGCGCACCCGGGTGCGGCGCATGGAAAACCTGATTACCGGTATTCTCGACCTGGCCCGGGTGGGCCGCACGCCCCAGGCGGACGAGGCCGTGTTCGTGCGCCACCTGCTGCGCGAAATCGTGGACTCGCTGGAGCTGCCCGCCGGCTTCGAGGTGGAGCTGCCCTTCTACCTGCCCACCATCCAGACCAACCGCGTGCAGCTCCAGCAGGTATTCACCAACCTGATCAGCAACGCCGTCAAGTACCACCACGACCCCGCCCACGGCCGCATTACCATCGGCTGCGTGGAAGGCCCCAAGTTCTTCACCTTCTCGGTGGCCGATAACGGGCCGGGCATCGCGCCCGAATACCACGAGCGCATCTTCGTCATTTTCCAGACCCTGACCGAGCGCGACACCCTGGAAAGCACCGGCGTGGGGCTGGCCATCGTGAAAAAGCTGGTGGAACGCCAGGGCGGGGCCATTCAGGTGGAATCCGCTGAAGGACAGGGCGCTGACTTCATCTTCACCTGGCCCAAAGAAGCGCGCCGCCGGGCCAGCGAAAAACCGCTTTTATCCGCCCCTTCCGCCCTTGTGCCCTGATTGCCGTATAGCCGGTATGCCCACAGTGGCTTTACTTCGTATTCCCCTCATATGAGTTCTGAAGCCGATCAACCCACCATCCTGCTCGTCGAGGACGACCAGCTCGATATCATGAACGTGCAGCGCGAGTTGCGCAAGAACAACGTGACCGTGCCCCTGCACGTGGCCCGCAACGGCCGCGAAGCCCTCGATATGCTCCGCGGCGAAGCCGGTCAGGACAAGATTCCGCACCCCAACGTGGTGATGCTCGACCTGAACATGCCCCGCATGAATGGCCTGGAGCTGCTGGAAATCCTGCGCTCCGACCCCGAGTTCGTCAACCTGAACGTGTTCATCACCACCACCTCCGACCTGGAAACCGACCGCCTCAAAGCCCAGCACCTGGCCGTGAGCGGCTACATCATCAAGCCCCTGAGCTTCGACAGCTTCGGCGAAGGCGGCACCACCGTGGATGGCTTCAGCCTGTTTCTGGATTTGCTGAAGCTGAAAAGCTGAAAAGCAAGAAGTGAGAAGTGAGAAGTGAGAAAAGGAACGTCATTCTGAGCGAAGCCGGAGGCGTAGTCGAAGAATCTCTACCGCTTCGTTGATTCGTTACCCAACGAAGCGGTAGAGATTCTTCGACTACGCCTCCGGCTTCGCTCAGAATGACGTTC
>NZ_QYCN01000076.1 GCF_003583925.1 Hymenobacter rubripertinctus | reverse complement strand
GCATGGTGCAGGACACGCTACGCCTACGCGGCGAATGGCGGCGTGACACCGTCATGGCCGTGGCCTGCGGGCTCCACAACCTGCGCGTACGTAGCGCCTTGCGTGCTTACGCGCCCGATAAACTCCCCAACCAAGTCGAATAAAGTCTACTGGCTTTGCCTGGCTTTTTATTCGCGCTTGTAATGTGGTCGATATAAGCTAGAATCCGCTTTTACAACTAGATTGACAAAAGCACTATCCCCGAACAAAACCAGCATCGGATGCTGTTCTAACGACTTCGCAGTCTGACGTTACTTCTCATGCACACCATTGAACCCCACTACGCCTGGGTCGACCAGTACTCGGCGTCCGAAGACCCGCTTTCGCCCCTGCACGATGCCGAAAACAGCCTGGACTCCTATGTGAACACCATCTACGGTTACTACATCCATCCGCAGTGGGACAGCCTGGGCTCCGAAACGCTGTTTCTGAAAATCCTGTTCGTGGATTACGAGCTGGGCGCGGCCATTATCGAGTTCATCGGCGAATGGAATGACGCCATCGAAAACGACGTGATGCAACTCAAGCGCAACATTATCGACCTAATGACCCACGAGGGAATCCGTAAATTCATCCTCGTCGGCGAAAACGTGTTTAACTTCCACGGCTCCGAAGACGATTACTACGAGGAGTGGTTTGAGGACGTGGAGGACGGCTGGATTGCGGCCGTGAACTTTCAGGAGCACGTCATCCGCGAAATGCGCCAGTACAACGTGGACAGCTACCTCAACTTCGGCGGCGAACTGGACGAGTTGCCCTGGCGCACGTACCCGCCGCGAAAACTGTTCAAGGTGGTCGATGGCCTGTTGCAGCGGCGGCTGGGGTAAGTTCTTTACAACTGTCCTTCCTCTCTTCGCTTGATGCGCGGAATATTGCAGGGACAATTTTGGGCAAAAAAAGAGGCCTCCCGCGAGCGGAAGGCCTCTTTTTTACATCCGGTGAAGGATGCAGCAATAATTACTGAGCAGGAGCGTCCTGAGCGTCAGCGGCATTCTCCATAGCGTCAGCCTTGGCATCAGCCGAGTCACGCACCATGTCCGCCTTGTCTTCCATAGCGTCAGCCTTCATTTCGCCGGCCTCTTCTACGTTGTCAGCAGCTTGCTCCTGAGCATCTTCGGTCTTGCTGTCGCAAGAAGCGAACGAGAAAGAAACAGCGGCCAGGGCGAGGAACAGTACTTTTTTCATGATGGGGGTTGTTGAGAAAATTTGGAAAGTCGTTTTTGATAAACCAGGCCGCCGGTTCCGAAGAACTACCGGCTGATTTGGGGCTTTATACCCGAAAGGTGCAGAGGTAACCCGGGCGAGGAGAAAAAATGCATCTTTTTTTCATCGCCGCCCGAAAAGACCCTCCTGACAATGCCAGAAGGGTTTTCCGGGTAAATTATTTCTTACGGAACACGATGCCGATGGGCACGCCCGTGAAATCGAAATGCTCGCGCATCCGGTTTTCGAGGTAGCGCGAGTAGCTCTCCTTCACGTACTGGGGCAGGTTGCAGAAGAAGGCAAACACCGGGTTGTGGGTCGGCAACTGGGTGGCGTACTTGATGCGCACGAGCTTGCCCTTCTGGATGGGCGGCGGGTACTTCTCGATTTCCTTGAGCATCACTTCGTTCAGCTCCGAGGTCGGGATTTTGCGGCGCTTGTTGTTGTACACTTCAACGGCCGTTTCGATGGCCTTGTGCACGCGCTGCTTGGTGAGCACGGAGGTGAAAATCACGGGCGGATACGCAATGGGCGCAATCTTCTCCATGATTTTGGCCTCGAACTCCTTGGCCGTGTTGGTTTCCTTGTTCTCGATCAGGTCCCACTTGTTCACCAGAATCACGATGCCCTTGCGGTTCTTGTCGGCCAGGCCGATGATGTTCACGTCCTGCGACTCGATGCCGCGGGTGGCGTCCAGCATCACTATGCACACGTCGGCTTCTTCCAGGGCCCGCAGCGAGCGGAGCACCGAGTAGAACTCCACGTCTTCGTGCACTTTGGTTTTGCGGCGCAGTCCGGCCGTGTCCACCAGCATGAATTCGTTGCCGAAGGCGTTGTAGCGGGCCTGGATGGAGTCGCGGGTGGTGCCGGCAATGTCCGTCACGATGCTGCGGTCGGTGCCCAGCAGCAGGTTCACGAACGACGACTTGCCCACGTTGGGGCGGCCCACGATGGCAATTTTGGGAATCCCCAGATCGGGCTCCTCCACGCCTTCTTCCTCAAAGTGGCTCACTACGACATCGAGCAAGTCGCCGGTGCCGGAGCCGCTGGCCGAGGAAATCGGGAAAATCTCGCCGTCGCCCACGCCCAGCGTGTAGAACTCGCCGGACGAGTGAATGCGCGTGTTGGTATCGGCTTTGTTGGCGACGATGTAAATGGGTTTCTTGCCCTGGTAGCGGCGCAGCACGCTGGCAAACTCCTCGTCGAGGCTGTGCACGCCTTCCATGGCATCTACCATGAACAGCACCACCTGGGCCTCGTCAATGGCCAGCTTCACCTGCTTGTTGATTTCGCCCTCGAAGATGTCGTCGGAGTTGTGCACGTACCCGCCGGTGTCAATCACGGTGTAGTACTTGCCCACCCAGTCGCCGTAGCCGTAGTGCCGGTCGCGGGTTACGCCGCTCTCGTCGTCCATGATGGCTTTGCGCTGACCGACGAGGCGGTTGAAAAGGGTCGATTTGCCCACGTTGGGGCGCCCGACAATGGCAATAGTGTTCTTCATATGTCTGACTCCAGCCGCCGGCCCGACCAAGTTCGGCAGTGCCCGGAGTAGTTAAGTGAGTTTGTGAGTGGTCGGAAGAGGTGAGGTAGTGAGGTGATGAAATGCTGAGTTGATGTTCGAAGGGCCTTATTGTGCTATTTGCGCCAATAGTGCAATAAGGCCTCTCGAACATTAACTCAGCATTTCACCACCTCACTATCTCACCTTATTGATTATACCCGAAACGGTTCAGGGCTTTCGGGTCGGTGCGCCAGTTCTCATTGACCTTGACGTAGATTTCGAGGAAGACTTTCTTCTGGAAGAACTTCTCCATTTCCTCCCGGGCCCAGGTACCTACTTTTTTGAGGGCCGCGCCCTGCTGGCCGATGATGATGCCCTTCTGGCTGGTGCGCTCCACGTAAATGATGGCCCGCATCCGGATGATGGTTTCGTCTTCCTTGAACTCCTCGATTTCGACCTCGCAGCTGTAGGGAACCTCTTTTTTGTAGAGCTTGAAGATTTTCTCCCGGATCATTTCAGCCGCGAAAAACCGCTCGGGCTTGTCGGTTAGCTCGTCTTTGGGGTAGTAGGGCGGGTGCACAGGCAGGTAGCCCAGCACGAGGTCGAGCAATTCGCCGGTGCCAAATTTTTCGAGGGCCGAAATGGGCAGTACCCGGGCCGCGTTGGGCAGGTGCTCGCGCCAGTACTCTACCTTGGCTTCCACCTCGGCCTGGTCGGCCTGATCAATTTTGTTGACCAGCAGCAGAATGGGCGTGTCCACCATTTTACGCAGACGCTCCACGACGGGCTCCTCGTCGTGCTTTTCATAGATATCGGTCACGAACAAGACCACGTCGGCGTCTTCCAGCGACGAGTACACGAACGACATCATGGCGTTGTGCAGCTCGTACTTGGGCTGAATGATGCCGGGCGTGTCGGAGTAGACGAGCTGGAAATCGGCCCCGTTGAGGATGCCCAGGATGCGGTGGCGCGTGGTCTGGGCTTTGCTCGTAACGATGCTGAGCCGCTCACCCATCAGGGCGTTCATGAGCGTGGACTTGCCCACGTTGGGCTTGCCGATAATGCTCACAAAGCCAGCGCGGTGCGGAGTTGGTTCGGTATTCATTTCAGTAGCTGAAATTTAGGGCTGCAAAGGTAGCTCTTTTCTAAGCTGATAGCTATTCGCTGTCAGCTATTCGCTTTTTTGTGGTTTGCTTGAGGATAACCGGTCAACTTTGCGGTTACTACCACACAATCGGCGCTGCCTCTGGCGGCGAAGATGCCAGTTGCTCTACCGAACAAAAAAGCTAACAGCTAACAGCTGTCAGCCAATAGCTCAAACTCAATGTCTTCTTCCAACCAAGGCCGCATCGGCGTGCTGCTCGTCAACCTCGGTACGCCCGACTCGCCCCAGACGCCTGACGTGCGCCGCTACCTCAACGAGTTTCTGACCGACGGCCGGGTGGTCGATATGCCGGCTGCCATCCGCTACCCGCTGTTCCGGGGGCTGGTGGTGCCGCTGCGGGCGCCCAAATCGGCCAAAATCTACCAGCAGCTCTGGACGGAACGCGGCTCGCCCCTGCTCTTCCACGGCCTCGACTTAAAGCAGAAAGTGCAGGACCAGCTCGGTGCCGACTACCTGGTGGCCTTCGGGATGCGCTACCAGAACCCGAGCATTGAAAGCGCTTTGCAGGAGCTGCGCGACGCGGCCGTGCGCCGCATTATCGTGCTGCCGCTGTTTCCGCAGTATGCCTCGGCCAGCACAGGCTCGGTGCAGGAAAAGGTGATGGACCTGGTGAGCAAGTGGTGGATTGTGCCCAACATCAGCTTCATCAGCAATTTTGTGGATGAGCCGGGCTTCATCGAAACCTTCGCCGCCCTGGGCCGCGCCGAAATGGCCAAACACGACTACGACCACTTCGTGTTCAGCTACCACGGCATCCCGGAGCGCCATGTGCTCAAGGGCAGCCACAACGGCCATTGCAAACTGGGCAGCTGCTGCGCCAGCTACAACAAAAACAACCGCTATTGCTACCGGGCGCAGTGTTTCGAAACCTCACGCCAGCTGGGCAAGGCCCTGGGCCTGGCACCGGAGCAGTACACCACCACCTTCCAGAGCCGCCTGCAAAGCCGCCTGCGCGACCCGTGGCTGCAACCCTATACCGACGAGGTAATCAAGGAGTATCCGGCCAAGGGCATCAAAAGCGTACTCGCCTTCAGCCCCGCTTTCGTGGCCGACTGCCTGGAAACCACGATTGAGGTGGGTGAGGAGTTCAAGGAGCTGTTCGAGGAAGCCGGGGGCCAGCACTGGCAGCTTGTGCCCAGCCTCAACTCCAACCCCCAGTGGGTGGAAGCCGTGGCCGGTATGCTCCGCCGGAATTAGCCGGTTGCCAGTTGCCAGTTGCCAGTTGCCAGTTGCCAGTTGCCAGTAAAAGGAACGTCATCCGGAGCGGAGCGAAGGACAACGTTCCGGCGGTGGTATAATGCGGGGTGAGTAGTATCTTACTCCCATGCTTCAGACCACGTTGACGTGTGGCAAGTGCAGCAGTGCTGACTTGCGCAAGAACGGCAGCCGCCACGGCCAGCCCAAATACCAGTGCAAAGCCTGCCGCCACCAAG
>NZ_QYCN01000075.1 GCF_003583925.1 Hymenobacter rubripertinctus | reverse complement strand
GTGCGGCCGTGGCGGTAGAACAGGTTGCGGGTGGTGGCCGTGATGTGGTAGGGCGAGGGCAGGGCTGTCTGGAACAGGGCCGCCGTTTTGTGGAAGGCCATCCACAGGGCCGTGGTGGCGCAGGCACTCACGTTGTTGTCCTGCTCCTGGAAGATGAGTGAGTCCAGCGTCAGCTGCTTGCCCAGCACATTCACCTCGTAGGGCCGGCACACGGGGTAGACGCGGCGCTTATCGTGGGCCGGCGCGTAGGGGCGCAGCAGCGTGGCCCCGATAGGCCGGCCCGGCAGGGGCTTGACTACCACGTAGCCCAGGTACGATTCCCACAGCGCCGCCCCGGTAGCGGGGTCGGTCAGGGCCGCTTCCAGGGCAGGCAGGTCGAAGGCGACTTGGAAAAAATGGATGCGCTTGCACAGCCGCTCGTAGGTGGTGAAGCCGCGGGCGTAGTAGTCGGCGTAATCGGCCAGGAAGGACTGGCTCACGTAGGGCGCTTCCACCAGAATGGTCTGGGCTCCCAGGCCGTCGTGCTCCGGGCTCAGGTACTCGGCGAAGTAGTGGTAGTGCTGGCGGCAGCGGGTGGCGGCGGCATCGACCCAGCCGTCGGACGCGGCCAAGGTGCTGGATCGGCGACACCCTCGTAACGCACCACCTCCGGTCCTATTGCCAGGGCATAAAAAAGGCGTCCGGCTGTGCGGGACGCCTGGGATGGGCAATGCGAAAGCGGCTACAGCTGCGCCCGCACCTTCAGCCGCTCGCGGTCCACCACGGCCCGGTCCGTCAGCTCGTCGGCCACGCGCAGCACCCGCTCAATGCGGGCCCGGTAGGCTTTACTCTGGAATTTGGCCTGGTCGCCCCGAAATTCGATGACCAGTTTGGGCGGCTCAATAGCGGGCATGGCAGTGGGGTATGGATAGGCCGGCAAAGATACGCAAAAAGCCGGCCGGTGGTAAGGCAGGGTCAAGTATAAGGTTTCCTACGCAAAAAGCAAGCGGCTGGCTGAAAACCAGTTGCGGGCTGTTGGCCTACCGGACTACCTGGTCAGCTTCTGAAAAGGTATTTTAGCAATAAGGAGCTTGGCCATTAGCGCTGAACATCTATCTTGGCCCCGCATCCTGATCTACTTGTTATCCTTATCGCTTACATGTCGTTACCCACCCGGGACTTTCTCGACCGCACCGCCGACCACTGGGCCTATATCGTGCGCCGGGAGCAGCCCGCCCCCAGCCTGGCTGTTTTCCTGCACGGCTACACCGGCGACTACCTCGGCACCTGGGGCCGGCTGCCGCACATGCTCTACGAGGAGGCCGACGCCCATCCGCCGCTCGACGACTGGGACTACGTGTTCCTGGGCTACCGCACCGGGTCGGTTGAGTGCTGCCTCGACATTGCCCGTCGCCTGGCCACGGAGCTAGCCAAGGCCCACGCCGGCCAGGCTCCCTACCGGGGGGCGTACGCGCGGTTCGCCTTGCTGGGCCACTCGCTCGGCACGCTCGGCATCCGCCAGCTGCTGTGCGCCAGCGTGCTGCACACGCCGGCCACGCTGCTGGAGCAACTGCACAGCATTACGCTGTTCGGCACGCCCGTCAATGGCAGCCCGCTAGCTCGCTTCGGGCAGTGGGTGTACCCGGTCAGCGACGCGTTGCGGCCCGCCAGTCCCCAGCTGCGGATGCTCAAGGCCTGGACCGACAGCAGCTACCAGCCCCGGCGCTGGCCCGCGCCCCGGGTGATGCTGGGCTTGGAAGATCAGGTGGTGGGCCATAAGTTCGCCGACCTGGTGAATTGGGCCGGCGACGAGCCCGCCCGCCTGGAATCGCTCGGCCACTCGGCTATGGTCAAGCCCACCGGCTGGGACTGCACCGTAGTTGATTACCTGCGGCAAGCCCTCGCCCCGCTACCCGTCCCCGCTGCCCAATGAGTCCTTCCGCTTTTCTTTCGCCCGACGAAGAACAGGCCCGGCTAGCCCAGCTGGCGGTGGCTCCCTGGCGACCCACCGGCCCCGCCGTCGGGGAGGCTTTCGCGCCCCAGCCAGCCACTACTCCCGGGCTCAAGGGCCACTGGTCACCGCTGGCGGCTACTAGCGGCGGCTCCGCCGTAGCAGGCCCTTCGGCAGCTTTGCTCCAGCGGTGGCTACGGCCGCACTGGGAAGCGCCGGTAACCGATCTGGCCCAGGCTCGGTTCCGGCAGTCGCTGCATGAAACGCTGACCGATTTGCAACTTCAGGAGTTGGCTCTGGCCAACGGGTACGTGACGCTGGCCGGGGTGCACACCGCCGTTTACGAACAGCTGCGGGCCCTGCTCAGCACCACGGCCGTGCAGCAGTACGTACTCGATTACGGCTATCCGCTGCTCTGGCAACTCGCCAAGCGCGTGGGACTGGCCGACGAGCTGGCGGGGCGCGATCCGGCGTTGCGGCCGATGCTGGCAGCCGTGCCGGATCAGCCGCCCCTGGCTCCTGGCAACCAGGTCCGGTTCGCCTCCTTTCTCTCCCTGTACGGGCAGTGGCAACAGGACAGCGCGTTGCAGGCCTTTGAGCAGTTGCTTGCCGAGCCGGAACAGCCCGCCGGGCAGCCGTCGGAGGCCGTGCAGGCCTTGCGCGGGTTACTCGGTCGGGCGCCCGCTGACTGGCTCCGTACCTTTTCGCTACCTCCCGAAACCGGCCCGGCGGGCGAGCCAACAGGGGCAGCCGATACGGCCCTGGCGCTCCAGGCGGCCAGCGGGCTGGTCAGGTTCGTGGAGGGCCTCGCCAACGCCTGGCAGCTCTTTGCGGGTACCGACCGCACCGAACTGGCGGCCTTCCTGGCCCGGCCGGTGGGCGCTTTTTTCGGCTACCGCCTGCGCGGGCAGCAGGCGTTGCACACGGGCCCGGACTGGTCGGAGGAAGCCGTCGCGCCCGAATTGCTTTTCTACCTCACTACCGGAACCGTATTCGAACCTGTCGCGGCAGGGGCCGAGTCTCCCTTGCGGGAATTGACGACGCATTACCATGCGGGGCTACATGCACTGACCGAACTATGGGCCCTGGCTCAACAGGCCACCGGGCTGCAGTTGACCGAACCCTAACCTGATGGCCGGCGAACGACTTCGCCCGAGCCGTTGCCACGGAGCCGTTGCCCACTGGCGGCGGTCAGGCCTGCGAGAGTATATAACTTCTTGCTAGCGCTGCGTTACCAATAAGTATCGCGCCGGGATTCGCCGAAACGGCTACGTGGCCCCATAATTATTCGCTTCTTCTTTACCTCATTACTTACCCTTATTATGAATACTTCTGCTTACTATACTGCCGCCGCACCCCACCTGCAAGCCGCCCGCGCGGCAGTTGAGCAACACCGGGCCACGACCGGTAACTGGCAAATCAGTGACATCGTCGACGAAGCGGGAAGGCAGTACGTGGACCTGGTCATGGAAGGCGGTGGGGTGCTCGGCATCGCCCTGGTGGGCTACGTGTACGTGCTCGAAGAACTGGGCGTGCGTTTCTTGCAGCTCGGCGGCACTTCCGCCGGCTCCATCAACGCCCTGCTCATGGCCGCCGCCGGCCCCGTTTCGGCCCCCAAAACCGACTGGCTACTTACTCAACTCACGGCGCAGGACCTGCAAGAGTTCGTGGACGGCGACGACGACGCCCGCGACTTCGTGCGGGTGCTGGTCGATAATGGCCGCCTGCTGCGCTACCTGTGGAAGGGAGCACAAGTGCTCGATAACCTGACCCAGGATTTTGGCCTGAACCCGGGTACTGTTTTCCACGACTGGCTGCGGGGCCTGCTAGATGAGCGCGGCATCCGCACCGTGGCCGATTTGCACCGGCTGCGCACACTCACGCCCGCCGACGGGCTGCGCCGCCGCACGGGGGAAGTATATGCCCCGGCTCAACCGATCCGCGTGGCCCTGGTCACGGCCGACGTCACGACCGAATCCAAGGTGGTGTTCCCCGAAATGGCCCCGCTCTACTATGCCGCGCCTGAGCAGGTGCATCCGGCCGATTTCGTGCGGGCTTCGATGGCCATCCCCGGGTTCTTCCAGCCCTACCGGCTCACCGACCTACCGGGGACTGGACAACCCGGTGGCCCAGCCTGGGAAGCGGCCACCGGCTATTGCGGCCCGGTGCCGGAGGCGGTGTATTTCGTCGATGGCGGTATTCTCTCCAATTTCCCCATCGACTTGTTTCATCACCATTACCAAGTGCCAGCCTGCCCCACGTTCGGCATCAAACTCGGCCTGGACCGCTCAGCACCCAAACCGGCGGAGAAGTTCACCCAGTTGCTGGGTGGTATCCTGAACACCACCCGCCACGGCCACGATTACGACTTCATCACCCGCAACCCCGACTTCCGGCACCTGGTCAGCTACGCCGACACCGGCCGCTTCAACTGGCTGGACTTTTCGCTGCCCGAAGCCGATAAGCAGGCCCTGTTCGCGGAAGGCGCCCGGGCGGCGGCCGACTTCGTGGCCCGCTTCGACTGGGCCGGCTACAAGCAAGTCCGCCGCCAGCTGCTCAAAGCCTTCCAGGTCACGGACGCCGTGAGTCCGAGCACCAGTATCACCTGAGCCCACTAGTCGCATCCGCCGGCCACCCGCGCCGCTGCGGCGACGCCAATCGTTTCTTTCTTCCTCTCCTAGCTTTTTCGTTATGGCGACGCAGTACCAGATTATTCCGCTTGAAGCCAACCTGCGCAGCCAGCCCAAGCTGGTGCCGAGCACCGTTTTAGTGCAGCTCAAACAGGGCCAGCAGGTAGACGAACTCCCGGCCCCCAAGGGCACGCCGGCCGGGTGGCGGCGCGTCCGGGCCGAGGTGCAGGGCACCCCGGTAGAGGGCTTCATCAAATCATTCCTGCTCAAAAAGCTCGATCAGGCGCCGGTGATAACGCCGCCAGCCGTGCTGCCCACCCTACCCGAGGCGCACCTGACCCCACCCGGCGCGGTGCGCGTGACCAACCGCGACTGGTGGGCCTACTCGCTCAACGACCCGAAGCAGCCCGGCCGCACCAGTGCGGCCATCGCCGACAGGGCCCAGGATCTGGGCCAGATTGTTGCCTACCTGCACGTGGATTCGGCGGCCCGCTATCGGCGCACGTCCACGGCAACTTACTGCAACATCTACGTCCATGACTACTGCCACCTGGCCGGAGTTTATCTGCCGCGGGTGTGGTGGCAGGCCAAGGCGTTGGTCCAGCTACTGCAGCGCCAGCCGCTGAAGGCACGCTATGGCACCACGGTGGTGGAGTACAACGTCAATGCGCTCTACAACTGGCTGGAAGAATTCGGCCCGGATTTCGGCTGGCGGCGCACCACCAGCCTGACCGATTTGCAACAGGCCGCCAATCTGGGCCAGGTCTGCCTCATTGCCGCCCAGCGCACCAACCTGAACGCCGCCGGCCACATCGTGGCCGTGGTGCCGGAAACGGATACCCACAAGGCCAGCCGTAAAGGCAACGCCGTAACTACCCCACTGCAGAGCCAGGCCGGGGCCACCAACTTCCGCTACGGCGGCCGCGTCTGGTGGACGGGCACGCAGTTCCGGCGCTTCGGTTTCTGGATTCACGCCTAACAGATTCTTGTTAGAACTCTCATTTTTACACGCTTTGCAGCGTGAGCTGATAGGCGGGCATGACGAGCAGCTCCCCGCGCAGCCGGGCATCGGCCGCGACCACCGCTTGCAGCGCGGCCGTGGCCTGGGCCTCGTTGGCATAGCGGGTGGCCGCGTAGCGGGTGAGCGTGTCGGCGCGCACGAGCACGTACTGATCCTCTTGCCAATATACTTCATCCGGGGCCAGATACGAGGGTTGGGCAGTGGCATATGACTGGCTCAGGGCGCTGTTTTGACTGAGCTGCTGGAATTGCTGGGCGGGCATGGCCACCATGCTCCGGCGCTCCGTCAGCTCTGCTAACTGGCCGGGGGCGAAGAAGTCGGTGAGCTCCGTCAGGTCCGCGCCCGTCAGCAGCTGCGCCCCGGTCCCCGTGCCCAGCTGGGCCTGGGTGATGTCGAAGCGGTGGCCGTTCTGAGGCCGGGCGTTACCGTAGCGTTCGAGCGCGTAGGCCAGCGGGGCCACCTTCTGGCGCACGACCAGCGCCCCGCCCGGGTCGACGAGCAGGCGCGTGGCGTCGGGCTCGGCGCGCAGCACCACCGGGCTGGTTGGGGCGCTGGCCGGGGCCTGCACTTCCCAGCTGCTGGGCGCCGCCAGCGCCTCGCGTAGCAACTGGCGCACGTCCACGTTGGGCAGCGGCTGGGCCGGGGCCCCGCCGCCGATGGTGCGGTCGATGCGGAAGCGCACGCGCACRATGAKYTTGAAGCTCACTTCGCCCGTCACGTGCCAGGGCGCGGGGCCCGTTACGTGCAGGTAGAGCTGCAGGGTGAGCTTGTTCTGGCCGTTGCGCTTGATGGCCACGCCGGCCCCGATCTGCACGTCGAGGCGGAAGGGGTTGAACTGGAAGAGCGTGTCGAAGAACAGGTGGCCCTCCAGCGAGAAGCCCAGCGGCAGGTC
>NZ_QYCN01000074.1 GCF_003583925.1 Hymenobacter rubripertinctus | reverse complement strand
GGGTTCTATAAACGCAAGAAGCCCCGCGCATCCATCCCGGGTGAAGGGGACTGGACGCCGCGGGGCGACTTGTAGATAAGGTTGGCGGCGACCGACTCTCCCACCGGTGAAGGCAGTACCATAGGCGCTCCGGGGCTTAACGACTCTGTTCGGAATGGGAAGAGGTGAACACCCGGGCTAAAGCCACCATTATCTGTTCAGCACACACGGCGCGTGTTCGCACACCGTGGACTGTGAAATTCGACATAGAGGCAGCGTTCAAGAAAAAGAAGCGGTGAGCACGCGCCCGAAAGCGCTTGGTCTGTACCAGAAGTGTTCGAGCCCTTAGTACCCCTCGGCTGTGCCATTTCGGACTCTACACCTAGGGCCTATCAACGTGGTCGTCTCCCACGGCTCTTATTAACGGATATCTCATCTTCAGGTGAGTTTCGCACTTAGATGCTTTCAGCGCTTATCTCATCCCAGCGTCGCTACCCGGCACTGCAACTGGCGTCACAACCGGTACACGAGCGGCTGGTCCAACTCGGTCCTCTCGTACTAAAGTCAGGTCCTGTCAAATATCCTACGCCCACCACAGATAGGGACCGAACTGTCTCACGACGTTCTGAACCCAGCTCGCGTGCCACTTTAATCGGCGAACAGCCGAACCCTTGGGACCTTCTCCAGCCCCAGGACGTGACGAGCCGACATCGAGGTGCCAAACCTCCCCGTCGATATGAGCTCTTGGGGGAGATCAGCCTGTTATCCCCGGCGTACCTTTTATCCTTTGAGCGATGGCCCTTCCATACGGAACCACCGGATCACTATATCCGTCTTTCGACCCTGCTCGGCTTGTAGGCCTCACAGTCAAGCCCGCTTCTGCTATTGCGCTCTACGTACGGTTACCAAGCGTACTGAGCGGACCTTTGAAAGCCTCCGATACTCTTTTGGAGGCGACCACCCCAGTCAAACTACCCAGCAGACACTGTCTCCGTTGCCAGATTAGGCGCCAAACAACACAAGGGTGGTATTTCAACGTTGACTCCCCCAGACCTAGCGGCCCGGGCTCACAGTCTCCCACCTATGCTACACATGTGTTGTCCAGCGTCAATGTCAACCTATAGTAAAGGTGCACGGGGTCTTTCCGTCCCGTGGCGGGTACTCGGCATCTTCACCGAGACTACAATTTCACCGAGCTCACGGCTGAGACAGCGCCCAGATCGTTACACCATTCGTGCAGGTCGGAACTTACCCGACAAGGAATTTCGCTACCTTAGGACCGTTATAGTTACGGCCGCCGTTTACCGGGGCTTCGATTCAAACCTTCGCTTGCGCTAAGTTCCCCTCTTAACCTTCCGGCACCGGGCAGGTGTCAGGCCTTATACTTCCGCTTACGCGTTCGCAAAGCCATGTGTTTTTGTTAAACAGTCGCCTGGGCCTTTTCACTGCGGCTTCTTGCATTGCTGCAAGGAAGCGTCCCTTCTCCCGAAGTTACAGGACCATTTTGCCGAGTTCCTTGGCCGTGATTCACTCGAGCGCCTCAGGATACTCTCCTTGACTACCTGTGTCGGTTTGCGGTACGGGTTAGTAAGCAGTAAACGCTTAGCAGGTTTTCTTGGCAGTCTGATTAGGTACACTATCCCATTGGCCGAGGCCGCTAGGTACTATCAGGTTTCAGCAAACAGGGCGTACTTAACTACCCCGCCTATACCTACACCCTTTAACGAGCACTTCCGTCCGCTCGCGGTACTTTCACTTCTGCGTCACTGCATCACTCTACTTACTAAGTGCTGGAATATCAACCAGCTGTCCATCGACGTAGCCTCTCGGCGTAGCCTTAGGTCCCGACTAACCCTGCTCCGATTAGCGTTGAGCAGGAAACCTTAGTCTATCGGCGAGGGGGTTTCTCACCCCCTTTATCGTTACTCATGCCTACATTTGCTTTTCTAGCCGCTCCAGCATACCTGACGATACACCTTCTCCGCTGACTAGAATGCTCCCCTACCACTTGACCACTAAAGGTCAAATCCATTGCTTCGGTACCGGACTTGATGCCCGTGTATTATCGATGCCCTCTCGCTCGACCAGTGAGCTGTTACGCACTCTTTAAAGGAATGGCTGCTTCCAAGCCAACCTCCTGGCTGTCAAAGCAAGTGGACCTCCTTTGTTCAACTTAGTCCGAATTTAGGGACCTTAGCAGATGGTCTGGGTTCTTTCCCTCTCGGCCTGGGACCTTAGCACCCCAAGCCTCACTGCCGGCTATATTACGTGGCATTCGGAGTTCGTCAGGATTCGGTAGGCTGTGACACCCCCTAGTCCTATCGGTAGCTCTACCTCCACGTAACTCAACGCCGACGCTGTACCTAAATACATTTCGGGGAGTACGAGCTATTTCTCAGTTTGATTGGCCTTTCACCCCTACCCTCAGGTCATCCAAATCCTTTTCAACGGAAACTGGTTCGGTCCTCCAGTTGGTGTTACCCAACCTTCAACCTGCCCAAGGGTAGATCACAAAGTTTCGCGTCTACCCCCTCTGACTCTGCGCCCTATTCAGACTCGCTTTCGCTGCGGCTCCRYGCTTYCAAGCRYTTAACCTTGCCAGAGAGGAGTAACTCGTAGGCTCATTATGCAAAAGGCACGCTATCAGACCACTAAAGTCCTCTAACTGCTTGTAAGCACACGGTTTCAGGTTCTTTTCACTCCGGTATTCCCGGTTCTTTTCACCTTTCCCTCACGGTACTAGTTCACTATCGGTCTCTCAGGAGTATGTAGCCTTAGCGGATGGTGCCGCTGGATTCAGAGGGGATTTCTCCGGTCCCCCCCTACTCAGGAATCCTCTACCGTACATTACCAGCTCGCCTACGGGATTCTCACCCTCTATGATCGACCTTCCCATGTCGTTCGGCTAAAGTAAYRTAATCAGATGTTGAGGTCCTACAACCCCGGACTGGCCGTAACCAACCCGGTTTGGGCTCCTCCCCGTTCGCTCGCCACTACTTGGGGAATCATTGTTATTTTCTTTTCCTCCGGGTACTTAGATGTTTCAGTTCCCCGGGTTTGCCCCTACTCTTCTAAAAAGAGTAAGCCCTAGTTCTTCAAACTAGTGGGTTGCCCCATTCGGAAATGCCAGGATCAATTCGTATGTGCCGATCCCCCGGCCTTATCGCAGCTTATCACGTCCTTCATCGCCTCTGAGAGCCTAGGCATCCCCCGTGTGCCCTTTTCTACTTCTCGGTAGAGGCCCTTCCGTAGAAGGGCCGGCTCGGGTGACTAACCATCGGTTAATCACTCTTTTTGCTTTCTTTTTCTTAAACTCTGTTTTCCTCTATGTCAAAGAACGTGTATCACCCCAATTGGGCAATAGTGCGAAATTGAATAGTTGCCTATTCCATCTCTTTACTATCCTGTCACCAATAGATTACCCGGTTGGTATTCTATTATATGGTGGAGAATAACGGAGTCGAACCGTTGACCCCCTGCGTGCAAGGCAGGTGCTCTAGCCAGCTGAGCTAATCCCCCAGTTAATCCGCGCTTAGCCATTCGCTAAACGAAGTGGGCCTGCCTGGACTCGAACCAGGGACCTCTACATTATCAGTGTAGCGCTCTAACCACCTGAGCTACAAGCCCGGGCCGACTCGCGGAGTCGAATCCGTGAAAATATTGAATAAAAGGAAAAGACAATTCGATTGGGTACGGTGAGTTGGACAGCGTATCAGGGGCGAAACCCCAGCCCATCGGTAATAATCGAGTCGAACAAGCTCCAGAAAGGAGGTGATCCAGCCGCACCTTCCGGTACGGCTACCTTGTTACGACTTAGCCCTAGTTACTTGTTCTACCCTAACTGGCTTCGTTGCGGAGCACCAGCTTCAGGTCTACCAAACTTCCATGGCTTGACGGGCGGTGTGTACAAGGCCCGGGAACGTATTCACCGCGTCATTGCTGATACGCGATTACTAGTGATTCCAGCTTCACGGAGTCGAGTTGCAGACTCCGATCCGAACTGAGAACGGTTTTTTGAGATTGGCATCTGGTCACCCAGTAGCAACCCGCTGTACCGCCCATTGTAGCACGTGTGTAGCCCTAGGCGTAAGGGCCATGATGACCTGACGTCGTCCCCGCCTTCCTCACTGCTTGCGCAGGCAGTCTGTCTAGAGTCCCCACCATTACGTGCTGGCAACTAAACATAGGGGTTGCGCTCGTTGCGGGACTTAACCCAACACCTCACGGCACGAGCTGACGACGGCCATGCAGCACCTTGCTTTGTGTCCCGAAGGAAAAGTCCATCTCTGAACCGGTCACGCGCATTCTAGCCTAGGTAAGGTTCCTCGCGTATCATCGAATTAAACCACATGCTCCACCACTTGTGCGGGCCCCCGTCAATTCCTTTGAGTTTCACTCTTGCGAGCGTACTCCCCAGGTGGGATACTTACCGCTTTCGCTAAGCCAGTGACTGTCTATCGCCACCAGCGAGTATCCATCGTTTACGGCGTGGACTACCAGGGTATCTAATCCTGTTCGCTCCCCACGCTTTCGTGCCTCAGCGTCAGTACCAGCCTAGTCAGCTGCCTACGCAATCGGGGTTCTGGAAGGTATCTATGCATTTCACCGCTACACCTTCCATTCCGCCAACCTCGTCTGGACTCAAGCCCGTCAGTATCCAGGGCAGTTCCACAGTTGAGCTGTGGGCTTTCACCCCGGACTTAACGGGCCGCCTACGCACCCTTTAAACCCAATAAATCCGGACAACGCTTGCACCCTCCGTATTACCGCGGCTGCTGGCACGGAGTTAGCCGGTGCTTATTCCTCAGGTACCGTCAGTGTACCACGCATGGTCTTTTTCTTCCCTGAGAAAAGCAGTTTACAACCCAGAAGGCCTTCATCCTGCACGCGGCATGGCTGGGTCAGGCTCTCGCCCATTGCCCAATATTCCCTACTGCTGCCTCCCGTAGGAGTCTGGCCCGTATCTCAGTGCCAGTGTGGGGGATCACCCTCTCAGGTCCCCTAAGCATCGTCGCCTTGGTGGGCCGTTACCCCGCCAACTAGCTAATGCTACGCAACCCCATCCTTGACCAATAAATCTTTAACTACGAAACGATGCCGTTCTATAGTCTTATGCGGTATTAATCCGCCTTTCGGCGGGCTATCCCCCAGTCAAGGGCAGGTTGGTTACGCGTTACGCACCCGTGCGCCACTATTCTATTGCTAGAACCGTTCGACTTGCATGTATTAGGCCTGCCGCTAGCGTTCATCCTGAGCCAGGATCAAACTCTCCATTGTATAAATTACTACACTCTGCCGAAGCAGAGCTGATGTCAAGTGCTGATCCGACCCGATTCTCATTTGACGAGCTGTAGTGGGCTCCTCCCATGATTCGCTTTCTTGTCTTCCTTACCGTACTCATGTAACTTCCGCTACCTGCTTTACCTCCCCGCTTTCCGAAGAAAGCAGCAGGCGAAGCAGCTGCTTCGTTACTCGTTTTGTCTTTTCCAGTCATTCAAAGAACGTGTGCCGATGCCCCGTTGGGCGCCTGCCGTGGACTACTCTAAAAGMGTAGTCAGRAATTRTTTTCAGCCCCTTCCGATCGAAGCGGGATGCAAAGGTAAGCAGCTTTTCGCTACTTGCAAGGAAAAGAAGAAAACTTTTTTTTGAAGTGTTTCTCGTTTCGCTGGCGTTTCCCCTTCCGGTTGAAGCGGGATGCAAAGGTAAGCAGCTTTTCGCTTTTTCCAAGAACCGAAGCAGAAAGTTTTACTTTTCTTTTCGGCCTTCCCAAKGCTTCCTGATYCGTTTTCCCTCCTTATAGAGAAGGCATCAAACAAAG
Organism: Hymenobacter rubripertinctus; assembly: GCF_003583925.1. Classification (GTDB taxonomy): domain Bacteria; phylum Bacteroidota; class Bacteroidia; order Cytophagales; family Hymenobacteraceae; genus Hymenobacter; species Hymenobacter rubripertinctus. Next base: position 202 of record NZ_QYCN01000074.1, on the reverse strand, counting down.
CCGGCGGTTGTACTTTTCAACGTTGCCTTCCCAAAGGACGGCGGCGTGAAAAGCGCTTCCGGTTGAAGCGGGGTGCAAAGGTAGCAAACCCGGTGGGAAGTTTGCAAGCCCGCAGCAAAACTATTTTTTCAAGCCCGGGCTGCCTGAGCGGCCGGTCCCTTCCGCGTTTCGGATTGGGAGTGCAAAAGTGCGCCCTTTCTGC
>NZ_QYCN01000073.1 GCF_003583925.1 Hymenobacter rubripertinctus | reverse complement strand
GTGGCGGCAGGCTTTGCACTGGTATTTGGGCTGGCCGTGGCGGCTGCCGTTCTTGCGCAAGTCAGCACTGCTGCACTTGCCACACGTCAACGTGGTCTGAAGCATGGGAGTAAGATACTACTCACCCCGCATTATACCACCGCCAAAAAACTGTGCCTTTCTCCTGGTCGGGAGAAAGGCACAGTTAGGGTTGCGTAGCAGCTTGTCGTTACGCCGAAGCGCCTTCGGCCAGCACAATTACGTTGTTGCGCAGCACCTCTACTACCCCGCCCTCAATGTGGAAGGTAGTAGCGCCGCCGTTCAGCACCACGTCGCCGGCTTTCAAGGCCGAAATCAGGGGGGCGTGGTTGTTCAGCACTTCAAACAGGCCGTCGGCTCCCGGAAACCGGGCCGAGCTAACCTCGCCTTCAAATACCTTCCGGTCGGGCGTGATGATTTCCAGATGCATGTTTTTTTGAATTATGAATTAAGAATTAAGAATTATGAGTTGGTGGTCAGGAGCGTTCTTACCCGCCAATTCATAATTCATAATTCATAATTCTTAATTAATAATCTACTTGGCTTCGGCAATCAGCTTTTCGCCTTTGGCCACCGCGTCGTCGATGTTGCCGACGAGGTTGAAGGCCGCTTCGGGCAGGTGGTCGTACTTGCCGTCGATGATGCCGTTGAAGCCGATGATGGTTTCCTTGATGTCAACCAGCACGCCTTTCAGGCCGGTGAACTGCTCGGCTACGTGGAAGGGCTGCGACAGGAAACGCTGCACCCGACGGGCACGCGTTACGGTCAGCTTGTCTTCCTCCGAGAGTTCGTCCATGCCCAGAATGGCGATGATGTCCTGCAATTCCTTGTAGCGTTGCAGAATTTCCTTCACGCGCTGCGCCGTGTTGTAGTGCTCGTCGCCGAGGATGGTGGCATCCAGAATGCGCGAGGTCGAGTCCAGCGGGTCTACGGCGGGGTAGATGCCCAACTCGGAGATTTTACGGCTCAGTACCGTGGTAGCATCCAGGTGGGCAAACGTCGTTGACGGAGCCGGGTCGGTCAAGTCATCGGCGGGCACATATACGGCCTGTACCGACGTGATGGAACCGCGCTTGGTAGAGGTAATGCGCTCCTGCATGGCGCCCATTTCGGTGGCCAGCGTGGGCTGGTAACCTACGGCCGACGGCATCCGGCCCAGCAGGGCCGATACTTCGGAACCGGCCTGGGTGAAGCGGAAGATGTTGTCGATGAAGAACAGGATGTCGCGGCCGGAGCCGGTGCCATCGCCGTCGCGGAAGTTTTCGGCTACCGTGAGGCCCGAGAGGGCGACGCGGGCCCGGGCTCCGGGAGGCTCGTTCATCTGGCCGAACACGAGCGTGGCCTGCGACTTGAGCAGCTCCTGCTCGTCAACCTTGGTCAGGTCCCAGCCGCCTTGCTCCATCGAGTGCTTGAACTCGTCGCCGTACTTGATGATGTCCGACTCAATGAATTCGCGCAGCAAGTCGTTGCCCTCGCGGGTCCGCTCGCCTACGCCGGCAAACACCGACAGACCTGCGTAGGCCTTGGCGATGTTGTTTACCAGCTCCATGATGAGTACGGTTTTGCCAACACCGGCACCACCGAACAAACCGATTTTGCCACCCTTTACATAGGGAGCGAGCAGGTCGATTACTTTGATACCCGTGTAGAGGATTTCCGACGAAGTAGCCAGGTCCTCGAAGGGCGGGGCCTGCCGGTGAATGGGCAGGGGGCCGTCGCTTTTAGGCTGGGGAATGCCGTCGATGGCCTGGCCGATGACGTTGAACAGACGGCCCTTGATGCCTTCGCCCGTGGGCATCGACATCGGGGCGCCCAGGTCGCGCACAACGGCACCGCGGGTCAGACCCTCGGTCGAATCCATGGCGATGGTGCGGACCCGGTCTTCGCCGAGGTGTTGCTGGACTTCGAGCACGACCACCTGGCCATTGCCTTTCGTGACTTCGAGGGCGTCGAGGATGTTGGGAAGCTTGGAGCCTTCACCCGCGAAGCTCACGTCCACGACGGGACCAATGACCTGGGTGATTTTACCGGTATTCGCCATTGCGTTTTATAGATTGGGATGGGTGCAACGATTCAGGCCGCAAAACTACGGCTTAATCCCGGCATTGGCAAGGCAACGGGAAACGGGCGGTTTTCAACTTTTTTTTCGGGACTTGAATGACTGATTTTCAGCCCTAAAAAGGCATTGACGGGACTCGGAGGCGAAAAACTCCGGAAAAATATTTCCCCGGAAATTTGCCTGGAATAAAAGCCGCCGTACATTTGCACAACCAAACGGCACACCTCCACAGGTTGCCAGCGGGAAATTGTCCGATGGTGTAACTGGCAACACGCTTGATTTTGATTCAAGAAAGTCCAGGTTCGAGCCCTGGTCGGACAACCGACTATCCCAACGCAAAAAGCGCTGATTCTTCCTGTTTCGGAAGAGTCGGCGCTTTTTGCTTTTATTGTTTTTGCCTTTTCCGCGCCATGCTGGCCGGAACACGCCAGCGCAGCTTCCCCCGGCTGCGCTGGCGCGTTCCGGCCAGCATGGCATTTTCTTTTCCACCCCTACCCTTTTCATGGCACAGCAAGTAAAAATCTTCGCCGGCAACGCCTCCCACGAGTTAGGTGAGCAAATTGCCGCCGCCTACGGCACCAAACTCGGCGACCTGAGCATCCAGCGCTTCGCCGACACCGAACTCGGCCCCAGCTTCAACGAGAGCATCCGGGGTTGCGCCGTGTTCCTGATCCAGAGTACCAACCCGCCGGCCGAAAACCTGATGGAACTCATGCTGATGGTGGATGCGGCCAAGCGCGCCTCGGCCGCCTCGGTAACCGTGGTGATGCCCTACTACGGCTATGCCCGCCAGGACCGCAAAGACAAGCCGCGCGTGAGCATTGGGGCCAAAGTGGTGGCCGATTTCGTGCAGAGCGTGGGCACCGACCGGCTGATGACCTGCGATTTGCACGCGGGCCAGATTCAGGGCTTCTTCGATATTCCGGTGGATCATCTCGACGGCGCGACCGTGATGGCCCCGTATATTCAGTCCCTGGGCCTCGATAACCTGATTTTCGCCTCGCCCGACGTGGGCGGCGTGGTGCGCACCCGCGGCTTCGCCAAGAAGTTCGGGGCCGAAATCGTGGTCTGCGACAAAATGCGCCTGCGGGCCAACGAAATTGCCTCCATGCAGGTCATCGGCGACGTAACGGGCATGAACGTGGTGCTCGTGGACGACATCGTGGACACGGCCGGCACCATCTGCAAGGCCGCCGAGCTGCTGATGGAGCGCGGGGCCAAATCGGTGCGGGCCGTTATCACGCACGGCGTCCTCTCCGGCCCGGCCCACGAGCGAATCCGCAACTCGGTGCTGGAAGAGCTGGTGATTACCGACACGATTCCGCTGAAAGAGGAAAACGCCAAAATCCGGGTTATCTCCCTGGCCAGCCTTTTCGCCCAGGCCATCCGCAACGTGGTCACGCATGAGTCGATCAGCTCGTTGTTTATCTAGTCGTTTCGGTTTGGTGGCCTAGCCGCCCGCCTCCAACCATGCAGCGCACTTAGTCCTGGCCGGCGCAGCAGTTCGTTAGGGTATTGGCGGCGAGGACGCGCTATTACTGGCCCGGATGGAAAATTGGCACGGTCTTGAGAGGGAGGGAACCCGAAAAGGTTCCCTCCCTCTCTTTTTTATTTCTGTTGATATGAAAACTTCGCTACTTCGTTTTCCTGCTACCGTTCTGTTGGCTATGGGCCTGCTAACCGGCTGCACCACAACCGTCCATATGCAGGCCCTGGCCCCGGCAGCCGTACCAATGCCCGGCTCAATGGAGCGTATTGCCACGGCCAGCCGGGTGTTGCCGGAAAGCCGCCGCGACAAATTTTTCGATGTGCTGGAAGGCATTTTCACCGGGGAAGGCCTGCTGGTTGACCGCGCCGGCACCGAAGCCTGCGCCATCAGCGTGGGCGAGTCGCTGATGCGCAACAGCCCCCGTTTCCGCGTGACGCCGGCCAACCTGCAACTGCTAGGCAAAACCCGCGAGTTCTTTCTGCCGCCCATGCCCCCACGCTACGTGCAGCAGGTATGCATTGAAAACCAGGTGGATGGCCTGGTAGTTCTGGAGGCTTTCGACTCCGATATGCACGTGGAGCAGCACCAGGAAGAGCGCGTGATCAAGGAGAAAGACCAGCCCGACCGCAAGGTTCAGGTAACGGTGGCCGTCATGGAAATGCGTCTCGTAACCGGCTTCCGGACCTACGGCCCCGATGGTACCGTGGTAGACCAGGCCAAGCAGGAAGACCGCATGTACTGGACCAACGAGGGCCCCAGCTACCAGGAGGCATTGCGCCCGATGCCGGCCCCGGGCGAGTGCATCCGGCAGGTGGCCGCCCGAATTGGCGACCAGTATGCCCGCCGCATTGCGCCTTCTTACGTAGCTCTTTCGCGCCAGATATATACCCGCGCGGGGAAGGATGCGAACATGCAACAGGCCAGGCAAATGGTGGCGGCCACCGACTGGGCGGAAGCGGCGGTCGTCTGGCAGAAAGCGGCACAGAGTCCTGATTCAGACGTTGCGGGGCGGGCTTGTTACAACCTGGCCGTAGTTGAAGAGCTCAACAACCGGCTGCCCGAGGCCATCGAATACGCCCGCAAGGCCGCTTACACGCACCAGCTGCGCGCCGCCACCGCCTACCTGCGGGAGTTGCAACAGCGCCAGCAGGCGGAATTAGTGGTGGCCGAACAGCTCCCGGGCACTTCCGCCAACTGATAGATTCGGTGGCGATACTACGCCAAGGTACAAAGGCGGGTGAAGCTGCCGGAGAATTAGGGGTTTCAATTACCGTGCAAAGCGCCTATCTTTGCGGCCCGTTTGCCTGCTGTGGGTAGGCGGATTTCATTCCCCCAAAAGCACACTTTTATGAAAAGCCTCGAGATTGTAGGGTTTAAAAGAGCGAATCTCGGTAAGAAGGACGCCAAGGCGCTTCGCCTCGACTCGTACGTTCCGTGCGTGTTGTACGGCGGCACCGAGCAGGTGCACTTCTCCGTTCCCGCCATCCTGTTCCGCGAGTTGCTGTACACCCCCGAGGTGCACATCGTCGACCTGAACGTGGAAGGCACCATGTACCGCGCCATCGTGCAGGATGCCCAGTTCCACCCCGTGAACGAAATGTTGCTGCACGTTGACTTCCTGGAGCTGGAAGAAGGCAAAGAAGTGAAAATGGATATTCCCGTGAAGTACGTAGGCGTTTCGCCGGGCGTACTGGCCGGTGGCAAACTGGTGAGCAAGCTGCGTAAAATCAAGGTGAAAGCCACGCCCGAAAACCTGCCCGACTACGTGGAGGTAAATATCTCGGAGCTGGCCCTGGGCAAGTCCATCAAAGTGAGCAAAGTGGAAGCCAAAGACTACACCATCCTCACCAGCGGCATGGCGCCCATCGCCACCGTGGCCATCCCACGTGCCCTGAAAGGCACGCTGAACGCCGAGAAATAAGGATCACGCATTAGCACGGATTTTAGCGGATTGCACGGATTTTGTAGCCGATTCGCTGAGCTTGTGCTATTCCGCCAAAAGCAAAAGAGCCACTCCGTTAGCGGGGTGGCTCTTTTGCTTTTGGCCCTTATGAGGCCAAAGTGCTTGCTTTGCTCAACTACGCCTACTTTTGCACCGGGGCTTTCCCACGGATTCCCCATCCGGAGCCGGCTACGAAATCCGTGCAATCCGTTAAAATCCGTGCTAATCCGTGATCCTGAGATGTGGTCTTTCTAGTACTTTGCCTGGGCAACATCGGGCCCGAATACGCCGATACGCGGCACAACGTAGGCTTCATGGTGGGCGACTGGCTGGCCCGCAAGCACGAGGCCGCGCCCTGGCAGCTGGGCCGCCACGCCTTCACCACCGAGTTCAAGCACAAGGGCCGCCGGTTCGTGCTCGTGAAGCCCACCACCTACATGAACCTGAGCGGCAAAGCCGCTGCCCACTGGCTCAGCACCCTCAAAATCGAGAAGGACCAGCTGCTGGTGGTAACCGACGACCTGGCCCTGCCCTTCGGTAAGCTCCGCCTAAAAGCCAAAGGCTCGGCCGGCGGCCAGAACGGCCTCAAGCACATCCAGGAAACCCTGGGCACCGACGAGTACGCCCGCCTCCGCTTCGGCATCGACTCCAGCTTCGGCCGCGGCCGGCAGGTAGATTACGTGCTCAGCCCCTTCTCCGAAGACGAGAAAATCGACTTGGATGCCCGCCTCGAAAAAGCCGGCGAGGCCGTGCTGGCCTTCGGGATGCAGGGCGTGGAGCGCGCCATGAACGTAGTGAACGTGAAGGAGTAATTGCGTAGGCTATGTCTTTCACTATTACCTACACTCTTATGAAAGCCGGTTGGGCGGAAGTCGAGTTTGGTGATGGGAACCACCGCGTGTCTGGCACTGCATCTTACTTGCATGACAGCCTACTGAGCCTTGTGGACGCAGCTGTTCTCCTACTCGCCGGTTCGCTGGAGGAGCAATCGGTTATTTTTATGGACGAACCAGGAGAATATCAACTTCTGCTGAATCCAATTAGCGCCACGCTCCTCAGCGTAAACTTGCGCTGGTACGATGACTGGGCGAGTTGGGATATGTGTCCTAAAGACCGTTACCAAACATCACTTTCGGCGGATTCTACCCCTTTGGAATTTGCGACAATTGTAGCGCATAACCTTACGCAGTTGTGGTTAACCTATGGCAGCGAAGGCTACTTGGAAAGTTGGATTGAGCACGAATTCCCTTATAACCAATACCGTAAGCTTACTCTACCCTACTAAATATTGCGGCATAAAACGGGGCAGTCCGACCTTTGGGGTTCCTACACCATCCAAACCCGTTCTGCCCCGTGAAGCAATGCCTCAGCGCCAAACTTACTACGCTTTTGCGACAGGTGCCGTTTGTGCGCCATT
>NZ_QYCN01000072.1 GCF_003583925.1 Hymenobacter rubripertinctus | reverse complement strand
ACATCAACCGGCTGGGTAAATACACCTTCGCCGACCAACAAGCCTTGTTAGCCAATGGCTTACGCCCCCTTCGCCAGCCGGAGCACTCGTTCGCAACGGCCGCCTCACCGGCTTAGCGTAATTTTTCGCCCCGTTGTAACGAGAACCCCCAGGAGCGCCCGAGTCCCCAGCAAACACCCAAACCCCCACGCCCCACCATCGAGCGCGGCGGCGGCTACGGAATCGAATAATCTTTCCCTTTTGTGATGAATCCCACTCCCCCCACCACCCCCGGCAACGGCGTTGCTACCCTAATGGCCGAGATTGAGCGCATTGCCCAGGAGCTACGCGCCTACAACAAACGCCCCTTGCCGGCCACCGAGGACCAGGTACAGGCGCTGGTGCAGCTGGCCGAGCGCGACCGGCCCCTGACGCTGAACGTGAACAGCGAGGCCGTGGCCGCGCAGCTCGTGGGGAAGGTGGAGCAGCAGGCGAAGGTATTTCAGGACACGGGCTATCAGCTGATTACCTCCCTGGACGAGCGGCAAAAGGCCCTGACGAGTGCGCTGGACGAGCGGCTAGCAGCCCTGAAAGCGGCCGCTGGCGTTCGACGGTCGGCTTTACGTTTGGCCCCGTCGTGTTGGTGCTGCTTACCCTGCTCGTTACCGGTCATTTCTCGCGGGTGCCAAAAGCCGATTTAGAGCAGGTCCAAACCGAGAACAGCCAGCTACAGCAGGCGAATGAGCGCCTGACGAGGGAAGGGGTATTCTATCGCGACCAAGGGGCGGCGTTCCGGAAAAAGTATCCCAACACCGCGCCCTACTTTCCGAAGTACGTGGCCCCGGCTGCCCCAGCCCCAGCGGCCGAGTAGCCAGTATTTTACATCTTGTGAACGACCGTTTACAGTGTGTAAAATGTAGCTTATTATTCACAACACCAAGCTTCTACCCTACTTCTGAGGGACTCTGGGTAGGCTACGGAAGGTCGATAAAGAAGGTCGTGCCCTCATGTTCGTGGCTTTCGCACCAGATTTTGCCGCCGTGCAGGCGCACAATCTGCTGGGTGATGAACAGGCCCAGGCCGGTGGTGCTTTCCCCGTAGAGGCCGGCGCGGGCGGCGGCACTGAACTTGTCAAAGATGTGCGCCTGCAATTCCGGGGCAATGCCCACGCCGGTATCCTGCATCGTGAGACGCGGCCGGCCGGCCGGCTCTTCCAGGCGGACGACCACCCGGCCCCCGGCCGGGGTGAACTTCAGGGCGTTGGTGAGCAGGTTGACCACGACCCGGCTGAACTTGTTGGGGTTCAGGTGCACGGTCACGACGTGCGGCGGCAGCTCCAACGCCAAGGCAATCCCTTTTTCCTGCGCGGCGAGGCGGTGCACGGTGAGTTGCGCGTCCAGAAAGGCATTAAGGTTGATGGGCTCCTTTTTCAGCCGGGTCGCGTCCAGTCCCCCGAGGTAGAGCACGTCTTTGAGCAGGGCATTGGCCTCGTTGCAGGATTGCTCAATCAACTGCAGAAACTGGGGGGTTTCCGGTTCCGCGCTGGCCGCGTCGCGGTGCAGCAGCTCGGTCAGCATCTGAATGTGAGCGATGGGGGTTTTTAGGTCGTGGGCCACCAAGTGCATAATAGCTTCCTGCGTGTCGTAGAGGCGCTTCAGGGACGCTTCCAAGTCCTTGTGCTCGGTGGTGTCGATGAGGGTGGTATAGCCCAGCTCGTGGCCGTCGTCCGGGAACAGAATGGAGTGCACCTGGCACCAGAAGGAAGAACCGTCGGCCCGCACCAGGCAGGTTTCGAAGGTAAAGCTGGGGATGCGGTGTTGCCACAGGCGCTCGTGCAAGCGGTCCCAGTCGGCGCGGTAGTGCGGGTGGGCAAAATCAACGATGCGCCGGCCCTCCACTTCGTCGCGGCGGGCGAGGCCGAGCATGTCCACCAGCGCCGCGTTGGCCTGGCGGATGGTCAGGTCGGGGTTGATGATTTTCTGGCCCAGCGGCGAATTCTCGAACACGGTGCGGAAGCGCACCTGGCTTTGCTCGTACTTGTCGTCCTTCGCTTTCTTCTTGGCCACCGTCGTCCGGTCGGCCTGCAACTGCTTGATTTGCGCGCGCAGGGCCTCGGTTTCGGCCCGTAGGGATTTGGTCTTGGCCTTCGGCGCGTGGTTCGGGGGCATCATAGCGAGTGGGGAAGGAATGGGTAAGATACGCGCCTGCTCACGGAACAGCTTAAAAGATTGCCGCGATGGTACCAGGGGGTGCGCAACGGGCGTGGCGGACGGCCTGCGCGCCGGCGGCCTGGCGGACCACCCGCACTTCCGGGTTCCCCTGCCGCTGCGGCAACAGGCGCTGGTCGTCGTACTTCGGGGCCGCGTCGTCGTCCACGAGCAGCACGGCCGGGCGTGGGGGTTGCGGCGTGGACGAAGCGGTCAGGTGAGCCGCGTTTCTCGTAGCCGGGCTTGCATCGCCTGAATTTTCGCCCCGTCCAGTGGTTTGTGCAGGAAGCCCGCTACCAGGGGGTACTGCCGGGCGCGGGCCTCGTCGGTGGGAGCCAGGGAGGAGGTCAGGATGTAGAACGCGCACCGGCCCAACAGGTGCGCTTCCACCGGTTTCAGGGCGTCCAACACGTCCCAGCCGCTGAGCAGGGGCATGTTCAGGTCCAGCAGCACGACGTGGGGCGGCGCGTCGGTGGGACCCAACTGCCGGAAAAAGGCCACTGCTTCCACCGGGGAGACAAAAGAAGTAATCACGTCGGTGGGCTGCCCTTCGCGGCGCAGCAGCCGGGTGGTCAAAAAAATGCCTATCGGGGCGTCGTCGATGATGAGGGTATCCATTGGGTTAAGGTAGCACGATGGTAAAGCGGGCCCCCTCGTCTACCCGGCTGTGCACGGCGATGTGCCCGCCCATGCGCTCGACGTGGGTTTTGATGAGGTACAGGCCCATCCCGCGGCCGGGGCGGTGGGGATGGAACCGCTTGTAGAGCTTGAATACGTCGTCGCCCGCCTGCTCCTGGTCAAAGCCCGAGCCGTTGTCGGCGACCGTTATCCGCGTTTCCTGCCCCTCTCCGCCCGTCGCCGTCACGGTGACTTCCAGCGGCCGCGCGTCGGCGCGGTACTGGAGAGCGTTACTGAGCAGGTTGAAAAAGATGCTGTAGAGGTAGGCCCGGTTGGCGTGCAGCGATAGGTCGGCGGGGATATCTACCCGCACGGTGCCCCCGCACTGGTCCACCACTTCCTGCAGGCTCTGGACCACCTGCTGCACCACTTCGGCCAGGGGCACGGCCTCGGCTGCGGCCAGGTACTGCTGGTCCCGAATGGCGAGGATGGTGTTCATGTCGCGCAGCACCTGGTCGAGCTGGTGCAGGCTGGCCAGCAAGTGGGTGCGCGTCTCTTCAAAGTACGTCGAGCCCGGCTCTTCCGTGCCCAACAGGTCGGCCAGGCCCAGGGCACTGGCCAGCGGGGCGCGCAGGTTGTGCGAGACGATGTAGGTAAACTGTTGCAGGTCCTGGTTTTGGGTGACTATTTCTTGCTGCGCCAGCATCTTTTCGGTGATGTCGCGGGCAACCATGTGGACCCCGACCACAGCGCCGTTTTCCCAGAGCGGAATTTTCACCACGTCCCAGTGCCGGGGCGCGGACTTGCCCTGGGCGGCGTACATGTCGAAGCGCACGGTTTTGCCGGCGAAGGCTTCTTTCAGTTTTTCCCGGAACAGGGGCTGCACCTCCGGGGGTAAAAAATCGTCGTAGCAGTGGTCCACCACCCGGTCCTTGGGTTCGGCGACCAGGGCGAGAAAGGCCGGGTTGGCGTCGAGAATGATGGCCTTTTCGTTCTGGTAGAGAATCAGTTCGGGGGTGTTGTCGAACAGGGACCGGAACCGGACCTCCGTCGTGGCGATGGGCGGGCTGTCTTTCGGGGGCATGGCGCAGCAGGGTTAGGGGTCGCACAATAGTAGGAACGGAAAACAACGGTAAGAGGAATGCTGAGCAGCGGCCTATCTCACAAAACGTCCGTTTTAACGCTATCAGGGCGTTTTTTGAGAAAAACAGTTTTTGGACAGTCTAGCGCGTAGCTTTTGCTTATCTCACGTATCAACGGCTCTTTTCTGCTTGAATGACTGACTTCGTGAGATAAAACAGCTCGTTTTCGACAGTCAAGCGGGCTTAGCGTTGTTTTCCGTTCCTACTATCGTGCGACCCCGGTTAGGAGCGGGCCAGGCGGACCACCCGCTGCCCTTCAAAAGAGCATACGAGCCAGCAAGGGTTGAAGGCGAAATAGCCCTGTTTTTCAGGAGCCTATCCTAGAAAAATTCTACTCCAATCGTGTTCCAAAAGAGGGCCGAAAACCGTCCTTATTCCGTGATGCCGCTTATAACCGATGTTATGTTAAGGGACAAAAGGAAGAAACAAAAGGGAAAAATTGTACTTCCCCACTGCCCCTAAAATCCTATCAGTCCTAGTCCACTAAATGAGCCGGGAGGGCCGGTACGAAGTCGTCAAATACCTCATAGCTGATGATTTTGTAGCGGCGGGAATAAGCCCGCAGATGAACGGCAATAATTCGGTCCCTTGTAGCGCGTTCAGACCCCGGAGTGTACTCTATGACCAGCATACGCTTCTCCGCCTCCTGAGCAAGCAGAAAATGGCACGGAATGGCTTGCTGTTCGGCTTCGGTGAGGTGAACCGCATTTTCCGGTTTGAGAATGACGAGTTCGAGGTAAATCTTTTGCCGCATGAGGGGAGGAGCTTAAACGGGCTTGGCCACTTTGGCCGCGACTAGGCCCAGCTTGACCAATAGCAGCCCCCCAGGATTGCGGGAGGCCTTGACCTTGCCTGTTTTCAGGTCGTGGTTGTAACGGTTCACTTCGGCGACGTGGGCCGCGCTGCCCAGGATGGTTTGCCGGTGCTTGGCATCGGTGATGCGCAGCTCGTCGAGAATGCGGGCGGCGTTGTCGAAGTGGCTTTGCTGCACCCCCGGCATGGCCTGAGCCGTGGCCACCAGGTCGAAGGGGATGGTTTCGGCCAGGGCTTGCGACTTGACCGTGAACACGATGTTTTTGTAGGTTCTGACCCGCTTTTCGAGCTTGTAACTGATGTGCAGTTCGGTGTGCTCGTTGATTTGCTTGACGGCCACATCTAGTACACTCTCTCGGAAATCACTAAGCCGCGCCATCTTCTCATTGCCTTTCTCATCAAGCAAACCGAGCAGCTTCTTAAAGTCTTGGATGTCGTATTTTTTGGTTTCGCCTAAGTCTTTCCACTGGCTGCAATACTGATAAATGCGCTTGGCGTACTTGCTGGAAAGGCGCAACGCAGCGGCCAAGGTGTAGGAAGTGAAGTTGTCTTTGAGGTCGAACAGGTAAGGTAAAACCGCTTCGGATAGCTTGATTTCGATGATGCCTTGTCCCACGAGGTAATGCACACTCTGAAACATCCACATCTGCCGGTAGCCGGTCTTGTCTTCCACCTCGAACATGCGAGAGCCCATATCGGCCGTTGCCAGCCGCAGGTAGGGGAGATGATATTGTTTGCCTGTTAAAGCGGTTAACTCTTTGATGGGCAACTCATATGTTGCCGTTTTTTGGTCTTTGCGAAGCCGAGAAACCATAAAGAACAGTAGGTCCAATTGCAGCTCAGTGTAGTCGTACCGAGCATTGGTTAAGGCATTATGTTGGCGTATTTCTAGTTCCTTGCTCATAAAGCTTATCAACTGATTTTAATGCAATTATAAGCGAAAAACGGGTAAGGAGTGCGAAACCCATTTATAAAACCCGTTTCTCACGGATTAAAACCCGTTTTCAAACGGATTAAAACCCGTTTCTCACGGATTAAAACCCGTTTCTCACGGATTAAAACCCGTTTCTCACGGATTAAAACCCGTTTCTCGATTTTTTTTTGAGCGTCTAACTCATTTAAAATCAAAAATTTATCATAACTACTGTTGAGCCCTCAAATAGAACAAAGCTTTTCAAATACACCAATTGCTGTTCCCGCGCGAGAAAAAAAAGGCTTTTAGGGACTGTTCGGGGATACAACGGCGCGAACAAAACAAAAACAACAAAGCCCTAGAAGCCAGTAACTTGCGCGCATTTTATAAACTGTATATTATTGGTAATTAACAGTTTATACTCTTAATTGTCGGGCTTATGTACTGGTATGGGCCGGGGAGTGCGGGGTAGTGCTAAAGAGGGCTAGGAGGGCACCAGGAAGAGCCAAGAGGGCAAGGAGCACCAGGGAGCGCTAAAAGAGGTTCGGAGGGCACCAGGACGCGCTAAGGGGGCAAGGAGGGGCCGAAACGGGGGGGGGTAGCTCAGGGGGAAGGAGGAAAGCAGTGGTCAGGTGGCTGGGTAATCGAGTAGAGCCAGGTGGGTCAGCGTAGGGGGAGAAGCGCGGTCGGGGGGTACGAGAAAAAGGACGAGCTGAGGGAGGGGCAGCAGTCGGGGGGAAGGTGGCCAAGTGGTCAGATGGTCGGAGGACGAGCGGCGGAAAGGGCAGCGGTCGAGGGGGCAGTTGGGGGAAGGGGGCAGCAGTTGGGGACTAGCAAAAAAGGGGGCCGGTGGTGTTGTGCGGGCAGGTGGGGTTCGTACCTTAGTACCCCGTGCAGGATTCGTTCGGATGTTAAGCAAGTTATGTTTTTCGCTTCGCTCAAAACTCGTTCGCCCTCCGGGCTCACTAAACTTGCCCCTTCGGGGACCGCCTGATGCCCCCCGACCMGCCCCCCCGCCGCCGAGGCCGACAGCCGAAGACCACCCCCCACCAGGTGCATACCGTGTCGGTGCGGCTGACCGAGGCGGAGCACCGCGAGCTGGCCACCGAGGCGAAGGATTACCGCAAGTCGATGGGCGAGGTATTGCGGGCCGTGTGGGCCGGCACCCCCGACGCGGCCCGCCCGTCCCGGCCGCGCACGGTCGAGGAAGTGGGGCAGCTGCGGCAGCTCATTGGCATGGCCGGCAACCTAAACCAGCTCACCAAGCAACTCCACGCCGGCCACAACGTGAGCGAGGCGGCCCGGCAGGTGCTGGTGCAGCTCTACCGGCTACTCGAGGACTTGGCCCCCGATTCGACGCGATGATAGGCAAGGTGAAAATCGGCAAGAGCTTCGGCGGCATTTGCCGCTATGTGTTCGGGGAAGAGAAGGGGGCCGAGGTGCTGGCCACCGAGGGCGTGCGCGGCACCTCAGCGGAGCACATGGCGGCGGACTTCAACGCGCAGCGGGAGCTAAACCCGAATTTGGGCAAGGCCGTGATGCACGTCGCGCTGGCCTGGCCCGCCGAGGAGAAGGAGCAGCTGCCCAACGAGCGGATGGAGGAAATAGCCCGCGCCTACCTGAAGGCGATGAAAGTGGACCCGGAGGGGACGCAGTGGGCGTTGGTACGGCACCGCGACCAGGACCACCCCCACGCCCATCTCATTGTCAATCGGGTAGATAATGAGGGGGCCACGGTGAGCGACCAGCACAACTACCGCCACAGTCTGGAGGCGTGCCGCCAGTTGGAAAAGCAGTACGGCCTGGTCAGTGCCCAGGAAGTGAGCCAGGACAACCGCCGCGCCGTGCGCGAGCAGTTGCCGGAGCGGGCGGCGGCCAAATTGTACGTGCAGGACGCGCTGAGCCGGCACTTGCCCCACGCCACGAGCACCGAGGAGCTGACGGCCGCGATGCAGCGGGATGGTATTGGGGTGCAGGCCACGTACCAGAAGGAGAAATTGCAGGCCGTGGTGTTCGCGTACGAGGGCCACCACCTGAAAGGCAGCGAGTTGGGCCGGGCGTACAGCGGCAACAATTTGGCGAAGACCATCGAGGCGCAGCAGGACCAGGTGCAGCAGCAGCGGGCGGAGCTGAGCACGGCTGGTCAGCAGTACGGCCAGCACCGGCTAGAGCTGGATTTAGAAGCGTTCGGCCGGGAGTACGCCGCGCAGAAGCAGCAGGCCGAGAAAGCCGAGAAACAGGCCCAGGAGGGGTTCTCGTTACAACGGGGCGAAAAATTACGCTAAGCCTCAGTTGGCTTCGGCATGCCGCCGGTGGGAACACCTAAATGGGCGAGATAGCGGTAAATGGTAGCGCGGCCGACGCCGAGCAACTGGCCGATTTGGGCCACGGTCTTGT
>NZ_QYCN01000071.1 GCF_003583925.1 Hymenobacter rubripertinctus | reverse complement strand
CAGGAGCAGGACAACAACGTGAGTGCCTGCGCCACCACGGCCCTGTGGATGGCCTTCCACAAAACGGCGGCCCTGTTCCAGACAGCCCTGCCCTCGCCCTACCACATCACGGCCACCACCCGCAACCTGTTCTACCGCCACGGCCGCACCTTCCCCAGCGCCGGCCTCGACCAGACCCAGATTGGCGAGGCCATCGAGGCCGTGGGCTTGGTGGCCGAGCTGCGCACCTACCGCCAGGGCCACGAGTGGGGCCTGCTGCCGCCCGGCGATTCGGCCACCGTCCGCATGCAGCAGCAGCTGCGCGGGGCCAAGGGCTTCCTCTACGCCTACCTGCGCCTGGGCTTGCCCGTGCTGCTGTTCCTGCTGCTCGACGAAAACCCCGACCTGGGTCACCTGGTCACCATCACCGGCTACCGCCTGGCCCCCGCCACGGCCCTGCCCACGCCCGACATCTCGCTGGCCTCCGACGCGCTCGACCGCCTCTACGCCCACGACGACCAGATGGGCCCCTTCGCCCGCTACGGCTTCACCGAGCAGGGCCGCCTGCGCACGCCCTGGCCCGCCGACGCCGACTGGCAAACGGCCCCCGGGCGCTGGCAGCAGCACCGCGAAGCCTCGCTCTTCAGCCTGTTCGTGCCGCTTACGGCCGACATCCGCATCACCTATGAGCAGGTGTACCGGCAGGTGGGCCTGTTCGAGCAGATCTTCACTGACACGATTCAGGAGCGGGCCGACATCGTGTGGGATATTTATTTGGACTACAGCAATAACCCAAGTTGCGGCCTATGCCCCTAACTCGGCCAGGGTGTGGGTGAAGATGAAAAGCAGGAGTTTAAGGGCGAATCCCTGGGCCGTGACGGCGTGAATGGACTTGGGAAAGCGCTCCGTGATTTGACTAATCGTGGTTTCGATGCCTTTGCGAAAGTACTGAATCAGAAAGTTTTGCCACGGTTCGTGGGGCCGCTTGCTGCCCTTCTTGCGGTCGACGGTGAGCGCCACCTCCTCCAACGCGTACCACGCGTCCTCCAAGGCGTAGTCCGTGTACGCAGCATCCGCATAAAGCACGCTGCCGGCGGGCAATTGCGGGTCCAACGCCTTCAAGCCCGTGATGTCGGCCTCGCTGCCGGCGTGAATGTAGAACTCGACCGGCAGCCCGTCGTGGGTCATGAGCAGCTGTACTTTGAAGCCGTAGAAATAGCGCCGTTTGCTGGCCGAGTAGCCCCGGTAGGCCTCGCCCTCCAGCAGCTGAGAGCGGCTGATGCGCACGTTATCACAGACGGGAACGGGGAACGAATCGATGACGTAGCGGGCCTCGGTATTGAGCTGTTTCAGGTGCTGGCCCAGGGCGAAGAACAGATACTTGAGCGTGTCGTGGAGACGATGCAGCTGGCGGGTAAAGCCGCTCTTGTCCAGCGCTTTCATGCCCCAGTGCTGCCGCATATAGCGGCGGGCGGCGGCCAGATTACCCCCGAAAAAGCGGGCCGCCAGCAGGGCCGTGGTGATGATTTCAGCGTCGGAGAGGTGGCGCTTATGGGGGGCCTGCGGGCGGGTCAGGCGCAAGAAGTCGTCGATGAAGCAGTACATTGCTACGGTCTGTTCTGTCATGGGAAGGGGGCTTGAAGGGGTTGAATACTTCAAACCTAGTCTTTCTCGTGCGGAACAGACTTTTTTTTAGCCCCAACTTACTCCGCAACTTGGGTTAACTACAAGGAGGAATTACGTTACTTACGACCGGTAAGCGGCGAGCCGCTGCGCCGCATCCTGGTCAGCTCGCTGCCCAAATACATCTGGGTGGCGCGGGCCACGCTCCAGCAAACCCCCATCCTGGAGCTGGTCTTCGACGCCACCGACCTGCACACGGGTTTCTACTGTTTGCTGGTCAACGTGTTCGACCCGTTGCGCGCATCGATGACCGACTGGCTCGGGCAGCCAGCCTTTCGTCGCAAGCTGCTCAAGGCCCCCAAGTTTGATAAACGGTTTTTAGAGTTGCTGATTAAAAATTTAGAACTGATTGTGTAACGACTGCTTTAACAGCCGAAGACGTGCTTCGCTATCTTTTGTGAGACTTGGTGAATTTATATTCAAAATAATTTATTTTTTATTGAGTCCTAACCCTTTTAAAAAAATCAATCACATGAATTGGAAGCAGAATAATGGGCTCGCGAGCAGAATAAATAATTTGCCTTTAGTTATTGCCGGTCCTATTCTTCGTAGAACAGAGCCGTTTTCGGTTTCTGTTTGGATAGCCCTTAGAGCAAATCCAGGTAATATTATATTAAAAATATTCGAAGGCAACGGGAATGTTGTTGTAGTAGAGAGCGAGCCTACCTCTCTTATCAAGCTAGGCGATTCTCTCTACGTTTCTGTTATCACAGCTAAAATTGATTTTACTACTGGGGTACCCCTTTCAGAAGGAGTTATTTATCAATATGACATACAATTTCCGGGAGTAGATCCTTGGTCTGGAACTACTTTAAAATCAGTTGGTATTCTATCTAAACAAGATGCAGCGATAGGCGGCATTAATTTAATTGCTTACTTAGACAAAGGACAAGATAGACCTTCGTTCTCTTTACCTCCAAGTAGCGTAAATGATTTGAGGATTGTCCATGCTTCATGCAGAAAGCCTCACGGAGGTGATTTGGACGCAATGGCGGCTATTGATATTTTAATAAAAGAATCTGCTGCTTCTGCTAATTCCAGACCGCATCAGCTTTATTTGACGGGAGATCAGATTTATGCAGACGACGTTGCTGATGTACTACTATATTTGATACAAGATGCAGAGTCTGTTTTAATAGGTTGGCAGGAAGCATTACCACTTATTGAGCCAAGTGACAACATTAGGCCGGGCTTTAGAGCTGATGCAAGAAATAATATCATTAAAGATTTAGCAAAGTTATCTGTTGGTGATGAACCTGAATCTTCAAAGAGTCACTTGATGAAGCTGAGTGAATTCTATTTAATGTATTTGTTTGTTTGGTCACCAGTTCTATGGAATGAACAAGAGTCTTCTTTTCCTATGTGGGAAGATGTATTCCCTCCATCAGACGGATTGCCTGTTGTTCAAGCATATTACTTAAATAAAGAAGCTAGCCAAATATGGGTTTATAAAGAGAAAAGCGATTTTATTGCTGAGACAAGTGCAGTAATGACAATGTGGGAGAGTCTGAGTATGGTTAGGAGAGCTATTGCCAATGTTCCTTGCTATATGATTTGCGACGATCATGATGTGACAGACGACTGGTACATTGATGGGCAATGGACGGAAACAGTTCTTGACGAAGAAAATTTACTCGGAAGGAGAATAATTCAAAACGCTATATCTGCCTACGCAATTTTTCAAGATTGGGGAAATGTACCCAATGAAACTCAGTATGGTGTCAATCAAAATAACACATTACCCAAAATATTAGAATCAATTTCTGCGAATGGTTATATTCAATCTATAGCCGACTCAATAGGAACTATGATTATTCCTACGATTAACAGAGATGCTAGTAGTTACGGTCTGCAAGGAATTGAATTAGAAAATTCGATTATTTTATCTTATCGAATCGATTTTAATAATTTTAGGGTAGTTGTGTTAGACAGCCGTACACGCCGGTTTTTTCCAAACATAGGAGGAGGGCCGGCATTATTGAGTCAGCGTGCATTAAATGATCAACTGACATTGAACCTGCAAAATATGCTACCTGATCAGGAGTTCGTTTTACTAATTGCTCCTGCCCCAATAATTGGACACACTATATGGGAAGATTCTTTACAGCCTTATTTAGTAGACATTCAGTCTATCACTTTTAAATCTCTCATAGACAGAAGTAGAATTATAGATTGGGAAGCCTGGAGTTTTAATAAGAATTGTTTTGAAGAAGTATTGAGCACCCTGGCTATAGTTGAAAAAGTCATAATTTTATCCGGAGACGTTCATTTTTCTTTTACAGCGGAGTGCAAATATTGGATCAAATCACAAACAGAAAATAGAGTTTCTTCTTTTGCGCAGTTAACTTCAAGCTCTTTGAAGAATAGCAATTCTAAAACCAAAGATTTTGCATCTGAATCAGGAAATGCACTAGATATAATAAAAACACTTGCTCAGTTTGGACATCCAAATGCATTGCCTACAGAAGGTTACGCACGCTATGTTGTTGGTAGTAAGATAAATTCTAGATTTATGCAATTTAGAGATCTTGACGGTAGCTGGTCCAATTTTGCTACGTCAGAGTCGCTACCTTCTACATATTCTTTTTTTGCACAGAATAGTCAAACCCACAGGGTTGATCCAGTAATTGGATTTGATTTTGCTTACAGTTTATTCTTTAAAAATGATGCTCGAAGTGCAGATGCAAGAGGTATTTATACAGGTGCTGCTAATTCTTATCCTTATACTTTACCCTCAGATTACATCCAAACTTTAGCTTATCATCATAGTAGAGAAACAAAATGGTCTGACTATACTATAGCCGTTGGTATGGATTGCCTCGGTGAAGTTACTATGCAAACAGTTGGCAATGCGTTAGAAGTAACCCATGCACTGTGGTATTCAAAAGATGGAGTCTACCACGACCAAGACTTCGTTATACAGCCCTATACAGTGCATGTCTGCTTTTTAAATCCGAACGATAATGATGAAACACCAAATCCGTAAGTGCATCGGTTCTACTTTAATACTTTGTCTTTGCTTATTATTCCCTCAAAAGGCTTCGGCTGATCCATGGGAGCACATGGATGTGCTTTCCCTTATCGGTAACTTGGTGTTGCTTAGCCCAAGTATTTTCTGTGTAACTGTGTTGTACTCACTCCGCTCAAAACCATATAGTTTACTTAAGTTTTTTTTAATTTTTCATTCACTTATTTTTGCTTTAGAATTATTTTTTATCAAAGGCAACAGGTCGGGATTAGGTATAAATGACTTGTGCATGGAATATTTAGATAGGCCAATATTTTGGGTTCCAAAGATTATAATATTCATAGGATTATGCTTATGGGTAATACACAAGAGAAGTCATTAATTGCTTCACTAAAATACAAATATCATGAACCAATTAAACTTTCAAAAAACATTTTTTTTAGAAGTCAAAAAAATATGGTATCCCCTCGTTGAATCTGCGAGGAGCAGGGATCCTATGTTGGATTTCTTTATTGAATACGGATGGGATATTAAAGCTATTGCGAATGACGACATCAGTTTAGATGGCATTATTGAAGGAATACAAATATTTGCCAGCACATTGGCAGAATTCAATGATCTTTCTTACAGGAATGCTCCTCAAACTATCACGGATTTTCGCAATAGTTTGCGTCAAGCTAACAGTATTATTAAATCGGCTGAGGATACTATTAATGCATTTGGCTCTGGATCACCAATAATAAATACTTTATTGCCAGATATTGCTAGTAAAATGTTTGTTGAATATTTATTTGATCATCAAAGACATTTCTTTTATATTCTTGAATTTATTGGATGTATTGGTTATAGTTTAGATTCTATTGTTGTTCACAATGGGATATGTATCTTTGATCCGCAGAGAAAAAAAACAATAGATGTAAATGCATTTTCGTCTTTCATTAAAGATCCTAAAGTAACATTAGGAACTCGTTATTGGCCAAACGGCCTTGATACAGTTCCTGAAGCAACAGCAACTGGGGCCAGATTATTTGTTGCTTTATCGAAGCTGCTAAACTCTGTTGGACTTGAAGCTGTATCTGCTCGCTCGCCGACTCAAAAACCTGCAAACATTAGTATAGATGTATGGGATAGACTCAGTGGTATGATTACAGTTCGCAAGAGCTTTACTCTTGCAAATAATACTTATATAGAAGCAGGTGCAACTGCGGGAGTATTGTCAGCTTCAGAAGGTGGCCCTGGTGTATTTATACAACCTTTTGG
Organism: Hymenobacter rubripertinctus; assembly: GCF_003583925.1. GTDB lineage: Bacteria > Bacteroidota > Bacteroidia > Cytophagales > Hymenobacteraceae > Hymenobacter > Hymenobacter rubripertinctus. The sequence goes on along the minus strand of NZ_QYCN01000071.1, from coordinate 1,722 downwards.
CGAGCTCAGTTTTGAACATGATATTGAACAATGGATAGTAAAAGCGGAAACGACAGGAGTGTTTGCCGGCTACAAAGTAACACAAAATGATGTCTCATTAATAGGGAGTTCCAGCAATAGTTCAAAAATTATAGTCAAAATCTCATCTCCATCCTCCCGACAAAATGTGCCTGCATTAAAGTTTGGAAGTGTTGATGGAACTAGATTAGAAGTAGGAGGAGTTTCCTTAGAAATTTTCATTTCTAGACTAGGAGACAATAATAATTTTGGCGCATTTTTTACATTAATTAACTCTAATTTCATAATTAAATCGGGTGATGGAGATAGTTTTATAAATAAAATACTGCCTGCTGAAGAAATTATCCTTCCTCTAGAAATAATAACCGGTTGGAGCAAAGGTAAAGGATTTTATTTCAATGGCGGATTTGGTCTTGAAAAAATATTCATTTTCAATCAATCGCCACACTACAGAAACTTTATTAATATAGATATTCTGAATATTAGAGTAAAAGCTTTGAACACGGGTATAAGCTTATCCTTATCAGCAACAGGTAGTGTTAGTTTGGGTCCCATAATACTTAATGTAGAAGAAGTAGGAGCCCAAGCAAGTCTTGATTTTTCTTCTGAGCTTAGCGTGACTGGGCCTAGTAAACTGGATATTTCATTCCAGTTACCTAAAGGCATCGGAATCGAAGTGGACTCCGACACCGTCACTGGCGGGGGCTACCTGTACTTCAATCCGGCGGCCAAGCAGTATGCCGGCGTAGCGAACCTCACGCTCAACAAGAAGATCAACCTCAACGCGATTGGGCTGCTGCAAACCGAGCTGCCCGCGGGCCGCGACGGCTACTCGCTGCTGCTGCTCATCACGGCCACCGGCTTCAAGCCCCTCCAACTCGGGCTGGGCTTTACGCTCAACGGTATCGGGGGCCTGGTGGGCGTCAACCGCGCGGCCAACACCGACTACCTGCGCGGGCTGCTCGCCAGCGGGCAGCTGGACCAGCTGCTGTTCCCGGCCAACGTGCTCGACAACCCGGCCGCCGCCCTGGCCCTGGCCGACGCCAGCTTCCCGGCCACCGAGGGCCGCTACGTGTTCGGGCTGCTGGCCCGCATCGGCTGGGGGGCACCCAAAACGCTGCTCACGCTCGATGTGGGCCTGATCATCGAGCTGCCCGCCCCCGTGCGCCTGGTGCTGCTGGGCGTGCTGCGGGCCACGCTGCCCAGCTTCGACAAGCCCATCCTGCGCCTGCGGGCCGACTTTGTGGGCAGCGTCGACTTCGGGGCCGGCAGCGTCGAGTTCGACGCCACGCTGCACGATTCGAGTATCCTTGACCGCTTCCCGCTCAGCGGCGACGGGGCCTTCCGCCTCTACCAGGGCCAGAACCCCGTGTTCCTGCTCACTGCCGGCGGCTTTCACCCCGCCTTCCAGCCCCCGGCCAACGCCAACCTGCCCACCCTGCAGCGCCTGCGCCTGGCGCTGGCCGACAGCCGCGACTTCCGGCTGGTGCTGCACACCTACCTGGCCATCACCTCCAACACGGTGCAGGTCGGCGCCCGCCTCGACCTGTTCGTCGACCTGCCGCTGGGCTTCTCGCTGGAGGGCCACCTGTTCTTCGACACGCTCTTCCAGTTCAACCCCTTCCGCCTCGACGTGCAGATCGGGGCCGGCGTGGCCATCAAGCGCAACGGCCAGAACAAGCTCACCCTGCAGCTCTACCTGCA
>NZ_QYCN01000008.1 GCF_003583925.1 Hymenobacter rubripertinctus | reverse complement strand
ACAGAGTCGTTAAGCCCCGGAGCGCCTATGGTACTGCCTTCACCGGTGGGAGAGTCGGTCGCCGCCAACCTTATCTACAAGTCGCCCCGCGGCGTCCAGTCCCCTTCACCCGGGATGGATGCGCGGGGCTTCTTGCGTTTATAGAACCCAGCTCCAGCCCGGCTTGACTTAATCAGATTTACGTTATGGCTTCCCCCTACACAAGCACGCCCCTTCCTGCTACGGAAGGGGCGTGCTTGGTTTCATCTGGTTCGTAGGGGGGATTTATTGCAGGCTGGTAGTACCTAAATCGGTTACCTGATCATTGGTAACGGTGATACCGGTGCGAACAACGTGCTTGTAACTGGGTTGGTTGGCAGGTGCGCTGGCAGAAGGGAAGAACTCTACCCGGTAGGTACCGGAAGGCAGTGCGCCCAATTGGTAGGCGCCCGCCACATCGGCACTGGTGCTGAATGTATCGGCTGGGGTGATGGACGAACGGATGGCCAATACCTGCGGTCTGGCCACCGCCGGGGCAACGGTACCGCGCATGCCCCCCTTGATATTCTGGGCTACTACCCGGATGACTGGTTTGAGCAGATAACGCTCTTTTTTATCGTTGCCGGGTTTCCAGTTACCGCGCTCCGTGATGGATTTGGCTACGTCGAAGTCGAGCAGCAGCTGATAGGTTCCGGACAGTTGGTGAAGGTTTTCCTTGCTTAGCTTGAGCTTGATGCCCGAACTCTGGCCGCTAGGCGTTTTCAGATCGTAGCGCTGCCCGTCGCGGCCTATTATGTAGCTGTCGGGGCCCAGCAGCAGGCGAATTTCCTTCAGCGTACCCGGGTCGAAGTCGGTACTTACGAGCAGAGCCGAGCGACCATTCACATAGTCGAGCACATTGATGGGTTGGGCCTGAAACGGGAGCAACTGCCAGCCGTCGGGGTTGCCCTCCTCCTTCTGGTGGAGCTCAATTTGCTGCACGTCCAGCACGACGGCCTGAAAATCGCCGGGAGCATCCTGGAGGCGGATTTCCAGGTTGTTGGGGAACTTGTCGTCGGAACTGCTGCTACAGGCGGCCAGCACGAGCGGCGCGGCCAGCAGAGCGTAGGATAGGGGGCGTTGAAAGCGCATCATGCGGCTGTAAGTTGGGGTGAAAAAAAGAGTGGCTGTTCGTGCGCTTACGCATGAACAGCCACTTCGGTGGTGCAATTAACCGGCCACAAATTGCATGCTGACCGGAATCTTGGTTGAGTGCGGCTAGTTTGCCTTTTTCGTGGTATCAGCCGGGGTTTTAGGAGCGGGAGTAGTTGGGGTGGCCGGTTGGGTCTTGGGCTTGCCGAAAAGGCTGTTCAGCCCTTTCTTGGCCTGCTCCCGTAGTTTGGCTTCCGCTTCCAGGCGCTTCTTTTCGATTTCCTGCTGGGCCCGGGCCTGCAATTCTTCCTGCTTGAGGGCGGCTACCTGTTTGAGACTGTCCTGCGCCAACTGGCCCTTGGCCGCCAGCTTTAGCTTGGAATCGGTGAGCTTGCTTTGCACTACGCTCGTGACCAGACTTTTGGCAATATCCTTGGCCTGCGACTTCACGCTGCCGCTGCTGAGCTTCACCTGTGGGTTGCTGATGGTGCCCCCGATGGTCAGGCCCAGCGTTACGCGCTCGGTGCCCTTGATGTCCTGCACGCCGGTGAGGCGGGTGAGTTGCCCGTTAAGCGCGTTGCCGACCTTGCCGGTGGGCACGTCGAGGGCCGTCACATATTCGAGGCCGCCGCTGCTGATGTTATTAGAGCCACCCACCGTCATCTTGATCTGGCCCACGTTCAGGTCGAAGGGCTGGACTACGAAGTTGCCGTTGATAATTTCGGCGGCTACATCCTTGTTGTTCACCGCGAAGTTTTTCAACTCCTCCAGTTGGGTGAGGCTGCTGATTTTCGTTAGGATGGGTGAGCTGGTTACGGCTGCCCGGATAATATCGAATACCCCTTTGCCGCTGAGCGTACTGTAGTTGGGCATCATATCAGGCCCCATTTCGCCCGCCACGTTGAAATTAGTGGAGAAAATACCCTCCAGGTTAGCCGCCAGCGGTACCAGCGTTTTCACCGAGTTGAAAGCCGCGAAGGCATTCTGAAAATTCAGATTTTTGATGTTAAGGCCGAAATCGAACTTGGGATGCGCCAGGTTCTGGCTGCTGTAAGAGCCGTTGGTGGCGAAGCTGCCGCCCAGCGTGTTGAAGGTGAGGTTGCGAAGCGTCGCCGTCTGGTTGCGCACTACCACGGCACCCTGCACGTTGTTGAGCTTGAGATTGTCATAGATAACCTGACCTACGGTCGTGTTCATGGTCAGGTCGAACTCCTTCGGAATCTGGAGTACGCCGTCGGCCTTGGTGGCGGCAGCAGGGGCTTTCGTAGCAGCGGCCGCACCAGCTGTGGGCTTGGCACTCACTTCGTCAACCATCCACTCGTTCACATTAAAACGCTGCGAATTCAGGGTTAAGTCGCCGCGCAGGGGCTGGCCGGGCACGAACAGATAGCCCATGTAGTTGCTGATGGTACCGGCCACCGCAATATCCGAGGAGCCCACAAAACCCTTCATGTCGCGCAGCACAATCTGGTCGTTGTTGAAGGTAGCCGTGGCCGTGGTGACTTTCATGCCCTGGGGCAGATCGGGGCTTTTGTAGGTGATGTTGCTGGCTTTCACCGTGCCCGAGGCCACCACCGATTGGTAACGGCCGGCCTCGATATCGGCCATGTTGCCCTTGGTAGCCACGTTGCCATTGAGGCGGCCAGTCACCGTCATGCCTTCCAAAGGGAAAATTCGGGTGATTTTGGTCAGGTCCACGGTCCCCTTCACATCAGCATCGAAGGCCAGCTTGTCTACGCCCTGGGTGACCACGCGGCCCTCCAGCGGCTCCCCGTCGAGGAGCATCCGAAACTGCGGGATGTTGACTTTGGTATCGTTGGCCTGGCCCGTGGGGTTGGTGATGGTGCCGTTGAGCGTGAGGTTTTCGATGGGAGCCGGGAACTGCTTGCTCTTCACGTAGCCGTTGGTCAGGTTCATTCTGGCCTGAATGACGGGCATACGGGTGGCCGAGTACACGCCCTTGGCGGTAGCATCCACGAACAGCTTGCCGCGCAGCAGCAAGTCCTGCACCGGGTACACCTTCAGCATCTCGGCCAGGTCCACGTTGGCCTTCACGCGGCCGTCCACTTTCATGGGCTCCAGCCCATCAATGGCCACGTTGCCGTCGATGGGATTCTTGCCCAGGTCCAGATGGAACTGCTTCACGTTTACCTTTACGCTGTTGGTGAAGCCCGAAGGGTTATCCACCACCATGTCCACGTTGATGTTGCGGGCCTGGTCGGGCAAAGAAGGATACTGAAAGCTGCCGTCCTTAATTTGCAGGTTCACGCCGTAGCCGGGCATTTGTAGGCTGTTCTGCACGCCTTTGTAGTAGCCCTCGAACGCCACTTTGCCGGTGGCCTTGATGTCTTTGAACTGCGCGTTGTAAGCGCCGGGTACCAGACTCAGGATGTTTTTGAAATCGGTTTCGAGGGCCTTGAAGGTGAGGTCGTAGGTGATGTCGGTGGCGTTGGGCAGGCCGATGGTACCCTGGAAGCTGGCCGGAAAATCGTTCAGCTTTACCTGGTTGTCCTTGAAAGTGAAAAGCATTTTGTCCAGGTTCATGGCCATGGTCACGTCGGCGTCGAGCTTCTTGTTGCTCACGTATTTCACGCCGTCGTAGCTGAGCGAGGCACTTTCGGCCGTCGTCTGGCTCACCATATCGAAGATGTTCTGCTCGAAGTCGCCGGAGCCGGAGTGGTTGAGGCCCTTCAGTTCCATGCCGAACGGAATGCTGCGGTCCTCGTAGCGCAGGTGCCCATTGTTGATTTTCCACCCCTTGATGGCCAGGCTCACGGCCGTGGTGTCCTGACCCTGGGTAGCGGCGGCCGAATCGGACACGAACACGTCCCAGTTGGCCCGGCCGCTCTTAAGCACCTGAATGCTGATAGCGGGCTCTTCGAGCACTACGCTATTGATCTTGATCTGGTCGCCACTGATAACGCTCATCAGATTCAGGCCCACCCGCACTTCGGGCAGGTAGGCCAGCGTGTCGCGGGAGAAGGAATCCTGGCCGATGATGCGCAGATCGTTCAGGCGCAGGGACAGATCGGGAAAGCTGCTCAGCAGCGTGACATCCACGTTGGCCGGGTCATACTCCACGTTGGCCCGAACCCGTTGGGCCAGCTGCTGGTCGAATGCGGCCCGGATTTTATCTTTGAACAGAAAAGGAGCCAGGGCCAGACCGGCTATCAGTACGACCAGGAAAATTCCCAGGCCAATCAGAAACTTGCGCATAACGGAAAAGAAGAAAAGAGACGAAACCGGGCTGCCCGTAGAAAATCGGTGGCAGTCAGCTGACTAAGATACGAGGCAAAAGTAGCGGGAAACGCTGGGCGGTGCCCGCCGTAACAGGAGCCGGGCGGGGGCGGAGGTTACTCCGGGTGAGGCCGGCCGGCGAATGATAACGAAAATCAGGCAGGAAAATCCCACATTGGGCACCAAGCGGCCCCAACCACATACCAAAAGCCGGGGCTGGCCCGTTAGCAGACCACGTATGCAAAGCGCAGGATTTCAACAGGTAACTACAGTTCAGGTTCCGTCCCGCTTCCGGTGGTGGGCAGTAGCCGCGCTGTGCCTGGCCGGCGGCGGCGCTTCGGCCCAGGACCTGTACTTCGCCCAGCCCTTCGCTACCCGGATGCAGACCAATCCTGCCTATGCCGGCCTGCTCGATGACTACAGCATCACGCTCAACTACCGGAATCAGTTTCCCACCCTGGCCGGCACGTTCCAGACCAGCCAGCTCGCGGCCGACTACCGGTTCCAGCACCAGCACAGTGCCGCCGGGTTGCTCGTAGATTACGACCGCACGGGCGGCCTGGGCTATACCCGGTTTCAGGCCGGGGGCGTGTATGCCTACCACCTGCGTCTGAATGAGCAGCTGAGTCTGAGCGGGGGCGCTTCGCTGAGCTATGGTCTGCAACGGATCAGCTACGGCAACCTGGTATTCGGCGACCAGCTTTCCGATGATGGCGTGGCCCGCGACTTCAGCCTGGAAGTGGCCGACTTTCAGCCCGTGCACTACGTAACTGCCGGTGTGGGCGGCCTGCTCTATACCGAGCGGTTCTGGGTGGGCGTAGCGGGCCAGCACCTCAACCAGCCCAACCTGGGCTTCGTGACCCAGAGCCGGCTGCCCCTGCGCCTGAACCTGCAAACGGGTTACAAGCAGTACTTCGTGCGGGTGACTACCACCCGGGAACAGCGCGAAATTAGCCTGACGCCGGTGGCCAGCTACACTCGGCAGGGCGGCTCCCAGCGGGCCGAGGCCGGGTTGTACTTTACGGCGACGCCCCTCACGCTGGGAGCCGTGTACCGGGGCGTGCCGCTGCCGGGTGCCCCACGGCCCCAGCAGGTGCTCACGGCCATTACGGGCGTCAGCGTGGGCAGCTTCCGGCTGGGCTACAGCTACGATATCAGCCTGAGTCAGTTCAGCGCCGATTTAGGCGGCGCGCACGAACTTTCGCTGACCCTGCGGGAGTTTGATTCGGTAGAAGCAGCCTGGCGCCGGCTAAAACGCCGGAATTACCCGTCAATTCCTTGCCCAAGCTTCTAATTTTTTGTATTATTGCAGCCGACTTGCCTTGTCTAAACGCTTTTCTAACAGGTAGTTTCAACTTGATCATGAATTTTTCCAAGTACTTGCGCTTTGCTGTAGTGGGAGCCTGCGCACTGGCCGCCTGTAAAGGCGGGCCGCCCACGGCTACCAAGCCCGGTAAGTACAGCTCGACTACGGGCATTGAGTACAACACCGAAGAAGGCATGAAGGTGTCTGATTATCAGGGTATCCCTGATGGTCCTGGTCTGGTATTTATCGAAGGTGGGCGTACCGTCCTGGGCTCGGCCGAGGAGGATATTGCCATGACCCACGACAACATCGAACGGACCGTGACGCTGGCTTCCTTCTACATGGATGAGGCCGAGGTGGCCAACATCCACTGGCTGGAATACCTGCACTACGTGCGCAAGGACTCGGCCGAGGAGTTCTACATGTCGGCCCTGCCCGACACGACGGTGTGGGCCCGCGAGCTGTCGTTCAACGACCCCTACGTGGATTACTACCTGCGTTACCCCGGCTTCCGCTACTTCCCGGTAGTGGGTGTGAGTTGGCTCCAAGCCAATGATTACTGCACCTGGCGCACGGCCAAGGTGAACGAGCGTCTGGCCGGCGACAGCGACGACGGGGGCAGCGCGCCGAAGAAGAAGAAAGGTGGCCTGTTTGGCCGCAAGAACAAGGGTGGCGACGCGGCCGAAGGCACTGCCGATGACGGCGGCGGCGGCACCAAGGTGTCCATCGAGAATGGCAACACGCTGCCAAACTACCGTCTGCCCACCGAGGCAGAATGGGAGTACGCCGCGCAGGCCCTCATCGGTACCCAGGAAACCGGCAACGAAAACCAGGAGAATAAGCGGATTTATCCCTGGGATGGTCGTCAGGTGCGGAACCCGTACGGCGGCAAGCAGGGCCAGTTCCTGGCCAACTTCAAGCGGGGCCGTGGTGACTACGCCGGTATTGCCGGCTCGCTCAATGATGGCGCCATGATTACGGAGTACATCTACTCCTACCCGCCGAACGATTACGGCCTGTACAACATGTCGGGCAACGTAAACGAGTGGGTGCAGGATATCTACCGTCCGCTTTCCTACGAGGATGTGGAAGATTTGAACCCCTTCCGCCGCAACGGCTTCCTCGACCCTTCGGAGAAGTACGACAAGAAAGGCTACCAGTCGCTCATCGATGACCACGTGCGCGTGTACAAAGGCGGCTCCTGGCGTGACGTAGCCTACTGGCTCTCGCCCGGTACGCGCCGCTTCATGGCCGAGGATTCGGCTACGGCCACCATCGGTTTCCGCTGCGCCATGATTAACGCCGGTTCTAACCGTTAATCACGGATTACCGCTGATCAAATTGATTTCGCTGATTCGTTCGGCAAATCATCAACAAAAACAGCCACCTCCTGCGGGGTGGCTGTTTTTTTGTTCGGTGGGAGTATGCGGTAGCTCAGGGTGGCGTGTGGTAGGCTTCATCGGTCGGCGGTGGCAATGGTGGCGATGCTGACTTCGCGGGCTCCGGCGGCCAGCAGCATGGCGGCGCAGGCTTCGAGGGTGGCGCCGGTGGTGAGTACATCATCCACGACCAGCACGTGCCGGCCGACAACGCGGTTGGGCTGGGCTACCTCGAAAACCGTTTCCACGTTCTGCCAGCGTTGCAGGCGGTTCTTGCGGGTTTGGGAGTCGGTGTGGGTGGTGCGGCGCAGCACCTCAGGTTCCCAGGGGCAATTGAGGCCCGCGCTGAGCCCGGCGGCAAAGCTGTCGGCCTGGTTGTAGCCTCGTTTGGCCAGCTTGCGGGCGTGGAGCGGTACGGGCACAATAAGCTCGAACGTGGCGTAGCCGGCTTCAGCCAGCTCCTGCCCGTACCAGCGGCCCAGCACCCGGCCTACCTCCTGCTGGCTGCGGTACTTGAGCTGGTGGAGCAGGTGCTGGACCCGGCCGTGCTTCTGGAAGCGCAGGTAGCTCAGGGCGTGCGCGACGGGCAGTTTGCCCCAGAATCGCCGGCTGAGGGGGTTATCGGCCGGTGGCAGCCGGTGGTAATCGGTGTAGGGCAGCTGGGCGCGGCAGGCGGTGCAGATGTGGTCTTCGCCCCGGGCCAGGGGCTGCTGGCAGGCCAGGCACACGCGCGGAAACAGCAGGCCGGCAAAATCGGAAAAGATAGCGGGTAGCGGCATCTGACAAGGTGAATAGGAGCCGGGGTGGGCTCTGATAAACTTCTCCCTAATTTTAGGGTTTAAACCCGACTTTCGAAACTGCCCGGCTCCTGCCGGGCTCCGGGGGCCAGCTACTGGCCGCAAGCGGTTCTCCTCCCTCTCCTTTTCACTTGCTTATGAGCCTCATCACCGAATTCAACGATTACCGCCAGCAGATGAACGAAAAAATCCTGGCGGCCGATAACAAGGTCATCAAGCGGTTTTTCAACCTCGATACCAACACCTACCAGGAGGGCGCCCTCAACGTGAAAACCAAGGAAATCGTGGGCCTGGCCTGCTCCATGGTGCTGCGCTGCGACGACTGCATCAAGTACCACCTGGGCAAATGCTACGAGGAGGGCGTGAACGAGGAGGAGCTGTACGAGGTATTTGCCATTGCCAACCTCATCGGGGGCAGCATCGTGATTCCCCACTTCCGCCGGGCCGTGGAGTATTGGGAGGCCCTCAAGGCCGAAGCCGTAGCCCCGGCCCCCGAGCATTCCCACGACGCGTAACCATGCTCGATCCGCAGGAAACCGAAGCCCAGTTCGAACACCGCTGGTGGGAGCTGATGACCGAAATGCGCGTGCGCTTCGGTAAGAAGCCCGATATGAACGCGCTGCTGCTGCTCATTGGGGTGCAGGAGCTGGGGCAGGGCGCCGGCCCGTTCACCAAGGAGCAGAAGCAGGACCTGATGCACATTGCCACCTGCCGCCTGTTCAGCATCTCGGGCTACTACGAGCTGGACCGCGTGGATGAGGAAGGCTGGCCCCACTACCGGCTGTTGCAGGCGCTGCCCTTCTCCAACCTCAAGGAGCAGGAACGGATGCTCAAGTGGCACGTGCTGGAATACTTCGACGAGCAGAACGCCGAAGAATAGCTGTCATTCCGACATTCCGCGCATCAAGCGGAGAGAGAAATCTGGGGGAAGTAGGCAAACACCATCATTCTACTGGCTTGCCTACTTTACCCACTGCTGTTACGCAGTAGCCGTTGAAGCATTCGTTTCTCGGGGCTGATTGGTTAATGAAGGTAAATCAGCCCCGAAAAACGAGCAACGAGCAACGAAAAACGACCTGCCACCGCAGCTACCGGAAGCGACTTGTGTAACAGCAGTTACCCGGATTCCTCCTTGGTCGGAATGACAGTTTTTGTAGTCCCATCATATGAACATCATCTCCTACAACCTGAACGGCCTGCGCTCGGCCCTGAGCAAGGGCTTGGCCGATTGGGTGAGCACGGCCCGGCCCGACGTGCTGTGCGTGCAGGAAATCAAGGCCGGCCGGGACCCGCTCGATGTGTCGGCGCTCACGGATTTGGGCTACCATGCCTACTTGCACCCGGCCCGGAAGCCGGGCTACAGCGGCGTGGCCATCTTCTCGAAGGAAAAGCCCCTGGCCGTAACGGAAGGCTGCGGGCAGGACCTCTATGACACCGAGGGCCGGGTGCTGCGCCTGGATTTCAAGGATTTTGCGGTCCTGAACACCTACATGCCCTCGGGCACGAGCGGGCCGGAACGGCAGGCGTTTAAGGTGGAGTGGCTGCATTTTTTCCGGCGCTACGTGCGCGAGTTGCAGGCCGCCGGGGTACCGCCGCTGGTTATTGCCGGCGACTTCAACTGCTGCCAGCAGGAAGTGGATCTGCATAACCCCAAGGCCAACCAGAAAAGCCCCGGCTTCACGCCCGAGGAGCGGCAGTGGTTCCGGGAGTTTCTGGCCGATGGCTACACCGATTCCTTCCGCCACGTGCACGCCGCCGCCCCGCACCGTTACTCCTGGTGGACCTACCGGGCCGGCGCCCGCGCCCGCAACGTGGGCTGGCGCCTCGACCACCTGCTGGTCGACAACCGCCTCGCGCCCCACATCCGCCACGCCGACCTGCTGCACGACGTCGTCCACTCCGACCACTGCCCGGCCCAGGTGGAGCTGGCGTTTTAAGAACTGCTGTTACGCAGTAGCCGTTGAAGCATTCGTTTTTCATTGCTCGTTTTTCGGGGCAGATTCACCTTCGGTAACCAATCAGCCCCGAAAAACGAGTAATGAGCAACGAAAAACGACCGGCCACCGCAGCTACCGGAAGCGACCTGCGTAACAGCAGTTAAGAATTGGCAGGGTCTGAATGCAACGTTGCCTAGCCAGGCTAATAAGCCAGGTATACAAGCGGCTTCATAGCACGTAACCTGTATACTAAGAAGGTATACAAGGAGCTTCGGTGGAGACGGTCTGTATACCACCCAGGTATACAAACTACGTCGTACGAAGCCGCTTGTATACCATCTGTAGGGTGGCTGGTTGTGACCAGAAAGGCCGGTCATCCTGCTTGGTAGCAGGATGACCGGCCTTCGTGCTGGGACTTACGAGAAGGTTAGACCTTACGCCTTACCCGCCAGAATCATATCGGCTACCTCGCGGCCGGAGGCAAGGGCAGCGTTGAGGGAGGGGTAAGCGGCATAGTCGCCGCAGCGGTAGAGGTGGGACGTGAGTTTGAGCGACTGGCGGGCGGGCTGACCGGCCGGGTACTCGGGCAGGGCGTGGGGCAGCTCGTAGGTGCGCAGGTGCCGCCAGGTAGCGGCTTCGGGACCAAACCAGGCCGCGAGTTCCTGCTGAAGTCGGGCAGTGAGAGCGGCTTCCGCGAGGCCGTGCTCACCGTGGGTGCTCACCGAAACCAGGCGCTGTCCGGCCGGGGCATATTCGGGGGCCACATCCGAGGGGAAGGCCACGTTGTGGGCCAAGCCGGTGGGAGAAGCATTCAGGCGCAGCAGCTTGTCGGGGCGACCCGAACCGGTCGGGGCGGCAAAATAAGTGCAGGTAGTGCGCCGCCAGCACAAGGCTGGGGCCTCGGTGGCCGGCAGCAGGCGGGCGGCAGCTTCTCCGTCTACGGCCACGACTACGGCGGCGGCTTCGATGGTTTCGCCGTTTTCGAGCCGGACGATGGTGCCCTCGATGGCCTGCACTGCCGCGTGCAGGCGCACGGCTCCGGCCGGCAGGCGGGTAGCCAGCTGCTCGGGAATCTGCTGCATCCCCAGGGCCGGCACCACGGCCTCGCCTTCCACGAACTGCTTGAATACGAATTCGAAGAAGTTCGCCGCCGTGCTCAGGCTGCGGTCCAGAAACACGCCCCCGAAAAAGGGCCGGAAGAAGTTCTGAATCATCGGCTCGCTCCAGCCGTAGTGCCGCAGAAACTCCAGGGTAGTTTGCTGAGTGGTAGAGTTGCGGCTCAGCAGCTGCCCGCTGGTGTAGTGGCGCACGTGGCGCACCAGGCTCAGAATCCGCAGCTTGTCGGTGAGGGTGCCGATGGGGGAGGTGAGGGCCGAAAAGGCCGCCATGGGCTTTTGCAGCGGGTTTTGCAGGGTCGTCTGCCGGCCATCGGGCAACCGGATAACGGCTCCCGAGCGGAAGGCCCGCAGCTTGAGCGCCCCGTAATCCAGGAGGCGCTCCACCTCCGGGTAGCGGGTGAGCAGTACCTGAAAGCCCCGGTCGAGGCGGAAGCCGTCGGCCGTGAGGTCAGTGCGTACGCGGCCGCCCACGGCGTCGCCGGCTTCGAGCACCAGCACGGGCCGGCCGGCGCGGTGCAGGTAGCAGGCGCAGGCCAGTCCGGCCATGCCGGCCCCGATAATGACGACGGGAAGTTGAGGGGAGGAGTCAGCTGGTATCATATCCAACGCAAACTGAAAATGCTGGGGGAAGGTTGGAACAGCCAGTGCCTAAAACAGGGGCTTGCGCGGTTTCATCACTTTGCGCGTTTTCATGGTCCAGAGCTCGGCCACGCCGTACCGTTTCAGGTTCACGCGCCACACGCCCATCGGCTGGCCCAACTGGTAGCCGGTGGCCTGGTCCTGGGGGAATTTCTGCTGGATGAGCGCGTAATCAGCTGCCGAAATATCCTGGCCCACCATGCCGTGGCAGCGCAGGCAGAGCTGGTCGGTGAGCACGAGGGGGCGCTGGTAGGTGAATTCGTTCTGCTCAGTGCGGGCCACCTGGCGGGTGGTGTCGGCGGCGTTCAGGTCGGTGGGCCTGAGCTGGGCGAGATGCACGGGGTTGCGGGGGCGGGCACTGAACCGATTGAGGGAAGCCTGGAGGGCCTTCGCCAGCGAATCGGTGGCTGGCAGGGCCTCGGGGTGGCAGTAGGGTAGGGCCGCCGCCACGCCCCCGGCCGCCAGCTTTTCGGTCAGTACCTGGCGCAACTCCCGCTCGGCGGTGCGGGTCAGCGAGTCGCCGGCCCAGGCGGCGGCCCGCAGCAACTGCTGAGGCATGATGCGCTTCACCTCCCAGTTCGCCGATTCCACGGCCAGTTCCTTGGTATTGCTGAGATGTTCCACCTGGTCGGGGCGGCAGGCAGGTAAGAGCAGCAGAAGCAAGGCGGCGCGGAGGAAGGGACGCATGGTAGTAGAATGAAGTTGTCGGTTGATAGTTGTCGGTTGATAGTTGTCGGTTGTCAGCCCAGGAGCGAGTGGAACCTGTTGTACGGCTTCCCTGTGCATGGTGGCTGACAACGCCCAACCAACAACTGACAACTCGTTCACTCCCACAAATATGCCCGCAAAGCGTCGTATTCCGGTTCCAGCAGGGTGCTTTGTTTGGGCTGGCGCATGAGGTCGGCCAGTTCGGCGGGCACGGGTACGGGCTGGCCGGTAGCGGCTTCCACGGCTGCCGGGAACTTCACAGGGTGGGCTGTTTCGAGGAAAATACCGCGCTGTTCGGGGTGCTGCCGCAGATAATCGGCCAGCCCAAAATACGCCACCGCCCCGTGGGGTTCGAGCACGTAGCCGGTTTCCCGGAACACCCGCGCAATGGTGGCCGTGGTATCGGCGTCGGACACGGTGTAGCCGCTCAGCAGCTCCCGCAACACCGGGTACTGGTGGCCGAACAGCTCCAGGATGCGGCCGAAGTTGCTGGGGTCGCCCACGTCCATGGCGTTGGAAAGGGTGGGCACGGCGGGCCGGGCAGCGTACCGGCCCGAGGTAAGGTAGCGGGGCACGGCGTCATTCTGGTTGCAGGCGGCCACGAAGTGGGCCACCGGCAGGCCCGAGGCGTAAGCCAGCAGCCCGGCGCAGAGGTTGCCGAAGTTGCCGCTGGGCACGGCCACCACCGGCGGGGCCGGGTGCGGCCATTGGCTCAGGGCCACGGCATAGTACACCTGCTGGGGTAGCCAGCGGGCCACGTTGATGGAGTTGGCCGAGGTGAGGCGGCGGCGCTGGCGCAGCGCATCGTCGCGGAAGGCCTGCTTCACCAGCCGCTGGCAGTCGTCGAAGTTGCCGCGCACCTCCAGGGCCCGGATGTTCTGGCCCCGGGCCGTGAGCTGCTGCTCCTGCACCGGGCTCACCCGACCCTGGGGGTACAGAATAACCACTTCCACGCCCGGCACGCCCAGAAACCCGCTGGCTACGGCCCCACCGGTATCGCCGGACGTAGCCACGAGCACCGTCACGGGCCGGGTTTCGTGGCGGGAGAAATAGCCCAGGCAGCGGCTCATGAAGCGTGCGCCCACATCCTTGAATGCCAGCGTAGGCCCGTGAAACAGCTCCAGCGCGCTGATGCGGTCCGTAACGGGCACCACGGGCAGCGGAAAATTCACCGTTTCGGCGCAGATGCCCGCCAGCTCCGCCGCCGGGATGGTGTCGCCCACGTAAGGCCGTAGCATGGTCAGGGCAATGTCAGCAGGGCTGAGTCGGGGCAGCTCCGCCACGAAACCTGTCGGCAGGCGAGGAATCGATTCGGGGAAGTACAGGCCCCCGTCCGGGGCCTGGCCTGCCACGGCCGCCGCGCGGAAATCAACGGTTTCGGATTGACGGTTGAGGCTGTAGTAACGCATTGATTTCGGGTGAGGAAATAATGGGGTGAGCAGATGTACCGCCAAAGTCCGTTTCGCGGTACATAGTGACGTCAGTTGGTCAGAACCTGGCAGCCGGTTTTATTAATAGTGGTCTGGTACACATAGTACGCCAGGCCGAGCCGGTCGTAGGTGTCGCGCATAACGTCGGCCACGGCCTGGGCGGTGGCTTCGTGCTGGCTGAGCATGAACAGTGAGGGGCCGGAGCCGGAAATGCCGCCGCCCAGGGCTCCGGCGGCGTGGCTGCCGTCCTTGACCTGCTGGAAACCGGGAATCAGAATGCTGCGCACGGGCTCGATAATGACGTCCTCCAGAGCCCGGCCGATGAGGGCGTAATCGTGCTGGAGCAGACCGGCCACCAGGGCTCCCACGTTGCCCCACTGCCGGATGGCGTCCTGAAGCGGCACCTGCTGCTTGAGAATCCGGCGGGCGTCGGAGGTTTTCACCTCAATCTGGGGGTGGACCACCGTCACGAACAGGGGCGGGGCATCCAGCGGCACAATATCCGGAGTGGGCGTGGTGGCCCGGATGAGGGTGACGCCCCCGTAAATGGCCGGCGCAATGTTATCAGCGTGGCGCACCCCGGAGGCCACTTCCTCCCCGTACATAGCAAATTCCACCAGCTCGGGCCGGCTGAACCGGCCGCCCAACAGCGCGTTCAGGCCCACCACCGCCCCCGCCGCGCTGGCCGCGCTGCTCCCGATACCGCTGCCCGGCCGGATGTGCTTACGGATGCGCACCTCCACGCCCGTCACTTCAGGAGCGGCGCGCAGCATAGCCAGCAGGGCCGCCCCGGCCACGTTGCGGGCCGGCACGGTGGGCAGGCCAAAGTCGTCGTCGTTGAGGATGTGTACCCCCGGCTCGTCGGTCAGGCGCAGGTGCATTTCGTCGTGGGGCTCGGCCAGGGCAAAGCCCAGCACATCAAACCCGCACACCACGTTGGCCACAGTAGCCGGGGCGAGAACGGTAACGGTATTACTGGAAAAGGACATTGGGGAAAGAAGGAGAGGCGGGAGGAAATCAGGATTAACAAGAACGGGTCATGCTGAGCGCAGCGGAGCGGAGTCGAAGCATCTCTACCTCTGACTATTCAATGACCATTTAACGGAGCAGTAAAGATGCTTCGACTCCGGCTTGCGCCTTCGCTCAGCATGACACGTTTGTAGTAGCTTTCAGCAAATACACCTAATGCGCGGCCCGCAGCACGTCGGCAAACACGCCGGAGGCGGTTACCTCGGCCCCGGCGCCGGCCCCTTTTATCACCAGGGGCTGCTCCACGTAGCGGTTGGTGTAGAAGAGTACGGCGTTGTCTTTGCCCTGCAACGAGTACAAATCGTGGCCGGGGGCTACGCTTTGCAGGCCCACGCGGGCCTGACCGTTCTCAAAACTGGCCACAAAGCGGAGCTTTTTGCCTTGGTTGGCCGCCGCGTCGTAGAGGCCCTTGAAGTGGGCTTCGTGGGCGGCGAGCTGCTCATAGAAGGCGGGCACGTCGCCTTCGAGGCAGGCGGCGGGCAGGAACGGGTCGTTTTCCACGTCGGGCATTTCCAGGGGGTAGCCGGCTTCGCGGGCCAGAATGAGGATTTTGCGGGCTACGTCCGTGCCCGTCAGGTCGAGGCGGGGGTCGGGCTCGGTGTAGCCTTCGGCCTGGGCCTGGCGCACCACCTCCGCGAAGGGCCGGGTGCCGTCGTAGTTGTTGAACACGAAGTTGAGCGTGCCCGAAAGCACCGCCTGCATCCGCTGCACCTCGTCGCCGCTGCGCAGCAAATCATTCAGCGTCCCGATGACGGGCAAGCCGGCGCCTACGTTGGTTTCGAACAGAAACTGGGTGTTAAACTCCTGGGCCAGGGCCTTCAGCCGGGCATACTGCGCGTACTCCGAGGAGGCGGCCACCTTGTTGCAGGCCACCACGGCCACGCTTCTGGCCAGCAGCCCGGCGTACGTTTGGGCCACGGTGGGGCTGGCCGTTACGTCTACGAACACGGTGTTGCGCAGGTTCAGGGCCAGCAGGCTGGTGGTGAGCTGGTCCAGATCCAGGGCGGGGCCGGCGGCTAGGGCAGCTTCCCAGTTGGTGAGGTCCAGGCCGTTTTCATCGAGCACGAACTGCCGGCTGTTGGCCAGGCCCACCACGCGCAGGTTCAGGCGCAGCTTCTCGCGCAGCCAGGGCTGCTGGCGCGCCAGCTGCTCCAGCAGCTTACGGCCCACGTTGCCCACGCCCGCCACCACCACGTTCACCTGGCGCGTAGTGGCCTCAAAGAAGGTCTCGTGCAGCACATTAATGGCTTTGCGCACGTCCTGCTGGCGGATAACGGTGGAAATATTCTTCTCCGAGGAGCCCTGGGCAATGGCCCGGATATTCACCCCGTTCTGCCCCAGCGCCCCAAACATCCGCCCACTGATGCCGGGGTGGTTCTTCATCTGCTCGCCCACCAGGGCCACAATGGCCAGCTCATCCTCCCGGTCGAGCGGGTCGAGCAGGCCGCTACTGATTTCGGCCGCAAACTCCTGGTCGGCGGCGTGCTGGGCGCGGTCGGCATCCGGGGTGCTCACGGCCACGCAGATGGAGTGCTCGGAGGAGCTCTGGGTGATGAGAATCACGTTGACCTGCTCCCGGGCCAGGGCCGCGAACAGCCGCCGTGAGAAGCCCGGCACGCCCACCATGCCGCTGCCTTCCAGCCGCAGCAGCGCCACCGGCCCAATGCTGGAAATGCCCCGCACGAAGGCCTGGTTGGCCGGCGGGGCCACTTCCACCAGCGTGCCGGCATCCTCGGGGGCAAACGTGTTCTTGATCCAGAGCGGAATCCCGGACTTCATCACTGGCTGAATAGTGGGCGGGTAGAGCACCTTGGCCCCGAAGTGGGAGAGCTCCATGGCCTCCTGGTAGCTGATGCGCGCAATGGGCCGGGCGGCCCGCACCAGGCGCGGGTCGGCGGTCATCATCCCGCTCACGTCGGTCCAGATTTCCAGCTTCTCGGCCCCCAGCGCCCCGGCGAAAATGGCGGCCGTGTAGTCGGAGCCGCCGCGGCCCAGGGTGGTGGTGGTGCCGTCGGGGGCGCCGGCCACGAAGCCGGGGGCCACGTACAGCGCCACTTCGCCGGTGGCAGCGGCCTGAATGAGGGGGTTAGTAGCGGCGAAATCAACGGTGGCGTGGCCGTAGCGGGCATCGGTGCGGATGAGCTGACGGCTATCCAGCCACTGGTGGGCCGTGCCCCGCGCGCCCAGCCCCGCCGCCACCAGCCGC
Source organism: Hymenobacter rubripertinctus (assembly GCF_003583925.1). Lineage (GTDB taxonomy): Bacteria > Bacteroidota > Bacteroidia > Cytophagales > Hymenobacteraceae > Hymenobacter > Hymenobacter rubripertinctus. The sequence continues at coordinate 125,688 of NZ_QYCN01000008.1, read as the reverse complement.
GACGAGAGCAACTCGCCGTAGCCCACCAGCCGGTCCAGGGTACGCGCCGACAGCTCGCCGAGGGCAAATACGCCGTCGCAGAGGCTTTCCAGCTCGTTGCAGTTGGTTTTTATCAAACTCAGCGCGGCACTCTGGCCCGTGAGTGGGAGCAGGCCACGCACAGCCTCCAGGTGGCGCAGCTCCAGCTCCCGCAGCAAGTCCCGGTAGCTGCCGTCGGCGGCGGCGGCGCGGCGGCCGGCCGCAATCAGCGCGTCGGTCACGCCGCCCAGGGCCGATACCACGACCACCGTGGGCGCGTGCCGGGCCGCCGCTTCGGCCAGATTCAGCACTCTGAACATATTTTCGGCCGTTGCCACCGACGAGCCTCCGAATTTCAAAACCTGCATACTATGCTAAAGTAGAAGTGCTACTGAATGGACGAGAAAAAACCCGCTTTCGGTCCGGGGCTCCCTTGAGGGAAGCTTACCGGCGAAGCGGGCGGCGAATCAGAAAGGGTAAGGAGTTCCGCAGCCCGCTTCAGCAGGTTGTGGTAATTGTCGTGCTGGCCCCTGTCGGGCAGCCGACGGGGAAAGCGGGGGGAAAAGCCGGAAGAGCACGTAGCCGAACCATAGGAGGGGGGGTAACGGCAGCCAAAGTAGGAATTATCTGAAACGCACAACACCGGAGGCCGGCAGTATTTACGATTTCTACCGCCCCCAACTACTTCCGCCTTATTTATCAACGGCTTCGTTTCCGTACCTTTGCACTCCTAACTACAATTTCCGCAGGCAAGATGCTAGATAAACTGGAGGCCATTCAACGGCGCTTTGAGGACGTGAGCGAGCAGCTCACCCAACCCGAAGCCATGAGCGACATGAAACGCTTCAAGGCCCTCAACAAGGAGTATAAGGACCTCGGCAAAATCATGGTCGAGTACAAGGCCTACCAGAACGTGCTGGCCAACATCGACGGCTCCAAGCTGGTTATTTCCACCGAGAAGGACGAGGACTTCCGCCAGATGGCCAAGGATGAGCTGGAAACGCTCTACCCCGAGCAGGAGCGCCTGGAAGCCGTTATTAAGGAGCTGCTCATCCCCAAAGACCCCAACGACAGCAAGGACGTTATCATGGAAATCCGGGCCGGGGCCGGGGGCGACGAGGCCGCCATTTTTGCCGGCGACCTGCAGCGTATGTACATGCGCTACGCCGAAAAGCACAACCTCAAAATGGACCTCATTGATGCCACCGAAGGCACTTCGGGCGGCTACAAGGAAATTATTCTGGCCCTGAAAGGCGAGGATGTGTACGGCAAGCTCAAGTTTGAAAGTGGCGTGCACCGCGTGCAGCGCGTGCCGGCCACCGAAACCCAGGGCCGCATCCACACCTCGGTAGCCTCGATTGTGGTGATGCCGGAGGCCGAGGAGCTCGACGTGCAGATCGACATGAACGACGTGCGCAAGGACCTGTTCATGTCGTCGGGTCCCGGGGGCCAGTCGGTGAACACGACGTACTCGGCCGTGCGCCTCACCCACCTGCCCACCGGCCTCGTGGCCCAGTGCCAGGACCAGAAATCGCAGCTCAAGAACTTTGATAAGGCCCTGGGCGTGCTTCGTTCGCGGATTTACGAAATCGAGCTGGCCAAGAAGAACGAAGCCGAAGGTGCCCAGCGCAAAAGCATGATTGGCAGCGGCGACCGGTCGGACAAAATCCGGACCTACAACTACCCCCAGGGCCGCGTAACCGACCACCGCATCGGCTTCACGGTGCACAACCTGGCCAACGTGATGGACGGCAACATCGACGACTTTGTGGAGCAGCTGCGCCTGGCCGAAAGCGCCGCGCGGTTACAGGAAGGCATCGGGTAATAGTTGTTGGTTGTTGAGCGTTTGTCATCCTGAGCGGAGCCAAGGACCTTATCACGTCTGGGAGTACCCCGAACGGACTCGTAGCAACGTGATAAGGTCCTTGGCTCCGCTCAGGATGACCGTTTTATAGTGCTTCCACTCACCAAAAACCAGTTATGCGCTTTCTGCTCCCGCTGCTGCTCGTTCTCTCGGCCCTGGTTACGGTGCTGCTACCCGGCTGCGAGCCCAAGGAAGACCTGCTGACCACGGACAGCAGCGCCAAGCTGGAATTCTCGCTCGACACGGTGAAGTTCGATACCGTGTTCGTATCGGTGGGCACGGTGAGCAAGCGTCTGTGGGTGTACAACCGCAACGCCCGCGCCGTGCGGGTGGCAGAAATTAGCCTGCAGAGCCGGCCCGGCGCAACGTACAGCCTGCTGGTGAACGGGGACGCCGGCCTGACGCTGCGCGATGTGGAAATCCGGGGCCAGGACAGCCTGCTGGTGCTGGTGCGGGCCACCATCGACCCCACGCCCACCGCCCTCAAGCCGTTTCTGGTAGTGGACGACCTGCGCTTTCGTACCAACGGCAACGAGCAGGCCGTAAAAGTGCTCAGTTACGGGCAGAACGCCTATTTTCACGATGGGGAACAGATTAAGCGCAACACTATCTGGAAGGCCGATAAGCCCCACGTAATCTACAACTCCGTACTCGTGGATTCGGCCGTGACGCTGACCATTGAGGCCGGGGCGCGGATTTACTCCCACGCGGGCTCGTTTCTGGTGGTGCGCGGCCAGTTGCTTTGCAACCCCACTTACCAGCCCACCGGCGCCATCAAGCCCGACGACCGCAACATCGTGCGCTTCCTGGGCGACCGGCGCGAGGAGTTCTACAGCGAGGTGCCGGGCCAGTGGGGCGGCCTGGAATTCGACGCCAGCAGCCACGACAACGTGCTGCGCTTCACCCAAATCAAGAATAGCGCTTTCGGCCTACTCATCTTCAACCCCTTCAACCGCCAGCCCCACCCCAGCGTGCGGGTCGAAAACGCGGAGTTCCGGAATATATCCAGCCTCAACGGCGGCTATTTCCTGGAGGGCGCGGCGCTGCTGGGCCTGTCCGGCGACTTCCGGGTGCAGAACACGCTTATCACCAACTGCGAGCAGTACGCCGTGTTTGGCGTGCAGGGCAGCCAGTTGCAGCTCGACTACTGCACCATTGCCAACTACACCCAGAACAACCGCCTGAAGCCCTCGGTGCTGCTGGCGGCCGCCATTGAAATCAACGGCAAGCAGCAGCCCCCGGTAGCGCCGGTGCTCCTCATGCGCAACTCCATCGTGTGGGGTAACATGCGCGACGGGGAGGAGCTGGAGTTTGTGGATGGGGACCAGTACCCCAGCGCCATCAGCATCCGCAACAGCGTGCTTAAAACCAAGAAATATGAGAAAGCCGGGCCGCTGAACCAGCAGCAGAACGGCAACATCCTCAACCCGGTGGAAGGCCCGAACTACCTGTTCAAGAGCACGCCGCTCCGCTTCCGGGGCAAAACCCTGGATTTTCAGCTCGATACCCTTTCACCGGCCAGCAACAAGGCCCTGCCCCTGCCCGCCCTCACCACCGACCTGCTCAACCGCCCCCGCAACCCCACCACCCCCGACATCGGGGCCTACGAGCGGGTAAATCCGTGAGTAATGGGTGAGAGGTGAGAAAAGGAACATCATTCTTCGACTACGCCTCCGGTTTCGCTCAGAATGATGTTCCTTTTCTCACCTCTCACCTCTCATCTCCCACCTCTAAAAGATGCACTTCTTCCAGAAACGCCTGCGGCTGCCGGCCGTGAGCCGGGGCTTTCATCTGATTACCGATTTGCTGGTGGCCGAGCTGCCGGAGCTGGAGCAGTTGCAGGTAGGTACGGCGCAGTTTTTCATCCAGCACACCTCTGCCAGCCTGAGCATCAACGAAAACGCCGACCCCACCGTACGCCACGATTTCGAGCAGTTTTTCCAGCGGCTGGTGCCGGAAAACGCGCCCTATTTCCGGCACACCCAGGAAGGCCCCGACGACATGCCGGCCCACCTCAAGGCCAGCCTGCTGGGCCACGCCGTGAGCGTGCCCATCAGCCGGGGTGAACTGGCGCTGGGCACCTGGCAGGGCATTTATCTGGGCGAGCACCGCACCCACGGCGGCCGTCGTTGGGTGGTAGCTACGCTGATGGGACAGTAGCCGCCGCCAACCGGCACCGGGCCGCCACGGAGCCCGCTGATTCGACCCGTAGCCGACCAAAGGGCCACCAGTCTCGTATAGCAGGGCAAATACCCGCTTATGGTTGTCTCCCTGCTGCTGTCTGTTGCCAACATGTCGGTTCCCGCGCTGCTGTTGGGCGTGCTGGCCGGTGCGGAGCCAAGCTCTGCTGCGGGCAGGCCGCAGGGAACGACGCAATCTGCCCCCCAAACGCGCCCTGCTACGCCTCCTGCTACCCGGCTCGTGCGCCTCACCAACGACTCGGTGGCCGGACAGCCCTTCGGGCAGGAACCCACGGTGCGGGAACTGCTGGGCGAAGGCGGGCGCGTGGTAGCCCGCCGGCCCTGCCGCAACCTCTACGAGGCCAATCAGGTGGATACGCTGCTGCTGGTACGCCACCAGGGCAACCTGTTTGAGTTCTACCGCGCGCCGGAAAAAGATTTGCTCCGCGACGCCGTGGTCACTAATTTCCAGCCCGCCTACGGTCGTCGGCTGCGCCGCCGCCTGGCCGCTGCTCACCAGCCTGGCCCCGGTGCTACGGCCAACGTTCGTATCGGCGACACCGAACGCACCAATTACGTGTCCGTCGTCTATCAGCGCGGCCAGCTCAGTGCCGTGCACGTGGAGCCTTACGCAGAATAGGCGTTTGGTGAAAGAAGGTCTATGAGTTGAACAAACCGCCAGCCACTACGAGCGCAGGCCCCGACAACAACCGTTGTCGGGGCCTGCGCTCGTAGTGGCTGGCGGTTATTGTACGATAGCCCGCACGGCGTAGTGCACGGAATCGAACAGAATCAGTTTCTGCACGCCCGTGACGCGGTAGGAGGCCAGCCGGCCCTTCTGGTAGCGCATTTCCAGGTGCTTGGCCGAGTACACCAGCGGATTGTCCTGGGCCACGGTAGCGGTGAGGCTCTGCACGGCAGTGCCCTGCGTGGTGACCGAAAGCTCCTCAACCGGCGAATCGGTGCCGGGCAGGCGGCGATAGGTGCGCTGCGTCGCACCCGAAGGCAGTTGCACTGAATCGACGCTGTAGAGGCCGCGCAGGGCGGGCTTGTTGATATCAGCCTGCTGGAAAACCTGTAGTTCTTTGGCCCAGTCGGTTTGGGCTACCCGGGTGGTTTGCTGCTTACCGTCGCGCAGCAATACCTGCTTTTCTACGGCCGGCCGACGCTGGTTCAGCATTGTGCTCTGGTTTTTGAGCAGCCCGGGCAGGTCGAAATAGGCCGTGCGGCGGGTTTCTGGGCTGGGGGCCGGCTCGCCGGGGCCACAGGCCGCCAATAGGGGCAGGCCAGCCAGCCAGCCGAAGTAGGCCTTACGCATTCGGGGCGGTTTCGGGCAGCAGCAGGCTCTGGCCGGTCATAGCCGCCGGCTGGGGCAGGCCCATGAGTTGGAGCACGGTGGGAGCAATATCACCCAGTTTGCCATCGGTAAGCGTGCCCACGTAGTTGTTGCTGGCCAGAATGCAGGGTACCAGGTTGGTCGTGTGGGCCGTATTGGGCGTGCCGTCGGGGTTGATCATCATATCGGCGTTGCCGTGGTCGGCAATAACGATGCAGGCATAATCGGCGGCCAGGGCCGCTTCCACCACACCCCGGGCGCACTCGTCCACGGCCTCGGCCGCTTTCACGGCCGCCCCGAAAACGCCGGTGTGGCCCACCATATCGGTGTTGGCGAAGTTGAGGATGATAAAATCGGCCGACTTCTGCCCCAGCTCCGGCACCAGGGCGTCGCGCAGCTCGTAGGCGCTCATTTCGGGCTGGAGGTCGTAGGTGGCCACTTTGGGGGAGTTGCGCATGATGCGTTTCTCGCCCTCAAACTCCACCTCCCGGCCCCCCGAAAAGAAGAACGTCACGTGCGGATACTTTTCCGTTTCCGCAATCCTGATCTGCGTTTTGCCGTGCTCAGCCAGCACCTGGCCCAGGGTGGCATCCAGGTTGTCCTTCTCGAAGATGGGCGTGACGCCGGTGAAGGTGGCGTCGTAGTTGGTGAGGGTGAGGTAGTGCAGGTTCAGCCGGTGCATCTGGAAGGCGTGAAAATCCTGCTGGGTGAGGGCCTGCGTAATTTCGCGGCCCCGGTCGGTGCGGAAGTTGAAGCAGATAACCACGTCGCCCTCCTCAATGGTGGCCAGGGGCGTGCCGTCGTCGCCCACCTTCACAAGGGGCTTCATGAACTCGTCGGTCACGCCCTCTTTATAGGAGTCGAGCATGCTCTGAATCAGGTTCTGGGAAGGTGTGCCCTTGCCGTTCACCAACAAGTCGTAGGCCAGCTTCACCCGCTCCCAGCGGTTGTCGCGGTCCATGGCGTAGTAGCGGCCCACGATGGACGCAATTTTGCCGCTGGCCCCGCGCTGCAGGTGCTGCTCCAGGTCGTTCACGTAGCTCACGCCCCCCTTGGGGTCGGTGTCGCGGCCGTCGGTGAAGGCGTGAATGAACACGTTGTGCACGTCCTGGTCGTGGGCGATGGTGCACAGGGCCTTCAGGTGCTCGATGTGGGAGTGCACGCCGCCATCGGAGAGCAGGCCCATCAGGTGCACGGGTTTGTTGTTGAGGCGGGCGTACTCCAGGGCCTGGGTCAGGGCCGGCACGGTGCCCAGCTTCCGCTCCCGGATGGCTTTGTTGATGCGCACCAGGTCCTGATAGACCACCCGGCCCGCCCCGATGTTCATGTGGCCGACTTCGGAGTTGCCCATCTGCCCGTCGGGCAGGCCTACGGCTTCGCCGGAGGCTTGCAGCTTGCTGTGCGGAAAGCGTTGGAACAGAGAATCGATAAACGGCGTGCGGGCCTGGTCAATGGCCGATACTTCCTTGTTCTGTGCCAGCCCCCAGCCATCCAGAATCACCAACAATACCTGTTTGTTCATGGCAGCAAAGATAGGCCGCATGGGGCAAAAGGCCCGCGTTTTTCCCTAACTTGGCTGCCGGAGAATCTGGCTGAGGGGAGGAGCTGGTGCCAATCGGTAGCTTGGCATCATTTTAGTGCACCGCATGACGAACTCTTTACGCTAGTATGAAACGCACTTTCTTTTTGGCCTTTGCCCTGGTATGCAGCCTGCTGCTTTCGGTGGGCGCGTTGGCGCAGGGGGAAGCATTCGGACCCGTCCGGAATGCTATCCGCAGCAGCAGCTCGCATGAGTTGGCGCAGTTTTTTGCGCCCGCCGTGGAGCTGAGCTTCGATGGCGATAAGCAGAGCTACAGCGCCACCCAGGCCGAGTTTGTGATGAAGGACTTCTTTGCCAAACACTCGCCCGCGTCCTTCGATTTCATTCACTACGGCGGCAGCAACGAAGGCACGCCCTATGCCGTGGGTAAATACGCCGGCAAAGATGGCTCCTACCGCATGTTCGTGAAAATGAAACAGGCGGGCGGCAGCCTCAAAATTGCCACCATTGATTTTACGAAGGAGGACTAACCCCCGCCTTTCGAACCCCCACCCAACCAGTACCGCGGAAACTCTTCGCGGTACTTTTTTTGTGCCCTACGGCCTTGGGGGCGCGGTTTGTGAATAAGACGCCGGGGAACGGCCCGTTTTTGCTATTTTTGCCCCGTGCAAACGCCCTCCTACCTCACTCCGGAAGCCCTGTCCACCTTCATTCGTACGGCCTTGGCCGAAGATGTGGGCGACGGCGACCATTCGGCGCTGTCGGCCATACCGGCCGAGGCGCGCAACCGTGCCCATCTGCTCATCAAAGATGCCGGCGTGCTGGCCGGTGTGGAGCTGGCCCGCCACATCTTCCGGTTCGTGGATGCCGACCTGACGATAGAGCCCCGCCTTGAGGACGGGGCCCGCGTGCAGCACGGCGACATTGCCTTTATCGTGGAGGGTCGGGCTCGCAGTATTCTCACGGCCGAGCGCCTGGTGCTCAACTGTATGCAGCGCATGAGCGGCATTGCCACCCGCACGGCCCACCTCGTGAGCCTGCTGGCCGGTACCAGCGCCCGCCTGCTCGATACCCGCAAAACCACCCCCAACTTCCGCCTGCCCGAGAAATGGGCGGTGCTGATTGGGGGCGGTGTGAACCACCGCTATGGCCTTTTCGACATGATTATTCTCAAGGATAACCACGTCGATTACGCCGGTGGCATCCGGCAGGCCATTGAGGCCTCGCGGGCCTACCTGGCCCAAACCAGCCGGCAACTGCCCATCGAAGTGGAAACCCGCACCCTGGCCGAAGTGCAGCAGGTGCTCGATACCGGCGGCATCGACCGCATCATGCTCGACAACATGCCGCCCGCCCAGCTGCGCGAGGCCGTGGCCCTGGTCGCCGGCCGCTACCCGCTGGAGGCCAGCGGCGGCATCACCGAGGAAACCATTGCCGAAGTAGCCGCCACGGGCGTCGATTACATTTCCGTCGGGGCCCTCACCCATTCCATCCGGAGCCTCGACATGAGTCTGAAAGCATTCTAAATGAGTTGCCAGCTGTTAGTTGCCAGTTGGCAGGCTGTTCTTAGCCGGACAATGGACAAACCCCTGGTAACTAACAACTGGCAACTGACAACTAAAACTAATGCAACAACCCAACCAACGCGGCGGGGGCTACCGGCAGCAGCAGCAAGGTGCTTCGCCCATGGCCATCCGTACCAAAAAACATCAGCTCGACACGAGCACCTACACCAGCCTGGCCATGGCCCGGGTGTGGCGGCGCGAGTGGTGGTACGCCCTGATTCCGTTCGCGGTGGGCCTGCTGCCGGTCCTCATCTGGCCTTCGTGGTGGTGGCTGGCCTCGGCGCTGGTGCTCACGCTGCTCTACGTGCTCTTCCGCTCGGCTCAGGTAACGGGCGTCACGCAGGTGGAGCAAACCAAGCCCCTGTTCGAGAAGCTGTCCTACGAATTCGACAACAAGCAGATTGTGCTTCGGCGCAACGAAAAGGAAGGCATGCGCCTGACCTGGGACATGATTGGTACGGCCAAGCGCGAAGCCAACGGCTACCTGCTCTCGTTGCAAACTCCCGAGCTGCCGGCCGATCTGGTGGGCTGGAAGCGCTGGATGGCTAAAACTTTCGATACGCCCATCTTCCTGCAAGTGCCGGACCGTATCTTTAACTCCGCTACCGACCAGAAGCTGTTCGATGCGATGCTGCGCCGCAAGAACCTGCTGCCCGGCGGGGCGGCAGCAGTTTAGCGGCGGCGCCCCGCCGGCCTCCTGTTTTCCTTCCCCTTACCTCACGAATCTTCGTTTTCTTCTTCTCATGACCAAGCAACTCGCCCTTTCCGCCCTGGCCCTGGCTACCCTGGCCCTGAACGCGTGCAGCAGCGAACCGTCGGACTGGCGGCCCGATAAAAAAGTATCCCTTGACCTGGTGGAGCCCGGCAGCCGCGAGTCCGACAACTTCGACCAGGGCACGGCCGAAGCCGCGCACCAGTCGAAAGGCGGGGCCATTGCCGAGCCCATTAACTCCGGCGTAACTCTCGACGAGCCCAACCATAGCACGGGCGTGTCGGCTGAGGAAGTACGCACGGCCGATGCCGCCGATGCTGCCCAGACGAATAGCAGCGAAGCCATGCACAGCGTACGCAAGCCTGCGGACACCACGGCTGCCAAGGCGGTGGACGGGCTGAAAAAATAAGCAACATCTAATGCTTTCGTTATCGAACCAGACCCTGCTGGCCCTGGCCCTGCCTGGCCTGGTTCTGCTGGCCAGTTGCGAGGCGAAGCCGGCGGCTACCGCTGCGGTGGCCGTTCCGGCGGCAGCTCCGGCCGATAGTACGGCCCTGCCCGTAGCAACGGCCGCTTACGTGTGCCCGATGAACTGCGCGGGCAGCGCCAGCGACCAGCCGGGCAAGTGCCCCATCTGCGAGATGGAGCTGGAGCCAAACCCGGCCGCCGAATCAGCTTCTGCTCTTTGATTTAAGCGAAAGGGGTTCCATATTTGCAACATACTTGCAAATGCGGAGCCCCTGTTTGCTGTCCGAAACGACCCGGGGCGTGTTAGCGCCCTTTTTTCGTTTCTTAGCCTACCCATATGTCTTCTGTTGCTGCTGAGTGGTTTAGTACCTGGTTCGATTCGCCCTATTATCATCGGCTGTATCAGAACCGGGATTACGCGGAAGCGCGGGAGTTCCTGGGCCGGCTGCTCACGCACTTGCATCCTAAGCCTGCTGCCCGACTCCTGGACCTGGCCTGCGGCAAGGGGCGGCACGCCCGCTACCTGAGTGAGCAGGGCTATGACGTAACGGGAGTGGATTTATCGGCGCAGAGCATTGCCTACGCCCGGCAGTTTGCGCACGAGCATCTGCATTTTCATGAGCACGATATGCGGGCGGCCCTGCCGTACGCGCCCTTCGATCTGGTACTGAACCTGTTCACCAGTTTTGGCTACTTTGAAGAGGAAGCCCAGAACGTGGTGGCCCTGCGCAATGCCGCCGCCGCCCTGCGCCCCGGGGGTAAGCTGGTCATTGACTTTCTGAACACCGACCGTGCCATCCGGGAATTGGTCGCCCATGAAACCAAAACCGTGGACGGTCTGGACTTTGAGCTGCACCGCCACCTGCACCACGACTTCATCGTGAAAGAAATTCGGTTTACGGATGAGCAGGGCCAGCAACAGCACTTCGAGGAGCGGGTGCGGGCCCTGGACGCGGCGCGGTTCGCGGAGTACTTTCAGATGGCCGGCCTGCGCCTGGCCGAAACGTTGGGCGACTACCACCTGCGCCCCTTCGACCCGGCCAGCAGCCCCCGGATGATTTTTGTGCTCAAAAAGTAGCGTAAGGCCACGCCACCGGTCAAAAATTAGTTCTGCGGTAGCTGCTGCCGGAGAAAAAGACCGCCGGCCACCCGAGCAGCAAAACGAACGATTCGCCGCTGGTTTGTTCCGGCGCTCAGTTCGTCCGTTGGCTGCTTGCCCCTCATCTCCTCATTGTTTGCCCTATGTGGTTTGCCGTTTTTGCCCTTTTCCTGACGGTGTTGGGAGCCGGTTGGCTCACCCGGCTGGTACCCACGGCCCGCACCACCTGGATGAAACCCCTGCTGGCGTTCAGTGGGGCCTACCTGTTCACGCTCACCGTTACGCACCTGCTGCCCGAAGCCCTGCAAATGTTGCCCGGGCATCGGGTGGGCTACTTCGTGCTGGCGGGCTTTTTCGGGCAGATGGTGCTGGAGGTATTCTCGCAGGGGGTGGAGCACGGGCACGTGCATCAGCATACCGAACACGCCGACCGGGTGCCCTTTCTGCTGCTTTTTTCGCTGGTGCTGCATTCGTTTCTGGAGGGCAGCATTCTGGTGAAAACCCCGGCCGCCGGCGACGTCAGCCAGAACTTCTACGCCATCCTGACCGGCGTGGCCCTGCACCATATTCCGGCTGCCTTTGCCCTGATGGCTGCGTTGCTGCTGCGTCTGGGTTCCTTCCGCCGTGCCGTGCCCTACCTGCTGCTGTTTGCGGTGGCCGGCCCGGCGGGTGTCGTGGTCAGCAACTTCGTGGTGCTGGAGCAACTCCTGACGGGCGGCTTCTACGCGGCCCTGTTGGGGCTGGTGGCGGGTAATTTCCTCCATGTGTCCACTACCATTCTCTTCGAAACCAGCCCCGACCACCGCCTCAACATCCGCAAGATGCTGGCTACGCTGGCGGGCCTGTTGCTGGCCCTGGCCGTAGGGTAAGTGAGTGAGTGAGTGAGTGAGTGAGTGAGTGAGTGAGTGAGTGAGTGAGTGAGTGAGTGAGGCTCGCTCCCCCCATCAGGCGGCGTAGAGGGTGGGGGTGGGGTAAAAACTGCTGCCTCAACTGTCCACGAACACTTCTAAACAAGGTACTTGCCACTGCCTGCAGCCTTCCCAGGCCTCGCCTGGAGTGGTAAGTTTGGTTCTCCGTCGTTAGGTGCTGTTGGCTAGGTACTGTTGCATGGTCGTAAACCGTATTCCAATGCCGACCGGACCGTTGCTGATGGATGGCCTTGGATGCTAATAAAAAAAGCGGCCCGCTCAACTGAGCAGGCCGCTTTGGCATTACCGACGGAGCCGGAGTGGAATTACTTCCGCTGACCCGTTACTTTCCGGGGGGCCACTTTGCGCACCGGCTGCTTGGGGGCTTCGGGAGCCTGAGCCGGAATTTCCGGGGCCGGACCGTACTTCACCTCGGCAGGATTCTGGTCGCCGGGCAGGTATACATCGAACTCTACGCGACGGTTCAGGGCACGGCCAGCGTCCGTGTCGTTGGTGGCAATCGGCTTCGATTCGCCGTAGCCATGCGCCACAATGCGGTCGGCTGATACCCCTTTGCGGAGCATGTACTCGCGGGCCGAAGCCGCACGCTCATCCGACAGGCGCAGGTTGTAGGCGTTGTCGCCCTTGCTGTCGGCGTGAGCCGAGATGCCCAGGTAGTAATCCGGGTAATCGTTCATGATCTTCACCAGCAGATCCAAGGTGGGGTACGATGAAGGCTTCAGCGCTGCCTTGTTGAACTCGAACTGGATGTACTTGGTGGCTTCCTGGAGGCGCTTCTTCTCTTCCAGCTTCATCTCGGGGCAGCCTTTGTTCGAGGCCGGGCCGGGGCGGTTGGGGCAGCGGTCCTGGTAATCGGGAACACCGTCGCCATCGGCATCAAGCGGGCAGCCAGTGGCATCCACTTTCACGCCGCCGGGAGTGTTGGGGCACTTGTCATTCTGGTCAATCACGCCGTCGTTATCGGCATCGGGGCAGCCCTGGAGTTCGGCCTTGCCGGGGGTGTCGGGGCATTTGTCTTCGCTGTCGCGGATGCCGTCACCGTCGCGGTCGGGGCAGCCTTCGAGCGAGGCCAGCCCTTTTTCGGTCGGGCACTTATCCTGGTAATCCGGAACGCCGTCGCCGTCGCCATCAAGTGGGCAACCGGGCAGGTCCACGGCTACGCCGGCGGGAGTGCCGGGGCACTTATCCTTCTTATCCGAAACGCCGTCACCGTCCTCATCCGCCGCTTTGCCCAGATTGAAGGACAAGCCGAACTTGTGTTGCAGGTACCGGTCGTTGATGTTGCCCTTGTTGGCAATGCCGTCTACCTGGTCGGTAAACATATAATGCTGGCCCGTCTGTACGAAGGCCGCTACGCTGGGCGAGAACTGAAACTTGATACCCGCAGCCGCCTGAATATCGAAGGCGTACACGTCGGAGTTTTTGGCCACCTGCCGCTGGTTTTGAGCCGTGTACAGGTCAGGGCTGGCGAAGAATACACCGGGCTGCACCACCAGGTAGGGGGCGATAAAGGCCTCCTCTTTGAGAGCCCAGCCATTGTTGAGCTTGAGCTTGATGGGAATGCCCACGTTCACCACGTTGGCATCGAAGCGGTGATAGGGATTCTGCACGTTCTTGGGGTAGGGAGCCGAGAACTTCATGTCGCCGTAGCTCAGGTCCAGGCCCACATCCAGGCCTTTGGCTACGTAGCGGCTCACCGTCAGGCCCAGGCCATATTCTACCTTGTCGTGCTTGAACCACTCCGACCCCAGGTCGCCGTGGTATTGCAGCCAGTTGTAATACACGCTGATGTTCGTCTTGCGGTCCGACGTTTGGGCGTGGGAGAGTTGGGGCGCCAGTGTACAGGCGGTGATACCCAACGCCAGCACCTTGGAAAAGGGGATGCGTGGAAGCATAGGAAGGGAGAAAAAGTGGCTGGGGAGGACTATCCGGCAAAGCGGAATTGGCTATCTATACTGCCTAACGCGAAAAGGGTTGTACCAAAACCATAACCTTACAACGAAGCCGGGAACTTTTTATGGTTCTGGCAAACACAGAGCCGGCGGAAGATGGACGAAAATCAGCCGTCATCATGTTAAGTCAATGTCCAGCAGCGGGGCTGAGCCGCTCAAAAACACCTCCAACTGCCGCACCCGCGCCCGTTGCTGCCGCACTTCCTGCTGGAGCTGATCCAGCTGTTGGCGCAGGACCAGCACCACTTCCAGCCCTTCCTTGCTCAGGCCCAGATCGTGGTGCAGGCGGGCCAGGCGGGCTACGTGGGCGGGTTCCTCGCGCAGGGCGTCGGGCGTGTTGGGGGCGGCGTGCAGCAGGCCCAGTTCCACAAACTCGCGCACATCGGCCTCGCTCAGACCGTAACGCGTAACACAGTCGTGGAAAGTGATGGTGACAATAGAAGCTTCCATGGCAGCAGGCAGTTACTGGTAGCGGGTACAGGGTACAGAAATGAAGGCCGCCGTTATTGGCGTAGGGCGGCCAGCTGACGGAACAGGGTTTTTTCCTCGTCGGTCAGGTGTTGGGGCAGCGTGAGGGAGAGGCGCAGGTACAGGTCGCCGAACTGACCAGGCTGGCGGTATACCGGGAAGCCCTTGCCGCGCAGGCGCAGGCGGGTGCCGTTCGGGGTTTCGGGCTTGATGGTGATTTTTACGGCCCCCGACAGAGTTTCTACGGTTTTCTCGCCGCCCAGCAAGGTCGTGTACATGTCGATGGGCACATCCATCGTCAGGTCGTGGCCGGTGCGCGAGTAGCGGGCATCGGGCCGGATGCGGAGGGTGATGTAGAGCGAGCCGGCGGGGCCGCCGCTGCGTCCGGGGCCACCCTGGTCGCGCAACCGGATAACCTGCCCGTCCTCTGCGCCGGGCTGAATGGTGAGGCGCAGGTTCTTGCCGTTCACCGTGAGCGTGCGCGGGCCGCCCTGGTAAGCATCTTCGAGGGAGAGCTCCAGCTCAGCCTGGTAATCCTGGCCGGTGCGGGGCCGCCCGCCGCCCTGGCCGCCCACGCCCCCAAACATGGAGCTGAAAAAGTCCGAAAAATCGGCTCCGCCGAATGGGTCTTCGCCGCCGCCTGCTCCGCCCCCCTGGGCATACTGCGACCAGTCGAAGCCGCCGCCCTGGCTTTGGCCACCGCGCGCCCCGCCGGTTTGCTGGTAGCGCTGCCAGTCGGCCCCCAATTGGTCGTACTTGCGGCGCTTCTCATCGTCGCTGAGCACTTCCTGGGCTTCGTTAGCCTCCTTGAACTTGCGCTCCGCCTCTTCGTTGCCCGGATTCACATCGGGGTGATGTTGGCGGGCCAGCTTGCGGTAGGCCTTCTTAATCTGGTCCTTGGTGGCCGTCTTCTCGACGCCCAGCACCTGGTAGTAATCTTTGTAATCCACGGTTGTCGTCGGGCGAAAAGCGGGAGAGAAATGTAGCCCAATGGGCGGAGCCGGATCGGGAATGATTTTGAAACGAAACCAAACCGCGTGGGGTTACTGCCCTACTCACGGTAAGTTGCAATCCGGGAAAACCCGTATTTTCGGCTATCCTTGCTTTCGGAGCTTATTTATCACCCACCCAACCTCCTATTAGTATGAACATTCGTGCTACCTTGGCGGCCACTTTTCTGCTCGTGGCGGCCACCGCCCTCCAGGCCGAGGCCCAGACGAAAGCCCCCGTACGCCGGGGCGCGCAACCCAAGCCCCGGGTGACGGTCAACGCGGCCACCATGAAGGATGGCTACCTGATGAAAGATGGCAAAGTGCTGGAAACCCGCGACGCCCACACGGGCAACCTGAGCACGGATGCCACGCTGGTAAACGGCACTAAAGTCGGGGCCGATGGTACCGTGACCATGGCCGACGGTGCCCGCATCATGCTCAAGGAAGGTGATTATATGTCGCTGACGGGCCGCATGACCACCATGGCCATGAAGATGGAGCAGGACAGCCTGCGGAATCTGCAAATGGAGAAGATGAAGGGCAAGCGCCGCAAGTAACAACATCTCTTACTGCCCGCCAACCGACACAGCGCCCTCACGCCAGCCTTTTTGGTGTGAGGGCGCTGCTGCGGTGCCCGGGTGCTGGGGTTAGCGGCGGGCGTGTTGGGTGTAGTCCTGAAAAATGAGCGCTACTTCGGCCTCATCCGCCGCTTCCACAACCTCATCCATCACGAACTGAATTTCGGTTTCGGTCCAGCTCTGAGCCTCTGCTGCCCGGATGAAAGCGCTGAGTTGGCCGAAGCGGTCGGCTTCGGTGGGAAGGGTCCACTGAACTTTTTTGCGGATGCGCATAGCGGGAAACGTAGGTCAGGAAGGGAAAAAGGAGCAGTTGAAAGCCGGTTTAGCGGGCTTTGCGGATGACTTTCAACTCCACCGGAGCTACGCCGGCGTCAATGATGTCGATTTTACGGGCGGCCTTTTTCGAGAGGTCGATGATGCGGCCCTTGGCGTGCGGCCCCCGGTCGGTAACGACGACCTTGACAGAACGGTGGTTGCGTGGGTTGGTCACGCGTACCTGAGTGCCGAAGGGCAGGGTGTTGTGGGCCGCCGTGAGCTTGCCGGGCCGGTAAATAGTGCCGCTGGCCGTTTCGCGGCCGTTGAATTTATCGGCGTAGTAAGAGGCTTTGCCCGTTTGGGTGAAAGCCCCGCTGCCCGCGCAGCCGGTAAGTAAAACCGCCACCAGCAGGCCCGCAGCGGTACCAAAAATCAATCGGAAGAAACCAGGCATAGATGACAGAAACGACAGCCGTAGCAGAAGGTTGGCGGGCAAGCCCGAGCAGCATGAGGCGGGAAGGTAGAAGGGGGCAGCAACAAGGCCGGCCTTACCGCACCGGCAGAAGGCTCAATGGCGTGCCGGTTTTTTATGGCTGGCCGGAATCCGCAGGGCGGCGAGCCGCTGGAAACTGCCCTGGAATACGTTGAAATCCACGGTGCCCCGGATGCCGGGCACGTAGGCCTCGTCGGAGTGCTGCCAGATGAGCCACTTGCCCGGGGGCAGGCGGGGCTGGTCAACCTCATAATGGGCCAGCCAGAGCGGGTAGTCGTCGAAGTGCCCGGCCAGGTGGCGCTGGTAGAAGCTGTAGTTGGAGTACAGGATGGGCCGCACGCCGTAGTGGCGCTCAACCAGCCGCAGCCAGATGGCCACGCCCCGGCGCATCCGGGCCACATCATGAAACTGGGCGTGCTCCACGTCGAGCACAGGCGGCAGGTCGCCGGCGGCCAGGGGCACGGTGCGCGTGAACAGGTTGGCTTGTTGCGCAGCGTCGTAGTCGGGGTGGAAATAGTGGTAGGCCCCGCGGTAGATACCGGCGGCGCGGGCCCCGCGCCAGTTGCGCCGGAACCGACTGTCGCGCAGCGTGATGCCCTCAGTAGCCTTGATAAACGCGAACCGCACCTGATGGCCAGCCACCAGCGGCCATTCGATATGCCCCTGGTAGGCCGATACGTCGATGCCGTGGACGGAGTAGCCGGCCAGCAGGGGTGTTTGCTCGTGGCCCGTGAGGTAGCGGCTGCGAAAGGTGGCGTAGGCGCGGCGGGCGTAGCGGTTGAGCTGCCGCTGGTAGCGGCCGTAGCCCACGGCGCCGGCCAGCAGCACGGCCAGCAGCAGCCAAGGCAGCCACCGACGCGCTGTGCCGGAGCGGTAAACCGGACGGGAACGGGAAGCGGGAGGCATGTGGCCGGGTTCGTGAGCAGTAAAGGTAACGCCCCTGCCCGGCTCCCTGGTACCCGGTTGGCCCGGAAAACGCAACCCAAAAGCGGAGAATGCCCCCGGTTTTTTGCAAGTTTACAGTCGAAATACCTTTTCCCTATGCCCGACTCTGCCCAGCCCTCCGCCAACGAAGCCCGTGACGAGTCGGGCCACCTGATCCGGGAGCTGCACGGCATCAAGCTGGCCCAGATTCTGGAGTACCTGGTGGCGGCCTACGGCTGGCCGGAGCTGGACCGCCGCATCCCGATCAACTGCTTCTCCGTGGACCCGAGCATCAAGTCCAGCCTTACCTTCCTGCGCCGCATGCCCTGGGCCCGCACCAAAGTCGAGGACCTCTACGTCCAGACCCGCACGGCCGAGGTGCTGGGCAAGCGGTAGCTGACCGGGTAGTTGAGCAGTCAGGCGAAGGAAAAAAAACGGCCCTGTCCAACCAGCCGCTGCCTTATCGCCTTCCCCTGCACTCTCTCCTTCTTTCTTATGGCTGACGTACGCGAAAAAACGGGGCCGCTGGCGGTGCTGGGAGGGACAGGCTTGTTTCTGCTCTTCGAGACGGGGGCATACTACCTGCTGCGCTTCGCCACCTCGGGCCTGGGCATGGCCGACCAGATGCAGCCCGAAAATACCATTGTGAGCAACTGGGTGAAAACGGTGGTGTTCCTGCTGCTCCACCTCACGCTGATCGTAGCAGGTGTGCTGCTGCTCAGCAACCGGCTGCCGCGGCGGTTCCGGGGGCAGCTGATGGGGTGGTTCTACCTGGCGCTGCTTATGGGCTTTGTGCTGCTGTGGCCGCTGCTGTCCTGAGGCGAGGGGCGTAAAAAAGCCACTGCGGCAACGCAGTGGCGGGTGAAACAGGAGCCGGTCGGTCCCGGCAGTATGGAGTAGCGGCGGCTAGCGCTGCCGGATGTCGATTTCGCGGGGCTCGTCGTTGGCCGCGTACGGAATGCGCACCAGCAGTTCCTCCCCCTCAAACACGGCATCAATGCGGGCGGCGTTGAGGCCGGCGGGCAGTTGCAGGGTGCGCGTGAAGAGCGGGGCCGCGAGCTTGTCGCCGGACTGGTGCCGGAATTCGGCGAATATGGTAAGCTGGTCCTCGTTGAGGACCACATGCAGGTTGTCGGGCGAAACCGAAGGGGCGGCTACGCGGATAATCACCCCTTTCTCGCGCTTATCAATGCGTAACCGGGCCTGCGCGGTGCCTCCTCCCAGCGTATTAAGCAGGTTGAGTTGCGGGGCGATGGTACGGATGAATTCTTTGCTGATCAGGTTCATAACTAGTGGTCCTTTCTGTGGGTAAGGTAGCGGCGGTATTTCAAAAGCCGTACCAGACCCACGGTAAGGCACCCAAACAGGGGGCTGTGTCAGAAAGTCGGGAGCAGGTGCTACCTTGCCTGCTGAAACCGTCATAATGTCTGCTTTGGACCGGTCTTGCCTTGTGCAGGGGCCGTATCGGCGGAGAAACGGGTGTTGCCGTACCCCGCCGTATTCGCACAACTTCTACTATCTGCTCCCATGATACCCCGCCCTTTCCACACCACCCGCACGGCCCGCTACATCAGTCTGGGCGAACCCGGGGCCGATATTCAGCACGTGTGGTTCTGCCTGCACGGCGAGGGCCAGCCGCTGGGCGATTTCGCGGCCCAGCTGGTCAACTTCGATACGCCGGAGCGGCTGCTGATTCTGCCCGAAGGCCTCTCGCGCTACGCCCTGCCGGCTCCCATTGCCGCTACGCCCACTACCGCCGCCACTTGGTTTGCCCCCGACTCGTTGCTGGCCGACCTGTCCGACCTGACGACTTATCTCGACGAGCTGGCCGCCCAGGTGCTGGCCCAGTGCCCCGAGGGCGTGCCCGTAACGGTGTTCGGCTACGGCCACGGGGCCGCAGCGGCCTGCCGCTGGCTGGCCGGCGGCCGCACCCGCTACGACCGGCTGCTGCTCTACGCCTCCATCTTCCCGCCCACCATCGACCGCCGGGCCACGCTGGTGGGCTTGCCCGAACGGCCGGTAACGCTGATTTCCACGACCACGGAGGCCTTTACGCCCGAAGCAACCGGCGAGGCCCTGCTCCAGGATATGCAGGATGCCGGCCTGAAAGCCCAGCTGCGGTATGTGTCGGAAGGTCCGCTCACGCTGGCCGCCCTGGGCACGGTGGGAAAATAAGTCTTTTCACAGGCCGAGAGCTGCTAGACGGTCATTCCCAGGATGCTTCCCGAGTTGTTCAGACGTTTAAGCCGCGTAGCGCAAATGGCGTTTCAGGCGGTTGAGCGGAAACTCGATGAAGTGCCAGGAGGCCGCGCTGAGCAGCAGCAGCACTGGCGTGAGCACGAGCAACGTGGGAAGCGGGCCGAGCAGCGTGAGGCGCCACGACGACCCGGCCGGCCACAGGAAATACACCACCCGCTGCCAGAATACCGGCAGCATCAGGTGGTAGAGGTACACGCCGAAGCTGCGCTGGCCCAGCCACAGCAGCAGCGGGTGCAGCAGTCCAAGCCGCCGGGCGGCCCCGGGGTTGTGGAGCAGCCAGGCCAACGAGAGAAAAGCCGCCCCGGCCCCAACCGTTGGAAACACCATCACCCAGATGTCGCCGCCGCGCAGCGAGTGCAGCCCGGCCCAGAGCGCCCACCACCCGGCCCAGGCCAGCAGCACGTAACGGCCCCGGGCCACCCGGCCCAGGGCCGGCGTGTGCTCCAGCAGGCGCAGCAGCGTACCGGCGGCAAACAGGTCGAGCGAGGCGGGTAACAGAATCAGGCCGGCGCCCGCTGGTACGAGCAGGCCCCAGCCCACGCGGAAGGCCAGGCCGGCCGCCACCAACGCCAGCAGCCACCGGACGCGCTGGCCCGTTACTGCCAGCAGGGCGGGCCAGAGCAGGTAAAACTGCTCGTCCACGGCGAGCGTCCAGAGGTGGCCGCACCCTTCACCCCAGCGGCCGAGGGAGTAGAAAAGCTGATTGGCCGCCGGCAGCAGAAACCAGAGCGGATGCTCCCGGATGGTAGCCAGCGGCAGCAATGCCCCCAACGCCAGGGCGCAGTAGTAAGGCGGAATGATGCGCAGTACCCGGCGCAGGTAGAAGGTGCCCAGCCGCCGGTGCCAGGCCCCCGGAGCCCCCGGGTACACCTGCTGCCGCCACACGATGCCCGCAATCAGGTAGCCGCTGAGCACGAAAAAGGTCATGCGGCCCATTTCGCCCATCATAATGGGCGGCATGGCCCAGTGCTGCACCACCACCACCCACACGGCCAGGGCCCGCACGCCGTTCAGCTCGGGGCGGTACGTAAGGGGCGTGTCGGCAGGCAGGGGCATAGGCAGGCAGCAGCAGGTGGGGGTGCAAAGTACAACGCCGGCTGCGGCCTTCGGCCCGCTCAGCCGAACAAAACCAGCAAAATCTGTCGTATGATACTACCCGGACCTCAACCGTGTATCCCATGCCTGATTTCGACCTGACCCAGCTGCCCAGCCGCGCCCCCAAGGAGTTTCACAAAGCCAGCATCAAGCGCGAGCTGAAAAAAATCCGCCAGGAGCTCATTGAGCTTCAGAACCGCTTCTACGCCGCTAACGGCCACAGCGTGCTCATCGTTTTGCAGGGCATGGATGCCAGCGGCAAGGATGGCCTGATCCGGCGGGTGTTCAGCGGCATCAACCCCCAGGGCGTGCGGGTGTACTCGTTCAAGGAGCCCACCGAGCGCGAGCTGGCCCACGACTTCCTCTGGCGCATTCATCAGCAGACCCCCGCCCGGGGCATGATGCAGGTCTTCAACCGCTCTCACTACGAGGACGTGCTCATTACCCGGGTAGAAGGGCTGATTGACGACAAAACGGCCCGGCAGCGCTTCAGTGCCATCAATGCCTTCGAGGAGCTGCTCCAGCAGGCCGGTACCACGGTGCTCAAGTTCTACCTGCACGTGTCGGAAAAGGAGCAGCGGGAGCGGCTGGCAGAACGCGTGACGGACCCCGCCAAGCACTGGAAATACGAAGCCGGCGACGAAAAAAAGGCCGGCCAGTGGCCCGCCTACCGCCAGGTGTACGAGGACGTGTTCCGCCAGTGCAGCCCCGCCAGCTGCCCCTGGCACATCGTGCCCGCCGACCAGAATTGGTACAAAGCCTATGTTGTCGCCCAAACCCTGCGCGACGCCCTAGTCGCCCTCAACCCGCAGTACCCGAAGGGCAAGGTGATGAAACAGAAAATGTCATCCTGAATGCAAAGCAGGACCCGGCAAGAAGCGGCCAGCCAGCCTCTTTTCGGGTCCTGCTTTGCATTCAGGATAACGGGGGTAATCCGGACTGAGCATCAGGCCATCAGGCCTTCTTCTCGTTCTTATCGGCTTCGCCGACGTCGCGGCCGAAAAGCTGGCGACCCTCGGCGTCCAGGGCTTCGCTGATCTGGCGGAAGCCATTGCGCTCCAGTACGCGCCGGGCTACCGAGTTGGCGGGCGTGGTACGCGCCGTGAGGTAGCGCACCATATCCGTATCGGCGGCGTGGCGTACCAGGCCGGCCACCAGCTCGGTGCCCAGGCCCCGGCCATGCCAGTCCTGGGCCATCGAAAACCCGATTTCGGCCGTGTCGTCCACTGGCGGGCCGTGGAAGCCGCCGGCCCCGACGAGCGTGTTGGCGGAGACTTCCGCGCCGGCCCGGAGCAGCGCGTACCAGCCGTACCAACCCGCCGCGTCGCGGCCGCCGGCCGTGAGCCGATCCAGGAAATACTGCTGGGCTTCCGCATCGTATTCGCCGGGTGGCCAGTGAGCCGGCAACTGGGCTCCCAACAGCACCGGAAAATACTGAGGCTTTGTGGTTTCGGCGATGAGCAGGGCCCGGCTGGCGGCAACCAGCGTGAGCCGGGGAGTATAGGTGATGAGTGGAATCATGGAAAAAAGATACGCGGTTGGTCGCAATTACGCCCCTCTTCCCCGCCCGGCGCGTTGGAGGCGAGGGTAGAACGGCGCGGCTATGCTACTGGTCCCTCGCCGTGCTCGTTGCCCCGGCCCGCCCCCGATCCGCGCAAGGGCGGTGGGCCTAGCGCGCCGTTACGGGCTGGGCTTCGAGCAGGCTGAGGTGGTGGTCGACGCAGGCCAGCACATCGCCGACGGTGCGCATGGCTTCCATTTCGGCGTCCGTAATTTCAATGTGAAAGCGGTGTTCGAGGTTGATGGCCAGTTCCACGAGGTCGATGGAATCCACTCCGATATCCTCCTGCAAGCGGGTGGCGGGAGTGATGACGACGGCGGGGTTGCGGCGCTTCCGATGAAGCATCCGCTCAACCTGGTAGCGAATGAGCTGTTCCATAAGTGCGAAAAAAAAGCAGAAACAAAAGAAAAGCGGGGTGAATCCTGCAAACAGAAATTACTCAACGCTGGGGAGTAGCACTGTAGTATCCGGGGGCGTGCCGGTTGCCAGGGTGGCCACCGGAGTCTGGGGCGTGAGCTGGTCGCCGGGGCGGGCCGTTGAGCGGGTAACAAGTCCGTCGGCGGGGGCCGTTACGAACACGAAGCTGAGCATCGGTACCAGGCGGGCCAAATGGGCCTGAGTGGTGGCCAGCTGCTGGCGGGCAGCGATCAGCGCGGCGGCCGACGCGGCGGGCTGCCGGGCCAGTAAGGCCGCGTAGGCCCGCTGCTGCCGGCTGAGTCGGGCGCGTTGCTGCTGCTGTTGCACGCTCGGAATTTTTTCCAGCAGCTTGAGCAGCACCTGTCCTTGGCGCACCTGCTGGCCCTCGTGCACGTACACCTCGTGCACCCGGCCGGCCTGGCCGGCGAAAACGGGCGACCCAACCGCCGGGGCAGCATTTGGCGCGTGAATGAGGGGGCGGAGCTGGGAGCCCAGGGTCGCGTCTGAATCTGCCAGTACGGCGGTGGGCGTTAGCCAGAGAGGCAGTATGGCACTGCTGACCGCGACGAAAACGACAAGCGTTACGCCAAGTAGTTTTTTCATGAGAAAGAAATCGGCTGGGCCGGGTTGGTCGCCAGTAGGAGGGCCGGCCAGGAGTTTCCGCCGCATAAGGAAAGCGCGGGGCGAAAAGCGGTGAAAAACAGACAGTAACCAATTTGGTTACATTTCGGAAGAAATGAAAAGGCTAACCCGGGTTTCCGGGGCAGCCCGCCAGGCGCTGGCTTAGCTCCTGGGCCACCTGGGCCACCGAAACGGCCGCCAAGGCGGTACGCATGGCCTCAATGGCCGGCCCGAACAGGCCTTCCAGGGTTTCCTGCATCACCCGTCCCAGGTCGCAGTGGGCATTGGGGTTGGTGCTGCCCACCTGAAACAGATCGGGTTCGGTATCCTGCATGGCCCGGAACACGTCGAGCAGGGTGATGTCGGTGGCCGGCCGGGCCAGCAGCGTGCCGCCGCCCGCGCCCCGCTGGCTCTGCACCAGCCCGGCTTCGCGCAGCGTGCCCACCAGGCGGCGCACCACCACCGGGTGGGTGCCCGCACTGCCGGCCAGCACCTCCGACGAAACCGGCTGCCCCTGGGCATGCGCCAGGTAGGCCAGAATGTGGGTTGCAACGGCGAAACGCGTGTTCATGAGCTGGTAAGTAACAGAAGCGGTTACAAAGGTACGTACTATAAAGGTTGTGTGCAACCGTTTTGTTTTGGTCCGCCTGAAAATAAGGGTAGGAGTACGCCATAGAAAAGGGGCGCAGCATCAGTGCCACACCCCCTCGCCGACGATTCATCGCCCGAAATACCTTACAGACCCCGGGATTTATTGGTGCCCGGGGTAGGGGCTTGTGCCCGCCCCTACCCCGGGCGGCTCGTTTCCGCTATTCCTGCCAGGTGCCGAACTTGCCGGCCTGGTAATCGGCGTAGGACTGCCGGATTTCGGCCTCGGAGTTCATCACGAAAGGCCCGTAGGAAACGATGGGCTCGTTGAACGGCGTGGCGTGGCCCAGCAGTAGCACGGCATCGTTGGTCAGGGCTTCGGCCTGAAACTCGTCGCCGTCGGCGTTGAACTCCACGAGGCGGCGCATCCGCGTTTCCTGGCCGTTGATGCGCAGGCGGCCCCGGATGAGGTAGCAGAAAATGGTGCGCTCGGCCGGAATCGTGAGGTTCAGGCGGCCACCCTGATGGAAGTTGATGGTGGCCAGGCTCATATCCGTGAGCGGCCGCACAGCCCCGACGGTGCCGCCCCACTCGCCGGAAACGGCATGAATAGTTACGCGCCCCTCATCGAGGGCAACGGCCGGAATGTCAGCCTCCTGGATCCCGATATAGTTGGGCTCCGTCATCTTCAGGCGGGCAGGCAGGTTCACCCAGAGCTGCAGGATTTCGAGTGGCCCGCCGGCGCGTTTGAACTCGTCGGAAGAAATTTCGGAATGAATCAGGCCCCGGCCGGCCGTCATCCACTGGATGCCGCCCGCTTCAATCACGCTCTGGTGGCCGCCTGAATCCTGGTGCATGATGTCGCCGGCCAGAATGAATGTAACGGTTTCGAAGCCCCGGTGGGGGTGGGGACCGAAAGGCAGGCCCTGGTTGTGGGCCGGGTACACCTGCGGGCCGTGGTGGTTGAGAAACAGAAACGGGTCGAGGTGGCCGACCGAGCTGGTGGGCAGGGCGCGGTAAGTCGTCAGGTCGGCTATGGGGGCGTTCTGGGCCTGGTGCAGGGCTTTGATGGTGCGCATATTGGGGGTGTAGTAGTTGTCGGCTGTTGATTGTCAGTTGCCAGTAAGGTTAACGAGGTAACCAAAACATCGGCCGCCGCTTTTGTTATGAACCCTTCCGGTTCGATACCGTCATGTATGACAGCGGTCAACTGACCACTCAAAACCGATAAGATAACTGAACACTCAACACGAATGATCCATCTTTTTCAGCCCTTCACCCAGCGCGGCATCACGCTCCGCAACCGCATTATTATTTCGCCCATGTGCCAGTACAGCAGCCCCGGCGGCTTCAGCACCGACTGGCACCTGGTACACCTGGGCTCCCGGGCCGTGGGCGGAGCTGGGTTAGTGCTGCTCGAAGCGGCCGCCGTGTCGCCCGAGGGCCGCATCACCCCCGACGACCTCGGCATCTGGCAGGATGAGCACGTGGCCGGCCTGCGCCGCATCACCGATTTCATGCGCGACCAGGGCTGCGTAGCCGGCATCCAGCTGGCCCACGCCGGCCGCAAGGCCAGCCACGCCAGCACCTGGAAAGGCAGCCAGGCCCTGACCCCGGCAGCGGGCGGCTGGCGCACCGTAGGCCCCAGCGCCCTGCCCTTCACCCCCGCTGAGCCGACGCCCCAGGCCCTCGATGAAGCGGGTATCCGGCAGGTAATCGAGGATTTCCGGCAGGCCACCCGCCGGTCGGTGGCGGCGGGGTTCGAGGTGATTGAGGTGCACGCGGCCCACGGCTACCTGCTCCACGAATTCATGTCGCCCCTGAGCAACGAGCGCACCGACCAGTACGGCGGCTCGTTCGAAAACCGCGTCCGGCTGCTGCTGGAAGTGGTGGCGGCCACCCGTGCCGAAATGCCCGGGGAGCTGCCGCTCTGGGTGCGCATCTCGGCCACCGACTGGACCGAAGGCGGCTGGACCGGCGACGATTCGGTGCGCCTGGCCGCACTGTTAAAGGAGGCCGGCGTGGACTTGCTCGACTGCTCGACCGGCGGGAACGTGGCCCAGGCCGATATTCCGGTAGCTCCCGGCTACCAGGTGCGCTTCGCCGAGCAGGTACGCCGCGAAACCGGCCTGCCCACCGGGGCCGTGGGCCTGATTACCGAAGCCCAGCAGGCCGAAGACATCCTGGCTGCCGGCCAGGCCGATGTGGTGCTGCTGGCCCGTGAATCGCTCCGCGACCCCTACTTCCCGCTCCACGCCGCCCAGGAACTGGGCGTTGAGGTGGAGTGGCCCAAGCAGTACGCACGGGCGAAGCGGTAGAACGACGTCGGGGCGGGGCTTCGCTTCGCTGTCCTGCGGTTACCCCCGCCCGTCGTTCGTACCAGGTCAACGGTTTGGTTCTGGCGGCAGGCGGGGGCTTGTCCCCGCCCCGACGTTGTTTGGTAGCAATTGGCGGGTTCCAGCTTCGCCAATGCCCAACATGCAACCTTTCTACAGCGGAGTGCGACGTTACGGCAAGACCGTACGCTCTATCTTTCTGAATGAAAAACCTTTCCGCTCCTCACCGGGCCGGGGCGGCAGCGCTGCTGCTGACCCTGGCCGGCTGCGCCACCTCGCAGCCCGTTGCCACTACTAACCCCGCCACCGCCGCCACCGCTGCCCCGGCCGCTCCCCAGGAGTTGGGGCCGGGCCGCAGCATCAACCTGGCCGATATCGACCGCTCGGTGTCGCCCTGCGAGGACTTCTTCCAGTTTTCGGGCGGCAACTGGCTGCGCAACAACCCGGTGCCGGGCTACGCCTCTAGTTGGGGTCCGCGCAACCTGCTGAACGACCGCACCCAGGCCACGCTGCGGGCCTTGCTCGAAGATGCGGCCGCCGACCCCAGCGCCACGCCCGGCAGCAACCGCCAGAAAGTAGGCAACTACTACGCCTCCGGCATGGACTCGGTGGGCCTGGAGCAGGCGGGCCTCAAGTACCTCAAGCCTGAACTGGCCCGCATCAACGGCCTGAAAAGCCTGGCCGACGTGCAGGCTGAAATGGCCCGCCAGCAGACGATGGGCACCGGGGCCTTCTTCCGGGCCGGCGTATCACCCGACCGTAAAAACAGCGCCCAGTACGCCGTGAGCATGAGCCAGGGCGGCCTGAGCATGCCCGACCGGGATTACTACCTGAAAGACGATGCCCGCTCGCTGGCCGTGCGCACGGCCTACGTGCAGTATCTAACCAACACGTTTAAGCTGCTGGGCGAGAGCGAAACCGCCGCCAGCGCCAAGGCTAAGGCCGTGCTACGCCTGGAAACCAGGCTGGCCGCGGCCAGCAAGGACCGCGTTTCGTTGCGCGACCCCTACGCCAGCTACAACAAGATGACGGTGGCCGAGGCCGACAAGCAGTTCCCGAACATGGCCCTGCCCACGCTGCTTAAGCGCAACGGCCTGGGTGCGGCCCAGGAGGTGATTGTGGGTCAGCCGGAGTTCTTCAAGGAACTCAGCAACGTGCTGAAACAGACGCCGCTGGCCGACCTCAAAACGTACCTCAGCTGGCAGTTGGTGTCGTCGGTGCCCACGGCGCTGCCCAAGGCATTCAGCGACGAGGCGTTCCGGTTTGCCCAGGTGCAGAGTGGGGCCAAGCAGCAGCCCACCCGCTGGAAACGGATGCTGGGTGCCACCGACGGCACGCTGGGCGAGGCTTTCGGGCAACTCTACGTCGACAAAGCCTTTCCGCCCGCCGCCAAGCAGAAGGCCCTGACGATGCTGGCCAACATCCGCGAGTCGATGGCCGAGCACATCCAGACCAACACCTGGATGAGCGAGCCCACCAAGCAGGAAGCCCTGAAAAAGCTGGCCGCGCTGCGCGTGAAAATCGGGTATCCCGACCAGTGGAAGGACTATTCGGACCTCACCATCAGCCGCGAATCGTACCTGAAAAACGTGCTGGCCGCGCGGCAGTGGAGCTATCAGCAGAACATCAAGAAATACGGCGGGCCGATTGACCGCACCGAGTGGAGCATGACCCCGCCCACCATCAACGCCTACTATAGCCCGCCGATGAACGAAATCGTGTTCCCGGCTGGCTACCTCCAACCGCCCTTCTTCGACCCCGAAGCCGACGACGCCGTAAACTACGGAGCCATCGGGGGGGTAATGGGCCACGAAATGACCCACGGCTTCGACGACTCGGGCCGGCAGTACGATTCGCAGGGCAACCTGCGCGACTGGTGGACGCCGGCCGACGCGGCCGAGTTCACGAAGCGCGCTGGCGTGGTGGGCACTCAGTACTCGGCCTTCTCGCCCCTCGATTCGGTGAACGTGAACGGCAAGCTCACGATGGGCGAGAACCTGGCCGATTTCGCCGGCCTCACCATCGTGTACGCCGCTTTGCAAAAGCAGCTCGACCAGCAGTACGGCAAGGGCAAGCGCCCGCTTATCGACGGCTTCACGCCCGAGCAGCGCTTTTTCCTGAGCTGGGCCCAGTTGCGGCGCACCAATATCCGCCCCGAGGCCCTGCGCCAGCAAATCCTCACCGACCCCCACTCGCCCGGCCAGTACCGCACCATCGGCCCGCTCATGAACATGCCTGAGTTCTACCAGGCCTTCGGCTGCCAACCCGGCCAGAAAATGGTTAGGACCGATGCCGACCGGGCGGTTATCTGGTAATGAACAGAAGCTAAAAACTAGCTCCCCTCCTCAGATGAGGAGGGGTTGGGGGTGGTTGATGATGGAGGAACGGTTGCTAGTTCTAAAACTAGTGGCTAGTTGACGTTCACACGTCGTCAACCACCCCCAACCCCTCCTTTCCAAGGAGGGGAGCTAGCTCTAAAAACATCAACCCACACTCCACATTTCCCTTCCCACCTATGACCACTCAACGTACCTTCCTGCTTACCCTGGGCACCGCTACCGGCCTGGCTTTGGGCGGTTGCGCGGCCAGCGCGCCGGCCACAACGACCACCACCGCCCCGATGGCCGAGCCTACCGCCCAACTCGGGGCCATAATGCCCGGCGTGGGCCTCGATCCGGCGAACATCGACCAGTCGGTGTCGGCCTGCGACGACTTTTTCCAGTACGCTTCGGGTACCTGGCTCAAGAACAACCCGATTCCGGCGGCCGAGTCGCGCTGGAGCTCCTGGAACGGCCTCATCAACCAGAACGAGGCCGTGATGCGCCAGATTCTGGAGGAGTCGGCGGCCAATACCACGGCGGCGCGGGGCTCGAACCTGCAAAAGGTGGGCGACTACTACGCCACGGCCATGGACTCGATGGCCATTGAGAAGGCCGGTTTGAAGTACCTGCAGCCCGAGCTGAACCGCATCAACGGCATCAAAAACCTGAAGGACCTGCAGAACGGCCTCGTGCGCGCCCAGCAGGTGCAGACCCGCTCGGTGTTCGGGTTGGGCGTGGCCCAGGACCGCAAGAAAAGCGACGAGTACGCGCTGTACCTGAGCCAGGGCGGCCTGACATTGCCCGACCGCGACTACTACCTCAAGGACGATGCCCGCTCGAAAACCATCCGGGCTGCGTACACCACCTACCTCACCAACACCTTTAAAATGCTGGGCGACAACCCGGCCATGGCCGCCAAAAACGCCGTGACCGTGATGCGCCTCGAAACCCGGTTGGCCAAGGCCAGCAAGGACCGCGTGGCCCTGCGCGACCCCTACACCAACTACAACAAGATGACGGTGGCCGAGGCCAGCCAGCAGTTTCCCAACCTGAACCTGCCCGCCATGCTGCCCGCCCTTGATCTGGCTTCGGCTAAAGAGGTGATTGTGGGCCAGCCGGAGTTCCTCAAGGAAGCCAATGCCGCCCTCAAGCAGGAACCGTTGGGCGACTGGAAGACCTACTTGCGCTGGCACCTCGTGTCGTCGGTTTCTTCGGCTTTGCCGAAAGCTTACGTGGAGGAGTCGTTCCGTTTTCAGCAGGTCCTGAGCGGGGCCAAGCAGCAGCAGCCGCGCTGGAAGCGGATGCTGCGCGCCACCGACGGCTCGCTGGGCGAGGCCTTCGGGCAGCTGTACGTGGACAAAGCCTTCAAGCCCGAAACCAAGGTGAAGGCCCAGCAGATGGTGGCCAATATCAAGGAGGCCATGGGTGAGCACATCAAGGGGCTGGAGTGGATGAGCCCGGTGACCAAGGAAGAAGCCATGAAGAAGCTCAACTCGTTCACCGTCAAAATCGGCTACCCCGACAAGTGGAAGGACTATTCGGCTCTGAATATTTCGCGCGAGTCGTACCTGAAAAACATGCTGGCCGCCCGCGAGTGGGAGGGCAAGGACAACGTGAGCCGCTACGGCAAGCCGATTGACCGCTCGGTCTGGGGCATGACGCCGCCCACGGTAAACGCCTACTACAACTCCTCGCTCAACGAAATCGTGTTCCCGGCCGGCATCATGCAGCCCCCGTTCTTCGACCCGAACGCCGATGACGCGGTGAACTACGGCGGTATGGGCGCGGTCATCGGCCACGAAATCACCCACGGCTTCGACGACCGCGGCCGCCAGTCGGATGCCCAGGGCAACCTGCGCGACTGGTGGACCAAGGACGACGCCACCGAGTTCACGAAGCGCGCCGACATGGTGGGCGCCCAGTACTCGGCCTTCCAGCCCCTGGATTCGGTGTTCGTGAATGGCAAGCTGACCATGGGCGAGAACCTGGCCGACTTCGGCGGGCTGGCCCTGGCCTACTCGGCCCTCGAAAAGCAGCTCCAGCAGAAGTACGGCAGCACCCCGCCGCCCCGCTACGACGGCTTCACGCCCGAGCAGCGCTTCTTTTTGGCCTGGGCCCAGGTGTGGCGCACCAACGCCCGCCCCGAATACCTGCGCCAGCAGGTGCTCACCGACCCGCACTCCCCGGCCCAGTTCCGCACCAACGGCCCGCTCATGAACATGCCCGAGTTCTACGAGGCCTTCGGCTGCCAGGAGCAAGGCAAGATGGTGCGCGCCGAAAACCAGCGCGCCCGCATCTGGTAGGTTGAGGAGTGTGGATGCTGTGCACTGTGCTATCAGAACACTGCGGGCCTCTGCGTTTCCCTCTGCGCACCTCTGCGGCAACCTGACGTTGAGCGCTATCCGAAGGGCCTCTTTGCACACTGCATAAACTTCTCACACAAATAGAAAGGCCGCCTACTCCACGTAGGCGGCCTTGTTGCGTTCAGTGTCTCGTCCGGGTATATGTTGACACCTTTTGGGAAAAGTGTCAACATATACCCGGACGAGACAATCAGGATAAAAAGGGTCGATTACCGCCGGTCACCGGCCCTTTTTGGGTGGTTGCGGCACAAACTTTGTGAGCTGCGGCGGCCATGCTCTCCTTCCCTTCCTTCCGTCACACGGCCTTCGGCACCAGCCTGCTTTTGCTGCTGGGGCTGGCCGCGCCCAGCGCCAAAGCCCAGAACGCGCCCGCCGCACCCACCCGCCAGACTACCGGCCCCAGCCTGTACTTCCTCGACGGGCAAGCCTCCGATCAGCAAACCATCAACCAGCTCAACCGCCGCACCATTGCCTCCGTCAACGTGGTGAAAGGCCCGGAAGCCGTCCGTATCTTCGGGGCTACGGCCGCCGAGGGCGTGATGATCGTGGTGACCAAGCGCAACGTGGGCTCCGAAGCCGTAGCCGAATTCAACCGCCGCTACGACATCCGGCCGGTAGAAACCCCCACTCCCCCAACCCCGCCCGCCCGGCCCTGAGCCCCGGCACGCGCACGGTACCCGGATGACTCGCCTGAATTCTTCGGTCGGAGAGGAGTCAGATACAATTATGTGTAGAGGAAAATGCCTGAGCATCAGGCGATAAAAGTGGCAGTGTTTCCTGGCCAACCAACGCAATTTTGATGAGGACCGTATGGGGTATACTAGCTGCCCCGCGCTCCGGCGGAGCCCCTTAGCTGCTGCTTGCATGACTTCAACCACGCTTGCCGATTTCCTCGACCTCTCCCACCGCCCCGATCTGGGCATCATGACGGCCCGTTGGTTGCGGCCCACGGCTTCGCACGAGTTGCGGGCCGGCTACCAGGAGCTGCTGCGCTACGCCAGCACCTGCGACACATGCTGCTGCTGGCTGATTGACTCGCGCCGCCGGGTGGAAGTGGACTCCCGCGACGTGCATTGGCTGACCGACGAATTTTATCCCACCCTGCGCCGCCACCTCCAGGGGCACGTGTACCTGGCGTTTCTGGTAGCCCCTTACCAGCTCGATGATGTGCGCGACGAGAGCCTGCCCGCCCTGCCCCATACCCACGGCGTCTATTGCTCGCTGAACCAGTTTACCGATGAAGGAGAAGCCGTTCGCTGGCTTTGCTCGCGGCGGTAAGCACTTCGCTGGTTGCTACTTGCTATCCTTTGCCACGTTGGTGGTGAAGGATTTTTTATGCTTGAGGTTTTTCCGGTGTGCTGCTCAAAGTATTGTGTTTATAATATGTTTAACTATTTCAATAAATCATGAGTAGCTACATGGTATTATAGTGGAATAGAACAATTGTTTATGGTGAATATTTGATGTGCAAACTATTCCTGGAAAGTTCAATTTTTATCTTTGATACCTTTGGTATACATTCATTACTAGTTAAATACCCCTGAGTTCGGCGGGCGGTATTAGCGGTGTTGTTCATCCTCTGTTCTCTTAATTTCCTTCCTTATGTTCAAAAAATTACTCTTGCTGATTTTGGCTTTTACGATGTTGCTGGTGCCCGAAGACGCCCTGGCCACCCATTCGGGCCGCCCGGCTGCTACTTCGGTCGGGGCGGAGGCCCTCACCACGGCTTCCCTGTTTCGGCGTAGTGCCAAGCGCGGACGCCCCAATTACGCCGCTTACCGGGGCAACAGCCGCCACAAACTCAAAAAGCTTGGCCCTGTTCGCCGCTGGAAACTCTACCTCAAAGCCAAAAAGCGCCGGAGCAACCGCGTACCCAGCGTGAAAGTAGGCGCGCCGGTTCGTAGCACGAAGAAATAACGTGCTGTCCGGTGCCTGCCCGTAGAAACGACCGAAGCCGCTCCCGTTGCCGGGAGCGGCTTCGGTCGTTTCTACGGGCAGGCACTGCTTACTAACTAAAAGCCCTGCTCCGCGTTATATTAAGGAGTCCGGCCGCGTTGGCGCGCCATCTGGTCCATCCGTCACGAGGTTTCCCTGGTTCCGACTGCTGCCCGTCAGCGGCCGGATTTGGTGCGTCTGATCGGCCGGACTGCCTTTTTTGTTGTCAACCCTCTTGTCCCTTACCCATTGTTTATGAATGAAATCATCGAAATCCGCCATCTGCGCCCCCAGGATTACGAAGCCATGAAAGCCGCCATGCTGCGGGCCTACCCCCGGATGGGCTCGTACTGGCGCGAGGAGTCGATTACGCGGCTGCTGGATTTGTTTCCCGAGGGCCAAATGGTGGTAACGGTGAACGATAAGGTGGTGGCTGCCGCCCTATCCATCGTAGTGGAGCGGGCCAAGTTTTCCGACGAGCACACCTACGAGCAGATTACCGGTAAATATACTTTCAGCACCCACACGCCTACCGGCGACACCCTCTACGGCATTGAAGTGTTTGTAGACCCCGAGTACCGGGGCCGGCGGCTGGCCCGCCGCCTCTACGAGGCCCGCAAGGAGCTCTGCGAGCGGCTCAACCTGCGCGCCATTACGTTTGGCGCCCGTATTGCCGGCTACCACGAACATCAGAGCACGCTCTCGCCCAAGGAGTACGTGCAGAAGGTGAAGAACCGCGAAATCGTGGACCCGGCCCTCAACTTTCAGCTAGCCAACGATTTTCATCCGGTGCGCGTGATCCGCAACTACCTGCCCGGCGACGATGCTTCCGGCGACTATGCCCTGCTCATGGAGTGGGACAACATGCTCTACCACGACCGGCCGGCCAGTGCCGCGGCCCCCAAAACCCAGGTGCGCCTGGGCCTGGTGCAGTGGCAGATGCGCCTCTACGACGGCCTCGATGACCTGTTTCAGCAGGTGGAGTACTTCGTGGATGCGCTGGCGGCCTACCGCGCCGACTTCGCCCTGTTCCCGGAGCTGTTTCACGGCCCGCTGATGGCCGAAACCAACGAGCTGAGCGAAATCGACGCCATCCGTAAGCTCAGCCAGTTCTCGCCCGAAATTCTGCGCCGCTTCACCCAGCTGGCCGTCAAGTACCACATCAACATCATCACCGGCTCGATGCCCGAACTGGCCGCCGATGGCCAGCTGATGAACGTGGGCTACCTCTGCCGCCGCAACGGCACCACCGAGCGCTACGAGAAAATCCACGTGACCCCCAACGAGGCCAAGTACTGGGCTTTGAAGGGCGGCTCCCGCCTCCAGACCTTCGACACCGACAGCGGCCGGGTGGGCGTGCTGATCTGCTACGACTCGGAGTTCCCGGAGCTGGCCCGCCTGCTGGCCGACCAGGGCATGGACATCCTGTTCGTACCCTTCCTGACCGATACCCAGACGGCTTACTCGCGGGTACGACACTGCGCCCAGGCCCGGGCCATCGAAAACGAGTGCTACGTGGCCATTGCCGGCTCGGTGGGCAACCTGCCCCGGGTAAAAAACATGGACATCCAGTACGCCCAGTCGGCCGTGCTCACGCCCTGCGACTTCGCCTTCCCCAACACCGGCGTGAAAAGCGAGGCCACGCCCAACACCGAAATGATTCTGGTCACCGACGTGGACCTGTCCATCCTCGACAAGCTCCGCCAGCAGGGCAGCGTGCAAAACCTGCGCAACCGCCGCCACGACGTGTACAAGCTCAGCTCGGCCGAGCTGATGCCCAAGCATTAGCAGGGGAGCAGGTAAAAGGAGTGGAGTAAAGGAACTGTCATCCTGAGCTTGCGAAGGATCTTCTCACGTCTGCACAAGTCGTTGTTCTGGCTGTGCTGGCGTAAAAAGATCCTTCGCAAGCTCAGGATGACAGTTCCTTTACCCCAACCACCCTACTCAACCACCCTACTCAACCAACTATACCCCCCGGCCAGTCGTACCTAATGATACGGCTGGCCGGAGTGCTTTTGGGCACCCTGCGCGGGCTTCTTTTTCCACCCTGACTCCCTGCTTCATGTTCCGATTCCTGACCCTTGCCCTGCTGCTAACCGGCCTGAGTGCCGGCGCGGCCCTGGCCCAGAACCGCGCCCCCGTTACGCCTACCCGCCACCAGCCGGCCGAGCGCATTAGTCCGGTGCCCGGTGTGGTGCTGCCCACCGGCGCGAGCCAGGCGGCGGCCGAGCCGCTGCCGGTGCCCGTAGTGGAGCCCAATGCCCGGCTGGCTATGCCCTATATGCCCTCAGGCCAGGTAATCGTCGATTCGGTGCAGGTGCAGCCCGCTACGCCGGCCCCCACGACCCGGCCCTTGCGCAAGCGTGGGCGCAGCAACCGCCAGTAGCCGGCCCGCCGACATCAGCTGAGCCTGCATCATACAAACGCCGCCCCGGCTCGATTGAGCCAGGGCGGCGTTTTTGCGGGGCCAACGGACGGTGCCGGGCCTACTTGATAACGGTTTTGGTGCCGTCCTCCGACTTCATTTTCACGGTGCCGTCGTCGGCGTCGCGCTTTACTACGTTGCCGTTGGCATCCTTTACTTTGATGTCGCCATCGGCCTGCTTCACGATTTTGCTGCCGTCGGCGCCTTTGATGGTGGTGCCGGGGGCCAGGTCTTCGGCGCGTTCCATGGGGGTTTCGGCGGCGGGAGGCGCGGTGGTGGCGGGCTGCTCCTGGGAGCAGGCGGCCAGCAGGCTCAGGGCGGTAGCACTGGCCAGTAACAGGGGACGTAGGTTCATGAGGCAGCGAAAAAAGGAGGAGCAAAAGCGGCCGGTAGAGCCGGCCGCCGGAATACCGGACTATCTACGCAGGTGCCGGCCGAAAGGCTACCGGCTAGCAACGAGTCCGGCGCGGGCTGTGGCCGAAGCCTCCGCCGGCCGGCGGCAAACTTTGCGTATTTTTGTCGCCTATTCTGCCCCATGACCGCCGGCCAAGCTTCCGACCTTCTTCAGCTCACCTACCGCCCCGACCTCGACCTGCTGGTGGGCCGCTGGAGCTACCAGCCCGACCCGGCGCTGCTGCCCGCCGCCTACGAGCTGCTCACCGCCCGGGCCCTGGAATCCGGCTGCTCCTACTGGCTCCAGGACATTCGCCGCCGCGCCGCCAACGACCCCGCTATTACCCGCTGGCTGCTGGCCGAATACTTCCCCGACATGGCCCGCCGCCTCAACGGCCGCCTACGGGTAGCCTACCTCACCGGTCCCGCCCTGCTGGAACAGATTGTAGCAGCCCCCGATTTCGTGCCCGCCAAAGACTATGCGGGCAAAGCGCACGCGGTGGCATTTTTTGGCGACGAGGGCGCGGCCGTGGCCTGGCTCCAGGAGCAGCGCGGGTAGCCAGGGACAAAAGCTGCCGTATGGGCACTTCGTACCGGACGGATCCATCCGCAACCGCGCGCGCCATGCTCGGTATCAACCAACACCCCGACCAAAACGGACCCGAGCGTCGCCTCGAAGGTACCCTTACCCAGGCCCCCTACAGCGGTTTTTGAATGCGTGAGCGGGCTGGAGAGACGCGACACTTCGGGTTTGCTTGTTGTCGGGTTGATGTTCAACGTGGAGACACGAAGTGTCGCGTCTCTACTACCCGTTCATCAGCCTGAAATTTGCGCTAAGAGCCGCTCAACCCCGCCCTTGAAGAGCAGATTGCCCGCTGGCAGACGCGCTACTGGCCAGCGGATGCCCCTCACTCTTGCTACCGCCACGCCGCCCGCGCTCCGGGCAGCTATAAAGCGCGCTTTCCGGCCCTGGAACGATTGCCGCCGGAGCGCCTTCGTCAACGATAACGCTGGCCGCCCCCGTTCATCTTGCCTGGTAGTGTACGTCCTGAGCGGATGCCCACGCTTTCCGGCCGTCGGGGTATCTTGCCACCTCGTTATGCCTGACGGTGCCCAATCAATAAGATGAAAAAGTATCTGCCAAGTATCGTTTTTATGGCCCTGGCGGCCACTGTGCCCCTGTTGTCGGCCTGCGGCGACAAAGCCACCGATCCGGTGGTGGCTACCCGCACGGCTACGCTCAGCGGTATGGTGGGGCCTGCGGGGGCGGCGGTAGCGGTAACGGCAACCGCCGCCGGGGGCCAAGCCACGCGGGTTGCGCCCGATGCCGGTACCGGGGCTTATGCCTTTCCGGGCCTGCCCACCGGGGCCTACACGCTCACGTTTGAGCCCGCGCCGGGGTACGCCGCGCCCGCCCCGGCCACCGTGACGCTCGGGGCCAGTGGCACCAACGCGGGCACCACCACGCTGGCGGCGCTGCCCGCCGGCATCACCTACCGGGCCAACGGGGTGGCCGTTTCCACCACGTTCTATTCCACGCAGGTGCTGAGCGACAGCCGCATTATTACGGTGCTGGCTGACCCCGGCGGCCCGAATGAGCGCACTATTCAGCTGCTGCTCGATGGTCTGGTTCCCGTGGTCGGCACCTACTCGCTGGTAACGCCCGAAAACTCGGCCCGCTACACCGGCCCCGATGCCGTACCATATTCCTCCAACTACATCCGGACCGGGAGTGCTACCGAAGGCACCCTGGTTATTACGGTCGTTAACGCCGCCACCCATCGGTTTTCGGGCACCTTTCGCTTCGTGGGCAACAAGGTTTTCGGCCCGGCCAGCGCCCCCGACACCGCCACCATCACCGAGGGCATCCTGACCAACCTCGGCTACTAACGCCACCCCGTTCGTTGCCCGGCCCGTCGGCTGGCACCGGGCGGGGTGGGACGGCTGAGGCCCGATGCGGTAGCGGCAGTAAGGCCCGTTGAGCAGCCCCCAGGCCCCCGCCCCAGAGGAAGCAGTACCGCGCAAATCCGTTGCCCGACTAGCGGTTTTGTCATTCCGACGCAGGAGGAATCTGAGTAGAGTCATCGAACAGGCAGTTCAACGATTTTACCCAGATTCCTCCTGCGTCGGAATGACAAAACCGCTAGTCGGATAGCCTTCTATACGGTACGCGCTTCGCTCGTCGCGTCGCGGATGCTAGTAGGCGGTGCCGTACTTCTTCTGGTAGAAGCCGTGGGTGGGGAGGGCAGCCAGCAGTTGCTGCACGGCTTTTAGACGCTCGGGGCGGGTGGCGGGCAGGCGGTAGCTCTCATTTTCGCGCTCAATCCCAAACTCGGGGAAGCAGGCGCGGCCCGCATCGTCCTCGTGCTCCTCGGCCAGGTAGCCCTTCACGTACTTGAGGCTCTTACCGAGCTGCCGGTCCAGCTCCTGGAGCCGGCGCGACTGGGGCGTGCGCTGGTCGCCGGCGGCATCGGCAGCGTCGCGGCCCTGGGCGAAAGCGGCGGCCAGGGCCGTCAGCTCGGCCTTGGAGAGCCAGAGCAGGGCAGTAGCTCGGAGGCGGCCCAGGCGCGGGCGGCGTTGGTGGCCAGTGCGGCCAGCGGCCCGGCGCTGGTGGGCCGCTGCCCGGTACGGGATTTAGCAACCGGAGCCGCGTTCGGCCCCTCAGGGGTAGGAGGTAACTATGGAGCAGTTCCGCCAATGACAAACGCCCAGTGCGTAAGTCCTGATCCAATATCCAGGCAGCCACGCAGGGGCGGCCCCGAGGATGGGCGGGGGCCGATGGCACGCATGGGGAGGGGGGTATGGGACAGAGTAGGTATGGGACAAAAATCTTTGTCCCATACCTACTCTGTCCCATACCCCCCTGTTGGCTAACTGGCGCGGTACTTCCGGGTCGCCGAAACGCAGGTATTAAGGCCTGCACCCCCGGGCCTATACACTTCCTGAAGTGGGTACGCCTCCCGGGAGGTTAGGCCTCCCTTGTCCGAACGAAAAATGCCGCCCGGATTTCTCCTGGCGGCGCGGTTCCGGCTTGCCGCACGGCGGCAGGAGCAGGACAGCCTCTACCTTGAGGTTGGTCACGAGTCGTGCTTCGCTAAACTCGCGTCAGATGGATTCCGCCCATACACCCCTGGGGCGGTTACGAATACGAACACCCCGAACAGCGCCTGCTCCAACAAACTCAGCGGCACCAGCCCCGCTGCCGGCGGCCCGAAGTAGCCGGCCACATACACGTAGCTGTTCACGCTGATATCGGCCGCCATAATAGCCACGGCCAGCGGTAGGCCCAGGCGCGGCCGCCACCACACCAGCACCGCCGCCAGCGGGTCGAGCAGCGTCAGGGCATCCCAGAACACCCCAATGCCCACCGGCACCGGCGAGGCCAGCAGCCCCCGCCGCAAAATACCCGCCGCGTGGGTGTAGGTCCCAATCAGGAAGCAAGCGGAGTAGATGGCCAGCACCACCCGCACGGGCCAGGGGTAAGACGAAGCGGAAGCAGTTCGGTAGCGCACGGCGGCAAGGTAGCAGCAAACGCCCCAAACGCCCACCAGCCGCTACCGGGGGCGGCAGCGGCTGGGAGCTTCAAAAACAGACGCCACCGCAGAGGGACGGTTTCCCAGAACGGAATCAATGCTTCCAGGTGACAGAGGATTACCCGACTGCTTCTACCGATGAATCAGTAACTGCTCCCGCGATAATTCCAGGTAGCTGTGCCACTGTGGCGCCTTGGTCAGCTGGGGTAAGTACTGACGAAACAGGTTCACCAAGTCGTCGGTGCGCATGTTGCCCGTCGAAACCAGCAGCAGCTTGTAGGGCCGGCCGTGCAGGATAAATGAGTTGACGAAATCAGCGTCCTTGGTAATCACGACCCGGCTTTCACGCACCGATAAGTCGTTGATGCTCTCGTCGGCTGTGTTGTTGGCGGCGGGCAGGTCGAAGGTGTGCAGGGCGTCGAAGCCCGCCTCATGGGCCAGCCAGCGCGCCAGATGCCGGGGCAACTGGGCATCTACCAGCACCTTCACCAGCGAGGGCGTCATCAGGAAGCCAGACGGTAGAAGGTTTTGGTTTTGAGCAGCTCCGCCGCGTAGGCCTGGCAAGCGCGGAGGTCGGCGGCTTCTAGGTCCTCATAATCCGCCAGAATCTCCGCGTCCGTCATCCCGGAGGCCAGCAGTTCCAGCACGTTCTGCACCGGGTAGCGCAGCCCCCGCACGGTAGGCTGGCCGTGGCAGATGGCAGGATTGACGGTGATGCGGGCGAGCAGGTCAGACATAGAACTAAAGTACTGATTCTAGGTGGATATGCGCCCGACGTCATCCGGTGCAACGCCCCCAAACGCCAACCAGCCGCTACCGGGGGCGGCAGCGGCTGGTGCCATTATGTCACTGCATCGTTTTTGGCGCAATTATGGTGAAATCACGTATAAATTAACCTTTGTTTATGGATTTTACAAAATACTTTGCTGGCGGCGCCATTCTAAGCGCTGTTGTAGGCTTTTGGGATAAAATTAAAGCAGTCTTATGGCGTATAGTCAGTCTCTTTATTCAACAAGTAGAAATTCCAACAGCCGGAATGCAGGCAGCTCTTACTACCTACTTAATCAATAATTATAAATTTTCTAGAGTATACGACAAGGTTTACGGTGCTGTAAACGAGAGTCGTAGAGATGGACGGTATGGTTTAACTCCATATGAATTGTATGGGCAGCGCTCCATAATCTTTTGGAATGGTAAATGGCCTTTTTGGTTTTCTAATAATCAGAACAATGATGGTAAGAACCAAGATTCTCATCATGATCATGTTTACGAGCACAATTCTTCTACTACGACCATTACATTCCTGCGTGGCACTCTTAACGTAGATTTTATCATCACCGCAGCATGCAAAGCCAAGAACGATGCGACTTGGCGTATCAGCCAAGATGGAATTGAAGAATCTCGCTTCACTATTTACTACGTACCAGAAAAGCGCGAAACCCAAGATGAGTATACCCCAACCTCTGACGGATTACCTTGGTATGAGCAAGCAAAATATCGGTTAGTAGGTATTGATTCCAACGCTCTTGGAAGAGCTTCTGTCTCCACGGGTAAAGCGCTGGATAATTTGATATTTCCTAAGAGGATTAAAGACTTGATAGGAGAAATTGAGCGCTGGAATAAAAGCAAAGAATGGTACCAGAGCAAGAATATTCCTTGGAAAAGGGGGTGGTTACTGTATGGGCTTCCTGGCACAGGAAAGACAGCATTAGCTAGGGCTTTCGCGGAGGACATGCATTTGCCAATTTATGTATTCAGTTTAGCTCAGTTAGACAATGCTGGTTTGATGAAGGCTTGGGCAAAGATGCAGGTTAACACTCCTTGCATTGCATTGATTGAGGACATGGACAATGTTTTTCACGGCCGAGAAAATGTTTCCCGTCGTTCTGTAGGTTTTATGCCATTCGTCCAATCTTCAAATACAGAAGAGGGTGAA
Source organism: Hymenobacter rubripertinctus (assembly GCF_003583925.1). Taxonomy (GTDB): domain Bacteria; phylum Bacteroidota; class Bacteroidia; order Cytophagales; family Hymenobacteraceae; genus Hymenobacter; species Hymenobacter rubripertinctus. Next base: position 84,532 of record NZ_QYCN01000008.1, on the reverse strand, counting down.
GAGAACAACACCCAAAACGGCCCCTTGGCTCCTCTCACATTTGACTGCCTACTTAATTGTTTAGATGGTATTGAAAAAGCTGGTGGAATCTTTACTATCATCACAGCTAATGACTTATCGAAAATTGATAGCGCACTTGGTATTCCTGGTAAAGCTGCTGACGGAGCTAGTGAAGTTATTTCTACTCGGCCAGGTAGAATTGACAAGGCCATTGAATTGGGCTATATGGAACCGGAGGACATGAGAATTATGGCTTCACGCATCTTAGATGGTTACGACAGTGAATTTGCGGCCATGATCGAATATATCGAACGGCAAGATTTTAAAAAAGAAACTCCTGCTCAATTTCAAGAACGTTGTGGTCAAATAGCTCTTGAAAGCTACTGGCGAGAGCAGGAGCTAGAGCGGGCAGCTATTTTGACACCAACTCAAGGTGACACCAGAATTAACCAACTATCAGCAATGAACAACTAATCATATGAAAAGGGGGCTGCCTTGTTTGGCAGCCCCCTTTTCATATGATTAGTTGTTCTACTTCCTACGACCCGCAGGCCTCGCAGCCTTCCGGGTCGTCCAGTGAGCAGGACATGTCCGAGGCGTTTTGGGCGGCTACGTTGAGCGGCTCCAGGGTTTCGGCGGCCTGCTTCTGCACCGTGAACTTGATGGCGTCGGCGGCGGCTTTGGTGCGCAGGTAGTACATGCCCGTTTTCAGGCCCCGCTTCCAGCTGTGGAAGTGCATGCTGGTGAGCTTGCCGAAGTTCACGTTCAGCACGTGCAGGTTCAGGCTCTGGCTCTGGCAGATGTACGCGCCCCGGTCGGCCGACATGTCGATGATGCGGCGCTGGGAAATCTCCCACACCGTTTTGTACAGGTCCTTGATGTTTTGCGGGATGCTGGCAATGTCCTGCACCGAGCCGTTGGCGGCAATGATAGCCGTCTTCATCTGCTCGTTCCAGAGGCCGAGCTTGATGAGGTCCTTGAGCAGGTGCTTATTCACCACCATAAACTCGCCGCTGAGCACCCGGCGCACGTAAATGTTGCTCGTGTAGGGCTCAAACGACTCGTTGTTGCCCAGAATCTGGGCGGTACTGGCCGTGGGCATGGGGGCCACCAGCAGCGAGTTGCGCGCGCCGTGCTCCATTACCTGGGCCCGCAGCGTGTCCCAGTCCCAGCGGCCCGAGTCGGGCGTTACGCCCCAGAGGTCGAACTGGAACTTGCCCTCGCTCAGGGGCGAGCCGGGGAAGGTTTCGTAGTGGCCGTCGCGCTGGGCCAGGTCCTTGGAGGCCGTCATGGCCGCGAAGTACAGCGTCTCGAAGATGTCCTTGTTCAGGCCGCTGGCTTCGTCGCTCTCGAAGGGCATGCGCAGGGCAATAAACGTATCGGCCAGCCCCTGCACGCCCAGCCCGATGGGGCGGTGGCGACGGTTGCTACGCTCGGCCTCGATAACGGGGTAGTAGTTGATGTCGATAACCTTGTTCAGGTTCAGCGTGGCGTGGTAGGTAACGTCATAGAGCTTCTGGTGGTCGAAGAACAGGTTGCCGGCCTCGTCGGGGCGCACGTAGCGGGGCAGGGCCAGCGAGGCGAGGTTGCAGACCGCAATTTCGTTTTCGTCGGTGTACTCCATAATCTCGGTGCAGAGGTTGGAGCTCTTGATGGTACCGAGGTTCTGCTGGTTGCTCTTGCCGTTGGCGGCGTCCTTGAACAGCATGTAGGGCGTGCCGGTCTCGGTCTGGCTTTCCAGGATGGCGAACCACAATTCCTGGGCCTTGATGGTGCGGCGGCCCTTGCCTTCGCGCTCGTACTTGAGGTAGAGCTTCTCGAACTCGGCGCCGTGGCTGGTGTCGAGGCCCGGGCACTCGTGGGGACACATCAGCGTCCAGTCGCCGTTGGCTTCCACCCGCTTCATGAACAAATCGGGCGTCCAGAGGGCAAAAAACAGGTCGCGGGCGCGCATCTCCTCCTTGCCGTGGTTCTTTTTCAGATCCAAGAAGTCGAAGATGTCGGCGTGCCAGGGCTCCAGGTAAATGGCGAAAGCGCCCTTGCGCTTCCCGCCGCCCTGGTCCACGTAGCGGGCCGTGTCGTTGAACACCTTCAGCATGGGCACGAGGCCGTTGGAGGTGCCGTTGGTGCCTTTGATGTAGGTGCCGGTGGCCCGCACGTTGTGCACGGCCAGCCCGATGCCGCCGGCGCTCTGCGAAATCAGGGCGCAGTTCTTCAGCGTGTCGTAAATGCCTTCGATGGAGTCGTCCTTCATCGTGAGCAGGAAGCAGGAGCTGAGCTGGGGCTTGGGCGTGCCGGCGTTGAAGAGCGTGGGCGTGGCGTGGGTAAACCACCGCTCGCTCATCAGCTCGTAGGTCTCAATGGCGGAGGCAATATCCTGCTTATGAATGCCCACGGCCACGCGCATGAGCATGTGCTGGGGCCGCTCCACCACCTTGCCATCAAGGCGCAGCAGGTAGCTGCGTTCCAGGGTTTTGAAGCCGAAGTAGTCGTAGTTGTAGTCGCGGTCGTAGATGATGGCCGAATCGAGGGTGGCGGCGTGCTGGTGCACGATTTCCCACACGTCCTGGGCCACGAGCGAGGCGTTTTCGCCCGTTTTCGGGTCCTCGTAGGTGTGCAGCCGCTTCATGGTGCTGCTGAACGACTTGCTGGTGACCTTGTGCAGGTTGCTCACGGCAATGCGGGCGGCCAGAATGGCGTAGTCGGGGTGCTTGGTGGTGAGCGAGGCGGCCGTTTCGGCGGCCAGGTTGTCGAGCTCAATCGTGGTTACGCCGTCGTAAATGCCGTCAATCACCTTTTTGGCCACCTCAATCGGCGACACGAAGTTCATGTTGAGCCCGTAGCAGAGCTTTTCGATGCGGGCCGTGACTTTATCGAATTTCACGGATTCGCGGCGGCCGTCGCGTTTGATTACCAACATAAGCGATGCGGGTTGAGGAAGGGAGGTAGTAGAGAAAGGCCCCGGCGGGCCGTTGCAGGCGGCCCGCCGAGGCGCGTATATCAGGTTCGGAACGCGGCTCCGGAGGCCAAAGCGCGGTCATTGATACCGGAAGATATTTCTATCTGGCCTTTAGGACAAACCTTCTTTTCAGAAGTTTTCCACATAGGCTTAAAACGGTGTAGTTCAGGCGGTTTTTCGATAATTGAATAGCGCTATGTTTCGTAATCGGCCCCGCAAAATCGGGTTGGCGGATTGCGGCGGAAGTGGTATTGCAGGGGAGCCGACGCCCGCAAAAAGCCCCGTCCTCCGAAGCGGAAGGCGGGGCTCTTTGCGGGAGGTACCGACGGGCGGCGGCCGGTTAGTGGAGCACCACCCGCAGCGTGGTGGTGCGCTGCTCATCGCGCAGGGTAGCCAGGTAGAGGCCCTTGGGCAGGTGGCGCAGGTCGAGTTGGTTGAGGGGGCCGCGCAGGGCCGCTTGCAGCACCACCTGGCCGCGCAGGTCGCGCAGGCAGAGGTCAGTGGCCGTGGCCGTGGTCCGGATGCTCAGGTAGTCGGTGGTGGGGTTGGGGAACAGCTGCACCGCGTTGGTGGCCGGGGCCGCGTTGGCCGTCAGCACGTTGCACGAGGCACCGAAGGCCGTATCGAGGTAGCGGAGGCGGTTGCCGAGCCAGGTGGCGGTGTAGGTCAGCTGGTCGGGCACGGGGTGGAAGTCGGCCCAGGCCAGCTGCTCCCGCTCGTACACGTTGTTCTGGGTCAGGTAGTTGTTATGGGTCCGGAACTTGGCCAGAATGTGGTCTTCGGTGAGGGTGCTGCGGCGCAGCTCAGCCCAGCGGGTGCGCAGCGCGGCCCGGAAGCCCGTGGCGGAGCAGTCCTGCCAGAGCCGGTCGTAGAAGCCGTTGGTGAGCAGGTCGTTCGTGACGTTGGCGGGGTTGCCGGTCCAGTCGGTGCCGAACACGCCATCCAGGTCCCAGGGCACGTAGAAGTACGGCTCGCCCTTCTTGTACTTGGCGATGTAGAGGTTTTTGCCGGTGTTGTCGGTGGCCCGGGTCAGGTTCAGGAACAGGTAGTAATCCACGGCGTTGCGCAGGTTGAACTTCTGCTGGACGGTGCTGAAGAACTCCTGGTCGGAACTGTTGCGCACAAAATCGGCGAAGTTGTAGAGGCTGCTCCAGTCGGTTTGCTCTTCGGGGTGCTTGTACTCGAAACCGCCCCAGGTTTTGGAGGCGTTATCGAAGGCCGGCAGCGCGCCGCTGAACGTCACGGCCGGACCCCAGTCGGCGCCTTTGTACAGCTCGCCCGTAATGCCGTTGCTGTACTTTTTCAGCTTGAGCTGCTTGCGGTCAATCCGTTCGGTGAGGGCGTACACGCCCTGGTAGGTCCCGTTCAGAAACAGCTCCACGTACTGGATGGCAATGCCACTTTTGGCCTCCGGCTCCTGGGTGCGGTAGTAGGGCTCGTGAATTTCCTGCCAAAGCTCGAAGCTGACCTTGTTGCGAACCCGCAGCGGCTCGTTGTACATGGCCTGGAGGTTGTACTTGTTGTCGGTGCGCATGCCCAGCAGCTGCACGTCGCGGGAGGCGGCCCCGGTGCTGTCTTTCCAGAAGCTCAGCTCGTAGGATTTCTTCGGGTAGGTCTGGGAATAACCGCCCCGGAACTCGATGCCCAGCGCCGACTCGGTCACGGTGCCGGCTGGTTCGGCCAGGCTGAGCCGGGCGTAGATGCTGGGCGTATCCTGGATGGGCTTGCGGGCTGTAATACTGACCACCGGCAGCTCCGTGAAGTACACCGAGAAGCGGGTGCCGTCGTGCTCGGCCTGGTAGGCTAGGTCGGTGGTAATGGTGGTCAGCGGCTGGCTGAAGGTGTAGGTTTCGTTTAGGTCCAGATGGGTTTTCTGGGTGCCCCCGGCATTGAGGTCGGTTGGCTTGCGGTTGATGAGGATAAGGTGTTTCTGCTGATCAATGTGATAAAACGTGGGCGCAATAGTCAGCGTGTCGGCAGTAGCGGAGCGGGGGCTTAGCAACGACCCACTCAGGGCCAGGCACAATAAAGCAGTAGCAATTCGAGGCATGAGACAGTTAGGAAGAAAATAAGGAATGAGTAGAACGTGACGTTGTTCGGCCGCCCCGTGGCGGGAGCTGTTGGCCGGCGTCAGCGACGCCCGGAATCCCGCGAGCATCCGGACGCGGATGCCGGAGCGGCAGGAAAAGATCAGAAGGACCGGAGAGCCCAGGGAAGGAAAGAACTGCTAATAGGATAATACATAGGAAAAGTCTGATAGAAAGGCATGACGTTAAGGGGGATAAAAACAAAAAATAAGTAATGGCCGGCAGCTGAATCTTCGCTGTAAAGACAGTAGTTTTAAGCTTCCCAATCAGCGCCTGGTCGGCCGGGTGGGCATTTTGTGGTGCGCATGGCCGGCCACCCATTGGTCGGGAATGCAGCATAGATTTCTACGTTCGGAGCGCGAAATAAGGCAGAAAGTTGCCCGGTTGGATAGCGGGTACCAATGTTCTTTATCGGGCTTTATTATTTATTTGAAAAGTGCCATGTTTGCTCGTCTTTGCGCCGGAATCTGTACCTGGCAACGCCCGCTGTTGCTGCTACTGGGGCTCCTGTTCACCACTCCGTTACTGGCGCAGCGCTTCGCCGCCATCGGCGACTACGGTTTCGCCGGCTCCGCGGAGCGCGACGTGGCCCAACTGGTAAAGAGCTGGGACCCGGAGTGCATTATCACGCTGGGCGACAACAACTACGATTTGGGTGATTCCATGACCATCGACCAGAACATCGGGCAGTATTACCACGAGTATATCCGCAACTACCGGGGCCGCTACGGGCCGCGGACCTCCACCGACCGGTTCTTCCCGTCTCTGGGCAACCACGACTACTACACCCGCAACGGCGAGGCCTACCGCGACTATTTCACGCTGCCCGGCAACGGCCGCTACTATGAGTTCGTGCGCGGCGACGTCCACTTCTTCGCCCTCGACAGCGACCCGGCCGAGCCCGACGGCATCACGGCCGACTCCCGGCAGGGCCAGTGGCTGCGCACCCGGCTGGCGGCCTCGCGGGCCCGCTGGAAGGTGGTCTACCTGCACCACGCGCCCTACTCCTCGGGCCTGCACGGCTCCGATAAAAAGCTGCAATGGCCCTTCCGGGAGTGGGGCGCGTCGGTGGTGCTGGCCGGCCACGACCACCACTACGAGCGGCTGCTGGTTGACGGGCTGCCGTATTTCGTGAACGGCCTCGGGGGCCGGAGCGTGCGCACCTACCGGCCCCAACTACCCGAGAGCAAGGCCATTTTCAACGGCAACTACGGGGCCATGCTCCTCAACGCCACCCCCGACAGCCTCACGTTCCAGTTCTTCACCCGCACTCGTCAGCTGGTCGACACTTACGTGCTGCGCCGGTCGCCCGAAGCCAGTCCGGTTCTGTATCCCGTCAGCCCGAACCCCCTGCAACAGGACGCGACGGTGGAGTTTTTTCTGCCCGCTGCCGCCACCGTGCAGTTGCGGGTGCTCAACGGGATTGGGCAGGAAGTAACCCGCCTCCAGGAGGGCTTCATGGCGGCTGGCTGGCACCGCCTGCCCCTGGTGCGCCGGCCGCTGGCGGCGGGCATCTACTTCCTGCAACTGCGCAGCCACAACTTCTCGCGGGTCCAGCGCTTGGTGGTGAACTAAGGGCCGGGCAGACAGGCAGCAGGGTAGGGCTGTTTTAGTGCTTACGCCACCAGAGCCACCCGCCAACTGCCACCAGCACCGCCCCGGCCACTAGCGCCGCAATGGTTATGTCTGGCCCAAAAGCCTTGCAGGAACAGTTCTGAAAAACGGGCTGCCCCTTGATGCGTAGCCGACGGCGGCAGAAGGCGCAGGACGTCCGGCTGGGGTCGGTTTGGCCCGGGAGAGGCCACTGGTTGCGGGGCTGGATCATGGATTGGTGCAGAATTCAAATGAGTTCTACGGCTTTCGTGGCGGGCTTCCTGTCTCGTTGCCGGGCATGCTTCTGGCGCAACCGCCCCCAACAATTCTCGTTTGGCCTTCGCGCTTCATACGGTGAGACGGGCAATGGTAACCCAGCGGTAATCCAGCACAAAGCCCCGACTCCGCAGGCGCGGAATCGGGGCTTTGCATTTCGCCAGCAATGCCGGACGCTTAAAAGTCCTCGTCGAGGGAGAAGGCGTTTTCGGTCCGCTCGCTCATTACGCCGGCCTTTTGGTACTCGGCCACGCGCTTCTCGAAGAAGTTGGTTTTACCCTGGAGCGAAATCATTTCCATGAAATCGAAGGGGTTGGTAGCGTTGTAGATGCGGCTGTACCCCAACGATTCGAGCAGGCGGTCGGCTACGAACTCGATGTACTGGTTCATGCTCTTGGCGTTCATCCCAATCAGGTTCACGGGCAGCGCGTCGGTCACGAATTCCTGCTCGATTTCCACCGCGTCGCGGATGATTTCCTGGACCCGGGCTTCGGGCAGCTTGTTCTGGAGGTGGTCCTTGTAGAGCAGGCAGGCGAAGTCGCAGTGCAGGCCCTCGTCGCGGGAAATCAGCTCGTTGCTGAAGGTGAGGCCGGGCATGAGGCCGCGCTTCTTGAGCCAGAAAATAGAGCAGAACGAGCCGGAGAAGAAGATGCCTTCCACGGCCGCGAAAGCAATTAGGCGCTCGGTGAAGTTCTCCGAGTTGATCCACTTAATGGCCCAGTCGCCTTTTTTCTTCACGCAGGGTACCGTTTCGAGGGCGTTGAAGAGGTAGTCCTTTTGCTTGGGGTCTTTGATGTAGGTGTCAATCAGCAGCGAATACGTTTCGGAGTGGATGTTTTCCATCATCACCTGGAAGCCGTAGAAGCAGCGGGCCTCGGCCATCTGCACTTCCTGCATGAAGTTGATGGCCAGGTTCTCGTTCACAATGCCGTCGGAGGCCGCGAAGAAGGCCAGCACGTGGGAAATGAAGTGCCGCTCGCCGTCGTTGAGGTTGTCCCAGTCCTTCTGGTCCTGGCTCAGGTCAATTTCCTCGGCCGTCCAGAACGAGGCCTCGGCCTTCTTGTAGAACTGCCACACGTCGTCGTGCTGAATGGGGAAAAGAACGAAGCGGTTCGGGTTCTCGGTGAGTAGCGGTTCCATGGCAGCAGGGGTAAAATACGTAAGATCAGTCCGGCTTTGCGCCGCCGGGGGGGCAGTGTTAGCCTAACCCAAGTCCGCCGGCAAAGTTTGCCCGGCCGGCGGGGGTGGCCGAATGTCAAAGATAAACCGCGCAGTCGGGAACGAGGACCTGGGTCCGGCATTTTTTCCGTGTTAAGTTTTGCCTATGCCGCTAAGCTGCTGAGCATTGGTCGAATTGGTTGAGCAGGCCCTATTTGGCGGCGGAAAGCAAAAAAATAAAAAAGTTATCCACATTTGTGGTGTGGACAATTGCAGTTATCCACAAAAAAACTATTCGCGTACCCGCCGGCGCGTTCCTGCATAAAGGCTTTCAGGGGCTCTAAAGGCAGGAGTGATGAGGTTTAATGAGTTAGGGTTTGCATATGTGAGCGGATACTTCTACTTTTGCCTTCCATTTTTCAGAAACCGCCAAGACGCCGATGTACGCAATTGTCAACATAGCCGGGAAGCAGACCAAGGTCGAAGCCAATAAATTTGTATATGCCCACCGTTTGGCTGGCAACGTCGGCGACGAGGTGCAGCTGGGCAAGGCCCTGCTGACCGATGATAACGGGACGCTCACCATCGGTTCGCCGCTGCTGGACGTGACCGTGACCGGTACCATCCTCGCTCACGTGAAGGGTGATAAGGTGCTCGTGTTCAAGAAGAAGCGCCGCAAGGGTTACAAGAAGCTGAACGGCCACCGTCAGCAGTTCACCAAAGTAATGATCAACAGCATCGCCTAGTTGAATAAGCTGTTAGCTGATGGCTGTTAGCTGTTAGCTCTCCGTTCAACTGGCTTGCTCTCACAAAAAGCTAATAGCTAACCGCTATCAGCTAACAGCTCCAATAAAATGGCACACAAGAAAGGCGTAGGTAGCTCTAATAACGGCCGCGAATCGGAATCCAAGCGCTTGGGCGTGAAGATCTTCGGCGGTCAGTCCATCATTTCCGGCAACATCATCGTGCGGCAGCGCGGCACCAAGCACCACCCCGGCCAGAACGTGGGAATGGGCAAGGACCACACCCTGTTTGCCATGATCGACGGCACGGTGCAGTTCCGCAAGGGCCGCAAAGACCGTTCGTTCGTGTCGGTAGTAGCCGCTGCCGTAGAGGCTTCGGAAGTACACACGTCGGCCAACGCTTCGGCGGCCGAGTAGTTTTTGAGCGGTTAGCCAACAGCCACCGGCTGCGGGCTTTCGTTCTACGGCGAAGCTCCCGCCGGCTCTTTCCTGCATCAGGGAAAGAGCCGGCGGGAGCTTTTGTGCTGGAGCCCGCCAGTGAGTATACGAGCAGGCTATCGGCCAGTAGCTATGCGCCAATGGCTCTTTTATAGATGAATACTTCGTCTTCGCCCAGGCGGAACTGCTCCTGGAGGCCGGTGAGGCCTAGCGTGGGGGCCGGTACGCCGCCGCCAAGGACCTTGGGCGCGCGAATAACCCGCGCCTCATCCCAGAGGCCATCCCGGAGCAGGGAATTGAGCACGGTGGGGCCGCCTTCCACCAGCACCGACTGAACTTTCTGCTCGTGCAAATGCCGCAGGATGCGCGGAAACAGGTCGTCGGCTTCGGGTAGCGTCACGTACTCCACGTTGTGCTTGCCCGCCCGTTCGCGGTAAGTGAAAACGAGCGTAGGCTGGGAGCCATCGAAGAGGTAATGGGTGGGCGGCAGGCTCAGGTTCTTATCGATGACGAGGCGGACGGGATTTTGGCCGGGCCACTCGCGCACGTTCAGGCGGGGGTTGTCGTGCAGGGCAGTGCGGGTGCCTACCAGGATGGCGTGCTCCTCGGCCCGCCACTGGTGCACCGCCACCCGGGCCAGCTCCCCGCTGATGGGCACCGGCTGAAAGTAGGGTCCGGCCAGGTAGCCGTCGGCGGTTTCGGCCCACTTGAGCACCACGTAGGGTCGCTGCTGCTCCTGAAACGTGAAGAAGCGCCGGTTCAGCCAGCGGCCCTCGGCCTCCAGTACCCCCGTTTCCACTGTTATGCCCGCGTCGCGCAGCCTCTGTAGGCCCCGGCCGGCCACCAGCGGGTTGGGGTCGAGGTTGCAGATGATGACATCGGCTACTTGCTTCTCAATGAGCAAATCGGCGCAGGGGGGCGTTTGGCCGTGGTGGGCGCAGGGCTCCAGCGTCACGTAGACCCGGCTGCGGGGCAGCAGTTCCGGCTCCGTAACGCTGTTGATGGCGTTGACTTCGGCGTGGGGGCCGCCATACTGCCGGTGCCAGCCTTCCCCGATAACGCGGCCTTCGTGGGTGATAACGCAGCCCACCAGCGGGTTAGGCCGGGCGTAGCCGGTGCCGAGCCGGGCCAGATCGAGGGCGCGGCGCATCATCAGCAGGTCGAATTCGGAAGCGGTGAAGGGCATGAGTAGGTGGGGTAGGGTAGGGCTTGTTGCACCGGCCCAGCGGGAGGGGCGATGGAACGGGGCGGTTGCCAGCGAAGATACGCGCCCCGCCCAAACAGGCCGCTTTCGGCCGTACTTTTGCCCGCATGCCCACACTCCGCCAGCTTACCACCGACCTCAGCACCGCTCTGCAAGCCCTCTACGATACCCCCGAAGCCGAGGCCATAGCCACGCAGGTACTAGAACATCTGCTGGCCCTGACACCTCTACAACGATTAATACAGGGGCAGGAGGAAGTGGGGGCGGATGAGCGCCTGGCCGGGCTGCCCGGAATTCAGGCCCGGCTGCTGGGCCACGAGCCGTTGCAGTACGTGCTGGGCGTGGCCCACTTTGCCGGGCTGGAGCTGGACGTAACGCCCGCCACCCTCATTCCGCGGCCCGAAACCGAGGAGCTGGTGGCCCTGATTGCCCGCGAGCAGCGCGGCCGCGCCGGCCTGCGGGTGCTGGACGTGGGCACCGGCTCGGGCTGCATTCCGCTGGCCCTGGCCGAACGCCTGCCCGGCTGCCAGCTCACGGCCGTGGATATTTCGGGGGAAGCCCTGGCCGTGGCCCGGCGCAATGCCGCCCGCTATGAGGTGACCGTTGATTTTCAGCAACTGGATATTCTAAGGGAGACTCCTCAACTGGCCGGGCCGCTGGACGTGCTGGTGAGCAACCCGCCCTACGTACTGGAAAATGAGCGCCCCCTGATGCGCCCCAACGTGCTGGCCTTCGAACCCGCCACCGCCCTGTTCGTGCCCGACCACGACCCGCTGCTCTTCTACCGCCGCATTGCCGGGCTGGGCCGGAAGCTGCTGAAACCCGGCGGCACGCTGTACTTTGAAATCAATGAGCAGTTTGCCTCCGAAACCTTGGCTCTGTTGCAGGAACTGGGCTACGGCGGAGCCGTTACGCACGCTGATATATTCGACCGGCCCCGGATGGTGCGGGCCACGTGGCCGGGCCTGCCGAAAGGGGCCTAACGAAAAGATAACAGGGGGCTGGTGGCGGGAGTGAGCCGCATTGCCCCGGCCATAGCGCGGTTGCCCCACCAATTGTCAGCCGGCCACAAACTTCAACTTCCCACCACACTATCAAAATCCTTACCTTTGCTGGCTCAATCAAGGCCCACTTACCCCTCTCGCATGTCCGACGCTTCCGGTTACTACGCCCACCCAACTGCCGTCCTCGATGAGGGCTGCCGCGTGGGAGCCGGCTGCCGGATCTGGCATTTCTCGCACGTGAGTAGCCATGCGGTGTTGGGCGAGGGCTGCAACCTGGGGCAGAACGTGTTTGTGGCTGATGGCGTGATGCTGGGCCGCAACGTGAAAGTGCAGAACAACGTGAGCCTGTACGCCGGCGTGGAATGCGCCGATGACGTCTTCCTGGGACCCTCGGTGGTGTTTACCAACGTGCGCAACCCCCGCGCCGCCGTGCCCCGCCGCGGCGATGCCCATTACCTGCCTACCCGCCTGGGCCGGGGGGTAAGCATCGGGGCCAACAGTACCATCGTGTGCGGCGTGACGCTGGGCGAGTTCGCCTTTGTGGGGGCTGGCTCGGTGGTTACGCGCGACGTGCTGGCCTACTCCCTGGTGTACGGCAACCCCGCCCGGCCCCAGGGCTGGATGAGCGCCCACGGCCACCAGCTCGCCTTCGACGCGGCCGGCCACGCCACTTGTCCCGAAAGCCGCGACCAGTACCAGCTAACCGACGGCTGCGTTTCCCGTATCAGCCCCGAAGCGTCGGGAAGCTCCTCGCAACCCGTTAGCAAGTCGAATACTTGCCTCTAGTATTCTCAGACCCCAAGTCCTCCAGTCTCTAAGACCCTAATCGTGTACGACCAACTAGTTCAGAAAGAGGCCACGCTGGCCGTTATCGGCCTCGGCTACGTAGGCCTGCCGATTGCCCTCGAATTCGCCCGCAAAATCAAGGTTATTGGGTTCGATATCAATGCCAAGCGCGTCGAAATGATGCGCGGCCACGTGGACCCCAGCGGGGAGCTGACGGCCGAGGATTTCGTGGGCTGCGACATCGAGTTCACCGACTCGCTGGAAGTGCTGCGCGCGGCCACGTTCTTCGTGGTGGCCGTGCCCACGCCCATCGACGAGCACGCCCAGCCCGACCTCAAGCCCTTGCTCGGCGCCTCGTCGTCGGTGGGTAAAGTGCTCAAGAAAGGCGACTACGTGGTGTTCGAAAGCACCGTGTATCCCGGCTGCACCGAGGATGACTGCATTCCGGTGATGGAAAAGCACTCGGGCCTGAGCTTCGCCGCTGGCGACTTCAAGGTGGGCTATTCGCCCGAGCGCATCAACCCCGGCGACAAGGAGCACACGCTCAGCAGCATCGTGAAGGTGGTGGCTGGTTGTGATGCCGAGTCGCTGGAGGAAATTGCCCAGACCTACGAGCTGGTGGTGAAGGCCGGCGTGCACCGGGCCAGCAGCATCAAGGTGGCCGAGGCGGCCAAAATCATCGAAAATACCCAGCGCGACGTAAATATTGCGCTGATGAACGAGCTATCGATGATTTTCGACCGCATGAACATCAACACCTATGAGGTGCTGGAAGCGGCCGGCACCAAGTGGAACTTCCTCAAGTTCTCGCCCGGTCTGGTGGGTGGCCACTGCATCGGCGTCGACCCCTACTACCTCACCTATAAGGCCAAGGAGCTGGGCTACGATGCCAAGGTAATTCTGAGCGGCCGGACCACCAACGACAACATGGGGGCCTACATCGCGCGCAAAACTGTGCAGATGATGATCAAAAAAGGCAAGGACGTGGCCAAAAGCCGCGTGCTGGTAATGGGGGCCACCTTCAAGGAAAACGTGGAGGACATCCGCAACTCTAAAGTCGCCGACGTGATTCAGGAGCTGAAGAACTTCTCGGTGAACGTGGACATCGTGGACCCCCACGCCGACTCCGAAGAGCTGCACCACGAGTACGGCTTCCGCCTGACCCCCGCCGACCAGGTGCGTACCGACTACGACGCCGTAGTGGTAGCCGTGAGCCATCAGCCCTACACCGAGCACGACGAGGCCTATTTCCAGTCCATCACCGGCGACGATGCGGTGCTGGTCGACATCAAAGGCCTGTTCCGCGGCAAGGTGAAGCAAATGCAATACTGGAGCCTGTAAATACTTAGCTGTTAGCTGAGCGCTGTTAGCTGGTAGCTTCCGTTGGGAAGCCCGGTTGATAAGCTACCAGCTACCAGCGCTCAGCTAACAGCTAAAAAAGATGCAGAAGATACTGGTAACGGGCGGAGCGGGCTACATTGGTTCGCACGCGGTGGTGGAGTTGTATCAGGCCGGTTTTCAGCCGGTTATCATTGATAACTTCGCCAATTCGCAGGAGTCGGCGCTGCATGGGGTGGAAAGCATTCTGGGCGTGAAGGTGCCACTGCACCGCATCGACTGCAACGACGCCGAGGCGCTGCGGGCCGTGTTTGCCGAGGAAGGCAGCCTGCGCGGCGTGATTCACTTTGCGGCCTATAAAGCGGTGGGCGAGTCGTTGCAGAAGCCGCTGGAGTACTACCAGAACAACGTGGGCTCGTTGCTGACGCTGCTGACGGTGATGCGCGAGTTTGGGGTGGCGGCGCTGGTATTTTCATCTTCCTGTACCGTGTACGGCACGCCCGATGTGCTGCCCGTAACCGAGCAGACGCCCACCAAGCAGGCCAACTCGCCCTACGGCGCTACCAAGCAGATGGGCGAGGACATCCTGCGCGACGTAGCCGCCGCGCCGGGCAACACGCTGCGCACCATTCTGCTGCGCTACTTCAACCCGATCGGAGCCCATGCGTCGGCCAAAATCGGCGAGCTGCCGTTGGGCGTGCCCCAGAACCTGATTCCGTACGTGACCCAGACGGCGGCCGGCATCCGCGAGCAGCTCACCATCAACGGCGACACGTACGACACGCCCGACGGTACCAACATCCGCGACTACGTGCACGTGGTGGACCTGGCTAAGGCCCACGTAGTGGCCGTGCAGCGCTTGTTAGCCGGCACCGGCGAGCTGGTAGAAACCTTCAACGTAGGCACCGGCCGCGGCAACTCGGTGCTGGAAGTGGTGCAGGCCTTCGAGCGCGCCACCGGCGTCAAGCTCAACTATAAAATAGGCCCGCCCCGCCCCGGCGACGTGCCCGCCATCTACGCCGACGTCACCAAATCGGTGCAGCAGCTGGGCTTCCAAACGTCTTCTTCGCTGGAAGAAGCCCTGGGCAGCGCCTGGAAGTGGCAGCTTTCCTTAGCTGATTCGTAAGCTGATAGCCAATAGCTGTTCGCTGACAGCTCTACGTTCAAACAGACTATTCAACAGAAAGCTAACAGCTAACAGCTGTCAGCTAAAAGCTCAAGAAAATGAAAATCATCATCACCGGCGGAGCCGGCTTCATTGGGTCGCACGTGGTGCGCCTGTTCGTGACCAAGTATCCGGAGTATCAGATTCTGAACCTGGATGCGCTGACGTATGCCGGCAATCTGGAAAACCTGCGCGACGTGGAATCGGCACCTAACTACCGGCTGGTGAAGGGCGATATTACGGATCAGGCTTTCGTGGACGAGTTGTTTGCTCGCGAGGAGCCCGACGCGGTGATTCATTTGGCCGCCGAAAGCCACGTGGACCGCAGCATTACCGACCCGCTGGCCTTCGTGAAGACCAACGTGCTGGGCACGGTGCACCTGCTGAATGCCGCCAAAAACCTGTGGAAGCCGCTGGGCTACGAGGGCAAAGTGTTCTACCACGTGAGCACCGACGAGGTGTACGGCTCGCTGGACTTCGGCCCCGAGATGTTCACGGAGGACACCAGCTACGACCCCCGCTCGCCCTATTCGGCCAGCAAGGCGGCGTCCGACCACTTCGTGCGGGCCTGGCACCACACCTACCACATGCCGATTAAGCTGAGCAACTGCTCGAATAACTACGGCCCCAACCACTTCCCTGAAAAGCTCATTCCGCTGGCCATCCACCGCATCCAGCACGGCGAGGCCATTCCGGTGTACGGCAAGGGCGAAAACGTGCGCGACTGGCTGTTCGTGAAAGACCACGCCACCGCCATCGACGCCGTGTTCCACAAGGGCACGGTGGGCGAAACCTACAACATCGGCGGCGTGAACGAGTGGGCCAACCTGGAGCTCATCCACCTGCTCTGCGACACGCTGGATGAGAAAACCGGCAAGGAGAAAGGCACCTCCCGCCAGCTCATCAAGTTCGTCACCGACCGCGCCGGTCACGACCTGCGTTACGCCATCGACAGCAGCAAAATCATGAACGAGCTGGGCTGGAAACCGTCTGTGACCTTCGAACAAGGCCTGGGCCTGACCGTAGACTGGTACCTGGAAAACGAAACCTGGCTCAACAACGTCACCAGCGGCGCTTACCAGGACTATTACCAGAAACAATACGCTCAGCGCTAAGGAGCTGAGTAATTCTGAATTATGAATTTTGAATTATGAATTGCTCTGAGTTATCGGCCTGGACCAAGCCATAATTCAAAATTCATAATTCATAATTCAGAATTATAAAATGTACGAAACTCCTTTTCACGACCGGCCGCTCGATAACCTCAGCTTCCTCGTCACCGGCGGGGCCGGCTTCATCGGCTCGAACCTGGTGGAATATCTGTTGAAGTACGGTGCCAAAGAGGTGCGCGTGCTCGACAACTTCTCCAATGGCTTCCGCAAGAATGTAGCCCTGTTTGAAAGTAACCCCGCCCTGCGCGTAATTGAGGGCGACATCCGCGACCGGCAGGTTTGCATTGATGCCTGCCAGGGAATTGACGTGGTGCTGCACCAGGCCGCGCTGGGCTCCGTGCCACGCTCCATCAACGACCCGATTACGAGCAACGACGTGAACGTGGGCGGCTTCGTGAACATGCTGGTAGGTGCTAAAGAGGCCGGCGTGAAGCGGTTTGTGTACGCAGCCTCTAGCTCCACTTACGGCGACCACCAGGCTTTGCCCAAGGTGGAGGACCGCATCGGTAAGCCCCTGTCGCCCTACGCCGTCACCAAGTACGCCAACGAGCTGTACGCCGACGTGTTCGGCAAGACCTACGGCATGGAAATCATCGGCCTGCGCTACTTCAACATTTTCGGCCCGCGCCAGGACCCGAATGGGGCCTACGCGGCCGTTATTCCGCTCTTCATTGATGCCGTGCTGGAGGGCCGCCCGCCCCGCATGAACGGCGACGGCGGCCAGACCCGCGACTTCACGTTCGTGGAAAACTGCGTGCAGGCCAACATCAAGGCCGCGCTGGTTGACAGCAAGGAGGCCGTAAACCAGGTCTACAACGTGGCCGTGGCCGACCGCACGTCCCTCAACGACCTGTTCAACATCCTCAAAGCCGAAGCCGGCTCCGACATCGTGCCCGAGTACGGCCCCGACCGCGCCGGCGACATCCGCGACTCGCTGGCCGATATCAGCAAGGCGAAAAACCTGCTCGGCTACGAGCCGAAAGTGCGGATTCAGGAAGGCTTGCAGAAGACGCTGGACTGGTTCAAGACCCACCAGGAGTTCATTGCCGAGCGGAACTAGTCCGTTTGTCATCCTGAGCGGAGCGAAGGATCTTATCAGGCCAGCACGAGTCGTTATAACGATTGTTGTTTACTGGGTATAAGATTCTTCGCTCCACTCAGGATGACAGGCTGTTATTCAAGATCAACAGACCCCAACACCACTACTATGAAAGGTATCATCCTTGCCGGCGGTTCCGGCACCCGATTGCACCCGCTTACGCTGGCCGTCTCCAAGCAGATGATGCCCGTGTACGACAAGCCGATGGTGTACTACCCGCTGTCGATTCTGATGATGGCGGGCATCCGCGAAATCCTCATCATCACCACGCCCCACGATCAGGACCAGTTCAAAAAGCTGTTGGGCGACGGCTCGAAGCTGGGCTGCCGGTTCGAGTACGTGGTGCAGGAAGTGCCCAACGGGCTGGCCCAGGCCTTCGTGCTGGGTGCCGATTTCATCGGCTCCGACAAGGTAGCGCTGGTGCTCGGCGACAACATCTTCCACGGCGAAGGCATGGAGGAGCTGCTCAAGAGCAACAACGACCCCCAGGGCGGCGTGGTGTACGCCTACCACGTGCACGACCCCGAGCGCTATGGCGTGGTCGAGTTCGATGCCAACAACAAGGCTCTTAGCATCGAGGAGAAGCCGGAAAAGCCCAAGAGCAACTACGCCGTGCCGGGCCTGTACTTTTACGACAACGACGTAGTGCAGATTGCCCGCGACCTGAAGCCCAGTTCCCGCGGCGAGTACGAAATCACCGATGTCAACCAGGAATACCTGCGTCGGGGCAAGCTCAAAGTGGGCATCCTGGGCCGCGGTACTGCCTGGCTCGATACGGGCACCTTTGAGAGCCTGATGCAGGCCGGTGAGTTTGTGCGGGTATTGGAACAGCGCCAGGGCCTGAAGGTGGGCTCGATTGAAGAAGTGGCCTACCGCCAGGGCTTCATCGACGCCGACCAGCTGCGCACCATTGCCGAGCCGTTGCGCAAAAGCGGCTACGGCGACTACCTCATGCGCCTGCCCGAACAGCTGCTGATGTAAGCGGTGAAGTGGTAAAAGAACGGTCATTCTGAGCGAAGGCGGAGCCGAAGTCGAAGAATCTCGCGTGCTAAAGTAATCCTGTCGTCAGGAGTTAGCATTGCACGCGAGATTCTTCGACTTCGGCTCCGCCTTCGCTCAGAATGACCGTTCTTTTCTACCACCTTACCAAATCACTCCCGCCGCCAGCGCGGCGCCCACGATGAGGTAGGAGGGGAGCTTGTCCCAGAGCAGGAGCAGGAAAGTGGCCCCGACGAGGGCCAGGTTGACGGGCGTATCGGGCAGCGGGTGGTAGAGCAGGAAGGTGGCCGCCCAGACCAGCCCGGCCGATACGGCGTTGATGCCCTCCAGCGAGGCCTGCACCACCCGGTAACGCTTGAGCTGGTCCCAGAACCGGATCAGGAAGAAGATAAGCAGCGTGCCGGGCATAAAAATGCCGACCGACCCCACCAGGGCGCCCAGCAGTTGCCCGCTCAGGCCCTGGTGCTCGGGCCGCATGGCCAGCGCCCCAATGTAGGCCGCAAACGAGAAATTGGGCCCCGGCAGTGCTTGCACGAGTCCCAGACCCGACAGGAACTCCTCCGACGTGAGGTAGTGCTTGAACTCGACGAACTCGGTGTAGAGCAGCGGGGCCAGCACCTGCCCGCCCCCGAACACGAGGCTGCCGTTGCGGTAGAAATTCTCGAACAGCCGCACCGGCAGCGACTGGGTGTACTGGCCCAATACGGCCGCCCCAATCAGCACGCCCAGCCAGAGCACGAAGTTGGCCCACTCTATTTGCAGCGGGAGCTTGTCCTGCTGAGGTATTTTGCCGTAGCGGAAAGCCGTCGTCAGGCCGCCGGCTACCAGCAACAGGGGCATCAGCCAGGGCACCTGCACCCAGTACACCAGCAGGGCCGCCGCTACCATCAGGCCCACCGAGGTTTTGGTATGAATAACTTTCTGGGCAATCTTGTAGGCCGAATACGCCACGAAGCCCACCGCCACCGGCTGCACGTACTGCACCAGCCGCATCACCAGGTCCTTATCGAGGTAGCTGATGGAGAGGCCGGCCACCGTCATGATGCACACGGCCGGCAGCATCCAGATCAGCAGGGTGAGGTAGGCCAGATTGGGGCCGCCGAGCCGGAAACCGATGGCCGTGATGGTTTGGGTGGAAGTGGGGCCGGGCAGAATCTGGCAGAGCGCCATGAGCTCCAGCAGCTCGGGGGCCGTCAGGTAGCGGCGCTTATCCACCAGCAGCCGCAGCATCATGGCCAGGTGAGCCTGCGGGCCGCCGAAGGCCGTCAGGCCCAGCGCCGCCACATCTTTAAGGAAGATAACGTTGCGCACCCGCTTCACCTGCGGGCTGCGGCGCGGCGGCGGAGTTAGCTGAATATCGTCGGGGGGCAGCGCGGTCAAGTCCGGGAGCACGAAGCGGAAGGTAGGGGCGTAACAAGATACAGGTTGCGCACTGATTCAACTGCTGGCGGGTTGCACTTTCACGCGGATAAAGCGAAAATATAACGCAAGAAAGCCCGTTCCGAACCGGAACGGGCTTTCTTGGTGTCGTCACTGCGAGTGGAAGCGTTTGGGTTATTTCTTCTTGAGGCCCAACTCAATGAGGCGCTCATTGAGGAATTCGCCGGCCGTGATGTCGGCTTCCTGCTTGGGGTTTTCGGCCGTTACGCAGCTGTCGAGGGCCGCCAGGCTCATTTCTGAGCGCGGGTGCATGAAGAACGGGATGCTGTAGCGTGAGGAGTTCATCTTCTCGCGGGCCGGGTTCACTACCCGGTGAATGGTGCTCTTGAGCACCCCGTTGGTCAGGCGCTGGAGCATGTCGCCCACGTTCACCACAATCTGGTCGGGCAGGGCCGTGATGGCAATCCACTTGCCGTCGCGGCGCTTCACTTGCAGGCCGTCGGCCGAAGCGCCCATGAGCAGGGTAATCAGGTTGATGTCGCCGTGCTCGGCGGCGCGTACGGCGTCGGCCGGCACCTCATCGGGGTTCTCGATGGGGTAGTAATGGATGGGGCGCAGGATGGAGTTGCCGTTGCGCACCTTGTCGTCGAAGTAGTTTTCGGGCAGCTCCAGGTAGAGGGCAATGGCGCGCAGCACGTCCTTGCCGGCCGCCTCCAGGGTGCGGTAGGTCAGGCGGGACGTGTCGGCAAAGCTGGCTACTTCCGAGGGCCAGATGTTGTCCGGGTATTCGGCCCCGATGGGGTCGTTGGCGTCGTCGACCTCCTGGCCCACGTGGTAGAACTCCTTCAGGTCGCCGGTATTGCGGCCCTTGGCGTGCTCCTTGCCCTTGCTCACGTAGCCGCGCTGGCCGGCCAGCTCCGGCTTTTCGTACTGCTGCTTCACGTCGTCGGGCAGCGTGAAGAAGGATTTTACGTCGGCGTAGAGCTTGTCGGTCTGGTCGTTGCTGAGGCCGTGGTTTTTGAGGGCCACGAAGCCGATGCTCTGGTAAGCCTGGCCCAGGGCCTGCACGAAGCGGGCCTTGCGCTCGGAGTCGCCGGAGCGGAAATCAGCCAGGTCGAGGGACGGAATAGCGTCCAGCAATTTATCTTCCATCGGAATGCTAAAAAGTGTACTGGTGGGGGGAAAGTGCGTACGGCGCAAGTTACTCAAAAACCAGTGCTGTCGCGCACGGGTCAGCAAAGCAGGGCGCGAAGTGCAACAGCAGAAGCCGAATTTACGTCCATAGGTTCTATGCCGGGCAAACTACAATTCGTAACAGGGTCAAATCGAACTTTAACCGAGTGATTTGGCCTGTTCAGCGGCTACAACGCCCATCATACTGGATTTTTCCCCTTTCTTGGCCCGCCTTCACGGGCTGCTCCCCCGGGAAGCGGTACTTTTAGCACCGGCTGTTGCGCACCACTTTGGCCGTGTGCCTGACAGTGGCTTTTGGCGAAGTGCCTGAAAGTGCTTTAGCAGGCAATGGAACCTTCAACGCGCGCGCCCCGGCCGGATGCCTTTCGCCGGAGCGCGAAACTTCCACCCGCGTTAGGACGTCTTCAGAGTTCGTAAGTGTGTCAGCCAGCACGTCAGCCGACACGTAATTCCTCCCGCAAGCCTTGCTTTGACCTTGGTCTATGAATAGTAAAAAGATAGTGTTGTTGTGGGGACTGGTAGCGGGGATGAGTACGATGGGGCAGGCGCAGCACGCAGTGTGGGCAGCCAAGGTGGTAGATGTATCGTCCCAGAAAACCGATGGCAAGGAGCCCTTCTCGCCCGAGAAGGTGCTGGGGGAACCCAACGCCATTCCTCTCGGGCAGGCCAGCAATGAAGCCTGGATTCCGAAAAAATCCGGCAACAGTGAGTTCATCGAAATTCGCTTTGTGAAGTCGGTCATTGCCCGGCAGGTGACGGTAGTGGAGAATTTCAACCCCGGTTCCATCACCACCATCGAGTTGGTTGATACTCGTGGCAACAAGCACCCGGTATACGAAAACAATACGCCCGGCCCAATTCCCGAGCAGTTCCGCACCCTGCAGGTCACTTTCGCGGCGGGTACCTACCGCACCATTGGGGTGGTGGTGACCATGAACACGAAAGCCGTGAACGGCGTGAATCAGATTGACGCTATCGGCGTGGCCGACGTGGTGGATACGATGGTGAAGAAGGAGTTCAAGAACGACGAGAGTATCGTGAGCTTCGACTCGGCCATGGTGAACCTGGGACCCACGGTGAACTCCAAGTACGTGGATACCCACCCGGTCATTTCGCCCGATGGCCGCACCCTGTTCTTTGCCCGCCAGGAAAGCCCCCAGAATACCGGTGGCTCCCGCGACGTGCAGGATGTGTGGTTCAGCACGCTGGCCAATGCGGAGAAGAAATCCTGGAACCCAGCCAAAAACATCGGCAGCCCCATCAACACCCCCAACGACCCCAATGGCGTGGCCTCCGTATCGGCCAACGGCCAGCAGCTGCTGGTGATTGGCGTGTACCAGCCCGATGGCACCATCGTGCCCAAGGGACCCAGCATGACCCGGCGCACGGCCACCGGCTGGACCAAGCCGGAGAAGGTGGAAATTGAGGACTACTACAACGATGACGCCGAGCACGTGGACTTCTTCCTGGCTACTTCGGGCAAGGTGATGCTCATGGCCGTGCAGCGCAAGGACGGCCAGGGGGAGCAGGATTTGTACGTCTGCTTCCTCAAGCCCGATGGTAAGAGTTGGACCCGGCCCCGCAACCTGGGGACCAGCATCAACACGAAAAAGCCAGAGTTTGCCCCCTTCCTGGCCTCCGACAACAAAACCCTCTACTTCGCCTCCGAGGGCCACGGCGGTTACGGCAAGAGCGACGTGTTCTACTCCAAGCGCCTCGACGACAGCTGGACCAACTGGACCAAGCCCCGCAACCTGGGTTCCACGGTGAACTCGCCCGACTTCGACGCCTACTACGTGGTGTCGGCGGCCGGCGAGGATGCTTATCTGGTATCGGACCGCAAGGGCATTGACGGTTCCAAGGACATCTTCCGCATCAACCTGACGCCCACGTTCCGGCCCGAAGTAGTAACGCTCGTGCGCGGGCGGGTGCTGGATGCCGCTTCCAAGAAGCCGGTGGCCGCTACTATCCGCTACGAAAACCTGCTGACCGGCGAGGAAATCGGGGTGGCCGAAACCAGTCCGATTGACGGTTCTTACACTATCGTGCTGCCTTCGGGAACCCAGTATGGCTACCGGGCCGAAGCCAAGGACTACCTGGCCGAATCGGATAACCTGGACGTAACTGACCGCCAGAAGTATTCGGAGGTAACCCAGGATTTGTATCTGGTGCCCTTCGCCGTGGGCCAGACCATCAAGCTCAACAACATCTTCTTCGCCCAAAGCAAGTATTACCTACGCGAAAATTCCTACCCGGAGCTGCTGCGCCTGGTGAAAATTCTGAAAGATTATCCGCAGGTTGAAATCAAGCTGGAAGGCCACACCGACAACCAGGGCGACCCATTGCTGAACGTAAAGCTGAGCCTCGACCGCGTGAATGAGGTAAAGAAATACCTCGTGCAGAAAGGCATTGCCGGCACCCGCATCACCACCGAAGGCTTCGGCGGCAGCAAGCCCGTAGCCAGCAACGACCAGGAAGAAACCCGCAAGCTCAACCGCCGCGTCGAGTTCCGGATCACGAAAAAGTAGGCTTGTTTTAAGCGGTTAGCTGAGAGCCATTAGCTGTTAGCTCAACTGCCCGGTAACCCCGTGGCACAAAGTAAAAGGACCTTACTCAACCAGAACGATTCGTTCGGGTCAAGTAAGGTCCTTTCTTCGTCGGGGCGTTGAATGGTCAGGCTAACAGCTAATGGCTCCCAGCTAACAGCTCCAAAAAATCAGCTTAGCCGGGTTTCGTCGCGGCCGGGCTTGGTGCTGCTGTTCTGGTTGCCGGGGTTGGCGATGGAGTCGCGCATATCGGTATCAGACTGGATGTTGCGCATTTTGTAGTAGTCCATGATGCCGAGGTTGCCGTTGCGGAAGGCTTCGGCCATGGCCTTCGGGATTTCGGCTTCGGCCTCGACTACGCGGGCCTTGGCTTCCTGGGTTTTGGCGCGATTCTCCTGCTCCACGGCTACGGCCATGGCCCGGCGCTCTTCGGCTTTGGCTTCGGCCACCTTGAGGTCGGCCGTGGCCTGGTCAATCTGGAGCTTGGCCCCGATGTTTTCCCCGATGTCGATGTCGGCAATGTCGATGGACAGGATTTCGAAGGCCGTGCCCGCGTCAAGGCCCTTGCTGAGCACGAGCTTGGAAATTTTGTCGGGGTTTTCGAGCACCTCCTTGTGGGAGCGCGAGGAGCCGATGCTGGTGACGATACCCTCACCCACGCGGGCCAGAATGGTTTCCTCGCCGGCCCCGCCCACGAGCTGGGCAATGTTGGCGCGCACCGTTACGCGGGCCTTGGCGATGAGCTGAATGCCATCCTGGGCCACGGCAGCCACATTGGGCGTGTTAATCACCTTGGGATTTACGCTCGTCGTGACGGCCGCAAATACGTCGCGCCCGGCCAGATCAATGGCGGTGGCCTGCTTGAACGTGAGCGGGATGTTGGCCTTGTCGGCCGAAATCAAGGCCTTGATGACGCTGGGCACGTTGCCGCCAGCCAGGTAGTGGGTCTCCAGGTCGTTGGCCGTGAGGGCCAGGCCGGCCTTGGTGGAGGTAATCATGGAGTTCACGATCAGGGACGGCGGCACCTTGCGCACCCGCATAAACGCGAGCTGGAACAGGCTGATGCGCACGCCCGAAAACAGCGCCGTAATCCAGAGGCTGATCGGAAAAAAGTACAGGAACACCAGCAGCACAATACCGCCCACAATGAGCGGAAAGAAGGGAGAGTTAATCAGCATACGAAATAGGGAGTTGGTGAGTATTCAGTTGCCCGTGTTCAGTGTCCAGTTGCCCGTGTTCAGTTGCCAGTTCGTTCTCAACACTGGCCACTGGCCACTGAAATCAGACGATTTGCTGCACGACGATGCGGTTTTGCTCGATGCCGACGACCTGCACGTCGGAGCCGGCGGCCACGAACTCACCGCGGGTCGTGACTTCGCGGCGGGCCTCGGCGAAGAGGGCCGTGCCGGCGGGGCGCAGGGCCGAAAGCGTGCGGCCCACGGTGCCGGGCAGCACGTCGGCGTGACGTGCATCAAGCACGTGGCCGTGGTTTTCCTGGGTGAGGGCCATGCGGTTGAGGTTGCGGGGCCGCAGCCCCACATAGACCAGTGCCCCGATGAATACGGCCGAGGCCGCGAGTAGCAGGTGGCCCGTAGAGGTGCCCAGGTCGCGGTAGCTGAACCAGATGCCGGCCGCCAGCAGCCCGAAGCCCACCAGCCCGACCACCGTAGTGCCGGGAATGAAAATCACTTCGACTACCAGGAAGGCCAGGCCGAAAAAGAGAAGGAGCGCAATCGTCAGCCAGTCCATACACATAGCAGTTTGGTTGGGAAAAGATACACAAACCTACGGCGCTAAGCCCCGGCCTTTCTTTATTTTGTGCCCGCCACCTCCTTTGCAATACCCAACCCTATGCGCCCTATGCTCCCAAACCCGGCCGGTCGGCTGCTTGAGCTGGTCCGCGCCGTTCCCGGCCTGTCGGCGGCGGAAGCGGCGGCATTCGTGGCCCGTTGGCAGCCCGTGCCCCCGCTCCGGCGCGGCGACTTTCTGATCCGGCCGGGACAGGTGGAGCAGCGGCTCTACTTCGTGGGCCAGGGGGTACTGCGCATCTGTTACCCAACCGAAGCCGAGGACATCTGCGTCGGATTTGGGTACGAGGCCACGCTGCTTTGCTCATTCCCGTCGTTTATCAGCCAGCAGCCTTCCGAATACGCCATTCAGGCGTTGCGGCGGAGCGAGCTGCTAAGCATCGGACGGGCGGAGTTTATGGGCAGTCTGGACCAGATTCCGGCTCTGGCGCATTTCTGGCGGGCCGAGTTGGAGCGCAACCTGCTGGGCCGGATTGAGCGCGAAATCGATTTGCTGCTTCCCGAACCCGCCCGCCGCTACGCGCGGCTGCTGGCGCGTAGCCCCCAGCTTTTTCAACGGGTGCCGCACAAATACATTGCCTCCTACCTGCGCATGACGCCCGAAACCCTGAGCCGCCTGCGCTGAAGGCCGGGCCGAGCCGGGTGAGGTCCCAAATCTTGCGCCCGATCAAGATTCCGGGCCTGGAAAAAGGGGAAGTTTGCCATGCATTCACCCTTCCGCTTCCGCTCATGGAATCAGCCGCTGACTTTCTGGCCGACCTTGCCCGCCGCACCCAGGCCTTGCAGGTGACTTTGGCAACGGAGCTGCGGCCCCAGTCCGAAGCGGTGCTTAACCACCGTCCGGCCCCTGGCAGCTGGAGCGCATTGGAGTGCCTGGAACACCTGAACCGCTACGGCCGCCATTACCTGCCGGCGCTGCGTCAGGCCCTGGCCCGCCCCGCCCGTCCTGCCCACCGGCTGGCCCCGGTGCGTTTTAGTTGGCTGGGCAGGAAATCGTACGAGCTGGTTCGGCCCGAAAACGCGCAACCCCACCGCACACTACCGCGCATGAACCCCGTTAGCAGCCTGTTATCGGCCGCAGCGGTAGTAGCCGAACTGGAAAACCAGCTGGTGGAACTGGCCCGCCTGATCCGGACAGCTCCGGCGTCCGACCTCAACCGGAAGGCGGTGCCGGTCGAATTTCTGCGGCTACTAAAGCTGCGAAACGGGGAGGCGCTGCTGTTTGTGGTGGCTCATGCCCAGCGGCACCTGGCCCAGGCCACACGGGCGGCCGGAGCCGGGAGGGCCGCCGTCTGCCTGCCTGCGTAGCCGGAGCGTATCTGCTCACAAAACGCATAACTACCCCGGCCCTGCCCGCGTTAACCAAGGTACTATGAGCCGAGCATTCACCAAGGAAGACGATTCTCTCGAAGTTCCCATCATTCCGCCCCGGGCCGCGCTGCCGCCCGGCACAACCAACTACGTCACGCCCGCCGGCCTGGAGCAGCTGCGTCAGGAATTAACGCAGCTGGAAGTCACCCGCACCGCCGCCGAGGCCAACCGCGACAACGCCGCCGACCGCACCCGCCGCCTCACGGTGCTCAACGGCCAGCTCAGCGCCCTCAACGACCGGATTGCCAGCGCCCGGGTAGTAGAACCAGCGGCCCAGCCGGCCCGTGAGGTCCGGTTCGGCGCCTGCGTTACGCTGCGGCCGGTAGCGGGCCAGGGGCCGGAGCGCCAGTTTGCCATCGTAGGGGTGGATGAGGCGGATGTGGCGGCCGGAAAAATTGCCTTCGTCGCGCCCATTGCCCGCGCCGTGCAGGGAGCCCGGCTAGGCCAGCGCGTGCACCTGCGACTGGGGTCGAAAACCGAAGAGGTAGAAGTCATCAGCATCGCCTATTGAATTCTGGAGGCTAGCTAGTCGCCCAAACGAACCGCCCCGGCCATAAGTGGCCGGGGCGGTTCGTTTGGGCGACTGACAGGTCATAGCGGGCTGGCCGGAGGCGAAGCGTCGCTCTGGCGTTATCGCCCCCAAAATCTGCGCTAGTCCGTGGTCCTAGTAGGCCCGGGCGAAGTGGGCGCGGCGGGTGGAAGGGCGGCCAGTGAGGATGCAGATGCCGGCCTCTTCGGGCTCGTTGAGGGCCAGGCACCGGATGGTCGCCTTGGTTTCGTCTTTGATGCGCTCCTCCGTTTCGGGCGTGCCATCGTAGTGAGCCACCACAAAACCGCCCTTGCCGTCGAGCACCTGCTTGAACTCCTCATAGGTCTCCACGCGGGTGGTGTGCTCCTCGCGGTAGTGCAAGGCCCGGCGGTAAATGTTCTGCTGTATATCGGCCAGCAGCTGATCCACGCTGGCCACGATGTCGGCCAGGGGCAGGGTCATCTTCTCCTTGGTATCGCGGCGGGCTACTTCCACGGTGCCGGCCTCCAGGTCGCGCATACCCACGGCAATGCGGACGGGCACGCCCTTGAGCTCCCACTCGGCAAACTTGTAGCCGGGGCGCTCCGTGTCGCGGTCGTCCAGTTTTACGGAGATACCGCGCTCAATCAGGCCCATCTGCATGGGGCGGATACGCTCCCGCAACTCGTCGAGCTGGCCGGCCTTATAAATGGGCACAATAACCACCTGGATGGGAGCCAGTTTGGGCGGCAGCACGAGGCCTTCGTCGTCGGAGTGCGCCATAACGAGGGCCCCCATCAGGCGGGTGCTCACGCCCCAACTGGTGCCCCACACGTGCTCAAGACCCCCTTCTTTGGTCTGGAACTGCACGTCGAAGGCCTTGGCGAAGTTCTGGCCCAGGAAGTGGGAAGTGCCCGCCTGGAGGGCCTTGCCATCCTGCATCAGGCCCTCGATACAATACGTTTCGACGGCTCCGGCAAACCGCTCATTTTCCGTTTTCACGCCCTTCACCACCGGCAGGGCCAGCCATTCCTCGGCAAACTGCGCGTACACGTCCAGCATCTGACGGGTTTCGGCCAGGGCTTCCTCAGCGGTGGCGTGGGCCGTGTGGCCTTCCTGCCAGAGGAACTCGGCGGTGCGAAGAAACAGGCGGGTGCGCATTTCCCAGCGCACCACGTTGGCCCACTGGTTGATGAGCAGCGGCAGGTCGCGGTAGCTCTGAATCCAGCCTTTATAGGTGCTCCAGATAATGGCCTCCGAGGTCGGACGAACAATGAGCTCTTCTTCGAGTTTGGCGTTGGGGTCGACGCGCAGCTTGCCGGGCTTATCGGGGTCGTTCTGGAGGCGGTAGTGGGTGACTACGGCGCACTCCTTGGCAAATCCCTCCGCATTTTTTTCTTCCGCCTCGAACAGGCTTTTGGGGACGAAAAGCGGGAAATACGCGTTTTCGTGGCCCGTGCGCTTGAACATGTCGTCCAGGGTGCGCTGCATCTTCTCCCAGATAGCGTAGCCATAGGGCTTGATCACCATGCAGCCCCGTACGGAGGAGTTTTCGGCCAGTCCGGCACGCTTTACCAACTCGTTGTACCACAGGGAATAATCTTCCGTACGCTTGGGCAAACTTTTGCTCATCTTTCGAAGTATCTTTTGAGTAAGTGAAAAAGTTCCTTGTTCTGGTACAAGATTTGAAGTAGGAAAAGGGCACCGTTTCGGCCCCAAATTACGTTATTAAATCCGGAGGAACGGGGCTTTAGCGGCCTGCGCCGCCCGGGCTTCACCCAGCCTCCACTTTCTGATTCCAACCTTACGTCGTAGCCGCCATGAAAAAGATACTTCCATCCTTATTGCCTGCCCTCACCCTGCTTACGCTGGGGGGCTGCGCCAGTAGTTCTTATCTGACTACCACCGAAAACGACGGAATGTACTATTCCGCGTCGGACAAAGTGGTAGCGACGGCCCCGGCCATGGCGGCCGCCCAGCCGGCCGACCAGGGCGCGAATTCGGGCGACGTGGTGAATCCGGACTATACCGGCAGCACTGCCGCTGCCGGCAGCCCGGCCGAGTACTACGACGATGATTACTACTATGCTTCCCGGCTGCGGCGCTTTCATACTCCCTACCGGGGTTCGAGCCTGGGGTATTATGACTTTGCCTACACCGACCCCTTCTGGTACGGTGGCTCGGCTTACGGATATGGCTCGCCCTACTCACCTTATGGCTATTACGACCCCTTCTACCAGCCTTACTACGGTTATGGAGGAGTGAGCGTGATTATTAATATCGGTCGGCCCTGGTACCGGCCCTTTGGTTACGGATATGGCTACAGTCCCTACGACTACTATTACAACCGTCCGTGGGGTGGTTACGGGGGCTATGGCTACGGGGGCTACGGCTACGGGGGTTACGGTGGCTATACCGGCGTTAACAACTACCGCCCCGCCCGCCAGGCTACCTACAGCGGCCGGCGCGACCGGACGGGGGACGGCGCGGGCTTTACCGCCGCAGATGGCGCTACCACCACCGGCCGTCGGCGGGTGCAGGAGGGCGGCTTTAGTGCTCCGCAGACCAACGGTGTAACTTCGGCCGGGGCAACCCAACCCGGCAGCCGCCGTCGGGTCCAGGAGCCAACAACCCCATCAGGCACTGCTTCAACGCCGGAGCAATTACCGGAGACAACCCTGTCTGGTCGCCGGGGCCGGCAGGTGGTCGACCAAGCCGACCAGCCTATCCAGCAATTGCCTGCTCCGACGCCCGATACCCGGCCGGAAGGGCGGCGCTGGCGCGTGCTGGACAATAGCGCCGGTGGTACCGTGGCCACGCCCACGCCGGGTGGCCAGCCCGACAACCCTGCCAACAACGACTACGGCCGGCGCCGGCGGGCCGACTGGAACCCGGGCAGCGTTTCTTCCTCCCCCGCGCCCGCGCCCGACCAGCCCCGGGTGGCCGATCAGCCGCGTCGGCAGCGGTTGTTCGAAAGTGCTCCGGCTCCCGCTTCGGAGCCTGCGCCTACTTACTCCGAGCCTCGCCGCTCACAACCCGCGCGGACGTATTCGCAGCCGTCCCGCTCCGAGTCTTCGGGGTCTTACTCGGCTCCTTCGCGGAGTAGTGGCAGCAGCAGCGGCAGCGGCAGTGGTAGCTCCGGGGGCAGTTCGAGCGGCGGCGGCAGTCGGCGGCGCTAACTTGGCCCGCTCCGTTGCCTGATTAGCTGGCTTCTTTTATCTTATCTGGTCTGGTACCTGGCCCGTTTCGGCGGGTTGGGTACCCCTTCTCTTCCTTCCATGAAACTGCTGAAATATGGCTTTGCCGTCGCCCTGATGGGTTCGGCCAGCCACGCCTTTGCTCAATATCAGACCGACGCCCTGCGCTACTCGCAGACGCAGCCCGCCGGCACGGCCCGCACCCTGGGCATCGGGGGAGCCAGTACCGCCGTGGGGGGTGACTTTGGCTCGGTGGCCGTAAATCCGGCTGGTTTGGGCATGTACCAACGCTCGGAATTCACGTTTTCTCCCGGTTTCACCAACCTCAGCTCCAATAGCCGGGGCTTTGGCAATACAACGGCTGATTCGCGCAGTAACCTGCACGTGGCCAACCTGGGGCTGGTGTTTACTACCCGTCGGCCCGATGATGATGCTAACCCCTGGCGGGCCGGCTCGTTTGCCATTGGCATTACGCGCACCGCCGACTTCAACCAGAGCTTCCGCTATCAGGGCAAGCCCGATCTGGAGCAGGATATATTCCAGCGCTTCAGTGAAAACCAGGGGGGAGCCCTGGACGAGCTGGCCTACAACACCTACCTCACGGATAAGGATGCCCAGGGAACCTACATCCCAATCGATTTCGACAATACCGGGCAGCTGAACCAGGGCGAAACCGTGCGGCGCACCGGAGCCAACACGCAATTCGACCTGGCCTACGGCACGAGCTACCAGGACAAGCTGTACATCGGCGGTGGAGTCGGCATTATTTCGAGCCGGTACAACTCCGAGAACGTGCTGACGGCTTCCGACCCGCAGCCGGTAACGCCCGTCAGCCAGGACGACGGTACTTCCTTCGCCTCGCTCACGCTGCGGGATAATCTGCTCACGAAGGGCTCGGGCATCAATGCCCGGATCGGCCTGATTTACAAGCCCGTTAACGAGGTGCGTATCGGGGCCTCGGTGCAAACCCCCACGTACTTTCAGCTGGAGGAAGTGTACAGCAGTTCGTTGGATGCACGGTTCGACAAGCCAGTACCGGTAGATGGTAAAAGCTATATGTCGAAAAGTTTTGCCATTGATGATGAGCCGCTGAGCTACACGCTCACTACGCCTTTCCGGGCTACTGCCGGGGTGGCCGTCGTGCTGGGCAAAAGTGGCTTCCTAAGCGGCGACGTGGAGTACGTGGACTATTCCAGTGCGCAACTCGCCAACAACACCAATGGCAACGTAAGGAGCAACCGTGATTTTGGGCCGGATAACGATGCCGTGAGGTCTTTGTATACCAACGCGCTGAACCTGCGGGCAGGCATTGAGGGGCGGCTGGATATATTTCGGGTGCGGGCGGGGTACGCGCACTACGGCAGCCCATACCAGAGCAGCGCTACCAACCAGAGCCGCAATTACTACACGGGCGGCGTTGGGCTGCGGCAAAACAACTTCTTCCTGGATGCCAGCGGCGTATATAGTAAGGGCAACCTACTCTACACGCCGTATTCGCTGGCCAACGACCAAACGCCCGTCATTCAGATAGACACCAACCGGTTCACGACCACCCTTACAGCCGGTTTCATCTTCTGACAGCACGGCAGCTGCTATAACCCGCCCGGCCCGCTCTCCGCATTCGGAGGGCGGGCCGGGCGGGTTATGCCGGAAGGCTACTTGCTGATCCTGACTTGCACTACTACTGAGCGGATGCCGGTGCTGACGATGGTTTGCACCAGCAGGAGGCCGTATTTATCACCGGGCGTCAGGAACGCCATAACCTGGCCTTCCTTCAGGGCGCCGGTGCTGGTGGGGCGGGGGGCGAAGGAGGTGCCGTTGTTGAAGGCGGTAGTGAGGGCGGCCGTGGTGCCGGCCGCCGCAAACTCGACGCTGGTGAGGGGGGTGTTGCGGATGAGCGTGGCCCGGGCATTCGGCCATAGCAGCCCCAGCACGGCGTCGGTAGCCGTGGCGAAAGTGGGGGCCGCAGTGCCGGTTTGCGGAACGTAGACCAGGTCGATCAGCGGCCGGTTCTGGGGCAGGTCGATAACGGAGAAATCGGGGAGCGTCAGCCCTTCGCGCAGGGCCAGGAAACGGCGGCGCTTATCTCCGGGAGCCTGCACCGTTACGGTATAGCTATGGTAAGCGGCGGCCGAATCGGTGCGGCCCAGGCGCAGGCGCAGGCTGCGGACGCCGGTGAGGCCTTCGGCATCCGTGAACTTGTAATGCCAGACCTCCTGGCCGGCCGTGGTACGGGTGGGCTGCACGCTCTGGAAAGCAAATTGCTCCTTCCCCGCATCGGGTATCGCCATATCCAGGTAGGTGAACGTGCGCTTGTCGGGGGTCTTGATGGGGTCGTAGATGATGGGCTCTGGCACCGGCTCGTAGTCGACCGTGATTTGCAGGCGGGCAAGGGCGCTGCCGTCGGCCTCGCCGTACACGCGGTTGGCCACGGTGTCGCCGGGGGTGGTCAGGCGGCGGTCGGTGGTGTTGAAACGGGTGCTACCCACGAATTCTACGCGGGGGCCGGGCTGGAGGGCCGGTTCACAGGCGGTGAGCAGCAGGGCGGCCAAAGCCGGAAGCAGGAGCAGGTAGCGGGGCATAGGGGGGTAAAGATAGGAGGGAAGCGGAGGAGTTGGGCGGCGGCCAGTGCAACCTTGCGCCACTCATTTCCTACCTTAACGCCAGATTCCCGCCGACATTTCATTACTCCCCGCATGAAGTTACGTTCCCTGGGCCTGGCCCTGCTGCTGACCACCGCCAGCCCCGTGCTGCTGCCCGCCACCGCCCCGGCGGCCTTCGCCCAGCAAAAGCCCGGTATCACCCTCGAAGACATCTGGCAGAAGGGCACGTTCGCCGCCAAATCGGTGCCCGGCTTCAACTGGATGAAGGACGGCCGCTACTATTCCTCCCTGAGCAAGGGCGACCTGGTGCAGCACGACGTGACCACCGGCCAGCCCGTGCAGACGCTGGTAGCGGGCCAGAAACTGATGCAGCCCGGCTCGACCCAGCCCCTGCCGGTGGACGGTTACAGCTTCAACGCCGACGAAACCAAAATCCTGTTCAGCACCGACACCGAGCCCATCTACCGGCGCAGCAGCAAGTCGAACTTCTTCGTTTATGACCGCACCACCCAGTACCTCACGCCCCTGACCAAAACGGCTGGCAAGCAGCTCTACGCCACATTTTCGCCCGATGGCAAGCGCGTGGCCTTCGTGCGCGACAACAACCTGTTCGTGACCGACCTGGCCACGATGCAGGAAACGGCCGTGACCACCGACGGGGCGCTGAACAAAATTATCAACGGGGGCACCGACTGGGTGTACGAGGAGGAATTCGAGTTTGCCCAGGGCTTCCAATGGTCGCCCGACTCGCGGCAGGTGGCGTTTTACCGCTTCGATGAAACGGCCGTGCCCGAGTACAACATGCAGGAGTGGGGCGCGCTCTACCCCACCGATTACCGCTTCAAGTACCCCAAGGCCGGCGAGAAGAACTCGACCGTGGGCGTGAGCGTGTACGAGGTGGCCGGCGGCCAGACCGTGCAGATGGACGTGGGCCCCGAAGCCGACCAGTACCTGCCGCGCATCCTCTGGACCCAGACGCCGAACCTGCTCAGCATCCGGCGCATGAACCGGCTCCAGAACCAGCTCGAAATTCTGCATGCCGACGCCCGCACCGGCAAAGCCGACGTGGTGTTGACCGATACCGATGCGGCTTATGTGGAGGTAAACGACGATTTGCGCTACCTCGAAGGCGGCAAGCAGTTCCTGTTCACGAGCGAGAAGGACGGCTACCGCCACCTCTACCTCTACGACATGAAGGGCCAGCTGGTGCGCCAGCTCACGAAGGGCAACTGGGAAATTGCCAGTATTGAGGGTTTTAACGAGAAGAAAGGCGAGGTGTACTTCACCAGCACCGAGGCCTCGCCCTTGCAGCGCCATTTGTACCGCGTGGATCTGAAGGGCCGCAAGAAGGTCCGGCTCAGCGAAGCCGGCAACGGTACGGATGTGGTGAACCTGAGCCCCGACACCAAATACTACCTCAACTACCACTCCGAGGCCGGGCAGCCCCAGGTGGTGAGCCTGCGCAACGGCCAGAACGGCCAGCTGGTGAAGGTGCTCGAAGACAACGACAAGCTGCGCCGGAAGCTCGCGGAATACAACTTGGGCAAGCTGGAGTTTATCAACTTCAAAACGGATGAGGGTGTGGACTTGAACGCCTCGGTGCTCAAGCCCGCCAACTTCGACCCCGCCAAAAAGTACCCCGTGCTGCTATACGTGTACGGCGGCCCGGGCTCCCAAACGGTGAAGGACGACGCCGGCGGCGGCATTGCCTTCACCAACTACCTCTGGCACCAGCTGCTGGCCGAGCGCGGCTACATCATCGTGAGCGTGGATAACCGGGGCACCGGTGCCCGGGGCGCGGCTTTCAAAAAGAGTACCTACGCCAACCTGGGCAAGCTTGAAACCCAGGACCAGGCGGCGGCGGCCCGCTACTTCGGTACCCTGCCCTACGTGGATAAGGCGCGCATTGGCATCTGGGGCTGGAGCTTCGGGGGCTACATGACCACGCTGGCCCTCACCAAAAACGCCGACCTGTTCAAGATGGGCGTGGCCGTGGCCCCGGTCACCAACTGGCGCTACTACGACTCGGTGTATACCGAGCGGTTCCTGAAAACGCCCCAGCAAAACCCCCAGGGCTACGACGACAACTCGCCCGTGCAGTTCGCCGGCCAGCTCACGGGCAAGCTGCTGCTGGTGCACGGTACCGGCGACGACAACGTGCATTTCCAGAACTCGGTGGCCTTCGTGGACGCCATGATTAAGGCCAACAAGGACTATCAGACCCTGTACTACCCCAACCGCAACCACGGCATCTACGGCGGCAACACCCGCCTGCACCTCTACCGCCAGATGACCAATTTCGTGCTCCAGAACCTGTAAGCTACCAGGGGCCGGCCCAAAAAACGGATATTCCTGCAACGAGACGCCCACCCGGGCGTCTCGTTTTCGTAGGTGCCAAACCGCAACCCGGCGCGGGGCGGCCAAGTAAACAGGCTTCCGTCCGGTTTTCTGCCGGAAAAATGCGAATTTCGGCCATTACCTCCGTTTTGCCCCGCTTCCCCATGTCTATCCGTTTTCCGAGCCGTTGGTTGCCTGTGCTGTTGAGTGGCGGGCTGTTGACGGCCTGCCAGCAGGAGCGCCCGGCCCAGCCCCCTACGCCAGCGCCCACCGCGCCCGCCCTGGCCGATACGCTGGCCTACGACTCGCTCGATACGCCCCTGGCCAATGCCCCCGTGAAGCGCGACTGGCACCGGGTGGAAAAGCCCACCAGCCGCCGCGCCCCGCTGGTTGTGTACAAGCGCAGCATGCGCCCGCCCGCATCGGCCACCGGCACCCCGCCGGCCGAGCCCCGCCTCCAGGACCTGACGCTGCAACCCAGCGAGTACTTCGAAATTGACCCTACCAAAGCCGCCGAGGTGCGTGGGCAGCAGGGAACGGTGGTCCGGATTCCAGCCAATGCCTTGGTCAACAGCCGCCAGCAGGCCGTTACCGGGGCCGTGTGGGTGGAGCTGAAAGAGTGCTACTCCGGCTCGTCGATGCTGCTTTCCAACCTGCTGACCGAAACTGCGGCCGGCGCTCCGCTCGAACTCAGCGCGGCCGTGTTGGTGCGCGCCACTGCCAATGGCCAGCAGCTGGGCCTGGCCAAGGGCCGGGGCTTTCAGCTGGAGCTGGCCGGCCGCGCGCGCAATACGCCCCTCTTTTATGGGCAGGCGTCCGGCAGCGGGGCCATGGTGCGCTGGGCTGAGGGCGAAGCCGCCCCGGCCGTGTCCGAGCAAATCCTGACCACCGCCCAGCGGATGCCCCGCTACGGCCAGGGGCCGGCCGATATCAACAAGCTGATTCGGTATCCCCGCCAGGCCCAGGAAAACCACACCGAAGGGCTGGTATTCGCCTCGTTTGTGGTGGATGAGAGCGGCCGCGTGGTGCAGCCCCGCATCGTGCGCGGCCTCGGCGACGGGTGCGACGACGAGGTGCTGCGGGTGCTCCGCCAGACTTCCGGCCACTGGACGCCCGGCCAGCAGGACGGTCATTTTGTGAAGGTGAAGCTGGTGCTGCCCATCCGGTTCCGGTTCCAGCCAGGCGCGGCCACGGCTCCCGAGCCGGCCCCAGACAGTCCGGCCGGGGAAGACGAGGCAAGCGAACCGGACGAGCTGGCGGCCGCCCCCAACGCGCTCCGGCCCACCCGGCTGGGCTGGCTGGCGGCCGGCCGGCCGTGGCAGGGCGCGGCGGCCCCGTTGTTCGTGCCGGCCTTCGGGACTAGCAGCCAAACCGCCGTGCGCGTGCTGGTGCCAGGCCGGCGCATTGTACTGGCCGCCAATGCCCAGGCCGGCGGCTACCAGTTCATGGCCGTCCCGGCCGGGAGCACCGTCATCGGGATGCGCTACGAGAACGGGATGCCCTTGCTGGCCCGGCAGGCTCCCCTGCCCGGCGTGGTGCCCGATACGTTGCGCTTCGCGGAAATATCGTTGGCCGATCTGGAAACCGTGTTGGGCCGGCTGGACTAACGGTTTATCTAAGAAAAGTATAACCAGCGCGGTTATCTGCGGCAGCCTGCTAACTTTGGAAAAGCAGGTACTCCCGCCTGCTTTCCTGGCTGCTGAATGCGCGCATTGCTACTCTGGGTTTTCCTGCTTGGCCTGGTTGGCCTGTGTCCGCTGAGCAGCCGCGCTCAAACTGGTTCCGGTGCTGGAAGCGGGGCCAGTGCAGGCCAGTCTCCTGCTACCAAATGGACGGTTGTGATTACCGCTCACCCGGATGACTGGCAGTTGTTTATGGGGGCGGCCGTTTGCGCGGAAGCTCAGCATAGCCGCCGTAAGGTGGTGCTGATCTGCCTGACCGGCGGGCAGGCCAACGAACCATCGGATACGTATTGGCGCGGCCGCGAAGCCGGGCATCTGGCGTCGGTGCGCAAGGCCGTGGACCTGGGTCCGACGGCCACCCCGGGAGCTGTTGTTTCGACCGCCGCAACCATCGTGGTAAACGGCCATAGCATCGAAACGCACCGTTACCAGAATACCATTTCCTGCTACCTGCACCTGCCCGACGGCGGGGTAGATGGCAAGGGCCTCGTGCGCGGTGGCGGCCAAAGCCTGAAACAGCTGCGGGAGGCCGGAAAAGCTATCAAGCCGCTGGATGGTGGCGCGGCGTATACTTCCTGGGAAGAACTCAGCCAGACCATCCGGGCGCTGCTGGCCTACGAGGCCGTGGAGGCGG
The DNA here is from genome assembly GCF_003583925.1 of Hymenobacter rubripertinctus. Taxonomy (GTDB): domain Bacteria; phylum Bacteroidota; class Bacteroidia; order Cytophagales; family Hymenobacteraceae; genus Hymenobacter; species Hymenobacter rubripertinctus. The sequence continues at coordinate 47,251 of NZ_QYCN01000008.1, read as the reverse complement.
GGCGGCTGACCATTCATTGCCCCCAACCTGACGAGCGGGTCAATCCCATCGACCATTCCGACCATCGGTTGGCTGGACTGCTGGCCCTGGAGGCAACCAGGCAGGTGGAGTGCCGCTATTTTCAGTACGCCGGCTACACCATCATGCGCAACCCGACGAACCTGACGGTAACCCAGCAGAGCTGGCAAATGCAGGTGTACCGGGCCTACTGCCAGACGATGGATGCCGCCGGGTATCCGGGTGCCTGGGACGAAAAGCATCTGAAGTTTATCGGCCGCCAGTACGCGCAGGTGAAGCACCAGACGGGCACGGTGCTGCGGCCCACTGCTCCCGCTCCGGCCGCCACGTCGGACGAGGACGAAGCCGACGCGAGCAAGCTGGTGCTGGAACCCTGCTATCCGAACCCAGTGACGGTATCGGGGGTGCTGGCCTACCAGCTGCCGGTGCAGGAAGCGGTCTGGTTACGCATTCTGGACATCCAGGGGCGGGTGGTGCAGGAACTGCAACAGGGCAGCACCCAAACCGCCGGCCGCCACGAGCAGTGGCTGGACCTGCAACGTTTCCCGGCAACGGGCGTCTACTTCGCCGAATTGCGCGCCGGCGGACAACGGCGACTATGCCGTGTAGAAGTCGCCCGTTAAGGGCGGCAGGCTATCTTTGGCTCGCCCCACCAATGGGGGCCGTCCGAAATCTGCCACAGCCGTCCCGGCTTCGTCACTCTTCTTATGCGCTTTTCACTGGCGGCCGTCCGTTCCTGGCAGCCTTCCCGCGGCCTGTTGGTCGCCTTGGCTCTGGGCTTGCAGGTTCTATTGGTTCTGCGGGCTTTCAAAGGGCTGCTGCTGGAGCCCGGTCAGCATCTGTTGGTCGATATTAACGACGGGGCAAAGAATTACTACACTTTCCAGGCCTACGTGCAGCAGCCCTGGGCGAATGGGCTGCGCTGGTTCAGCATGATGAACTATCCCTACGGGGATTACCTCTTCTACACCGATAATACGCCCCTGCTGGCCGTGCCGGTCCGGCTCTGGTCGCATTACCTGACCGATCTGCGCCCCTACGCCCTGGATGTATACCACTGGCTGCTGGTAAGCGGATTTCTGCTGAGTACGGTATTGCTGACGGCTATTCTGCGCCGCCTGCTGCGCCACTGGGGGCTGGTGGTAGTGTTTGCCGTTACGCTGCCGTGGCTCAGTCCGCAGGCCAGCCGCCTGCTGTTCGGCCACTTCAACCTGTCGTATAGCTGGGTGCTACTACTGGCTATCTGGGGGGTGCTCAACCTGCACGAGCGGGCCGGGGCCGGCCGGCCGATTGGCCGTTGGGTAGCGGGCCTGGTCGGCGGCTTCGTATTAGCGGGCCTGATTCATTTGTACTACCTGCCGCTGCTGGCCGTCGTGACGGGTGGTTTTTTCGCGTGGTGGCTGCTGCCGCGCGGGCGCTGGCTCACGCGGCGCCCGCTCGCGCTGGCCGGGGCCGTACTCACCCTGGTTCCCGCTCTCACGTGCCTGCTGATTGTGCGGGCCGTGGATGGGTACTACCATCTGCGTAGTAAAGGCGCGACGGGCTTTAACTACGAGCCCTGGAAATTACAGGTGTCGGCTCTGTTTCGGTCGCCGGAGTACAACGCCGTACGGTTCTGGGTTGAAGCCCGCGACCAGCCCAGCTTCGAATCGGGGGCCTACCTGGGGGCATTTGTGCTGTTTGCCCTGACGCTGTACGCGGCCGTGTGGGCGGTGCGCCCGGCCGCCGGCCGCGCCTTCTGGACTGGCTGGAGAGGGAGCGTCTGGTGGCCCTTTCTGGGTCTGCTGCTGGGGGCCGCCCTTATCAGCCTGCTGATTTCCGTGGGTACGGTGTACAATCTCAACAATGGGGCCTACACGATTCATAACTACCTGAACCTGTTTTTTTACGCGCAGAAGATAAGCGCCATTACTACGCAGTTTCGGGTGCTCGCCCGCTTTTCCTGGGTGTTTTTCTGGGCGGCCAACCTGCTGGTGCTCGCGGGCCTGGATTTCTGGCTGCTCAGCAACCGCTGGACCGGCCGCTGGCTGGTGGCTGTGGGCCTGGTGCTACTGGTCGTTGTTGATACGCGTGATGCCGTGAAGCACTACCGCCACACCGTGCCCAACTCCCTGACCAACGCCCGGTACACGCCAGAAATCAGTCAACTGCTTAGAAGCGTTCAACCCGGGCAATACCAGGCCATTCTCCCCGTTCCCTACTTTCACGTGGGTACCGAAGATCTGGAGCTGACGCTGGACGATGACGACCCGCATTCCCTGCACGCCTACCAACTGGCCCTGCGCACCAATCTGCCCCTGATGGCCAGTAAAATGTCGCGCACTCCGCCCGAACACTTGGTGGAGCTCCGGAGCATTTTTATGCCACAGGGGCCTACGCCGGCCCTGCGGAGCCGCCTGCGGGCCGCGCAAAAACCCCTCCTGGTGCTCTACGACCAGCGCTACTACGAGACCCCGGACTTGCTGGCGGCCCAGCGCGCGAAGCCCAAAGTAAGGAAGATCATTGATGCCGGGGCCGACTTGCCCGCGCGCCAGCACATGACTCTGCTGGCCCAGGCGGGCTCCCTGCGGCTCTACCGCTGGGATGTGCGGTAAGCAAAGCGCTACTCCTGCTCCAGCCGCCGGCCCAGAATCCGGATGAAATTCAGGCTCTCGGTGAGCAGAATCCGGGGGTTGAGGCGGGAAAAGACTACGTTGGGCTTGAGCTCCACGGCTAGCGGCAACACCCGGAGGGAGCCCTGGCGTGCTGCCAGAAACAGCAGTTCCAGATCGAAGAGGTAGCGCTTGGTGGTGGTGCGCAGAAACAGGCGGCGGCCGGCTTCGTTGAAGCCTTTCAGGCCGCACTGGGTGTCATCGACGGGCAGGCGCAGTACGTGCTTGGTGAGGCGGCGCAGCAGGCGCGAAACCCGCCGCCGGGCCGGCGGAATCTGGGCGTAGTACCCGTCGTCGCGCACGCCCACGGCCACGTCGGCCCCGGTTTGCAACAGGGCGTAGAGGGCCGCCACGCTGGTTTCCTGGTAAGGAAAGTCGATGTCGGTGAAGATGCAGTAGGGCTCCCGCACCCGGGCAATGCCGGTGCGCAGGGCATGGCCCTTGCCCTGGTTGAGGGGGTAAGCCAGGTAAGTGAAAGCACCCGGCAGCGCCTGGGTCAGCAACGCAATGTCGGCCGGCGTCACGCCCGTTTCGGTGCCGTCGTTCACCACGTACAGGTGCACGGTTGTGGCGGGGGGCAGCAGGGCTTCCAGCTTCGCCAGACTAGTGAGAATATTGCCGGCCCAGCTCAGGGGCGGATGGTAGCAGGGCAGAACAAGAGCCAGTTGGGCAGGTGGCAGGGGCACGGACACGGAAGAGGAAAAGACGCGGATACAGCAAAGATAAGCGGAAGCGGGCCGCCGGAGTGCCCGCGCCGTGCGGGTCCGTCAGCCCATTTTCAGGCCCACGTTCCGGGGCTCGGTGAAGAAGCGCAGGGCCTCCAGGCCACCTTCGCGGCCCACGCCGGAGGTCTTCATGCCGCTGAAGGGCGAGGGCGTCGGCTACTACGGTGTCGGGGGTTGCGGCTTTTTTGCGGCCCCGGCGGGCGCGGCGGATTTCAACTGCCACACACCGGTCAGGGGGGAGCGGCGCAGACTCGCGCGTCTGGGGGAAGGGTATTTTCCCTGGTTCGGGGCCGCAAGGGTAGGGGGAGAAAAACAAGAGGACGAACGTTCATTTTGCCAAGCGTTGCAAGAGGTCGGGTGCCAAGGGTATATTCGCCCCGCACTATCGGTTCTTCCACTCAACTACCTACCTCTATGCGCAATATGCTACCCCGCTTTTTGTTACTACTGCTACTGCTGGGGCTGCTGGCCGGCCCCGCGCCGAGTTGGGCGCAAGTTGGGGCGACGTCTGACTGGGCCTGGGCTACCCAACTCGGCCCGAGTGCGGGTAGCAACCGCACGGGCTTCGTGAACGGGGTAGCGGCCGATGCGGCCGGCAACGTGACGATTGGCGGGGAGTTCGACCCCGACCTGCGGTTTGCGGGCTCCCCGCTGGTGCTGGGCACCAACCGCCCCCCCGACCCCCGAACGGGCTTTACGTACACCAACGGTTTTTTGGCCCAGTACCGGGCCGATGGGCAGCTCAACTGGACGCTGAACCTGGAAAGCCAGGGGGGGCGGGTGGTGGACGTGGCCGCCGACGCGGCGGGCAACCTCTACGCGCTGGGCTACTGCAACCGCGGGCTGGTGATAGGGGGAGCCCTAGTCGTGGCAACGCCGGGGCCTCGGGCTTTCCTGCTCAAGGTGAGTGCGGCCGGGATAGTGCAGTGGGCCAGTGATGTGGTAGAAGCTGGCTACGGGGTGTCGGATGGCCAGGGCAACTGGAAGCTGGCGGTGGATGCGGCCGGCAACAGCGTGGTGTTTGGCACCTACCGCGGCTCCCTGACGGTAGGCACGCAAACCTATACCTCGCCCGTGGCCTATACCAAGCAGCCTTTTCTGGTGCGCGTGAACGCGGCCGGGCAGGTGGCTGGCTCCTGGGCGGGCCAACAGCCCAAGGGCGACGACGATGCGCGTTTTTACAATGGCTTGGCCCTTTCTCCGACGGGTGACGTGTATTTGGCTGGCTGGGTTTTCGACGCAACCTTGTTGTTTGGTAATCTGCCACCCGTAGCCGGGCCTACTAATACCCCTCGAAGCACAGGGTTTCTAGTAAAGATTTCCTCGGCCAACATACCGGAGTGGGTGCTGGTCGGCACCCTGGCTACCCCTACAGCGGGCAATTACTTCGACGACGTGAAAGTGAGTGCCGCCGGTCACGTGTACGCGCTGGGCGGCATGAGCACCAACCCGCTGACGCTGGGCACGCAGACCGTGCCCAATCCCAACAACGACAATGCGTTCGTGCTGCGGCTCACGCCCGAGGGCACTATCCGCCGCAGCGCGACCGGCACGCTCAGCCCCAGGGGCCTGGCCCTCGGCCCCCACGAAGACCTGTACATCGTCACGCTGGTCAATGCGGTGCGCTGGGGAGCGGTGCAGCTCACGGCCCCCGCCGGTGCCCAGCAACAGGTGAGCGTGCTGCGCCTCGACTCCACGGGCCGGGCCTTGCAGGGCTGGCTGGCCAGCGGCCCGGCCATTGCCCGCCAGCCGCGTTTAGCCGTCGATGGGTTGGGGCAGGCCACCGTGGCTAGCTGGCTCTACGGGACGGGTACGTTCACCTTCGGGACCCGGTCTGCCACGGCCCCCGACCTGTGGGGTATGTTCGTGGCCCGCACCAGTGCGCCGGTACTGGCCGTGCGGGCGGCTCAGGCGGTGCCGGGGCTGGCCCTCTACCCCAACCCCGCCCGCCAGACGGTGACCGTGGGCCTGGCCCGGGCGGCTCCGGCCCAGGTGCAGCTGTTCGACATGCTGGGCCGGCTCGTGCGCACGCAAGCGCTGCCCGGCCCCGGCCCGCTCGACCTGCGCGCCCTGCCCGCCGGCGTTTATCAGGTGCGGGTGCAGCAGGGGCCAACCCAAAGCTACCGCCACCTGACGGTGATGCCCTAACGAGACGACGCGGGGTCTGGAGTATGGTCCCGGTGGATGGGAAGGGGGGTGAGGCGGGAGAACACCCCGTTGGGCTTCGGCGCCACGGCCCGCAGCAGCACCCGGAGGCTGTGCGGGTCCGTCAGCCCAGCTTCAGGCACACGTTCTGGGCTTCGGTGAAGAAGCGCAGGGCTTCCAGCCCGCCCTCGCGGCCTACGCCGGAGTTCTTCATGCCGCCAAAAGGCGTGCGCAGGTCGCGGTGCAGCCAGGTGTTCACCCACACCACGCCGGCGTGCAGCTGGTGGGCCAGGCGGTGGGCCCGGTGCAGGTCGCGGGTCCAGAGGGTGGCCGAGAGACCGTAGTCGGTGCCGTTGGCCCAGGCCAGCACCTCGGCTTCGGTATCGAAGGGCGTGAGCGTAACCACCGGCCCGAAGATTTCCTCCTGGTTCACCCGGCAGTCGGGGCTGAGGCCCTCGAACACGGTGGGTTGCAGAAAGTAGCCCCCGGCGCAGCGGCCCGGCAGGTACACGCGCTGCCCGCCGGCCAAAAGCCGTCCGCCCTCCTCGTGGGCCAGCTCGATGTAGCGCAGCACCTTTTGCAGGTGGGCCTCGCTCACCAAAGCACCCTGGTGGGTGGCTTCCTCAAGCGGGTCGCCCACGGTGAGGGCCGCCACCTGGGCCAGGAATTCGGTTTTGAAAGCTTCATAGATGCTCCGCTCCACAAAAATGCGGGAGCCGCAGAGGCAGATCTGGCCCTGGTTGGCGAAGCTGCTGCGCACGCTGGTGCGCACGGCGTCGGCCAGGTCGCAGTCGGCAAAAATCAGGTTAGGGTTTTTGCCGCCCAGCTCCAGCGACAGTTTTTTGAACTGCGGGGCCGCCGTGCGGGCAATGTGCGCCCCGGTAGCCGTGCCGCCCGTGAAGCTGATGGCCCGGATGCCCGGGTGTTCCACCAGGGCCTGCCCGGCGCGGGGGCCGGTGCCGTGCACAATGTTGAGCACCCCCGCCGGCAGGCCCGCCTGTTGCACCAATTCGCTCAGCAGGAAAGCCGTGTAGGGCGTCAGCTCCGACGGCTTGGCCACCACGCAGCAGCCCACGGCCAGGGCGGGCGCAATTTTCCAGGTGAACAGGTACAGCGGCAGGTTCCAGGGCGAAATACAGGCCACTACGCCCAGTGGATGCCGCACGGTGTAGTTGACCGCCACGCCGTCCTGCACGTGCGCTTCGGTGGCGAAATGCCCGGCCGCCGTGCCGAAAAAGGCGAAGTTGCTGGCCGCCCTTGGGATATCCAGGGTACGGGCCAGGCGCAGGGGCTTGCCGTTGTCCTGGCTTTCGGCCCGGGCCAGGGGTTCGAGGTTTTCCTCAATCAGCCCGGCCAGGCGCACCAGCCGCCGGCCCCGCTCCTCGGCCGGCAGCGCCCGCCAGGCCGGCAGCGCGGCTTCGGCGGCTTGCACGGCGGCCTCCACGTCGGCCGCGTCGGAGTCGGGCACCTGCCCAAATACCTGCCCGGTGGCCGGTTCCAGCAGCGGCAGGTAGCGGTCGGCGGCGGGTGGCACCAGTTGGCCGCCGATGAAGTTTTGGAGCTGAAGCATAAGGTGAGGAGGGTGAGGAGGGGAATGGGTAAAAAGGTACGTCATCCTGAGCGGAGCGAAGGACCTTATCACGTCGAAACGACCGTAACAACGACTCGTTTCGACGTGATAAGGTCCTTCGCTCCGCTCAGGATGACGTACCTTTTCTCACTTCTCACTTCTCACTTCTCACTTCTCACTTCTCACCCGGCGGCGCGATGTTGCTGTCGGATACGATGTAGAGGGGACGCTGGCGGACGTTGGCCGAAAGGCGCGCAATGTACTCGCCGATGATGCCCACGGCAATGAGCTGCACCCCGCCCAGGAACAGGATACTCACCATCAGCGAGGCCCAGCCGGGTTCGTAGTCGTGGGAGATGAAGCGGGCGTAGAGCGTGTAGAGCATCACCAGAAAGGCAATGCCCGACACTACGAAACCGCTGACCGTGGCCGCCTTGAGTGGCACGTCGGAGAAGGCCGTGATGCCATCCAGGGCCAGCTTGAGCATTTTGCGGTAGGTGTAGCCGGTTTCGCCCCCGGCCCGCTCGGCCCGGTCGTACTCCAGGTGGGTTTGGCGGTAGCCGATCCAGGAAATCTGGCCCCGGATAAACTTGTTCTGCTCCGGCATCCGGCGCAGGGCCTCCACCACCTTGCGCGAAATTACCCGGAAGTCGCCGGTATCTACGGGAATGGAAATGTGGGTGATGCTGGCCAGAATCCGGTAGAAAAGTTTGGCCGTGAGCTTTTTGGCGGCACTTTCGCCCTGGCGGCTGCGGCGTTTGGCGTACACCACCTCGTAGCCCTCACTCAGTTTCTGGTAGAGCTGCGGAATGAGCTCGGGCGGGTCCTGCAAGTCGGCATCAATAATCACCACGGCCTGACCCTCGGCCCGGTCGAGGCCGGCCGTCACGGCAATCTGGTGACCGAAATTGCGGCTGAAGGTGATGAAGCGCACCCGCTCATCGCGGGCCGCCAGGTTCTCAATCAGGGCCAGCGACTGGTCGCGGGAGCCGTCGTTGACGAAGATGAACTCGTAGCCGCCGGGCAGGCGCATGGGGTCCAGCACCCCGCCCAGCCGCTCGTAGAGGGCCGGAATGTTCGTTTCTTCGTTGTAAATGGGGATGATAACGGAAAGATCCACGATGGGCGGGGCTAGGAGTTAAGGACGACGAGGCAGCAGCAGCAGTGTCTGCCCGTACTCGCCCTCGTGCAGGATAACGGTCTGAAACAACGAATCCAGCCGGGGCCGGTACGTGGGGTCGCTGGTCACGACCACCGTTTCGGGGGCCAGGGTGGCGGCGGCGCTGAAGGGTAGCACGTCCAGGTTCACGTGCTGCTGCTCGTAGGCATAGCGGTACCGTTTGAGGAAGGCGCAATAGCCGCCGTTACCTTTTTTCGGGCTTTCCACCGCCGGGATACAACTGGAAACCAGCGGTGCGCCCCCACCCGCTAGCGCAGGGGATATCCGTTGAGCACGGGGGTTTTATCGGCGCTCAGCCAGTACACGTCCGTATCGGCGGGCCGGATCAGCAGGTCGTCGAGCAACAGGTCTTTACTGTCGTAGAGCACTTCGAGGCGGGTTACTCCCGGCCGCACCCGCAGCGGAACCACCATCCGGACCCAGTCGCCCATGATTTCCCGGGCCAGGCGACCGTCTACCACCTGATGGTCTACCATGTCGTTGCCCACGTACTGCTTCACCTGGATGTTGCCGATGCCGTGGGCCGTCTGGGCATTCACCCAGGCGCTTACTTCGTAGCGGCCCGTATCGGCCGGGGCGGGCAGGGGGCCGTCGTAGACGATGCTGAACATGCCTTTCGGCTCGTGGAAAGCGCCGGCCCGGAGGCGGCCCCGGCGGTCGGGCCGGTCGTCGAAGGGTTGGTAGAGCACGCCTTTGGCCGTAGTGGCGCGCAGGCCGCCGGGGCGGGCGGGCAGGGTGGGCCAGCGCTGGCGGAACCGCGCCCGCTCCTGCGGAATGCTGGTGCGGGCCAGGCTGTCGAGCGACAACTCATAGAGCTTACCCTCGGGCGCATCGACCAGCAAATGCGCCAGCCCGACCAGCCGCGCTTCTTCCGGCGAAAGCCAGGGCGAGGTCACGAGCAGCAGCAGGGGCTTGCGCGAGGGGAAGGAGTTGAGCAGGGGCTTGGCCACCAGCGGGCTGCTGAGCAGCTGCACGTGGCGCATTACCTGCGTCATGGAGGGCCGCGACACGTAGCTCGACAGCTCCGGCAGGCCCGTGGTTACGGCCAGCCGGTGGGCCTGAAACATGGATTCGCCGGAGCCGTCGAGGTCAATTTTGTCGCTGCCTTTGTTGAAGTAGGGCAGGGGCAGAATGGCCTGAAACTCCTCGGGGCGGCGGTTGGTCCAGCTCAGGCGGCCCGTCAGGCCGTTGCGGGCATTAAAAAAATCCTCCGCGCCGGCTCCCTGCAACACCTGAGTGGCCTTCGTGTCGAGGTTGACCCAGGCCTCGCCGGCCCAGAGCAGCAGCACCGCCGGCAGCCACAGGCGCAGCAGCCACGTCTGGCCCGCCTGCTGCTGGCGCTGCCAGAGCTGCCACAGCAGCCAGGCCGTGAATACGGTGGCCACGTAGTAGAAGGGCCAGGCAAACCGGCCCAGTGCCCGGAACTGCTTGAACGGCCCCAGATAATCTACCAGCCAGTTCAGGCCGGGGAACTTCATGGGTAGGCCAAAGGCAATCAGCAGCAGCAGGCCGCTCGCTATCAACCCAACGGACAGCGGGCCGGGGATGCCCGCCGGGAGCAGCCGGGGGCCGAGGGTGGGTCGGATCAGGAACTTGCGCAAAGCCAGCAGCCCCACCACCAGCAGGGTGATGGTGGTGACAATGCCCACGTACGACATGGCCTCGTAGGAGGCCGATTCGGTGCGGAACAGCGTCTGCCACCAGCCCTGGCCCGGCCCCACCGAGGGGCTGAACACGCCGGTCGGCGTGGCCACGTACACCAGCAGGCCGTAGGGGTTGGGCGGCCGGTCGGTCACGGTATCGGTGAGCCAGAGCCAGCCGCGGGTGAGCACCAGCGGCACCAGGGCCGCCACCACCATGCGCCACACCACGCCCCAGGGCCGGGGCTTGCGCAGGGCCAGCAGGGCGGCGTGCAGCAGCAGCAGAATGCAGCCGCAGGCCAGGAAATAAAGCATAATCAGCCCCATTAGGGTGGCGAGCGTGCCAAACAGCACGTACCACCTGGCCCGGTAGGGGGCATCCTGAATGCGCAGGATGCAGTACCAGAGCAGGGGCATGAAGCAGGCGTAGCTCAGCGACATATGGTCGCCGAGGCGCTGCACCTGGGGCGAGAGGAACCCGATGAGCAGGGCCATCACCACGGCATACACCACCGGCAGCCGGAACCGGCGCAGAATCAGGTAGATCACCAGCGGGGTGAGCAGCAGTGCGCCCATGGCCGCCGCGTTGGTGATGCCGATGGCGTGTTTGGCGGCGGGCAGGCCCAGCTGCTGGGCCACGTGAATACCCCAGGCAATGAGGGGCTGAAGGTTGGGGTAGTTAAAGTTTTCCCCCACCGGGTAGTTCATGCCCGAAAAGTGCTGCCCGCCATCATAGAGCGCGTAGTAAGCCGTGGCGAAGTAGCTCTGAATACCGTCGCCGCCGGCCTGAAAATAGTAGTGGCCCGGATGCAGCAGGGCGGGGCCGAAGGTGGCAATCAAAATGCCCAACGAGAGCACCAGCACGGCGAGGCCGCCCCAGGCCGGGCGCGTTAATCGGTAAGCAGGCATACAGGACTAGCGTAAAGAAAGGGGCCGGGCTCCGGGAGCCGGGGTGGTAACCAGGAGCGGAGGGGTAAAAATAGGGATTAGGGCTCACAACCCGTTGGTGGCGGCCCCCGGCCCTGAAAAACTGCGCGGGCCGGGTCTAGGACAGGGCCTTTCACCTCTCTATCTTCGCACCGCTTTTTGCCCTCACCTTTCGTTATACCCTGGCCCGCTCATGCGTTTGCTGCCCTTCTACTCCCTTCTGACCGCCGCCGCCTGTGCCGGTCTGGTAAGCTGCTCCGATTCCAAGACCGACGTGCTGCCCGAAAACGTAATTGCCCACAACGATTTGGAGTCGGTGGAAGGCTGGGCTCCGGCCAACCCGGCCCTGACGACGGCCAAGGCCCACTCGGGCCGCTACTCGATGCGGGTGGATAACGACATTGAGTACGGCGTGGGCTACGGCGCGCTGCTGGCCAAGGTGAGCCCGACCCGCCTCAAAAAGCTCGAACTGAGCGCCTGGGTGCTGCTAACGGGCAAGGAAACCGAAGCCAAGCTGGTGATAGAAGTGAAAAATCCGGCCGACGACTCCCAGAAAGTATTCTGGGAGGCCATTGCGCTGGGCGACGAAGTGAAGGCGCTCAACAAGTGGACGGAAGTGAAGAAGACCTTCACCATGCCCGAAAATATTGCCCCTACCCACGAGCTGCGCTTCTACCTCTGGCGCGGAGGCTCCTCTCAGCCCGTATTCGTGGACGACATCACCCTGGCCCGGGCAGAATAGCCCGCCGCCGTACCGCAAAAGTCCGTTGCGCGAGGAGCGGAGCGAGTGTCAGGCGTCAGTTGACGCGTGGGAACTCGCTCCGCTCCTCGCGCAACGGACTTTTGCCATACCGGCGGTTGGAGTCCGCCGGGTTTACAGGTTTCCCGTCCGGCCCCCGTCCACGGGCACGTTGATGCCCGTGATGTAGGCCGCCGCCTCCGAGGCCAGAAAAGCTACGGCGGCGGCAACTTCCGCCGCCTGCCCGAAACGGCCGGCCGGAATGCGGGCCAGCAGACCAGCCTCCACTTCTGCGGTGGTCTGGCCGGTGGTGGCTACTTTCTGTTCGATGAGGGACGTGTGCCGCTGCGTGATGGTGGCCCCGGGCAGCACGTTGTTCACCGTAATGCCGTCGGCGGCCAGTTCGTTGGCCAGGGTTTTGGCCCAGTTGCCCACCGCCGCCCGGATGGTGTTGCTCACGCCCAGGCCCGGCAGCGGCTGCTTCACCGAGGTGCTGATGATGTTGAGGATGCGGCCCCGCCCCCGGCCCCGCATGGCCGGCACCACGGCCTGGGCCAGCAGGTGATTGCACACCAGGTGCTGCTCGAACGCGGCCCGGAACGCTTCCACCGGCGCGTCCAGCAGCGGCCCGCCCGCCGGCCCGCCGGTATTATTCACCAGAATATCGAAGCCGGCGGGGTGGGCCGTGAGGTAGGCCTGCACCCCGGCGCGCACCTGGTCGGGGTGGCTGAAATCGGCCACGATAAAGTCGTGAACCTGATTGGCGGGGGTGGGCAGGGCGGCGGCGGCTTGGCGCAGGCTGGCTTCGTTGCGGGCCAGCAGCGTAACGGTGGCTCCGCGCCGGGCCAGCTCCTCGGCCACGGCCCGCCCGATGCCCTGGGTGCTGCCGCCCACCAGGGCGCGTTGGGAAAGAAAATCCATGGGAGAGTGAATGAGTGAATGAGTGACTCGGTGAAGTAGAGCGGGGAAATTACGGGATGTTTCGAGGATAGGCGAGAATGCCGTTATTTGCTTAGGTTGCCATCAGTGCTATACCCACTGCCTCCTTCACCGAGTCACTCATTCACTCATTCTCCGCCATGCCCGTCGCCCGTCCGTTCAACTTTCAGCAGTGGATTGATGACCACCGCCATCTGCTCAAGCCGCCCGTAGGCAATCAGCAGGTTTTTAAAGACAATAAAGACTTTATTGTGATGGTGGTGGGCGGCCCCAATGCCCGCAAAGACTACCACGTGGACGAGGGCGAGGAACTGTTTTTGCAGCTGGAGGGCGATATGGTGGTCAAAATCATCGAGGACGGGAAGCCCGTCGACATTGAAATTAAGGCCGGCAGCATGTTTCTGCTGCCGCCCGGCGTGCCCCACTCGCCCCGCCGCCCGGCCGGTTCCGTGGGCCTGGTGCTGGAACGCTACCGCGCCCCCGGCGAGCTGGACGGCTTCCAGTGGTACTGCGAAAACTGCGGCCACCAGCTCCACGAGCAATTCGCCGAAATCACCGACATCGTGGCCCAGCTCCCGCCCATCATGGGTACCTTCTGGGCCTCCGACGCGCTGCGCACCTGCACCGTCTGCGGTACCTATATGGAAGCCCCGGCGGCGCAAGGGTGAGTGAACGGGTAAAAGAACGTGTCATGCTGAGCGGCGCGAAGGATCTTCGCACGTTGGAAAGAGTCGTTGTTATAGCCGTTCAAGCGTGCGAAGATCCTTCGCTCCGCTCAGGATGACACCTTCTTTTACCAACTGCACTTATTCGCTAACCCCCTCATTCACCACCGCCCGTGCTCACCATCGACATCCATACCCACATCCTGCCCGAGCGGTGGCCCGATTTGCGGGAACGGTACGGCTACGGGGGCTTCATCCGGCTCGACCATCACCGGCCCTGCTGCGCCCGCATGATGCAGGACGACAAGTTCTTCCGCGAAATCCAGGACAACTGCTGGGACCCCGCCGTGCGAATGCGCGAGTACGACCAGTTCGGGGCCCAGGTGCAGGTGCTGAGCACGGTGCCCGTGATGTTCAGCTACTGGGCCAAACCCCTGGACGTGCTGGATCTGAGCCAGCTGCTCAACGACCACCTGGCGGGCGTGGTGCAGCGCTACCCCGGCCGGTTCGTGGGCCTGGGCACGCTGCCACTGCAGGCCCCCGACCTGGCCGTACGGGAACTGGAACGGTGCCACCAGCTCGGGCTGGCGGGCGTCCAGATCGGCTCCCACGTCAACGACTGGAACCTGGATGCCCCGGAGCTGTTCCCGGTGTTTCAGGCCGCCGAGGAGCTGGGTATGTGCGTGTTCGTGCATCCCTGGGACATGATGGGCCAGGGCCAGATGCCCAAATACTGGCTGCCCTGGCTGGTGGGCATGCCCGCCGAGAGCAGCCGGGCCTTGTGCTCGCTCATTTTCGGGGGCGTACTGGAGCGGCTGCCGAAGCTGCGGGTGGCCGTAGCCCACGGGGGGGGCTCGTTTCCGGCTACCATTGGCCGCATCGAGCACGGCTGGCAGGTGCGCCCCGACCTGTGCGCCGTGGATAACGCCCGCAACCCCCGCGAGTACCTGGGCCGCTTCTGGGTCGATTCGCTCGTGCACGACCCCCAGGCCCTCGACTTTCTGGTACGCACGCTGGGGGCCGATAAAGTGGCCCTGGGCACCGATTACCCGTTCCCGCTGGGCGAGGCCGTGCCCGGCCAGCTCATCCGCTCCCTGAGCTACCCCGCCGACGTGCAGGCCCGCCTGCTGAGCGGCAACGCCCTCGACTGGCTGGACCTGCCCCCGGCGCAGGTGGCCAAAATCATGGCGGTGGCCGGCTAGGTGCCCGGCCCGGGGTGTGGTATCTTTGCTGGTAATGACTTTCGAACCCACCCTCGACTTTGCCCGCCAACTCGATGCGCAGGACCCGCTGCGCGAATTCCGTCAGCAGTTCCTGATTCCGCCCGGCCCCGATGGGCAGGGCGAGTGCCTGTACTTCTGCGGCAACTCCCTGGGCCTGCAACCCCGCACGGCCCGCGCCGCCGTGGAGCGGCAGTTTGATAACTGGCAGAACCTGGCCGTGGAAGGCCATTTCAAGGGCGAAACCCCCTGGATGCAGTTCCATGAGCGGCTGCAAGGAGCCTCGGCCCGCATTGTGGGGGCCAAGCCCGTGGAGGTGGTGGTGATGAACAACCTGACCACCAACCTGCACCTGCTGCTCATCACCTTCTACCAGCCCACGGCCACCCGCTACAAGGTGCTCATGGAAGGCGGCGCATTCCCCTCCGACCAGTACGCCCTCGAAACGCAGGTGCAGCAGCGCGGCTTCGCGCCCGACGAGGCCATTGTGGAGCTGGTGCCCCGGACCGGCGAGCACACCCTGCGCACGGAGGATATTCTGGCCAAAATCGAGGAGCTCGGCGACTCGCTCTGCACCGTCATCATGGGCGGGCTCAACTACTACACCGGCCAGGTATACGACATGGGCGCTATTACCGCCGCCGGCCACGCCGTGGGCGCGCGGGTGGGCTTCGACCTGGCCCACGCGGCCGGCAATGTGGAGCTGCACCTGCACGACTGGGACGTGGATTTCGCCTGCTGGTGCTCCTATAAGTACCTCAACTCCAGTCCGGGCGGCGTATCGGGCGCGTTCGTGCACGAGCGGTTTGCCGATCAGCCCGAGCTGCTACGCCTGGCTGGCTGGTGGGGCTACGATGAGAAGGAGCGCTTCCAGATGAAGAAGGGTTTCAAGCCCATGCGCGGGGCGGCTGGCTGGCAGCTATCCAACGGGGCCGTGCTCACGATGGCCGTGCACGAAGCCGCTTTGCAGGTGCATGAGGCCGCCGGGGGCATGCCCGCCCTGCGCCGCAAAAGCGAGCTGCTTACGGGCTACCTGGAGTTCCTCATTACCCGCCTCGGTCTGGGCCGCGAGCAGCTGGAAATCATCACCCCCGCCGACCCGGCCCAGCGCGGCTGTCAGCTCTCGTTGCTGGTGCACCGCAACGGCCGCGACCTGTTCGAGCACCTGATGGCCGTGGGCGTAATCGGCGACTGGCGCGAGCCCAACGTTATCCGCCTGGCCCCGGTGCCGCTCTACAATACCTTCGAGGACGTGTACCGGGTGGGCGAGGTGCTGGCCGAATGGGCGTCCCGTCAGTAAGCCAGTTGTTAGTTGTCAGTTGTCAGTTGCCAGTTGTCAGTTATCGAACATCCTGACAACTGACAACTGACAACTGACAACTGACAACTGGCAACTGACAACTGAACGCTGACAACTAACAACTGGCAACTAACAACTGGCAACTGACAACTGACAACTGACAACTGGCAACTCCTCACTGACAACCAACAACTATCATGGCCGAAGACTACGCGGCGAAAATGAGCCGCAAAACTGCCGCCGAGCTGCGCGACTACGTCGACAATCGGTATCAGTACCGGGAGGAAGCCGTGCTGGCGGCCCTGGAGGAACTGGCCCGGCGGGGCACCCCCGAGCCCAACGCCGTCGCCCTGACTACCGCGCTCCAGACCAGCCAGCAGGAAACCGACCGCCGCGAATCGGTGGCCCGGGCCGAAGTAGCCGACCAGGACCAGGCCCGGCGTGTGGCCCGCGGCGAGGTGGTAGCCGCCGAGCCTACCGGCCCCGCCCTGTATTCGCCCGGTACCATTGCCCTGTTTTCGATCCTGCCCATGTCTACCATGATTGGGGGCGGCGTGCTGCTGGGGCTGAACCTGGTACGCCTGCGGCAGTTTCGGGGGCTGGCCTTGCTGGTCGTGTTCGTGCTGGCCTACATCGTGCTGATGCTGAATCTGGTGATGCTGGTGATTGTGCGCGGCGGGGTGTCGCCCATCATCGGCTACTTCCTGTTCAACGTGCCGGCCATTCTGGTGTATGTGCGCTGGTTCTGGCCCCGTTATATTGCCACCGAAAATTACCGGGGCCGCAGTTTGTTGCTGCCCATCATCGTGTGCTTCCTGCTTTCGCTGGCCCTGCAATACGCCATGCCCTACCTGCAAAAGCAACAGCCCCCGGAGGTGCAGCAGCAGATGAAGCAGCTAGAGCGCTTGCTGAAGGAGTAGGCAAGTCTGCCGCCACCCCGCGCCACCCCGCCAATGCCCCTGCGCCCGCTGCCCCTGCCCGCCGCCGAGCTGCTGCTCGACGCCGCCTTTCTGGCCCCGGCCGCCGCCGCCGCGCTGCTCGCCCACCTCACCTGCGACGTGCCCTGGCAGCAACAGCCCATCCGGCTGTTCGGCAAGCAGGTGATGCAGCCCCGGCTCACGGCCTGGTACGGCGACCCGGCCGCTACTTACCAGTACTCGGGCCTGCGCCTGGAGCCCCTGCCCTGGACTGCCCCGCTGCTCCAGCTGCGTCGGCGCGTGGAGGCCGCCGCCGGCACCCGCTTCAACAGCGTGCTGCTCAACCTTTACCGCAGCGGCCAGGATAGCATGGGCTACCACGCCGACGACGAGCCCGAACTGGGTTCCGCGCCCGTTATTGCCTCGCTCACGCTGGGCGCTACCCGTACCTTCCGTCTCAAGCCCCGCCCCGGCGTGGCCGCTGAGGCCCTGAGCCTGCCGCTCACCTCGGGTAGCCTGTTGCTGATGCGCGGCCCCACCCAGCAGAACTGGCTCCACGCCCTGCCCAAAACCGCCCGCCCCGTCGGCCCCCGCCTCAACCTCACGTTCCGGCTGGTAGACAGTGCCCGGTAAGCGGAGTTGCCGCTTCCGCATGAGCTAAACAATTAGGGGCTAAACAATTTCAAATTGTTTAGCCCCTAATTGTTTAGCTCATGCGGAGCAGACGCCCGCCAGTAAAAAACGCCCCCGCGACAACCGTCGCGGGGGCGTTGCAGTACCTTCTAAGTCCTAAGTCCTAAGTCCTAAGCAGCCTATTGCAAATCGAAGCGCAGGCCCAGGTAGCCGAGGCGGCCGATTTGGGGGCCGCCGAACACCTGGTTGTTATTGGCATTGAAGGCGTTGGAAATACCGGCCTGGAAGGTGGTGCCCAGCTTGGGAACCAGGTAGCCCAGGTAGGCATCGGTGGTGCTGTAATCCTGGATGGTGCCCACGGCGAAGGGCATTTCCTGCAAGTGGCCCTGCACCCAGCGGTAGTTCACGGAGTAGCTCAGGTTGCCGGCCTGGCCGTTGGCGCCCACGTTGTATTTGTGCTTGGGCGTGTTGAAGAACGTCTGGAAGCCGGCGGGCAGGTTGCTTTTGTCGAGGACGTTGAGCGAGTAGTTGCCCGTCAGGTTGAAGGCCCGGCGGAAGTAGTAGGCCAGGCCGGCCGTTACGCCCTGGGTTTTTACTTCCTGGGTGCTGTTGACGTAGGTGTAGAGCACGCGGGTGGGCTGGCTTTGGTTGGAGTAGGCCGTCGGATAGCCGGCGGCCAGCTGGGCCGTGGTCGGGCGGCTGCCATCGGTGTTGCCCACAAACAGCTGGGCCCCGATGAAGCCGTCGTAGCGGCTGCGGTAGTAGCTCACGTCGGCGTACAGGTTGGCGATGAGCGCGCCTTTGTAGCCAATTTCGGCCGTCTTCACCTGCTCCAGTTGCAGCGGCGCGGCGTTGTACTCGTAGGTCTTCAGCCGGGCCGGGTCGGCCGAGGCCGCGCCCAGGGTTTGGGGCGAAGCGAACAGGGTGGTGTTGTAGCCCTGGAACCCGTTGCCGATGTTGCCCAGCAACAGGCCGCTGCGGATGTCGCTGTACAGGTACTGCTCCAGCTGCGAAGGCGAGCGGAACGCCCGGCCGTAGCTGGCCCGGAAGTTATGCTGCTTGTTTTCGCCGGCCGAGTACACGGCGGAAGCCCGGGGCGAGAAGGCCGGCTTGAAGTTCTTGAACTCGTCGATCCGGCCGGCCAGGGCCAGCTTCAGGCGCTCCTCGAACACGGTTTGGGTGAGCTGCCCGTAGGCTCCGTACTCGTAGTTCACGATGCGCTTGCCATCCTGGTCGCTGAACAGCAGGCCATCGGAGCCGAGGCGGTACTGGCGGTAGGCCCCGCCCACCACCAGGTTGGTGCCACCCTGGCCGAGCATAAACTGGCGCTGGGCGCTGAGGTCGTGCAGGTAGGAATTGAAGTACTGCTGGGCCCCGGTGCTGGGGTTCTTATCCTGAATGATTCGCTCCCGCAGCGTACTGAAGCGCGGGTCGGAGGGGGCGAGCTGGGTGGCGCTGGCGGCCGTCTGGGCCGCTGTCAGGGCCGCATCCGGCGTCATGCCCGCCTGGCGGGCCTTGCCGTAGGCGTCGTTGTAGGTAAAGTAAAACCGGTCCTGATAGCTCCGGAAACCACCCTCAGCCGTGGGCGCCTGCTGAATCAGGGTGCCCAGCTGGTTGAACTCGTAGGACTTGCCCGAGAAATCCTCGGTGCTATACGCCCGTACGAAGCCTTTGCTGCTCTTGAGCTCGGCGCGGTACTGGTTCGAGCCCAGGCCCTTCACCCGGAACCGGCTCAGGTTCTGGTAGGTAGCCGTGCCCTCGGCGTGCTTGACGTCCACGGTCAGTTTCAGGTCGTCGCGCAGCAGGTACGAAACCATGCCTTGCAGCCGGTACGACGACGTGCGGTTGTCGTTGGCAATCAGCTGCTGCTCCGTGAAGCCGGGCAGGTAAGCCGTTTTGCCGTACAGTTCCGGGTTGGCGTTGGTGTTGTTGGGGGCCGTATCGTCCGATAGTTTCTGGAAGGGGCTGAAGGTATAGCCCCCTTCACCATAACGGTTTACGGCATTGTAGCCCAACGACGAACCGGCCGGGTTTACCGAGCTCTGGGTTGCCCCGTAGTTCTGGGCCAGCCAGTCGTTGGCCCGGAAGGCGCTGGCATTCACCTTGAAGGCCAGCTTGTCGGTTATTTTCTGGGCGTAGCGCAGCTGCCCGTCCAGCAGATCCCGCTGGCCGGCCCGCAGGCGCATGCTCAGCCCCTCGTACACGAAGGGGTCTTTGGAGTTGAACAGAATAACCCCGCTCAGGGCATTGGCCCCGTAGAGGGCCGAGGCCGGACCGTGGATAATTTCGATGCTCTCCATATCGAGCTCCGGAATGCCCACCAGGTTGCCGGGGCTCAGGTTGAGGGAGGGCAGCTGGGTGTCCATGTAGTCGACCAGCTGAATCACGCGCTCCGATTTGGCCGTGTTGAAGCCCCGGGTGCTCACGCTGGTAAACAGCATGGAGGCCGAGCTCACATCGATGCCCTTGAGCTGGCCCAGGCCGCTGAGTACCTCGGGCGTGGTGATGCGCTCAATCTGGCGGGTCGAAAGTTTATCCACCGTAACCGGGGCGCGCAGAATACTTTCCTCGATGCGCGAGGCCGATATAATCGTTTCGTTCAGCAGGGTGGCACTGGGCGAGAGGCCCACATTGATGGCCTGATCGGGGGCCTGGAGCCGGATTTCGCGGGTATCGAAGCCCACGTAGGAAAACACCAGCGTCACGGGGCCGTTCTCGAAAGTGGCATTCAGCTGAAAATTGCCCTGTTGGTCGGTGCTGGTGCCAACGAAGGTGCCTTTGATGAAAACCGTGGCTCCGGGCAAAGCTTCGCCTTTGTCGGTGAGCACCTTGCCCGCCAGCGTTTTTTCGGCCGCGTCTGGGGTGGTGAGGCGGGTAGCGGCGGCCGGGTGGGCCGGAACAGGGAGCGGGGTGGTGAAAGCCAGCTGCGGCAGCAGGGCCGCAGCGGCTAATAGAGAGGATGAGTAGAGAGAGGTCATGAGGCGCGAATGCCGGAGGTGTGTGAATTCAGGGCTGCAAACGTAGCGTCACCCGCGCGCGCTTCTGATTATTTTCGGCAAACAGTGTAGAAACACAGGTGAACCCGACCTTTGTCTGGGGCGAATGAGCCGCCCTCGTTCCCATCTTCGGACATGTTTCTATTAATGGGAAAAGAGGGTCCCGTTGGGTCGTACCCGAAAGCGCCCTTCCTCTGCCAGGCAGAAGAAGGGCGCTTTCGGGTACGACCCAACGGGTGGTAAGAGCCGTTTACTTGATGTCGAGCTGCAAGCCCAGGTACGCGAGCCGGCCGATTTGCGGGCCGCCGTACACTTGCACATTGGTAGCATCGAACAGGTTGGAGGCCCCGGCCTGCACCGTCAGGCCCGTCTGCACGAAATTGTAGCTCAAGTAGGCATCCGTGGCGCTGTAGTCCGAGAGTTGGCCCACGGCGAACGGGGTACCGTACTCGTGGCCCTGGGCCCACCGGTAGTTCAGCGAGTAGCTCAGGTGGTTGATAACCGAGCCGCTGGCTCCTACATTATACTTGTGCTTGGGCGTGTTGAAATAAGTCTGGAACTCGGCATCCGTCACGTCGGAGCGGTCCTGCACGTTGAGCGTGTAGTTGGCGGCCAGGTTGAAGAAGGGGGCGAAAGCGTAGGTCAGGCCCAAGGCGGCTCCCTGAGTGCGCACTTCCTGGTTGGCGTTGGTCCACACCTGCAACACACGGGTCGGGGAACTGGCTTCCTGAAACGGCGTACCGAACGGTGCCTTCGTAGCCGTACGCGACCTTTCAAACGTTAGCTGGTCCGATGTGGGCCGGCTGCCGTCGCGGTTGCCAATGAAGCGCTGAGCGCCAATAAAGTCGTTGTAGTAGTTGCGGTAGTAATTAACGTCCACCACCAACTTGTCACCAAGCGCTCCTTTATAGCCTACTTCGTACGTACTCAGCCGCTCCAGCTTCAGCGAGGCAATGTCGGTTGATACCGGCTGAATATTGGCGCCAATGCTGGCTGGGGTATAGCCTTGGAACCCATTGTCCACGTTGCCCAGCAGCAGCACCTGGCGCACGTCGAGCTGAATATACTGGTCGAGCTGGGTGGGCGAGCGCAGGGCCCGGCCGTAGCTGGCCCGGAAGTTATGCTGACGGGCCGCGTCGGCCGAATACACCACCGAAGCGCGGGGCGAGAAGGCGGGCTTAAAGTTCTTGAAGTCGTCTACCCGGCCGGCCAGGGCCAGCTTCAGGCGCTCATCCAGCAATTTCTTGGTGAGCTGGCTGTAAGCCCCTAATTCGTGGTTCTGAATCCGGCCTTCCTCGTCACTGAACAGGTTGCCATTTGAGCCGAGGCGGAATTTACGGTAGGCCGCGCCCACGATCAGGTCAGCCGTTTCGGTCAGCTTGAAGTTGTACTGGGCGTTGCCCTCGTTCAGCAGGGAGCTGGGGTTGAGGCGGGCGCCTTTACCGGGCGTCGCGTCAGCAATAATCTGGCTGCGCAGGTTGCGGAAGGCCGCCGAGTTGGGATCAATCTGAAATTTGGCGGCCGCGTTGAGGGCCGTGGTCTGAGCCTGGGCATCCGTCTGGCCAGCCTGGCGTGCGCCGCCGTAGGTGGTCAGGTAGGTGCTGAAATACTGCTGGGCGTACGTCGTGCCGCTGCCCGTGGCAATGGGCGAATTCTGAATGAAGGAGCCCAGCAGGTTCAGGTCGTAGGAGTTGTTACCGTAGTCCTGCACCGACTGGCCGCGCACAAACCACCGTTCCCCTTTAATTTCGCCGTGGAATTGGTTGGTGCCGAAGTCTTTGAGGCGGTAGCGGCTGGAGCTCTGGTAGCTGGCCGTGCCGCGGTTGTAGTTGGCACCTACCGTCATCTTTATCGAGTTGGTTACCAGGTAGGAAAGCGTGGGGTGGATTTTGAGCGACTTCGCCTGGTCATCACTGCCAACCAACGTTTTCTCCTCGAAGCCCGGCATAAACAGGGTTTTGGGCCGTAGGTCCGCGAACGGGTAATCGGCCGGTACCTTAAAGGCTACGTCGCCGTAGCGGTTCACGGCCTCGTAGCCCAGCGTCGAGCCCTGGGCATTGTTACGGAACTCCACGCTTTTGCTGGTGGCCACCGTGCTGTTGGCCAGCCAGTCGTTGGCGGTGAGGTAGGCGCCCGTGATTTTGAAGGCGAACTTGTCGCCGATTTTCTGGGCGTAGCGCAGCTGGCCATCAAAAAAGCTGCGCTGGCCGCCGCGCACGCGCACGCTCAGGCCCTCGCTCACGAAGGGGTCTTTCGAGTTCTGAAGCAGTACCCCGTTGAAGGCATTGGCTCCGTAGAGGGCCGAAGCCGGACCGTGAATGATTTCGATGCTCTCAATATCGATTTCCGGCAAACCCGTCAGGTTGCCGGCATTCACGTTCAGCGAGGGCGACTGGGTATCGAAGTAGTCGGTGAGCTGGATCAGGCGCTCCGATTTGGGCGAGTTGAAGCCGCGGGTGCTCAGCGAATTCATCAGCATGCTCGTCCCGTTCACATCAATGCCCTTGAAGTGGTTGAGACCCACCTGCACGTCGGGCGGGGGCAGGCGCAGCACCTGCTGGGAGGTTACCTTTTCTACCGTTACCGGGGCCTGCAAAATGCCCTCCTCTACGCGGGAGGCCGAGGCAATTACCTCGTTCGTCTGGGTGGGGTTCACTTTGAGCTGCACCTTCACCGCGTTGTCGGGCTTGGTCAGCGTTACCTCGCGGCTCTCATAGCCCACGAAGGAAACCGACAGCGTGACCGGCCCCTCGCTGAAATCGGTCCGGAGCGTAAACCGGCCGTCGCGGTTGGTGCTGGTGCCGATGAACGTGCCCCGGATAAAAATTGTGGCCCCGGGCATGGGTTCGCCGGCTTCCGTTTGGACTGTGCCCGCAACGGAGCCCATTTCCTGCGCCTGGCCCGTGAGCACCGTGCCCAGCAGCAACAGGAAGAAAAATAGAAAACGATAGAGTTTTCTCATGCTAAAAAAGTGCAAAAAAATGAAAAAAATATCCGGGTCAGGGAAGAGGGCTGCAAATATAAAGTAGGCATGCCGAATAACCTACTGCCCGGCGGGGGGCTTGCCCCGGCTTAGCGAAGGGGGCAAATGGTGTTTACTCAATGGGTTTGGCTATTTCCAAGCGCTGCTTAGCTAATCGGTATTCGGGGCTCAGTACCTGATAATGGGTAGTCCGTAGAGCAAAGAACAGTTTTCATCTCCTATCAGGTAGTCTCCAATCTGCAATATCCGGCCTTCATCGTACCAACCGGCTACCACCCACGGGTTGGGCTCCCGAACGCGCGGCCAAGCCTCCGCATCGGCCGGACTGCATACTTCGGTGAGGGCACCCGAGGATGCCCGGTGGGGGAGCGGGAACAGGAGCGGCCAATCGGTAGCGGGGTAGAGCAGCATGGAACCGGAGAAGCGGAACGGGGAAGAATCATTCGATAATCCAAAGTACAGCAATGTCCGGCGGCTATTTTGGGGTGCCCACCAGTATAGGCTATTCACTCGTTTAACGGGGGGTATTGCTCGACTAACCGATGCCAGCGGAATGGGTTACATTCGCCTTTCCGCTTACCGTTCCTTTGCTAGCCGATTTTTCCGCCGTTGCCATGACCTCACCTGCCCCTGTTGCCGAGCCCGCCGAAACGCTTACCGTGATGGGGGGCGGCCTGGTTGGCTGCCTGTTAGCGCTCTACCTGACCCGGCACGGTCACCAAGTGGACGTATTCGAACGCCGCCCCGACATCCGGGGCGCAACACCCGTGGAGGCGCGCTCCATCAACCTGGCCCTCTCCGACCGGGGCTGGCGGGCGCTGGAAGGCGTGGGCATTGCCGAGGCCGTGCGCGAAGTGGCCATTCCTATGCACGGGCGCGTGATGCACGACCCGGCCGGCAACCTCACCCACCAGCCCTACGGCCAGGCCGGCCAGGCCATCTACTCCGTGTCGCGGGCCGGCCTGAACCGCCGGATGCTGGATTTAGCCGAGCAGCAGCCGGGCATCCGGGTGCAGTTCAACCAGCAGTGCCGCCGGGTAGATGTGCGCCGCCAGGAGCTGGAAATGCTGGACGTGGCCACCGGTCAGGCCCGCACCGTGCCCTACCAGCGCCTGTTCGGGGCCGATGGGGCCTACTCGGCCGTGCGCGGTGCGTTGCAGCGCACCGACCGCTTCAACTACTCCCAGCACTACCTCGACTACGGCTACAAAGAACTCACCATCGCGGCCGGACCTGACAACACCTGGGCCCTGGAAAAAAATGCGCTCCACATCTGGCCCCGGGGCCAGTATATGATGATTGCGCTGCCCAACCTCGACGGCTCGTTCAACTGCACCCTGTTTTTCCCCTACGAAGGCCCCGTTTCCTTCGCCACCCTCCAGACGCCGGCCCAAGTGCGCGACTTCTTCGCCGACGTATTCCCGGATGCCGTGCCCCTGATGCCGGAGCTGGAAACCGAGTTCTTCGACAACCCCACCAGCTCGCTCGTCACGGTGCGCTGCTTCCCCTGGACTTACCAGCACGACGTGCTGCTGCTCGGAGATGCCTCCCACGCCATTGTGCCATTTTACGGGCAGGGCATGAACGCGGGCTTCGAGGATTGTACCGTGCTCGACCAACTGCTGCAACAGCACGGCCGCGACTGGGGGCAGATTTTCCACGAGTTTGAAGTCTCGCGCAAGCCCGATGCCGATGCCATGGCCGACCTGGCCGTGTACAATTTCCAGGAGATGCGCGACCGGGTGGCCGATCCGCGCTTTCTGTTGCAGAAGAAAATCGAAGGCAAAATTTCGGGCCAGTACCCCGACAAGTGGCTGCCCCTGTATTCGCAGGTTACGTTTTCGCACCTGCCCTACGCCGAGGCCCTGGCCAACGGGCAGGCCCAGGAACAGATTATGCAGCGCCTCATGCCCCACATTCAGACCGAGCAGGACTACCAACGACCGGAGGTGCAGGACCTGGTGGCCCAGGAAATGGCCCGGCGCTGAGCCGGGGGCGGGCCGCTGCTACCAGCCAGGCGCCCGCCACGGCTGGTGTGCCGGAAAAAAATGGCTGGCCCAGATCGGGACCCGGGGCGGGCAATCCGGCGAACATAGGCGCTGCGTACGTCCGAACGCTGGCGGATTGGTTCAAAAAGAAAGGCCCTGCCTTCCCCCGTTATTTAAATTTGATTGGCAAAGGGCAGAACAGTAGCTTAGCTACGAGCCAACTGCCTCCTTTGGTGCCGGCCGCTGGCCCTCCCGCTCCGTTTGGTTGCGCGCGCTTTGCCGCCGCCACTTATCCTACTCCACTTTTCGCGCTCCGTTATGTCTGCTCCCGGCCCTTTACTGACTTGTGCTATTATTGATGATGAAGAAATCAACCGGCTGACGCTGGAGCACTATATCTCCCTGACCGACTCGCTGGAAATGGTGGTGTCGATGGATGACGCCTTGCAGGGCCTGAACTATTTCCGGGCCGGCAACCGCGTCGACGTGCTGTTTCTCGACATCCAGATGCCCCAGCTCAACGGCCTGGACCTGCTGCGGGTGCTACCCGACCCGCCCATCGTGATTCTGACCACCGCCCACGAGGATTTCGCCGTGGATGCCTTCGACCTGCGGGTGACGGATTACCTGGTCAAGCCCTTCGATTATGCCCGCTTCAGCCGGGCTGTGCAGCGGGCCCTGCAACAGCACGCCACCCCGGTAGCTGCCGCCGCCGTTGCGCCCGCCCCCGCCCCCGCCGACAGTGACCTGTTTGTGAAGGTGAACAGCAAAATGGTGCGCATCAACTTCGATGAGGTGCTCTACATCGAAGCCCTGTCGGATTACGTCATCATCGTAACCGACAAGCAGAAGTACATCGTCTACACTACCATGAAGTCGCTGGATGCGCGCCTGCCCTTCGAGCATTTCGTGCGGGTGCACCGCTCCTACATTCTCAACATGAAGCGCATCGAGGCCATTGAGGACGGGGCGGCTGTGGTGCCCGGCGGCCAGCACGTGCCCATCGGCAAATCCTACCAGGAGGCCTTTTTCAGCAAGCTCAACCGCATCTGAGGTGGTGAGTTGATGTTGGAGAGTCCTGTTTGCGCAAGCGGCGCAGTCAGGACTCTCCAACATCAACTCACCACCTCACCATTTCACCTATTCCACCCGGGCGTTGCCGAGCTGCTCCACGGCGGCGGTCAGGGTGGTGGTTAGTTGCTGGGTGAGGACGAGCAGCTCGGTATCGGGGCGGGGGGCGGGGGCCGGTTCAGGGCGCGAGAAGGGCTCCAGCACCCCCACGGCGGCGTAGGTGGCCTCGATGCCCAGCAACTGCAACGACGGCCGGAGCTTGTGGGCCAGGGCGCCCACCGCAGGCCAGTCGGCGGCGGCGGCCGCCTCCTGCAACTGCGCCACCACCAGCGGCGTGTGGGTACGAAAAGAGCCGATGATTTTCTGCATGAAAATGGTGCTGCCGTGGGCCATGTCGCGCAGGCGGCTCAGGTCGAACAGCGGTTCTTCGGCGGGTGCCGGGGCCGGGGTTTCGGCCGCCAGCGGCAGCGGCACCTGGGCGGCCGGAGTTGGGGCCGGGGGCTGCTGTTCCAGCTGGGCCACCGGCACCGGCCGCAGGTTGGCTTCCAGCTTGCGAAACAGGTCATCTTCCTCGAAGGGCTTCGACAGATAGTCGAGCCCGGCGGCGCGGTATATCTCGTTGTCGGAGCGCATCACGTTGGCCGTAAGCGCAATAACGGGGGTGTTGGCGCGAGCCGGGTCGGGGTGCTGGCGCAGCAGCCGGGTTACGTCGAGGCCACTCATGCCGGGCATCTGAATATCCATCAGCACCACGTCGTAGAGGCGAGCTTCGAGCTGCTCCAGCGCTTCGGTGCCATCAGAGGCCACGTGGGTTTCTACCTGCCAGCCGGCCAGAATGAGCACGGCCAGCTGCTGGTTCACGGGGTGGTCTTCCACCAGCAGCACGCGCTTGTGGTGCAGAACGGTGTAATCGGGCTTGGGCAGCGGCACGACGGTAGGCAGCGTGGCGCCCCCTTTGGGCAGGGTGAGGCTGAAAAAGAACGTACTGCCCTGGCCCTCCTCGCTTTCCACCCACATGCGCCCGCCCATCTGCTGCACCAGGCGGCGGCTGATGGTCAGGCCCAGGCCCGTGCCACCGAAGCGCCGGGACGTGTCGGCGTAGGCCTGGGAAAAGTTTTCGAAAATGGATTCCTGCTTGTCGGCCGAAATGCCGATTCCCGTGTCGCGCACGCAGAACTCGATGCCGATTTCGTCCTCGGTTTCGTGCAGCAGGCGGCCGCCCAGCTCCACCGAACCGCGGTTGGTGAACTTGACGGCGTTGCTGAGCAGGTTGAGCAGAATCTGGTTGAGGCGGCCCGGGTCGCCGATAACGATGGGCCGGGGCAGTTGCAGGGGCTTGAGGCGGAAGTCGATGCCCTTTTCCTCGGCCCGGTAGGCCAGCGTCTGCACACTTTCTTTAATCGACTGGCAGATATCGAACGGGACCCGCTCCATTTCCAGCTTGCCAGCCTCGATCTTGGCCACGTCCAGCACGTCGTTGATGACGGTGAGCAGGTGGCGGCCGGAGTTGCGCAGAATCCGCAGGTGCTCCTGCTGCGACTCGTCGAGCGGGGTTTTGGCCAGCAGCCCGGCCATGCCCAGAATGCCGTTGATGGGCGTCCGGATTTCGTGGCTCATGTTGGCCAGAAAGTTTTCCTTGGCCCGGGCCGTATTTTCGGCCTCGTCCTTGGCCCGTACCAGCTCCTGCTCGGCCTGGATGCGCTCCGTTATTTCCTGGCCGTAGGCAATCACGTAGGGCTCCTCGCCGGGTTCCTCTACCCGGTAGTTGTCGTAGATGAGGTGATGCAGCCGTCCATCGGGGCCGTTGAGCGTCATCAGGCCGGTTATTGCCTGCTGCTCCCGCGACTGTTGCAGGTACAGGTCGAGCTTGGAATGCAGGTTGGGGCTCATCACCTGATGCAGGGTTCGGCCAATCAGCATTTCGGGTACCACGCCCACCAGCTGGGCCGCCGCCGGGTTCACCGACAGCAGAACGCCGTTCAAGTCGTGGGTGCAGATCAGGGCCTGGGAGTAGTGCATCAGGTCGCGGTACTGCTTGGCACTGTTTTCCAGGGTCTGCCGGGCCTTTTTCATCTCCGTGATGTCGGTGCTCACGCCCAGCACATTCAGGCTGCCGTCGCCCCGGTACAACGGGCGCTTCACCGTTTGCAGGTCCAGCACGGTGCCGTCGCGCAGGGTGTAAGTAGTTTCCTTCACCAGCTCCCGGCCGGTCGTCAGCACGTAGTCGTCGGAAATAATGAACTCTTGGGCTTCGGCGGCCACCCGGCTGTTGGGGGCGATGCCGGGCTCCCGGTGGGCACTTTGCTTGATCAGGTCGTCGAAGGCGCGGTTGCTGAACAGCACCTTGCCCCGCCCGTCGGTGGCCCAGATGATGTTGGGCGTGGTATCGACCACGGCCCGCACGAAGGCCTGGTTTTCCTGGAGCTCCGCCTCGCGCTGGCGCAGACGCTCCTCGGCCGCGTGGCGCTCGGTAATATCAATACCGTAGCCGATGACCATGCGCAGCTCGTCCGTGGTGGGGTCGAATACGGCCTGCATGTGGCGCAGCGCCAGCCGGTCCCCCGTGGGGGTTTTCAGGCGCTCCTCCCAGGCCAGCACCGTGCGCTGCCGGATGGCCTGCTCGAAGCGGGCACGCCGGTCGCGGGCCATCTTGTCGGAGCGGTTGCGGTAGGTGGCGTATTCAAAATCATCGTGCCCGATAATCCACTGGCGCAGCTCAGCGTTGCCGATGGCGGCCGGGTTCACGAACCGGTAACGGTGTCCGGCATCGAATACGGCCACGTCGGCCGGGAGCTGGTTGAGAACCGTTTCGTAGAACTGCTGCTGCTCCACCAGCCGCTTTTCGGCTTCCTTGAGCGGGGTGATGTTGGTGAAGTACAGGTTCACGTACTGGTCATCCTCGAAGGGCGTAATGGCCAGCTGGAACCACTGGTCCACGAACTGAACCTCGCGCTGGGTGAGCCGGTTGGTCGCCAGCGACTCCAGGGCCGCCTGGTAGAGCTGGCCGGCCAGTTCGGGCTGGCGCCGGGGGTTGAGGTATTCCTGGCGCAGGGTGTCGGCGGCGGGGTTACTGTAGAGCAGGCGGCCATCGGCGTGCAGGCGCAGCACCAGGTTGGGGTTCTGCCCCGGAAGA
The DNA here is from genome assembly GCF_003583925.1 of Hymenobacter rubripertinctus. Classification (GTDB taxonomy): domain Bacteria; phylum Bacteroidota; class Bacteroidia; order Cytophagales; family Hymenobacteraceae; genus Hymenobacter; species Hymenobacter rubripertinctus. Next base: position 17,811 of record NZ_QYCN01000008.1, on the reverse strand, counting down.
CGGGACAGCGAATGCAGGTACTGCTCGGCGCGACGGGCCTGCGTAACGTCGCGGAAGGAGAGCATGTAGCCGGCCGCCACCAGCTCATCCTGGCCGTTGAGCGGAATGAAGTCCAGCTCCAGCACGGTGCCGTCGGCCAGCTCCAGGTCTTCGCCTAGCACCCGCTGATCGGCCTGGCGCATGCTCTCCAGGCGCTGGCGGGTCAGCTCGGGCCGGCGGGTGTGGGCGATGAGGGATTCCAGCACGGGCTGCACCGGGTGGTCGAGCATGCCCAAAGGCGGCATTTCCTCTACCCCAAACAGGTCACAGAATTCCTGGTTGAGCAGGGCCACCATCCCGTTCTGGTGGGCCACCAGCACCCCCACGCGCAGGTTCTGGGTCAGGCGCGTGATGCTGTCGGTGAGGCGGCCCACGGTGCGCTGGGTGGAAACCAGGTGGCGGCGCAAGGTCTGGACCTGCACCTCGGCCGCCAGCCGGCCCCGGCGCTCCTGTTCCAGTTCGGCCACCAACGATTCGGGCGTGGGCGGGGTGGAGGCGGTGGAAGACATAGCGGCGGGATAAGGATGGAACGGCAGGGCCGGCTAAAAGGCCCGCCCCCGCAAGTACGCGGGAGCGCAGGCAACCTACGAAGCCGGAAGATAACGTAGTTTCGGCGGCCCCAAAAATCGGGGCCGGCCGCTGCGCCGCGCCGCCGCGCCTACCCCAGACTCAGGCCCAGACTCAGGCCCAGGCCCAGGCCGGCCACCAACCCCAGCCCCAGTGCCAGGCCGGCCCACACCTGCGCGGGCGTGTGGGCGCTTAGCGCCAGCCGGGCACTACCCACGGCTCCGGCCACCGCGGCCGTGCCCACTAGCCACCAGACGCCCGGCAGCCCGGCGCTGCCGCTCAGGTGCAGCAGCCCCAGCAGGCCCAGCGCCCCGCCCATGCCCACGCCGTGAGCCGAAATTTTCCAGCGGAGCGTGATGCCAAACGTGAGCAGTACCGCCAGGCTCATGCCGGCCATCATCTCAAACAGCAGGGCGTCGAACAAGGCCGGGCGGTGCAGCAGCCAGGCGGCGGCCCCGAAGCTGAGCGCGGCCAGCAACAGGGGCCAGGCGCGCTGCTCCCGGGCGCGCAGCTCCACCGAGTCGGCCAAGCCCAGGTACACCAGCAGGCCGGTCGCCAGCGCCGGCAGTACCAGCGTGAAGCCGCCCGCCACGGCCAGCACCAGCCACCGCTCGGGCAGGGCCGGCTGCATCAGCACCCCCGGGAGCTGGTAGCACACCACGTAAAACAAGTAAGACGGCACCAGCAGCGGATGAAACACCGCGGACAGTACCGTCGCCGGAAATCGGGACACGGGGCCGGAAAATAGAGACGGAACCTGGCGAAGATACGTCAGGGTGCCCATTCGGTCCGGCGAGGTCAGGAAGGCTGGCCTCCTAGGGCGGGCGCCGCCGCCAAGGGCCGCAGGCTGCCCGCGTCCAGGCGAACGGCTTTCGGGGCGGCTTCCAGCTGCCGCCGGGCTGGCCCCGTGGCCGCCCGCAACACCAGCGGCCCCCCGAGCACGGCCAGCAGCAATGAGAAGAGCGAAACGGTGAGAATCGTACGAAGCAGCGACATGAGCACGGGGGGCAAGGTGTGTGAAAAGCGGGCGTTAGGCTTCAATTTACGCCCCGCTTTCCCCGGCCGGATTGCCCGCCACGCGGCACTTCGCCGAACGTCGCCGCTTCCCCCGCCAACGGCCGCCGCTACCCCGCGAAGGGCATTTGCTTCTAACGCAAAGCGGCCCGGGATTTCAGCCCGGGCCGCCGCAAGTACATGCCGTACGTCGCCTTAAAGCTCCTTGCGCAGGCGGGCCACCGGAATGTTGAGCTGCTCGCGGTACTTGGCCACCGTGCGGCGGGCAATGTTGTAGCCGCGGGCATTGAGCATCTTCTCCAGCTTGTCGTCGGAAAGCGGTTTTTTCTTCTGCTCGCCCTCAATGATTTCCTTCAGGATGTACTTCACCTCCCGCGAGCTGGCATCCTCACCCGAGTCGGTGGCAATGCCTTCGGAGAAGAAGTACTTGAGCGGATAAATTCCGAACTCCGTCTGCACTGCTTTCGAGTTGGCCACCCGGCTCACGGTACTGATGTCCATGCTGATTTCCAGGGCAATGTCTTTCAGAATCATGGGCCGCAGCTTGCTCTCGTCGCCCTCCTCGAAAAACTCGCGCTGGTAGCGCACAATGGCGTCCATGGTGCGCAGCAGCGTGTTCTGGCGCTGGCGGATGGCATCAATAAACCACTTGGCCGAGTCCAGCTTCTGCTTGACGAACGTAACGGCCTCCTTCATTTTCTTGTCCTTCTTGGAGGCCTTGTCGTAGGCCCGGAACATCTCGGTGTAGGCCGGCGAAACCCGCAGGTCGGGGGCGTTGCGGGTGTTGAGCGTGAGGTTGAACTGGCCGTTGTCGTGGCTGAGCAAAAAGTCGGGGATGATGTACTGAATCTTGCCCCCACCCACCGGCCCGCTGCCGCCGGGCTTGGGGTTGAGCTTGAGAATCAGGCCGATGGCCTCCTTTAGCTCGTTGTCTTCCAGGTCCAGCTTCTGCTGAATGCGCTGGTAGTGCTTCTTGGTGAACTCCTCAAACGTGTCGTTCAGAATGTGCTCGGCGTGCTCCACCGTCTCATCGGAGGGGCGGCGCTCCAGTTGCAGCAGCAGGCATTCCTGCAAGTCGCGGGCGGCAATACCGGCCGGGTCGAAGGTCTGGATGACGCGCAGCACACCCTCAATTTCGGGTACCGCTACTTCCAGGTTCTGCGAGAAAGCCAGGTCGTTGGCAATGGCCGACAGGTCGCGGCGGATGTAGCCGTCGCCGTCGATGGAGCCGATGAGCTGGCGGCCGATGGTCTTCTGGTACTCATCGAGGCTGGAGAAGCCCAGTTGGCTGAGCAGGCTGTCCATGAGCGAGCCGCTGGTGTCGGCCAAGGGCATTTCCCGATCGTCCTCGTCCTCGCCCGGGCCGTCGCCCTGCATCTTGTAGCCCGCGATTTCGTCGTCGTTGAGGTAGTCGCTCAAATCCAGGTCATCGGATTCCGACGACGATTCGGCAACCTCGGGTACTTCCTCCTTCACGGGCAGCTCTACTTCGGGCTGCTCCTCACTTTGCTCCCCGTCGAAATCCTCGTCCAGGGTGTTGTCGGGGTTATCGAGTTCGGCATCGGGGTCGTCGAACTCCTCGTCCCCGTCGTCGCTATCGAGGTCGTCGAACTCATCCTCCGGCTCTTCCTCGCCTTCTTCCAGGGCCGGGTTCACTTCCAGTTCCTCTTTAATGCGCGCCTCCAGCTCCGCCGTCGGAATCTGGAGCAGCTTGATAAATTGAATCTGTTGGGGGCTCAGCTTCTGCGAGAGAAGCTGCTTCATGTCCAGTCGTTGCATACGCTAAAAAACGGTACGCCCCGCCGGGTTAGGAAACGGGGAAGTTAGGTCAAATATAGGCCTTTCTGTACTTGGTTTTGGGGGAAAAAGTTGGGGCGCGGGCCGAAGTGTGTGGGAAGCAGCGCCAAGTCTCGGCCGCGCATCTGCCGGAATGAAGCCGTGGGGATGTTTGCCCCGAAACCCAGGGTGCTCCCTGTTCTGCGGTTCGCGCTACAGTCCTACCTTTACAGTTCAAATACGACTACTTCCATGTCTGACCTCCGAAAAACCAGCGTGCAGGACCTGCTGCGCAGCCAAGACCTCGACCGTGAGGTGCTGGTGAAAGGGTGGGTGCGCACCCGCCGCGGCAACAAATACGTGCAGTTCATCGCCCTCAACGACGGCTCGGGCTTCAATTCCATTCAAGTGGTGGCCAACGCCGAGCAGTTTCCGGAAGAAAAGCTGCGGGCCGAAGGCGTGGAAAACGGGGCCGCCATTGCTGTACGCGGCCAGCTGGTGGCCTCCCAGGGCAAGGGCCAGGCCGTGGAAATCCAGGCCACCGAAATCACGGTCTACGGCTCGGCCGACCCCACCACGTACCCACTGCAGAAGAAGGGCCACTCGCTCGAATTCCTGCGCGAAATTGCCCACCTGCGCCCCCGCACCAACACGTTCGGGGCGGTATTGCGCATCCGGCACGCCATGGCCTTTGCCGTGCACCAGTACTTCAACGACCACGGTTTTTGCTACGTGCACACGCCCATCGTCACGGGTTCCGATGCCGAGGGCGCGGGCCAGATGTTTCGCGTGACGACCCTACCCGACCAGAACCCACCCCTGACGGAGGACAAGGCGGGCGTCGATTACGCGCAGGATTTCTTCGGCAAGCAAACCAACCTCACCGTATCGGGGCAGCTGGAGGCCGAGGTGGCCGCCATGGCCCTGGGTAAAGTGTATACGTTCGGCCCCACCTTCCGGGCCGAAAACTCGAACACCGCCCGCCACCTGGCCGAGTTTTGGATGATTGAGCCCGAAGTGGCCTTCAACGACCTCCAGGACAACATGGACCTGGCCGAGGACTTCCTCAAGAGCCTCGTGCGCTACGCTTTGGCTCACTGCCAGGACGACCTCAAATTCCTCAACGAGCAGTACGACAAGGAGCTGCTCACCCGCCTGCAATTCGTGGTCGACAACGACTTCCAGCGCCTGGCCTACACCGAGGCCGTGGAAATCCTCAAGAAAGCCAAGCAGAAGTTCGAGTTCCCCGTGGACTGGGGCACCGACCTGCAAAGCGAGCATGAGCGCTACCTGGTAGAAAAGCACTTCAAGAAGCCCGTTATCCTGACCGACTACCCCAAGGATATCAAGGCCTTCTACATGAAGCTCAACGACGACGGGCAAACCGTGCGGGCCATGGACGTGCTCTTCCCCGGCATCGGCGAAATCATCGGCGGCTCCCAGCGCGAAGAGGACCTGACCAAGCTGCGCGCCCGCATGGCGGCCATGCAGGTGCCCGAGCACGAGTTGTGGTGGTACCTGGAGCTGCGCCAGTACGGCACCGCGCCCCACGCTGGCTTCGGCCTGGGCTTCGAGCGCCTCATCCTGTTCATCACCGGCATGGCCAACATCCGCGACGTGATTCCCTTTCCCCGCTTCCCCGGCAGCGCGGAATTTTAAGGACTGAATTTGCGCTGATTAGGCGTTGATTGCGCTGATGCTTTATGACAATGGCCGCTCCTGTGAAGGGGTGGCCATTGTGGTTATAACTTATAAGTCAGGCTTCTTTGACTGTTTGAGTAAGAAGAGGATTACGTTGGTATGTTGTCCAGCATTACCATCTGTTAAAGCAGCCTTCGTATGCTCATCGAATGTGCTGATTTCTATTTTGCGGGCTGTGTTATCGGATGATTCAACTACGGCTTTGAGATGCTCGTCCGAATCAGCTGGAATATTAGCAAAAGCCTGTTGAACCAAATAATAAAGGCTGTCAGATAATTGTACCGGTAAGGTGCCAGAAGGATTTTGGATGAGTGCGCCAAACCTTTCTCTGCCCTGGGCCGACCATCTATAGCGTGTTGATGCTCCATGCTTTGCTTGTACAGTGACCAGAGTGGCAAAAGAGTCGGGAATAGGCGTTAAATGGTCCCCGGACCACCGAACTTGTTCTAACAACCGCAAATCGTACAGGTATTTCCGGTTTTGCTGCGGCTCAGAACAGGAGGAAAGAGTAAATATTGCTATGAGGGTCAGATAGATATATTTCATGCGTATTCAGATAGCCTGCCAAGGGAGGGGAGCAATCTATAAGATAAAATGTTCTCTCAACAGTAATTCCGCAACTCCTTGTCATCCACGGCCAGCAGGTTATCCAGGCGCAGCTCGAAACCGTCGGCGAGGCGCAGGTATTCTATTTTCTCCTGGATGTAGAGGTCCTGGATGATGCCGTGGTAAGTGCTGGGTGGGGTGTCGGGCTCGGTGCGGTAGGTGAGCGTGCAGGGCTGGCCGTTGGTGGCGCGGGCCTCCAGCTCGTCGTAGAACGAGCAGCTAATGGGTTGATAGGTAGCAGACATGGCGGGGGAAATTGGTGGAAAACCGTTTTACGGGCAAACCAGCCAGCGGGATGAACCGCCCGGAGCGGCGGGCGGCTCAACCCGCCCGCCGCTCCGGGCGGTTCATCCCGCTACCAGCCAGTCGAGGCGCAGTTCGCAGCCGTCGGCCAGGCACACGTACTCCACCAGGCCCCGGCGGCGCAGGCCGGCCACCACGCCTTGCACGCGGCACTCGGCGGAGGTGCCGGGCGCCCGGTATACCAACACGCAGGGGTTGCCCACGCGCAGGCCGGCCCAGAGAGCCGGATGGGTGGATGGCGGACTTGGGACAGGCGGGCGTGAACGGATTGAGTGCGGAAAGGATATACGGCGCGTTGGCAGCAGGAAGGTCCGGCACAACCTGGCTTTCCTGGTCTGCGTTGGCAAAGCATCCGCTACGCCCGTTTCTGCCCTCTGCCTTATGCCTTCCGAATTCGACCTTGCCCCCGCCGACGCCCTCCAGGACGGCGAAATGCGCACCTATTCCGCCGCCGATACCGATGTATTGCTACTGCGCCGCGCGGGGCAATACCTGGCCCTGGCCGCCCACTGCCCCCACTACGGGGCGCCGCTGGAAAAAGGCCGCCTCATCGGCGACCAGCTCGTCTGCCCCTGGCATCATGCCTGTTTCCGCGTCACCGATGGCCACCTCTGCCAGCCCCCGGCCCTCGACAGCCTGCCCAGCTACGCGGTGCGCGTGGCCGAGGGGCGAATCTGGGTCACGCTGCCCGCCAGACCGGCCGCCGCTGCCGCCAGCCCCGATGCTACGCCCACCGCCCTGGTGGGCGGCACCGCGCCGCCTCTCAGCAGCGCCGCCCCCGACGAGCGCACGTTCGTGGTGGTGGGCGGCGGCGCGGCCGGGCAGTTCGCGGCCCAGACGCTGCGCGCCGAAGGCTTCGGCGGACGCCTGGTGCTGGTCACGAGCGAGGCCGCCGCGCCCTACGACCGCACCAAACTCAGCAAAGCCTACCTGGCCGGCAAAGCCGATAAAAGTGCTTTACCACTGCGCCAGCCTGGTTTCTACGAACAGCACCGCATCGAAGTCCTGACCGATACCCGGGCCACGGGCCTCACCCTGCATACCCGCCAGCTGAAACTGAGCGGCCGCGACCCGCTGAAGTACGACAAGCTGCTGCTGGCCCCCGGCTCCCAACCCAACCGTCTGCCCAAACTCCCCGGCCACGACCTGACCGGCGTGCTGCCCCTGCGCTCGGCCGCCGATGCCGACCAGCTCCGGCAGGCGGCTGCCAAAGCGGAGCGGGTCGTCGTCATTGGGAGCAGCTTTATTGGGATGGAAGTCGCCGCGAGCCTGGCCGATGGGAAGCGCCACATCACCGTTATTGCCCAGGGGAAAGAGCCTTTTGAGCGGGTGCTGGGGCCGAAAATCGGGGCCATGTTCCGCAACCTGCACCGCCGCCACGGGGTGCGCTTTAAGGCCGAAGCCGAAGTGACTGCCCTGGAAGGCGAAGACGGCCGCGTAACGGCCGTGCGCCTGGCCTCGGGCCAGCGCCTGTCCGCCGATCTGGTGGTGCTGGGCGTGGGCGTGCGGCCCGCCACCGATTTTCTGGAACACGCCTTCGAGCTGGAAAAAGACGGTGGCCTGCGCGTGGATGCCTGCCTGTGCGCGGCCGAGCACGTGTACGCGGCCGGCGATGTGGCGCTTTTTCCGCTGGCGGCCGGCCTGGGTCAGCACCGCATCGAGCACTGGCGGGTGGCCCAGCAGCAGGGAGCCTGCGCGGCCCGCAACATGCTGGGCCAGGAAGCTGCCTTCGCCGAAGTGCCGTTCTTCTGGACCCAGCAATACGGCAAGAGCCTCCGTTACGCGGGCCACGCCCCCGGGTGGGACGAAATTATCTTCCACGGCGACGTGCGCCGCCAGAATTTCCTAGCCCTCTATGCCCATCAAAACCGCCTGGTAGCCGCCGCCGCCATGGGCCGCGACGATGATATGATGGTCATCGAAGCCTTGCTACGCGCCGGCCGGATGCCCACGCCCACGGCCGCCCGCCGCAAGCTTCACTGGGCCGCCCTGCTGGGATAAAGCAGCCGCAACAAACAAGAAAAAGGCGGTTTCTCACGAAGAGAAACCGCCTTTGCTACGGGGAAGCAGGCCGGTTAGTGCTTGCCCTTGCCGTGCCCTTTGCCTTTGTCGTGGTCCTTGCCCTTGCCTTTGCCTTCCACCACATATACCGGCTGGCCGACGGGCGTAGCATACACTACCCGGGCTTTTTTGGCCTGGCCGGGCGGCAAGCCGTGGGGGTGGCCGCCCTTCGGATATTTCACCTTGTGCTCCCTGATAAGCACCCAGGGCTGGGCACCCACGTAGTTGATGACAACCGGATGAAAGGCGCTGGTGGAGTAGCCGCTCACAACCTTGGCCTTCTTCCATTTGCCCTCCCGCAGAATAACGTATTGCTGGTCGCGCAGATCATAGTAGCCCCCTACTTCCGGGATATAATAATACTGCGTGCCGGCCGGGGCGGCTGGTCCCCAGGAAGGCGGGTTTACGTTGATGGTCACCTGGGCCTGAACGGGTTGCGTGAGGCTACCTACGGACAGCAGGAGCAAGCCCGCAAAGGCGAATTTGGGTAGTAAAGTCATGGTGGGAAGTGGGGTAAGAAGAGAAAATTAGCAGAGCCGTCAGCTTGTTGCAGCTGCGGCCCTTAACGCGCCGTTGCCGGTTTAGTTAGGCTGGGGCCGGGGCCTGGAAGTTATCGGCCGCGCCGGCCGTTGTAAGGCTGCTGCCCCCGGTTGTTTTGAATGTGTTGTTCCGGCTGCCCGTTGCCGGCAGAGCCGGCATTGCCCCGTTGCTCGGAACGGCCCTGGTCCTGGCGGCCCTCCTGGCTGCTGCTGCCCCGCCGGTTATCATAGTCGTTTCGGTCGTCGCGGCTCTGGCGGCCATAATTCCCGTCCCGGTTGTCGCGGTCCTCATCGTGCTGGCGGGCGTGGCCGGAGGTGCCATAGGCCGGGCGGTGGCCGTAATAGGCCGGGCCATAGCGGCTGTGCGGGGCCACCGCGTAGCCGTGGCCGGGCCACCGGGAGCCGTAGTAACGCCCCGGCTGCACGCCCCAGCGGCCGCAGTAAGCGCGGTGGTCGGGCAGGTAGCTCCAGGGCTGTCGGCCCACGTACGGAATGGCCAGAGGGTGGAAGAAGCGCGGATCGTAGCTGGCGTAGGGGCGGGGCAGTACCGGCGAGCTGACCCAGGCCCCGTAGGCCGGATCGTAGAACAGGTAGGACTGCGCGTAGAGGTCGTAGTAGCCGTCGATTTCCGGAATGTAGTAGTACTGCACGTTGGGCGGCGCAACTGGCCCCTGGTAGGGTGAGCCGGCGTAAACGGCGACCTGCGCCTGCGCCGCGCTGCCGCAGAGCAGCAGACCCAGGGCCAGCGTCAGACCCGATTTGAGCAAAGTGTTCATGAGTTCAGGAGCTAAAGGCGGTGTGCCTGCCCCGTACGCAAAAGCCGAACCATAAATGGCTGAGCAGCTGCGGCCGGCAGCGGGCTACGCGTCAACTTGGGTGGGCAGCGGGACCTTTCCGGGGGCAGACTTGTTACAGGCCACCTGCTCGCGCTCCGGCCGGGTATACTTCCTAGGCAGTTGGCACTAAAACAACTGGTAAATAAACTATTGGGAGTAGCCTGCCGGGCGCGTTTTACGTACTTTTGCAGACTTATCCGCTCCGCTGCCGCATGGCCAAGAAAACAACCGCCGCTTCCGCTACGTCTCCTGCTCCCAAAGCCGCCCAGGTGCCCAAGGCCGAAGGCCTGGCGTTGGCTGACCCGAAACCGGAGCCAGCGGCGAAAGCTCCGAAGCCCGCCAAACCTACCAAAGCAGCTACCCGCCCAAAACCGACCGCCGCCGCCGTGGCCGATGGCACCAACCACCACAGCACCGCTGCCGTGCAGGCCGTGCCGCGCCACGAGCAGGTGAGCGAGGCCGTGCTGGAAAATCAGGCCCGCATCAGCGGCCAGCTCCTCGGCCCCGCCGACCTGGAAGCGCCATACATTGAGGTGTATGGTGCCCGGGAGCACAACCTCAAAAATGTCTCGGTGAAGATTCCGCGCGGGCGGCTGGTGGTGTTTACCGGCATCTCGGGCTCGGGCAAGTCGTCGTTGGCGTTCGATACGATTTACGCCGAGGGCCAGCGCCGCTACATGGAAACGTTTTCGGCCTACGCCCGCTCGTTTATGGGTGGGCTGGAGCGGCCCGACGTGGACAAGATTGAGGGCCTGTCCCCAGTGATCAGCATCGAGCAGAAAACCACCTCGCGCAACCCCCGCTCCACGGTGGGCACCACCACTGAGATTTACGACTTCCTGCGCCTGCTTTACGCCCGCACTGCTGAAGCCTTCAGCTACGCCACGGGCCAGAAAATGATCCGGCAGAGCGACGACCAGATTATCAACTACATCCTCAAAGAGTACGACGGCCGCAAACTGGCGGTGCTGGCCCCGGTGGTGAAGGGCCGCAAGGGCCATTACCGTGAGCTGTTTCAGCAGGTGGCCAAGCTGGGCTTTACCAAGGTACGCGTGGATGGGGAGCTGCTCGACATCACGCCCAAGATGCAAGTGGACCGCTATAAAATCCACGACATCGAAATCGTGATTGACCGGCTGGTGGTGAAGGAGGAGGACCGGTTTCGGCTCTCAGGCTCGGTGCAGAACGCCCTCGGCCAGGGCAAAGGCACCATGCTGGTGCTCGACGCCGACCAGAAGAAAGATAATACCCAGTTCTTCTCCCGCTTCCTGATGGACCCAGTGACCGGCATTGCCTACGATGACCCGGCCCCCAACACGTTCAGCTTCAACTCGCCCTACGGGGCCTGCCCCACCTGCAACGGCCTGGGCCAGGTGCAGGAAATAACGGAGGAAACGGTGCTGCCCGACAAGAAGCTCAGCATCAGCCGCGGCGGTATCGCGCCCCTGGGCGAGTACCGCGACATCTGGATTTTCCAGCAGCTGGGCCTGATTCTCAAGAAGAACAAGGCCTCCCTGAGCACCTCCATCGAGAAGCTGCCCGCCGAACTGGTGAACCGCCTGCTCTACGGCGTGCCCGAGGACGAGGACGCCGACCCCAAAAAGGCCAACTACACCGAGCCCTTCGAGGGCATCATCCCGTTTCTGCGCCGCCAGATGGAATCGGAATCCGACAACATCCGGGAGTGGATTCAGCAGTATACCCAGGCCCAGGAGTGCCCCGAGTGCCACGGTTACCGGCTCAAAAAGGAAAGCCTGCATTTCAAAATTGCCGGCAAACACATTGGGCAGCTATCGGTGCTGGATCTGAACGAGCTGGCCGTGTGGTTTGAGGGGCTGGAAGACCGGCTCTCGGAGCGCCAAAACCTGATTGCGCGGGAGCTGCTCAAGGAAATCCGCAAGCGCATCGGCTTCCTGCTCGAAGTGGGCCTCGACTACCTGAACCTACACCGCTCGGTGCGGACGCTTTCGGGCGGCGAAAGCCAGCGCATCCGCCTCGCTACCCAAATCGGGACCCAGCTCGTGGGCGTGCTCTACATCATGGATGAGCCCAGCATTGGCCTGCACCAGCGCGACAACGAGCGGCTTATCAAGGCCCTGCAACACCTGCGCGACCTGGGCAACTCGGTGATTGTGGTGGAGCACGACAAAGACATGATTCTGCACGCCGACCACGTGCTCGACATCGGTCCCGGCGCGGGCATTCACGGGGGCCAGATTGTGGCCCAGGGTACGCCCGCCGAAATCTTTACCTCCGGCTCCCTCACCTCGCAATATCTGAGTGGGCAGAAGCACATTGAGCTGCGCAAGAAGAAGCGGGCCGGCGAAGGCAACGAGCTGGTGTTGAAGGGCGCCAAGGGCCACAACCTCAAAAACGTGACCGTCAAGTTCCCGCTGGGCAAGCTGGTGGCCGTTACGGGCGTGTCGGGCTCGGGTAAATCCAGCCTGATTCATGATACGCTTTACCCTATTCTCAACCAACACTTCTTCAACGCCAAGCGCGAGCCGCTGGCCTACGATAAGCTTGAAGGGCTGGACTTCATCGACAAGGTAATTGAGGTGGACCAGTCGCCGATTGGGCGCACGCCGCGCTCCAACCCGGCCACCTACACCGGCGTGTTCACCGAAATCCGCCAGCTGTTCGCCAACCTGCCCGAGGCCAAAATTCGGGGCTACGGGCCGGGGCGCTTCTCCTTTAACGTGAAGGGCGGACGCTGCGAAACCTGCGAGGGAGCCGGCATGCGCAGCATCGAGATGAACTTCCTGCCCGACGTGCACGTGCCCTGCGAAACCTGCAAAGGCCGCCGCTACAACCGCGAAACCCTGGAAGTGCGCTTCAAGGGCAAGTCCATTACCGACGTGCTCGACATGACGGTGGAAAAGGCCGTGGAGTTCTTCGAGTTCCAGCCCCGCATTCTGCGCAAAATCCAGACCCTGAACGAAGTAGGCTTGGGCTACCTCACCCTGGGCCAGCAGGCTACCACGCTTTCGGGCGGGGAGGCCCAGCGCGTGAAGCTGGCCACTGAGCTCAGCAAGAAGGATACCGGCAAAACGTTCTACATCCTCGACGAACCCACCACCGGCCTGCACTTCGAGGACATCAACCACCTTTCGGTGGTGCTCCAGAAACTGGTGGATAAAGGCAATTCCGTTCTCATCATCGAGCACAACCTGGACCTGATCAAGGTAGCCGACCACGTCATCGATATCGGGCCCGAGGGCGGGGCCGGGGGGGGCTCCGTGGTAGCTCAGGGCACGCCCGAGCAGGTGGCCAAGTCGGGTAAGGGCCATACCAGCCGTTTCCTGGCCGAAGAGCTGAAAATGAGCCGCTACGCCGGAGCTGCGGAATAATAGAATAGGGCGATTCGACTATAATTTAACTCCCGGGGGATTTCAGCACTTGATAAACCTCCGGGAGTTTAGTAGTTTAAGCCCTTCGTCCTATTTCCCTCCCGTATGAAAGTTCTTGTGTTCCCGGTTTTGCTGGCCATTGCTATTTTCGTTGGTCCACCTGAGTCGGCCGTTTCCAAAGCTACCGCGTTGGCTCCTGAAGCGGTTATTCAGCCACCCACAACGCCTGCTCAGCCGGCAGCCGGCAACCAGGCGTCGATGAAGAAAAACCTGACGGCAACCACCACTTCCATTCCAGCCGAGGCCCTGACGGTTCACCGTTAGCGTCATGAACGGCGTAGGTTGTGGCTCTGCTCGTTCGTCCCACCGGCCGGGTAGTCAGCCCGCAACTCACGGGCCGTAGAAGCATATGTACACTAAAAAGCGGCCGTGCTATCCAGCACGGCCGCTTTCTTTATTCAAGGAAAACCGAATATCACTTGCGGTTTTTGAGGGAGACGCTCATTTGCTGGGCCATTTCCAGGTGATGCTTCAGCCCGGGTACCTACTTGGTGGCAAAGGCGTTGATAGCCGGGTCGGAGGCTTTCACGGAAGCTTCCGTGAATTCCTGCACATCCTCTTCGTGGTCCTTTACCATTTTCCTAAGGTATTCCTTGTCCATATCGAGGCCTTTTTCCTCAGTCACGTCTTTGAGCACCTTCTGATGGTCGTCGCTGAGGGTAGTGGGCAGTACAATGATGCTGCTGCGCAGCCAGGGATTTTAATCCGGCGTTGGCTTTGGAGTGGTCACTGACCATCTGGTTGGCGAATTCCTTGGCCTCGCGCGAAGCCGCATTGGCGGCCACGGCCGTGCCGAGTTCAACCTCCAGCATCCCTCCGCTGGCGGCGTGGGTTATGAATTCGGTATCGAAGTCCATGCCTTCCTGCTCTACGTCGCCCATGTTGGTGTCAGCGGTAGCCGCGTCGTCGCGAGCTTCATTCTGCTGCTGGGCCTGCTCCACCGAATCGGAATTGTTGCAGGAGGCGGTAGCGGTCAGCAGGGCGGCGGCCGTCGCCTGCTGCAAAAGCGTGCGTTTCATACCGGCAAAGAAGGGGTTAGGCAGAGGGAAAGCAGGGCGGTGGCGGCGTTGGCTGTTCTGGCTACTGAGCCCCAGGGGAGTCAGCGGCCGCAAGGGAGTCAGCGTCGGCGCTCACGGTGGGGCCGGCATCATTGTCGATGACTACGGCATCAGCCTGAACGCCCCCGTCGGCGGCGGCGGCATTCATGTCGCTCACGGCTTCGCCGGCGGTGCCATCGGTGCGTTGGTCGGTGTTGCAGCTGGCCAGCGTGAGGCCGGCGCTAAAAAGAAGGAGGGAGAAAAAGCGAGGTTTCATAGAGTCAGAACGTTTTGGAGAATGGGACAGCATGCGTGACTTTATGGGTTGAGCTTGTCGTGCAGTGCTTCGGAGGCGCGTTTCAGGTCCTGCAAAACGGTTAGCTGCCGGGTGGCTGCTTGCCGGATATCACCATCGTAGGCATCCTTGGCCATGCTCTCGTTCTGGTCACTGTCCTGATCGACCAGCTTGGCCAGCAACTCGTCGTATTTCCGGTCGAAGGCCGTATCGTTGAGGGCCGTTAGTTCGCCTACCTGCTCAGCCTGACTTTCGCCCAGCCCGGTGGGCAAAACCAGATTTTTCTGCTGTGCCAGGGTTTTAAGGACCGTCAGCAGGCCGTTGGTCTGGTTGATGACGTTCTGGGCAGCGTAGCGCGCATCGGCTGAGGCGGCTTTGCGCTGGGCAATCTGGCTGATTTCGAGCAGCTCCATTTTGCGACTGGCCGTTTCCACCACGAACTCCGCATCTTTGATCTGGCGCTTCGTGACATTTTCTTGCCCGATTCGCTTTTCGTTCTGGAATTTGGCGTCGAAGATGGGGTCTTTGTTGCTTTCGCCCCCCGAGCAGGCGGCCAACCAGGGTAGCAGCAACAGGGCGCAGGCACGGTAGGAAATAGGCATAGGATCAGGGAATTGGAAAGGGGAAAAAGCTATTCGGAACTATACGCGCCTAGCCGGACGGGGTTCGGGGGGCATTTTGTAAAAAAAGTTCCCATGCTCATTAAACTCTCCCGCCGCTGCCGCCTCCAACCCCCGAAAATCGATTTTCCCGCCGCTGTCTTCACTTGTCTTCACGCTCATTCCCCACTTCCCATGAAACGCTCTGCACTCCGCACCCTGAGCCTGGCCGCCCTGGCCGGTTCCTCCCTGCTACTCGCCTCCTGCGACAAAACCAACGAGCAGCCCCAGGCCGCCGACCTAGCCGTATCGGCCGAAGACCAGAGCCTGGCGGAGGATGAAAACGCCACCGTGGCCGACCTGGTCGATGCCGCTTCGCCCACCGATGCGGCCGTAACCGGGAGCCCCGCCGCCGAATCCGACGACCTGCTGCGCGTGGCCGGCCGGTGCGCCACCCGCACCTACGATGCCCCCACCCGCACACTGACCCTCGATTTTGGGACCACCAATTGCGCGGGTCCGAACGGGGTGGCCCGGCGGGGTAAAATCGTGGCCGTATTTAGCGGCCCATACCGCCAGCAGGGCAGCGCGGTAACCGTGACGCTGGTCAACTACTTCCGCAACGATAACCAGCACACCGGCACCCGTACCATCAGCAACCTGGGCCAGGGCTCTTGGAGCCTCGACGTGCAGAATGCCAGCGTAGCTACCTCGGCCGGCACCCACAGCTGGACTTCGCAACGCCTATACACCCGCACCGCCGGCTTCGGCACCCGCACCATTGCCGATGATGAGTACAGCGTGACGGGCCAGATGGCGGGCACCAACCGCAAGGGCGTAAGCTACACGGCCACCATTCAGCAGCCGCTTATCAAGAAGCTTCAGCCGGGCTGCGCCCGTACCTTCGTGGCGGGCACGGTGAAAGTGCTGACCTCAAAGGAAAAGGAGCTGTTGCTCAACTACGACCCCACCGGCACTCAGGCCTGCGACAACCTGGCCTCCATCACGGTGAACGGCGTCACGCGCACCATCCAGGTCGGCCGCCGACTGTAGGCGGATCGTTATAAAGCGGTCATTCCGACATTCTGCGCATGGTGCGCAGAGTGTCGGAATGACCGCTTTTACTTGCCCTTGAACTCGGGCTTGCGCTTTTCCAGGAACGCCTGCACGCCCTCGCGGTAGTCGTCCGATTCGCCGGCAATCTGCTGGCAGTGGGCTTCGTAGTCCAGCATTTCGTCCAGGGTGGCGGCGCTGGCTTTGTTGAGCATCTGCTTGATGAGGCCGATGGATTTGGTGGGCGCGGCGGCGTAGCGGGCGGCCAGGCCGTAAGTGGCCTCATCGAGCTGATCGGGGGCGACTACCTGGCTCACGAGGCCCAGGCGCAAGGCCTCTTCGGCCGTTACCTTGGAGCCCAGCGTGCACAGCTCGAAGGCCTTGAGCGTGCCCACCAGGCGCGGCAGAAACCACGACGAGCCCGAATCCGGCACCAGCCCAATATTGATGAACACTTCAATCAGCGAGGCGTCGGAGGAGGCCACGATGGCGTCGCAGGCCAGAGCCAGGGAGCAGCCGGCCCCGGCCGCTACGCCGTTGAGGCGGGCAATCAGGGGTTTGGGCAGGGCGCGCATGGCCCGGATGATGGGGTTGTAGCGCTGGTGCAGCGAATCGTAGAAGGAGCGGGGCTGCCCCTCGGCGGCTTCAGCCTCCTTGGCGGCCTTCAGGTCCTGGCCCGAGCAGAAGGCCCGGCCGGCCCCCGTTAGCACCACGGCGCGCACGCTGGCATCGCGGGCCACCTGCTTGAGCGCGTCCTGGAGCTCGTAGCTCTGGGCGTCGTTGAAGGCGTTAAATACGTCCGGGCGGTTGAGAGTAATGGTCGCGACGCCGTCGGGGCGCACTTCGTAGAGCAGGCAGGAATACATAAAGCGAGGGAGTAACTCGGTGAATGGGTGGGTAAATATACCGTCTGTCATCCTGAGTGCCACCGACCTGCCCGGGCCAGTCCCCCGGCGGGTGAACCACCATGCTCAGTCATCCGGTCAAAAACAACTCAATCAGTTACCGAATCCCTCATTCGCAGCAAGGCTTCCGCCACAAACAGGTCCTCGGGAGTTGTGATTTTGAGGTTGCGGTAGTCGCCTTCAACCAGGGAAATGGGGTGCAGGTCCTCCACCACGCTGGCGTCATCGGTGAACGTACTCAGCTCCGGCAGCTGGTAGGCCCGGCGCAGCAGGTCCAGGTCGAAGCACTGGGGCGTTTGCACGAGGCGCAGGCGGGCGCGGTTCAGGGCGTAGCTGCCCTGCTGGCTGAGGTTGCGCACCGAGTCTTTGGGCACCACGGCCGCCACAGCCGCCCCGTGGTTGCGGGCGGCTTGGTACGTGGCCTCAATCACGCCTGGCGGGGTGAGGGGACGTACGCCGTCGTGGACGGCCACCACGCCTGGATCCGCCCCAGCCAGTTGGTTGAGGCCCGCCCGCACGGAGGCCCAGCGCGTTGCCCCACCCGCCACCACGGTATGCGGAATACTGATGCCGTACTGCCCGCATAGCTCCTGCCAGGTACCCAACTGTTCCGCCGGTAGCACCAGTATCAACTCCCGAATGCCCAGGGCCGGGGCCGCAAACCGCCGCAGCGTGTGCAGGAGCACCGGCTCGCCGGCCAGCTCCAGAAACTGCTTGGGCCGGTCGGTGCCCATGCGCGTGCCGCTGCCCCCGGCCACGATGATAGCGTAGCGGGGATACTGGGGAGCGGAGGAAGTGGGGAGCCGGGACTCGTTCATATTAAGAGCAGAGTGGAAGCGCAAGTAAGGCAACGGCCACAAAAAACGCCGGATGCCACTAGTAAAAGCAGCATCCGGCGCAATCTGTTTCAGTCAGCAGCACTAAGAGTCTATCCGAATAGGGAATGAGGGTCAGCCAAAAAGACAATTGTACCACGTAATGCGCGCACAGGCAAAGTGGAGCATGGCCAAGTAGTTCTCCGGTTTTTTGGCCCAGCGAATCAGCAGATGCCGGAAGCGGTTGAGCCAAGA
>NZ_QYCN01000070.1 GCF_003583925.1 Hymenobacter rubripertinctus | reverse complement strand
CCTTATCTACAAGTCGCCCCGCGGCGTCCAGTCCCCTTCACCCGGGATGGATGCGCGGGGCTTCTTGCGTTTATAGAACCCGCCCCAGCCCGGCCCGGCATTAACCTGATTCCGGCCCAGGAGGCAACTCAAGGGCCTCTGGGAGTAGCCTGGGTTCGTTTCTTCGCCAAATTTTGCTGAGGAAATGAGCCTGTTGTGCTTTGGTCAGGCATTCCGTGAGCATGGCCAGTATGTTGGGTACCCTGCTGGGCGTTTTTTGTGTCTATCTTCACGGTCTTACTCTTCGTACTGCATGGTATTCACGTATCCGTGGTTTTTGTTGGGGTTGCTGGCTGTGGCCATTCCCATTGCTATCCACTTGTTCGAGTTGCGCAAGCCCCAACGGATTTTGTTCTCCAATGTGGAGTTTATCCGGGAAGTGAAACTGGTAACAGCCCGGCAGCGCAAACTCAAACACCTGCTCGTGTTGGCTGCCCGGATTGGGCTGCTGGTGTTTCTGGTCCTGCTGTTTGCGCAACCCTATATTCCGGCTCCGCAGCAAAGCGCCGTCGCCGGAGTGGTGCAGGTACTCGTGGACAACTCGCCTAGTATGCGCCAACCCGGCGCGAATGATCAAGCCGTCTTGGAGCAGGCCGTGGAACAAGCTGCGGACTTACCCCTGGCTTTCCCAGCCACGACCCGGTTTAACCTGCTGCCTGGCCCGCCGGAGCTGTTGAGCGATGCGGCTTTCCGGAGTGCCGTTGAGAAAGTAGATGTTAGCGGGCAGACGAGTGGGCTGGCCCCGTACTTGGTTTCGCAGCAGGGAGGACGGGTCAGTAAGAATAGCCCGTTGTTCATTTTCTCTGATTTCCAGAAAAGTGGCTTCTCCTCCCTCGACCTGGACAAGCTGGACTCTACCCGCCAAATATTTCTGGTGCCGACTGCGCCGAAAAGTGCTGCCAATATTTTCGTAGACAGCGTTTGGCTGGACGATGGCTTTGTGCGGACGGGAGTGGATTTGCGGCTGCATATCCGCTTGCGCAACGGTGGAGAACAGGCTGCGGAAAATTCCCAGGTAAAGCTATTTGTGGGGGCGCAGCAGGCGGCTACGTTCCAGGTTTCTGTGCCGGCTCGCCAGAGTGCCAGTACCCAGGTGCGGGTTCGGCTTGGGGGAAGTGAGGTGCAGCAATGCCGGGTGGAGGTCGAGGACTTTCCCGTGGATTTTGATAATACTTATTACTTCACCCTTCAACCTGCCGAGCAGATTCAGGTGGTGGAAGTGGCAACGGCGGAACAGTTGCAGCGCCTGTACGGCAACGAACCGCTATTCAGCTACTCGTACAGCAACGCCCAGGCGGCCGATTACCGCAAGCTGACAACGGGCAGCCTCCTGATTCTGCGGGAGGTGCCAACGCTGAGTGCCGGTTTGAGGGAAAACCTGCGGCGGGCGGTGCAGCAGGGCGCTAGTCTGGTGGTGGTGCCCACGGCAAATGCGAGCAGCCACGAATCGTATGGGCAACTGTTCCGCGAGTTGGGTCTGGGGCCGGTGCAGTGGCAGCCGGTGCCGCCTACCGGTCCGGTCGTGCAGGAAGTGGCGCTGCCCAGTGCCCAAAATCCGTTTTTCCGGGATGTATTTGCGGGGGCCAACGTGCGGGCCGGGATGCCCAAAGTGGCTCCGGTATTGCGCTGGTCCCGGACGGGCACAGAAATCATGCGCCTGCGCGACGGGGAAAGCTACCTGGCGGGCTTCCCCAGTGGGAATGGCACCGTGTACGTGTTTTCAGCGCCTTTCAGTGCGCCTTACTCCGATTTCACCCGGCATCCGTTGTTCGTGCCCGTGCTCTATCGGCTGGCGATGCAGAGCTACCAGCAGGAGCAGCAACCGGCTTACCGGCTCAACCAACAAAGTATTAGTGTGCGCCTGCCTGCTTTAGCTCCCCAGGGGCCGGAAACCATTTACCGCCTAGTACAGGATAGCCTGAGCTTTATTCCGGTACATCGGCAGCAGGGCGGGCTTCTGCGCCTCGAAGTGCCGCCGGGACTGCGGCAACCCGGTTTCTACACGTTGCAACAGGCCGGCAAACCGGTCACGACGGTGGCCTTCAACTTCGATAAGCGCGAGTCGGATTTGGCGAGCTATTCCGTGGACGAACTCCGCCAGCTGGTGGGGCCGAATCGACCTAACGTGCAGGTGTACGCCACGGGATCCGGGCAAACGGCGGCGGCCCGCTACAAAGCCACCCGGGTGGGCGTGCCGCTGTGGCGCTACTGCATTTGGGGGGCGCTGGTCTGCCTGCTGCTGGAAGCGTTGCTGCTGCGCTGGAACCGCCGGCCGACTCCGTCCGCTGCCGTAGCCGCCTGAGTGCAGCGCTGAACCCAAACTTCCGCGAGCGGGCACAAGGGCCATTGGGGCATATTGCGGGGTTAGCGCGTATCTTGCGGCCTTTCGTTCGTTTCTGCCTTGGAATCACCTGCTGCAACTCCCAACCCCGTCGTGCGCACTGCTCTGGTGTGCGGAGCTATAACCGGTGCCCTGTGCGTGGCCTGGGTGCTGTTCCTCTACGTGAGCGACAATAACCCCTACGGCCCTAAGCGCACCCTGTCGGATTTCTTTCCGCCTATTGCTGCCATTGCCAGCCAGCTGCTGCTGCGCCGCTACTACGTGCCGAAGGGGCCGGGGCTGGGGAAATCCGTCGGGACCGGGGTGCTGACGGCGGTGGTTGCCGCGCTGCTGGCCGCGCTGGGCCTCTACACGTTTTCGCGGCTGACGGGTCCCGGGCTCATTGAGCAGCATCTGGCGGAGGCCCGGCACATGCTGGAGGCCAGCAAGGCCATGTATCTGAAACAGGCCAACGGCCCCCAGCAATACGAGGCCACCTTGCGCAACCTGGCCACCAATGCGGTGGGGTTCGCCCAGGATGAGTTTACCAAGAAGTTGCTTTTGGGAGTGGTAATGAGTATTCCGGGCGGGGTGTTTTTGCGGAAATAATCTACCTTCCGGTCATCAACCATCCTTCACCTACTTTGCACCTGCTATGGAAAACACCACTACGCCCGCCGCCGTCACGCCTGCTTCCGTTGCCATCCGCTACGGCCTGCTGATCGGTATTGTCACGGTCATCTACTCCCTGGTTCTGATGGCCACGGGACTGGAGCAGAAACCGGTTCTGGGGTTCGTAACGTTTGGAATCCTGATTGTGGGCATTGTGCTGGCTCACAAATATTTTAAGCAGAACCACGGCGGCTTCATGAGCTACGGCCAGGGCCTCGGTATTGCCACTATTATGGGGGCCGTGATTGGCACGCTGAGCAGCGTGTTTCGCTATATCTACGTCAACTTCGTGGATGCCGAGTACACCCAGCGGGCCATCGAAACCGCCCGGGCCAAGCTCGAAGCCGATGGGATGAGCGATGAGCAAGTGGAGCAGGCCATGTCATTTACCAGCAAGATGATGGCTACCGGCCCGCTGAGTATCGTTTTCGGTATCCTGGCTTCCGCTTTCTTCGCTTTCCTGCTCGCCCTCGTCATCTCCGCCTTCACCAAAAATGCCCGCCCTGAGTTTGAGTAAGCGCCTGCCGCAGCATTTCCCCGTTGAGCTGTCCATCGTCATCCCCCTGCTCAACGAAGCCGAGTCGTTGCCCGAGCTCACGCGCTGGATTCACAGCGTGCTGGCTCAGCACGGGCTCACCTACGAAGTTATCCTGATTGACGACGGCTCCACCGACGACTCCTGGGCCGTGATGGAGGAACTGGCGGCCACCAATACCCACCTGCGCGGCATCCGCTTCAACCGGAATTACGGCAAGTCGGCGGCCCTGAACGTGGGCTTCAAGGAAACCACGGGCCGGGTAGTGTGCACCATGGACGCCGACTTGCAGGACTCGCCCGAGGAGCTGCCCGAGCTCTACCGCATGATTACCGAGGACGGCCTCGACCTGGTGAGTGGCTGGAAGAAGAAGCGCTTCGACCCGCTGAGCAAAACTCTGCCCACTAAGCTCTTCAACGGGGCCACCCGCTGGATTTCGGGCATTCCCCTCCACGACTTCAACTGCGGCCTCAAAGCCTACGACAGTCGGGTGGTGAAAAGCATTGAGGTGTACGGCGAAATGCACCGCTACATCCCCGTTATTGCCAAGTGGGCCGGATTTCGGCGCATTGGTGAGAAGGTGGTGCAGCACCAGGAGCGCAAGTACGGGACCACCAAATTCGGATTGGAGCGGTTCGTCTACGGCTTCCTCGATTTGATGAGTATCACGTTCGTGAGCCGGTTCCGGCGGCGGCCCATGCACTTCTTCGGAGCGCTGGGGTCGGTTTCGTTCCTGCTCGGAATGCTGATTACGCTCTGGCTGGTGGGGGAAAAGGTGTGGCTGTCCTGGCACAACTACCTCTCCCGCGACGTGACGGCCCAGCCGCTGTTTTTCCTGGCTCTGGTAGCCGTCGTCATCGGCGTGCAGCTGTTCCTGGCCGGTTTCCTGGCCGAAATGATTCAGCTCAACGGCGACAACCGCAACGATTACCTGGTAAAGGAGCGGCTGAATTTGAAAGAGAATTAAACCCGCGTGTCATCCTTCGCGCTGCTCAGGATGATACGTGTTTGCTACCGTATCCCCCATGAAAGTAGTTATCATCGGGCCGGCGTATCCGTTGCGGGGCGGGCTGGCCACCTACAACGAGCGGCTGGCCCGGGCCTTCCAGGAGGCCGGCGACGAGGTGCGCCTCGTGACGTTTTCGTTGCAGTACCCCGATTTCCTGTTCCCCGGCCAGACCCAGTTCAGCACCGGCCCCGCCCCCGAGGATCTGGATATTGAAGTCAGCCTGAACTCCATGAACCCGCTTTCGTGGTGGAAGGTGGGGCAGAAGCTGCGCCGGGAGCGGCCCGATCTGGTGATTTTCCGGTTCTGGCTGCCGTTTATGGGGCCGGCCCTGGGCACGGTGGCCCGCCTCGCCGCCCGCAACGGCCACACCCGCGTGGTGGCCATCACCGACAACGTGATTCCGCACGAAAAGCGCCCCGGCGACCGGCCGCTCACGCGCTACTTCCTCTCGGCCTGCCACGGCTTCGTGACGATGAGCCGGGCCGTGCTGGCCGATTTGCGCCGCCTGCACTTCCAGCAGCCCGCCCTCTACCGCCCCCATCCGCTCTACGACAACTTCGGCCCCCTCAAGCCCAAGCCCGAGGCCCTGGCGGCCCTGGGCCTTGATCCCGCGTTTGGCTACCTACTGTTCTTCGGCTTCATCCGCGCCTACAAGGGGCTGGATCTTCTGCTCGAAGCCTTTGCCGATGAGCGCCTGGCCGCGCTACCCCTCAAACTCATCATCGCCGGCGAATACTACGAGGACGCCGCGCCCTACGAAGCCCTCATCCAACAGCACAACCTGGAAAGCCGCCTCGTCCGGGCCACCGATTTCATCCCCAACGAGCAGGTAGTGGACTACTTCTGCGCCGCCGATATGGTGGTGCAACCCTACAAGAACGCCACCCAGAGCGGCGTTTCCCAGATTGCTTACCACTTCAGCCGCCCCATGCTGGTCACGGACGTCGGCGGGCTGGCTGAGCTCATTCCCAACGGCGAAGTTGGGTACGTGGTGCCGCCCAGCCCCCAGGCCATTGCCGATGCGCTGATGGATTTCTACGAGCACCAGCGGGAGACGGAATTCACGGCCGGGGTGGAGGGGAAGCGGAAGGAATTCTCCTGGGACGTGATGGTGGCGGCGTTGAAGGAAGTGGCTTCTACTTAGCTGTTAGCTGCGAGCTACTAGCTGATAGCTTCATTTCAAAAGAGCTATTAGCTTGCACTTACCCCACCAGCACGCTTGCCTTCACCGCCTCAAACACCTTTCCAGCTGGCAAATCTTCCATGCAGCCCGGGCCTCCCAGCTGGCAGGTGCCCCGGTAGAAGCAGATGCACTGCTTATCGGGCTGCACGAGTTGGCCGCGGCCGTAGAGGTCGAATTCGTGGGGGTTGAAGATGTTGTTCATCAGGATGGTGGGCTTGCGCAGGGCGATGCTGATGTGCATGGCCATGGTTACCTGGGTCACGATGCCATCCATCTGGTGCAGCAGGTTGATGAACTGGGGCAACGGGAAGGTGCCCAGGTAGGCCGCGCCGGTGGCGGCATGCAGGCGCTGGTTACGCTCGTGTTCAGCCTCGCCGCCCAGCAGCACGGGCGCGTAGCCGGCAGTTTGCAGCTTTTCGATTAACTCGACCCACTTCTCGTCCGACCACAGGCGCGTCGTCCATCGGTCGCCGCAGCCGGTGTTCAGACCGATGCGGGGGCGGCCCTGGGGCAGCCGGGGCCAGTCGTAGCCTTTGTCGTCGTGGGTGTCGAACACGTATTCCTCGCCCCGGAACTCGTAGCCGCAGAGCTCGAAAATTTCCTGCACGTAGGGTTTCTGGTTCTGCTGGCTGAGCTGGTCGAACACGCCGGTCAGGTACTTGTGCTGGGCCAGCTCGTTCACGGGCCAGGCCACGCCGTCGGTTTCGCGCAGGGTGTAGCCGAACTTCTGGGGGGCCTGCACTTGCAGCAGCAGCGCGCAGGCTTCCTTTTCCTTGTCGAGGTTGATGGCTAGGTCGAAGCGGCGGGCCAGCAGGTGCAGGGCGCTGGCGAAATCGAACTTGAGCACCTCATCAATCCAGCCGCCGCCCTGGGGCAGGATGGCGGGCGTGAGCGTGAGCCAGGTAATGTAGCAGTCCGGGTACTGCTGGCGCAGCCGCCGCAGCAGGGGCGTAGTCCGGATAACGTCGCCGATGGCTCCGAGCTTGATGAGCAGAATGCGCTGTTGCACGGGCACGTACACCGGGCAATCGGCGCACTGGTAGCCGTGCTCCTTGTTGGGGCGGCAGGGAATATCGCCCCGGAAGTGGCGGCAGTCGGCATGAACGGGGATGCCGTGGAGGTCGGGCATGGCGGGAGAACTGGTAAGAGAAGCCAAAAGTAGCGCTTCGGGGCTGAACACGCGGTAGGTGCCCCGGCCGGATAAAAACTGCAAAGCCGCTTCCAGAAGGTGGAAGCGGCTTTGCAGTCTTACAAAAAGGAACCATCAGCGCCGTGGAGCGCGGCGCAGGCGGCGGTTGCCCCAGGCCACGCCGGCCAGCAGCAGCAGCGATGCGCCGCCATCGAGGGGTACGGCCGTGGGTTGGTTGGGGTCGGGCGCGGGGCCGCCCGACCCCGGACCCTGGGCCTGGGCCGATTGACCCGTCAGCAGCAGGGCCAGGCCCAGCAAAAGAAACGGTAGGTACTTATTCATCGAAGATCAGCAAATCAAGGTAAAAAGGCCCGGCCCCGAGGGCCGGGCCGGAATCGGTTACACTTATTCTACCACCACGCGTTTGGTGAACTGCGCATTCTCCAGCGTCACGCGCACCACGTATACGCCGGCGGCCAGCGCCCGCACGTCGAAGGTGGCGGACAGGCCGGTGGCGTCGGCGGCCAGCTCCTGCCGGGCCACTTGCTGACCAAGCGCATTGTAGAGGATGGCCGTGGCCCGCTGCGCTTTGTGGGCCGTAGCGGGTAACCGGAGCGTGAAGCGCTGGCGGGCCGGGTTGGGGTACACGGTGGCCTGGGCAGCCAGTTGGGCATTGGCCGTGGCCGTAACGCTACCGGGGCGGAACACCAGCGAGAAGCGCGCGCCGGCCGATGTGGTGCCGAGCGTGAAGCTGTAGCGGGCCTGTTGGTGCAGGTCTACCTGCTGGCCGGTTTGCGCGTCGTGCAGGTATACCCGGGTGCCGGGGGGCAGGTTCAGCAGCTGCGCGGCTTCCAGGGTGTAGGAGCCGGCGACGGGCACCGCAACTTGCAGGGGTACTACCGTGGCGGCCGTGAGCAGGGGCCAGCCGGCTACGGCCAGTGCCTGATTGCCGGCCATTGTAGCCAGGTTCAGCCCTGTGGTGTTGGGCAGCTTCGGTGCATCGTACTCCGCATCTACGCCGGTAGTGGCCCCGGCTTCAAAATATACGTGGGTCACGTCGTGGTTGTCCGGGCCGGGGCCGCGCAGGGCCAGTTGAAGCTGTGGGCGGGTATCGGCGGCGGCACGCAGCAGGCGCGTGGCGTCGGGGCTGCTGAGGCGGTGGCGGTTGCGCAGCGTGAGGCTGGCGCCGGGTTGGCCATCGGCCACGCGCACGAAGAAGGCCTGGCCCAGTGGGATGATGGGGTTGCCAATGTTGTTGACGTAGCTGCGGTAGCGCCCGGCATAAGGGCCGGTGCTCTCATACACGTACAGGGCCGCATCCAGGTCCGGGCGGTCGGCGGGAAGCACGGTGCTCCAGTCCAAGGGCGCGGGGTAGGGGTTGCCCAGCAGTTGCCAGCCGGCCGCAGCATCGGCCCCGCGCAGCAGGGTGCGCGTAAAGTCACCGCTGCCGAGCTCTCCCACGAAGTCCACCGTCTGGCCACCCGCCAGGTTCACTGTGTAGCCGGCGGTCGGCATCAGGGCGCTGGTCGGGGCCGAGGGCGAGAACCAGCCTTTGTCGAAGGGAGCGTACGTGGTGGCGGGGCTGGTGGCCAGGCGGGCCTGGTCGTAGCCGAACACCGTGGGGAAGGGCGTCACCTGGTTGGGGCTGGCCGAGGTGTTATAGGCCGCGTTCAGCACGGGCGAGAAGCTGCCGGTCGTCAGGTCGGCCACGGTGGTATTAAGAGTCTATCCGAATAGGAGTTAAAGAAGTGGTACTTTCGCGGCATGGCCACGACGCAAGAATTCACGATTTCCGATACGCTCTGGGCGCGCCTCTCGCCCCTGCTGCCCGTGCACACGCCCAAACCTCATCCGCTGGGCCGCCA
>NZ_QYCN01000069.1 GCF_003583925.1 Hymenobacter rubripertinctus | reverse complement strand
GTTGCGCCAAAAGTGCGGCGTGTTGGTGCGCAAGTCCTGCTCGTTTAGCCGGTGCGAGAAAATGCACCATACGCGCATCCAACTCGTCATCGACGAGCACAACCGTCGGTTAACGCCAACCTGAATCACCTCGCATTATACCACCGCCGATTTTTCAATATCCCCATTGTCTAGAAAACGCACACATATTCTTCCTGTCTTTGGTGGTTTATATCCGTTTAGCCTATCATGGTAATAATCAGCTATGAAATTTAACTTATTCCTAAATACCCAGCTAACAGGAGGAACCTCCAAAATGGCTCCCTCATAGTATATCGTTATATCAACTAATGGATATCCCATATATTTCTACAAATATTCACTTATAAATACAATTCATTCCGAGCGGTGGAAAGCACCATTAATTCCTCCCACCGCTCCAAATGAATTTTAAACCTAACTGAACAGCTCCCCCGTGACGGTATTGCCGCGCAGGTGCTGGGGCATGGGGCGGCCCAGGTGCTCGTAGGCGGCTTCGGTGGCCTCGCGGCCGCGGCTGGTGCGCTTGAGGTAGCCTTCCTGAATCAGGAAGGGTTCGTAGACTTCCTCAATGGTTTCGCCCTCCTCACCGCAGGCCGTGGCGATGGTGCTGATGCCCACCGGGCCACCCTTGAACTTGTCGATGATGGTGGTCAGGATGCGCTTGTCCATGTCGTCGAGGCCGCGGGCATCCACGTCGAGGGCGTGGAGGGCGAACTGGGCGATGTCCTGGGTGATGGTGCCGTCGCCTTTGATTTGGGCGAAGTCGCGGGTGCGGCGCAGCAGGTTGTTGGCGATGCGCGGGGTGCCGCGCGAGCGGCGGGCAATTTCGTAGGCCGCCTCGTCATCAATAGGCGTGGCCAGGATTTCGGCCGAGCGGCCCACGATGCTGGTCAGCAGCTTGGCATCGTAGTATTCGAGGCGCGAGCTGATGCCGAAACGGGCGCGCAGCGGGGCCGTGAGCATGCCCGAACGCGTGGTGGCCCCGATGAGGGTGAAGGGCGAGAGCGAAATCTGGACCGAGCGGGCGTTGGGGCCCGAATCGAGCATGATATCGATGCGGTAGTCTTCCATGGCCGAGTACAGGTACTCCTCCACTACCGGGTTCAGGCGGTGGATTTCGTCGATGAACAGGACGTCGTGGGGCTCCAGGTTGGTGAGCAGGCCAGCCAGGTCGGAGGGCTTGTCGAGCACCGGCCCGGAGGTCATCTTGATGCCCGCTTCCAGCTCGTTGGCAATGATGTGCGAGAGCGTGGTTTTGCCCAGGCCGGGAGGGCCGTGGAGCAGCACGTGGTCGAGGGCATCGCCGCGGCGCTTGGCGGCGGCCACGAACACCTTCAGGTTTTCCACCACTTTTTCCTGGCCGGCGAAGTCGTCGAAGGAAAGCGGCCGCAGGGCCTTGTCAATGTCTTTATCGGTGGCGTCGTAGTGGTCGTCGCCACCCGTCAAAAGCGGTTCGCGCATAAGTCTGGCAGTAATTCAGCGTGTCGAAAGGTAACACTTTGGCGCGGGCCTTGGTGCCTTTTTTAGTAAAAAATACCGGAAATTTTGCATATAGCTAATTAAATTAGCAACCATTGATTTCCAGCATCGTCCAGATTGCCCGTTCGCAGAGTTACGCCACACTCGTAACTTGCCGCATCCATTGCATTCTGCTCCGTATGTCCGCTTCCGCTTCCTGGCTCGATGCCTTGCCGCTTGACTTCTACAATCAACTGGCCCGCAGCCTGAGCCTGCATGGCATGGCGGCGCTGGAGCTGCTGAGCCGCCCCACCACGCCCGCCACCAACCGTCTGCACGAACTCACCGGCCTCACGGCGGCCACCGTACACCGCCTCAACGGCATCGAAAGCCACGAGCAGCTGCTGGTAGTGCTGCGGCAGGAGCCGCTGGCCGTGTACCACCTGCTACTGCTGGGCCGCCTGACGCTGGAAACGAGCCTGGCCGTGCCAGTACTGGCCTATGTGCGGCAGTCGATGGGTATTGACGCCGGGCAGCTAAGCACGCTGCTGGCCTATTGCCTGGAGCTGAGCGGGGCGTTTCTGGGGCAGTTGGAAGAACACGTAACGGCGCCGGCGGGGGCAGTTTCGCTCGGGCTGCATCGGCTGGGCGTGGAGGAGGCATTTGCCGGACTGGTAGCCGAGTTGCCAGTACCGGCGCTACCGCCGGCCGCCAGCCTGCGCCTCACCGAACCCCAACTGCACATGCTGCGCCTGGCTTTGCTGCTGGTTCATAGCTTGCCCGCCACCGAGGCCGACCACCCGTTTCTGCGGGCTGTGGCGGCGCTGCCCAACCTGGGGGCCGAGGCCCTGGAGCCCCTCATTGCCCACCTGGGCCAAGTGCAGGCCCAGGAGCCGCTGGCCCTTACTATGCCCGAGCTGGTGCAGCTCTACCAGGGTATGCAGGTTTGCGGGATGGTATTTGTGTCGGATGTGATGAGCCGGCTGGGGCTGGAAGACGCCTTCCCCACCCTGCCCGACGACGAGCGTGCGGCGGCCGGGCCGGCCCCGGCCAGCACCCGCCAGGCCGTGGGTGAAATGGTAACCGGCTTCACGTACTGGGTCCAGCAGACCTTCCCCGACAACCCCGAAATAGCCCAAGCCCGCGCGCAGGTACTGCAACTGGCCGACACGCTGTAGGCGTTGAGTTGTATAAGGGCTGCCATGCTGAGCGAAGGCATTATATGCCAAGTCCTTATAATCAGTGTTGCTATTGAGCCAGCAACACTTCAATTTCCAGGTGCAGCCACTCATCTTCCCAGGCTTTGTGGGTGAGGCGGGCCGAGAGCGGGTAGCCAGCATCGAGCAGGCGAGCCACGGTTTCGTTGCGGCCCTCGGGTAGGTAGCCGAGCCAGAACGTCTCGCCGGGGCCGCTGGTAAGTACGCGCACGGCCCAGTCGTCGTAGGAGCTGTCGGCTTCGCGGGCCAGGGCCAGGGGTTGACCGGGTTGCAGTTGGGGCTCGAATTCGCGCAGGCCGGGGCGGTGGGTGGTGCCGGCCACGAGGCATTCGAGCAGAACCAGGGACTTGGCGGGGGCAGAATCGGACATGGGCAGGGAGGCGTAGTGAAGCCCTAAACTACGCAGCAAATGGGTTTGCACCGCAGGGGCCCGCGTAACCCATCGGCACAGACCGCGTTTGCCCGGGTTCGGCCGGCCTTTTTCGCCCGCCCGCTACCTTTGCCCGCTATGTATAGCAAGACCGAAGCCACCCAACTCCGCCAAGCCTTCTGGACCACGCTGGGCCAGTATATGCAGCCCGTGCCCTCGGCCGACGGCGGGCCAGTGAACTGGATGAACTACAAAACCGGCCTCAAACACGTGTACTTCCGCCTGCACGCCGACAACCGCCACGCCACCATCGGCATCGAACTAACCCACCCCGACGAAGGCCTGCGCGAACTGTTCTTCGAGCAGTTCCGGGAGCTGCGCGTGATGCTGGAAGAAGCCACCGGTGAAACCTGGACCTGGGAGCCAGCCGCCGTCAACGAAAGCGGCCAGCCGCTGGCCCGCATCTACCAGGAGCTGCGCCCCGCCAACCTGTTCTCCCGCGACGACTGGCCCCGGCTCATCCCCTTCTTCAAGCCCCGGCTGGTGGCGCTGGATGAGTTCTGGAGCACCGGGCAGTATGCGTTTGATGAACTGCGGTAGCTGTTCTGGCGCCTGGTTTTGTAGGCTTGGGCTAAAAGCGGTGAAACGCAGCCACGCTGGCTTGGGGTAGAACTTGCTTTTCTTCATGGTACCGAATACTTGATGCGTATGCTCCAAACGGCATCTTTTACTTTAGGCCCACTTCAATCTATTCCCAAGTCGCTGGTAAAGCGGTCTGTTAGCTGAATCTCCACGATAGGGAGGCCACACTTGTCGGCGGTGAGACCAATAACAGCCCTTTGCACCTCGTAGAGGGTGGCGGGGGCAGGCAGTAGTACCCGATAATGCGCCGCCAGCAGCCAGTCGATGAAATCGGGCAGCGTGGCGCGAGTCCAGTGGGGTTGCGCGGGGGCGACATAATCGGTGCCCAACAGGCGGTAGAGCCAGCCGGGCGTGCTGAACACGGGCGGCGCGGGCACCGGCGGCAGCTTCAGACTCAGGCAATCAGCCAGCTGCTGCCGAACGGGCTGGCCACTTTCCAGCAGGCCCAGCTGGGTGAGTGGCGTGGCAGCTGTTGCGGCCGGGAAACCAGCCTGCAAGCAGCGCAAAACCTGGTCCAACAGCCGGGCATGGGCAGCGGTACGGTTGCCGGCAGGCAGCAGCCCCCGTAGCTGTGTTACAGCAGCCGCCAGCTCCCCCACGGTGGCAATAGATTCGGCCAAGGGGTCGGGGATGGCCACCTGAAAGTAGCTTTCCACCTCGCAAAGCAGTTCGACGCTATCCAGTCCCATTACCTTACTGCCATATTTCCCGACGCGGCCGCCACTGCCCCTGATGTCGTTCCAGCAGCAGCCCGACATCGTTTTCGTAGTCACCTCGTGCGTCGAGCGTTACGCTGATCAGGGCATATTGCTGATCCAGTGAAAACAGCGGGGCGCTCAACCAGGAAATAGCTTCCGTCTGATACTTACTATACAGATGACTCATAGCATCCGACAAACCATACGCTACACCGTGTGTCAAGCGCGTCAGGGTGTCAACGGGAATAATAGTGCAGCCGGGCAGGTACCGCGCCTCCAGCCGGAATCCAGCAGAATGCAGTATCTGTTGGTGCATGAAAGCGGTGTCAGCCGCCGACAGCACCTTCTCCGCGTACAATTGCCGCATCATATTGGCGGACTCCTGACCGTACTTGTAGCGGACTTCCGCATCCTTCATTTTGAGATAGGCACTTATCGGCTGGTGCTCCAGCAGCACCCGGCTGATGCGAAAAGCAAGTCCGGCCGGTTCCACGTCCACTGCATCGGCCCCGGTTCGTGGCGTCCAGCTGCCCAGCTGGGCCACTGACCGAGGTCCATCGAAATCGGCTTGTTCTATCAGTTGCCGGATTAGCTCCTGGGCAACACTATCCGGCACAAAGGGGCGTGGGTCCCCCCACTGGTGCGGCCGTTTCAGGCTGACGGGAAACTTGTATTGAACGAGCAGGAACACGGCGCTGAATATCCCGAGCAGTAGCGTGCTGGCCAGCGTGGTGCGAATGTTTGATGGCATAGCGAACAAAGCAAAAACGGCCGCCCTGTTTCCAGAACGGCCGTTTAAACTTACATAAAATACCACTTCGTCACTCGTCCGACAAGTCGTCCGGCACTGCCATCAGCAACCGGCGAATTTCTTCGCGCCCAATAGATGCTACTTCCGACTTGTCGTAAATCGAGAGCAAAAACACCCACTCGGTGCCGGTTTTTGCATCAACCACCCGCCGGTAAGTGATAACCCGCGCTCCGCCGCTTTTGCCTTGGCCTTTGCTGGCAATAGCCACCCTTATTTTATAGCAGTCTTGCCCCAACGGCTCTCCGGAGGCGGGCTGCGCCAGCAGGGCGGTTCCAAGAATCGCCAGTTCAGATTTCAACGAGCGGTACCGCTTTAATAAGGGCTTGGCTTCGCGCTTGAAGTTAGCCGTAGCAATGACGCGAACAGGCACGGCGGGCAGTTAAAGCGAATCTAGAAAATCGTGCAAGTCTTCGCCCGGCTGCCCTTCGGCTTCGATGGCGCGGGCTTCGAGCAAAGCACTTTGCATGCCATCAAGTACCTCATCGCGGCGGCGGAGCTGGGCGTAGTACGCTTCCAGCTCCTTCCATCGCGCAATCGGAATCACCACGGCTTCGGGCTTGCCGGCTTCGTCGGTCAGGTAATGCAATGCTTGCGCCGCCATAGTCGAGAATTAACTAGAAAGATTTACTTGAACGCCTGAATGCCCGTGATATCGGCGCCAGTGATGAGCAGGTGGATGTCGTGGGTGCCTTCGTAAGTGATGACCGATTCGAGGTTCATCATGTGGCGCATGATGGGATACTCGCCCGTGATGCCCATACCGCCGTGGATTTGGCGGGCTTCGCGGGCCACGTGCAGGGCCATTTCCACGGAGTTACGCTTGGCCATTGAAATCTGGGCGCTGGTGGCTTTGCCTTCGTTTTTGAGCACGCCTAAGCGCCACACCATCAGCTGGGCCTTGGTGATTTCGGTAATCATTTCGGCCAGCTTTTTCTGCTGGAGTTGGAAGCCGGCAATCGGCTTGCCGAACTGTTCGCGCTCCAGACTGTACTTGAGCGCCGACTCGTAGCAATCAATCGCCACGCCGATGGCGCCCCAGGCAATACCGAAGCGAGCCGAATCGAGGCAGCTGAGGGGGCCTTTGAGGCCGTCGATGCCGGGCAGCAGGTTTTCCTTGGGCACCTTCACGTTGTCGAACACCAGCTCGCCGGTGATGCTGGCGCGCAGGCTCCACTTGTTATGAATCTCGGGGGTTGTGAAGCCCTCCATGCCGCGCTCCACGATGAGGCCTTTAATGCGGCCGCTTTCATCCTTGGCCCACACCACGGCCACCTGGCACTCGGGCGAATTGGAAATCCAGAGCTTGGCCCCATTAAGTAGGTAGTAGTCGCCCTTGTCTTCGATGCGCGTAACCATGCCGGCGGGGTTCGAGCCGTGGTCGGGCTCGGTGAGGCCGAAGCAGCCGAGCCACTCGCCGCTGGCCAGCTTGGGCAGGAATTTCTTGCGCTGCTCCTCCGAGCCGTAGGCGTAAATCGGGAACATGACCAAGGAGCCCTGCACCGAGGCCGTGGAGCGCATGCCGGAGTCGCCGCGCTCAATTTCCTGCATAATCAGGCCGTAGCTGATGTAATCGAGGCCGCCGCCGCCGTACTCGGTGGGGATGGTGGGGCCGAACGCGCCCACCTCGCCAAACTTGCGCACGATTTCGCTCGGGAAGTGCGCCTGCTGGGCCCATTTCTCAATGTTGGGGCTGATTTCCTTTTTTACGAAGTCGCGGATGCTCTGGCGGATGAGCTTGTGCTCCTCGGTCAGCAGGCCGTCGAGGTCGAAGTAATCGGTGAAACCGGCGGCGTTGGTGGAGCCGCGCTGGGCAGAATGGGCTTTGGCCTGGGGCGAGAGAACGTCAGCTTCGGAGGACATAAAGTATTCGTTAGGGGTGGGAATGCGCGGAGGAAAGCCCGGACTGCGGGCCGGGAGAGTGGCCGGCTCTGCTGGGGGCCACGGACTGAAGTCCGGGCCGGGACCGGGCAGGTGGCTCAAAGATAGCAGTTTCAGTATGCCTAACAGCGGCCCGGGGCCGATGGTTCGGGCTCGGAGCCGGCTGGTTTGG
This sequence comes from Hymenobacter rubripertinctus, assembly GCF_003583925.1. Lineage (GTDB taxonomy): Bacteria > Bacteroidota > Bacteroidia > Cytophagales > Hymenobacteraceae > Hymenobacter > Hymenobacter rubripertinctus. The sequence continues at coordinate 1,654 of NZ_QYCN01000069.1, read as the reverse complement.
GCCAGCAGTTGGCAGGGCCAGGGGCGCGGAAAACCCGTATCTTGGCTGCCTTAGCGGCCAACGCCGCGTTTTCCCCGTACCATCAGTCATACCTGTCTACCGACGCACTTTCTCCCCCTCCATGAGTGAGCATAAAAAGCTAACCGAGCTGGAAGCCACGGCTATTTGTGGCAATGACATTTCCTCTTCCTGTCTTTACGTATCGGCGCTGGCCATTGCCTATGCCGGCCAGTACGCCTGGGTGGCCCTGCTGATTGTGGCGGCGGTGCTGTTTCTGTTCCGCAAAATTTACGGCGAGGTAGTGGGGGCCCTGCCCCTGAACGGCGGCGCCTACAATGTACTGCTCAATACCACCAGCAAGCGCAACGCGGCTCTGGCTGCCTGCCTGACCATTCTGTCGTACATGGCTACGGCCGTTATTTCGGCCTCCGAGGCCATGCACTACCTACACACGCTCTGGCACGGGCTGCCCATCATCGGGGCCACGCTGGGGCTGCTGGGGCTGTTTCTGGCCCTTACCATTCTGGGTATTTCGGAGTCGGCGAAGGTGGCCGTGGCTATTTTCATCGTGCACCTGGTGTCGCTTACGCTGCTGGTGGGGGCCGTCGTCTGGTTCCTGTTCACCCACGACCTGAGCACGTTGTCGCTCAACTTCTCGGCTCCGGTGAGAGGGGGCAGCATCACTACGGCCCTGTTTTTTGGCTTTAGCGCGGCTATGCTCGGCATTTCTGGTTTCGAGAGCTCGGCCAATTTCGTGGAGGAGCAGGCCGACGGCGTATTTGCCAAAACGCTGCGCAATATGTGGATTGTGGTGAGCTTTTTCAACCCGGTTATTGCCTTTCTGGCCATTGCGGCGCTGCCCCTGGCCACGGTGGGTGAGAACACCGAAACCCTGCTTTCCTACCTGGGCAACACCACCGGCGGCACCTGGCTGGGCACGCTCATTTCCATTGATGCCGTGGCCGTGCTCAGCGGGGCCGTGCTCACGAGCTTCGTGGGCGTGAGCGGCCTGATGAAGCGCATGACCCTGGACCGCATCCTGCCCCAGTTCTTCCTCAAGGAAAATGGCCGGGGCAGCAACTACGTGATTCTGATCACGTTTTTCCTGCTCTGCATGTCGGTGCTGTTCATCACCAACGGCGAGCTGGGGCCGCTTTCGGGCGTGTATACCATCTCGTTCCTGTTGGTGATGGCCTTCTTCGCGCTGGGCAACTTCCTGCTCAAAAGCAAGCGTCCCAACCTGCCCCGACCGGTGTACGCGGGCATCCTGACCGTCACGGTGGCGCTTATCAGCATTATGGTGGCGCTTTACGGCAACATTACCCTGCACCCCGACTACCTCATCGTGTTTTTGCAGTACTTCCTGCCCTCGATGGCCGTGGTGTCCATCATGCTCAACCGGGCTTCTATTCTGGACCTGATTCTGGCCGCCGCCAAGTCGTTTGGCGATAAGTCGCCGGGGGTTTCGCGCTTCAGCCGCTTGCAGGTGAAGCGGGCCATGCGCGAGCTGCACCAGCAGGAATTTGTATTCTTCACCAAGGGCGACAACGTGGCTAACCTCAACATGGTGATGGCCTACGTAGAGTCTATCCGAATAGGGAATGAGGGTCCGCCAAACAGCCAATTGTACCACGTAATGCGCGCACAGGCACAG
>NZ_QYCN01000068.1 GCF_003583925.1 Hymenobacter rubripertinctus | reverse complement strand
GACAGCGGGCACGAAACGGGTGTTGCCGATGATGGCGATGGCCTTCCTCCAGCGTGGCCCGCTCGTCGGAAGTCAGCTCAATGAAGCGTTTCTGCATCTGCGAAGATAGCCCCTTCTCAATTGTCTGACTAATTTTGAATAGGCACTTAGGATGAATAATTCCAGCTCGGGCGGGCAGCGGCAGCCTGGCGGGCCGCCCGTGCAATGGCTTCCCTCTGCGGGGCCGGCAGGAACGGCTGCACCGAATCGGCCAGCAGTGCCTGGTAGCTTTGCTCCAGCGTTGCTTCCAGGGCCAGGATTTCTTCTGCGCCCTTGCCTTGCAGGGTGCCGGCGGCGGTGCGCTGCCGCGACACAGGCCGCCCCCGGTAAGTGAAGGCCGAAGCCGGTACGCCCGCAGTGAAGTTGCCGGCAGTTGCTGCACTCGGGTTGGCTTTCATTTTGGCTTTGGCCTTGCTGTTGCGCGCCGCCAGAGTGCCCACCGCCGTAGCCGCGCGGATGCCCCCGATCAGCAAGCTGGCCTGCGCCTGGACCACTTGCCCGGCCAGTAGCAGAAAAAGGGTAAAAAGGTATTTCATACAGGATGATAAAGAGTGGAAACAGGGCGTAAAAGTACGCGGATAATCGGGCCGGGCGCTAACGCACACCGTTCTGTCCGCCTCGTATCGGCGGCGGGGGCCGGCTTAAGGCGCGGCCCCAAATAAATGCTGCTTGCCTAACACTTTCATCAACTTCGCGTCGTATCTTTACGCTCAACAAACTGATTTGCATTCACATACCCCTATTCGCATGAAAAAGCGCACTGCCACCATCTCTTCCCTGCTATTGCTGGGCAGCCTGGGCTCCCTGAGCTTTCTGGCTGCCCGGGTGCTTACCCTGAACCTGATTTTCGACCTGCACGACGAGGAGGAGGAGCTGCACTTCTGCTAGCGGCCCGCCCGGCCTGGCACCAACCGGAACCCCGCCCCTTCGGCGGGGTTCTTCGCGTTTGGCAGCGGGCAGCGCAGACGGGCCAGATAAACCTTCGCTCACAATCAGCCGGTTAGCCGGAACACCCGAAAAAAACAACATCCTTTCGCGGCGGTTTTCGGTACTTCACGGTAGCAGTGGCCCGCAACGGGCCGGTCCTGCCTGTTTTTCACCAGTTGCTTCCGGGCCGCCGCCGCCGTAAACCGCAGGGGCATGAGGGCGGGAAGTAGCGCAAACCAGTGAGTTATGAATTTAGATGGCTTGAAAGAGCAGATCAGCTACATCATCGGCCGCGACATGGCCCGCAACTTCGCCCAGCAGGGCCTGGACGTGGACGTGGACGTATTCGCCCAGAGCATGAAAGAAGCCGGGGCCGGGGAGCCCAGCCGCCTCACCCCCGAGCAGATGCAGAGCGCCATGCAGCAGTTGCAGGAGCAGCTCGGCGGTGGTGCTGACCAGGATGACGATGACGACACCTCCAACTCCAACGATATGAGCAACAACAAAGCTGAAGGCGAAGCCTTCCTGCAGGAAAACGCCAACAAAGCGGGCGTTACGACGCTGGCCAGCGGCCTCCAGTACGAAGTGCTGACCGAGGGCACCGGCCCCAAGCCCGGCCCCGGCGCGTCGGTGACCACCCATTACCACGGCACGCTCATCAACGGCACCGTGTTCGACAGCTCCTACCAGCGCGGCCAGCCCGCTACGTTCGGCGTAAACCAGGTTATTGCCGGCTGGACAGAGGCCCTGCAACTCATGCCCGAAGGCTCGAAGTGGCGCCTCTACATTCCCTCCGACCTGGCCTACGGCAAGCGCGGAGCCGGCCGCGATATTGGCCCCGACACCGCCCTCATCTTCGATGTGGAGCTGCTCAAGGTGAATAAGTAGGGGGATTGGGGGAAGCTAGCACCGACCGGGAAAGCCGGAGCGGCTGCCCTTGTGTTTCATGCCTAGTCGTTGGCTGCTGGCCGGTGCTTCTCCCCCGTTATCACCCCCTTTTCTTCCTGTTACGTTTCCATGAAAGCCCCGCTGCCGCCTGTGCGCCTCGTACCACCCCAATGGGTACGAACCACTACGGCCAGCGGGGCTTTTTCTGATATGACCAACCCCGCGCAACCGGCCCCTACACCACCAGCCCCTACCCCGGAGCCCACCGCCGCCGACACCCGGCCGCCAGCCCTGCCCGCCACCGGACCGGCCGGTTCCGCTTCGTCCGAACCAGCAGCGGAACCCCTGTTCCGACTCCTGCCGCCGCCACCGCCCGAGCAGTTTGCCCCGGAGCGCAGCGAAGACGGCCGCCTGACCCTGGGCAACGAAGAGCTGGAGCTGGATGGGGAGCTGTTCGGGTGGCGGGAGCTGGAGGGCGTGGATGTGCGGCCAGTGCGCTGGCTGCTGGCCGTGTTGCTGGGAGCTTTTGCGCTGAGCGTATTTTTGCTGGGTTACCTGCAATTCTGGCTGCGTAGCGTACCGGCCGCGCTGGGCATGGGCGTGGGCGTGGCCCTGCTGGCCTGGGGTCTGCGGGGTACCAACCGCTGGCGGCTGCACCGCCCGGGCCGCGAGGCCCGGCACTTCGCCTTTTCCGGCCCGGCCCGCAGCTGGCAGCACCTGGCCCAGGAAGCCAACCGCCGCATCCGTCAGCGCCACCAGGAGGCGGCCGCAACGGCGGCGTACTACCTCCAGCTGGCCGATTATCAGGCGACCCCCTCCTCCGCGGAAACGGAGTAGGGGCGGCGTACCGCTGCGGGTACTGAGTCTCTACTCCCTGGTTTGCCGGACTTCCCGGTCCGGAGCAGTGGCCTGGTCCGGGTTTCTTCATGCGGTAAGTCGATGTCATCCGTTACCTTCGGCCCCGTTTGCAAAAAACCGCCCCTTTCTACCCAGCTCCCCTTCCTCATGGACGCTAAACACCCGCACACCGCCATTTCGACGGCCGGCTTACTCATTGCCCTGGGCATCATCTACGGGGACATCGGCACCTCGCCGCTCTACGTGATGAAGGCCATCGTGCCGGGTAAAATCGATCCGCTGCTCGTGTACGGGGGTATTTCCTGCGTGTTCTGGACCCTCACGCTCCAGACCACCATCAAGTACGTGCTGCTCACGCTCAACGCCGACAACAACGGGGAAGGCGGGATTTTCTCGCTCTACGCCCTGGTGCGCCGGCGCGGTGCCTGGCTGTCGGCCGTGGCCATCATCGGGGGCTCGGCCCTGCTGGCCGACGGGGTGATTACACCGCCCATTTCGGTTTCTTCGGCCATTGAAGGCCTGGAAGCCGTGTACCCGGGCATCCCGACGGTGCCCATCGTCATCGGCATTATTGCGGCCCTGTTCCTGATGCAGAGCTTTGGCACCCAGATCGTGGGGAAGGCTTTCGGCCCGATCATGCTCATCTGGTTCTCGATGCTGGCGGCCCTGGGCGTGAGCGGCATCCTCGACCACCCGGCCATTCTGAAGGCCCTCAACCCCTACTACGCCTACAACCTGCTGGTGAACTACCCCGGCGGCTTCTGGCTGCTGGGGGCCGTATTCCTGTGCACCACCGGGGCCGAGGCCCTCTACTCCGACCTGGGCCACTGCGGCAAGGGCAACATCCGCATCAGCTGGATTTTTGTCAAGAGCTGCCTGGTGCTCAACTACCTGGGCCAGGGCGGCTGGCTGATTGCCCACCAGGGCCAGCAGCTCAACGGCCGCAACCCGTTCTATGAGCTCATGCCCGGGTGGTTTCTGCTCATCGGTGTTGGCATTGCCACCGTGGCCGCCATCATTGCCTCCCAGGCCCTCATCACCGGCTCGTTTACGCTGGTGGCCGAGGCCATCCGCCTCAATATGTGGCCCAAAGTGCGCCTCAACTACCCCACCGACGTGAAGGGCCAGCTCTACGTGCCCAGCATGAACCGCCTGCTGCTACTGGGCTGCATTGCCGTGGTGCTCTACTTCCGCAAATCGGAGAACATGGAGGCCGCCTACGGGCTGGCCATCACCCTCACCATGCTCATGACCACGCTGCTGCTCACCGTGTGGCTGCGCGCGAAGCGGGTGCCGCTGCTAGCCGTTGGGCTGTTTGCGCTGGTGTACGGGGCCATTGAGGGCGCTTTTCTGGTGGCCAACCTCATCAAATTTCCCCACGGCGGCTGGGTTTCGCTGGCCATCGGGGCCGCGCTGGTGGGCGTGATGTACGTGTGGCTGCGGGCCTTCTACATCAAGCGCCGCCTGACGGAGTTTGTTAAGATTGAGCCCTACATAGAAACCCTCAAAGAGCTCAGCGACGACGAATCGGTATCCAAGTACGCCACTCACCTGGTGTTTCTGACCTCGGCCGAGCGCCAGTCGGAAATCGAGTCGAAAATCATCTACTCCATCTTCCAGAAGCGCCCCAAGCGGGCCGACATCTACTGGTTTGTGCACGTGGACACCACCGATGAGCCCTACACGATGGAGTACAAGGTGGCGGAGCTGGCCCAGGGCGACGTATTCCGCATCACGTTCCGGCTGGGCTTCCGGGTCGAGCAGAAAATTAACCTCTACTTCCGCAAGGTGATTGAGGAGCTGGTGCGCAACAAGGAAGTAGACATCACCTCCCGCTACGAGTCCCTGAGCAAGCAGCACGTCACGGGCGACTTCCGCTTCGTGGTGCTGGAAAAATTCCTGTCGGTGGAAAACGACTTCCCGCTGATGGAGAAGCTCGTGATGCAGGCCTACTTCTACATCAAGCAGTTTATCGCCTCCGAAGACAAGTATTTCGGCCTCGATACCAGCTCGGTGAAGGTGGAGAAAGTGCCATTGGTCATCTCGCCCGTCCGCGACGTGGCCCTGGCCCGGATTCAGTAAACCCACCGCCCCGCCCCCGGCGTCGTTCGTTCTGACTTCATTTTTTTAAGCCTCGCTGCCCGGTAGCGAGGCTTTTTTTATGGGTAGGTTGTCGCTGAAAACAGGCTCACTGACTTGAATCAAAGCGTTACAAAGTGTTAGGCGTGCCGAACATAATTCTACACGTTGCACTTATCCTATATTTCATTTTATTTATACCACTGTTCTTTACCCAACCAAAACCCACTACATGACGCGTACTCTTACCCTCGCGCCCGCCGCGTTGCTGGCCCTGGCGTTGGCCGCCTGCCAGGTCGATTCCCAGGACCAGGTGGCCCAGCCCCAGCCTGACCCCACGGCGGCCCTGACCACCCAGCAGCTCAACGACCAGATTTTTAGCTCCCTGCGCCAACGGGGCCAGTTCGACTGGAGCGCGGCCTCCGCCCACACCGTCTGGAGCGCCCTCCGCCAGTCCGACCACGTGCTGTCGGTGGGTTACCAGCCGGCCGGCACCCGGGGGGGGCGCACCCTGCCCGAAGATGCCCGCCTGGACGCCCTCTGGCAACAAGCCCGCGCCCAGGTGCTGGCCCTGATTCTGGCCGAGGAGCAGAAGGCCGATCCTTCGCTGACCCTGGATAAGCTGCGCGTATTCGAGGCCAATGCCCTGCCGGTACTCACGGTCACGGTGCGGGAATTAGGCACCATTAAGGCCCTGCGCGCCTCCGGACTGGTGCGCTACGCCGAGCCCATGGGCTACGAGCCCCACGCCCAGGCCACTAGCGGCACCACCGCCAACCGCCCCGCCGCCGGCCTGCTCAGCAGCGGCTGCGGCAACAACACGGCCACCGCGGGCCTCACCGTCGGCTCCGATTACACGGTGCTCACGGGCGGCGGCAAGTCGTCGTGGAACCAGCAGGACCAGTACCACGGCATCCGCACGGCCTGGGGCCAGAGCACCGGCCGGGGCATGAAGGTGCTCATCATCGACACCGGCTCGTCGCAGGACCAGGAAAACCTGGGCGCGGCTTTCAACCAGGGCCAGAGCACCGGTCGCACCATTGAACGCCTCGTCACGCTGCCGCGCAACACCATTTTCGGCATTCCCTACGGCGACACCGAAACCCCTAACGACGACTGCGGCCACGGCACCAGCATGGCCGGAGCCTGCGCCGCCCCCCGCGGCACCGATGGCGCATCGGTGGGCATGGCCTACAACGCCAACCTGATTGTGGTGCGGGCCGCCACCGACGTATTCCTGGACGCCAGCCGCGAAGTGCAGGGTGTGACGGACGCCTACCTGCTGGCCGCCAACCGCGCCGATGTGCGCATCATCAGCATGAGCATGGGCCGCCTCACGTCCTCGGGCCAGATGACGGACGCCATCCGCTACGCCTACGGCAAGGGCAAGCTCATCTTCTGCGCCGCCGGCACGTCCTTCGATTGGTCGGCCGGCTGGGTGGGCGTCATCTACCCCGCTTCGCTGCCCGAAGCCGTGGCCGTTACCGGCATGAAGGATGACCTGGCCACCCGCTGCGACGAGTGCCACACAGGCTCCGCCGTGGAGTTCACCGTGGTGATGCAGCGCACCAGCAACGACCGGCGCCCCCTCACGCTGGCCATGAGCGGCGACGTGCCCAGCACCGTGGGCGGCTCATCGGTAGCTACCTCCAGCATGGCCGGTATGGCTGCCGTGGTGTGGGCCCGCTACCCCACCGAAACCCGCGCCCAACTCCTCAACCGCCTCGTAGCGGCCAGCTCCAACCGCACCCGCCGCGACGCCAACTTCGGCTGGGGCCGCGTGAATGTGGCCACCGCCGTGGGCGCGCCGGCGCTTTAGTCAATTGAGAATTAAAAATGGCCGGTAGTTCCTCTTTTACGAGGAACTACCGGCCATTTTTAATTCTCAATTCTTAAATTTTTAATTCCCTTTCACCGGCAGCCACTTGGCCAGTACGGCCTGCTGCTCGGCGGTGGGGTTTTGCTGGCGCTCGATGCGGTAGCGGCTGGTGGTGCTGGCCAGCAGCGGCAGGCTCAGCTCCTGCACCTGCCCGTCGCGGGAAACCAGCAGCTTGGCGGTGGAGCCCACGGCGCGGCCGGTCAGCAGCTTGTTCAGGTCGTCGGTTACGCGTACGCCGTCGAGGCTCAGGAGTTCGTCGCCCACGTTGAGGCCGCCCTGCCAGGCGCTGCCGTCGCGCACCACACTCAAAACCGTCTGGCGGCCGTTGGCGGCGCTGATGCGGGCGCCCAGGTCTACTTCCGTGGCGGCGGTGGGCGTGGTGCTCAGTTGGAGGCCGGCGTAGCCGAAAGCCTGCTGGTAGGGCAGCATTTCGGTGCCGTACACGTAGCGGCGGAAGAATTCGTCGAAGCGGCGGCCGGCCACTTTCGCCACGGCGGCCTGGTATTCCTCATCCGTGAAGCCCCGACCCAGTTTCAGGTAGTACTGGTCGTAGAGGTACTGCATCACATCGTCGAGGTGCTTCTGGCCCTTGGTTTCATGAATCACCATCAGGTCCAGCACCGCCCCAATTACTTCGCCCTTGTCGTAGTAGCTGATGCCCGTGTTCTGGGAGTTCTCGTTCGGGCGGTAATACTTGATCCAGGCATCAAAGCTCGACTCGGCGGCCGACTGCACCTTGTTACCGGGCGTGTTCTCGACCCGGTTCACACCGTTGCTCAGGTCGGCCAGGTAGGCATCGGGGGTCAGGAAACCGGCCCGCTGCACAATCAGGTTGGAGAAATACTCCGTGCCGCCCTCGCTCACCCACAGCATGCGGGTGTAGTTTTCCTGGTCGTAGTTGAACGGCCCCAGCGCCACCGGCCGGATGCGCTTCACGTTCCAGAGGTGAAAATACTCGTGGGCCACCAAACCCAGAAAGCCCTTCCAGCCCGCCTCCGACGCATACGCCGTGCGCGACACCGACAGCGTGGTGGAGAACAGGTGTTCCAGGCCGCCCGTGCCCCGATCGATAGCATGAATAATGAACAGGTAGCGGTCCAGCGGGTTACGGCCTACCACCTGGTGGGCTTCCTCACACACGCGCTGCATGTCGTGGGTCAGGCGCTGCTCGTCCACCTTCGGGTCGCCGAACAGGGCAATGGTGTGGGGCGTACCGTTGGCCGTGAAGGTGTAAATTTTCTGGTTGCCGATTTCGATGGGCGAATCGGCCAGCTCGTCGTAGCTGCTGCTGCGGTAGGTGAACGTGCCGGCGGCCGGTTTGAGGCTGGTGCTCACCTGGCTCCAGCCGCTGGCCGGCTTTACTTCCAGCTGGCTGGGCAGCTGCTGACCTTCGGCCGGGTACATGAACACGCTGGTGCCATTCACGTAGCCGTGGGCCGCATCCACGAAGCTCGTACGCACGCTCAGCTCGTAGGCGTACACCTTGTAATGCACCTTGAAATCCTTGGCCTTGGGGTGATACACCCGCCAGGTGTTCTTCGTGATTTTCTCGGTGCGCAGCTTTTCGCTGCCCGCCAGGGCTTCGAAGCCTTCCACGTTTTTGGCAAACTCGCGCACCAGGTAGGAGCCCGGAGCCCACACGGGCATTTTTACATCGGTGTAGGCTTTGCTGAAGCCATCGAGGTGCATATCGACCTCGAAGTAGTGCGTCTGGGGGGCCGGCATAGCCAGCGTGTAGCGCAACGAGGGTTGTGCGGCGGCGGCGGCCGAGCCCGCGTGGCCCAGCAGCAAGCCCAGGGCCGCCACCGCTAGGCGGTGGGTAGGATTCAGGAGCATTAGCGAAAAAGTGAGAATTGAGTGGGCAAAACCAGCCTAGCCGGCCGGTATGGTTCAAAGAACGGGGAAAACCACGCAAGGCTGCAACTCCGCAACCCAAATACCTGCAATCCGAGCGTCGGCCCGATGGCGGAGCGGCGGAACCTCCTCCGTACCGCCCCCGTTAGCACAACGGTAACGTCCGATTTCACTGATGCGCTATATCTGGCTGGTTTTTCTGTTGCTGATTGCCCTGCTGCTGGGCTGGGTCTGGCAGGCCCGCTTGCAGCCGGTTTCCCCCGTTCTGGCCCGGCAACCCGCCGTGTATGCGCCAGGGCGGCCCACGGCCTACGTAATCAGCAACCCAGCCCCGGCCCGGCCGGAGCCACCTGTTCCTGTTGCGGCCGCCCTCAAGGCCGATAGCGTGGTGGCCTTCGCCCTGCGCCAGATGGGCACCAACTATTGCTATGCCGGAACCACGCCCGCTACCGGCTTCGACTGCTCGGGCTTCGTGCTATACGTTTTTGCGCGCTACGATGTGCCCATGCCCCACTCCACCGCCCTGCTGATTGACGTGGGCCGGCCCGTACCCCGGGCTCAGGCCCGGCCGGGCGATATTGTAGTATTCACAGGAACGGCCTCCACCTCCACCACCCCCGGCCACGCTGGCATTGTACTCAGCCAGCCCGGCGAGCCCCTGCGGTTCGTTCACTCCTCCTCAGCCCGCCGCGAATCCGGGGTCAAAATCAGCCAGGTGGAAGGCACCGGCTACGAGCGCCGCTTCATGCAGGTGCGCCGGGTACTCTGAGGTGGAGAAGTGGTGAGTCTGCGGTTCCAGAATCCTGACTGTACATTTTGCGCCAATAAGTGCCTATTCAAAATTAGTCAGACAATTGAGAAGGGGCTATCTTCGCAGATGCAGAAACGCTTCATTGAGCTGACTTCCGACGAGCGGGCCACGCTGGAGGAAGGCCATCGCCATCATCGGCAACACCCGTTTCGTGCCCGCTGTC
>NZ_QYCN01000067.1 GCF_003583925.1 Hymenobacter rubripertinctus | reverse complement strand
ACAAGACCGTGGCCCAAATCGGCCAGTTGCTCGGCGTCGGCCGCGCTACCATTTACCGCTATCTCGCCCATTTAGGTGTTCCCACCGGCGGCATGCCGAAGCCAACTGAGGCTTAGCGTAATTTTTCGCCCCGTTGTAACGAGAACCCCAAATTCCGCGTTCGGTGCCCTTGAACGTGTTCGACAACTGGCGCTCGACGTTGGGCTTTACATTAGGTCCGGTGGTGCTGGTGCTGCTGGGGATGCTGTTTACCGGGCATTTTTCGCGGGTGCCGAAGGAGGAATTAGAGAAGGTGCAAGCCGAGCTGACGCAGGCGCGGGGCGCGGTGCAGCGGTTCCAGGAGTGCCGGGCGGAGCTGGCCAAGGACCGCCCGGAGCTAGCCTACCAGTATTTTCCCTACGCCACCGACCCCAAGCCGGCCCCGGCTAGAAAGGGACGCAAATAATCTTATTCCGATGTCGGCTTTAGTACAGCCCCACTTTTCATTAGGGCTTTTTGGTCTCCCTGCTGAAACTTTAAAAAGGCAGCGATGGCGGATAAATAAGCTATACGCGTACTTTCTGGTAGACTATTCTGCTTGAGATAAGCAGAGTAGTCCGCTAAGACTTCGGCTGTTGAGTTGTTGCTAAGCATGGTTAATGCACCACTTTTATTGATGAACAACCGGCCAGAATCATGAGCACCCCAAGTGAAATAGTATATACCGTCAACAAATTGTTTTTGCGAACGATTGAGCACATTGAAAATAGGAACATAAGCAAACTGCCCATTTATGGTCTCTTGTGGGATGCCGTCGTGGGTCTCGATGTAGTTTCTTACTTGCAAGGAAGCAGCCGCTGGGACTTTAATAGCTTCTTTGCCAGCAAAATCAAAGCTTTGCGCCTTGCTCAATAAAGGAGCTATTGCGAACAGTAGCAGGATTAGTCGTTTCATTGATTCAAGCGTTTAGATTCCTCAATCACTTTTCGCTCAACCTGATTAGGCTTCGTTTCCCTATCTGGGCGGTTAATGTTTTGTAAGTCTTTGGCTATCTCCTTTTTATCCACTGCGTGGACTATTTCGTGACTGGCAACCGCTCCTATTGCCTGTTCCATCGTCAGCCCTTTAAGCTCTCCCTCTTTTTTTCCTTCGCCCCGCGATTCATTGATAGCACCAGTGAAAATAGCAATCTGTTTACCGTTTTTACCATCATACTCGGGGTCGGGCCGGGTTGTGTTTCCCAGGACTACACTGCCGCTCTTGTCCTTCGGAGGTTTGCCCCCAACCAAGGAAAACGCAACTTGAATGTCTGATTTATCGGCAGCGCGCAGTTGCGCCCTACCTGTGGAGGTTAGGTTCAATGCGTTAATAACCTTCCGCTCATCGGGGGTTGCATTAGGCGATATGCTCCGAACCGTGCCGTTCTTGTTGTAGTCGACTTGCACATGCTTGCCTTTAGAGTCTACAATCTCGCGCCCGTCAGGGTCCATATAGCGCACGGGATTATTGTTGCCGTAGGCGTAGGGGCTGATGTACATGAACTTTTCGGCCAGCGGGTCGGGGCTCATCCAGCGGCTGGTAATGTCGGGCTTGGCGTGGCCCACAAGCGAATCGGGCGGCAGCAGGTAGGCCACGCGGCGCAGGCGGGTATCGTAGACCACCGAGCCAATGCGGCGCAGGCTGTCATTGGTGAAAAACTCCTGAAACCGGCCGTTGCTGAGCGTGGCCACCTTGACCCGAACCCCATATTTGAGAAAGGGCTGTTGCGCGTGGACGGAGCGGCTGAGGCCCAGGGCCAGCAGCAAAAGAGCGTAGAAATAGCGCATGAGCAGGCAGGGCTTAGGGTTTCTTCTGGTATTTCTGTTTTTCGGTGTTCACCGACCGCAGCCAGTCGGCGTACATCTGGGGGGGCATTTCGCGGTAGCCGGTATCAAAAATGCGGGTATAGGCCGCTTCCATCGCGGCGTATACTTGTTGGGCCTCGGGTTTGGTGGTCTGGCGCTCGAACTGCTGGCGTAGCGTTTCGGCGTGCAGCAGTTGGGCGTTGATGTAGTGGGGGAAGTGCTGCAAGGCGAGGGCCGCGCATTTGCTCACGAACGGCTCGGCGGCTACGCGGCCCACTTTGCGCTCGTAGCCTTTGGCCAGGTCCACGAGGCAGAGCACCACGTTCTGCTGGGCCGTAAGCGTGTCCATGTAAATGCCGCTAATGATGGTTTCGCGGCTGATGTAGCCCGAAGCCGTGAGCCAGGCATCAATGGGGAAGGTGTAGCTGGTCAGCTCCGTGTTGTACCAGCCGTCTTGGCGGTTGTGCTGCTTGAGGTAGACGTGGTTAGGGGCCAAGCTGAGCCAGGCTTGCGCGCCGGTTTCGTCGGCCAGGATTTTGTAGAGGTAGGGCAGGGAGTGGCAGTTGCCCTTATGCGTGACCAACAGCTTACTGACAAACATTTTGCGCCAATCGGTATCCCCGTCGAAGTCCTCGAAATCGTAGCGAAACGGGGACAAGGTATTGCCCTTGCGTAAGCGGGTGCTGTCCTTCATCATCAGGAAGATAGCGGCGTTGCGGGCCACGTTTTCCTTGTCGTCGCGGTCGTAGAGGAAGTAAGGGTCGTTGGTTTTCTTCAGCAAGCGGCACACGGTGGCCAGCGCGCTGACTTGCTGGCTGAACTCCTGGTAGCTCAGGCGGTTGTCGAAGTAGGCGTTTTCGGTGACGAACACGGCCCGCTTAAAGCTGAGCGGATAGCGCCCGTCAAGCATCTTGGCTAGCTCCTGGTAGGCCGGCTCGTAGTAGTCGGCCGCGGTCGGTGCTGCCGGCTGAGCTGGCGCGGCGGGCAGGATGGGCACGCCGGCAAGCTGCCCCGGCAGCGGCGCAGCTTGCCGGCTCGTGGCCAGGCTGGAGTGATAGGCGGGGGTGCGCAGGGCCAGTGGCTCGATGGGCACGAACACCCGCCGCGAGCAGCTCGCGCCAAGCAGCAGCAGGGCCAGGTACCAGAGCAGGGGGTAGGGGTGTTTCATCGGGCGCAGGTTATTTGGCAGCGGAGGGAGCGAAGCGGGCGGCGGCCTGCTGGCTAGCCAGGCGGGCCTTCTCTTGTTCGAGGGCGTTGAGCCAGCGGTCGTACTGGTCTTTGGGCATTTCCTCAAACCCGACTTCGGCCAGGGCTTGGTTCCAGCGCTCCACCTCAGCCATGTAAGGCCGCAATTGGGGCAGGGTGCGGGCCACTTCCGGCGAGGGTTGGCCGGCCGCTTTCCAGGGCTTGACGAAGCGGGCCAGGGCCACGTTATGGGCCAGAATCCGCGCCTGCATCCCTTGCGGGTAGTATTTCAAGGCGAGGTCGGCGCATTTTTTTATAAACTCATCGTAGCCGTAGTAGTGCTCGTAGCCGCTGGCCAGGTCTACGAGCTGACAGGCCAGGTTCTCGCGCAGGGTGAGCGTGTCGAGGTAGGTGCGCTGCTTCAAGGCCCCAGCTTTGATGTAACCCGAACTCATGTAGAAGGCATCGGTGGTGAAGTGCCCGTTGGTGGTTTCGTAGCGGTAGAGGGCACCCCGGCCGTCCTTGACGGAGATAAACGTGTGGTTGGGGGCCATGCTTAGGTAGTTCTTGACCCCCAGCCGGTCGGCCAGCAGTTTGTAGAGCAGGGGCATCGAATGACATTGCCCCGTATTGGTACGCAGCAGCTTGGTAACGAACATTTTGCGGTAATCCTGCTCGCCGCGAAAATCCTCGAAATCGTAGCGATAGGGCAAGTGCCGGGAGACGACCTGGCCGGCGTAGCTGACTTGCACGGTATCGGTCATGAGCCGGTGCAGGGCCATGAAGCGAGCGGTCGGACTGGTATCGGAGCCGGCCAGGCCCCGGCAAATGGTGGCCAGCTCGTCCAGGTCGGCAGTGAAGGAAGCGTAGTTCAACTCGCCGGCCACGTAGCTGTTCTCGACCACGAACACGGCCAGCGGCAGGCTGGCTTTGCGCTGGCCGTTCAGCATTTCGGCCAGGACCTGGTACGCCGCTTCGTATTGGGGCTTGTTGCGGGCGGCAAACTCGGCGTTGAAGTCAGCTTGCCCCTGCTGGTGGCGGGCGTACTCATCGGCGGCTTCCTGCACCACTTTTTCCCGCTGCTCTTTCTCGGCCAAGTAGCGGTCGGCTTCGTCCATCATCGCCTGATTCTGGGCGCGGATACGGGCCTGCTGGTCCGGCACGAGATTGCCCGGCGTGGGAATGCGCGGCCCCTGAGGCTTGGGTACGCCCAAATCCGGGTTGGGCATCTGCCAGGCTTGCGCCATGCTAGCCGTGACGCAGCCTAGCATTAGCAACACGCTTAGCAAGCAGGGTAAAGAATAGCGCATACGGAGTAACCTAGACCCCTCAAACATAGGACTTTTTTTGCACTTAATCGCGGCAGAATACCATGCTAAACAGCCAGGACAGTAGGCTAAAAGTTACCATTATTCCGAGGCGGCGCGTATAACTGATGTTATGTTAAGGGACAAAAGCAGGAAACAAAAGGGAAAAACAGCCCTTCCACACTGCCCCTAAAGTGCTATTTAGAAGCAGCTGCGCGACGACGGGTTGGGCGGGGGGGAACCGGGGCCATAATGTCCAGATTCAAATCGATTTTCCCCCGTTTGCGGGCAATCTCGGCCATTTGGGCTTGCAGGTTGTCGAGCAGGCGCTCGAAGGCTTCCGGGGAGCCGGCGCGTTCGCGCAGTTCGATTTCAAACTCGGGGGGGGGTGTTTTTTCATTTTCGGTAGTGGTAGCGGCACTGCAAGACCAGGATGAAATCGGGGCCGACCTGATAGACCAGCCGGTGTTCGTCCGTGATGCGGCGCGACCAGCAGCCGGCGAAATCGTGTTGCAGGAGTTCGGGCTTACCCGTGCCGGTAGTGGGCGTGCGCACGCACTCTTTGAGCAGGGCGCGCAGGCGGCGGGCGATGGCCTTGTCCGTGTCGAGCCAGTAGAGAAAATCGTCCCAGGCGTGCAGGTCCCAGCGCAAAGTCATTCCGAGAGGGGGGGCAGCTCGTGGGTTTGCCATTCCCCGCGCTGGGCGCGGGCCAGGGCGGCGTACAGGCGCTCGGCATTGGCCGGCGAGGCGAGCAGGTAGGCCGTCTCATCCAACTCGCCGGCGGTTGGGGCGGCCGGGCTGCGCAGTTCGACATACGGCAGGCTACGCAGTAGCTCTAACAGGAAGCCGGCGCGGCTGTCGGGAACTTGGAGGGTGATTTCCATGAGGATAAAGATACGAATTAGGCAATAAGGCTTCAAAAGGGCATCTCGTCATCATCGAAAGTTGGGCGAGAGAAGTGGGGGAGCGGCTCAACTGGCACGGGTGCCGGAGCCGGGGGCAAAGGGGACCGCCGGGCACGTTCGCGCAACAGGGCTTCGGCGTAGTCATAGGCCGAGTAAGCGGTTTCGGTGGGGTCAAGGACTGTGTTGGGAACCGCTAATTTTCCCGCCAATAAGCCATTAAGGGCATAGGCGGCGAAGTAATCCAGCAGCGAGTGCTCGCCCTCGGCAGGGGATGGAATCGGCAGAGGTAGGGGCGTACTAGGTTCAGAAGCGGGGGCGAACAGCTCCGCTGGTGGTCCGGTAAGGCCGGGAGGTGGAAAGAAGTCATCTGCAGCCGTCTGATAAGAACGCTTTGGGGGGCGTCCAGTGGCTTTTTTTGCAGGTTTGGCGGAGTTTCCAGATGAGCGGTTGGCGGGGCGGGGCATGGGCAGGCGGATTATTTGACTCCTAAAATACCGGCCGTGTAGCTGCCAAGGTTCTGTATCTCTCCGTTTTTTTGCCTCAACTGCACTTGGTAGAGTCGTTTGGCAATTTCGGCGGAGCCATGAGCCTTGATAGCCAATACCGCTTGGTCTTTGCGCAGCTTAAACTCATTGACCATCCGGCCGAACAGGGCTGTTTCTTGTTCGTTATAATCGATTTCGGTTGTCTTAGGGGTGTAAATGATGGTAAATTCCAGCTCTACCACCTTCCTTCCTCGCTTGATTTCGCGGTAGGTGAAGGCTAAGTCGGTAGCTGTATTGATTTCTTCGGCAGGCTTGAGCACGTTGGCTTTAAAGTCAGCGTAGAGCGTGTATTTCTCCTTGCCGGTAGCGTTATCGATTAGTCCAAGTTGCAGCTTAATGGCAGCCAGCGAGATACGAAACGACTTGTCCGGCAAGTTTTTGTACATGGAAAAAATCTCGTACAACCGCTTGGCATAAATGCTATTAAGGGTAATAGCGAGGTCAAGTTGGAAGGTTGTAAAATGCGATTTTAAGTACCCATAAAACGGTCTGATTGTCGGGTCTACTCCAATTTCAAGGGTGCCGGTACCTTTCAGATAGCGAACGGAGGAAAAAAAATGGGTTTGAAGTAGGTCGCCACCGGGTAAATCGGCTTCCAAGACACGGCCCAACATTTTTTTGGTCACGTCCCGCAGCCGGTCATACTTGATTTCGTCGCCTGTTCGATGTTGCAGCTCAGTGATGGAAACATAGTAGAGCTGGCCAGGCAGGTCCGTTGGCTTCATCTCCCGCATAGCCAAGTAGAGCAGGTTCTTTTCCATTTTGGTCAACTCATACCGCGCCGAGGTTATGATGTTGGATTGTGCCAGGATGGGAGACTTATCAAAATCTTCATTCTTCATAGGAGAAATCATTTTAGGACCGTTTTGCAAATGTATGAGCTATTATTATTAGGCTCATAATAAATGACATAATAAACGGACATTTCCTCATAGTTAATCATAGGGTTGACGGACATTTCCTCATAGTTGACGGACATTTCCTCATAGTTCAGAGAGGTAAATTCAGCCCTTGACGGACATTTCCTCATAGTTGACGGACATTTCCTCATAATAGATTGGATAACTAATTGATTGTCAAGGGCATTTTTTGCTAATATTTGGAATACTTTGGTAAATAGTAAAAAAAAAAATTTCACAAATTTTGTCGCGTGCGAGTTTATCCACAAAAAAGCTTTTAGGGCTCGTCCAGCCAGGCCCAAGCAGCCACAACAAAAAAGAAACAAAAACCAAAGCCCTAGAAGCCAGTAACTTGCGCGCATTTTGTAAACTATATATTATTGGTAATTAATAGGTTACGTACTTAATTGTCGGGCTTATGTACTGCTATAGGCTGGGGAGTGCGGGGCAGTGCTAAAAGGGGCTAGGAGGGCACCAGGACGAGCCAAGAGGTCAAGAAGCACCATGGAGCACTCAAAGAGGTTCGGAGGGCACCAGGACTCGCTAAGAGGGCAAGGAGGGCAAGGAGGGGGCGAAACGGGGGTAGCTCAGGAGGATGGCCGAACGATTATGCCGGGGGAAGTGGGGAAGGGGGGGCAGGTAGTCGAGTAGCTTGGTTGGTCCGCGTAGGGGAAGGGGCGCGGTCAGGAGGGGTAGGAGAAGAAGGACGAGCTGAGGGAGGGGCAGCAGTCGGGGTGAAGGTGGCCAAGGTGGTCAGCTGGTCGGGGTGAGGGGAGGATGAACGGCGGAAAGGGCAGTGGTCGAGGGGGGCAGTTGGGGGAAGGGGGCAGCAGTCGGGGGCAAGTAAGAAAGGGGGCGGGTGGTGTTGTGCGGGCGGGTGGGGTTCGTACCTTAGTAGCCCGTGCAGGAGTCGTTCGGATGTAAAGCAAGTTATGTTTTTCGCTTCGCTTAAAACCCGTTCGCCCGCTGGGCTCACTCTAACTTGCCCCTTCGGGGACCACCCCATGCAACCGCCTACCCCCCGTCGCCGTGGCCGGCAGCCGAAGACGACGCCCCATCAGGTGCATACCGTGTCGGTGCGGCTGACCGAGGCCGAGCACCGCGAGCTGGCCACCGAAGCGGCCACTTACCGCAAGTCCATGGGCGAAATCTTGCGGGCCGTGTGGGCGGGAACCCCCGACGAAGCCCGGCCACCGCGGCCGCGCACGGTCGAGGAAGTGGCCCAGCTTCGGCAACTCATCGGGATGGCTGGCAATCTTAACCAGCTCACCAAGCAGTTGCACGCCGGCCACAACGTGAGTGAAGCGGCCCGGCAGGTGCTGGTGCAACTCTACCGGCTCCTCGATGACTTAGCCCCCGACCCAGCGCGATGATTGGCAAAGTGACCATTGGCAAGAGCTTCGGCGGCATCTGTCAGTATGTGTTCAGGGAGGACAAGCAGGCCGAGGTACTGGCCACCGAGGGCGTGCGCGGCACGTCGGCCGAGCGGATGGCAGCGGACTTCAACGCCCAGCGGGAGCTAAACCCGCAACTGGGTAAGGCCGTGATGCACGTCGCCTTGGCGTGGCCAGCGGAAGAAACAACGCAACTGAGCAACGAGCGCATGAGTGAGCTAGCCCGCGCTTACCTGAAAGAGATGAAAGTGGACGTGGAGAACACGCAGTGGGCGTTGGTGCGGCACAAGGACCAAGCCCACCCCCACGCCCATCTAATCGTGAACCGGGTAGACAACGACGGGGCCACAGTAAGCGACCAGCACAATTACCGGAACAGCATGGAAGCCTGTCGCAAGCTAGAAAAGCAGTACGGCTTGGTCAGCGCGCAGGAGGTGAGCCAGGACAACCGCCGGGCGCAGCGCGAGGAATTGCCGGCGCGGGCCGCGGCCAAATTGTACGTGCAGGACGCGCTAAGTCGGCACCTGCCCCATGCCACCAGCACCGAGAAACTAACGGAGGCCCTGGAACGGGATGGGGTCGGGGTGCAGGCCACGTATCAGAAAGGCAAGTTGCAGGCCGTCGTATTCGAGTACGAAGGCCACCACCTGAAAGGCAGCGAGTTAAGCCGGGCCTACAGCGGCAACAATTTATCGAAGACCATCGACGCGCAGCATGAGCAGGTGCAGCAGCAGCAGGTGACGCTGAGCACGGCCGGCCAGCAGTACGGGCAGCAGCGGGTGGCGCTGGATTTGGAAGCGTTTGGGCGCGAGTACGCGGCACAGAAGCAGCAGGCCGAAAAAGAGCAGAAACAGGCCCAGGAGCGCACCGCACCTCAGCAGACACCCAAACCCCCACGGCCGACCATTGAGCGTAGCGGGGGCTATGGAATCGGTGATTAATCTTCTTTCCCTTTTGTCATGAATCCAACCCCACCCCCCGCCCCGACCAACGGCGTGGCCATCCTGATGGCCGAGATTGAACGCATTGCCCAAGAGCTACGCGCCGTCAACAAGCGGCCCTTGCCCGCCACCGAGGACCAGGTAAAGGCCCTGGTGAAGCTAGCCGAGCGCGACCGCCCGCTGACGCTGAACGTCAACAGTGAGGCTGTGGCTAAGCAGCTCGTGGGCCAGGTGGATAAGCAAGCCCAGGTGTTCCAGACGACCGGCTATGAGCTGATTAAGTACCTAGACGACCGCCAGAAAGCGATGACCGCCACACTCGATAAGGGCGTGGCCGCCGTGCAGGCGGCCGAGGCCAAGTTACAGGCCAGCGCCCAACAAATTGGGGTTCTCGTTACAACGGGGCGAAAAATTACGCTAAGCCGGTGAGGCGGCCGTTGCGAACGAGTGCTCCGGCTGGCGAAGGGGGCGTAAGCCATTGGCTAACAAGGCTTGTTGGTCGGCGAAGGTGTATTTACCCAGCCGGTTGATGT
>NZ_QYCN01000066.1 GCF_003583925.1 Hymenobacter rubripertinctus | reverse complement strand
TAGGTGCACAAGCCAATAAGCAGAATGTCAGCCAGTCGGTAGCGGCACTTGGCGGCTTGACGGAAATCTTCAACTTGCAGAAAGTAGTCGCGAATCGGGTGGCTCATGACCCAAAGCTAGCCCCCACCCGGCTTCATGCGTTTGCCCTGATTGACCGCCTGCTAAGAGTCGTATACTTCCCGGGCCGCACCGCGGGGTGGGGCCGTTTATTCTTCTTACCCTGCTTGTTATGAAAACGAATTTTCTGCTGGCCGCCGCCCTGCTCCTGGGTTCTGTTACCGTTGTTTCGGCCCAGACTACGCCTTCCTCCTCGTCCCACGGCAGGACCAGGAACCAGACGAACGTGCCGCTGCCTAACCCGGCCAACCCAACGACCAATCCCGGGACCATCGACCAGCGCACGCCCACCCGATATAGCCCCACCCAAACCAGCGTTGGGGCTCTGGACCGCACACCGGCCGTAAAAAGCCGCGTAGCCCAGGATGCCGAGCGCCAGACCCCTGCGCGAACCACGCCGGCCCCCCGTACCACTTCCCGCCGCACTACTTCGCCGGCTTCCACCAACTCCACACCCCACAGCATCCGGCTCGCGCGCCCTACTACGCAGCACTAAAAACAATGTAGCCAGGCGCAAAAAAGCCGTCCGTAGCAATACGGACGGCTTTTTTGTGTCTGGTTTAGCGTGGCCGACTACGCTGGCCCAGCCAGCTGCCCCCCGGCTTTGAGGAGCAAATCGGAGAGGGTTGTCAGGTTGGCACGAACCTCGGCGGGGGCATGCTGAGCTGCTTCGGCCGTTTGGGTGCCGAGCATACTCAGAGAGCGGCCAATGGCAGGGGAGTTGAGGCCCGCGTCACCAGCACTGAGCAGGGACTGAAGATTCCCCATTTCACGGCCGATATCCTGGAGGCGCGGTTCGCCGCTTTGCAACAGGTGCAACTGCCAGGTTTCGGTGTTGTCCTGGGCAGCGCTGAGCGGAATGCCGGTCAGGCCGTTGCTGAGCGAGTGGGTGGTGGCGTTGAGCAGGTCGGTGAAAATCATAGGAAAGGAAAATGAAAGACGGTGAATGGCCCGGGAGCCACCAGGTTTACGTAAAACTGCCGGTTAGGGTCGGGAGGACGGGGTAACGGCGCCGGCGCTGGTGGGCAGCAGACCCCCGATGCGCAGCATGGCGCAGGCGCGGTGGGCGCTGGCTTCCTTGTCTTTTATTTCGAGCATAATGTCGGCGTCGAGGTCGCCCAGGTCCTGCAAAAAGCCCTGGAATAACGCGTCTTCGAGGGTGGGCGTGTGCTTGCCTTTCCGCTCGCCGGGGGCCTGGGAGCTGTAATCCATCATCATCACCCCATCGTGGAGGGGGTGCCAGGTGGCGGCGGCCAGGCGCAGAGCCTCGGCCATGGGCTCGCCGTGGTGCAGGCATTCGTGGTGGAAATTGTCGAAGAGCACCGGAATGCCCACCACCGCATGCACCCGCAAACAGTCCTGGAGGCTGAACAGGCGGTCGTCGTTTTCGATAACGAGGCGCACGCGCACGGCTTCGGGCAGGCGTTGGTGGGTGGCAATGAAGCGGCTAATGGCCAGCTCCCGGTCGTTGTAGAGGCCGCCCACGTGAATCTGGAGCTTGTGGGTGGAATCGAGGCCCATCAGGTCGAGCATCGAGCCCTGGTACACCAGCTCCTGGATGCTGCGCTCCACAATGCCCGCATCGGGCGAGTTGAGCACCACAAACTGATCGGGATGAAACGACACGCGCAACTCCTGAGCCCGGATGTAGTCGCCAATTGCCTTGAACTCGGCGGCAAACCGGGCTTGCCAGGGGAAGGTGTTGATGGGGTGGGAGCCGAAGGGCACGACGCCCGAGCCGATGCGGAAAAACAGCAGCCCGTGCTGCACGTTCCACTCCAGAATGCGGCGCAGGCACCGCAGGTTGTTGCCCACCGTCAGCTCCAGGCGCTCCTCGGTGTAAGAGGCCAGCCGGAAGGTGCTGGTGGAAGTGCAGTCGAGGGTTTCGTTTACGCAGGGGTATCCGATTCGCATGGGTTGGGCTGGGCTGATGTTCCGAAAAGCATACGGTAACGCCGCTTCGCCGGCCACCTGCGTTCCGGCGGGCCGCCCAGCAAATGGGCCTTTCGGACCTCTGATGCTGGGGCAAAGGGCCTATTCGTAGCCCCGGTTATCCTTGAAATTGCGGTTGTAGCGGCGGCGGTCCTGGAGAGCCTTTTCGGCGGCCAGGCGGGCAGCTTCCTCCGCCTGAATTTCCTCTAGCTTCCGCCGCTCCTTGCCGGCCCGCGAAAACTGTTCAAAAATCAGGCTCACTGGACTTGCCAGGGTGGGGGTGGGCGGTTTCGGGGCCGTGGAGTCGACGGGGAACAGGGGTTTGGGGGCGGGTGGGCGCTTCACGGCGCTGGTGGGCGCGGTGCTGGGCCGCTTGATGTTGCGCAGGGCCCGGTTGATAACGGCCCGGTCGGGGCGGCCTTCGGTGATGCGCACCTCGCCCAGCATCACGGTATCGGGCTGGAGCTTGATCTGGACAATGAGCTGGGACAGGCCGGTACCGCCGAGCGGCAGCTGCTGGGCCTTGAAGCCGACGGCCCGGAAAATAAGCGTATCGGTGCGCTGGGCCGCGAGGCTGAAGTCGCCCTCGGCGTCGGCTACCACGGCCAGGCGGGTGCGCCGCACCGTAACGGAAGCCCCGGGAATGGGCCGGCGCGAACCCGCCTCAGAAATAGTGCCCGTCACGCGGACCTGGGCCGGGGCCAGGCCCGCCAGCAGCAGCAAGGGCAGCGCCAGCAACCAAAATCGGGGACGAAAAACGGGCAAACGGAAAAACAGCATCACCTGACAAACTAACGCACCGTAACCGGAGAAAGCCAATAAAACCTACCAGCGGCCGGTCTTCATCGACGCAGCAACGCCGAAAGGAGACAAAAGAAGCCCGCACCGTTGCAGGTGCGGGCTTCTAAAGCGGTAGCAAATTAGCGGCCGAACTCAGCCGGCCTGCCCCGGACGACTACTTGATAACGGTTTTGCCACCGTCGGCGGGCTTCATCTTTACGGTTCCGTCGTCGGCATCCATCTTGGCCTTATTGCCTTCTGAATCCTTTATTTTGATGTCGCCATCGGCTTTCACTTTTACCTTGTTGCCGTCGGCATCTTTCATTTTGGAGCCGGCCTCCATGCCATCGGTCATGTCGCCCGAAGAGTTCATGTCCGACGACGAGCTCATCGTGTTGTCATCCATATACCGGTCGTCCATGTAGTCCATGCGGCTGGATTCGTAGGCCGAGTATTGAGTGGGGTCGGTGAAGACCGACTTCATTTCCAGATCGGCGTTGCTGTACACCTCGCGGCGGGCGGCGGCCATGCCCATCGTGTCGGCGGCGTACTGGTTCTGGAGCTCGGCCAGGCGCTGGCCGCGGGTCACGTACACGGTGCGAATTTTGGTGCGCGTCGCGTCGTCGAACTGCATTTTCGCGGCCATATCGGCAGCTATGCGGTCGGCGCGGCGCTCAATAGCCTCGGGCGAATAGGCCGTGGTGGTGGTCGTTGTGGTCGTGGTCGTCATGCCATCGGTAGCGGTGGCGGTTTCGGTCGTCTTGTTCTCGGAGCACGAGCCCAGCGAGAAGGCGGCGGCGGCCGAAAGCAACAGCAGGGTCTTTTTCATGAGGGAAAGCGTTATGATAAAGAGGAGGGAGAGAGAGAATGGCGCGTATACGGCCCTACCGGAAAGCCGGTTGTAAGCGGCTCATAAAAAAACCACCACGGCGAACCGTGGCGGTTTGGGTGCCAGCAAGGCGGTGGCCAACATCAGCCCCGGCGCAGCTCCAGCACGGTAATTTCGGGCAGGAAGCCCACTCGGCCGTGGTAACCGATGAAGCCCAGACCGGCATTCACGTAGAGGTGCTGGCGGCCGCGCTGGTAGAGGCCGGCCCACTGCTTGTACACGTACTGCACGGGGCTCCACTTGAGAAACGAGAGGTTCACGCCGAACTGCATGCCGTGGGTGTGGCCGGCCAGCATCAGGTCAATATCCTCGTACTGGTGCACCTGGCCGTCCCAATGGCTGGGATCGTGGCTGAGCAGGATTTTGAACGGAATGGTGGGGTCGGTGGCGGCGTGGGTTTTGGCCAGGTTGCCGTACTGGGCAAACCCGCGGGCACCCCAGTTCTGGACGCCCATGATGCTGATTCGCTCGCCGTTGCGCTCCACGGTACGGGCTTCGTCGAGGAGCAGATTCCAGCCGATTTTGGCGTGGTTCTGCTTGAGGCGGGCCAGGTTGGCGGCCTTGGCAGCGGCTCCGCCCTCGGCGCTCCAGTCCACGTAATCGGCGTAGTCGTGGTTGCCCAGGACGGAGTAGATGGGGTGCTCGGAGCGGATGCCGGCCAGCGTTTCGATGTGCTCCTCCACCTCGTGGGCGTAGTTGTTCACCAGGTCGCCGGTCATGCACACCATATCGGCCTGCTGCTTATTGATGAGGTCCACGGCTCGTTGCAGCGGCTCCCTGGAGTGAAACGAGCCTGTGTGCAGGTCGGAAATCTGGAGCACCTTAAAGCCATCAAACGAGGCCGGCAGGTTGGGAAACCGCAGCACCACGCGCTTCACGGTGTAGTCGGTACCGCCCTTGGCCATGCCCCAGAGCAGCGACACGAACGGCACGGCCCCGGCCAGCAGGGCGGCCTTGCTCAGAAATTCGCTTCGCGAAATAGCGGTGCCCGTGCCGCTGCCCCCGGGCCGGCCCACGGCCTGCACCGCCCAGCGGCCCAGGCGCACAACATCCTCGAACAGCAGCGGGATCAGGACGACAATCTTGGCCGCTACCATCGCCAGCAACACGCCCCCGAGGTAGGACTTGAAGGACGGATGCTCGTGGCGGTTGCGCATGGCCCAGATGCCCAGGCCCCAGACGGCCACCGTGAGCACCCAGTACAAAATGACCGTAAGGCGGCGCGTGCCGGGGGAGGAATGTTGGGTGAGGGTGCGGACGGCCTGAAAACCATACCACTCGCCGAGGATGACAAAGGCGAGGAAAATAAACGGAAGCGTGCTTCTTGACATAGTACGAGGGCAAACTCGCGGCTCCGGAAATTAGTTTGATGGAGCCGCTGCCGCAGCAGACGCGGATACGGGGTTTTTGCTTTAAATTCCGGGGTCTACAACAACGGTGCCCTATGCAAGAGTTTGACAATCTGACGGAAAAATCCGCCGAATCCGTTCCGCCCACCCCCTACGCGCCGCCCGTCAGCTTCGGCATCAAGAGCTGGGCCGAGGAAGACCGGCCCCGCGAAAAGTTGCTGCAAAAGGGCCGCGCCGCCCTCTCGGATGCCGAGCTGCTGGCCATTCTGCTGGGCTCCGGCACTGCCCGGCTCTCGGCCGTGGATGTGGCCAAGCTCGTGCTCAATGCCGCCCAGAACGACCTCAACGTGCTGGCCCGGTTCTCGGTGAAGGAGCTCATGAAGCAGAAGGGCATCGGGGAGGCCCGGGCCATTACCATTGTGGCGGCCCTGGAGCTGGGCCGCCGCCGCCGGGAGGCCGCTGCTCCGGCCCGGCCCACTATCACCGGCTCGCGGGATATTTACCGCCTCATGCAGCCCCACCTCCAGGATTTACCCCACGAGGAGTTCTGGGTAGTGCTCCTGAATCGGGCCAACGTGGTGATGCGCACCGTGAGCATCAGCCGGGGCGGGGTGGCTGGCACCGTGGCCGACCCCAAGCTTATTTTCAAGGAAGCTCTGGAGCAGCTGGCCAGCAGCATCATTCTGGTTCACAACCACCCCAGCGGCAACCGCAACCCCTCGGCCGCCGATATTGCCCTCACCCGCAAGCTCAAGGATGCCGGCCTGCTCCTGGACCTGCCCGTGCTCGACCACCTCATCTACACCGACCAGGGCTACCACAGCTTCGCCGACGAGGGCTTGCTCTGAGGGGAGTCGGGAATGGGGAAATCGGGCCAGCTGATGAGGATGTGCCCGCTGCCCGGGGCGGGGCGCTCAGCACCTGTCTGGGCCTGGTAACGCAGTGCCAGAAACGCGTTGCCTTCCTGGCCGGCCTGCTCCGTACCGACGGCGGCGACGACGAACGGCCGCTGCGGCCGCCGCGCGGGGCTCATCGGCCGCGCTCCTGACCATTGAGGCCCCCTGGCCCACCTACCAAGTGCAGGTGCGCAACCTCACCGGCCAGCTGGCGCTCCAGGGTTTCAGCCTGCGCCAGTTGGCGGTGGCGAACTGGCCGGCGGGCATCTATGTACTGACCGCGCGGGTACCCGATGGGGCCGGGTTGCGCCGCCGGTTCAGCGTGGGCAATCCGTAGCGGCGGTTTGCTGCTTCCGGAAAGGCGCATTGCGGCTTTCCGGGCGAGTGGTGGGGCTGAGCCGCCCGCTGGCCCGGGAGCGGCCCCTGAGCGCTACCTTTGCGCCATGCGTCTTAATCCTACACTACTCATCGGCCTCGGGCTGCTGCTCGTATTCGGCTATTTCATTCAGGACCTCGTGTTGGGCCAGGACCAGTACGCGGCCGGTTTGCGCAAGGAGCGGGTGGGGAAAAACAACGCGTTCCGCCGGCCCGAAAGCTCGCCCCTCAGCGCCGACCAGCGCCAGACATTCGACAGCCTGAAGTTCTTCGCGCCCGACCGCGCCTACCGCTTCGAGGCCCAGTTGGAGCACTTCCCCCAGCGCGACACCGTGGAAATGCCCCTCACCGACGGCAAAACCGATAAGTACCTGCGCTGGGGCCGGGCCAGATTCCTGCTCGACAAGCAGGAGTACCAGCTCACCCTGTTCCTGAAGGCCGACGGCCAGGATACCACCCTGTTTGCGCCCTTCACCGACCGCACCAACGGGTTCGGGAGCTACGGCGGCGGCCGCTACCTCGACGCGCCCCTGCCCGCCGCCGGCGACACCGAAGTGGTTCTCGATTTCAACGAAGCCTACAACCCCTACTGCGCCTACGCCGATGGCTACGCCTGCCCCGTACCGCCCGCCGATAACCGGCTGGCCGTAGAAATCAAGGCCGGCGAGAAATCCTACAATTAGCCTGCTGAAACTCCCGCTACGCCTCGGTTTTTCTGGGGCCGCTGATGGCTACCGTTCAAAGCCAGGTGAAGGCGGACAGACAAACGAGCTGACCAATTTGCTCTCCGTTTTTGCGGACCCGGAAAAACGGAGAGCAAACGGCCCCATTGATTTGCTATACATTTTCACGGACTCGAAAAAATGGATAGCAAATCAATGGTGCCGTTTGCTATACACTTTCGCGGACTCCAAAAAACGGAGAGCAAGCCAGCGTAGCCTGATGGGGGGATGGGGGGCGGAAGTGCTTTCGAAAAAGCAGTGGGGTAGGGTCAACGAGCCTAGTAGCGCACAAAAAAGCGGAGCCCCCAACCGGAGGCTCCGCTTTTTTGTGCGCTGCTAAAACTGGTTAGCGCTGAATCAGGACCTTGCGGGCGGCGGCATCGGTGCCGCTGCCCAGGCTCACCTGGTAGAGGCCGCTGGCGAGCGAACCCAAGTCAACCGGCAAATCGAGCTGGCCCGTGGTGGTGGGCACGCTGCGGCGGTACACCACCTGGCCCAGGCTGTTGCGCACGAGCAGCTCCAGGCCGCTGGTGGGCCGGGCAAACGTGGCGCGCACCCGGAACTGGCCCGCGTTGGGGTTCGGGTACACCGTGAGGCCACCGGCTGCCTGTAACCCGGAGGCCACGCCGGTTACTACGTTGTTGATTGTCAGATTATCAACGGCCCAGCCCCAGCCGTGCGCCCCGGGGTCGGAGGTCAGGCGGAAGCGCAGGCGCACTTCGTCGCCCTGAGCAAACGTTTTGGCCAAATCGAACGTGTGGGGCTTGAACAGGGCGGGCGTGCCTACCGTGGTGGAGCTGCCAATTGCGTTCAGGCCCGCATTCCAGGCGGCCAGCCACTCGGGTTGCAGGGCGGAGTCGTAGCCATTGGTCAGGGCACTGACCAGGGGTTGCCAGCTGGTGCCTTGGTCGCTGCTGCCTTCCACCACCACGTAGTCGTAGAACTCCTCGGTGCCGTACTTGCTGTTCGGCTCGCCGGGCTCTACGAGCACGATTTCATCATACGACATGGTTACGGCCGGGGCCGCAATGCGAATGGGCACCAGCAGCTGGTAGATGCGGGTGGAGTCATCGGTGTACTGGTGGTCGGAGTGAATGGCGGCGTTGCTGAAGCCGGCCGGCTGGGTGATGGTGAACCCTTCGCCCACGAAATCGAGGGGCGTGGCAGTGTTCAGGTTGTTGGTGTAAGCCGACTGGGCCGCTTTAAAGGCCACGATGTTGACGGTGTAGGTACCCGAGCCGGGGCTCACTACCTGGTTGGTTGCCGCCGCCGCATCGCGCGTTACCAGCCGGTAGGTCACTACGTCGCCGGCCTTCAGGTTGGCGGCCGCGCCCACCGCGCCCGAGTAGGTGTCGGTCGCGGCCTGGCGGGTGAGGCCCACGGCCGGTTGCGCCACGCCGTTCACGGCGTACTCCGCCGTTACGCTGGCCACGCCCAGGTTATCGGTGGCCTGGGCCGTCAGTACCAGCGGCAGCTTATCGGCAAAGCGGTACGTTGGGGCCTGGTGCCGGACTACGGGTACGGTCACATCGGGGCCAATCGCGAAGGAATACCGGTCTACGGTGGCTACGCCGGGCTGGTAAGTGGCCGGCGCGGTGTAGGTGCGGCCGGTTTCGTTGTCGGCCGCCGTGATGTAGTAGCGAACCGTGTGGTTGAGGCCCGGATTGCCAATAACGCCCCGGTACTGGTTGCCGCCGAGGCTGGTCATGGCCACGGTTGCCACCGGGGCGTTGTCCACGGTATAAACCAGCTTCACCGAACCCGGGGTTACCGTGCCGTCGCTCACTACGGTGGCCGTTACGGGGAAGTCCTGGGCTACTTCCGAGTCGGGCAGGCGCTTATGCCGGATGGCCGTGTTGAACCAGCCCATCTCGTCGAACATGCGCAGCGTGATGGGGCCGGGGTTGTGCATGGCCTCCGCCGAAGCAATCTGGGGCGTCATCAGCGAATTCAGGTCGCCGGAAGTGTAGGTGGACTCGTTCAGGTGGGAAATGCTGGAACCGGACTCGTACGGGTTGGGGGCGTACAGGCGGGGTGCGAAGCTGGAGTTCACCGCCTTGGCCAGGGGACTGTTGAAGTAGAGCTGGTTGCCCGTGTACTGCGTGCCCAAAGCCAGGGAGGAGTTGGGGAACTGGGCGTTATTGGTCAGTGCCTGGCCCGCCTGGTTCTGCATGTAAGTGCCGTAAATGGACGGCGGATTGCTGTAGCTGCCCGTGCCGGAGCTATAGCTGGTGCTGGCAATGAAGCCCAGGCCGTGGCAAAGCTCGTGGAGCACCACCGACACCAGGTCGTATTTGCCGGCCGGGGTTTTGCCATCGAGTCCGTAGTACCAGTTCGTGTCGCTGCTGAAGCGGGCGCTGATGTCGGGCTCAGTAGGGGAGTTCAGGTCCTGGCCGCTGATTTTCTCAGCCAGGGCTACCGGATACAGAACGCCCCCCCGGGTAGCCCCGCTCAGGTCCTGGTAATAGGCGGTGGCCCCGGCCGAGCCCAGTACCCGCGGCCCCAACGAGGTCCAGGTAGCTTGCACGCGGATCGTTACGGGGGATATCAGCAACGACTCCCAGATATCGATGGCCCGCTGGAAAGCCGCCTGGGCCTGGGGCGTGAAACCGGTATAGGCAACTTCAATGCGCGAAGTGGCCGCGCCGCGCCGTGGCGTGCTCTGCTGTTGCAGGTAGGCTGCGGGCAGGGGCAGCTTCGTGTGCGCTACCTCGGGGCTGGCGTAGCACACGGTGCGGGGCGCCGGTTTAGGGTCACGCACGAAAGTCTGGCCGTGGCTGGTCGAAAACGCCGCCAGCAAAGCGGGCAGCAGGAGTAGTTTTTTCATCAAACTGAAGGGGTGGAAACCGGTAAAGGGGTAGGGAGGGAATAAGGCAGCCTGAAAGTTACGATGAGGGTTCTGGTTTGCCAAACAGGCGGCAGCCCTGGCCGCCTGTTTGGCAAACCAGAACCGGGCGGTGCCCCACAAACCGAAAGGCAACTTGGGTTAAGTAACTGCTGTTACGCAGTAGCCGTTGAAGCATTCGTTTTTCGGCGGTGGTATAATGCGGGGTGAGTAGTATCTTACTCCCATGCTTCAGACCACGTTGACGTGTGGCAAGTGCAGCAGTGCTGACTTGCGCAAGAACGGCAGCCGCCACGGCCAGCCCAAATACCAGTGCAAAGCCTGCCGCCA
>NZ_QYCN01000065.1 GCF_003583925.1 Hymenobacter rubripertinctus | reverse complement strand
ATGTCCTCGTAATCGTGGCCGTTGCTCAGGTAGGTGCACAAGCCAATAAGCAGAATGTCAGCCAGTCGGTAGCGGCACTTGGCGGCTTGACGGAAGTCTTCAACTTGCAGAAAGTAGTCGCGAATCGGGTGGCTCATGACCCAAAGCTAACCCCCACCCGGCTTCATGCGTTTGCCCTGATTTTTGTCAGGTAGGTTGACTTTTTCTGATTTTTTATTCCATATTACCGGGGATATCGGACATCCCGGGTTACGTTTCTTAGCACATACTATGCGGCTTCAATTATACCTGACGGCGCGTCAGGCCCTGCCCTTCGACCACCTGCCCACGCTCAAGGGAGCCTTTCACCGCTGGGCCGGCCACAACAACGACCTCCACGACGGGCTCTCGCTCTATTCTCTCTCCTGGCTGCGCGGGGGCCGGGGCAGCCGCAACGGCCTGCACTTCCGCGACGGCGCCCACTGGTCCATCTCGGCCCACGACCCGGCGCTGATTCATGCCCTGGTAGGCGGCGTGGTGCGCGAGCCCGACCTGGGCCTGGGCCTCACCGTGCGCGACGCCCGCCTGCTCACGCCCCCTCCGTTCCAGGACGGCGAGCAATGGTTTCGGGTGCTGAGCCCGGTGTTCATCAAGTGGCAAACCGAAAAAGGCCAGACCGCCGACCACCTCACCCACACCGACCCGCGCGCCGACGAGCTGCTCACGGCCACCCTGCGCCACAAACTCCGCCAGGCCGGCCTGGATGACGCCGGCGCGGCCGTGCGCTTCGACCGGACGTATGCCGGGGCCAAAACCAAGCTCTTTGCCTACAAGAACGTGCAGTGCCGCGCCAGCCAGTGCCCCGTCATCGTGACGGGTACGGCCGAGCAGATTCGGTTTGCGTGGTGCGTGGGCGTGGGCAATAGCACGGGGCTGGGCTGCGGGGCGCTGGAATGAAAAAAGCCGCCTCGGGTGGGGCGGCTTTGGTTGACTATTTAGCAGATTGGTTTCTCTTTTTATCGGCTTCTATCATGCGGCGCATAGCTTCTTCCCGACTAATGAGTTTCAATGGCTCTGCCAGCAGTTCCCGTCATACTTTGGCTGGGTCGCGCTCCTCAAACAGATTGCGGAAGCTGACCGGCGCACCAGTAGCAGGCAAGTTCAACGGGAGCAGCAAGCCAGCCATTGACGCCTATTTGCCCTGCTTCCGGATGCGGCGCAGCATTTCTTCGCGGGTGACAACGGGGCCGCGCTCAGCCCGCAAGCGTCGCCAAGCATCCTCCGCCCCCGGTCCTTGGAAAGGGTTGTGGAAGCTAGGAACGGCAGAGGAAATAACGGAGTTCTTCGAGGTCGTGGGCGACTTCGACTCCGAGGACTGCGAGTTTTTCGGTGTTGTCGTCATATCTCAAAGTTAATAAAGCACTTATTAGTCATGATACAAGAACTTGTCACCTATACTCAAAAGGTGCTGGCTCCCTTTCGGGAACACGGCTTGCGGCCCAAAGACGGGCTACATATTGTTGTTGGTTTCGATGAGTTGGGCGCTGTAACAGTGCAGCCGCCCGAACTATACCGACGCACCGATGCCAGCGTGTCGGAGTTTCTGTTGAACTGTGCGCGGCGAGAGCAGCGGGCATGGATGATTAACCCTTGGAAAACTTACGACGGCCCTGAAAAGGAAATTCATTCCGTT
Organism: Hymenobacter rubripertinctus; assembly: GCF_003583925.1. Taxonomy (GTDB): domain Bacteria; phylum Bacteroidota; class Bacteroidia; order Cytophagales; family Hymenobacteraceae; genus Hymenobacter; species Hymenobacter rubripertinctus. The sequence continues at coordinate 9,682 of NZ_QYCN01000065.1, read as the reverse complement.
TCTACTTACTGCTTAGCATTCAAAAAAGGAACCTGGATAGGTGGTGAAGCTTACCTAAAGAAGATAGAAGAGAATAAAAAGCCCCTTGACCAGCGTATCGGGCGCTACTTCGACCGGGCTATTACCCTGCTCGAACCCGACGAGGAGCGGGAACGCCAGGTGGCGCTGCAATTCAAGCACTTCTGCCAAAACGGGCTAGGCGAGTTGCTGGCCAGCTTGCCCGAGTATGAGAAGCTGAAGGAAACCGATTATATCTGCCTCTATCTGGGTGAACCGCAGGTTTCGCTACCTGATTACGAGCAGGTAAACAACCGCTACCTACGCGATAAGCTGTTTAACACTGAGCAGGAGAACACTACCCCCGACGCGGAGGACCGGGTGTACGGCACCAGCAATTTCTTCAATGGTTACGGGGACAAGAAGCCGTTCTTGCTGCATCAGACCGCACCCTTCGGCACCAATGCCGCCCGCAACCCGGCGGCTTCGGGTATTAGTAGCCGCATTTCGGATGCGGATGCCCGCTGGCTCAACGATTTCCGGCTGCTGGCCGACCGTAACCAGCGCATTTTGCCCAACCCGTTGCCCGTATTCGTAGATGCCGACGAGTTGAACCGGGAAGTGGTGGCCATTTTCAACGAAGATCCGGCCTTGTTGCCCGGCTACCGCGAAATCATGGAGCGACTGGTGAGTGGCGGCCACGACCTGAACAACTACTACCTCTTGTTCTACCAACAAAGGGAAGTCAAGGACTTCGACTATGTGAGCCGCTTCGATATCCGGCTACGCGACGAGCAGCAGGATACGAATTCCTGGCGGGTGCAGGATTTGTTCGGTATCAACCAAACCCTGAAATGCGAGACGGTATTCGACCTGCAAACGCAGGTACTGAAAGTCGTTTTCAGCAATGCGCTGGTGCAGGAGCAGAAAAGCGGTGCCTGGGCCTACAAGTACTTCGATGACATCGACCCTAAGTACTGCTCAGCCACCACGTTCCGGCTGGTGATGCAGTACCGGAAGGCGTGGTACGATTTCGTATACAAGTCACGGCGACAGGCCATTACGCCGGCAGCGTGGCGCGATATATTATTGTCGGGCCTGCGGGACGATGTAGCCGCCACCGATAAGTACGCGGGCTACCGGGCCAAGCAGAAGCTTAACATCTATCTGAGTCTCAACCATCTTTTCGATTCCAATAACGTCAACTTCACCGGACACTTTATGCCTACTTACCTGCCCGAACTGCGCGACTCGTTGGGTCGCCTGCTGGCCGACGATGCCGCCGACCAGCACCTGGCCACCGACGAAGACTATGCCTTCGCCGCCGGCCAGCTCATCTACTACTTGCTCTACCAGAGCAAAACGGAGGATAAAACCAATGAGCTGTTGGAGCCTTTTCTGCAAAAGACCAACGATGCGCTGTTCAAGGATGCGCTGGCCCAAACCATCCGGCGCTACAAACACGCCATTTCGTTTGGTAACCGCCGCTTCCGCAAACTAGCGGAGGAAGTGCTGGGCTACGAAGCCCGGAAAACGCCCAAGGAGCTGCTCGCCTTTATTCTGTGCGGCTATTTCAGTCCTTCGGGCCTGTTTGCCAAGAAAACCGAAAAACCTGAAGACGCCGCCGCTGAAAGCCAGGCATCCGAAACCAACGAAACCGAAGCTTAATCTTTATCTCCTCCCCATCCCATGCCAAACTACAACCACCGCGCCTACGGCTGCGCCGTTATTAAGAGCGTTAATTCCAACTACAACGCCGATTTTACCCATCAGCCGCGCACCTTGCCTGATGGCACGGTGTACGCGACGGACAAGGTGCTGAAATATTCCATCAAGAATTATTTCATCCGCAACTACGCCGACGATAAGGTTTTCTATTTCAAGACCTTCAACGAGGCCATGTCGCCCCGCACCCTGGACGAAACCTACAACAACCTGTTTGGTCCTTATCCGCAGGAGAAGGGCAAAAATAAGGACAGCGTAGTGCGGCTAGCCATTCTGGGCAATCTGCTCAAGTGCCTTGATATCCGTCTATTCGGGGCCACGTTCGCGGGCGAAACCAATATTTCTATTCACGGGCCGGTGCAGATTACGCACGGCATGAACCGCTACGCGGAAGGAGCCATATTTTCAGAGCAGATTATGTCGCCCTTCCGCAATCCGGGCGATAAAAGCGTGGATTCTACCATGTCGACCCTCGGTACGCAGGTGCGGCTGCGCGAAGGCCACTACGTGCATCACTTTTCGGTAAACCCCCAGAATCTGGCCGAACACGTGCAACGAGCCGGCGAAGGCGCTACCGGCCTGACTACCGCCGACGTGGAGAAGTTGAAAGAAGCCCTACGCAGCGGCGTAACGTTCTATGACTCGGCCTCCAAAGCCGGCACCGAAAACGAGTTACTACTGTGGGTAGAGCTAAAAGAAGGCTCGAAGCTGGTGTTGCCCTCGTTAGTGGAGCTGGTGAGCGTGGGCCTCGACCGGGTAATCGACCTGACGAAAGTGCGCGACCTGTTGGCCGAGCCCCGGGTGGCCGAACAGGTAGAACGCATTGACTTGTATTACCACACCGCCGGCACCGAAGTTCGCAACGCCCCTGCTGGGGCGCAAATGCTGCCGCTTTAAGTCCGGCCGCGTATGCAAACTTTGCTTTCTTTTGATGCGCCGCAACCAGTGCCAATAGAGGATCTGTCTGGCACACCGCCCGCTGCCCCTACGCTGGTATCGTTCGACGTCCGGGCCGATTTCGGCTTTCTGCGCAAGCCCGACGTGAATGATGGGCTTAGCCTGAGCTACAACCTGTTGCACCGCCCAGCCTTGCTGGGACTGCTGGGGGCAGTGGCGGGCCTGGGTGGCTACGCCGGGCGCGGGCAGCGCCCCGAATACTGGCATAAGCTCGGGCACCTGCGGGTGGGGGTGGCTCCGCTGGCCTACGCCGGAGCCGAAACGGCGACGGGCAGCCGGCCCCGCCACGAGCGCGGCAGTTTTGCCAAAACGGTGATTGAGTACACCAACACCGTGGGCTACGCCAACGCTGATGGCACCTGGATTCTGCGCGAGAGCACCCTTATTCGCCCCGCTTACCGCTGCTTCGTGCTGCTGAACCGCGCCAACCCCGTGGAGGAAATCCTGTACCAGCGCCTGCATCGGCAGGAGGCAGAATTTCTGCCTTACTTGGGAAAAAACGAGTTTGCCCTGAGTTGGGACAACGTGCAGAAAATACCCGAAGCCCGGCCATTCGCGGGTGGGCGGGATTTTGAAGTAGTGTCGGCGTTTCGGAAAACCGAACGAGTGAGTGATGCCGTGGCGCGGGCCGTGGGCCTGCGGGCAGCGCGGCAGACCAGTGCTGCCGAACCGCCGTTTCTGCATTTCGAGCGGTTGCCGGTGGGCTTTGACGAACACCTGATGCAGTACCGCTACGCCGATTTCGTATTTAGCAACGTCCGCTTTCAGGCCGATGCCCCTATCGAGAATTTGTATGAATGGCAGGATAGCCAGGTAGTGCAATTACATTAGCCCCCGCCCGATGTCGCTGCCCACCTTTGCCCAACTTCTGGCGACCCTGCCGCCCTTGGTGCTCACTAATGCCCCTGCTTACCACGGCCACAGTGCTTACAACGATAGTGTAGCGCCCGAACTACTGGCCGAGCACATGCACCGTGTGATGCTGTATTTTGGGCGGCTGGTAGTAGCCCACGGCCTAGATGCCGTAGCCGACAAGTTGGCACGGGATACAGTGGCTGGAAGCGTGCCCCCTACCGAGCAAACCCGCGCCGCCGGCCAAGTAAAGCGCCTGCTGATACAAGCGGTGTGGCATCACGACTTTGGCAAAGTGAACAGTGCCTATCAGGTGCATATCCAGAACCCCCAGCAACCGGCATTTCTGGCGGTCAAGCACGGCTATGGTTCGCAACACGCCATCATTAGCACGTATTTGTTTGTGGTGCGGGAACTAGCCGCCATTTTGGTTCAAGAACCAGAAACTACGCAGGAAGCCCTGGCAGCGGTGTTGCTGGCGCTGGCGTATCCGGTGGAGCGCCACCACAATTCCCGGTTAGGCGGTAATTTGGCACAGGGCAATACGTCTCTGGAAAGCCCGGCGCAGGTGTTGCAGGCTTACCTCCCTTTATTCGGTAGTATAGTAGCCGCCGAAGACCACGCATTCATCCATGACTTAATAGGCTCGGGTCACGATCAGACGCTGAACCACTTACGCCAACCACAGCAGCCCGCCTTTGCCTTGTATGCACTGGTGCGGCTGACATTTTCGTTGCTTACGGCGTCCGATTTTTATGGTACGGCGCATTACTATCGCGGCTGGGACGACGCACATCCTTACGACGATTTTGGCTTGATAACCGACGAGTTACGGGAGAAAATCATTCATCATGCCCGCACTTTACAACCTTACAATCGGCAGGTAACCGAACACTTGGCCAACTGGCTAGCCGAAGACCCTACGCAAGCGGCCTGGCAGGTGCCGAATGCCGATAATCTCAATAGGCTGCGCAGCCGCATGGCCGCCGAAGTGGTAACCAACGTGCGTCAGCACGCGCACGAGCGCCTATTTTATCTGCACGCGCCTACCGGGGGCGGCAAAACGAACCTCTCGATGCTGGCTGCTGCCGAGTTACTGGCCGCTAACCCGGAGCTGACTAAGATTTACTACGTTTTCCCCTTTACCACCCTCATTACCCAAACGGCGCAGGCGCTGCGCGAAACGCTGGGCCTGACCGGCGACGAGGTAGTACAGCTGCATAGCCGGGCCGCCTACCAGGAAAACGAAGCCGATGCCGAGCAGGATGCCCGTTACGGCCGCGAGCACCGGAGTGAACTCGACAACTTGTTCGTGAATTTCCCGGTGTGCTTGCTCACGCACGTGCGCTTCGTAGATATCCTCAAAACCAGCCGTAAGGAGGCAAATTACCTACTGCACCGGCTGGCGAATTCAGTGGTCATTCTGGACGAGTTGCAGAGTTACGACCCGCGCCATTGGGACAAACTGGCTTGGCTGTTTGAGGAATACGCCCGGGCTTTCAACATCCGCTTCGTGCTTATGTCAGCCACGTTGCCCCGACTCAGTGATCTGAAAATTGGTACTGAAAGCTACGTGCGGGTACCCTTCCAGGAACTACTACCGGAGGCGCGGCAACGGTTTTTTCTCAATCCAAACTTTGGTCAGCGGGTACGGTTCGACTTCGGTCTGGAAACCCAGCTGACTACTCCAGACCGGAAGGACGAGGAGGCCCGCGAAGCCTATTTAACCGCGTTGGCCCGTTATGTCCGGGACCGGTCCGAAGTCTGGGCTACCGAACACAACGGTCAGGTACGCACGGTTATCGAATTCATTTTCAAGAAAACGGCTACCGAGTTTCAACGACTAATTAGCGACCGGGACTTACTGCCTGGCTACACGCTGCTGGTACTGTCGGGCACCATCCTGGAAGCCCGCCGCCGGGCCATCATCCATTTCCTGAAAAATCAGCCCGCTACTTGTCCCAAAGTGCTGCTTATTACGACTCAGGTGGTAGAGGCCGGCGTGGACATCGATATGGATTTAGGTTTCAAAGACCGGTCGCTGCTTGACAGTGAGGAGCAGTTGGCGGGTCGCGTCAACCGCAACGCAACGAAAACGGGCAGCGTGCTATACCTGTTCCGGCTCGATTCGGCCAAATTGCTCTACGGCCACGATAAACGCTATGGAGTGCAGGAAAGCAGGGCGTTTCGAAATGAAGCAGCCGAGATTCTGGCTAGTAAAAACTTCGATAAGTTGTACGGCGAAGTAATGCGTGGCATTGACACCTGGAATACGAAGGTGGGTGGGGTTAATCTGGGCACGTATCAGGAGCACTGTCGCCGCCTGAATTTTCCGGCCGTTGACAACGAGCTGAAGCTGATTGACCAAGAAAACGGTACCGTATTCGTACCGTGCGAAATTGGTTTGTACCCGGATATTTGGGTAGATGGAAATTGGCGGCAGCCCAGTTCGGGTGATTTTTCTTCAGTTGAAGCCTGGGACTATTTTGCTAGTCGAAATCGACTATTGACGCCGGCTCAGGAAGCGTTTCTGCGCGGAAAGTATATCGTGCCAATCAAAGGTTTGATTTCGGGACAGCAGGTACTGGAGCTTTTCGAAAATCTAATAAAGAAGCCGGGTAAAAGCCGGGACGCGAAGCAGGAAAGTCGAAAAAACCTTAAACAGCTGCAAGGGATCCTGGCTATGTTTACGTGTTCGCTTTTTGCCCAGTCAAAGGATATGCAGCGTATCAAGACTAGCATTCATGCCCGCGAAGTATTCGGCTTGTGGGTGCTTGACCCCCACGATTGGCGCGAGGTATACGATCCGGAAAGTGGCATCCGCTCCGATAAGCTAGCGGTTGATGAGTTTACGGTCATTCTGTAATTGCTCTCTGTTATGCGCTCCGTCAATGCTACGCTCATCAATCTCTACCACATCTGCCACCGCGAACTGTGGCTGCACGCCAACGAGGTACGGATGGAAAGCACTTCGGACATAGTAAAAGACGGAAAACTGCTGCACGAAACCGCCTATCCGCAACGGGCGGAGCGGTACCGGGAAATAACGTTGGGTAACAGCAAAATTGATTTCTACGACCCTAAGGCCAAAATTGTCCACGAAATAAAGCGCGGTAATAAGGCCGAGCAGGCTCATGTGGCGCAGGTAAAGTATTATATCTGGCTGCTGGAGCAGCATGGAGTTCCAGGCGCTACAGGATTACTGGAGTACCCGAAGCTGCGCCAGACTCAGCCGGTAGAATTAACAGATGAAGACCGGAGGCAGATTCCGCAGTGGGAGACGGCCATTCGGCTTATTATTGAAAACCCGCAATGCCCTCCCGTTATCAACAAGCCCTTCTGTCGGCAATGCAGCTACTACGAATTTTGCTACGTGGGCGAGTAGTTGAGAGGTGGTGAGTAGTGCAATGGGGGGTTGATATTCCAAGAGCCGACGCCACCGCTTTCTGTGCCAATTACAAAATCCGTGCAATCCGTTAAAATCCGTGCTAATCCGTGCTATATGAAAAAGACAGTTTACCTTTTCAATCCTGGAAGGCTGGCCCGCAAAGACAACACGCTGCAATACACGGCCTGCGATGAGGAAGGCAACCCTGGCGCAGTGAAATATCTGCCCGTAGAAGCAATATCTGACCTATATGTATTCGGGTCGCTGGATGCCAATTCGTCGCTCTATAACTTTCTGGGCAAGCAGGGTATTTCAGTGCATTTCTTCGACTACTACGAACACTACACCGGCTCGTTCATGGCGAAGGAGTACCTGCTGGCCGGCAAGTTGCAGGTGCAGCAAACGCAGCATTATACCAGCAAAACCAAGCGCATCATCCTGGCCCGCAAGTTTGTGGAAGGCTCGGCCTTCAACCTGCTCAAAAACCTACGCTATTACCAGAGTCGGGGCCGCGACGTGGCCGCCTACATCGACCAGATTGACGGCTACGTGGCTGCCCTCCCCTACGCGGCGGCCGTGCCCGAGCTGATGGGCCTGGAGGGCAACATCCGCCAGACCTACTACGGGGCCTTCGACCGCCTGGTACCGGGCGACTACACGTTTGGCACCCGCACCACCCAGCCGCCGCAGAACGAGCTGAACGCGCTGATGTCGTTCGGCAATATGCTCTGCTACGCGGCCTGCCTCTCCCAGATTTACCATACGCAGCTCAACCCCACCATCAGCTTCCTGCACGAGCCAGGCACCCGCCGCTTCTCGCTGGCCCTGGACCTGGCGGAAGTATTCAAGCCGCTGCTGGTGGACCGGCTCATTTTCCGGGTACTGAACAAGAAGGAAATACAGCCCAGGGATTTCGTGCACGACCTGGGCCGGTGCGTCCTCAAAGAACCGGCCCGCAAAACCATCGTGCGCGTATTTGAGGAGCGACTCAAGGAAACCATCCAACACCGGAGCCTCAAGCGCAGTGTGAGCTACCAGCACCTCATCAAGCTCGAATGCTACAAGCTGACCAAGCACCTGATGCAGATGGAAGAGTACAAACCCTTTAAAGCCTGGTGGTAAGATGTACGTACTGCTGGTGTATGATATCCGGGAGAAGCGCGTGGGCAAAATGCTCAAACTCTGCCGCCGCTACCTGAACTGGATCCAAAACTCGGTGTTCGAGGGCGAAATCACGGAGGTAAAGCTGAAGGAGCTACTCGCCAAAGCGCATACGTTCATCAATCCGGACGAAGACAGCATCATCATCTTCAAAAGCCGCAGTCAGCAGTGGCTGGAAAAGCAGGTAGTCGGTCAGGAGCGCAATCGGCTGGACACCTTTTTATAAGAGTGAGGAGTCGTCGGTGCGGTAAGCCGCTAGTTCGCCATGAGGCCATGAAGCGCCGGCAACTACTCAAGTAGCTGATATTCATGGGTCGTCGCTGGCCAGGCAAAATCCGGCTATTACTCACCGACGACTTTAGCACGTTTTCTTTCGCCTGAAAGAGTAGCTTTACGGTACCAAGGACGCTGATTGCGTCATGGGCTTCAATCGGACTGTGTGGAATTGAAATCCCTGGGCCTGGCCGCCAACAGCGACAACCCGGTGTGCTTCAATCGGACTGTGTGGAATTGAAATGAAGCCGTTTCTGGGCCTTAGTGGTCTGCACCAGGTGCTTCAATCGGACTGTGTGGAATTGAAATCTAGGATGGGGGCTTTTTTGTGTCCTTTGCCGCCGGGCTTCAATCGGACTGTGTGGAATTGAAATACCACTGGCGTCTGGCCGTGGACAGCCACAATACCAGCTTCAATCGGACTGTGTGGAATTGAAATCCTATTGGCGGCTTCGTGGATCGTGGCGACCTATTAGCTTCAATCGGACTGTGTGGAATTGAAATATTGCTACGCAGGTAGCGGCCTCGTGCTTCAATCGGACTGTGTGGAATTGAAATGGCTCACTATGCCCACTTTCCGCGCCTGGTCGATGTGCTTCAATCGGACTGTGTGGAATTGAAATAGCAGTACTGCGAGCACGTGGTCTTCGTGCCGGATAGCTTCAATCGGACTGTGTGGAATTGAAATCCGAAGACGACTTCAGTCTCGATAAGCTCATCAAGGGCTTCAATCGGACTGTGTGGAATTGAAATACGGCACCTTCCGCGTGGAGGACCATGCTGACCTGAGCTTCAATCGGACTGTGTGGAATTGAAATAGGAAGGGGCGAAGGCCACCGGCTTCTATTGCACGGCTTCAATCGGACTGTGTGGAATTGAAATTCGAGGTGCATCCGGCCTACTGGGAGTGGAAATACAGCTTCAATCGGACTGTGTGGAATTGAAATAGAGCATCGACGAGAACCTGCGCAATCTGGGCTACAGGCTTCAATCGGACTGTGTGGAATTGAAATACGTGAGCCGGCCGCTCAAGCAGTTGCCCGAATTCGGCTTCAATCGGACTGTGTGGAATTGAAATTTAGTAGATGACGCTACGGAGTACGGCCGTTGTCAGGCTTCAATCGGACTGTGTGGAATTGAAATATAAGCACGTATATCTGCACGCTATTGTCGCCTAATAGGCGGTGGTATAATGCGAGGTGATTCAGGTTGGCGTTAACCGACGGTTGTGCTCGTCGATGACGAGTTGGATGCGCGTATGGTGCATTTTCTCGCACCGGCTAAACGAGCAGGACTTGCGCACCAACACGCCGCACTTTTGGCGCAACG
>NZ_QYCN01000064.1 GCF_003583925.1 Hymenobacter rubripertinctus | reverse complement strand
CCAGAAGCGGCATCATATTGAGCAGACATTCAGTAAGTTCAAGCAGTTTCGGCGTATTGCCACGCGCTACGATAAGTTAGACCGCTCATTTGATGCCTTCATCTGCTTACGCGTCATTACCCTCTATCTTAATTGAGAACAGCTCCTAGAGTTAGATGAGCTGTGGACCTTTGTGGGCTATAAAAGCAACAAAGTGTGGCTGTGGCTGGCCGTGGAGCGGGCCAGTCGCCGCATCGTGGCCTGGGTGCTCGGTGACCGGAGCCGGGCCACAATGCAGCGCCTGTGGGACGCCTTGCCCGAGCACTACCGCACAGATACGTGGTACTACACGGACAAGTGGGAGGCCTACCGGGGCGTGTTTCCGGCTACTGCGCACCGGCCCAGCCCCAAAGGTAGCGGCCAGACGAGCATCGTGGAGGCCATCAACTGTTCGTTGCGCCAAAAGGGCGGCGTGTTGGTGCGCAAGTCCTGCTCGTTCAGCCGGTGCGAGAAAATGCACCATACGCGCATCCAACTCGTCATTGACGAACACAACCGGCGGTTAACGCCAACCTGAATCACCTCGCATTATACCACCGCCGATATGTTTTGGCAAGCGGGAACCGGGTGGCCAACTGTTTATCGCGGCTGGGTAAGCTGCGGATCTGCCGCAGCTTACCCAGCTACCGCGGCCGCGGGCGAGGCTGCCAGCCAATGCCGAAACTCATTAACAGTGCGGGCAGCCCACCGGCGTACCACTGCTGGTAGGATGGCGAACCGGCGGGCTGGAAATCATTGGGTGGCTGACGGCTACTAAACGAGCTTCCCATCGCAAACTGCGTGTACCAGGCGTTGTCCACGCTTAGCGGATAGCGCACGGCCAGCGTCAGGTCGTGCCGGAAAAGGCCGAAGTCGGCTATTGGCCGTTCATCATCAAGGACCTGCGAAAACCGCACCCGCGACAACCGATAGGTAAGACTGGTACTGACCTGCCCGCCCACGTAGGCCAGCCCCGCCTGCCCAAAGCCCTTGCCGTAGCGGCCGCGCAGCTCGTCGCAGCCAATAAAACAGTCGCGCCGCCGAACGCGGGCCAGCCCCGCCCCGGCGGTGGTATTCAGGAGCCAATTCTCGTTACGACCCAGCAGCCAGTAGCCGCCCAGTCCCAGCTCGCCCTGGCCGGTGCGCAGGTACTGCTCGCCGCGGGTCCAGAGCCCAGCCATGCCCGTGCCGCTTACTACCACATGGGGTAACGGCGAATAAGCGGCCTTAAATTCGAGCCGGGCCGATGGGTGCACAAGGGCGATAAGCTCGGCTTCCTGCCGCGCTTTTACCAGCGGCATAACGGCCGTAGTTGGCACGTACAGGGCGCAACCGGAGAGCCCGAGAATGGTAAGGCTGGTAAGTAACAAGTGTTTCATGGGCGGGAGTCTGATAACCGTCCCAAGAAACCCAGATTAACTGGCCCTGCCACCCCAGCATTGCCACTGTTCAGACTTTGCCAACCGGCTCAGATCCTAGCCAAGTGGCCCAACCGCCACCTTCACCCCCCGAAAAGCGAGTAACGCATCTGTTGCTATCCGACTTTTTAAACGACCCGGGCGCTGCCCTACTTCCCCCCGCTCTGCCCGCCCACGTTCACAACCAGCCCAAACTGGAACACGGAGTTGGCGGCCTTGAGGAACTTGCGGTGCTTGAGGCCGAAGTTGCTGCCGCTGATGAACTGGGCATCGATGGGGCCGAGCAGGGTGATGCGGGTGTAGGTGATGGGCTCCAGGAAGATATTGTCCTCGTTGAAGGCGGGCTGGCCGTTGAGGCGGAAATCGGTGAGCGTGACGTAGCTGGCGCGTAGGGCCGTACCGTAGCTCACGGGCCAGTCGCGACCCAGTACGTGGTAGGTTTTCTTGTCCTTGGAGGTATAGTTGACCTGCACGAAGTACTTGTTCAGGCCCGCTTCGAGGGTACGCGTAACGCCCTCGGCGGGCGTGCGCTCCACCCGTTTGGTCTGGCCCAGGCCGAAGCCGCCGTACACTTCCAGCACCCGGTGGTCGGAGAGGCGGGTGAAGTAGCCTACGCCCAGCTCGCCGAAGTCGTGGTCTTCGGCCTTCTTGGTTTTGTTGGTGTGCAGAAACGAGGCCGACCCCATCACGCCCAGGTGGTCCGACACGGCGTAGGCCCCCTGCACGGCCGTATTCTGGCTCAGGTTGGTGTGCAGGCCGGCGCTCCACTCGCCCTTCTGGGTGAGCAGCGGCACCTGGGGCGGGGGTGGGAAGTAGAGGGAAGCGCAACCCGCCAGCAGCGGCAGCAACAGCGAAACGAGAAGCGCACGGGGTGCAAAGGGCATAATGGAAGCCGGAAAAAGTGAGCGGGAGCAGGCAGAACGCACGAAACCCGGTTTCGTTGCCCGGCCGGCCGGCTAACAGTTGCGTACAGGAGGCAGGGCCGCCCCAAACTGGAAGCCGGCTGCTGCTCAAACTTCGCATTTATGTCTGCTACATCCTACGACGCTCTGATTATTGGCTCCGGTCAGGCCGGCAACCCGCTGGCGTACGCCCTGGCCGAGGCCGGCCGCCGCGTGGCCCTGATCGAAAGCACTTACCTGGGTGGCTCCTGCGTGAATTACGGTTGTGCCCCCACCAAAATTATGCTGGCCTCGGCCCAACGGGCTCATCTGGTGCGTACGGCCGGGGAGCTGGGCATCGAAACACCCCCGCCCACCGTGGACTTCGCGGCCGTAGTGGCCCGCAAGGACCGGATTACGCGCAAAGCGCGGGCAGGCATTGAGCGCAATCTGACCGAAGAGCACGCCAACATTACCCTGGTTCGGGGTCGGGCCCGGTTCACGGCCCCGAACACGCTGCACGCAGACCTCAACGACGGGGCCGGCAGCACCTCGCTCACGGCCCCGCTCATTTTCCTCAATACCGGCACCCGGGCGGCCGTACCGCCCATTCCGGGTCTGGAACAAGCGGGCTACCTGACGAACGAAACGCTGCTGCTGGACCTGAAAGAGCAGCCGGAGCATCTCATCATTCTGGGCGGCAGCTACATCGGCGTCGAATTCGGCCAGATGTTCCGCCGCCTGGGCTCCCGCGTCACGGTGCTCGACACGGCCCCGGCCATCATGTCGCACGAAGACGCGGACGTGAGCGCGCCCTTGCAGGCGCTGCTGGAGGCGGAAGGGGTGGAATTCGTGCTGGAAGCCCAGGCCCGCCACGTGTCGCGCAACGCCGAAGGCCTGCTCACGCTCACGGCCGATACGCCCGCCGGGGAGCGGCGCATCCGGGGCTCCCACCTGCTCGTAGCCACCGGCCGCGTGCCCAATACCGCTGATCTGGGCCTGGAGCTGGCCGGCATCGAAACCGATGAGGCCGGGTACATCCGGGTAGACGAGCACCTACGCACGCCGGCCAAAGGTGTGTACGCTCTCGGCGACGTGAAGGGCGGCCCCCAGTTCACCCACATCAGCTACGACGACTACCGCATCGTGCGCGACATCGTGCTGCACGACCAGACCCGTCCGACCACCGGCCGGCCCCTGCCCTACGTGGTGTTCACCGAGCCCCAGCTGGGCCGCATCGGCCTCTCGAAGGAGCAGGCCCGGGAGCAGAAAATCCCGTTTCGGGTGAGCCGGCTGCCCGCCAGCACCATCGGCCGGGCCAATGAAACGGGCCTGACCGACGGCTTCGTGGAGGTGCTGGTCGGCGACGATGACCGGCTGCTGGGCGCGGCCGTGCTTTGCGAGCAGGGCGGCGAAATCATGACCATGTTCCAGCTGGCCATGGCCGGCAACCTGCGCTATCAGCAGCTGGTGGATATGATTATTGCCCACCCCACCTGGGCCGAGGTGCTCAACAACGTCTTCCAGCGGCTCAGGCGCGGGCAGTAGCCCCCGCAACCGCGTAAGTTCCTTTTCTTTGCCCCATGAAAGTCCTGGCAGAAACCGAGCGCCTGCTGTTGCGGGAACTGACCTCTGCGGATGCGGCGGGTATGTTTGAGTTGGATTCCGACCCGGAAGTACACCGGTTTCTGGGCAACCGGCCGGTCCGGACGCTGGCCCAGAGCGCGGCCGTCATCGAGTTCGTCCGGCAGCAGTACCAAACCAACGGCATCGGGCGCTGGGCCGTGGAGTTGCGGGCCACCGGGGAATTCCTGGGCTGGGCCGGTCTGAAACTGGTACAGGAACCCCTCAACGGCCACGTAGGATTTCACGACGTCGGCTACCGATTCATCCGGCGGTTCTGGGGGCGGGGTTTCGCCACGGAAGCGGCCCGGGCCAGCGTGGCCTACGGCTTCAAGGTGCTGCACCTGCCCGCGCTCTACGCCACCGCCGACCTGCGCAACCTGGCCTCCCGCGCAGTGCTGGGTAAGGTTGGGTTTCGCCAGGTCAGCGAGTTCGACTACGAGGGCGTCCCGACGGCTTGGCTGGAAGCCCGTTCGCCCCATAGGCAAGCGTAATACAGCTGCTGCCGCTTATTTTTCGGCCGCCCGGCCGCACCGGTGCGGGTAAATCAAGAGTCCGACGGAGGTAAACGACCGAACGTCCTTGGTGTCCGCCAGCGGCCGCGGCAGATACCAGCCCCGGTCATTTAGCTCAGCGGGGCGGCTCGGCCGGGGTGGTACGGAACAGGTGTGGCAACAGCACCACGCTCACAGCCATGTACGGAATGCCCTCGCGCACCCGGGCTTCGGCGTAGGTTCGGGTCGGGTCGAAAGCCCGCCGTGGCTCGCTGGAAGCCCCGAGAGCCAGCTGAACCTGCAGCCAGGGCAAGGCACTTTCGGGGGTGCCGAACCGGCAGAAGGCCATGGGCTCGTGGCGAGTGAGGCGTCGCACGCCCACCGGCTGCCCGTTGTAAGTCAGCTCATCGAACCGGACTCCGCTCAGGCGGTAGGCGGCCCCCACCGTAAGCCCCGACCGGCGGCCCGGGAAGAAGTACGACACGGCCAACTCGCCGAACTGCCGGTGGTAGCGGGCCCGGAAATCATTGTAGTATGGCTGCCAAATAATGGCGCCCTCGGAATACGCACTCACGCTACGCGCCTGCCCGAACCCCACCAGCCCGCTCACCAGCCCATTCCGGCCAAAGGGCAAGTACCCACCAGCCGCTAGCTCGTACTGCCGGCTGCTTTCGTAGCGGGCGCTGTCGGCCCGACTGTTCGGACTGGTGCGGATGCCGCCAGCGGCCCGCACCAGTCCGAACAGTCGGGCGAGTACGTCGCCCCGGCTTCCCAGCGCCGGTTGAAATAAGAGTTGGCTTGCACTTCCACCTGCCCTTTATCGCGGAGCTGCGGGGCGGCGGGCAGCATGGGCACGTACACCGAACAGCCCGCCAGCAAACCTGCTGCCAGGCCCGACAGGGCAATGTTCACCACGCGTATCAGGTGCCTAGAAGAGTAGCGTTGGTCCATAGCTGTATAATTCGGTCGAACGACAACAGGAGCCCAACCGATGCCCGACGGTTGCAAGGCGCACGAAAAAGCCCGCCGGAAGTGCTGCCAGCGGGCTTTTCAGTAATGAGGCGACGGGCTACTTGGCGTAGGCTACGGCGCGCATTTCGCGGATAACCGTGATTTTGATCTGGCCGGGGTACTGCATTTCTTTCTCGATTTTCTGGGAAATTTCGTAGCTCAGCTCGGCGGCGCGCTCATCGGTTACGTTCTCGGCGTCCACCATCACGCGCAGCTCGCGGCCGGCCTGAATGGCGAAGCACTGGTTGACGCCCTTGAAGCCGTTGGCGGTTTCTTCGAGCTGCTTGAGGCGCTTGATGTAGCTTTCCATCATCTCGCGGCGGGCACCGGGGCGCGAGCCCGAAATGGCGTCGCAGGCCTGCACCAGGGGCGAAATCATGGCCGTCATCTCCATCTCATCGTGGTGGGCCCCGATGGCGTTGACCACGTCGGGATGCTCCTTGTACTTCTTGGCCATCTCCATGCCCAGAATGGCGTGGGGCAGCTCGGGCTCCTCGGTGCTGACCTTACCGATGTCGTGGAGCAGACCAGCGCGTTTGGCATGCTTCACGTTGAGGCCCATTTCGGCGGCCATCGTGGCGCACAGGTTGGCTACTTCGCGGCTGTGCTGGAGCAGGTTCTGGCCGTAGCTGGAGCGGAAACGCATCCGGCCCACCATCTTAATCAGCTCGGGGTGCAGGCCGTGGATGCCGAGGTCGATGATGGTTTTCTCCCCGATTTCCACGATTTCCTCGTCGATGTTCTTACGGGTTTTGGCCACGATTTCCTCAATGCGGGCCGGATGAATCCGGCCGTCTTTCACCAGCAGGTGCAAACTCAGGCGGGCTACTTCGCGGCGCACCGGATCGAAGCCCGAGATGATGATAGCCTCGGGCGTATCGTCCACAATGATTTCAACGCCCGTGGCGGCCTCCAGGGCCCGGATATTGCGGCCTTCGCGGCCAATAATCTTGCCCTTCACATCGTCACTTTCAATGTTGAAAATGCTGACGCAGTTCTCAATGGCGTGCTCGGCGGCGGTGCGCTGAATGGTTTCGAGCACGATTTTCTTGGCATCCTTGGTGGCCGTGAGCTTGCTCTGGGCCACCACGTCCTTGATGTAGGAGCTGGCCTGAATCTGGGCTTCGTTGCGCAGGCCGTCCACGAGCTGCTCGCGGGCTTCGGCGGCGGTGAGGCCCGAAATGGTTTCGAGCTGGGTGGTGATGGCGCTGATTTTCTCGCTCAGCTGCTGGCGGATGTCGCGCAGCTCGGTTTCCACTTCCTGCTCGCGCTGCTCCAGCTTGGCCAGCTGGCCTTCGAGGGTGGCTTTGCGCTTTTCCTCCTGCTGCTCCAGCTTCTCGCGCTGCTGCTGGGCCTGGGTTTCGAGGCGCTCCTTGGCGGCGTCGAGCTCCTTTTCCTTGCGCTGGACCTGGTCGAGTTGCTTCTGGGTGGTCTGCGAGAGCTGCTTGATACTCTGCTCCTGCTCCACTACGCTGGCCCGGCGCTCGGTCAGCTCCTGGTCGAGGGCCTGCTTCTGGCGGCGGCTATCCTGTTCAAATTCCTGCTTGAGGGTGCGGAATTTATCCTTAGACTGTTGAATCCGCTCGTCGCGGGTACGGGTGGCCTGGGCTTCGGCTTCGGCCAGGATCTGCTGGGCCTGGGCCTTGGCATCGCCTTCGTGATCCTGCCGGGCCTTTCCGGCCAGCAGGCGCCCAAGCACGAGGCCAACCCCGAGGGCCAGCACCGCCGCCAGGACGATATAAAGAGTTTCAGACATGAGCGTAGAGGGGGTTTTAGGAAAGGAAGAACCCACAGCCTGCTGGAAACGCCAAATGCCCGCGCAGTGGCCGGGCCATTCGCCCGGCCCCGCTCCGGGCTGTTACTTCACGCCGAATCGGCCCCGCTCCTATGCTGGAGGCGGGGTCAGACCAGCACCGTGCCCGATAGCAGCTCGTCCAAACGCGCGAGGCGCTCGGTCAGGGCCGCATCGGTCCCATCCTTTTCCGTGCTGACCTTCAGGCGGTCAGCCATCGTTGATAAGGCAATCATGGCCAGCAGATCCTGCTTGTCCTGAATGCCGTACTGGTCGCGAAATTCCTTCATCCGTTCGCTGAGCAGCCGCCCTGCCAAGCGCAGGCGCTCCTCGTCCTGCGGGCTTACCTTCATGGGGTAATCCCGGTCGGCGATGCGGATTTTGATAGACAGATCGGACATCAGGGGTTACGGGCAGTAATGGGGGTGGTTTGCGGTGGTGGTTACTCCCTCAAATAGGCAAGGCACTTATCTATTTCGCGGATGTATTCGTTTAGGCGAAGTTTCAGCTCGTTGACATTGGCCGGTTCTCCGGCTATGGTATTGACAAGTTTAGTGATATTCTCCTGATTCTGGAAATCCTTGATTTCGCGTTCCCGGTCGCGCACATCCGCCCGGAGTTGCTGCACGGTGGTTTGCGAATCGGCCAGCTCCTCGCGCAACTGCTGATAGGCAGCCACTAAGGTGGTTACCTGCCGCTCCAGGCGGTCGAGTTGGGCCAGCTGCTGGGTGGAAGCCATTTTTCTTAGTTGTCAGATATTGGTTGTCAGTTGTCAGGCAGGAGAAGCGTTCTAATTGACCTGTTGCCCGCCTACATTTCAGCAGGAAGTTGTGTGTTCTCTCCTGCAAACTAACAACTGACAACTAACAACTGACAACCCGCAACTAAATCTACCGCCGAATTACGGCGCCGGCCTGCTGCTCGAACTGCTGAATGAGCCGGTTCATCACCGCGTCGATGGCCTGGTCGGTGAGGGTTTGGGCGGGGTCCTGGAGCTGGAAGCTCACGGAATAGGACTTTTTGCCGTCGCCCAGGTTGGGGCCCTCGTACACGTCGAACACGTTTACCTGTTGCAGGAGCTTCTTTTCGGTGCGGCGGGCAATCTGCTGGAGCTGGTCGAAGGTCACGGTCTGGTCTACTACCAGGCTCAGGTCGCGGCGCACTTCCGGGAACTTGGGCAGCTCGCGGGCCACCAGCGCGTTCTTGTACTTGCGCATCAGCCAGTCCCAGTCCAGTTCGGCGTACCACACGGGCTGGCTCACATCGAGGCGTTTGAGCAAGGCCCCCGCCACGGCCCCGAGGCGGGCCACCGGCTGGTTCTGGGCCAGCAGGGTGAGGCCGCCGGCCAGGTAGGGATGCTGCACCGGCTGGGAGGTAGGGGCCGGGAAGCCCAGCGAAGCCAGCACCTGCTGCACCGCGCCGGCCAGCTGGTGGAAGCTGCTCTTATCAGATTTCTGCTGCCAGGTTTCGGGCACCGCGTTGCCGGTGAGGTAGATGACGAGCTGATTCTGCTCCTCGAATGCCCCGGTGGGCAGCTGGCGGTAGGTTTTGCCGAACTCGTAGAGCTTCAGGTCGCGCTGGCGGCGGTTCACGTTGTGGCGCACCACTTCCAGGCCGCTGGGCAGCAGGGAGGGGCGCAGCACGTTCAGCTCGGCACTGTTGAAGTTGAGCAAATGAACCAGCGTTTCGTCGGGCTGGTCTACCTGCTCGAAATACTGCGAGTTGGTGATGGAGTTGGTGATAATCTCCGAAAACCCCTGCCCGCTAAGCAAACGGGCCGTATTCTGGCGGATGATTTCGGGGTCGGGATTCGGGAACCGGGCCAGGAAGGTAGCCGAGTTGTGGGGGCGCAAAGCCACGTGGTTGTAGCCGTAGATGCGCAGAATCTCCTCAATCACATCGGCCTCCCGGGTCACGTCCACCTTGTGCGGCGGCACCGACAGCATCCACTCTGTGGAATTATGAATTGCCGCTTCGGGAGCCTGACCGGAATTCATACTTATTTCCTCAGAAATGAGGATATCGAGGTCGGTGAGGATCTGGCGGATGCGCTCGGGGGCGATGAACTGGCCAACGAGCTTCTCCACCCGGGCCAGGCGCAGGCGCACGGCCGTGTGGCCGACGGGGGCGGGGTACTCATCCACGAGGGGGGCGGCCACGGTAGCGCCGGCCACTTCCTGGAGCAGCAGCGCCGCCCGCTTTAGGGCCACCAGCACCATGTTGGGGTCGGTACCGCGCTCGAAGCGGAAGGAGGCGTCGGTTTTGAGCTGGTGGGTCTGGCTGGTTTTGCGCACTGCGGCGGGCAGGAAGTAGGCGCTTTCCAGAAACACGCGGGTGGTGGCTTCGCTCACGCCCGACGTTTTGCCCCCGAATACGCCGGCCAGCGCCATTGGGGTGCCCGCAGCATCGGCAACTACCAGGTCTTCGGCCCGCAGGGTGCGCTCTACGCCGTCGAGGGTGGTCACCTTTTCGCCGGCGGCGGCCCGCTTCACCCGGATGTGGTGGCCGGCAATCTGGTCGGCATCGAAGGCGTGCAGGGGCTGGCCCAGCTCGTGGAGCACGAAATTGGTCACGTCAACCACGTTGTTGATGGGCGCGAGGCCGATGCTGCGCAACCGGCGCTGGAGCCACTCGGGCGAAGGCCCCACCCGCACGTTGTTCAGCAGCAGGCCGGCGTAGCGCGGGGCGGCTTCGGCGTCCTCCAGAGTCACCCGAATATTTTGGGCCGCTTCGGTGGGGGCGTGGAAGCCGCTGATGTCGGGCAGGTGGCAGGGCTGGCGCAGCAACGCGCGCAGCTCGCGGGCCACGCCGTAGTGCGAAGCCGCATCGGCCCGGTTCGGCGTCAGGCCGATTTCGAACACCGAATCGGAGCCCAGGCCGAAATAGTCGGCGGCGGGCGTGCCGTTGGGCAGGTCGGTATCGAGCACCAGAATGCCGTCGTGCGACTGGCCCAGGCCGATTTCGTCCTCGGCGCAGATCATGCCCTCGGAGGCCGCGCCCCGGATTTTGGACTTCTTGATTTTGAACGGTTCGCCGCCCGTGGGGTAGAGCATGGCGCCTTCCAGGGCCACCACCACGCGCTGCCCGGCGGCCACGTTGGGTGCGCCGCACACAATCTGGCGGGGAGTGGCGTCGCCCACGTCCACGGTGGTCAGGCTGAGCTTGTCGGCATCGGGGTGTTTTTCGCGGGTGAGCACGGTGCCCAGCACGAGGCCGCGCAGGCCGCCGGGCACGCTTTCGAGCTCCTCAATGCCCTCTACCTCCAGCCCCGAGCCGGTGAGTAGCTGGCCGATTTCGACGGCGGGTTGGTCGGCAGCAATCAGGGTACGGAGCCAGTCGAGGGATATTTTCATGGTTGGTAGTAGTCGGTTGGAGGATGTCGGTGGGGGGGGGTGGCAGACGGTCCGATTACTCGGCTCCGGATAACTGCCCGCCAACACCCGCCACCTTATTGCCGGCAAAGGTACGGATTCGGGCGGGCGGCAGAAACGGGCGGCTGGTGGCCCTTTGCGCCCGCCGCCCAATCGCGGCTATCCAGACAGCGGCCCGGGCAGCGCGCTGCCCGGGCAGATGTGGTCCTGCGCAGAAGTGGGCCACTGGCCTCCGGCGCGAACTTAAGGGGCAGCGAAGCGCCGGTTTTTTGCGCAAGCCCTGCCAAGAGCGCCTTGCCCATTTACTTAACTGCTGTTACGCAGGTCGCTTCCGGTATCTGCGGTGGCAGGTCGTTTTTCGTTGCTCGTTTTTCGGGGCTGATTGGGTACTGAAGGTGAAGCAGCCCCGAAAAACGAGCAACGAGCAACGAAAAACGGGCGGTGGTATAATGCGAGGTGATTCAGGTTGGCGTTAACCGACGGTTGTGCTCGTCGATGACGAGTTGGATGCGCGTATGGTGCATTTTCTCGCACCGACTAAACGAGCAGGACTTGCGCACCAACACGCCGCACTTTTGGCGCAAC
>NZ_QYCN01000063.1 GCF_003583925.1 Hymenobacter rubripertinctus | reverse complement strand
TGAACATCTTTCGCAAGTTCAGCCTCTTTCTTCTCACGCATGAACCGAGTAAGATTAGTCTGAAAAGAAAGCGTAAAAAGGCCGCCAGAGACGACGGATTTATGCTGGAACTGCTCAAAAGTGCCTAATTTGGTGCGGTAGCCCTATCATGATAATGAAAATATGATATGTTCAAAACAAACATTTGCATAGTCAAGTAGGTAATAAGTAAATAGAGTAGTGTGAAATTGAAAAGATAAATTTATTGCTTGTGCACTAATTCTTTTGAATTCCAGGTTCTGTGAATAACATAGAAAGCTATAATTGCTGCTACCGTTTGAATAAGTAAGTAAGGGGTAGCTGACCAGGGGCCAAAGTTCATGAAATAGGCTTGTCGCGGCCATGTTAAAAAATCTCCCTGCTCAAGGCTTTGCATGGGAAATATGTCGCCTGGATTTCCGTAGTCAGGGCTAAAGTAGTTGAGAGAAACTACCCAGGCTTTGGAAATGGCAAAGGCTAGCAAGGCCGTAACAGCAACAACTTTTGGCCGTGGGTTGAGGCCATCGGCTACCATGGCGGCAAGGATGCTTAAGAGCGGAATGACATTAGCCATTTGACGCGTTTCATTATTCACTGCTTGTATGAGCACTGCCATGACTAGCAAACCTGTGCCGAGGCCTAGTTGCGTAACAACCTGGAGAGTGCGCCGCCAGAAAAGAGCGATGAGGATGAAGGGCAGACCATAGTACAGGACATGAAAAATTAACGACTGACCAGGCCGCTGCAAAGCCCCGAAGGTGAGGTTGACGGCAAACAGCTGAGGAGTGAGATTCTGATTGTTTGGATCACCTAAGTAGCGGGTCAGAAAGAAATAAGCCCCTAAAATAAGTAGTGAATACAGCCAGCTGAGGCGAGGGCGTAGCAGCTGCGTTATCCGGGGGATAATTTCCTGCCAGCCCGGAAAAAGCTTCTGCGCCAGCGTAGTCAGGGTATAGAATAAGTACGCCCCAACAACGAGGATACTCAGTGGTAGCAACGGGCGTACGATGGGGGCCAGGTTCGGGGAGTCCGGAATATGCTTGATATAGATAACCACAATGAATAACCCACACACTGCGCTGGCTATACCCGCTGCCCAAACCCGGCTCAACCAGGGGTTACGGGTTGTCGGGACAACTTCGCTAACCGGAATCAGTAGCATAAGTAAATTAAAAAATAAGGCTGTCGGCCAGATAGTAAGGGATACTAAGGCGGTAATAAATAATCCTAACGGGCGATGCGTCAGATAGAAATACAAGCTAATCAATCCGGCGGCCATAGCTAGCCGGTCATACGTGAATGGAATATAGAAGTCGAGCTTTAAAGTAGCAAAATTGACCAGCATACTCAGGTAGCCAATCCATTGCCCGGCTAATCCGATGGTCAGATGCTTTGCCAGCTTGTCCCAGGTATAAATAATGATCAATGCTACGACCAGCTGAAAAATCTGGAAGAATAAGATCATGTTAAAATCGGTAAAAGAAATCCCAAATAGTTTAAAGGTAATATGTAATAGCACATACGGGAAAATGCGCTGAATACTGTAGCTGTTCATGGGGTGAACAATCAGATGTTCGTATAAATCTATGGCCAAAGGTTTATAAAGCGTATATCCCTCAAAGGCAAAGCCCTGATGAAAAGGCATGATATCTGGAAATATCCAATAGAATGAGGTAATTGCTAAAATAAACAGCGTGAAAAATGCTTTTGGATTCCGGTAAAAGTTCTGAACCATAGAAAAAGGTACTAGTGCTGCTTGGGAAAACGAGTGTGCTTGCCGCCTTAAGTTGTAGGCGCGCAGTGTGAGCGAGAGAAAGGTAGATTGGCTGGGGAGACCGTCAGGACTTCTGATCTGTTACAACCGTTCCGGGAACAGTCGAGCCGTCAGGTCCAAAACGACGCACAAAGTACGCTATTTTGTTGGCATCCTGAGAGGATATCTGCGAATAAAACTGTACGAAAATTGGCCTCAACCAGCGCATGAACCCTGGGGGCAAACACCTAGTCTATTCGGTAGCGACGCCGAATCTTTGGAAGGATACAAAAGCACCCCCGAACTCACGTATAATAGCCAACCAAAAGGGCGGAAGGGCCGAAAAAGCAGCCAGTACATTTCATCTGGGCAGCTGCTGGCCGCATGATGAGCGCCTACTTCGCGGCTGCGTTGTCTGGAGCCGGGTTCTCGCACCCGTGCACAACAAGGGCCTGACCGGCAAAAGGTAGCGGCTGATTACGCATCTTTGCGCCGACAAAGGCCGCTTTGCCGGTTCTAAGCCCTTCTTGTTTCGTTTCCCCGGTATGCCCAAGCTTTCCGTTATCATTCCTTATTACTTTAACGAAGAGAATATTCCCGTGACGACGCGGGAGCTGCTGGCCAACGAGGCCCTGTTTCCCGCAGATGTGAGCTTTGAGTATGTGCTCGTGGATGATGGCTCGGAGGATGGCACGTTGCAGGCGCTGCTGGATTTCCGGGCCGCGTATCCCGCGAAAGTGCGGGTGGTGGAGCTGGCCGGCAACGTGGGGTCTTATAACGCTATTGTGGCCGGTATGGCCCAGGCCACCGGCAACTGCATGGCCAGCAGCCCGCGCAGTAGTTACCACCCCTTGGCCTCGTATCGCTGCGCCCGTTAAGTAGGCACTTGTAAAGGAGGTAGAAACGCCTGTTTTCGTTTCGTCGTCCGTGTTGTTCGGCGGGCTTCAGTCAAAGACAAAACGCACATACGTATTTCTGCCTTATAACCAGTGTACTGTCCACCAAACTGCTATCCAGGCCGCAGATAGCAGCAGTATCAGGATATTTAGCTTATTTTAAGCAGGTAAGAACGAATAGGACTGGATATTTTTCTCAACAGCTTAACTCTTTTTTTAAATTTTGTTTTGAACGATGAGCACTCTGACGAAAATGGATAATAACAACAGGGTTTTTAAAAATAGCAGAGTATATCTTCTGCCGTTACTTGTGTTTGTCATGTGGGGAGGCTTCTTTGGGCTGTATTACGAATCAAACGACGATTTTGCTATTGATTTGCTACTCAGAGGTATTACTGCGGCTGAACCAGTAGCCAACTTTCATCTGTATATGTATGGATGGAGTCAACTAGTATCATTCTTGTACACTCATGTTCCTCAAGTGCCTTGGTATGGATTTTTATTGTATGGGTTATTGTATCTAGCTTCTGTGTTTTTGCTTCACTGTGTTGAGATTTTGTTCAACAATGCAGTAAAAGGCAGATATATAGTTTTGATAGATGTTGTAATTATGCATTTATTCATTTCCATTTTATACTTTAAAATAAATTTCAGTAAACCTGCTGTCCTATTAGCTGGAATTGTTTTAGTGTGGCTGGTAACTCGCTGGCTATATACTGCTGATAAAATAACGAAAAAAGATACCGTTTTAGCTCTCGTTATGTTCACTGCGGCTTGGGGGCTGCGGCCCGGAGCCGCTATGATAGGCTTAGTACTGGCAGCTCCATTGGTTACGTTTATTCCTTTTGGGACTGCTGTAAAAAGAATAATCATTCCATTCGCGTTACTGATTGGAATGCTCCAGGCAGTTGTCATGATAACTGCTACTAAAGAAGGAGCAGCTTACAAAGCAATAGATATTGATAAAGCAAAATTGATAGATTATCATGTATACAAATTGAATAATAATAACAAAAATGAAAATATACATATATTCAATGAAACTCTTGTTAAATATTATGGCTTTAATGATGAGAAAATATTTAATAACAATTTTTTTCCTCAATACTATGTGGCGGATTATTCGGGTTTGGTAAAAAGAGAAGGTGTTGCCAAGGTAAAAAGAGTTTTCTATGATGTTATCAGACAGTTTTTCCCGGTTTTCTCAATTATTGCCCTCATGTTGTTGGTAATAGATTTCAGTGAAGCTAAAAGAAGTAAAGGTTGGTTTGGAATTTCTGCGTTTACAATTATCGTGTTGTATCATGTGTTTTTTCTGACAATTTTGCTGGCATTGTCATTGTTTACGCACATGCCTCCTCGTATAATGCAGCCAGTAACTATTCTGTACCTGGTGTGTGTGTTTGTGATGTATATGAAATTCATGCCGAATGTTATGGTGTATAAAGAAAAGTTAAAAAAATATAAAATAATCATAGCATCACTGTTGGCAATAGGTTTCCTGTTGCAAGTAAAATTGTTGTCGGGAATAATTATTGAAAGCAAATTTGATCAAAATAACAAAGAAAAATACCTGTATTATTTATCTGAAAAATACAAAGGAAAATTGTTGATAGAAGGAGGGCTTTCGTACGCCAACCTTAATCCATTGCGTAGCTATGGCTTTTATAACTATAGCAAGGTGTACTCGCTGAGCGGATGGCCGGCATTCGATCCTTCCCAGAGAGCGTTTCGCCAGCAACTCACCGGCTATGCTGATTTTGGCCCAGCAATGAAAAAACTAATCCAACGGCCCGATGCCGTGTGGGTATTGACGCCGGATTTGTCACAATTTCTCCCGATCTACTTTTCCGCGCGTGGCACCGGTGCCGACTGGAATATTCAGCTAAAAAAATTGCCGGACACCCCTAGTCCTTATGTGCATGAGTGCCAGGCTTCTTTGATTACTTATTGACTGCTGTTACGCAGTAGCCGTTGAAGCATTCGTTGCTCGTTGCTCGTTGCTCGTTGCTCGTTGCTCGTTGCTCGTTGCTCGTTGTTCGGGGCTGCTTCACCTTCATTACCCAATCAGCCCCGAACAACGAGCAACGAGCAACGAAAAGCGACCTGCCACCGCAGCTACCGGAAGCGACCTGCGTAACAGCAGGTAGTGAAAAAGCCGGCATCTTCTGGCAGTTGTGCGAACAGGGTGCCCCCTACCGCGCAGGCCGGTCTTGCACCGGAGAGAGTGCTGAGCAGCAGCGCGAAAACTCTGTGCTACCCACCCATCCGGTGGCTTCAGCAACTATCGGATGGGGGCATGGCTCGCGAAATCGCCGTAGCATTTTTGTGCCGGTGGGTGCCGGTGGGTGCCGGCGAACCGGGTACACTGCCAGCCGAACTGGGTGAGGAACGCCTGATCTACCCGTTGGAAAAGCCGCTCGACCCGAGTAAATGACGCTACCCACACTGTTCGTAAAGCGGCTACAGTGGTGGCTGCTCTGGCCAACTATAGCCATTGATTGTGCATCTTTGCACTTGTAGCGGCCAGTCCTCTCGTTTTCAACCAATTCTTGTTTCGTTTCCCCGGTATGCCCAAGCTTTCCGTTATCATTCCTTGTTACTTTAACGAAGAGAATATTCCCGTGACGACGCGGGAGCTGCTGGCCAACGAGGCCCTGTTTCCCGCAGATGTGAGCTTTGAGTATGTGCTCGTGGATGATGGCTCTGAAGATGGCACGTTGCAGGCGCTGCTGGATTTCCGGGCCGCGTATCCCGCGAAAGTGCGGGTGGTGGAGCTGGCCGGCAACGTGGGGTCTTATAACGCTATTGTGGCCGGTATGGCCCAGGCTACCGGCGACTGCATGGCCATCATTACGGCCGATATGCAGGATCCGCCGGAGCTGATGGTGCAGATGTATGACTATTGGCAGAAGGGGCTCAAACTCATCATCGGCAACCGGCAGGACCGGGAGGAAACGGGCCTGCAACAGCTGTTCGCCAAGGGCTTTCATGCCCTGATGAAGAAAATTGCCCTGCCCAATATCCCCGATGGCGGCTTCGATTTTGTGTTCTTCGACCGGCAGGTGGCCGAGCACATTCTGCGCCTGCATGAGCGCAACAGCAACCTGTTCTACCTGATGGTCTGGCTGGGCTATCCGTACGTGAACATTCCGTATGTGCGCCGCAAGCGCGAAATTGGAAAGTCGCGCTGGACGCTAAAAAAGAAGATGAAGCTCTTCATCGACTCCATCCTGGCCTTTTCGTTTTTTCCGATCCGGGCAATTTCCGTACTCGGGCTAGCCCTGGGCCTGGCCGCTTTCATTTACGGCCTGTATATTATCGGGCTCCACCTGTTCGGCAGCCAGAAGCCCGAAGGCTGGTCGGCCCTGATGGTGGTGGTGCTGTTCGTATCGGCCTTCCAGATGACGGCCCTGGGCGTTATCGGCGAGTACGTGTGGCGGGGCCTCGACGCGGCCCGCAACCGCCCGCTCTATGTGGTGAAGGAGCTGTACGAATCGGAACCAGCGGCAACGAGTCAGCTTACCTGATTCACGTTGGGCAACATCACGGTGTAGAGCAAAACAACCAACGGCCCCCTCCGAACTATTCGGAGGGGGCCGTTGGTTGTTTTGGGGCCGCGAATTTACAAGGCCGCTTTGCGCGCGTTGATAGCCGCCACAAACGCGGTGATTTCCGCAATCTGGGCCTCGGTTTCGGCCAGATCCCGCTCGCGGGTGAGCAGAGCTACCGGCCCGCGGGCCTCCTGCTTATCGGTGAGCTTGGCGCGCCGGTAAATGGCGGTGCGCAAATCTACTTCGCTGCTTTTGCGGGATTTGGTGCCCTCCGCCAGGGTCGGAATCAGGGTGGTCAGATTCTGAATCTCGGCGTCGAGGCTGGTCAGCGTCGCCTGGGTTTCGGTGGCGGCCTCGCTGGTGGAGTCGCGGGCGTAATCCAGGTTGGTGGAGCGGTGGCGGAGGGCCTTCAACTCGCTCTCGGAGTCAGCCAGCAGCTTGTCGCAGTCGGCTACGGTGGTCAATACATTCACGGAGTACGCCATACGATAAAGGGGAAAAAAGTGGAAGATAACTACCCCCTTGAACGCTGCTATGTGGGCGCTTATTGTGTGCGGCGGCTAAAATAATACCTGACCTTACGCGCTGGCTGTGTGTGGCCCGGACTTCAGTCCGTCGCTCCCCTCCCCCTGAACAATCTGATTCACTGCTGTTACGCAGCACCCTCGCCCTTACGGTCGCCTCACGCCCTAACCCCCTCTCCGGAAAAGGAGAGGGGGAACTAGTTTCTAAATTCTAGCTTGATACGCGCTACTTCAGTTATAAAAAAAAGCTAAAAATCAGTTCCCCCTCTCCTTTTCGGAGAGGGGGCTAGGGGGTGAGGCGCAACGGAAGGAGGCAAGTGCGTAACAGCACTGATGCAAGGGGCTACGGACGGAAGTGCGGGCCACACATAGCCAACCGCCACCCCCGGTGCGGATTTGGCGCCGCGCAACGCGTGCCAGTCGGTGCAGCGGCCAGTGCAACCCGAAAGAGCGGGTTTGCTTACTCCGGCCCCGGGGCATCGGCCAGCAAGGCGGCCAGTGCGCTGGCCTCGGCCTCCAGTAACCCAATGCGCAGCGTCAGCAGGGTGTGCGCGGCGGCGGTGGCCGGGCGGGCGGCGGGCGGCGCGGCCAGCCGTTCCGTGCGCAGGCGTTTCACCAGCGTGGGGTCCAGGACGGTGGTTGGGTCGCGGTCGAGTTCCCTTAGCAGTCCTTCCCAGCGGTGGGCCAGGGCGGCGTCAGCTTCCAGCTGGCTGAGCGCCACCCGGCCATTAGCGGCCTCGCGCACGCACCAGGCCCGGCGGCGACGCAAAACTGCCGGAGCCGGGGACACGGCCTTCGGGCAGAGGGGCTGGGGGGCGCTGCCCAGCGGCGGCGGCAGTCGTTGCGCCAGCTGCCGCAGCCCACTCGCCTCCTTCGGCCCCAGCTGTCGGCGGCCGGCTTCCACGTGGGCAATCTGGCCCCGGGAAATTCCCAGCACTGTGGCCAGCTGCTCCTGCGAGAAACCCAGGTGAGCGCGTACGGCCGCCGCCAGCGTGGTAGAAGGAGTTGCTTTCTGTGGCATACCCTGCTAACGAACGAATTCGGTTTGTAGCATTAAAACCGGCTATGCGTTTCAATGCTACAACCGGTTTGTAGCATTGAAACGCATAGCCGGTTTTAATGCTACAAACCGAATTCGGGTTTTTCTTACGGCTACGTCCAGCGGGACGAAAAAACGCCAGTTAGCTGCCGCTCAATACTTTAAATGCGCGGGGCGAGAGTTGTTCCAGTGCTTTCAGCAACCCCAGAGTGACGAAAAAACCGATGATCGGGCTGATCCAGCCCAGGTAGGGGCTCACCGACTCAAGGTGGAATATATGATAGAGCACGGCCAGCACCAGGGCATGGTAGAGGTAAATCTGAAGGGAATAGCGCCTTCCCCAGGCAGCGAACCGATTTTCAGTGGGCGTCTGCCAGGTCAGGGCCAGGCAGAGGATGCCAAACGCCATTAGCGTTGTGCCCAGGAGCAGTTCCTGATTGTGGGGGCTGGCCCCGGTCAGCTTATACAGGCCGATGGCTTCGACCAGTTCCAGCCCAAACCCCAGGCCGATAAGCAGCACGGAGCGGGTGACGGTGAAGTAGGACGTAATGACGCGGTGACGGGCCAGCAGATAACCACCCCATAGAAATGGAATCGAAGTGAACAGATGTCCCACCTCATACGGAAGAGTGGCATGGACTAAGGTAGAGTAAGCTACCCCGGCCAATATGCCGATCAGTACAGCCGATCCTGTCAACAGCAGTACCCGGTCGGAATAGCGGTTAACAGCATATTGCAGGAGCAGGTATCCGAAAATACTGGCGCTGATGTACCACAGGTGGCCCGATTGCCCCACCAGCAGCCCCACCAATGAAGGGGAAAACAGGGTTTTGGGATCCTGATCGACCAGGAAAAACAGGCCGTAAATAATATTGGCGATAAGAAAAATGGACAGTAGAAAAGACAGCTGCTTAGCGGCTGATACTGTCGGCCGCTCCTGCTTGCCTGCCCCGAAGAAAAAGCCGCTGGCCAGGAAGAAAAAAGGTACGGCCCAGCGGGAGCCCAGCCGGATTAATAAAGCTGCTTCATTGGGTAGCGAATCCAGCGGCGCGTGCAGGGCTACTACGCAAAGAGCACCCAGAATACGAAAAACGTCAACGGTATAATTACGCGGCATGTAGATGATGATTCAGAGAGGAGCACAAATCTAAGGCAATGAAGCGGTTCAAGAACTATCTGCCGAGCTATTTTTACATTCGCCTCCCCACATTGGGCCTGGCTACAGGGGTGCCAGAGTTGCAGTAGACCTGCGGGAAAAGTTTCAACGAATAAGTAGGCTCATCTAGTAAATCGAGATGGGTGTATCGTAAAAAAAACAATTCACGCCAAAATATTCCAGGTAAATAATAGTTTAGACTAATGATTCTTTTCTTGTTGAACGAATAGCCACCTGTTTCAATTAATGTTAGCCACTTTTTGCCATGAATAAGGAAAATTTATGACTATTTATGCGCACTAACAAAAGAGCATTTGATATCGTAACCACATTGATATTTTTATACGTACGGAAAGAAATTATAAAATATTTAGAATAAATTTAGTAGATAAGTAATTGAGAAAAAAATTAGGAAAAAATATCGAAAACTCATCAAAAAATACTATTATCATCAATGCGGAGGGCTAAACCTTGCGGAGGTATAGTCCTTTCAGTCAACCAACTTTGGATAGTAGTACGAGGCTTTATTTACAAGATAATTCGATTTTATTAGAAGCTCATCAATTTTTTTCGCGAATTACCTGTACTTGTGAAATTATTTTCAGGTATTTACCTGGTTGAGAGTCAAGTTTATTTAACTATGGCGGTTTCGTGAACGGTGCGCTCAGTTGGTGTAGAGATGCAAAGAGGCTTCTCTACACCAACTGAGCGCACCGTTCACGAAACCGCCATAGTGGTCCCACTAAATCGGCGCATCGAACCGTTTGACAAGCGCGAATGAAACGAAGTAGGCAGCGTTGGTTAGATGACGGATGTAATAGTTTGATTAAATTGCGCATTACTTATCGGAATGGCAGAGGCAAACTCGTTATTACCTGCTGTTGCGCAGCCGCCCCAGCGGGGCGGCATGTCGGTAGACTAGGTACTGATAAGCTGAAAAAACAACCTGAATACTTTTGAAGTACAGCGCTCTTCATTGCCCGGCCAGTGTGCGACGAGTAGCCGCGAAGTACCGCGTCTCTATAGCCCGTACGCCAGCCTGAAATTTGTCATATGTTGTCTACTAAGCGGTATTTCCCGGCTCTTACTGGTATTCGCGCCCTCGCCGCCTATACCGTTTTCCTGACCCATCACCATCGGTTCGCGGAAACGAGCTGGGGCGGACTGCTCTTACGGGAAGGTAATAGTGGGGTAACCGTGTTTTTCGTATTGAGCGGCTTTCTGATTGCCACCCGTTACGGGCAGCGGGTAGAACTCAATCGGCAATGGCTGCTGGATTATTTCCGCAACCGCTTCGCCCGCATTTATCCGGTGTATTTTCTGCTCACCACGGTTACTTTCTGCGTGGTGTGGCAACGGCCGGATTACGACCTAGT
The DNA here is from genome assembly GCF_003583925.1 of Hymenobacter rubripertinctus. Lineage (GTDB taxonomy): Bacteria > Bacteroidota > Bacteroidia > Cytophagales > Hymenobacteraceae > Hymenobacter > Hymenobacter rubripertinctus. The sequence goes on along the minus strand of NZ_QYCN01000063.1, from coordinate 2,535 downwards.
GGCCCAGTGGGTAAGCTACTCCACGCAGGATAAGCTGATAGTTGTAGTACTCCCCAAAGTTTGGACAGTTTGTGGTGGCTRTCTTAGTCAACGCCATGAACCCAAAACGTACCCGTCGCCGCTTCACTGCTGAGTTCAAAGCAGAAGTGGCCTTAGCCGCCCTGACGGAGCGGCAGCCGCTGGCCGAACTGGCYGCCCGCTACCAGCTGTCGGTGYCCCAGATTAGTCGCTGGAAGCTGCACTTGCGCCAGCAGGCGGTGCAGGTGTTCACCGACGCAGGAGCCTGCGCGCCGGCCCCGCCCGACGTCGAGCCGTTGTATGCCGCCATCGGACGGCTGGAGATGGAAAACCAGCTGCTAAAAAAACGCTGCCCACTTGGTAGTCGCCCAACAACGCGCCCTGGTGCAAGCCAGCGAAGCGGGCTCGGTACAGGCCCGCTGCCAGGCCCTGGGGCTGGCCCGCAGCAGCTACTACTACCAGCCCCGGGGCGAAACGGACCTGAACCTGACGCTCATGCGCCTGCTGGACGAGGAGTTTATGCGCCACAATTTCAAAGGCGTGTTGGGCCTGCGCGACCACCTGCGCCTGGCGGGCTATCAGGTCAATGAAAAACGGGTGCGCCGGCTCGTGCGCCTCATGGGCCAGGAGCCGGTCTACCCCAAACCGCGCCTGAGTGTGCCCGGCCARGGCRTKACGCGCTATCCGTATCTGTTGCGSGAACGGGTACTGAGTGCKCCTAACGAGGTGTGGAGCACGGATATCACCTATATTCCCATGGCCAAAGGCTTCCTGTATCTGGTGGCCGTCCTGGACTGGCACTCGCGCTACGTGCTGAGTTGGGAGCTGAGCAACACGCTCGACGTGGGCTTTTGTCTGAGCGCACTGGGCGCGGCACTGGCCACCCAGCCGGCCCCCTACATCTTCAACTCCGACCAGGGCAGCCAGTTTACCAGCCAGCTCTTCGAGCAGGCCTTGCTGGCGGCGGGCTGCCAAATCAGCCGCGACGGGCGGGGCCGGGCSACGGATAACTTCAGCTACTACAACCATCAGCGGCCTCACCAAGGCCTGAAGGGCCAAACACCTGCGCAAATMTTCGCTCAAAACCCTACCTTCAGCCCCCCACCCATTTGCTTAACAAACGCCTCCTAAACTGTCCAGTTTTTGGGGAGTAGTACAGTAAGCGAAGTTGTCATATTGATCGACATTGGTTGAATGCTAACGGCCTGCGGCCCGGACTCGTCTTTGCCACCGCCGATAAAAGAATCTAAAATGCTAACCGCTGCCCCAATATATGGGACAGAATTTAAGCCATTTTTCAAAAAGCTATTGGTGGCCAGCGCGCTCATGAGTTGCGCAAATGCGTTTTTCTTTGCATTAGCATCCTGTGCGCTGGTTTTGGTGCCTTGAGTAGTCAGTGTGCCTAATACAGATGAGGTGTAGCTGCTAATAGTTTTATAGGTAGTCTGACTCTTTTTAAGCACTCCATTCACTTTCTTGGCTACTGAAACGCCCTTATCAAAATCAGTACTGGAATAATTGGTGCCGTCTGACTTTTTGACGGAAAGTAAAGTGCCAGTAGTAATGCCTTCTAACTTAATGTTAGCCTCACTGATAAGATTAACTTCAATGACGAGTTTGGAGTCAAACTGACAGGCACAAGGATCGTAATCCATCGGAAAATCGGCCATGAACCATTTGGTTTCCTGACTGGTGAAGCGCGTTACCGCTGAGAATACGCTAGCATCACGCCCGGGTACGGTATTCTCCAGGGCTACGCCAATCCCTTCCAGACGATTGAGCGTACCGGCTTTCTTTTGAGCGGTTCCATTAAAGACCAACTTGATTTCGGCGTAATTATAATCCTGCACTAATTTGCCTACGGCTACGAACACGCGCATCATGCCTGAGTGCCGGTTGTAGAGCACCACATATGGGTTGACTAGATTAGAATAAGGTGTACCATCATCCTGGTATCCAAGGTTTCGCTTAATCAGTTCCCAGCCATCTTTAGGTAAGTCGCGTTTGCCCAAAATGTGGGTCATGTTGGTGTTATCGGACTGCTCCCAAGGCAACCAGATTGTGGATGCAGTTGGTAGCGGCTGGCTGTTCATTTTCCAATACCGGCCATTGTTCTGTTGTCCGTAGTACCAGTTGAACGTATTGGTACGCGCTGGAAACTCCGGGTTGATAGCCGTGGCCGGATCGGTAACGATTCCCTTTTCGGCGCAAGGAGCTTGAGCAAGGCTTGGTTGAGATAGGGCTACTCTACCCTACTAAATATTGGGGCATAAAAACGGGGAGGCCCGACCTTTGGAGTTCCTACACTTCTCAGCCCGTTCCTCCCCGTGAAGCACCGCCTCAAAGCCAAACTTACGACCCTTTTGCAACAGGTGCCCATTGTGCGCCATCTGTCCCGGCAAAAGTTTATTGCTCAGTTTATTATCGGACTCATCAAGAGCCGCAACGTGCAATTTGGCGAAGTCGCTCACCATCTCAACGACGAAGTCAAAGTGGCCTCCAACGAGACCCGCATCC
>NZ_QYCN01000062.1 GCF_003583925.1 Hymenobacter rubripertinctus | reverse complement strand
CCCGCACGGGCCGGCGACCGGTACGCGTGAACTTTTCGAGGGCAGACTGATCAGCAGCCGGCAGGATAAAGGGAGTCAGGGGACGGGCCATATCATCTCAACTCCGACTCCCTTATTTTGTTGGCTAACTTACCTGACTAAGCACTAGTTATGCCCCCATTCGACTTTTCGGCTGACAAGCCCGTCGCAACGCAGCCCGACGACTATTTTCAGCGCTATGAGTTTGCCCGCCGCGTCGCCCGGGTGCTGGCAGAGCGCCGCGACAGCACCAGCATCACGCTGGGCGTGTACGGGGCCTGGGGCGAGGGTAAAACCTCAGTGATGAACTTTATCGCCCAGGAGCTGGCCGCCCAGAGCGATACGATCGTTGTCCCGTTCAATCCCTGGCGCTTTTCCGACGAGCAGTCCCTGTTACTGGCTTTCTTCACCACCCTGGCCGACCGGCTTAAGCCCTTGTCAAAGGCCAACCGCTGGCGGTTCTTTTCCCGCAAGGAGAGCCTAGGTAAGCTGATTTCTAAATATGCGCAATACACGGCCGTACTCAAGGCAACTCCTATCTCAGGCGTGGCTGATGCCGCCTCTGGGCTGGGTAAAGCATTATCCGACGTGCCCTTGGAAACCCTGAAGGAACGCATCGAGCAGTTGCTACGCGACTCCAAGCGGAAGATCGTGATCATCATCGACGACATTGACCGGCTGGAAAAGGCGGAAATTCATGCCGTATTTCGCCTAGTAAAGCTGACGGCCGATTTCCCCTATACCCACTATATCCTCTGCTTTGACGATCAAATTGTGGCCGCGGCCTTAGGCGAGCGATTTGGGGAAGGTAACCCGCAGGCGGGGCACGACTTTCTAGAAAAGATTATCCAGATACCGCTACGCCTGCCCCAGGCTTCCCGTGCCGATTTACGTGACTATCTGTTTGAGCTGCTCAACAAGGCGCTCGACAGTACAAACGTGGCCATCCCCGTGGACCAGCTAGAGGAATTTCGCACGCGGTTTAACGAGCACTTCCTGCTGCGCTTCACCACCCCACGTCTGGCCAAGCGCTACATCAACAGCATTTCCTTCGTGCTGCCGCTGCTGGAGCACGAAGTCAACTATCAGGATTTGCTGCTCATTGAAGCCGTAAAGCTATTCTATCCCGCTCTATACGAGTTGATACGTGACCACCCGCGCTACTTCATTGGCAGCTTTGAGGCTCCTCGCCATTCAGTTCAAGACGAAAAAGCCCGGCATACTACTTTCTTCGAGCAGCACCTACAGGCTTACTTACCCCAGGAGAAAGCCGCCGTGCAGGCGATACTCGCCGATACATTTCCTAAGCTGCGGGAGCTTTGGTCCAATTACTCTCGCCTAAATGACCACGAGGAGTTGTTCAACACCAAAAGCATAGGTTCTTCTTATTATTTCCACCGTTACTTCTCTTACGCTGTCACCAAGGGCGAAACGTCCGATATATTTTACGACGCACTACTTACGGCTCTGGGCCACAATCTGACCGAGGCCGAGCGACTATGGCGTCAAGTGCTGGATGATGGCCGGTTCGGCGATTTATATATGCGCCTCTACTTCCGGCGCAACGAGTTCACCTCCCGGCAGGCAAGCACACTGATTCACCTTATGGCCGGCTGTGAAGAAGCGCTGCTAGACAAGCAACGCTACACCAACAACTTATTTCATCGCCACTTTGATGCCACTCATTTAGTTGCGAACCTGCTGACCTTCCGCCTGGAAGAAGCTGAGCAAATTCCGGTGCTTGAAGCGGTAGTCGCCAATAACGTTACGTTCAGCTTTGTGTACGAAGTAGCCCGAGAATTGCTGCGGCCAGGTAGAATAGGGGAGCCGGTAGGGCCAGCCCTGCAGACCCGAACTGAATCGTTGCTACTCGCCCGTGCCCTGGCCGATGCCGCAGGCAAGCCCTTATTCAACGTATATCCTGCACAAACTCGGTTTTTATTAATGCTCTGGGTTAAACAACAAGACGGGGTCGGTTCCCTGGCCACCTATCTGCAAACACATGTGCGCGATGCCCAGTGCTTACTGGAACTCGTGCGAGCCTTCGCGCCCATCACGCATTCCTCCGCGCAGCCCGAGCCCTATTACTGTAATTTCGGTGCCGAGCAGTTTATCCATATGCGGGAGTTGTTTGTCCCGTACGATTTTGCCTGCTTCCTGCCGGAAGCAGCTCGCACGGCCGCAGCCGTCGAGGAATTCCCAGCGGTGGGCTACCGTGACCCGGCTTCCGATGACCTGTTGCTGGCCCAGTTCGGCTATTGGTGCACCCACCCACTGAGTAAGGAAGCGGCGGAGTACCTGTCTACGCGTCAGCTTCCCGCTTAATCTCCCTGCTTGACGACAGGGCAATAATACACGATGCAATTAGTTCGCGAAGCAGTCGTCGAGCAGTTCCGGTAGGACAGCCGACTTCCAAACGCGCGAATATCTCTGTAACAGACGTAGCACATTCTCATAGGTCAGGCCTAGAGTGGAATCGAATGAGGTAGAATACGTTTAGCTAAAATGATGGTAGAGATGGAAGAGGCCCCAATCGTGATTTTACCGGCATCTACAGCTCCAGCCACATAATTTCCTGGTCCCAGCCTGCCGGGAAACCCATGTACTGCCGGTGCAATCCTAAAGTAAGCATATCGTATTCGTGCAATAAGGCGACGACGCGCCGCCCAAAGCTGGAACTTTGACTAACCTGCACCATCAGGAAGTTGAAGATGGAAAGGGTGTAGTACATTTTGGTGTTGATGGCCGTCACATTAGATTCCGTGAGCCAGTAGCCGGCGTGGCCCCGCTGGTTAGAGAGCATCGGCTTCATGGCGATGTCCCACAGCCGGTCGTGATGGGCGCACTTGTTGCGCACGCCGTTGATGCTCTGCATCCAGGAATCAAATACGCGAAGTGCTAAATGGAAGTGGTTGGCAATAGCCAGCTTGGGGGTGGTATCGACAAACTGATTGAACAGATTGTAGAGCGTGCCAAATGAGAGCAGTTCCAATACCATCCAGGCGGGAGGGTTACGGGGCTGGTCGTAGAAGCGATAGTAATCGGCGATGAAGGTTTTGCTTTTGGCCCGGTCCAGCTCCCCCCGGATGGTAGAGAGCAGCCGGGTCGACGCCGCTTGCTCGGCGGGCGTACTGCGCTTGAAAAAACGAGCCTGCTCATACCAGTTATTGTCGCCGGTGTAGCGGGTGATGTGGTAGATGAGTTGGGTACGGAAGGAAATTTCCAGCCGCTCAATGGCTTCCAGGCAGAGCAGGCGTAGTTGCTTATCGAACTGGTAGCGATGCAGCAGGTCGTCGAGGGTAGTGCCCGGCTCAAAGCGGCTGGTGCCAGGCACCAAGAAGCTGCCCCAATAACCGCTGAGCCGGTAGTAACTGATATTGGCCAGGTAGCGCAGGGCCCGCGGCTCATTTGCTACTACCAGGCCCCGAGCCTGTAGCTTCTGCAACTGCTGCTGGAAGTCGATAGCGGGCTTGGTGAAGTGGCGGATGGGGCGGGGCGGCATAGAGCGGTAAGCAGGCAAAAAAAAACCCACCCTCAGCGGGGTGGGCTTCCGGTCAAACAGCAAGCCAGAGCTTGTGACCGAAGAATTTTACGGTACCAACCAAACAGCATCGGCAGAGCCGATGTGGCGGATACTTTTTTTGTAAGTCAAAGATACGACTTTTAGAGAGAACCGACAATCCTTGTCTCTCAGAAACTCATCTCCCAAAGTTCAGACCTCGCCGAGAAAGATATTTTTACCGTTGCAAGTGTGCCCGCACGTCGGCTGCTGTAGGCCCCACAGCAAGTACGGCGTTGCGCAGCCGAGTTTCGGCGCAGTTTAGGGCCTGACACTAATAGTTGATCTCCATCGTGGAGATAATGTTGACGCGCAGAACGTCTTTGGGAGGGGATGGGAGCACAGATAGTGAACACCAATAACGCGGCAAAGAGTCTGCTGGAGACTCTAAACCTGCTATATTTCTCGTAAAATGTTCAGAAAGCTGCCAAGCAAATATGCCTTATGTGGTACACCCGTTTTGTAGTCGAAGGCACCTGTTGTTATCCTCTCAGGACAAGTTTCGCGGTCTAATACACAAGCATATTGGACCAAGTAAAGGGAATATTTCCAGAATAGTGGGCTTATTGTCTGCTTGCTTGCAAAGCGCTGATAGTAAGCTTCATTCGGGCGGAAGTGCGCATGTTGTCGTTCTGCACCGCGAAATACAGCTTTCTGGTCCCAGCAGGCAAGACCAACTCCCGGGTTTCCTGGCCCCGATTGATGGCTTGCTGCAAGCACTGGGTTGCCGGGGGCATCGTGCCTTTAGTGGCATAGGTAATGAATGGCACCGTCAACCCCTCGTCGTCGACTAGAAAAAAGCGGCACTTGGTAGTTACGGCCGGGGCTGACTGGCTTTCCGAGGACAGCGCTTTGGCCCCGACGGAAAGCAGTAGAGCCGGCCCGGCACCGGTGGGGGCAGTGGCGATGGAGGCGGCTAGCGTTAGGGCGGTACTCCAACTGACCGGCGGCTGGTCTTCGTCCCGAATATCCACTTTGTAGACGACGCCAACGGTACCTTCTGGTAAATCAATGGGAATTACCTGCCGGGAACTGCCGGAGTTGTAGTACGAGTGCAGTTTGACCGCATCGGTGCTTAGAACCTCATGCCAAGCATAAGTAGTTTTGATTTCCTGGCCTGTTTCGCCCCATTCGCGGTAATCGGCCTGCTGTACTCCCTGCAGGAAGGTGCCTTTAAAATGCGACTTGCCATTCTCGTACCAACCCGTGCATAACCCGGATGCTTTATCGGGCTTCTCCTGCAGTAGTTTGCCCTCAAACTGCTTTTTCCAGGAAGGATAGAAATAGTCGCGCACGGTACCGACGGTACGGCCCTGCGTATCGTGGCGGGCAATGCGGGCGTACACCCGGTCCTCGGGGTGGGAGGTGTTTTCCCAATCGTGGTCAAAGTAAACAGTGTCCGCCGGTATGGTAGGAACTGCGGCAACTTTTTGCGCTTGCGCAGCTGTGGATAGTAATAGTAGTAATTTTATAACAAGGTAGATTTTTCGCATAAAAAATAAGAATGGGTAGAAGTATTAGCGAAATGGAACCGTAAAAATAGAAAAGGTTAGGCAGCTAAAAGCAATGAAGGAATACTTATTTTTTTCGCTGTAGCGTAATGATTGTAGGCTACTGGAGAATTTAACCTAAAAATTACAGCAAGGCTAGCTCTAACTGAACGCAAGTAAAAAAGCCGGGTTTTTCGGGCCTATTTATTAACTGATGTTACGCACCCTATTGCCAAGCTGACCGGAAAGACCCTTTTCAGAAGTAACCGAAGTGGTTTCCTGAAGCACAGACGCAATCGGTGCGTAACATCAGTTATTAATTGTTTAGCAACTCTGCAAAAAGATAAGAGTCCCGCTTGGTAAAAAGAGATTATTTTGCATCGTGCATTATATCAACCTTGAAACCCACCAACTGAAATCGGGCGTCGCAGAGCGGGCTAACTATGGCCTGTTCCTCCAGGATTTATATGATTTATTGGGTATTCCGCGCCCCTACCCGACTATGGACAATCCAGCCCAGGATGACTACATGCTGTAGCAAGCCGTGACGTTTAAGGCCGGTGGTAAGTAGACTGAGGTGATCTACTTTTTGACTGTTACCGCCGAGTAAGCGGAGGAGCGCGGAAGCTACTTGAACTAGCCCACGATTTTCTCAGCCCTTTCGGACTGAGCCATCGGGGCACTGCGGGCGCGGGCAGTGGTAGGGTAAGCGGGCAGACTATCGTTCGTTTTCGTTCTTCAGTACCCCAGTTTGCCGTAAGAAGTCGTCGCCCACTAGCATTGGTTTGTAAGCCATGCCTTGTATGTAATCCGGGTGTCGTGTAATTACCCTCCCAAGCATTGTGGGCTGTTTCTTAGCGAAGGCTAGAGTGGTGAACAGCGTTATATCAATAATTTCCAGGCTCGGCAGGGTCAGCCATGCATGGATTTTCATGGTGTTTTTGGAGTACTTGGTGCGTATAACGTCCCGAATGAATACTTCGTCGAAGTAGAATAGTCCGTTCTCGGTTTCATCATCAACCCAGCCCAACGTGTAGAATACCTCGCATCCCAACCAGCGGCTGACGGCGGACAATAGCTCAAGATTCAGTGACAGGCAGTGAGCGCTGATTTCCGCGAAATCTAATTCTCCTACCGTATGTCGCAGTACATAGGGAAATTCTGCCTGCGCCCGGTCTGAGAGCCATCGGCGGTTTAACTCCAGTTTGCAATTTGGCACGTGCAAGCCAGCCTCCTGCGACCGAAGTAAGGCCCTTGAAAACTCTTGTGCATAGGTACTCACGCGGGTTGCTCCAAGGGTTCTAATTGCGCCGGCATGGCGTCATAAGTACGGTTGTTGAGCAAACGACCGGAAGCTTTTTTGTTAATTCCTCCCCACTGTTTGAAGAAGAAGGCTACCCCGGCCGCCTCACATTGCAGCCGAATGTCTTCCACCCAAGCCTCTTCCATCGGTCGAGGGTTACGGCCAGACTCTCCTCCCACAATGACCCAATTGATATCGTCGAGATTGAGGTCAGGTAGGGGGCCGAGCAAGGGCTCAAGTGACAAAAATTTTATGTGGGCCCCGCACTGCCGCAAATAATCAATGCGGTGCCGAACGCGGTAGTCTTCAACTGAAACCCCCATCCAGATATTGGGCGACCAAGTTAGATGTGCAGAATGTTCGGCCAGCAGTTCGGCGCGTTTAGTAAGCACCTGAAACGTGTGTTGGGGACAGCGGTTCATCGTGTCGAATACACGTTGAATAAAGGGTAAGGGGACATTCACATGAAACAGGTCACTCATGGAGTTTACGAATACCACTTTGGACTTGCGCCACGTGAACGGGCGCGCCAGCTCCGCTTCGTGGATGCGAATGACCTTGAATCCATCGGCGTATTTCTCCTGCCCCATCGCTTTGAGGCGCTTAGTCATGACCTCGGCATAGCAAAATTTGCAGCCGGCTGACAATTTATCGCACCCCGTGGTAGGGTTCCAGGTCATTTCGGTCCACTCAATGCTTGATTGTGCCATCGTTGTTAGCTTTTAGTGCGCCGCTAAATTAGTTAGTATTGAACAAAAAAAGCCAACGGTGGAAAATCACATAAACCTGATACTAAGATGCTCCGGAACGGCTTGCTCCCCCTTAATAGTCTTGCGGGAGGGTTTCGTTTCCTCATCCAAAGCGTAAGCCCGCTTGTCAAGTAGCAGGCGACGCACAGCTTGTTTATATTCCGACTCGGTATAATGGGCAGTCGGGTGGTGCTGCTTGTACAGCTGCCCAAAGGTAATGATGCGGCCAGTGTACGCCTGGTAAACTTGCGCGGCTAATTCCCCAATGGGGTCTGGCAGCGCGTCGAACATGCTGTGCTGCTTGTCGCGCTCCACACTAGCCAAATCGTGGCCAAACTTGGCTCTGCTGCGCGGGCCGATGGTGGTATGCTGCTTGAGCACCTTTTTCATCAGCTCAAATCCTTTCTCGTGCTTGGTGATACCCACGATATAGTGCGAAATGTGTTCTTCGTCTTCCTGCACTACTACAAAGGGCACCACGAAATTGGCCCCTATCTCGCGCAACGACTCATCAAGGTGGCGAATAATTATTTCGGAACGCTCAGCAGGACGGGCAGTCGCTAACTCTGTTTTGATTCGCTGCACTCGTTCGGGACCGAATATTTTATTCATATTCGATTCGAACTGCTCGTTGCCGAGCGCAGCGTTGACGCGGCGGTAGTTGAAGAAAAATAGGATATCTGATTGTGGAATCTGAATCATGGAGCGTAGTAGCTCCCGGCTGATTTCCTTGTAACCAAACGGGTCGATGAACACGACCATTGGCAAGCGCGGGCCTTGGTTGTTTTTGGTAAACCACGAAAGGACTTCGGGCGATTCGGCATCGTAGGTAGAGTAGCCAATTTTGTTTTTGAAGCTTGTCACGCCGGGGATGGCGGCCACATGGCCTTGCAGCCGCTCAATCATTTCTACCTGATTGTCGTTGAAGCGCAAGATGAGATTTTCCCGCAAGTGGTCGGCTTTCAAAGCCTCGTCGATAATTTTAATCGGAGTGGACTTGGTGCCGTCCTCATACTGGCCGCACCCCGAAAACAAATCCACTACATAAGCGCGGGCCTCTTTCTTGAAATGCAGTTTCCCCCGAATAATTATGTTGGCCCATGCGATGACGTATTTGCTTACGATATCGGCTTTCAAAACCGAGTGCGGCTGTGCGATTTTAAAGAAAGCTTGGGCGGTAATCTCAGGGGCACGATTCATAAAAAATGGGTGGAATTTTAATAACGTAGTGAGATGAGTACCAAGACTCAACTCGGCGTAACTAACAATCTGCGGAGGTTAGCAAAAAGAACTTTAGTCATCTCCTCAGGAGTGATTTGCCACGTTGATGCCAAAATAACTGATACTTGAGCGACATCTGGCGGCAAGGCAACACGCTGGCCAATTTGCACAAATGGCCCGTCCGTCTCCGTCAACAGCCTATCAATCGGAATTAAGCGTAGCAGGTCGGGAAAGCGCTTGCTGCGAGTCATAGCGGGGTTAATCGAAAAATAGAGACCATTGGCTAGGGCCTGCTCGACGACAGCAAGCGAACCGGAATACCAATGCAGGATGGCCGCACCTCGAAAATTAGCTCCAATGGCCTCTACTACTTCCTTTTCGGCTCGCCGGCTGTGAATGGTCAGTATTTTATCGCCGGCTAAATGAGACCATTCCAGAATCTGCGAAAAAACCCGCTGTTGCGTGATTCGCACTTGCTTGTCGTTGGAAACAAAGTCCAGACCTACTTCGCCCACGTAGCGCGTCTGGGGCAATAATTGTTGAAAAAGCGGCAACTCTCCCCGGCGCTCTACGGCCAGTTCGGGATGTAACCCTAACGCCGGCCGTACAAAACGCGAGTTGCCAATTAATTGCTGCGTGGCCTGGAATACTGACGGAGTATTGGTGACGGCCACCACGTAGGTTTGCGTACGCTCGGCTTCGCGCACCACCGCGCGCGGGTCGGGATACAAATCGAGGTGGCAGTGAGTGTCGAAGGAGTTCACGGCGTGAAAAACGATTTGAAAATGCGGCTAGCTATTTAAAAAAGCTTCCACTTCGCGCAAGCCGCGGGTATACACACCCACGTATTTGGCGATATTGGCGCTGTCGCTGGCCAAGGAGCCAGACCGCAATACCCAAGCAGCGCCGGGCGGTTGTTGCTGGGCCCGCAGAATAGCCATTTGAAATGCCCGCAGGTCACGATTTTTTTGGTCCGTGAGATTAGCTTGGGCGAGATTCCGCAGGCGAATATCGTAGCGGTAAGGAGCCAAATAGGTAGGTCCGCTGATGCCAGCTCTGTGCTCGGCCGACGCCCGAATAATGCAGGGGACACAGTAGCCGCAATGGCGCACCCCAACTCCCTGGAAACGCCCAGCCGTAGGATGCGCACACGACATGGTGTGCGGTAAACCAGCCTCCACCAAGGCTTGATTGCTGGCACTGGCCAGCATTTCTCCCTTGGTAGCGTACCGGTACGGATTTTCGACTTTGACGCCAATGCCCAAAGCGTCGAGCACCTGCTGAAACAGATGCAGCGTGTGAGGATGCGTAGTGCGCGTACTAGAACTGCCCAAACGACTGTACGTGAGCGGTATATTTAGCGTAATTAAACCATTCTCAGGGATATAGAGTGTAGGCGCTTGTTGAGTAGCGGCCACTAACGCCCCCAACGCTAAAAAGACTAGCGACCGGCTTCGGGTAGTAGGCTCGGCGCTGCCCGTCAGGCCCTTACGTGGGTCCACATTGAAGGAGTAGGCTTGAAACTGATTCGGGTAATGTTGGCGCATCAACCCTTTCAGATTGGTTTGTGCCGGGCTTGCGTGCGTAGCGGAGCCAGCACCGTGGTGGCTCACGAGCGTGAGTTTTTGGCCGGCAGCTAATCGATCGGCTGCGCCAATGAAGGAGTCCAGGCCGCCCGAGAATAAGCACACCGCATCGGGCTTAAACGGCGCTATGGCTGGTGTAGCTGGCGCTGGCGAGTCGGTAGCTTCCACTAAATCAGGGACCGGGTCCGAATAAGCCGTGAACGTAATCTCCCACTGGTCGCCAGACAAATAGGTAAGTAAGTCGGTTACTCGCTGCTGAGCATTTTGCCAAAGCGCCAGGTCAGTCACGCTCAGCGACAGCCGGATGTGGCGAGTCCAACTATCGTAAGCAGTGGCGCGAGGAAAGCTAACATCGCAAGCAAAGGCAGCAGCTGCCAGCCGGTACAAGTCCCTCGCGGCAGGCGGCAGAGTTAGCTGTTGTTGTATGAGAGTGGAAAGCACGTCCGAGCGGAACTTGTCCGGGTCTGCGATATCGAGCGGGATGACTACCGTGTGCGGGGGAAGCGGCGTGGGTGCGGCTTCGTCTTTACCCAAGACCAGGGCGTTCCAAGTTATTCCTCCCATACCTCAATAATGGAATAAGCATCGTTGAACACACGCTCCACAATGCGTTTGCCTTCGTCGGCTGTGAAACTGATATTATTTACCTGAGGTGGAGTCACTTCCTGCTCTACCCGGTCAATGACATAGCCGCGGATGTCGCGCTCCATGCGACAAGCGGCAGCTGGAGTTAAATCGTTGCGCTCAAGGCGGATGGCCAGTACCTGCATAAGTCGGGTGAAAATGTAGGTGGCGACGTACTGCACCACCACCTTTCCAACTTCTGCCATGTCCAGGGTTGCCAAGCCAGCGAGACCAGCCGTACCGACTGAATAGCGGACAAATAAGTCTTCGAGCACCATGCAGGCAGCATCCCGGGCGGCAGCATCTTCATTTTGCGCGCCGCTCGGGGCCAGTTCATCAACCAAGGCCGCCAGCACTTCGTCGGCGCTACGTCCGACGAAGTCACGCCCTATGAATTGACTGAGGGCGGGTTCCCCGCCCTGCACAAAGGCGGTAAGGGCACCAGCCAGAAACTGCGCCGTGCGCACGCCTCTCGCGGAGCCACGGGTAGCCTGGCGTGGACCACCTTGGGCCCGCACATAGTTTCGAGCGACGGGGCCGAATGCCTTTGCACCGCCGCCCGAAGAAGCGAACTTGCCAATAGCTATCTTGGGCGAAGTCCAGGAAGTGTCAGGAGCCAAAGGAAACGCTGGTGGGGCCGGTGGATCAGGTGCTGGCGGTGTACCATCGGCGGGTGGCGGACCAGCAGGGGGAATACCATCCGCAGGTAGAGCTGGCAACGGGCTTGATGGAGCCGGTGAGTCAGGCAAACCTGGCGGTGGAACTGGGCCGTCGGGGTCGCCGGGKGGGGGCGGCGGAGCCCAGGGGGGAAGTAAGGGCGTGCGGCCTTTGGGCCCGCCGTAGGATTTAGACGTTCCCATTAAGAGTCTATCCGAATAGGAGTTAAAGAAGTGGTACTTTCGCGGCATGGCCACGACGCAAGAATTCACGATTTCCGATACGCTCTGGGCGCGCCTCTCGCCCCTGCTGCCCGTGCACACGCCCAAACCTCATCCGCTGGGCCGCCA
>NZ_QYCN01000061.1 GCF_003583925.1 Hymenobacter rubripertinctus | reverse complement strand
ATGGCGCACAAACGGCACCTGTCGCAAAAGCGTAGTAAGTTTGGCGCTGAGGCATTGCTTCACGGGGCAGAACGGGTTTGGATGGTGTAGGAACCCCAAAGGTCGGACTGCCCCGTTTTATGCCGCAATATTTAGTAGGGTAGAGTAGCGTGGGTTGATGCCTTGATATCATCGTAAGCGAAGCGCTTTCGTTCTGTTCCGGACAAAAACCTCACTCACTCACTCACTCACTCACTCACTCACTCACCGTTACCAGCCTTCGCGGCGGCGGAGCTCTGTGATGTGGGCCAGGTGATGACGGCCGTGCCAGGCGTAGAGCACCAGCGCCTGATCGAGGGTGAATGTGGTTTGGGTGCCGGGATGGAAGAACGTACGCGTCCACTGAGCATCGGTGAGGTTGCGCAACAGGCGCACCCAGCGGATATGCAGCGCCTCCAGCAGCGCCAGCGACACGGCCGGGGGCGTGGCGGCCACGTCGGGCAGCTCGGCCCAGCCGGCTTCGTCGTAGGGCTTGATGGTGGGGTTGTCCTCGGTCAGGGCAAGGCGGAAACGGGCGTAGGCGTTCAGGTGCGAATCGGGCAGGTGATGAATCACCTGACGCACCGTCCAGCCCTCGGGGCGGTAGGGCGTGTCGAGTTGGGCGGGCGTGAGGCCGGCCACCGCCGCCCGCACCTGGTCCGAAAGCGTAGCCAGATGCCCCATGTAGGCCGTGCGCGCGCCCCGGTCCAGGGGCTCATCGGGCAGGGCGGGCTCACCCATGGGGTAGCGCAAGTCGGGGGAAGCGGAAAAATCCATGCGGGAAACGGGAAAAGTAGAGCTGCAAGGTACGACCCGCACGAAAAAACCCACCCGACTTACCGGGTCGGGTGGGTTTGCGGTTCAATCAGCGGTACCTATTCTTCGTCAGCCAAGTCGGTTAGCGTATCCAATGCTTCCGTTACCGGATCAACCACGACATCAGGCAGCGTTGCGCGCCAGCCGGAATTTTTGTCGGGGGCCGGCGGAGGCGATGCGGGTAGCTTAGCTGTCTTTGCGCTTGTCGAGTTCATCCCGGATTTTGGCAGCCTTCTCGTAGTCTTCCCGGTCAATTGCCTGAGCGAGCATCTTGGTGAGCTCGTCTACCGGCACCTGACCACTGGGCTCCCGGGGTACGGGTGCGGGCGCGGGCTTGCCGGCGTCATCATCCTCGTCGTCGTCATCATCCTCGTCATCTGAGTCCTCGGCGTTTTCGTCGAGGTCGGAAAGGATAATACCGGCTTCGCTCAGTACGCTTTCCACCGTGAAAATTGGCACGCCGAAGCGCAAACCAATGGCAATGGCATCCGAGGGGCGCGAATCCAGCTCGAAAGTGGTAGCGCCATCGGAACACACAATTTTGGAGTAGAAAACGCCTTCCTTGAGGTCTGAAATCATCACCTCCAGCACGGCCACGTGTACCTGCTCGGCAAACGACTTGAACAAGTCGTGCGTGAGGGGGCGGTTCGGATTGATTTTCTCAATCTGAATGGCAATACTCTGCGCCTCGAACATGCCGATGATGATGGGCAGACGACGGTTGCCAGTCTTCTCGCCCAGAATAAGGGCGAAAGACCCCGACTGCGACTGGCTGGACGAGAGGCCCAGAATTTCGAGCGGTATTTTTTTCACAAGCGGATTCTTGGTGAATGTGCTAATGCGTTAAATGTGAAAATGTGCTGATGCAGCAAACAACGGAAAGTAACTCCTTTGCCCCGTTTTCTGCATCAGCACATGCACCACATTAGTTTAATTCCTTCACGGCCTGGGTCAGCTTGGGCAGCACGTCGAACACGTCGCCCACGATGCCGTAGTCGGCGGCCTTGAAGAACGGAGCCTCGGGGTCTTTGTTGATGACCACGATAACCTTGCTCGAATTCACGCCGGCCAGGTGCTGGATGGCCCCCGAAATACCGCAGGCAATGTACAGGTTCGGCGACACCGTGATGCCGGTCTGGCCCACATGCTCGTGGTGAGGGCGCCAATCGACGTCGGACACGGGCTTGGAGCAGGCCGTAGCCGCGCCCAGCGCTTTGGCCAGGTCCTCAATGAGGTTCCAGTTTTCGGGGCCTTTCATGCCCCGGCCACCCGAAACCACGAGGTCGGCCTCGGGCAGTAGCACGCCGCCGGCCTGGTCTTGCATCACCACTTCCTTGGGTGCATCAGCGAAATCAGCGTCCGTCAGCTGGGCTGAGAACGACTCCACCTGGGCCGTTTTGCCTTCCTCGTGCAGCGCCTCGATGGAGTTTTTCTTGACGGCGATGATCTTCCGCTCGCCCGCCAGCTCCACGTCGGCGAAGGCTTTGCCCGAGAATACGCCGCGCTTCACCGAGAAGCCGCCGTCCGTTTTGGGCAGCGCGACTACGTTGGTAGCCAGGCTGGCTTCGAGCCGGATCGAGAGGCGCGACCCTACGGCCGCCCCGATGTTGGAGTTAGCCAGCACGATGAGCTTAGAATCCTCTTTTTGCGCGGCCGTAGCAATCAGCTTGGTGTAAGCACCGTTCACGAAATCCTTGAGGCGGGGCTCCGCATCGTAGAGCACCTTGGCAATGCCCTGCTCACCGAGCTTGGCCAGATTGGCCTCGGTAGCCTCGCCTACGGCAATAGCCGTAGCGGTGGTGCCCAGCATCTGGGCCACCTGGCTGCCGTAAGAAGCTACCTCCAGCGAGGACTTCTTCACCTCGCCGCCATCACATTCAACAACAACTAGTACAGACATTTCATATTTGAATTATGAGTTATGAATTATGAATCATGAATTGAAAAACTGGCAAGTGGCGCTTATGGCACGGCCAATTCATAATTCATACCTCATAATTCATAATTCAGTGATTAGATTACTTTTGCCTCGTTGCGCAGCAGCTTGATCAGCTCACCGGCGTTTTCGGCCGCGATGAGCTTGACGCCCTGCTTAGCGGGGGGCAGCGCGAAGGTATCCACCTCGGTGCGGGGGGCATCGGCGGTGGGCTCCACTACTTTCAGGGGCTTAGTGCGGGCCGTCATGATGCCGCGCATGTTGGGGATGCGGGGCTCGCACATCGGCTGCTGGCAGGAAGCCACGAAAGGCGCATTCACCTCCACGATTTCCTTGCCGCCTTCGATTTCGCGCTCCAGCGTGGCTGTGTTGCCGCTCATGTCGAGCTTCATGGCCGGGGCTACGGTCGGAATGCCGAGCAGCTCGCCCACCATGCCGTGTACCTGGAAGCCATTGTAGTCGATGCTTTCCTTGCCCATCAGAATCACGTCGTAGCCGCCTTCTTTGGCAACACTGGCAATCTGCTTGGCCACGAAGAACGCGTCTTTGGGGTGGGCGTTGATGCGGATGGCATCATCGGCACCGATGGCCAGGGCCTTGCGGATGTTGGGCTCGGTGTCGGCTTCGCCGACGTTGAGCACCGTGACGGTGCCGCTGCCCTGGGCCTCTTTCAGCTCGATGGCACGGGTGAGGGCATACTCATCCCAGGGATTAATCACGAACTGCACCCCGGCCTTATTGAACGCCTTGTTATCGGGCGTAAAGGTGATTTTGGTGGTCGTGTCGGGTACGTTGCTGATGCAAACGAGAAATTTCATCTACGGCTGCTTATATGAAAGAAACTAAAGAAAGTGTCAAATTTGGGGCGAAGATACTCAAAACTCCTGCCCTATGGAAACCGCGCCCAGCCGCCTGCAGCAATTACTGCGCTTCTACGAAGACGATCCGACGGATGCGTTTACAATTTACGCGCTGGCCACCGAATACCGCGAATCGGAACCCGAAACGGCCATGCGCTACTATCAGACGCTGCTCGATCAGCACCCCGACTACGTGGGTACGTACTATCATGCCGGCAAGATGCTCCAGCACCTTCAAAAGCCCGATGAAGCCGAAAAAGTTTACCAAAAAGGCCTCCGCGTAGCCCGCAAGGACGGCCAGCTGCACGCCGCCAGCGAAATCCAGCAAGCCCTCAACCAGCTGCTGGGCCTGGATTATGAGGATGAGTAGTTGGGTTGGTTGAAAGACGTAGGCCCGTAGCGAGAAGCTCCAGCTTCGCGCTACGTTTGCTGACTGCCAAACGACGTCGTTCTTCCGATACGTGAAGCGGGAGCTTCGCGCTACAGGCCCATATCTCAGTGTTAGCCTTTTTATAAGGCGAAGCTTCCGCTTCGCGCTACATGCCCCGATTCCCATGAAAATCCTGTTGGTTGAAGATGAGCCCAAGGTGTCCGCATTTATCAAGCGGGGACTGGAGGAAGAGGGCTTCGAGGTGGCAGTAGCCTACGACGGCCGGTTTGGCCGGCAGTTGGCCCTGGCCCACGCCTACGACCTGATTATTCTGGACGTGATTCTGCCCCATTTCAGCGGCCTGGAGGTGCTGACGGCCCTGCGCGTCCAGGACCAGCAGACGCCCGTGCTGATGCTCACGGCCCTGGGCGCCACCCAGGACAAGCTGCTGGGCTTTGGGGGCGGAGCCGATGACTACCTGGTCAAGCCCTTCGACTTCTCGGAGCTGCTGGCCCGGGTGCGGGCCCTCACTCGCCGCCGGGGCCAGCAGGCCAAAAGCGCGGTACTCACGTTCGAGGACCTCACCCTCGACACGGCTGCCAAGACCGTCGTCCGGGCCGGGCAGCCCATCAAGCTCACGGCTCGCGAATTCGGACTGCTGGAACTGCTGCTGCGCCACCCCGGCCGCGTGCTAAGCCGAGCCGAGCTGGCCGCCGACGTCTGGGAAGATTCCTTCGACGCCGGCTCCAACGTGGTGGACGTGTACGTGAATTACCTGCGCAACAAGGTGGATAAAGGCTTTTCGCAGAAACTCATCCATACCGTGGTGGGCATGGGCTACGTGTTGCGGAGTGAGAAGTGAGAAGTGAGAAGTGAGAAGTGAGAAGTGAGAAGTACGTCATTCTGAGCGCAGCCGGAGGCGAAGTCGAAGCATCTCTACCGCAATGGTAATCCAGATAGTGTTGCAACGAAGCGGTAGAGATTCTTCGACTCCGCCTCCGGCTGCGCTCAGAATGACGTTTTTTTCCCCTGTCCAGCCCCGTTCCTCCGCTCCCCCGTTCCTATGACCATCCGTAACCGACTGACGTGGCTGTTTCTGGGGCTGGTGGCCGTGATTTTGCTGTCGGCGCTGACGACGGCGTTCATTTTGCAGGCCGATTACACCCACGAGGAATTTCACCAACGCCTGCGCGACCGGGCCGAGGTGACGGGCTACGTGTTTCTGGAGCAGGATGAGGTGCGGGCCGAGGCCTTCCGCGACTTCCAGCGGCGCTATTTGCGCACGCTCACCGGCGAAGTGCTCCAGATTTACGACAGCCAGCTCCAACCCCGCTTCATCGAGCAGGACACGCGCATCCGGATTCCGCCGCCGCTGCTGGCCCGCATCGTGGCCGAAAAGGAGGTGTATTTCGACCTCGGGGCGCGGCAGGCCGTGGGGCTGTTTTACAAGGACAACCAAGGCGAGTTCGTTATTGTGGCGGCGGCCGAAAACCACTCGGGCCGGGCCCGGCTGGAGCATTTGGCCGAGATTATGGGGCTGATTTTTGTGGTCAGTCTGCTGGTGATTTATGTGGCCGGCCGGATGTTCGCGGGCCGGGCCCTCTCGCCCATCGCCGCCGTCAACGACCAGGTCGACCGCATCACGGCCCAGGACCTGCACCTGCGCGTGAGCGAGCGGATCGGATCGGAGCAGGACGAGCTTACGCGCCTGGCCCGCACCTTCAACCGGATGCTGGAGCGGTTGGAAGAGGGCTTTGAAACCCAGCGCACCTTCGTCAGCAATGCCTCGCACGAGCTGCGCACGCCCCTGACGGCCACCATCGGGGAGTTGCAGGTGCTGCTGAACCGGGAGCGCGACCCTGCTGCCTACCGCGAGGCCGGGGCCTCGGTGCTGGGCGAGCTGCAGCAGCTCAAGCTCCTGCTCAACAACCTGCTCGACCTTACCCAAACCACCGTGGGCACCAGCGACGAAATCCGCCTCGACGAGCTGCTCTGGGAGGCCCGCGGGGGCGTGGCTCCCGACCAGCGCCGCCGGGTCCAGATTACGTTGGGCGAGCTGCCCGCCGACCCGGCGCTGCTGGAAATCAGGGGCAACCGCCAGCTGCTGGGCCGGGCCCTCACCAACCTGCTCGACAACGCCCTCAAGTACTCGGGCCCCGACCAGCCGGTGCAGGTCCGCTTCGAGTACCAGGCCGGCCGGCGGCGCATCTGGGTGAAAGACCAGGGTATCGGCATCAGCGAAAAAGCCCTGCCCCAGGTGTTCCAGCCCTTTTTCCGGGCCAATAACGCCCGACCTGTGGTGGGCCACGGCGTGGGCCTGCCCCTGGCCCGCCGCATCATCGAGCTGCACGGCGGCACGCTGCAGATTTCGTCGGATTTAGGCGTGGGCACGGTGGTGGAGGTGGTGTTTTGACTTTGGGCTGCAAGCTTTCAGCTACAAGCTACAAGCGCGTTCAAAGGCGTATGGCCGACAGCTTGCGGCTTGTAGCTGACCGCTTGCCGCTTATTTCTCCCTTTCTAATCCGTTTCTAATCTGCCTCTAATTCGGCCCTAATACGGGGGGCGTACTCTTGCATAACCAACCACCGAACCCGGTTATGCCCCGCTTTTTTTTGCTGCTGACAACGGCCCTGCTGCTCAGCATTTCTACCAGTCGGGCGGCCCCGCTGGCTACTGATACAGTGCGGCTCACGCTGCCCGAAGCCGAGGAACGGTTCGTGGCCAGCAACCTGCTGCTACTGGCCCAGCGCTACAATGTGTCGGCCGCCGAGGCCCAGATTCAGCAGGCCCGGCTTTGGGACAACCCCACGATTTCAGTCGAGCAGAACGCTTACAACCAATTCACCCACCGCACCCTCGACGTAACGCGCCAGGGCAATACGGCCGTGCAGGTGCAGCAGCTGTTCGCGCTGGCCGGCCGCCGCCGGGCCGCCGCCGGCGTGGCCCAGCAGAACACGCTGGTCGAGCAGTTTACCTTCGATGATTTGCTGCGCACACTGCGTTACCAGCTCCGCGCCACGTTCTACGACCTGTATTTCAAGCAGCAGAGCGTGCGCGTGTACGACCAGGAAGTGGCCAGCTTTCAGCGCACCGTCAATCTCTACCAGGGCCAGTACGACAAGGGCAACATCGCGCTCAAAGAGGTTATTCGCCTAAAAGCGTTCCTGTTCCAGTTGCGCAACGAGCGCCAGACGCTGCTCTCCGATATTGCCGCCCAGCAGGCCGATTTGCGCATGCTGCTCCGCGACGAGGCCGGCACCTACTACCGCCCCCAGGCCGACGACGCCCGCCTGCGGGCCCTCTCGCTGGCCGGCCGTACCGAGCAGCAGCTCATCGACTCGGCCCAGGTGAACCGCGCCGACGTGAAGGCCCGCCAGGCGGCCGTGCAGCAGCAAACCCAGAACCTGCGCTACCAGCGCGCGTTGGCCACGCCCGATTTGGCCGTGGGCTACGTGTTCGACCGGGCCGGCAACTACATCCAGAACTACAACGCCCTGAGCCTGGGCATTGCCGTGCCGCTGTTCAACCGCAACCAGGGCAACATCCGCACGGCCCAGAACCAGATCGAGATTGGCCGCGCCCAGCTGGGCCAGCAGCAGCTGCAGGTCGTCAACGACGTGCAGGAGGCCTGGCGCCAGGCCCGCCAGACCGACCAGCTCTACCAGAGCGCCGACCGCGAAACCTCTGACTTCGACCGCCTCATGGTGGGCATCGACCAGAGCTACGCCAAGCGCAACCTCACCATCGTGGAGTACCTCGATTTCTACGAGAGCTACAAGAACAACCTCGTGCAGCTCAACAGCCTGCGCGCCAGCCGCGTGCGGGCCTTCGAACTGCTGAATTACGCGGTGGGCCGGCCGGTATTCGACTAAACACAGCCCCGGGGCTGAAGCCCTGGGCTAGTCAGCGGCCCGATTTAGCAACCTTCTTCACTCCGTAGCCCAGGGCTTCAGCCCTGGGACTCCTGAGACGCTGCTCAACCTAATCACCCAACCCTATGAACCGCTTCCTTCCTCTTCTACCCTTTGCTCTCATCCTCACGCTGGGGGGCTGCGCTAAAAATGATGAAGCAGCCGCTACCGGGCCCAAGGCCGAGGCAGGCTTTTCGCTCTCGGACAAGATGCTGCGGGAACTGAAGCTTGACACGGTGCGCCAGCAACCCGTGCGCGACGAGCTGACGCTCTCGGGCCAGATTGCCTCCGACGGCGACCAGACCGTGAAGGTGTATCCGCTGGTGGGTGGCGTGGTGGAGCAGCTGAGCGTGGAGCTGGGCGACCACGTAACCAAGGGCCAGGTGCTGGCCGTGATCCGGAGCGGGGAAATTGCCGACCTCCAGAACCAGAGCAGCAGCGCCGGCACCGACCTCGACATTGCCCGCAAAAACCTGGCGGTGCTCGAAGACCAGTACACGGCGGGCCTGGCCTCGGAGCGCGACGTGACGCTGGCCCGCAAGGAGCTGCAGAAGGCCCGCGGCAACGTGGGCAAAAGCCGCAAGCAGCTGAGCGTGTACGGCGTTTCGCCCGATGGCACCTACGCGCTCCGGGCCCCGATTTCGGGCTTCATCACGGAGAAAAACGTGACCGACCGCATGCAGTTCAACGCCGACAACGTGGGCAACCTGTTCACCGTCAGCAACCTCGACAACGTCTGGATTATGGCCAACGTGTTCGAGTCCGACATCAGCCGGGTGCGCCAGGGCTTCGCGGCCGACGTGACCACCCTCTCCTACCCCGACCAGCACTTCACCGGCCGCATCGACAAGGTGTTCAACGTGCTCGACCCCGAGAGCAAGGTGATGAAAGTGCGCGTGCGCCTGCCCAACCCCGGCTACCTGCTCAAGCCCGAAATGTACGCCCAGATCAAGGTGTCGACCACCGGCACCGACCGCATGCTGGCCGTGCCCGCCCAAAGCGTGATTTTCGACAAGGACCGCAACTTCGTGCTGGTCTTTAAGGACCGCCGCCACATTGAAACCCGCGAGGTGAAGGTGGCCAAAACCGTGGGCGAAACCGCCTACGTGCAAACCGGCCTCCAGGATGGCGAACGAATCATCGCCCGGAACCAGCTGCTGGTGTATGACGAGCTGAACGACTGATTTTGGGAAGTTAGGAGATAGAAGCTAGGAGCTAGAATCCTATTTCCTGACGTGGCAACCAGGCTTTCCGCTTATCCTATTCCCACCCTATTCTAACTCCTGGCTTCTATCTCCTAGCTTCTTCCTAAAATGACCAAATTCATCCAAGGCATCGTTGCTTTCTCGCTGAAGAACCGGTTTTTCGTGTTCTTTATGACGGTTGTGCTGATTGCGGGTGGGGTGTACAGCTACGTGCATACCCCGATTGAGGCGTTTCCCGACGTTACCAACACCCAGATTATTATCGTGAGCCAGTGGCCGGGGCGCTCGGCCGAGGAGGTGGAGCGGTTCGTGAGCGTGCCGATTGAGGTGGCCATGAACTCGGTGCAGAAAAAGAGCAACATGCGCTCCATCAGCATGTTCGGCCTGTCGGTGCTCAAAATCAATTTTGATGACGACGTGGACGACTTCTACGCCCGCCAACAGGTGAACAACCTGCTGGCCGGGGTAAGTCTGCCCGACGACTGCGACAACCACGTGCAGCCTCCCTACGGCCCCACCGGTGAGATTTTCCGCTACACCGTGCAGGGCAAGGGCCGCAGCACCAACGAGCTGCTCACGCTGCAGGACTGGGTGGTGGAGCGGGCCCTGAAAAGCGTGCCCGGCGTGGCCGATATTGCCGCGTTCGGGGGCACCAAAAAGGTCTACGAAATCACGGCCGACCCCGCCCGCTTGCAGGTCTACAACCTCACGCCCTTGCAGGTATTCGAGGCCGTGCGGCGCAGCAACATCAATGTGGGCGGCGATGTGATTGAGAAGAACGGCCAGGCCTACGTGGTGCGCGGCATCGGGCTGCTCGAAAACCCCCAGGAAATCGGCAACGTGATTGTCGACCACGTGAACGGCACGCCGGTGCTGGTGCGCAACGTGGCCCAGGTGAGCGAGAGCCACCTGCCCCGCGTGGGCCAGGCCGGCCTCGATGGCGACGACGACGTGGTGGAGGGCATTGTGATTATGCGCAAGGGCGAAAACCCGGCCGAGGTGCTGGGCCGCGTGAAGGAGAAAATCAACGAGCTCAACACCAAAGTGCTGCCCAAAGGCGTGCAGCTGGTTACGTTCTACGACCGCGACGTGCTGATGGACAAGTGCACCGAAACCGTGATTCACAACCTCATCGAGGGCATCGTGCTCGTAACGCTGGTCGTGTTCCTGTTCATGGCCGACTGGCGCTCGACGCTGATTGTGGGCGTGGTGGTGCCGCTGGCCCTGCTGTTTGCCTTCATCTGTTTGCGCCTCAAGGGAATGAGCGCCAACCTGCTCAGCATGGGGGCCATCGACTTCGGAATCATCATTGACGGGGCCGTGGTGATGGTGGAGGGCATTTTTGTGGTCCTCGACCACAAGGCCCACAAGGTGGGCATGCCGGTGTATAACAAGCTGGCCAAGATGAGCCTCATCAAGAAAACCGGCGGCGAGCTGGGCAAGGCCGTGTTCTTCTCCAAGCTGATTATCCTCACCTGCCTGCTCCCGATTTTCGCCTTTGAGAAGGTGGAGGGCAAGATGTTCTCGCCGCTGGCCTACACGTTGGGTTTCGCCCTGATCGGGGCCCTGGTGCTCACGCTCACGCTGGTGCCGGTGCTGGCCTCCATCCTGCTCAACAAAAACGTGCGGGAGAAGAACAACCCCATCGTCAACTTCTTCGACCGCATCGTGGTGCGCGCCTTTAGCTTCACGATGGGCCACAAGGTCCTGAGCCTCGCGGCCTCGTTTCTGCTGCTGGCGGGCGTGCTGTATTCCTACACGTTTCTGGGCTCCGAATTCCTGCCCGAGCTGAACGAGGGCGCGCTGTGGGTGGAGGCCAAATTACCCATGTCGTCGTCGCTCACGGCTACCACCAAGCAGGTGGGCGAGTTCCGCAAAATCCTGGGCTCGTTTCCGGAAGTCAACGGCGTGCTCAGCCAGACCGGCCGCTCGAACGACGGCACCGACCCCTCGGGCATGTACTACGTGCAGTGCCAGGTCAACCTCAAGCCCCAGGACGAGTGGAAGCGCGGCATCAGCAAGGAGCAGCTCATTGACGAGATGGATAAAAAGCTGCGCCAGTACCCGGGCGTGATTTACAACTACTCCCAGCCCATCATCGACAACGTGGCCGAGGCCGTGGCCGGCATCAACGCCTCGCTGGCCGTCAAAATCTTCGGCAACGACCTCCAGGAAATCAACGCCAAGGCCGACTCGGTGGCCGACATTCTGCGCGGGGTGCGCGGGGTGAAGGACCTGGGCATTCTGCGCAACCTGGGCCAGCCCGAAATGAGCGTACTGCTCGACCAGAACCGCATGGCCACCTACGGCGTAACGGCCGCCGACGCCCAGGCCGTAGTGGAAATGGCCATCGGCGGCAAGGCCGCCTCCCAGCTCTTCGAGGGCGACCGGAAGTTCGATATCCGCATCCGCTACCCTCAGCAGTACCGTAGCTCGGAGGAGCAAATCGGCGACCTGCGGGTGCCCACGCTCCGGGGCCGGCAGGTGGCGCTCAAGGAAATTGCCACCATCCGCACCAGCAACGGCCCGGCCTCCGTTTACCACGACAATGGCCAGCGCTTCATTGCCGTCAAGTTCAGCATCCGCGACCGGGACATGGGCTCGACCATCGCCGAGGCTCAGAAGAAAGTCGAGGCCCAGATTCACCTGCCCAAGGGCTACAGCATTGCCTGGGCCGGCGAGTTCGAGAACCAGGTGCGGGCCACCAAGCGCCTGAGCCAGATGGTACCGGTGGCGCTGGTCATCATCTTCATCCTGCTCTTCATCACTTTTGGCAACGCCAAGGACGCCGGGCTGGTACTGATCAACGTGCCCTTCGCCCTCATCGGCGGCATCGTGGCCCTACACGTTACGCACACCAACTTCAGCATCTCGGCCGGCATCGGTTTCATTGCCCTCTTCGGCATCTGCATCCAGAATGGCGTCATTCTGATTACCGTTTTCAGGCAGAACATGCGTAAGCGCATGAGCCTGACGCGCGCCCTGCACACGGGCGTAGCCTCCCGCGTGCGCCCCGTGGTGATGACGGCCATGATGGCCATGATTGGCCTGTTCCCGGCGGCCCTGAGCACCGGCATCGGCTCCGAAACTCAGAAGCCCCTGGCCATCGTGGTCATCGGCGGCCTCGTATCAGCCACTATCCTCACCCTACTCATTTTCCCCCTGATTTTCGAGTGGGCCTACCGCGCCGAGCACAGCCGCTACGGCGACGACGCGGCATTGCAGCCAGAGCGGCACCTGGAGCCGGTGTTGGTGGGGTGAGGTGGCAGCAGAACTGTCATTCCGAGGAAGGAGGAATCTGGGTTAACATTAGCGAACAGTTTCGCTCAACGACCTTACTCAGATTCCTCCTTCGTCGGAATGACAGTTTCAGGTTTGTCTTCCTATCGTTGCGAGTTGTTGCGGTTGGTTTTGTTTTTGTATGATTTGGTTATATTTGCGTATTGCTTTCTGAACAGCAGAAACGAAATAGCAGGAGCCAGCCTCAGCCCACTCCTGCTACCGCTCTAGTGCTTAGTCAGGTAAGTTAGCCAACAAAATAAGGGAGTCGGAGTTGAGATGATATGGCCCGTCCCCTGACTCCCTTTATCCTGCCGGCTGCTGATCAGTCTGCCCTCGAAAAGTTCACGCGTACCGGTCGCCGGCCCGTGCGGGC
>NZ_QYCN01000007.1 GCF_003583925.1 Hymenobacter rubripertinctus | reverse complement strand
GGAAAACCTGGCCACCTTACGCAAGCTCACCCTGCAAGTGCTCACCCAACAACGCGACGGCTTAAGTCTGGCTAAACGGCGCGTGAAAGCGGCCTACGACATTCACTACCTCAAACAAATCCTCACGTAGGCTTCATGCGTTTGCCCTGCGCCACAACCACCTCCCCCGATTCGGTGGCGTCCGGCGTTCTGGAGCCCCTCGATACCGCCCGCCCCGCGCCCATCAATGCCCTTGCCGATACGCTGGCCACTGCCCGCCGCCGTCACCTGTTCTCCTCCCCTTCTACCCCCGACGTATTTGCGCTGGTGCTGCGCGGGCCGTCGGTGCTCAGTGGGGAGGCCGCACTCACTATTACCACGGCGCAGGGCGAAGTGATTTTCCGCGAAATCCTGACCTCGTCCGACCTGGAAGCGGCACTGGTGTACGAGATGAAGACGCCCACCGCCACTCAGGCCCAGCGCGAGGCCTACGTGCGCCGCCGCATTGGGGAGTTCTTCGCCGAAAACAACTTCCAGCGCCCGGAGCTGGCTGCTACTGCCACGTACCCGACGCCCGCGCCGGCCAGCCCCGACCGAGCCACCTGGAACGATTTGCAGCAGCGCCCCGACGCCATCAGCTTCCGTTACCTCGTTGGCAAAGAAGACCGCCAGGTGCTGGCCTGGTCGCCGCTGCAAAAGCAAGTGGTGCATCTGCCCTACCTGGTTGAGCCGTAGCCGCCGGCTTTTTCAGCCTTCGTGGCCGGCCTGGTGCAGGGCCTCTTCCAGGCCGGCCACGAAGGCCTCGTAGGGCTGGAAGCCCCGGGCCAGCACAAAACCCTGGGAACCCACCCGCAGAATACTGGTAGGAAAGCCCTGAACCCCGATTTTGCCCACGGCCGCAAATTCCAACTCGGTTCCCCGGATTACTTCGGGGCTGCTCAGCCGCTGCCGGAACTCCGCCGGCTCGATTCCGAACGCAGCCACCAGCGCATCGTAAGTAGCCGGCTCGTTCAGGTTGGCGCCTTCGTGGAAATACGCCCGCTGCACCTGATGGGCGAAGCGGGCCGCCTGCTCCTGCCGCAGTTGCCGGAAGGCATGAATGGCGCGGCAGGGCGGCGCCGAATCCTGCACGTAGCTGCCCTCCTGCCCCAGCGCCCGGAACGCGGCGCCAAACTCGGCGCCCGTTACCTGGGCCACCTGCTGCAACGCCCCACTCATCAGCGGCCAGTCGGGGCCAATGGAGCCCACCTGCTCTCCCGTAAACATCCCGCCGCAGAGCACCGACACATCAAGGCGGCCGCCGAACTGCTGTTGCACCTGCTCGATAACCGGGCTCATGCCGTAGCACCAGGCGCAAAGCGGGTCGGAGATATAGAGTAGTTCAGGGAGGTCGGGCTGGGGCTGCATGAGGGCAAATTACCGGCCTAGACCACGATTATGCAAGGATTTTACCAAACATAGGAAATGTCTTGCCTCGCTGAAGAGATTGACAAAACACAAAAGATACTTAAAAATATTATTTACAACTATTATTCCATATTATGTGCTGAAGATTCGTAATTTCAAACTGTCTTGTTGCACCACGCCTTCTGCTCATTTCTAAAGCACTCACATCCATATGCTTCACCACTACCAATTGTCTCTGGCACGCAGTAAAAAGGCGTTGATGCTGTCTGCTTTACTGCTGGCATTCCCAGGCCTAACTTTTGCAGCAACTATTAAATGGGTCGGAGCTACAGGTGCCCCCATTGATGTGGCTAGCAGCTGGGTCGTTGTTGATCCAACAACATACCAGCCTACCGGAGCTGGCAATAAAGCTCCTGAGGCCCTTGATGTATTAGTCTTTGATGGTAGTCAAACTCCTACAGCCAGCGTGCAAACAATCAGAGGCAATTTTGCTATCAGCCAATTGTTGTTTATCAATAATGTAAGTGCAACATTCATTGCACCAAGCACTTCTAACGGAGCAGGCACTATCGTTATAACAAACAACTTCGCTGGCGATGATTTCGTGATATCAGCTGGCTCCAGCTTCACACTGCTGAGTACTGCTGCAACTAGCAACCGCTACACAGTTATCCAACTGGGGGCCGGGGCTACCAGTTCTATTGCCGGCTCCTTTTTCCTTACGGGCAGTAGTAGCTCACCACTACCCCAGCGGGTAATTGCAGCTAGCGCCAACGCTGTTCAAGTACAGAATGGCGGCAGTGTTGTGACCCAGAATATTTTGGGATTTCCATTTGGTAGCACTGGTTCTATTCCTGCGGGAAATTCTAACGTTAATGATGATATAGCCACTACTGCTGGTTCGGTAGTCTTCAATTCCGGCTCGACTTTCCAGCAGATTACCGGTGGTTATCCCTTCAGCGACGGAGCTAATCCGGTAACGGTATTCAATAGCGGTAGCACCTACATCTATTCGGGTGGCACCTTCTCCCCGGTCGGCCAGCAGTATGGCAACCTGCAATTTTTGAGTCCGGCTACTGTTGCGGGCGCCAATAACATGGTTATTCAGAATGACCTGACGGTAACTGGTGTTACTGTCAACCTAAACTCTGTGGGCACCGGAGCCTCTGCGGGCACGTTGGTGGGCGGCAACATTGTCATCAATAGCAATGCGACACCTACAGCGGGGATCCTGAACTTCACTCCGGCCAGCGCCAGCAACGTTACGCTGAATGGCTCGACGGCCCAAACC
This sequence comes from Hymenobacter rubripertinctus, assembly GCF_003583925.1. GTDB lineage: Bacteria > Bacteroidota > Bacteroidia > Cytophagales > Hymenobacteraceae > Hymenobacter > Hymenobacter rubripertinctus. The sequence goes on along the minus strand of NZ_QYCN01000007.1, from coordinate 140,706 downwards.
GTAGGCGGTATCGGAGCCGGTACTGGCTCGGGCACTCTCACCTTTGGAGCTAATGCCCGCCTAGTTGTTAATAACTCTTCGGCCACCGGCGTAACCATGCTCAAACCGGTTACCGTAACCGGCCTGACCCTGACGAATGGCATCTTGACTACTCTGAACGGCAACGCTATTACGGTGCCGTTTGATGTAGCAACCGGAACAGATACCCGCCTTACCGGGGGTAGTGCAGCCAGCTTTGTCAACGGCCCACTTACCCGCTCTACCAGCGTAGCGGCTAGCGGCGCACCAAACATTGTGTATCCCATTGGTGCTATTCGCGCATCAACTCCGGTGTACCGCCCGTTAACTTTTTCGCCCAACCAGCCTTCGGCCAATACCTACACAGCCCAACAGTTTGAGGGCAGTCCTACGGCTCGCACCTTCCCGCCCTCTACCCCTAGCAGTATAAAACGAGTGTCGCGCATCCGCTACTTTAACGTATCCGCTGGTACCGGCGCGACGTTCAACAATGGCAAAATCACACTGAGCTTCGGTCCCGACGACCAAGTTGACAATACTAGCAAGTTGCGTATTGCGCTCAGTAGCGGCAGCACTTGGACGGACATAGGAGGCAATAGCAACCTTACGTCCAGTACTCTACCTTACTTTACCGGCACTATCCAATCGAGCAGTCCATTTGCCACCCTCGGGGACTTTGTATTGGCCAGCACTGAGCTAAGCCAGGGCCCAAATAATAACCCCCTACCCGTCACGCTCACCAGCTTTGCCGCATCCCGTCAAGCACATAATGTACTTGCCAAATGGACGACGGCTTCGGAAGTTAACAATGCGTATTTTGAGGTACAGCGCAGCCTTGATGGGCAGAACTTCACGGCGGCTGGCAAAGTAACCGGCAACGGCACGACGGTTACTGGTGCCTTCTACAGTTTCACTGACCGTAATGCGGAGGCGGCTACTTCCTATTACCGCTTGCAACAGGTGGATTTTGATGGCAAGCAGTCGTACTCGTCAGTAGTGACGGTAGCGGGCTTGAACACCATAGCGGCCACGTTCTACCCCAACCCCAGCAATACATCCATCACGCTGCCCAACACCTTGCAGGCCGTGCAGTACCGCGTGTACACCGCAGCCGGCCGAACAGTTCTGGCCGGTAGCGCCGTAGGTGGAAGTGAGGTGAACATGCAGCAGGTGCCCGCCGGGCTCTACTTTCTGGAGCTGACTACCGGCGACCATCATAACGTGCAGCGTTTTGTGCGGCAGTAAATATATCAGCATCCTACCACGAAAAGAGGCCCGTTGCGCACTGTGCGCAACGGGCCTCTTTTCGTGGTGGAGCTTTGGGCAGTTTAGCCGTTCATGGCCAGCAGGAATTCTTCGTTGTCCTTGGTGCCTTTCATGCGGTCCTTGAGGAACTCCATGGCTTCGGCAGCCGTCATGTCCGACATAAACTTGCGCAGCACCCAGATACGGTTGAGCTCGTCCTTGCTCATGAGCAGGTCTTCGCGGCGGGTACCGGAAGCCGGCACGTCGATGGCGGGGAAGATGCGCTTGTTGGCCAGCTTGCGGTCCAGTTGCAGTTCCATGTTGCCGGTACCTTTGAATTCCTCGAAGATAACCTCATCCATTTTGGAGCCGGTTTCGATGAGGGCCGTGGCCACGATGGTGAGCGAGCCGCCGTCTTCCACGTTGCGGGCCGCCCCGAAGAAGCGTTTGGGCTTGTGCAGGGCGTTGGCATCCACACCCCCCGAGAGGATTTTGCCCGAAGCGGGCTGCACCGTGTTGTAGGCGCGGGCCAGGCGGGTAATCGAGTCGAGCAGAATCACTACGTCGTGGCCGCACTCCACGAGGCGCTTGGCCTTTTCGAGGGCGATGGTGGCAATTTTCACGTGGCGGTCGGCCGTTTCGTCGAAGGTCGAACTGAGCACTTCGGCCTTTACGGTGCGGGCCATGTCGGTTACTTCTTCCGGGCGCTCATCAATGAGCAGAATCATCAGGTACACCTCCGGGTGGTTCTCCGAAATGGCGTTGGCAATTTCCTGGAGCAGCACCGTTTTACCGGTTTTGGGCTGGGCCACAATCAGGCCCCGCTGGCCCTTACCGATGGGGGCGAACAGGTCGAGAATCCGGGTGCTGTACTGGGCCGATTTGGTAGTCAGCTTGAGGCGTTCCTCGGCGAAGAGCGGGGTCAGGTTGTTGAACGGAATCCGGTCCCGGGCTTCTTCCACCGAGCGGCCGTTCACGCCCTGCACGCTCACCAGGGCAAAGTACTTCTCCCCGTCGCGGGGCGGGCGGATGGTGGCTTTCACCGTGTCGCCGGCCTTGAGGGCGAATTGCTTCACCTGCTGGGGGGCCACGTAAATATCGTCGGGCGAGGCCAGGTAGTTGTAGAACGGGCTGCGCAGGAAGCCGTAGCCGCCGTCGGGCATCATTTCCAGCGTGCCGTCGCCGGGAATCACGATGTCCAGCTCCGGCTGCTTGGGTGCCCGCTGCTGCTGGTCCTGGCGCTCGGGACGATCCTGACGCTCGGGCCGGTCAGCCCGGGGTGCTTCGCCGCCGCCGCTGTTCTGCCGTTCGGCCAGGCGTTGCTGACGGGCCAGTTCCCGGGCGGCGTACCGCTCCTCGCGGCGCTGCTCACGCATTTCGCGGCCGTCGGGGCGGTTGCCGTCCCGCAGGCCGCGAGGCTGGTCGTTGCGAGGCTGGTCGTTGCGRGGCTGGTCGTTGCGAGGCTGGTCGTTGCGRGGCTGGTCGTTGCGGGGCTGGKCGGGGCGGAACACCCGGGGCTGATCGGCGCGGCGCGGGGCCGGGCCAGGTTCGCGGGCAGCTTCCATTTCCGGCACCTCTTCCGGGGCTACTGGCAGCGGGAGGCCGGGGGCAACGTCGGTGTCCGAAAGCGGCGGCAGTGCAATGGGCCGGCCGGCCCGGTCGGTGCGGGTGCGGCGCTCCGGGCGCTGGTAGAGCTTCACCGGGCGCTCGGCTTCGGGCACCCCGGCCATATCAGCGGCGGCTTCATCCGGAGTCGGCACGGCCGCAGTTTCGGCCGCAATAGCCGGGGCCGTGGCTTGGGAGTCGGTTGGGGCACCCGACACTGGGGTGACAGTCGGAACTGGGGCGGCAGTCGGAGCCGGCGCGGCAGCCGGAGCCTCCTCGGTGGCCGCTGCTGCCGCAACGGCTGCTTTGGTGCGGGAAGTAGCCGGGCGCGGGGCGGTGGCCCGGGCAGCCGCAGCACGCGGAGCCGCTTTTTTGGCCGCCGGGGCAGCTTTGGCCTCCTTGGCGGCTGGGGCAGCGGCCTCGGCCGGAACCGCAACGGTTTCTGGGGCTTCCCTCGGAGCCGATTTGGCCGCCGGAATAGCCGCCTGATGATCGAGAATCTTGTAAATAAGATCCTGCTTGCTGAGTTTCTTGAAGTTACCAACCTTCTGGGTTTCGGCAATTTCCTTTAGTTCGGACAGCAGGCGGTCCTTCAACTCGTCAATAGTGTACATATAAGATGTGGGGCAAAAAGGGGGCAGGGCCACGCGAAACCCATACAAAGGGGTTGGGGCCATTCCGGGCACAAAAGGCAGCCGCAGCGCGGTGCCTGACGCAGAGAGAAGCGAGAACGAAAACCGAGGGTGAAGCCGACTAGCGCGGGGCAGATACGGGCGGGGCGTGGTACTGAAATGCAAACAGGCCCGCCGGCCAGAGCCGACTTGTACGTGCAATGTTAGCGTAATACGGGGGAACTGCCAAATCGGGCATCAGATTTCGCAGTTCTGCCCCATACGCAGGAACGCATGCAAAGGATGCGGGGCACCAGCCGGTTAAGCCGCCGGTTCGTGGTTCTCCTGGCCTTCGCAGCTAGCCTGCTCAGGGGAATAATACGGCCCGATGGGGGTATTTTACGGGTTCTGGCCGGGGGGCGGCGGTATCTCCCGAATCAAACGGCTATTTTTGGGCATTCCATTCTGCGTATTCTGCTCCTATGCTGCAAGTTTCCGTCATCAGAGAACAAACCGCCGCCGTACTGGCCGGCCTGGCCAAACGCCATTATGCCACGGCCGAGGCCGACGTGCAGGCTATTCTCGCCCTCGACCAGCGCCGCAAGGATCTGCAAACCAGCCACGACCAGGCCCAGGCCGAAGCCAACGAGTTGGCCCGCCAGATCGGGGGGCTGATGAAGGCCGGCGACAAGGCCGGGGCCGAAACGCTGAAAGTGCGCACGGGCGAGCTCAAGCAGCAGACTAAAGCGCACTCGGAGGAGCTGACCGGGGTAGAAAAAGAGTTGCAGCAGCAGCTCTACAAGCTGCCCAACCTGCCCCACGAGAGTGTACCGGCCGGCCGCTCAGCCGATGATAACGAGGTGGTGCGCGAAGTAGGCGCCAAACCCGAACTGGCCGCCGACGCCAAGCCCCACTGGGACTTGATCGAGCAGTACGACATCATCGATTTCGCCCTAGGCAACAAGATTACCGGGGCCGGTTTCCCGGTTTACAAAGGCCAGGGTGCCCGGTTGCAGCGGGCGCTCATCAACTTTTTCCTGGATGAAGCCCGCCACGCCGGCTACGCCGAGGTGCAGGTCCCGATTCTGGTCAACGAGGCCTCGGGCTACGGCACCGGCCAGCTGCCCGACAAGGAGGGCCAGATGTACCACGCCACCGCCGACGACCTGTACCTGATTCCGACGGCCGAGGTGCCCATCACCAATCTTTACCGCGACGACATCATCGCGCCCGACCAGTTGCCCATCCGCAACGCCGGCTACACGCCCTGCTTCCGCCGCGAGGCCGGTTCCTGGGGCGCGCACGTGCGGGGGCTCAACCGCCTGCACCAGTTCGATAAGGTAGAAATCGTGCAAATCACGCAGCCCGAGAACAGCTACGCGGCCCTGGAAGATATGCTGGCCCACATCGAAGGGCTGTTGCAGAAGCTGGAGCTGCCCTACCGCGTGCTGCGCCTGTGCAGCGGCGACATGAGCTTCACCTCGGCCCTCACCTACGACCTGGAAGTGTGGAGCGCGGCCCAGCAGCGGTGGCTGGAAGTCAGCTCGGCCTCCAATTTCGAAACCTACCAGGCCAACCGCCTCAAGCTGCGCTACCGCCCCGAAAACGGCAAAACCCAGTTCCTGCACACGCTCAACGGCTCGGCCCTGGCCCTGCCCCGCATCGTGGCGGCCCTGCTCGAAAACAACCAGACACCCGAAGGCATCCGCCTGCCCGCCGCCCTCCACTCCTACTGCGGGTTCGAGGTAATCCGATAAAATGGGGAGTGAGTGAGTGAGTGAGTGAGTGAGTGAGTGACAGGTCTGGCATGGCGGATAGCGCGCCAACAGTCGTTGTTCTACCCTCAGCCCACGATTGGTAAGCGCAAGGCCCCTGACGTGAGTACGTCAGGGGCCTTGCGCTTACGCAGAATCAGGAACCGCCCGGAGGGTAGTTTGCGACGGCGGTGCTGCTTGGTGTTACCGCCAAAGCCACTCACTGGGCCAGATGCACGCTGAAGGTAGTTCCTGCCCCGGGCTGGCTCTCTACTTCCACGTGGCCGCCGGCGGTCTGCACCAGGCGGTTGACCAGGAACAGGCCCACGCCGGTTCCGCTGGCTACTTCGGGATGAAAGCGGCGGAACAGCTGAAACAGCTCCGCGCCGTGCCGGTTCAAATCGATGCCCAGGCCATTGTCCTGCACCTGCACGACCGGCGGCCCGGTAGTTGGCAGGCTCCGCACCCGAATAACGGGCACCGCTTCGGGCCGACGGTATTTAATGGCATTCGCTACCAAGTTCAGCAGCACCGTGCGCAGGTCGGTGCGGGCGTAACGGACGGTGGGGCAGGCAGTAAAATCGGTCAGAATACGGGCGTTGGTGGCGTTTACCTGGGTTTGCAACGTCTGGCATACGTCCGCCATTACTTCGCTCAGCACAACCTGTTGGGTGGGTTCTTCGCCGGACCGGCGCTGCTCCTGCACAGCCCTCGAAAGGTCGTCGATGGTAGTGGTCAGGGCCAGCAGGGAGGTATCCGTCAGGCGCAGCAGCTGGGCGGCGTCGGGGTCGTGGAAGGTGGCCCCGCGGCGCAGCTCCTCGAACAGCCCCCGCAGATTGTGCACGGGCTGGCGCAGGTCGTGGGAAGCGGCGTACACGAAATTATCCAGGTCGGCGTTGGTGCGGGCCAGCTGGCGGTTGATGCGGTCCAGCTCGTGATTGTGGTGCTTTTGCTGCTGGTGCGCGGCCACCAATGCCTCGTTCTTGTGGTCGAGTTCCTGCTTCACCTGCTCCAAGCTGATGAGGGAGTCGCGCAGGCGCTGATTCACCGATTCGAGCTCCTGATGGTAGCGGGCGTGGTACTGGCGCCACTCGTTTTTTTCGATGGCGTGCCTCACCGTCCGGCTGAGCAGCTCCTGATCGAAGGCTCCCTTCACCAGGTAATCAGATGCGCCCGAGTTGAGCGCCCGGGCAGCCAGCATCTCACTGCCGCCACCCGTAATCATGATAACGCATAACTCGGCCACTGGCCGCCGCTGCTGAAGCCCGAGCAGAATGTCCATGCCCGTCATATCGGGCAGGTTGTAATCCAGCAGAACACAATCGGGCCGGTAGTCCCCGAACACGGCCAGGGCCTCTTCGCCCGAAGCGGCCTCCCGGAAATCCAGGGTTTCGTGGCCCTGCTGCCGGTTCAGGTAGCGGCGATACAACATCCGGTCGGCCTCGTTATCATCAACCAGCAGGATTTTTTTCACGGATACACGAGTGCATTAGACGATTAAGCGGGCAGTTCGGAAGCTTCCAGCCAGTAATGCACGATCAGTCGTACTTTTTCTTCCAGCTCAGCGTAGCCAATAGGCTTGGTGAGGTAGCTGTTGGCTCCCAGGCGGTAGCAAGCGGCAATGTCCTGGTCGTTGGAAGACGTGGTGAATATGACCACCGGGATGGACTGCAAGCTACCGTCCTGCTTGATGACGGAAAGCACGTCGAAGCCGTCGAGGCCGGGCATGTTCAGGTCCAGCAGAATAATGGCCGGCAGGAGCCGGGGCCAGCCAACTGCGCGGCCCTGCAAATAATCCAGGGCCTGTTCGCCGTCTTCGCACCGGAGCACCGGGTTTTGGAGGGCATGTTTGCGAAAGGCCCGGCCCAGCGCCGTAAAGTCTTCGGTGCTGTCTTCAATAACCAGAATGGGCTTGATGGCGGTGGTCGTCAAGTTAGTGCGGCGTTGGAACGGAGAAATAGAACGTGGCCCCCTGGCCGGCAACGGAGTCGACCCAGATCTGGCCGCCCATCTTTTCAATCATCTTCCTGGCAATGGCCAGCCCGGCACCGGTACCTCCGCCGTATTTGTTCGGGCCGTGCAGGCGCTTGAATATCCGGAAGATATTCTCGTGGTGGCGGGGGTCGATACCGATACCGTTATCGCGCACGTAGAGTGTGCAAAAGCCCGGCGGCGTGCTTCCGCGCGGCCCCTGAACAGTAGCGGGCGCTACGCCCACCCATACGTAGGGGTGGGCGTTATCGTTGTAGCGCATGGCGTTCGTGAGCAGGTTGTTGAGCACTTCACCAAGCCGTACCGCATCGGCCAGCACCACGGGCAGCTCGCCTTCTATTTCCAGCGTGGTAGCGGTCTGGGCAAGGCGCACCTGCAACATATCCCGCACCTCGTGCAGCACGTCGGCCACCCGCACCGGGTGCAGCCTGGTTTCCAGCCGGCTCACCCGCGAGAGTTTGAGCAGCGACTCAATGAGATTTTCCATGCGCTTGCTGAGCCGGATCAGGGTCTGGAGCTTTTCCACGCCCTCGGCATCCAGCTTATCGGCATAGTCTTCCAGCAGGAACAGCGAGTAGTTGTGGATGCCGCGCAGGGGTTCTTTCAGGTCGTGCGAGGCCACGTAGGCAAACGAATCCAGTTCCTCGTTGCTGCGCTCCAGCTCCTCGTTGAGGCGGCCCAGCAGCGTGGCGCGGGCCTGCACCTCATCAAACATCTTGAGCCGGATGTCGGCAATGCGCAGGCGTAGCTCCTGGGCAGCCGCTACTTCGATGCTGCGCCAGGCTTCGGCCGTGTTTTCCACCGACTCGCTCCAGGCGGCAAACGACTGCCGGGGCGAGAGGAACAGTTCGCCGTTGTGGGTGGTTTCGGGCTTTTCGCGGCGGCCGGCCCAGGTCACCTGCTGCACTACCTCGGGCCGGAACCAGAGGATGTAGTCCCGGTTCTGGCGGTCGAGGCAGATGGCCATAATGCCGCTGGCCACGGCCCGCAGCTTCACGCCCGCGGGGTGGAGGCGGGCGTAGGAATTGGTATGAAACACCTCCTCGGGCGCGTTCAGGTGCAACCACTCCATCAGCTCGCCCAGCTCTTCGGGCGTGGGCGTGGCCCCCAGCGTGGCCGTCTGCTGATCGAAGCACACGGCCACGCCCCCGCACCGGAACAAGTCCATAACCGTGGGGGCGTGGTCGTAGAGGGCGCGGCGGAAATCGGGCAGCTCGGCCATGCGGGCAAACAGGTCGGCCTGGGTTTGGCGTAGCCGCAGCTGGTACTGGTAATCCTCGGCCTGCTCCTTGCTTTTGAGCAGCGACGAAAACGTTTTACCGATAAACTGGCACAGGTCGCGCAGCTCGTAGCTGACCAGACGGGGCGAGTTGTGGTGACACACGATCAGGCCCCAGAGCTTCCCGTCCCGGATCAGCGAAACGCTCATGGAAGCCTGCACGCCCATGTTGCGCAGGTACTGCACATGGATGGGCGACACGCTGCGCAGCACGGCGTAGGTCATGTCGGGCGGGCGGCCGGTAGCGGGCGTGCGCACGGGCACCAGCGGAACGGGCACGTAGCCCACCTCGGCAATGAAGCGCAGCCAGTTGCGCAGGTACATAGCCCGGGCCTGCTGCGGAATATCGGTGGCCGGGTAGCGCAGTCCCAGAAAAGGCTCCAGCCCGGGCGCGCGCACCTCGGCCACCACCTCCCCGCTCTCGTCGTCGGCAAAGCGGTACATCATCACCCGGTCGAAGCCCGTGATGTTGCTGATTTGCTGCACGGCGTGCTGGCAGAATTCCAGTACCGACTCGGCCCCCAGCATCTGGCTCAGGGCTTCGTTGAGGGAGGGCAGGTCCAGCGGCCCGGTAGCCGCCGGCTCGACCGGCTCAAACTCCAGCCACAGCAAGTCGTCGAAGCGGTGCTGGATGAGCTTGAAGAAGGGCTGGCCGGGCAACTGATTCAGGCGCACCCCTTGCAGGCGGTGATTTTCGGTGAGCGAAACCCACTGCGCCGCCAGCTCCCGCAGCCGTTCTTCGGAAAAGAAGGCGGACAAATCCTGCCCAATAAGGTCGTCGGCGGCCAGTCCCACCATATCTGCCGTGTTGGCGCTGGCCTGCACCACCCGTTGCGTGCGCGGGTCGAGGCAGAGCAAAAAGCCGTAGGGTTGGATGGAACCGGGGATGTGAATCGGCTCCCGGTCGCAGTTGGTCAGCGTAACGACCTCTGCTTGCAGGCTCTCATCCGTTAGTACGTGTCCGATTCGATCCATTCGTGCAGGCGTTGAAAGGTGAGGAGGGCGGAGGCCACGATGTCGTCGGCCAGCTCGGGGGTGGCGGCTTCCGTGAGCAGGGCGGTAAAAGACTTCCAGAGGCTGCCCGTGTGCCCGGCGTGGCCGCTGAAGTAGGCCCGGGCAGGAATGCCGGCCTGGGCCAGCTGGCGCGCAATGACCTGACCGCCCAGCGTGGAGCCTTCCAGCACGTAGAGCGCGCCCAGCAGCTGGACCCGCGTGTGCAGGGGCGGCATTTGCGGGGCCAGCGGCAAGTGTTCGGCCTGGGACAAATCCTGGCCCAGCAGGTGGGCGCGGGCGCGGCGCTCCAGCTCCCACTCCGGCCCGAATTCGGCGGCGTGCAGGCGGAGCTGCTTTTCAAAGGGCACCACAAAGCCGTAGAGCTTGGCCAGAAACCGGTGAGTGGCCGCCTCCGTCAGGGTGCCGGTGGCCAGGGCCCGGTTGAATTCCTGCTGCTCCAGGGCATCGTGAGCGGCCCGGGTTTGCTGCCGCAAACGGGTCAGGATGGGAAGGGAAGCAGCGGAAACAGACATAGCAGGCAGACCTCGAAACTCAGGGGAGCAGTTCCGGCAGGCCAGGCAAAAAGGAAGGGATACAAGCAAATATATCCGGAATTTTCCCGTTTGCCAGCGCCTGGCAACCCGGAGCGGCGGCGGGCAGTACCCCAACCTCAACCGTAGCAAAGGCCTTTTCCGCCCCCTAAGCGGCCGGTTCTTTACGCGGCCGGCGGGACCGGCACCAACCCGGCTGGTGCACCGGCTTAGCCACCACACCAGCCGGGCCGGCCGCCGTGCGGTGGCGGAAGGCTGGTACCAGTAGTCAGGCAACAAACGCAGCACCCCTGAGCCCGCGTGCCGGGCACGCTCGCAGAGGAGGCGGTTGCGTTTGTTGCGTTATGGGTCAGGCAGGGGGGCGGAAGCAGGGCGGAACCCGGCGGCCCGGGTGCCTCAGGCGGGAAAATCCGTGCCGGCCGGAACCAGCTCCGTGATAATGCGCAGGCCGCTCATGAGCGTTTTCTGCACCGGGCACTTCTGGGATACGGCCTCCAGGCGCTGCCGCTGCTGCTCGTCGAGTGGCCCCAGCAGGCGCAGCTCCTTGCGCACTTCGTCCAGCGTGTGGCCGGCTTGTTCGCACTGCTCACAGTCCTGCTCGTGCACGCGTTGGTGGCGCAGGCGCACCTCAATTCCTTCGAGGGGCCATTTTTTCCGGGTGGCGTAGAGGCGCAGGGTGATGGCGGTGCAGGCTCCCAGGGCCGAGAGCAGCAAGTCGTAAGGCGTGGGGCCGGCGTCCTGGCCGCCCACGGCCACGGGCTCATCCACGAGCCAGGTATGGCGGCCGGCCCGCACGTCGGCCAGCAGGGCTTCCGGGCCGACTTTCACCAGCACCGTTTTATCGTTTTCGTTGGGAGTATCCGGCATAGTTCAGGCGCTGGGCATATTGAGTTTTTGCATGAGCTCGTCGTTGACCGGTTCCGAGTACGCCCCGTAAGCACTCACCAGCAGCCCCTTCACGCCCTGGTCCGACTCAATGGCGTAAAGCACGCTCTCATCGCCGGGGTCCGTGTTGCCCTCGAAGCGGTAGAACTCGCGCACCTGAAAGTGCTCGGGATGCAGCTCCAGCTCCAGGCCGGGGCAGTGCAGATGGGTGGACGCGATATTGAAATCCTGGTCGAAACCGCGTTGTTGCAGGTCGCGGATGGCACCGCTGAGCGTATCGTAAGCTGACATGGCAAGGAGGAATAAGTGAAAAAGTGCTGTTACGCAGTAGCCGTTGAAGCATTCGTTTCTCGTTGCTCATTTTTCGGGGCTGCTTCACCTTCATTCACCAATCAGCCCCGAAAAACGAGCAACGAAAAACGACCTGCTACCGCAGATACCGGAAGCGACTTGCGTGACAGCAGTGAAGAACTGCTGTTGGGCACTGCTTGCGCGGCGGCTTCAGAAAACGTCCTTTCCGGCCATTTCCCAGAATTGGTGCGCCACAGCAGTGCCCAAGAGGCGTACGGCCCCCACGCCGGGTCGTTGTGCGGATTCGCTTGCCGGGCTTTTCGGCCGCAGCCCGTGCCCCTACCCTTCCAGGTCGAACCGGATGTCGCGCATGCACCTGAAATGGCCTTTGGGGCACTGCGCGTACCCGATTTTGGAACAGGGCCGGCACGAGAGCCCGCTCACTTCCAGAATTCGGAACTCGGTCCGGTAGGGGTACATGCCGAACTCGGGCACCGTATTGCCCCACACACTCAGAATTTCCTTCTCAAAAGCCGCCGCAATGTGCATCAGGCCGGTATCGTGGCTGACCACCAGCCGGGCCTGCCGCACCAGGGAGGCCGACTGATTCAGGTTGAACCGCCCGCAGGCATTGTAGATGATGGTTTGAGGCCCGACAGTAGGCGGAAGGGGCGGAAAGTGCGACGGGCTGTCGGGGATGCGCCCCGGCGCGGGCGGCGAACCGGCCACGCCGGCATCAAAGGCGGCCTCAACAATATGGCCGGTACTCTCGTCGGCGGGTCCGCCGAGCAGCACGATGGGCTGGCGCAGCAGTCCGCACAGCTCGATAATGCGCTCCACCGGCAACCGTTTGGTGGCGTGCTGAGCCCCGATGGCGAAGGCCACGTAGCCGTGCTGGAAGGCGGGCGGCAACGCCGTGGCCACGTCCACCTCGTCTGGGCCGGGAATGAAGTAATCCAGCCCCTGCTGGTCGTTGCGCACGCCCAGCGGGGCAGCGGCGGCCAGGTAGCGCTCCACAATATGCACCCGGGGCAGCGTGTTCACCTTCCAGTTCACGAGCAGCCATTTGCGGGCGTTGAGCTTGTCGAAGCTGGCCGATTTTACGCCCAGCCGGGCCTTGATCAGGCTGGTGCGCAGGTTGTGGTGCAGGTCGATGATGAAGTCGAACTGTTCGGCCCGCAGCTCGGCCACCAGCTCCCCCAGGCTTCCGGTCAGGCAGTGTACCCGGTCCACGTAGGGGTTGTTTTCCATGATACCCCGGAAGGCCGGCTTGGTGGCAAAATGCACCCGCGCCCCCGCCACCTGCTGCTTCACGGCCCGGATAACCGGCGTAGTCAGCACAATATCGCCGATGGAGGAAAAGCGCAGAATGAGAATTTTCATATCAGTTGCCAGTGTCCAGTTGTTAGTTGTTAGTTGTTAGTTGTTAGTTGTTAGTCAAAAAGAACGTCATTCCGAGCTTGCCGAGGAATGACGTTCTTTTTGACTAACCCGACCCCTACCCAAACAGCGAATCCCGGAACTCCAGCGGGGGTTTGATGGCGGCTTTGCGCTGGGCGAAGTAGCCGGCCGCTTCCGCCGCCGTTTTGGCGTTGAAAGTCATGTCCTTCGTCAGGCCGCCTTTGCGGCCCATGAACACGCCGTAGCGCATATCGGCGTAGCCGTTGGTGTGGTGGGCGTCGGGGTTGATGCTGAGCTGCACACCCTGCTCCAGGGCATAATGAACCCAGCGCCAGTCGAGGTCGAGGCGCCAGGGGTTGGCGTTGATTTCGATGATGACTTGGTGCCGGGCGCAGGCGTCGATGACGGCCTTGTGGTCGAGGGGGTAGCCTTCGCGGCGCAGCAGCAGGCGGCCGGTAGGGTGGCCCAGCATGGTGGTATAGGGGTTCTCGATGGCCCGCAGCACCCGCGTAGTGGCCTTGCGCTCGTCCATTTTCAGGTTGGAATGCACCGAGGCCACGATAAAATCGAAGGTTTCGAGCACCGTGGGCGGATAGTCCAGGGAGCCATCGGAGAGGATATCGGATTCGATGCCCTTGAAGATGCGGAACGGGGCCAGCTCCTGATTCAGCTGATCAATTTCCTGGTGCTGCTGGCGCACCCGCTCCACGGGCAGGCCGTTGGCATAGTGCGCCGCCTGCGAATGGTCGCAGATGCCGAGGTAGTCGTAGCCCTGGTCGCGCAGGAAGGTGGCCATTTCGCGCAGGCTGTGGTTGCCGTCGGAGTAGGTACTGTGGTTGTGCAGGGAGCCGCGCAGGTCACCATCTTCCAGCAGCCGGGGCAGCTTGTTTTCGCGGGCCAGGGGCAGCTCCCAGAGGCCTTCGCGCAGTTCGGGCTCCACGTATTGCAGACCGGCCCGCTCGTAGAGAGCCGCCTCCGAAGCAAACTGCTCCCGCTTCAGCCACTGGCGCAGACTGGCCGGCTGGCCGGGCAGCAGTTCCGCAGCCAGCGCCCCGGTCAGATGGCCCTCGGCGGCCGAGGTGAGCAGCAGCTGGTTGATGAATTCGGCCGGGGCTACCAGGCGCACCTCCACTTTCACGCCCGAGGCCGTGGCCGTGCCGCGCCAGGCAAACGGGCCGCTGCGGCGCGGGTCGGGCATGAGGCCGTCGAGGCCAGCCAGCAGCTCGTGGACGGCGGCCGGGGCAGGGGTGGCCGCTACCAGCAGCACGGTTTCGATGGTTTCGCGGCGGCGGCGTACTTCCCCGCTCACGGCGGCCTGGCTTACGCCGGGCGCGGCTTGCAGGCGGGCCAGCAGGTCGTGGGCCAGCTCCTCGGCCTGGGGGTAGAGCAGCTTACCCCGGCTCTGGTCGGTGAAATCGAGGGCCTCCAGAATGGCCTGCTGGGTTTTCTGGCCGAAGCCCTTGAGCTTACTTACCTGGTCGGTTTCGGCGGCTTCGCGCAGCTGCCCGGCGCTTTCTACGCCCAGCTCTTTCCACAGGCTGCGAATTTTTTTGGGGCCGATGCCTTTGATCTTCAGCAGCTCCACCACGCCGGGCGGGGTGGCAGCCAGCAGGCGCGTGAGGTCCTCGAACGAGCCGGTATCGAGCATTTCGGCCACTTTGGCGGCGGCCGTTTTGCTCAGGCCCATGCGGTCGGGCAGGCCGGTACGCTCCACGTCGGCTACCGGGAAGCTGAGGGCTTCCAGGGCGTTGGCAGTGCCTTCGTAGGCCCGGATTTTAAACGGATTTTCCTCGTGCAGCTCCAGAAGCTGGGCCGCGAGGCGGAAGGCACGGGTGAGGGCGCGGTTGTCCATAGCAGGCAAAGGTAGTTGTCGGTTGTCAGTTGCTAGTTGTCAGTTGCTAGTTGTCAGTTGTTGGTTGTCAGTTGTCGGTTGAGAACGTCATTCCGAGCGGAGCCGAGGAATCTCACGTGCTAATCGTTGTAGATGCGTCTGTTCAGTTACTACAGGCGAGATTCTTCGCTGCGCTCTGAATGACGTTCTCAACTGACAACCGACAACTGACAACCAACAACTGACAACTGACAACCGACAACCGACAACTGACAACCAACAACTGACAACTGACAACCGACAACTGACAACTGACAACCAACAACTGGCAACTGGCAACTGACAACTGGCAACCGACAACTGCGTAACTTCCCAACTCCCTAACACCTCCCGCCATGCGCATATTCACCGTTTTTGCCCTGCTGAGCGTGCTGCTCCTGGCGGCCACCTGCAATACCGACTCCCAGACGATGACGCTCAAGCAGCTGGAAGGCACCTGGCTGCACGCCCACGAAGACGACCAGGGCGACGTGCGCGTGTACCGCCCCAACACCTACGCCTTCGGCCCGTCCAGGGGCCGCACCGGCTTCGCCTTCGACCACAATGGCCTGTTCACCCAGTACGACATTGCCCCCACCGATGGCATTGAGGGCCGCAAAGGCCAGTGGAAGGCCCAGGATGAGCGCACCGTCCGCATCAGTCTCGACGATAAGAAGGAGCCCGACTACCTGCTCGAAATCGTGTCGCTGGAAAACAACGTGCTGAAAGTGCGGCGCAAAGATTTGTAGCCCCCGCAACCATCTGCCCCGAAGCGGTATCCTGCCGGGGGGTGCTTTTGCCCGTTACCCGTATCGTTTACCGCTATGCTGCGTTTCAGCCTCCTCGTTTCCCTGGGTTTACTGACTTTGGGCAGCTGCCGGAAATCGGAAGCCCCCACCCCGATTCAGGACAAAGACTGGTTTAGCACCTTCCAAACCGGCAAAAAGGGCTATACCATTTACAGCACCACTACCCAAAGCCAGGGCCGGCGCTACTCGGGTTTTCGCCTCAATACGGATGGCACCTACCTGGAATATGCCCTCGGGCCGGCCGACGGCCCGGTAGCGTACCGGGGCACCTGGCGGGCGGAAAGCGGCCAGACCTACCGGATTTCCTTTCAGGACCCCGCCCGGGCAGGCTACCAGTTGCGCATCCTGAAGCCTGCCGAGGAACATTTAGAAGCCCGTATTGACTAAATAATCCTATTTTTTAGCCACTTTAGCCGGTAGTTCTGGCAGATTGGGCGCGCCCCGCGCAATGCTGCTGGCCAACAGTAGTTCAACCAATCCTCCAGCCAACTCCTTGCTTATGCGCTACGCTACCCTTCCTGCCGTTTTTATGCTCCTGCTGACGGGGCTGACCGCCTGCACCGCCGTGAGCGAGCGGGCCCCGAGTGAGCGGGCGCTGTCGGCCTGCTCCCCGGCCCTGCTACGCTCCACGCTCAGCAAAGACTGGTACAATACGCTCGTACCCAAAGATGCCGACGGCTTTGAGACGTACAAGTTGCAGGGCACGTTTCAGATGGGCATGACCACCGGTTTTCAGCTCACCCCCGACAGCACCTACATCATCCACTCCTTCGGCCCGGCCGATGAGCCGCTGACCATCCGGGGCAGCTGGCACACCGTTGCCGGCTGCCCGCCCATCGTGCTCACTACCACCACCGAGCTCGGCACGCAGCAGCTCCGGCTGGAAGTAGTGGACGCCTCCACCCTCAAGGTCCGGTTCGAAGATCAGCAGTAATCCTGGTCACGCATCGGCCGCCGGGCCTTACCTTCGGGTCATGAACTACTGGCTCGTTAAATCTGAACCCGCGGCCTACTCCTGGGCCGATTTCACCCGCGAGGGCAGCACCGACTGGACCGGCGTGCGCAACTACCAGGCCCGCAACTTCCTGCGCGCCATGCAGCCCGGCGACCTGGTGCTTTACTACCACAGCGTGACGGAGAAGCAGGTGGTGGGCGTAGCCGAGGTAGCTGCTCCGGCCGCCCCCGATGCTACGGCCCCCGCCGGTTCCGACTGGGTAGCCGTGCGCCTGCGCCCCCATCAGGCCCTGGCTACGCCCGTCACGCTGGCCCGCATCAAGCAGGACGAGCGCCTCACCCAGATTGCCTTACTACGCCAGTCCCGCCTGTCGGTGATGCCCCTCAAACCCGATGAATTCGACGTGCTGCTGGAGCTGGGAGCCTGATCCTTACGCTATTCCGGGCCGGCACCCACTACTACGGCCCCTCACCCGGCTCCGGCCGGCTCCCTACAAATGCACACGGCCCACCTTTTTCAGCAGGCGGGCCGTGTGCATTTGTAGGTGTTGCGGCATCATATTCGGGCCAGCAGTGTTAGGTGATACCCGCCTTTCCCTGTATCTTACGTAAGCACTTCGTGCCCTGATTCTTGCGGCCTTCGCTATGAAATACTGCTACCTGCTTGTTTGCCTGCTGGGATTTAATTCGGGTGCACTGGGGCAGCAGTCCGGTGCTCCCGAACCGGCCATTGCGCCCCGCCAATTGCTGCGCACCGAGTTGGTGCTGGAATCGTCCAACAGTGAGGTGCAGGTGCAGCCCATGCCCGAAGACAGCAGCCTGGTGCTGCTGGTGGAGCACAACCCGGTGCTGGTGGGCAAAACGGAATACTATTTTCAGAAATTCGATAAAAACCTGCGCCCCCGTGAGCCGGTGGCCTTGACGGTGCCACGGGGCTACGACTTCCAGCGGATCTGCGCGGAGGGCACCGATGTGTACGCCCTGTTTAGTGGCCTGGATACCGGCACGCTCTGGGTAGCGGCGTTCGATACCCGGACCGGGGAGCTGGGCCAGGGCGAGTTCAAAACCAAGCGCGCCCGCCAGGTCCACGACCTCAAGGCCCTCGAAGGCAACCTGTTCGTGACGGTGGAAGTGGACCAGCACCTGACGCTGCTGCTGCTGGATCTGCGCGCGGCCACGTTCCGGTTTCTGCCGTCGGTGTTCGAGGCCTTACCCACGCGCTTTACTTTCCTGGCCGATTCCGTCACCAAGCGGGCCGAGCTGATTCTGAGCGAAACCAATGGCCTCAAGTCGCGCCTTCAGCTCAAGCAGCTCGACGACGGTGGCCGGCTGCTGCACTCCGAATTCGTGCAGGCCGGCAGCGAGCGGGGCCTGCTCGATGCCCAGCTCAGCCCCGGCGACAGCGCCGCCCGCCTGCTGGCCGGCACGTATACGCTACGCGACTCGCGCTACTCCCAGGGCCTGTTTGCCTCCGACCTCACGGCCGGAGTCACCGAAACCGGCCAGCGCCGCTCCCTGCGCTTCTACGACTTTCTGAACTTCAAGCACTTTTTTGATTTCATGAAGCCGGCCCGCTTAGCCCGCCTGCGCCAGCGCAACGAGCGGCTCCGCGCCTCCGACCGCCAGTTCCGGCACCGTTTCCAGCTGCTCATGCACGACATGCTGCCGACTGCGGAAGGCTACGTGCTCGTGTCGGAGGTGTACTACCCGCGCTACAACATGTCGAACTATCCCTCCGGCAACTACGGCGGCCTCGGCAACTACGGCTACGGCAGCCCGGGAGCGCTCAACGGGTTCGGGTATCCGTCCCGCTACAACAGCTTCTACAACGGCCGGCGCCCCTCCGAAGGCTACCGCACCACCCATGCCCTCATCTGCGGTTTCGACCGCCAGGGCAACCTGCTCTGGGACAACGCCTTTCTGCTGAAGGAAGTCGACCACTTTCAGTTGCAGGAAACCGTCTGCTTCCGCCCTCTGCCCGACGGGCAGTTCGCCGTAGCCTACCTCAAGGATGACAAGTTCTATTTCAAGGTCGTCAACCAGTCGGCCACTGCGCCCAACGACTGGCAGGTAACGCTGCGCTCCTCTCCTACCGAAATCGGCATACGGGAAGAAAAGGCGACCAGCACCCAGCAGGAGCACCTGATGGCCTGGTACGGCAGCCGCTTCCTGGCCGTGGGCTACCAGCACGTGCGCCCCGCAAGTGGCCCCGGCCGCGACGTGTACTTCCTGAACGTGCTGGAGTTTTAACCACCTGGCAGGAAGCCCCGGATGGGTGGCCGTGCTGGTGTATCCGCGTCCGATTTACAGCTCGCCCTTCACCACGTTTGGCAGAATTTTGCTGAGCTGGGCCACCTGCGCCCGGGTAAAGCTGCCCGCCACCGACACCAGCACGAAGGAATCGGTAGTCTGCTGCTGGCCCACGGCCACGAACTCCGATACTTTCCCGCCCTGCTCGCGGACCGAGTAGCGCATCTGGTTCGGAATATCGGCGCTGGCGTCGGCAATAGGCAGGGGCGTGTACCGCTCACTGGCCAGCAGCCCGTCCACCTCTTGGTTTAAGCCCTCCGCTACCAGGCTGCGGGCGCTGCTGCTGGTGGGCGTGAAGGTGATGATTTTGGTACTGCGGATCGAAGTCAGGGCTTCCGTCAGCTCATTGCCACCCCCGAGCTTACCCAGGCGGCCCAGCAGGAAGCGGGTGGTGAGGCTGGCATTCCAGTCGGTGGTTTTGAAGCCGGGGCGCTTTTCGTATTTGCTGAAAAACTGCGCCACCGTGCGCGCCGGCGTACCGGGGCCGCTAGTCCGGCAGCCGGCCAGCAAAAGCACTGCCACTGCCACTGCCAGTAACGTAGAAAAAATCCGTCGTTTCATATCAAAGCGAAAAAGGAAAAAGGGAAGATACTGCCTGTACGCAGGAGGTGCGGAACCGTTCCGGCCCTGGGGCCAGCGCACAAAAAAGGCGGCGTACCCGGGGGTACGCCGCCTTTTTGCTAATTACTCCGGCAGCTTAAGGCTGGGGAGCATTCGGGATGAAGAACTCGAAGTGGAATTCCACCCGACGGTTCTGCGACATACCGGCGGCCGACGTGTTCGGAGCGGCGGGCTCCGATTCGCCTTTGCCTTCCGTTACGATACGGGCCGGGTCGAGCTGCTTGCCGGTGAAGTAGCGCTTCACCGAACCGGCACGACGCTCCGACAGCGCCTGGTTGTACTCATCGGTACCACGCGAGTCAGCGTGTCCTACTATGCGGATGCTGTACTCGGGGTGGTCTTTGAGCGCCTGCACCATCTTATCGAGCGTGCCGTACGAGGTGCGCTTGATAACAGTGCTGTTGGTTTCGAAGCGGATGGGCTGCTCCAGCTTGCGAACCTCAGCATCTACCTCGGGGCAACCGTTGGCATCTACTTTGGTGCCGGCCGGGGTGTTGGGGCACCGGTCACGGTCGTTCGGAATACCGTCGCCATCGGCGTCCGTTACCAGTGGGCAGCCGTTGCCGTCTACCTGGGTGCCGGCGGGGGTGTTGGGGCACTTGTCGTTCTTGTCGGCAACACCATCGCCGTCGGCATCAGGGCAGCCGCGCAATGCGGGCAGGCCCGCCTCATCGGGGCAGTCGTCGTTCTTGTCGGCTACACCGTCGTTGTCACGGTCGGGGCAACCCTGCATGGCAGCCGTACCGGCTTCGGTCGGGCACTGATCCTGGTAATCCGGAACGCCGTCTTTGTCGCCATCGAGGGGGCAACCGTTCTCGTCCACCTGCACGCCGCTGGGCGTATCGGGGCACTTATCCTTGCGGTCCGACACACCGTCGCCGTCCGTGTCCTTGGCTTTGCCCAGGTTGAAAGACAAGCCAAACTTGTGTTGCAGGTACCGGTCGTTGAGTTTGCCTTCGTTGGCAATACCGTCAACTTGGTCGGTGAGCGGGTAGTGCTGGCCCGTCTGCACAAATACTGCTACGCTGGGCGAGAACTGGAACTTGATACCCGCCGCCGCCTGAATGTCGAAGGCGTACACGTCGGAGTTTTTCGCTACCTGCCCTTGGTTGCTGGCAGTATACAGATCGGGGCTGGCGAAGAATACGCCCGGCTGCACCACCAGGTAGGGGGCAATGAACGCATCCTCCTTAAGAGCCCAGCCGTTGTTGAGCTTCAGCTTGATCGGGATGCCCACGTTCACCACGTTGGCATCGAAGCGGTGGTAGGCGAACTGTACGTTCTTGGGATAAGGAGCCGAGAACTTCATGTCGCCGTAGCTCAGGTCCAGACCTACGTCCAAACCGGGGGCCACGTACCGGCTCACCGTCAGGCCCAGACCGTATTCTACCTTGTCGTGCTTGAACCACTCCGACCCCAGGTCGCCGTGGTATTGCAGCCAGTTGTAGTACACGCTGATGTTTGTGCGGCGGTCCGACGTTTGCGCTTGCGCATCGGGGGCCAACGACAACACCGTCAGTACGCCGGCTGCGATGGAGGTTAGGATTTTTTTCATAGAGAAAGGAGGTTTTGAGGGGACAAAGGTATTTCTCTTCCGCGTAAACGAAAGCCCCGCGCTCAAAGCGCGGCCTGTTGCCTATACCGGCTGGCACAGAATTAGGTTACCCGAAAAACAACGTAACCATCACGTTATGATGCAGTAAGCCGTCCTTATCCATCAGGTTTTCAGGCAAATCGACCGTATTTTAGTGCAATAAAATATGGGAAACAATTCTATATTAACTTGTTGAAATACACTGCTATGCTGCGCTGACAGTGCCTAAAAAAGGCATTCCGGCCCGTACCACCCTTCAGAAGCAGTACCGGCCGGAATTTCATTTCAGGCAGTCCGGCTACTGTGGCGCTTAGGCCCGGCCCGCCTGCATGAGCCGCTCGATATCGGCAATTTCGAGCGGGATGTTCTTCATCAGGTCGTCGTTGCCGGTTTTGGTGATAAGGATATCGTTTTCGAGGCGGATGCCGAGGCCCTCTTCGCGAATATAGATGCCCGGCTCGCAGGTATACACCATGCCCGGCTCGAAGGTGCGGTACTTGAAGCCCACATCGTGCACGTCGAGGCCCAGGTAGTGGCTGGTGCCGTGCATGAAGTACTGCTTATAGAGGGGCGCGGCGGGGTCCTGGTTGCGCACGTCCTGGGTCGTGAGCAGGTCCAGCCGCACCAGCTCCACTTCCATGGCCCGGCCCACGGCGGCGTGGTACTCCTCAATGTTGCCGCCGGGTACCAGCCGGCCAATTGCCAGCTTCATCACCCGCAGCACGGCCTCGTACACGTCGCGCTGGCGCGGGGTGTAGGTGCCGCTGATGGGGATGGAGCGCGACATATCGGCGGCGTAGTTGGCGTACTCGGCCCCGAAGTCGAGCAGCATCACGTCGCCGGCCTGGCACTGGCGGTCGTTGCTGACGTAGTGCAGGATGCAGGCGCTGGGCCCCGAGGCGATGATGCTGCTGTAGGCCGGCCCCCGGGAGCCCTGGCGCAGGAATTCGTGAAAGATTTCGGCTTCCACTTCGTACTCCATCACGCCGGGCTTCACGAAGCCCAGCAAACGGCGGAAGGCGTCGCCGGTGAGGTCGGCGGCCTTCTGCATGAGGCGGATTTCCTCGGCGCTTTTGATGGCCCGCAGCTGGTGGGTGAGGCGGGCGGCCCGGCGGTACTGGTGCAGCGGGTAGCGGGCCTGAAGCTGCTTGATAAAGCGGGCGTCGCGGGTTTCCACTTCCACCGCCGCCCGAATGTGCTCGTTGGTGTTGAGGTACACGTTTTCGGCCTCGTTCATGAGGGCCGGCAGCACCGAGTCGAAGGCTTCCAGCCACATGATGGTGGCCACGCCCGACTGCTCGCGGGCCTGCTCCTTGGTGAGCTTATAGCCTTCCCAGATGAGAATATGCTCGCTCGTTTCCTTCAGAAACAGAATTTCACGATGCTGGGGCAGCACCGCGTCCGGGAACACGACGAGGATACTTTCCTCCTGATCCACGCCGCTCAGGTAGAACAGGTCGTTGTTCTGACGGAAAGCCATGGTGCCGTCGGCATTGGTCGGCATCACGTCGTTGGAGTGGAAGATGGCCAGCGAGGCCGGGGGCAGCTGCTCACGGAAGCGGCGGCGGTTTTCTTTGAACAAATCGGGTGAAATAGGGCCGTAGCGCATGGCAGGAGGAATAAGGTAGAACGGAACAATCCCGCCGGAGCGGGAGGGCCAAGTTAGGCAGTTTGGCGCGGGTTTCCGTTGTCGGAGCCCGTAGCGGTGGTAAACCGGCGGGGTAGCAATACGGTATTTTACCGGGTATCTTTGCACTCCTATAACTACCCCGCCATGCCCGCCGCCGCCGCTCCACCCGCCCTGCTACTGATTCAAACTGCCTTTATCGGCGACGTGATTCTGGCCACGGCGCTGCTGGAGTTTCTGCACCGCACCGAACCCACTACGCCAATCGATTTTCTGGTGCGCCAGGGCAACGAGGGGCTGCTCAAGGGGCATCCGCACGTGCGGCGGGTGCTGGTGTGGGATAAGAAGAAGGCCAAGTACCGGGGCCTGCGGCGCCTGCTGAGCCAGATCCGGGCGGGCGGCTACGGGCGGGTAGTCACGTTGCAGCGGTTTGCCAGCACGGGTCTGCTGACGGCCTTTTCGGGCGCGCCCGAGCGCATCGGCTTCGATAAGAACCCGCTTTCCTTCCGCTTCACGCGGGTGGTGCCCCACGTTATCGGGGCGGGCGTACACGAGGTGGCGCGCAACCTGCACCTGCTCGACCCGGCCTATGCGGGTCCGGTGGTGCCGCCCCGCCTCTACCCTTCCGCCGCCGATGAAGCCGCCGCCGCCCGGGCCGCCGCCCCCGCCGCGGGCGGCCCCTACCTCTGCCTGGCTCCCACCTCAGTGTGGTTTACCAAACAATTCCCCGAGGCGCAGTGGCTGAAGCTGCTGGCCGCCCTGCCCCCCCGTTACCCCGTGTTTCTGCTCGGCGGCCCGCCCGATACGGCCGCCTGCCAGCGCCTGCTGGAGCAGAGCGCCCGCCCGGGGGTCGTGAATCTGTCGGGCAAGTTGTCGTTGCTGGCTTCGGCGGCCCTCATGCGCGGGGCAGTGCTCAACTACGTCAACGATTCGGCCCCCATGCATCTGTGCTCGGCCGTGGGCGCGCCGGTCTGCGCGGTATACTGCTCCACGGTGCCTTACTTCGGGTTTGGGCCGCTGAGCCCGTTTTCGCGCATCGTGGAGGTGCCCGAAGCGCTGGAATGCCGCCCCTGCGGCCTGCACGGCCACGCGGCTTGCCCGCTGGGCCACTTCCGCTGCGCCCATAGCATCGAAACCCGGCAGCTGCTGGCCGTGCTGGCGGAAAGTGAGGTGGTGAGATAGTGAAATGGTGAGTTGCTGTTCACAAACGCTGACGACGCAGGCAGAACACTCGAAAGCAGATAGCCTGGTCTGATTAGCCCAGCCACATATTCCGCGCCGAACGGGCCAACCGAACAGCAACTCACCATTTCACTATCTCACCACCTCACCTAATAGTATCTTTGCAACCGGCCGCGCCTTTGCGTGGTTATACCGGGCGAGAGCGAGAGGAACAGGTTGCCTGAATCGACAACCCTCCGCCCCAAGACCCCAAGCCCCCCTTATAGAATGTCCGACTACGACCTGTACGAGTTGCCCAACGGCATCCGGGTACTGCATAAGCAGGTTTTGCACACCAAAATCGCGCACTGCGGGTTTCTGCTCGACATTGGTTCCCGCGACGAGAAGCCCCATCAGCTCGGGCTGGCCCACTTCTGGGAACATATGGCCTTCAAGGGCACCCACAAGCGCAAAAGCTTCCACATTCTCAACCGCCTCGAAACCGTGGGCGGCGAGTTGAATGCCTATACGACGAAGGAGAAAATCTGCTTCTACGCCTCGCTGCTCAGCACCCATTTCGAGCGCGCCTTCGAGCTGCTGACTGACCTCACCTTCCACTCCGTCTTCCCCGAAAAGGAGATTGAGAAGGAGCGCGGCGTGATTCTGGAGGAAATGGCCATGTACCACGACGCCCCCGAAGACGCCATCATCGACGACTTCGACGACGTGGTATTTGCCCGCCATACCCTGGGCCACAACATTCTGGGCACCCGCGAAAGCGTCTCGGGCTTCCAGCAGGCCGATTTCCACCAGTTTCTGGCCGACAACGTGCGCACCGACCGGGTGGTGTTCAGCTCGGTAAGCAACCTGCCCTTTAAGGAAGTGAAGCGCCTGGCCGACAAGTACCTGGCCCCGCTGCCGGCCCGCCTCGGGGCGCGGCCCCGGCTCTCGTTCAGCGGCTACCAGCGCCTGGAGCGGCTGGAGCACAAACCCATCACCCAGGCCCACTGCCTGATCGGCGGCCCGGCCTACGCGTTGCACGACGAGCGGCGGATTCCGTTTTTCCTGCTCAGCAACCTGCTCGGCGGCCCCGGCATGAACTCGCGCCTCAACCTGGCGGTGCGCGAGAAGTACGGCCTCGTCTACACCATTGATGCCACCTACTCGCCCTACACCGATACGGGCCTGTTCGGCATCTATTTCGGCACCGAGAAAAAGCAGGTGAACCGTACCGTGACGCTGGTGCAGAAGGAGCTCAAGCGCCTGCGCGAGCAAACTCTGGGCACCTCGCAGCTCCACACCTCCAAGGAGCAGCTGATGGGCCAGCTGGCCATGGCCGAGGAAAGCAACGGCGGCCTGATGCAGCTGCTGGCCAAAAGCACGCTCGACATCGGTCGGGTCGAGGGCATCAACGAAATCTTCGACCGCGTCCGCCGCATCACGGCCCCCGAGCTGCGGGAGCTGGCCAACGAAGTCCTCACCGACGACAACCTGAGCGTACTCAAGTACGTGCCGGAGTAGCGGTGAATGAGTGAGATGGGGAATAAATAAGAACTGTCATTCTGAGCATGTGGCGAATTGAGCCAGGGACGGAGCGTAGTCGAAGAATCTCTACCGCAATAGTGACCCGAGCACTAGAAATTACCATCACGGTAGAGATTCTTCGACTGCGGCTGCGCCTTCGCTCAGAATGACGTTCCGTTTCACTCATTCACCAAGTCACTCATTCACCTCTGATGCCCCACTTCGGCCACGTCAGCTACTACCGGCCGGGCGATGTGCTGGCCAGCTGGCTGGCCCTGAGCCGGGCCGGGCTGCACCGGCCACCGCGCACCGGCGTAAGCGGCACGGCGGCGGAGGGGGCCGATTCCATTATTCTGGCCGACCAATACGCCGACGATGACTTCCGGGAAGACGACCTGACGTACTCGGGCAGCGGCGGCCGCGACCCGCGTACCGGCCGCCAAACCACGAACCAGGAAATGAGCGGCCGCAACCTCTACCTGCGCCGCAGCCTCGAAACCGGCCAGCCCGTGCGGGTTTTCCGGCGCATCGCGGTTGCAACGGGCAACGCCTACCGCTACGAGGGGCTGTACCGGGTGACGGACGCGGTATACGAACCCGGCAAAGCGGGCTTTCTGGTTTGGAAGTTTCGACTGGTGCCGCAGTAACAGAAAAGCGCAGAGGTGCCTCCGCCGCGAACCGTAACTTTGGACTTTCTCAGCCCTTCCATATCGGAGCGAAGCGGCGCTTCGCCCTACTGCCATGTACTCCCCCGACGACGCCCAACGCTACGCCGACGACCACACCAGCCCCGAAAGTGCGCTGCTCGCCCGCCTCAACCGCGAAACCCACGTGCAGGTGCTGCATGCCCGGATGTTGTCGGGGCACGCGCAGGGGCGGCTCTTGAGTATGCTGAGCCACATGATCCGGCCGCGGCGGGTGCTGGAGCTGGGCACGTTTACCGGCTACTCGGCCCTGTGCCTGGCCGAGGGGCTGGCCCCGGAAGGCGTGCTGCACACCATCGAGCAGAACCCCGAGCTGGCGGGCCGCATCCGCCGCTACGTGGCCGAAGCGGGCTTGCAGGACAAGGTGCAGCTCCACCTCGGCGACGCCCGGCAGCTGCTGCCGACGCTGGCCGAAACCTGGGATTTGGTGTTCATCGACGCCGACAAAATCAACAACGACGCCTATTACGAGCTGACGTTGCCCCAGGTACGGACCGGCGGGTTTCTGCTGATCGATAACGTACTCTGGAACGGCAAAGTCCTGCCCGATTACCCCGTGAAGCCCTCCGACAAGGACACCCACGCCGTGCGCGCCTTCAACGCCAAGGTGCAGGCCGATGAGCGGGTGGAAAACGTGCTGCTGCCCCTGCGCGACGGGCTGCTGCTGGTGCGCAAGCTATAAGTAGACTGTACCGCGAAACAGATTTTCGCGGGACAGTCTCGATGCGGCCGAAAGAAATATTCCCCTCCCATTAAACGCCGGCGGGTTTCTGGTGTCTTTGTTGGCTGATACCTCACATTTCGCTCGATGACGCTACGTTTTCTCCTTGTTCTGCTGCTCTTTATTTCGCTACTGACCACGGCCCGGGCCCAGACGACCGTCAGTGGGCGGGTGCTGGATGCCCAGGACCAGTCGGCGCTGATTGGGGCCAACGTGTTGCTGCTGCAATTGTCCGACTCGGTGAAGCGGGGCGCGGCCGTGGAGGCCGATGGCTCGTTTGTAGTGCGGGGCGTGCCAACGGGGCGCTACCGGCTCACCGTGTCGTTTTTGGGCTATGAGCAGGTACAGCGCACCGTGGAGGTAGGCGGCCAACCGCTGAGCCTGGGCAATCTGGCGCTGCGCGCCGGCGGGGGCGTGGCGCTCAAGGGCGTGGAAGTAGTGGGCCAGGCGGCCGCCGCCGTGCAGAAGGGCGATACGGCCCAGTTCAACGCCAGCGCCTTCAAAACCAACCCTGATGCCAATGCCCAGGACCTGCTCACCAAGATGCCTGGCGTGGTCGTGGACCCCACCACCGGCAAGCTGCAGGCCCAGGGCGAACAGGTGCAGCGGGTGCTGGTGGACGGCAAGGAGTTTTTCGGCAACGACCCCGACGCGGTACTCAAGAACCTGCCGGCCGAGGTCATCGACAAGATTCAGGTCTACGACCGCGCTTCCGACCAGGCCCAGTTCACGGGTTTCGACGACGGCAACCAGCAGAAAACCATCAACATCATCACCAAACCCAAGTTTCGCAACGGCACGTTCGGGCGGGTGGTGGCCGGCTACGGCCCCCTCGACGACCGGTACCGGCTGAGCGGCAACATCAATAAGTTTGCCGGCAAGCAGCGTATTTCGGTGGTGGCCCAGAGCAATAACATCAACGAGCAGAACTTCGGCACCGACGATTTACTGGGCGTGGTGGGCACCTCGGCCCAGGGTGGCGGGGGCCGGGGTGGCCGCGGAGGCCGGGGCGGTGGTGGCGGCGGCCAGAGCAGCGGCAACGTGGGCGACTTTCTGGTCAATCAGCAGGGCGGCATCAGCCAGACCCACGCGCTGGGCCTGAACTACTCCGACACCTGGGGCACCAAAACCGACGTGCAGGGCAGCTACTTCTTCAATTTGAGCGACAACACCAGCCTCACCAACCTGCTGCGCCGCTACGTGCCCACGCCCGGCCAGCGCCAGGATTTGCGCTACCAGGAAGATGCGCGGGCTACGAGCCAGAACAGCAACAACCGCTTCAACCTGCGCCTCGACCACAAGTTTGATTCGCTGAACTCGCTGCTCTGGCGGCCCAGCCTCTCGGTGCAGCGCAACACCGGCACCAGCCTGCTCGACGGCAGCACGTTTCTGGTGCAGCACGATGCCGCCACCGCGCCCCAGGGGGCCAACAACAGCTCCTACCGCTCGGCCCTGACGGGCATTTCGGCCGCCAACCAGCTGCTCTACCGCCACAAGTTTGCCACCCGGGGCCGCACGTTTTCAGCCGGCCTGAACACGAGCTACACCGACAACCGCGGCGACAACAACCTGCTCTCCAGCACCACCTTCTACCGTAACAACCAGCCCCTGACCAGCACGCTCAACCAGTTCTCGGAGCTCCAGCAAACCGGCTGGAACTGGCGCGGCAGCCTCGACTACACCGAGCCGCTGGGCGAGCACAGCGCCCTGCAGCTGGAGTACGACCTCTCGTACACGCCTAATAACTCCAGCAAGAAAACCTTCGATTTTGAGCCCGGTGAGCAGCAGTACAGCCGCCTCAACGACACGCTGAGCTCCGTGTTTCAGAGCCGCTACCTCACCAACTCGGGCGAGCTGAGCTACCGCTACCAGAACCAGGATTTGCAGTGGTCGGTGGGGGCCGAGGTGCAGCACGCCCAGCTGCGCAGCGACCAGGAGTTTCCGCGCCCCGGCCAAACCCAGCGCAGCTTCCTCAACCTGCTGCCCAATGCCCGGCTGCGCTACAACTTCTCGAAGCAGCAGAACCTGCGCCTGACCTACCGCACCAGCACCAACCCGCCCAGCGTGAGCCAGCTGCAGGAGGTGGTGAACAACTCGAACCCGTTGCAGCTGACGACCGGCAACCCCAACCTGCGCCAGGAAAACCGCCAGAACCTGTTTCTGCGCTACTCGGCGGCGGTGCCCGAGAAGTCGCGCTCGTTTTTCGCGTTGCTCAGCGGCTCCTACGTCAACAATTACATCACCAACAACACCGTTTACGCCGGCACCCAGCCCCTGACGGTCGATGGCATTACGGTGCCGGCCGGGGGCCAGCTTACCCGCCCCGTGAACCTGAACGAGCAGTACGCGGTGCGCTCGTTTCTCAACTACAGCCTGCCTCTGGCCTTCATCAAGTCGAACCTGAGCCTGAACGCCAACGGCAGCTACACCCAAACGCCGGGCCTGGTGTTCGGCGAGCTCAACTACAACCGCACACCCTCGGCGGGGCTGGGCGCCAGTTTAAGCAGCAACATCAGCCCGGAAGTCGACTTCACGCTCTCCTCGAATTCGAGCCAGAGCTACGTGCGCAACTCGTTGCAGCCCCAGCTCAACAGCCGCTACTTCCGCCAGAACACCAGCCTGCGCCTCAGCTGGATTGTGGCCAAGGGCATCACGCTCAAGTCCGACGTCAACCACCAGCTGTATTCGGGTTTGTCGGCGGGCTTCAACCAGAACTTTGTGCTCTGGAACGCCTCGCTGGGCAAGAAAATCTTCGCCAACCAGCGGGGCGAAATCCAGCTCAATGCCTTCGATTTGCTGGGCCAGAACAATAGCATTCAGCGCAACATCGCGGCCGCTTACACCGAGGACGTCCAGACCAACATTTTGCAGCGTTACTTCCTGCTGAGCTTCACCTACAACATCCGCAGCTTCGGCAGCGGCGCAGATCGTAGCAACGGCGACGAGGGCCGCCCCGGCGGCGACGGTCCGCGCCCCGGTGGCGGTTCCGGTCGGCCCGGGGGGGGCGGCATGTAAGGACGTTGGCTGTTCAAACGTCATTCCGAGCACTGTCGAAGAATCTTGCGTACTGACGTTGCAATAGTAGCCCTAACATCAACCCACAAGATTCCTCTGCTGTGCTCGGAATGATGGGCTGCTTTACCGCTTCCTGCCAGATTACCGCTGAATTCAACGAAACAGAAGGCCCGCTCCAGATGGGAGCGGGCCTTCTGTTTCGTTGAATGATAAAGCGCACGAAAAGTTACTCCCGCCCAGGCTATTCAGAATGCCCGAACAGATAGGCCATCGATACCTGCGCTACCCGATTGTAATAGCTGGGTGTAATAAACCCGACCCCAATCCCTTCCTCGTACCGGGGGCCAACGTTACGTAGTCCGTAGCTGTAGCTCAACTGCAGTAGTAGCTGCTCATAGCGGTAACCAGCTCCGACTTGCAGGCCGGCATCAATTCGTTGGGAGTAGGAATGAATGGAATAAAGCTCAGTGGCCCGCCCCGGCTTAAGCTTCGTGGTGCCTTGGCGCGCATCACTCGTTCCACTCATCGCGTCCTCATAGTACGTATCAAGTTCGGCTTTTCCCCGAAGCAGCAACCCGACATAGCCACCGGCAAATACCTGAAACCCTTGCCCGTCGCGACGAAAGGCATAGGCCACCTGCACGGGTATATTCAAGTAATTCAGGCGATAGTCGTTTTTCTGGCGGGTATACAGACTGCGGGGTGAAGTGTACTCATCATCGATGCGAAACCCCTTCTGCTGGTAAAGTGCTGCTACCTGTAGGGCCAGGTGCTGGCGCTGGGCATTTACCAGTACTCCTATTGCGCCTCCAGTTCGATAATGGGTCGTGAAGGTGTGGTCGTACTCATAAGGCGCCGTACTGGCATTGAACCCGACAATGGGCCCCGCGCTGATATTGGTTTGGCCTTGCGCATAACCAACTAAACCGAGTAAGAATAGGGAGATAAACAGGTGTTTCATGGTGCAAAGCTAGGGATATTGTCCCGCTCATTTGAGTCAATATCCTGGCCGCCGGGTGCTGGAAAGGCAATCCCTTGCTGGCCTGATCAGAAACGACCGAAAAAGATCGGTGCAGCAACCGGAGCTCCATAAAAGGGGCCGGTACTCAGGCTGCTTGCGTTGCTGACCGGGTTTGCGCGGCAACTGATCTGAGCGCGAACCACTGCCCGCTTACCGCCCTTTGTTACGCGGTAGAATTCCGTCATTCTCTAGGATTTGCGGGCAACAGCACGGAACGCACCCGATTTTTCCTCTACTTTGTAGGCTCACGGGGCCGGCCAGCCGGGCTGGCGCAGTGGCTCCGCGTATCGCCTGCTTTGTATGAAACGACTTTTCCTGCTGCTGCTCCTGCTACTGCCGCTGCTGGGCACGGCCCAAACGGTGCCGGTACCGGCCAACCTGACCCTGGGCGGCCTGCGCCTGCGCCTCACCGACGGCGGCCGCACGGCCCTCCAGCAGAAAGTGGATGCGCTACGCCGCCACCAGGCGTCGTTTCAGAAGCAGGTGGTGCTGGCCGACGCTTACTTCCCGCTCATCGACCGCGCTTTTCAGCAGGAAGGCCTGCCGCTCGATTTTCACTTTCTGGCCTTGCAGGAAAGTGGTTTACAAGGTGATGCCCAGAGTATCCACGACGCCGTGGGCTACTGGCAGTTCAAGCGCGAGTCGGCCCAGGATTTTGGGCTGGTGATGAACGAATCGGTGGATGAGCGCAAGCACATTGTGGCCTCCTCGAAGGCGGCGGCCCAGTACCTGCTGCGCAACAACAAAACGTTTCATAACTGGCTCAACGCCCTCATCAGCTACAACCTGGGCCTGACCGGGGCCAAGCCCTACACGCTACCCACCGACTATGACGCCACCGAAATGGAGATTTCGGAGCGCACCAACGGCTACGTGCTCACGTTTCTGGCCCACAAAATCGCCTTCGAGCCAGCCCTGAACCTGAACACCGAGCCGCCCCTGCAATTGCAGGAGTTTCCGGCCCCGGCCGGGCAGGGCCTGGCCTTTATGGCCCAAAGTCTGCGTCAGAACCCCGAGGAGCTGGCCCGCCACAACCGCTGGCTGCTGGCCCCCACCGTGCCCACCGACCGCGTGTACACCCTGCTGGTGCCCATCACCGACCCTACCCAGCTTACCCTGTTGGCTGCCCAGCAAAAAAACGCCGCCGCCGGCCAGCTCCTTCAGCAACCCGCCCCCGATCCTGAAAACGCGGACTTCGTGCGCGTGAATGGGCTGCGGGCTCTGATTGCGCTGCCCGGCGATACCAAGGAAAGCCTGGCCAGGCGCGGCAATCTGAAGATGAAACGCTTCCTGCAATACAACGACCTGTTTGTGTTCGACCAGATTGTGCCCGGCCAGCCGTATTTTTTGCAGAAGAAGCGCGACAAGGCCGCCGTGGAGTACCACGTGGCCCAGCCCAGCGAAAGCGTGGTCACGGTGTCGCAGAAGTATGGCATCCGGGCCAAGGCCATCTGGCAGCAGAACCGCATGGCCCGCAACGAGGAGTTGCGCCCCGGCCGCGTGCTGTGGCTCCAGCACACCCGCCCCAAAACAGTCCCAGTAGAGTACGCCGACAGCCAGAACCGCGCCGCCCTGGCGGCCTTCGAGCAGCCCGTGTCAGCCAAGCCTTCCGCCGCCGCTCAGCGGGCAAAAAAGCGCACTTCGGATGAATCGGAGCCTTATCGGGGAGGCACGGCCAACGCCAGCCGCATGCTGGAAGACGGCGTGGAAGAGCCGGATTCGGCTGTTGATGAACCGGTAGAAAACCTCAACGACCTGCCCCCGGCACCCGCATCGGCGCCGGCTCCCGCACCTTCTTCAACTCCGCGTCCGGCGGCTCCGGCCCCGGTTTCTACCCTGCCGCCGCCCAAACCTATGCCCGCCGCCCGGCCCGTAGCCGATGAGCCGCGCGATGCAGCACCGGCTTCTACCCCGCCCGCCCCGGTGCGCCCCGCCCCAACGGTTCCGGTTCCCGCCGCCCCGCGTCCCGCCCCGCCTGTTGCCGCCCCCGCCCCCGCCCCCGCCCCCGCTCCGACTGCTACCGCTCCGACTCTTCCTGCTCCCGCCGCGGTTAAGCCGGCCGTAGTTGCTCCGGTTCCGGCAGCTGCTCCGGCAGCTCCGGCCCCGGCCGCCATTCCGCCGACTACCGTGGAGCCAATTCCAGCCAGCGGCCTGCACACCGTGCAGCCCAAAGAAAACCTGTACTCAGTGGCCCGCCGTTTCCAGCTGCGCCCCGCCGACCTCATTGCCTGGAACGACCTGCCCGCCAACCCCGCGCTCAAAATCGGGCAGGTGCTGCGCGTGGCTGCCCCCACCGAAACTCCGGCGTCGGGTACCCCGGCCGCCAGTCCGGCTGGTAGTGCGGCGGCTCCGGCGGCGGCGGTACCGGCCACTGCCGTGCGCCACACGGTGCAACCGGGTGAAACGATGTATGCCATTTCCCGCCAATACGGCGTCACCATCAAGCAGATTATGGAGTGGAACAGCAAGGCCGACTTCGCGGTGAAGCCCGGCGAAATTCTGCTCATCACGCCCGCCAACTAGCGCTTATCCTTTCCTCTTCCCGTTTTCTTTTTCGTCGCTTTCCGATGCGTCTTTTTTCCCGTGCCCTGCTGCTGACTGTCGGCAGCTTGCTTACTGCCGGAGCTGCTCAGGCCCAAAAAATGGTTCCGGCGGCTCTGTCCGAAGATTCCGTTCGTGTAATGTCGGGCCTGGTGGAGGCCAGCGTGCGGCAGTTGCGCGCCATTTATTTTGAGCCCACCGATACCCGGAGCGCGTCCCTGATTACCGCCGCGTTGGCCGAAATTCCGGTTCGCAACCAGCGGCTAAGCCAGTACACGGCCAGCCTCTCGCGCGACCAGCAGCAGCAACTGGCCCAGCGCCTGCGCCGCCAGCCCTGGCAGGTGGAGCTGAACACGCTGCTACGCAGTCCTCAGTACAAGGAGTTCGACGACCGGGCCGCCAAGAGCCCCGAGCTAAAAGCCGCCGCCGACCGTCTGCACGCCTCCGGCTTTGCCGGTACCGCCCGTCTCCCCGCTTCGGGGAAGGCCCCCTCCTCCAAAGCCGCCGCCACGGCCGCGCTGGCTCCCGTAGCTGCCACCACCGGCGCTATTTCAACGCCTGCCGCCACCACCGTGCCCACTGAGGGCCACCACACCGTGCAGAAAGGCGACACGCTCTACGGCATTGCCCGCCAGTACCACGTCACCGCTGATCAGATAAAAGAGTGGAACAACAAGGCGGATAACGGCGTGAAAATCGGGGAAGTGCTGGTGGTGCAGGCCGCCAACTAGGGCGGCGGAAGCCCCCAAGCCAAACAGCAACGCCACTCCCGGGAGTGGCGTTGCTGTTTGGCTTGACTGAAGCTTCACGTCCTGCCTCAGGCCGCCGCCTGTAGCACGGCCGGGCGGGCTATGCGGCGGGTGCGCGATTTGAGGAACACGATAACGTCGGCGTCGGCGGCGTAGCGCTGGTTGAGGTCCACGAAGTGGCGGGCCAGCAGGTCGTAGCGGCGCAGCATCAGGAAGGCGAAAATGTGCAGGAAGTGGATGCCATCGAATACCACCGACTGTTGCTGGGCGTACTGGGCCAGGTTTTGCTGGAAGTGGTGGGGGTGGTCGGTCCAGTGCAGAGCGGGTTTGAGGTGGTGGCTGATGTGGTAGCCGTCGTTCCAGCACTTGCGGTTGTACTTGGTATTGATGCAGGTGACGCTGTTGGTGTAGCAGTTGCCGGGGTCGGCGCTATCAATAAAGGCGTGCTGGCTCCAGTTGCCGAGCATCATCACGGCCCGCGTCACGAGCACCGGCAGCACCAGCACGCCCAGCATGGCCGGCAGGTTTACGAAGGCCAGGCCGAGGCACGTCACCAAGTAGGCCACTTCGCCCCGCAGCAGGCGGCCGCGCAGCTTGAGCTTGCGGGTGCGGCCGAAGTAACGCACGAGTTTGGGGATGCCGAGCAGGAAAAAATCGGCCAGGTAGCGGCCGAAGCTGGCGGCCGAGTCGCGCTGGTAGAACATGGTGGAGCTTTCATCATCGGGCAGGTTATTTTCCGGATGATGCATGCCCAAATGGTGGGTGAAATAGGTTTCCGGCGTCTGCCCGAACAGCGGCCCAATCACCCACGGAATGTAGTGGTTGAGGCGCGCGTACTGCTTTTTGAACAGGATGCGGTGGCTGGTGCAGTGCAGCATCAGCCCAAACGGCCCCTTGAAATAAAACGTCGTCAGGCCCAGATACACCCCGAACGCGGCCCACCACCAGCCCCGCGCCAAGCCCGGCACGAACAGCACGGCCACCAGTGGCAGCAGCGTGAACGTTATTTCCAGAATCAGATACAGAAAGGGCAAGTCGCGCTTGTCCTGCAAAAATTGCTGGAGCCACCGGCCAAACCGGGAAACGGGCGCGGCCGGGTCGTACACCGGGTCGGTAAGGGTAACGAAAGACTTCATGCGAGATATTGGCTGCGGGAAAACGGCTCCGGGAATTAGCGAAAAAACATAGGTAGCGGGGGCGTCGGCGGCGCAGCAATAGGTAAGAACAGTTGGCCCCCGAAGCAGGTCTGACGGCCGGAATGAATATAGCTATGCAGCAAGCAAGCCCAACTGTTCCCCCGTGGCAATCCGGTTCTGGTTCCGTCGGGTTTTGGCGGTTGAGGTTCCTAAGGTACGGGCTTTGCGCTTCGTACCGCGCTCGGATCGGTCATACAGGAAATCCGTTGCCGCGCAACCTTTCGCGCCCACCAATTACTGGGTAACTTTACTTTGGCCCACGGCTGAATCAGGAATCAGAAAGCCCTTTGAACGGCATTCTCACCTCTTGATTTCTACTGCTTAATTAAAAAGAAGATGCCCGTTTTCTCGCACCTGCACTCGCACACCCAATACTCGCTGCTCGACGGGCAGGCCTCCATTTCGGGCCTGATGAAAAAGGCCCAGGCCGATGGGATGCCGGCGGTGGCCCTCACCGACCACGGCAACATGTTCGGGGCGTTCAATTTTGTGGCCGAAGCCAACAAGTACAACGTGAAGCCCATTGTGGGCTGCGAGTTCTACCTGGTGGAAGACCGCCACAAAAAGGCCTTCAGCCGCGAGAAGGGCGAGCGGGACAAGCGCTACCACCAGCTGTTGCTGGCCAAGGACCAGGACGGCTACCACAACCTGAGCAAGCTCTGCTCGATGAGCTTCATTGAGGGCGTGTACAGCAAGTTTCCGCGCATCGACCGGGAGCTGCTGCTTAAGTACCATAAGGGCCTGATTGCCACCAGCTGCTGCATCGGCGCCGAACTGCCCCAGGCCATATTGTTCCAGAGCGAGGCCAAGGCCGAGGAGTTGCTCAAGTGGTGGCTCGACGTGTTCGAGGACGACTACTACATCGAGATTCAGCGCCACGGGCTGATGAATTTCGACGGCACCGGCAAGAGCCAGGAAGACGTGAACCAGGTGCTGCTGGGCCTGGCCCGCAAGTACAACGTCAAGGTCATCTGTACCAACGACTCGCACTACGTGGAGCAGACCGACTTCGCGCCCCACGATATTCTGCTGTGCGTGAACACCGGCGAGGAGCACAGCATCCCGGTCGGCGACTTCCAGACCAACTATTTCCGCCTGATTTCCCAGGACAACAAGGTGTTCTACGACCACCTCGACAACCTGCGCCCCCTGGCCGGGCAGGATGCCCACATCCGCCGCCAGCTCCAGCGCATCGATGAGGAGGCCCAGGCTCCGCGGCCCAAGTCGCGCTTTGGCTTCGCCAACGACCAGTTCTACTTCAAGAGCCAGGCCGAGATGAACGCGCTGTTTGCCGACGTGCCCGAAAGCGTGGACAACACGAACGAAATCGTAGATAAAATCACGCCGCCCAAGCTGCAGCGCGATATTCTGCTGCCCAACTTCCCCATTCCGCCCGAGCACGCCAACGCCGATGCCTTCCTGCGCCACCTCACCTACAAGGGTGCGTTCGAGGGCGAGAAGCGCCGCTACTCCGACCGCACCCCCGAAATTGAGGAGCGCCTGGACTACGAGCTGCGCGTGATTGAGACGATGGGTTTCGCAGGCTACTTCCTCATCACCCAGGACTTCATCAACCACGGCCGCAACAATGGCGTGGCCATAGGGCCGGGCCGGGGTTCGGCGGCGGGCTCGGCCGTGGCCTACTGCGTGGGCATCACCAACATCGACCCCATTAAGTACTCGCTGCTGTTCGAGCGTTTTCTGAACCCTGAGCGCGTGTCGATGCCCGATATCGACATCGACTTCGACGACGTGAACCGCCAGCGCGTGATTGACTATGTGGTGGATAAGTACGGCAAAAACCAGGTGGCCCAGATTATCACGTTTGGTACGATGGCCGCTAAGTCGAGCATCAAGGACGTGTCGCGGGCCATGGATTTGCCCCTGGCCCTGGCCAACGACCTCGTGAAAATGGTACCCGACCAGGTGGGCACCACGCTCACCAAGGCCTTTGCCGAAAACCAGGAGCTTGACATGATCCGGCGCGACGACGCGCCCGACAACCTGCGGGGCCAGATTCTGCGCCTCGCCACCCAGCTCGAAGGCTCGGTGCGCAACACCGGCATCCACGCGGCGGGCATCATTATCGCCCCCGACGACATCACCAAGTACATTCCGGTTTCCACGTCCAAAGAGTCGGAATTGCTCATCACCCAGTTCGACGGCAAGGTGATTGAGAGTGCCGGGATGCTGAAAATGGACTTTCTGGGTCTGAAGACGCTCACGATTATCGTGGACGCCATCAACCTGATCGAGAAAAACCACGGCGTCAAAATCGACATCGACGAGATTCCGATTGACGACCTCAAAACCTACGAGCTCTACCAGCGCGGCGACACCATCGGCACGTTCCAGTTCGAGAGCGAGGGCATGCGCATGTACCTCAAGGACCTCAAGCCCACCAACATCGAGGACCTGATTGCCATGAACGCCCTGTACCGCCCGGGCCCGATGCAGTTCATCCCCAACTTCATCAACCGCAAGCACGGCCGCGAGGCCGTGGAGTACCCGCACGAGCTGCTGGAACCCATCCTCAACTACTCCCAGGGCATTTGCGTAACCGGCGACACACTGGTTCACGACGCCGATACCGGAGCCCGGGTGCGCATTGACGAGCTAGCG
Source organism: Hymenobacter rubripertinctus (assembly GCF_003583925.1). Taxonomy (GTDB): domain Bacteria; phylum Bacteroidota; class Bacteroidia; order Cytophagales; family Hymenobacteraceae; genus Hymenobacter; species Hymenobacter rubripertinctus. The sequence continues at coordinate 103,042 of NZ_QYCN01000007.1, read as the reverse complement.
GACCGGGTAGGCAGCTTCCGGGTGCAGGGTGTGGATGCCGAGCTGAACCCAGCCGTGGCCCCCATCACCCGCTTCTTTGATAACGGGGTGCGCGATGTGGTGAAAGTGCGCCTGCGCGACGGCTCTACGGCCACTATGACGCCCGACCATCAGGTGCTTACCGAAGCCGGCTGGCAGGCCATCGGTCAGCTCGCGCCCGGCGACTTCATCGCCGCTCCTCGCCAACTGGCCGTGGAGAATGAGGCTGATTATGACCTCGATAAGCTCCGTACCCTGGCCTACCTGTTGGCCGACGGCTCTCTGACGTCGGGTGCCTGTTGCAACTTTGTATCTAACAGCCCTGCCTTAGTAGCAGCCTACACCGCTAGCACCAGCACGGCTTTTGAAAATCTGACTGTCAGCACTCTTCAACAGGTACGCGACGTAACGCGGGTGTCGGTGAAAGTGGCCGAGAAGGGATATTACCACGAGCCCACCAGCCTGCTGGCCTGGCTGCGGGAGTTAGGGCTAAAGACTCAGAAAGGCGGGTTGGCTTCGCGGGAGAAGTTTGTGCCCGAGTTCGTCTTTGGTCTGAACCAGACGTGCATTGCCCATTTTGTGGCGGCCCTTTGGGACTGTGACGGGCATGTGGGCGCGAAAATCTGCTCTTATAAAACGATTTCGCCCCTGCTGGCCCGCGATGTGCAGACACTGTTGCTCCGCTTAGGTCTGCGGGCGGTAACCTACGAAACCAGTTACCACAACCCCAACGACGAGCAGCCTACTACGGCCTACCAAATCAGCACTTTCCAGCTGCGCGAGTTCGATGCGCTCATTGGCCCTCATCTCGTGGAGAAGCGTCGCCAGTACGGCGCGAAGGCCACTCCGGCCACTTCCGCAACGGTGAGCCGTGCGGCTTTCGTAGCCGAGCTACGTCTGGTCTGGCCTGGTTCCAACAAAGAACTGATGCGCACTCATGGCTTCGACCGCCAGCACCTGCAACCCACCCGGCTGGCGCGTAATCCGCGCATCAGCGCGGCCGTGGTGGCTCCGCTGACGCGGGCCCTGCCGTTGTCCGTCACCGAGCGGAACCTGCGGGTGCGCTGGGAAGAAATCGTCAGCATCGAGCCGGCCGGACAGCAGGCGGTATATGATATCGAGGTAGCCGGCATCCACAACTTCTTGGGTAACAATATTATACTTCATAATTGCGTCTACCAAGAACAAATTATGCAGGCGGCCCAGATTATGGCTGGCTACTCGCTGGGCGGCGCCGACTTGCTGCGCCGCGCCATGGGCAAGAAGGACATGAAGAAGATGGCTCAGGAGCGGGACAAATTTATTGAAGGCTGCAAGAACCTGCACGGCATCGTGGCCAAAAAGGCCAACGAGGTGTTCGACGTGATGGAGAAGTTCGCGGCCTACGGCTTCAACCGCTCCCACTCAGCCGCCTACTCGCTGGTGGCCTACCAAACCGGCTACCTCAAGGCCCACTACCCGGCCGAGTACATGGCCGCGGTGCTCACCAACAACATGGGTGACATCAAGAAGGTGACCTTCTTTATCGAGGAAGCCCGCAAGCAGAACGTGGCCGTGCTCGGACCCGACGTGAACGAATCCATCCTCAAGTTCAACGTGAACAAGCAGGGCCAGATTCGCTTTGGCATGGCGGCCGTGAAGGGCGCGGGCGAGGCCGCCGTGGAGGAAATTGTGCAGGAGCGCGAGAAGGGTGGCCATTACGCCGATATTTTCGACTTCTCGCGCCGCGTGAACCTGCGGGCTGTGAACAAGAAAACCTTCGAGAGCATGGCCCAGGCCGGCGCCTTCGACTCGTTCGACCGCTACCACCGCCGCCAGTTCCTGGAAGCGCCCGGCAACGACCAGAGTCTGATTGAGAAGGCCATGAAAGTGGGCCAGCAGCACCAGGCAGCGAAGGAATCGGCCCAGCAGAGCCTGTTTGGCGGCGGCGGCGGCGAAATGGCCATTCCGATGCCCAAAATTCAGGATATGGAGCCCTGGAGCCCCACGGAGAAGCTGCGCCGCGAAAAAGAAGTGGTGGGCTTCTACCTCTCGGGCCACCCTTTGGACGACTTCAAACTCGAAATTGACTCCTACTGCACCTGCGGATTAGATAAGATTGAGAGCTACAAGAACCGCGATATTACAGTGGCCGGCCTGATTTCGAACGTGCTGTTCAAGACCACCAAAACGGGCCACCCCTTCGTCAGCTTCAACATCGAAGACTACGACTCTAGCCTCAACCTGGCCCTGTTCCGCGACGACTACACCAAGTTTTCCAGCATCATCAACCCCCGCAACTACGACAAGGAGCAGGTGCCGCCCATGTTCATCCGGGGCAAGTACGCCCAGCGCTTCCGCGACTCCGACCAGTTCGAGTTTAAAATCATGACCATGGAGCCGCTCTTCAACGTGGCCGAAAAGCTGGCCAACGGGGTGCGCGTGCAGCTGGACCTGCGCACCATCACCGAGCCCTTCATGGACCGTTTTATGGAAGCCGTGGAAAGCGCGGCCGGCTCCAAGAAGCTGGAAATCAAGTTTGCTGAGCCCCATGAGCACCTGGCCGTGGACACCTATTCGCGCCGCTACCGCATCGAGCCCAAGGAGTTCATCCGCAAGATGCGCGAAATGGAAATTGAGGCCTGCCAGCTTATCTAAAGCCCTGATACTGCTGACTTTCAGTAAATCACACCAATTTTACCGCCGCCACTACTTCAGACTTTCGTGGCGGCCGTTGCCTATCGTCTTACTACACTTCGTTATGTTGTTATCCTTTCGTCACAGCCGTCTAACTCTGCTGTTTCTACTGTGCTTTCTGCTGATCCGCCCGGCAGCCGCACAGTACTATCTCGACCTGAGTAACCAGACTATTACGCTGCCGTCGCGCATGGTGTATGTGGAGCAGGTAGTGGATGGCCGGCCAGGCAAGCCGCCCTTTGGCATGGTGTACGTGGGCATAACCGATCGGCCCACGGTGGCCTTGTTCCGGCAGGGGATGGAACCGCAACTCACCGCTTTCCTGCGCGAGCAACTACCTGCCCGCCCCACCGACCAGCCCGTGGTGCTGTGCGTGCGCCAGTTGCGCATAAGCGAAACTATGAATTACCTGCGCGAAGAAGCCCGAGCCGACCTCGCCTTCGATGTTTACGCCCACCTGCCCGACGGCTACCATTTCATGCAGAGCGCGGCCGCCCACACTGCCCAACGTGCCCTACTCAGTACCGGCCTTCACGATGGCCACCTAGCTGAACTGCTGCAACAGTGCCTGCGCCAGCTTCGCCCCGAGTCCTGGCCCGCGGCGGCTCAGAATCCGGTCCGCACGCTGGCCCAGCTGGCCACCGACAGCCCCGCCGACCAGCCAGCTACGCTGAACGCCGCCATCCTGCGCGAGCCACTCCGCCCCGGGGTGTACCGCACGTTCGAGCAGTTTCTGGCCAACCAGCCTGCTCCCGGATTTTGGGCCGTAGCTGACACCGTTGCATTTGGTCATGGCTCACCAAACGCCCGTCACCTTTGGTACGGGGTACCCCGGCTCCGGGTGAAAGTTGTGAATGAAGGTGGCCACGAGCAGGCGGCCCGGCAGGTGTGGGGCTTTTCGGACGGCCGTCAGCTATTCGTGCAGCATCAGAACAACTTCTTTCCGCTACACCGCTACCACAACTCTTTCACCTTCGTGGGCGAAACTCCCGGCGACGTAGCCTACATGCAGGCGCGGGCCCAAGCCTATGGACGGGCCAAGATGCAGGCGGCAATAATCGGTGCGGGAGCATCACGGGTGGCGGGTGTCGACCACACGGCCGAGCCGATGGGCTACGCCGTGGACATGCGCACCGGCGAGGCCGGGCAGTTCCCGAATCTGTTACTGCCGGCTCCGGCCTGTACCGATACCGCTTACATCTACATGTATCGCTACGCCGATGCCTCAACGGCTCCTATTCCGTTCAGCCTCGATAATCGCGCCGCCGGCCAGTTGCGGCCTCAGGAGTACCTGGAAATTCCCTGGCCTTACCCGGGCCGTGTGGTTCGGCTCTGTCTGGAGCTACCCGGGTTGCCCTGTCAGCTAGTAATTCCCAACCCAGCCCGCTTCAACTATCTGCGCATTACGGCCAACGGAAAAGCTTCCAAACGGCCGATCTGCGAATGGGTATCGGCAGCGCAAGGAGAAGCCGACCTTGACGAAATTGACCGTCAGCGAAGTTCTCCCGCACGTTGAGGCCGCTACGGATAAACCGCTCACAATCACCAAAAATGTTCGTCAGCAAGTTGGCTTACGGAGGTGTTTGTGCCGCTATGGTAGCATTTGGATTAGTCGGTTGCCGGTCAGGTCGGCCCTTGCCCATCATACCTAATGTATATCACGGGCCGGTTGGCCCACAAACGGCCGCCAGCCCATCCCCTATTCTCCAGGTGCCGAAGCCCCCTGTTTTGGCTGTTTCAGTCCGAAAGGTAACCGCATCTACCCTCGTTGGATTGCGCCAGCTACCCCGGGCACAGGTTCCCTCAGAAGCAGCATCTGCTCCAGCCTATGTCCGGCTGCAACAGCCCTATTCCACAACGACGGGGCAGAATGTGAGGCAACCGCATCGGTCTGCCGCCAGCGGGCGGTTTGTGCTACGGCTGCTCCGCAGTGCCTTGTTATTGCTCGGGGTTGCAGTGCTGGGCGTGCTGGCCCTTATTCTTTTTCCGGTGAGCCCCATTTTGGGTATTTTGTCCGGGCTGATTGCGCTACTAGGGCTTGTTGGCATTGGGCTGAATTTCGCGCGCTGAAGGTTCCCTGCTGCGCGAACTTCAAAGCAGCGGAAGCAGTAAGAACCTCACCCGGCTAATGCGGATGAGGCTCTTATTCTCCGGGCAGCTAAAAAGCTACCTAAAACACTATAGGTTACTTAGTATTGCGCGTGTTCTGGTCGTTGCGCACATCTTTGGTGCCGAGTTTCTCGACGTCCACTTCGGTCTTGCGAACAGTTTCGTGGATAGTCTTTTCACGCTCGGTTACATTTTTACCCAGCGTAACTTCTTCCACTACGCGAGCTTCTTTGCCTACTACGGCACGCTCAGCGCGTTCGGTTACTTCAACCTCACCTTCCTTGAAGGCGTTGAAATCAGCTTCCGTAGCCGGACGATTTACGGGGGTACGCTCAACACTCACGTGCTCTTCGCGCAACCGCACGCTGGCTTCTACGGGGCGCTCCACGATGCGGCTACGCAGACGGGCACCACCGGTTTGCTCCACGCGCTTACCTACTTGCAGGTTTTCCTCAATTACTTTGGCCGATACTTCGCCTGCTTTGTTGGCAGTACCAGAAGCCTTATAACCAGTCTGCTGGGCCTTTTCATTTACATCAATCGCCCCAGCCTTATCCAAAATTTCGGCAGCCTTGTGAGCATGGTCAGCCGACTTGCAATGCACCGTTACCATCGAGTGGCTGTTGCGGGCTACGTGCGAATAACGGTTCGCATCATCGTCGTCGCCGAACAGGTTGCTGAAGAAGTTGCCGATACTGTCGCCGGTACGACCAGCGGCGTCGCCTGCCGCTTCGGTAGTAGTTCCGGTGCTGTTATAGTAGTTGCTGCCCTGTTTCGAATCGCGGGAGATGGTGTCTACATCGTCGAGCGAGAAACCAGCTGTTTTGAGCTGCTGAGCCGCTTGCTGAGCGTGGGTGGCGGTATCGAAAATTCCTACTACGGTCTGATTCATGGTATTTTGAGTCATGGTATTGATTTATAAATGGTTGGAAAGAAAAGACTATTTTTCTAAGGCTGAGGGGGCACTGAATTGTCTGCGCTACGCTCAACCCTGATCTGTTCCTGGCGTAGCGTTACCGTACTGGTGTGCGGCTCTTCCACCACGCGCTTGCTGATGCGGAGTTCTTCCACAACCAGCACCCGGGTAACGACCACCTCGCGCAGAATGGGCACAATCAGCACATCACCTTCCTGGCGGCTACCGGGTAGCGGCGCGTCGTCGGCCACAAACTGGTTAACGGGCACACGCTCTACCTGAACTTCATCGTGCTGAAGCAACACGTTTACCTCCTGCTCGTGCTCCTGTACCGTTTTACTGATGCGAACCCGGCCGGTTTCGACCAAGTTGCGGTCAATTACTACTTGCTCCTCTACTACGGGCAGCACCATTGGCCGGCGATTTTCCGAATTTAGCCGGTTATCAGCCGCCTGATTAGCATCAAAAACAGAGTCGGCTTGCATAGATAGTGAAAAGAGTAAGTAAGACGTTGCCCTTATTCTTACGCCCCTAATGGCTACTGGTTCGATAAGTCAGTAAAGCGAATGCCTGCTGGTCGGCCATGGTTTTGTACTATTAAAATATTTGTTTAGTTATATACTTATTACATAAGAGGGCCTCTGGACCAGCTATGGTATGTTTTTGACTTTTACAAACTCAACTGTTTGATCATTTGTCAATTGCCTGATTCGGGGGCGCTTTTTTTCAAATAAATTTATGTTCAACCAGCCATAGCTTGACTTGAGAAAGCGCATTGTTCTGCTTTTAAAGTCCGAGATTTCAGCTTGGTAGAACGACGCTAAAATGCACGTGAGTGACTATCGGATGCTCTTTAACAACGTGGCGAATTGAACTCAAAATAAACTTTCAATTTATATTGAAAGTTTGAAATCTTCTTCTACATTTGAGGCATGCAACTCGACGAAGCCAAAAGCCGGTTCATTGAAGGGTGGGGCACCCTGGGCTCCGCCTGGGGCGTGAGCCGGACCATGGCTCAGGTACATGCGCTACTGCTGGTTTCGGTGGGCGCGCTGAGTGCCGAAGACATCATGGAGCAGCTCCAGATTTCGCGGGGCAACGCCAACCTCAACGTGCGGGCTCTTATGGATTGGGGCCTCGTGCGCAAGGAGCTGCGGCCCGGGGAGCGGCGCGAGTTTTTCTCGGCTGAAAAAGATATTCACCGGGTGGCTACCCTCATTTTGCAGGAGCGCCACAAGCGCGAGCTGGCGCCCATCATGCGGGTGCTGGGTGAAATCCGGCAGGTGGAGCCCTCTCCCACCGTCTCGGCGGAGGAAGCACAGGCTTTCACTCAGATGATTGGTAGCATCCACAACTTCGCCGAATTCGCCGACCGGGCCGCCGCCACCCTCATCAAAGCCGATGAGAACTGGTTCCTGAGCACGTTCATGAAGCTCATGCGGCCCCGCTCCTAAGGCAAGCCTATTTTTTTGTCATCATATTTCAATTTTTATTGAAAGTTTAATAAGAATAATTATCGATATTATATTCCTCGGATACACCTTTCTCTCTCTTCTTTTCATCCTCTCGATTATGGAACGACCCAAACTGATTCTCGCGGGCGGCAGTGGCTTTCTGGGTCGACACTTGGCCCGGCACTTTACCCAGTTGGGCTACTCCGTAGTAGTGCTAGGACGCACCGCCCGGCCGGGCGTAGTCCGCTGGAACGGGCGCACGCTGGGGCCGTGGGCGGCGGAGTTGGAGGGCGCGGCCGTGCTCATCAACCTGGCCGGCAAATCCGTGGACTGCCGCTACCACGCCGTGAACCGCTACGCCATCGTGCGCAGCCGCACCGACAGCACCCGGATATTGGGCGAAGCCGTGGCGGCTTGTGTTACTCCTCCGGCAGTGTGGCTGAATGCTTCCACGGCTACTATTTACCAGGACACCCGGGAGGCACAGCCGGCCAACACGGAAGCCAGCGGCCGGCTCGGGCGGGATTTCTCGGAGATGGTGGCCCAGCGCTGGGAAGCCGAGTTCAACCTGGCACCGGTGCCCGCCACCCGCCGCGTAGCCCTGCGTGCGGCCATTGTGCTAGGCACCGATGGCGGGGCGCTACCCGTAATGGCCCAACTGGCCCGCTTCGGCCTTTGCACGCCGCAGGGCAACGGTCAGCAATGGATCAGTTGGTTGCACATCGCCGATTTCTGCCGGGCCGTGGAGTTTCTGGTGGCCCGCCCGAATCTGGAAGGGGCGTTCAACCTCTGCGCCCCCGCACCCCTGTCCAACCACGCCTTCATGGCCCTGCTCGACCAGCACTACCGCCCGCGCTGGCACCTGCCGCAACCGCAATGGCTGCTCGAAGTGGGGGCGTTCCTGCTGGGCACGGAAACCGAGCTGATTCTCAAGAGCCGCAAGGTGGTACCAGACCGCCTGCTCAGCGCGGGCTTCCGGTTTCAGTTTCCCGACTGCCCCACCGCCCTGGCCGATTTACTGCCGCAACTGACCTGATTGCTGCCCCGGCCAGCTTCAGCAGCAACTCGATTATTCTTCAGCGCAACTCACGTTCTTCCTATTTCTCTCATTCCTCACCTTTTTTCCCTTACTACCATGAACTTTCACCTCCTCGTTTACGGCGTGTACCTGCCCGCCACGGTTGTACTCACGGTCTGGGTCGCCCGCACATTGTTCACCAATGGCCGCACGTTTCTGGTCGATATCTTCCACGGCAATGAGGCCCTGGCCGATTCGGTGAACAAGCTGCTGCTGACGGGTTTTTACCTCATCAACATCGGCTACGCCATGCTTACGCTCCGCAGTACCGACCCCATCGGCAGCTACCAGCAGAGCGTGGAACTGCTCAGCGTGAAGGTGGGCACCATCATCCTGATTCTGGGCGGCATGCACTTCTTCAACCTCTACGTGTTCTACAAATTACGCAACCGCGCGCAGCAGTACGCCAAGGCATATCACTCTTGATGCCTGCTAATTAACGCCGCCTGATGTGGGGTGTATTCCGGCCCCGGTAGCTGCGCCTTGCCTGGGGCGTAGCCGCCGGGACTCCGGGCAGGTTGGGCGGCAAAACTGCCACTCTGGCCGAAGTGAACTTTCCGGCCTACTCCTTGTTGGAACGCAATCTGCTACCTTGCGGGCCGCTTGCTCGTATAGAAGCATTACACCTTTCAACCAAACCTGACTATCATGGGACATAAAGCCATCGAAATCACGGATGCTAACTTCGACCAGATCATCAACTCCGACAAACCCGTACTCGTGGACTTTTGGGCCGAGTGGTGCGGCCCCTGCCGCATGGTGGGTCCGGTAGTAGAAGAGCTGGCCGGCGAGTACGAAGGCAAAGTTATTATTGGCAAAGTCGATGTAGATGCAAACCCGCAGACGTCGGCCAAGTTCGGCATCCGCAGCATCCCCACCCTGCTCGTGTTCAAGAACGGCCAGGTTGTAGATAAGCAAGTGGGTGCTGTGCCCAAGCACGTGCTGGCCCAGAAGCTCGACGCCCAGGTAACGGCCTAATTTCCGGCTACTTTTTGTAGAATAAGCCAAACACCCCGGATCTGCTTCAGCAGGTCCGGGGTGTTTGGCTTATTGCGGCCGATAGTTAGTCGTTGGGCTCGGGGGCAGCGGCACGGGCTTCGGAAGGAGGCACTTGGGGGTGCTTGAGGCCGGAAGCCAACGAGAAATTCGGAGCGAAGTAGATGGGAATAGTAAACGTCATGGCCGTCGGCAGATTGTACTCGCGGCCGGGCTCAAAAGCCGGCAGACTGGCCACTACGCGGCTGGCCTCCTGGTCGGCCTCGGGGGCTAGGCCCTGCACCACCCGCACCTGGCTCACGCGACCATCCTCGCCCACGGTATAGTTCACGTACACGCTGCCCGTAATGCCCTTGCGCCGGATATTGCGCGGATAATTGGTATTGCGGGCTATAAAGCTGAGCAGCGCCGCGTCGCCGCCCGGGAAGCGGGGTAGTTCCCGGGCCTGTACCCGGCTCATGTAAGGGGAGCCATCCTTGTTGAAAAACGCCAGGGCCAAGGGCTTGCCCTGCCGGTCAGGCATTTCGATGGCGCTTAGCTCGCCGGTATCAAAGTAGTAGTGCCACTCGCCCACGGCACGGCCGGCATGGTAGCGCCCCTCCGAGCGTTTCTGCCCGTTGCGGTGAACCGAGAGCCAGCGGCCCACCCGCTGGCCGTCGGAATAGTCGCCCCGTTGGTGTACCCGCCCATCTTCATACCAGCCTAGGTACAAACCATCCGCTTCATCGTCGCGGTAATGCACCTGGGCGGCCCGGCTGCCGTCGGGGTGGTACCAGGTAAGCAGCCCGTTGCGCACGGGCGGCTCGATGGAAGAGAGGGTGCCTTTTAGCAGCAATGTGCCTGACAGCGCATATTCGCGCATAGCGTAGGTACCCAATAACTCGTTTTTGCGGTCGACGAGGCGGTAGTGCGTGGCGCTGTCGGGCACCGTGGGCTGGTCCTGATCATTGAGATAGACAGCGGGTAGGCTCTGGCTTAGCCCCGCCTGATGAACCAGGAAGGTAAAACATACGAGAACAACGCAACGAATTCCCATAAACAACCTGATTAAAGCCCCTACCTGGTTGTACGAAATATAACCAGCAGAAGGTCAATGCCCAAGCCTATCCAAAAGTTCTATTTAAAGTGCTACTTAAGCTATTTGTCGGCCTATTTCCACTGCTTTCACAGGACGTTCTCACCGGTTTGCCCACTGCCGGGTGAGCTGGTAACTGCTCTAAAATACCACAGCCGCTCCCCTTGCAGTAAAGGAAGCGGCGCAAGGCTGGCAATCGGTTTCGGGAGTTAGCTGGGTTGCGCCTCCACTTCCTGTAGCTGAATGGGACGGTTGAAGGCCTCCTCCAGCGAGATCAGGGTTTCGGTGCGCTCAATTCCTTCGATCAGCTGAATCTGCTCATGCAGCACTTCCCGCAGATGGTTGGTATCACGGCAGATCAGACGAGCAAAGATGCCATAGGCTCCGGTGGTGAAATCGATGCTGACTACCTCCGGAATCTGGTAGAGCTGCTTTACGACGCCCTCGTAGACGGAACTCTTCTGAAGATAAATTCCCAGAAAGGCCCGGACACCGAAGCCCAGTTTCTGGTAGTCGATCTTGAGAGTAGCTCCCAGTACGATACCTAGTTCCTCAAGCCGGGCCATGCGCACGTGTACCGTACCCCCCGAAACGTGCACTTTGCGCGCGATTTCGGTATAGGGCATCTTGGCATCTTCAATCAACAGGGCCAGAATCTTCCGGTCGGTGTCGTCAAGTTCGTAATTGCGAGCCATTTTCAGGGGTGTTGATTATATATATTTTAACGAAGTGCTTCGTTTTTTAAAAAGTATGTAAATTTCCCTGCAAATGCCTGAATTTATTTTATGAGAACAAGGAACCCACTACATTTGTCACAATCCAACGCAAACGGCAGCGGATTGTTTTTGACCCTGTAGAATGATGAAACTGGCAGACATACCCTCCTCTCTCGGGGGTGGAGATTCGGGAAAAACTGGTCCGGCGGCCGGCTAACTACTCCGTGGAGGTTCGAGTCCTTCTTCTACAGCACAACGATTTTTGGGTGGGACAAGTGAGGAGGAAAACGGGACGTATCTGGGTGGGTACGTTCTGAATTGAGAGGCGGCATCTGGGTGGGTGCCGCCTTTTCTTTTTCCTTTCTTCGACCAGCTTCCTTCTGATTCCTTTTGCCGTTCTGACACCAGATTTTTGGTAATCCGGGCGCAAAGTTCGCCTTTTTCACTCGAAAACCCACGGATATTCCTGAAATAAAGGCTCCCGGCTACTGCCGGGAGCCTTTGTCTTTTTACAATGTCAACCCGGCGCGTTTTCGAGGGCCGCCTTTCCTTTACCGGGGCCATTTACGCAGGCTACTCGTTCTTATAGATCTGGACCTTTCGTTCTCCGCTGGCCCGGATGTAGGCCCGGTACATGCCGGCCGAGTTGAACGGCATAGCAATGTTGCCCTTCGCATCCACGGCAATCAGGCCCCCGTCGCCCCCTAGTTTGCCCACCTTATCGATGGTGGCCTGGGCGGCGGCTCCTACTGCCTGGCCGGCAAACTCCATGCGGGCGGCCACATCGCGGGCCACGGTGGCCCGGAGGAAGTATTCGCCCCAGCCCGTGCAGGAAACGGCGCAGCTCTGGTTGTCGGCATAAGTGCCCGCCCCGATAATGGGTGCGTCGCCAACCCGGCCGTAGCGCTTGTTGGTCATGCCGCCGGTGCTGGTAGCGGCCGCCAGGTTGCCGAACTGGTCGAGGGCGACGGCGCCCACTGTGCCGTATTTTTTGCCTTCCGTAAAAATCTGCTCGTTGGGCAGTACCGCGCCCTGAGCCTTACCGGCCTTGATTTTTGCCTTTCCTTTCTCGGGGGCGGCAGAGGGCGCGTTGAGTTGATCGGGCGTGCCGGGCTTCCGCTCCTCGGCCAGGGCCTTCTCCAGCTGCTGGTGCCGGGCTTCGGTGTAGAAGTAGCCCGGCTCCACAATGTCCAGCCCCTTTTCGCGGGCGAACTGCTCGGCTCCCGGTCCCGTGAGCAACACGTGTTCCGACTGTTCCATCACGGCCCGGGCCGCCCGGATGGGGTTGCGCACCACCGTGATGCCCGCCACCGAACCCGCCGCCAGCGTACGCCCATCCATGATGGCCGCATCCATCTCGTTGCGGCCGTCGTGGGTGAATACGGCCCCTTTCCCCGCATTAAAAAGCGGGGAGTCTTCCATAATCCGGATGGCGGCTTCCACCGCATCCGGGGAAGTGCCCCCCCGCTTCAGCACGGCGTAGCCCGCGTCCAGGGCCTGGTTCAGGGCTTGCTGGTAGGCTTGCTCCTTTTCGGGCGTCATCAGGGCGCGGGTGATAGTACCGGCCCCGCCGTGAATGACGAGCGTAATGCGCGACGGATCGGGCGCGGCAGAGGTGGCCGATTGGGCCTGCCCCAGGGCGGGAACAACCAGCAGCATCGAAGCCAGGCAAAGGCGCAGGGACTGGAGCATAATCAGCGGAGTAAAAAGATGAACGCTTGGAGCGAGAGAGGTATCACCAGCAAGATAAAACGCCGGACCCGGATTTGAAGCCAGGGCCGGCGGTTTGGTTTACGTGGCGGAGCCGGGCAGCGTGTGAGCCGGCGTTACCGGGCCGCAACCTGCTGGCGGTAGCGCGCCAAGCCGGCATCCAGGAACCGTACGAATTCGGCCACATCGGGCTCGTAGCCGATGGGCGGGGCCAGCGCGTGGGCCAGGTCGGCGGGGGCATTGGGGTCGAGCAGCACGTAATACGGCTGGGCATTCACGTTGAAGGCGGCGAGCTGAAGGTCGGCGTTTTTTTTGCCCAGCGTGGTCTTTTCTTTGCCATCGTACTTCGACACGTACACTTCGCTGGCCGGCAGTTCCACCTTGTCATCTACGTAGAGGGCCACCACCACGAAATCGTTTTGCAGGCGCTTGAGTACCTGCGGGTCGCTCCAGACGGTGGCCTCCATCTTGCGGCAGTTCACGCAGGCATGACCGGTGAAATCGATGAACAAGGGTTTGTTCTGGGCTTTGGCGCAACGCTGGGCCTGTTCCAGATCGAAAAAGCCCGACAGGCCGTGGGGCAGCTCCAGAAAGTCGCCGTAGCGGGGGACTTCGCAGGCAGCGTTGGGCGTGGTGGCCGTGGCAACGGCCGGGGCCGAAGCGGCCGCCACCGTGAAATCGGTGCGGCTCTGGGGGGGCAGGTAGCCGGCCAGCAACGGTAGCGGAGCCCCGAACAGGCCCGGCACCAGGTAGGTCATGAAGCTGAAGGAAAGTACCGCCATCAGCAGCCGGCCCACGCTCAGGTGGGTCAGGTCGGAGTCGTGGGAGAGTTTAAAGCGGCCCAGCAGGTAAAGCCCCAGCAGGCCCGAGAGGGCAATCCAGAGCACCAAGTAGATGTCGCGCGGGAGCAGGTTCCAGTGGTAGGCCAGGTCGGCCATGCTCAGAAACTTGAGGGCCAGCATCAATTCCACGAAGCCCAGCGTGACCTTCACCGTGTTCAGCCAGCCACCCGAGCGGGGCAGGCTTTTCAGCCAGGCCGGGAAGATGGCAAACAGCGTGAACGGCAGCGCAAAGGCCAGCGAGAAGCCCAACATACCCACTACCGGGGCAATTCGCTCCCCGCGCGATGAGAGCCCGAGAATAGTGCCCACGATGGGGCCGGTGCAGGAAAAAGAAACCAGTACCAGGGTGAGGGCCATGAAGAACACGCCAATCCACCCCCCTTTATCGGCCTGCGCATCAATCTTGTTGACCAGGCCGTGGGGCAGGGTAATTTCGAAAAGCCCCAGAAAGGAAAGGCCAAAAACGACAAATACAGCGAAGAAAATCAGGTTCGGCAGCCAGTGCGTGGCAATAAGGTTGGGGCCATCCTGGCCGAGCAAAGCGGCGACCACCACGCCAATCAGCACGTAAATCACGATGATGCTCAGGCCATAGACGGCGGCCTTCAGAATTCCGCGCGAACGGCTGTCGTTACCGCTGGTGAAGAACGAAACGGTCATCGGAATCAGTGGGAAGACGCAGGGCGTAATCAGGGCGCTTAAGCCGAACAGAAAGGCGGTAAGCGCGAACCCCCACAGCCCCCCGGCAGCCGCCACCGGCTCGGCTGCCGCCGCCAGGGCGGGCGCAACGGCCGCCGACGTTGCGGCGTTGGCCGCGGCTACGACCGCCGGGGCCGGCCCCGCGGCAACGGTGGCCGGGTCGGCAGTAGGGGCCGGGGTACCGGCCGCCACAACCGGCGCGGTAGCCGGCGCAGCAGCAGTGGCGGCCGTAGTGGCGGCCGTAGTGGCAGGGGCAACCGGGGCGGCAGTTTCGCGGGGCGCGGCGGCGGCGGCCCCGGCAACGTCGATGGGACCGAAGGTGAGGCTTTCCTCACCCGGAATGCACTTACCGTCCACGTCGGTGCAGCTCTGGAACTCGGCCTCGGCCTTGATAGTGAGCGAGCCCGGCTGCAACACCCGGATGCGCTGGCGGATCTGGCCGGTTTTCTCGAAGTAGGTAACGTTGCCCTTGAACACGTCGTCGTAGTGCTTCTGGGCGCCTACCGATTTGGGCGCGCCCACCAGCTCATAGGCAGGGCTCTTGACGAAGGCAAAAGAAAACACCGTAGGCCCCAGATCAGGGTCGAAGTTGGTGGCGTACAGGTGCCACTTATCCTCGATGCGCGCGTTCACGATCAGCTCCAGCTCCTCGCCCACGCGGGCGGCGGGTTGGCTGATGACAGTAGTGAGCCGGGTGGGCTTGAGCACCTGCGCCGTACCGGCGAAGGAAAACAGCAGGGCCAGCAGCACTGGCAGAAAGAAGAAACGACGCAGCATAAGGAGCAAAAAACGACGGGAAGCCGAAGAAGAAGTGTAAAGATCGGCAGAAACGGCAACAGCCGCACGACGGAACTGGTTTATCTGGTTCGCGGATAGGGCCACCGCCGCCGCACGCTGCGGCCACTCATGGACCAGATACGGGGGCAAGTCCAACCCCTTGCGCCGAATGTCGTACTTTTGCCATACAAAGGAAGACCGGGCCGGTTGAGCCCGCCTTCCGCACCTATGGGCTTAAAGATTTTACTGACTATTCTGCTGGTGGCCGCCAACGGATTCTTCGTGGCCGCCGAGTTTGCCTTCGTCAAGGTGCGGCTTTCCCAGATTGAGTTGAAAGCCCAGAGCGGCAACCGCATCGCCCAGCTCTTGCAGTCGATGCTGCACGAGATGAACTACTACCTCTCGGCCACCCAGCTCGGCATCACGCTGGCCTCGCTGGCCCTGGGTTGGATTGGAGAAAGCGTGGTGGCCGAAGTTATTCTGGCCGTTATCGAGAAGTTCGGCCTGGTAGTGGCCCCCTCCATGGTGCACCAGATTGCCATTGTCACGTCTTTTTCGCTTATCACCGTCATGCACATCGTCCTCGGTGAGCAGGCCCCCAAGGTGCTGGCCATTCAGAAACCCGAAGCCACGAGCATGGCCATTGCCATTCCGTTGCGGGCCTTTGCCTTCCTGACCTTTCCGCTGATCTGGTCACTTGATAAGCTCTCGAATCTGGTGCTGCGCATTTTTGGCGTGGTTTCGTCTCACGGCGCGGACGTGCACACCTCCGAAGAGCTGCGGATGCTGCTCGACCAGAGCAAGCAGAGCGGCGAAATCCAGGAGTCGGAGCATGAGCTGCTGGAAAACGTGTTCGAGTTCAACGACCGGATGGTGAAGCAGATTATGGTGCCCCGCACCAAGCTGGTCGCCCTGGAAATGAATACGCCCGAAGACGCGGTGCTGGAAGTGGTCTACAACGAGGGCTACTCGCGCATTCCGGTCTATGAGCTCAATATCGACAACATCGTGGGCGTGCTCTACGTGAAGGACCTGCTCCAGATCATCCGGCGGCAGGAGCCGCTGGAGCTGGCCAAAATCATTCGCCCCGCCTACTTCGTTCCCGAAACCAAGAAAATCAACCGCCTGCTGCGCCAGTTCCAGCGCAAACACATGCACATGGCCATCGTGTCCGACGAGTTCGGGGGCGTGTCGGGCATCGTCACCATTGAGGATATTATGGAGGAGCTGGTGGGCGAAATCCAGGACGAGTACGACAATGAGGTGCCGGTGGTAGAAAAGGTATCCGAAACCGAGTACCGCGTGAATACCGCCACGCCCATCCCCGACGCCAACGAGCACCTGCCCCACCCCCTGCCCGAGGGCGACGACTACGAAACCGTGGGCGGCTTGCTGAACGTGCTCTACGGCAACATCCCGGAAGTCGGCGACGTGGCCATGCTCGACAACTACGAATTCCGGGTGCTCAAACGCTCCCGCCGCGCCGTGGAGCTGGTCCAGATCCGCGTTATGAATGGGGAGGAGCAGGAGGCCGAAATCGGCCAGACGCTGGACCTGTAGCCTCCTGCCCGGTTTGCCCGGCTCCGGTCCCTACATGGAGCCCCGGGCCGACGGCCCTCATGCAATATGCCGGACACACAACGCGCCGTCCCCTTGAGGAGACGGCGCGTTGTGTGTCCGGCGTGGAGAAGCCTGGTTAGCCGTTCACCAGCGCAACGATGAGCAGAACAATGCCCACGATAAGCGCAATCAGACCAATCAGGCCTACGATAGGAACGCCTGCGACACCTAGCAGCAGCAGCACCAGGCCAACGAGCGTGACGATAGCGGCTTTTCCGGCCTTGGATTGGGCCTGAGTAGTTGACGCTACGTTCTGGTGGTCGATTCGCTTGGCCACTTTGGCCACCAGCCGGCTCTGCAAAGCCGAAGTTTTCGCAACCGGAGCCACGCGCTGGCTAGCGCTGCTTTTAACGGCGGCCGACACGCGCTGGCGGGCGACAATGGCCGGAGCAATTACGGCCGTTTCGGGAGCGGGCTTTACTGCGGCGGCGGGCGCTTCAACAGTCGCCTCCGACAGTTCGGGTACGCTGGGAGCAGTACGGGCAACTTCCGTTCCGTGGTAAGCCGACGATGCTGGCTTAAACGCATAGTTGGCGCGGTTGCAAGAGGAAAGGGCCGTCAGTGCGATGAGCGCGGTTGACAGGTAGGCGTAGTACTTTTTCATGGAAAATGAAAAGGGGGATAAAAATGAATCGATAGCCTTTTTAAAGAATTCTGTAAACTCCCCAATAGGGCCGAACAAATCTATTGAGAAATATCGTTTCTGCGTACTGTCGCAAAAAAATTATGCGAACCAGCTGGCGTACAACACGTAATTCTCGGCCGTTTGGCCGATAGTGGCCCGCTGCTGCTCCGTAACGGGCTTGATGCGGCGGGCCGGCACTCCGGCGTAGAGGTAGCCCGGCTCGCAGCGGGTATTTTCCAGCACCACGGCCCCGGCGGCAATAATGCAGCCCGTGCCCACCACGGCGTGGTCCATCACAATGGCCCCCATCCCAATCAGCACGTCGTCCTCGATGGTGCAGCCGTGCACAATGGCCCGGTGGCCAATGCTCACCCGCGCCCCAATGGTGGTAGCCGCCCTGAGGTAGGTGCAGTGCAGCACGGCCCCGTCCTGAATGTTGGTCTGCTCGCCGATGCGGATGCTGTTCACGTCGCCGCGCACTACGGCATTGAACCACACGGTGCAGTGGCGGCCCAGCGTCACGTCGCCCACGATGGTCGCGTTGTCGGCCACGAAACAATCGGGGCCTAGCTGCGGGTGTTTCCCCCGAACGGGAAGAATAGTAGCCATTGGGTGATTAAAAAGTGAGAAAGCAGGAAAATGAGGAAGTCATCGAGCTTCCGTTACGCGAAGAGGCGCGGCCCGTCCAAGGCCCGGTTTACAGAGGTACGCTCCGCGCAGCACGACTTCCGGTTCCGATTATCTGGCAAGCACTGCCGCAGTTAGTGCACGCGGCAGTAGCCGGGGCATGAGTTTCGCCGGAGACGAGGCCGCCAAAAGGTAGGTTATTATTCTACTCCAGAAGAATAACCTACCTTCTTCGTAGCTTATTTTCTGCTTTCTGCACCATCGACTGCCCTCCCCGAAGCAGAGAAACAGCCGCCCTCACGAGCCGCCGCAACACCAGTGTTTGTGGAGGCAGCTGGCCGCCAAACCGGCCGCAGCGTTTGCCGCGGCGTAACGCCAACGGACCGCGCCACATGTCCCCCCCCTTCCCACCGCTTAGCTTCCTGCTTTTTCAGCTGAAAATCATCCGTTTCCAGGTGCCTTTTTCCCAGTTGTATTTGAGGGTGCTGGGCAGCGCCTGCCAGAAATATTTGCTGGTTTCGACGGCAAAGCTGGGCTGCATATAGCAGTTGATGGTGCAGCCCTCGCACTGGGGCAGCCGCCCTTCGAGGGCGGCCAGCTGCTGCACTTCGGCCGAATTATAGAGGTCGAAGAGCCGGCCTTGAACCGGAAATTTCTGTTCGCCCAGGTGGTAGCAGGGCAGCACCAGTTCGTTGGAGGGCGAAATAACCAGTGTGGTGCTGGCCGCCCGGCACACGGGCGCGGCCACATGGTTACCCCCGTCGCGGCGGAGCTGAATGAAGGCCTCATTCAAATAAACGCCCGGACGCTTGCCGAAGTCAGACAGGTAGTCCAGCTCGGCCTCCGTGAGCTGCCCACCCGCATCTACGCCGTTGTAGTCGAAAGCGGGGTTGAGAATGAGCACCAGCTTGTTGGGCCGGGTGATGTCGCGGTACACGTTTTCCAGGTCGGCCAGATTTTCCCGGAACACGGTGAACAGCACGTCGGGCCGCTCCCCCAGCTCGCGGGCCACCCGGATGCTTTCGAGCACGAAATCGAAACAGGCCACGCCCCGGCCCTTGTCGTGTACTTCCTTCTCGCTGGAATCAAGCGAGAAGTGCAGCATGTCCACTTTGCCGCGCAGCTTTTCGGCGTACTTGGGGTAGAGCAGGCAGTTGGTGGTGAGCGTCGTAATAAAGCCCATATCGTGGGCCAGGCCCACAAACTCATGAATCTGGCGGTGGAGCAGCGGCTCGCCCCCGGTAAAGTCGACCACCGATACGCCCAGTCGTTTCAGGTCGCGCAGGTTCTGCGCCACGTCCTCCAGCGTGATATAGGGCGAGGGTTTCTCCCAGATGTCACAGAAGGAGCACTTGGCATTACACCGGTACGTAACGTAGTAATTGCACAGGACCGGATGACGAACGAGGCGCATTTTTTAAGCTGTTAGCTGAGAGCTGTTGGCGATTAGCTCTGTTCAGGAATCCACGTAGCCAATAAGGTTCGGCAGGCAATCCACACCGCAAGCTACAACCAGCAGTTTTGGAACAACTCCCGAACGAAAGCTAATAGCTAACCAGGGCAAACGCATGAACAAATCGTCGAATACATTTGCCGCGTTTGAAGGCCCTTCAGGAAGGAGCGAGCCTAAGAATGGATTGCGCAAAAGTACCCTCACTCATCAGAAACGCCAGGGCTTCCTGTTCATGCGTTTGCCCTGATAGCTAACAGCTCTCAGCTAACAGCTCACAATCAGTGCGCCAACTCGCCCCAG
Organism: Hymenobacter rubripertinctus; assembly: GCF_003583925.1. Taxonomy (GTDB): domain Bacteria; phylum Bacteroidota; class Bacteroidia; order Cytophagales; family Hymenobacteraceae; genus Hymenobacter; species Hymenobacter rubripertinctus. The sequence continues at coordinate 83,351 of NZ_QYCN01000007.1, read as the reverse complement.
GCTACTTCCCAGCGGGCGGGCGTGGCAGCCAGGGCCGCAGGGGTAGCGGGGCCATGGTGTTCGAGGTAGTAGTTGCAAAAGCCTTTGAGCGGACAGCGGGCGCAGTCGGGCTGGCTGAAGAAACACACCTTCTGGCCGTGCCAGTAGTTGTGCTTGTGGAAGTTGAGCAGCACCAGCGGGTCGGGGGGCAGCTGGGCCAGCAGCAGCTGGTGCGCTTTGTCGGCGGAGGTTTTCGGCCCGATCATCCCAACTCGCTGGGCAATGCGGTGGACGTGCGTATCCACGGGCAGCACGGGTTTGTGAAAGTTGAACAGCAGGACCAGCGAGGCCGTTTTCAGGCCGATGCCGGGCATATCGTGCAGCCACCGCATCCCCTCGGCGGTAGGCCACTGGGCCAGGAAGTCGAGCGCGAACTCGCCCCGTTCGGCCTTCACGCGCCGCAGAATTTCCTGAATGCGCGGAGCCTGGGTATCGGGCCAGCGGGTGGTTCGGATGGCGTGGGCCAGTTCGGCCGTCGGGGCAGCCAGCACCCCGGCCCAGTCGCCAAAAGCGGCCAGCATCCGGTCGTAGGCCAGTTCCTCATCGGCATGGGTAGTGCGATGCGACAGAACGGTGGATATCAGCTCCCGCATGGGCGAGCGGCGGGGTTTTTCCAACGTGAGCGGCGGATAAAAGCGCTGAAGCGCCTCGTAGTTGCGGAGGGTTTTCGCGGCGGCCGGGGCATCGTAGAGAACAGGCATAGTCGGTTGTACCACCGGCCAGGCCGCCGGGTTGCACCGGCTGGCCCATAAAAAAAGCGGTGGCCCCCMCCCGGGGGCCACCGCTCACCTATCAACACCTGACCGAAGCCTAGATGGTGCCTTTCTCAGCAGCCTTTTTCAGCTTTTCGTTGGCGAAGATGGCTACTTCCACCCGGCGGTTGGCTACCCGGCCGGTTTCCGTCGAGTTGTCCGCCACGGGCTGGGTCGAGCCGTAGCCCGTTACGGTGAACCGCGAGGCATCGACGCCCTGCTGCTGGGTGTAGTTGGCCACGGCCTGGGCCCGGCGCTGGGACAGCGGATTGTTGACGGCGTCGGAGCCGCTCGTGTCGGTGTGGCCCTCCACAATTACGTTGGTGTCGCCGTACTTGACGAGCGTTTTGGCCAGCTCCTGGATGTTGTTCTGGGCCGAAGCCGTGAGGGCCGAGGAGTTTTTGGCGAACAGCAAGCCCGAGTCGAAGGTAATTTTGATGCCTTCGCCCACGCGCTCTACCGTAGCACCGGCCATTTCGCGCTGCAACTCGGCCGCCTGCTTGTCCATGCGGCGGCCAATGAGGGCACCCCCGGCCCCCCCTACGGCCGCACCGATAATGGCCCCCTTGGCCGTGCCGGACTTGCCCCCGATTACGCGCCCCAGGATAGCCCCGCCGGCGGCTCCGCCCAGTCCGCCAATAATACCGCCCTTGGCAGTCTTGCTCCAGGGCTTCTTCGTGGTCGTGGTTTGGGCCTCGGCGAAATTGCCACCCAACAGCAGCATAGCCAGCAGCAGAATGAGGAGGGAACGAGAATTTTTCATGCAATAAAAGAAGAGAAGTGAAGGATGATTCAACGATGCACCATCAGGGCTGACTGCAATTTTGCGGGCAGTGGTCCGGGGTTGCGGCGGCAATTTGCAACCTCCTTGCCAGAAATTCAGAAGTCAGAAGAAAAATTACGCTGCGCAGCCCTCAACGGGTATCCACTCCCCGGCGGAGCCGGCTCCGCGCCCGGTAATAGCCCAGAAGACGAGTGGCTGGCAAACGACCTGACGTCAGCTGTTGAGCTAAAAAAAGTCCCTTTTCCAGTTTCTGTCAGTCAATGGCAGCTCCACATTGTCGGGCATAAAAAAAGCCTCCTCAGTTGAGGAAGCTTTTTTTGTGGGCCGGAAGGCTGAGTTACAGCGTGCCGTTTTCGGCAGCCTTCTTCATTTTGTCGTTGGCGAAGATGGCAATTTCCACGCGGCGGTTAGCCTGCTTGCCGGCTTCGGTGGTGTTGTCGGCAATCGGCTGGCTCGAACCGTAGCCCTGAGTAGTTACGCGCGAAGCATCCACGCCCTGCCCGATGGTGTAGTTGGCCACGGCCTGGGCCCGGCGCTGGGAGAGGGGGTTGTTGATGGCATCCGAACCGGAAGCATCGGTATGGCCTTCCACCAGCACATTGGTGTCGGGGTACTTCTTCAGCACTTCGGACATTTTCTGGATTTCCGACATCGAAGCCGCCCGCAGCTCGCTCTTGTTGGTGTCGAAGAGGATACCCGAGTCGAACGTAATTTTGATACCTTCCCCAACGCGCTCCACTTTGGCATTCTGCATGTCTTTTTGCAGATCCTCGGCTTGCTTATCCATTTTGCGGCCGATCAGAGCCCCGCCGGTACCGCCAACTGCTGCGCCGATGATGGCGCCTGCGGCCGTGCCGTTTTTGCCGCCGATTACGCGGCCCAGTACGCCCCCTACGATGGCCCCGCCGCCAGCGCCCAGCAGACCACCTTTGGCCGTTTTGCTCATGCCGGTTTTACGCGGCCCCGTGCCGTTGGTATCCGCTTCCGGGATGTTCGGGTTACGGGTCTGGGAAGTAGCGCAGGAGCTGATAAACAGCACCAGAGCCATCAGGAGGGTGAAAAGAGAATTACGAGAAGTCATAAAATTCAAAAGAAGGGTGAGAGAAAGAGCAATTGATTGGTTGGGGGTACTTACTGCGTTTGAAAGAAAAATGTTCGGCAAATATAGCTAACACGCTATACCGGAACCGGCAACAGACGTCCCAGCAAAGCTGGTTCCGGCAAAAAGCCCGTTAGGGACGCTACAAACGCCCCTAACGGGCCTGTTTCCAAAAAGAGTGCCGAAAACCGGCTGACGGGGGCCGGAAGTGCAGGCCTGCTTACCGCCGGGCAGCAACGGCCTCTGCCACAGGCTTTTTGGCCGGGGCTGGCTGGAGCATGGTCAGCAACTCAAACAACTGCTGCTTGAGCTCCTTACGGTCCACGATGAAATCGAGGAAACCGTGTTCGAGCACAAATTCGGCGCTCTGGAAGCCCTTGGGCAGGTCTTTGCCAATAGTTTCCTTGATGACGCGGGGGCCGGCAAACCCGATCAGAGCCCCCGGCTCAGCAATGTTGAAGTCGCCGAGCATGGCGAACGAGGCCGTTACGCCGCCCGTGGTGGGGTCGGTGAGCAGGGAAATGTAGGGCAAGCCGGCTTCGGAGAGCAACGCCAGCTTAGCGGAAGTCTTGGCCATCTGCATCAGCGAGAAGCCCGCTTCCATCATGCGCGCGCCGCCGGAACGGGAAATCATCAGGAAGGGCAGCCGGTTGCGGCGGGCATAATCGATGGCGCGGGCAATTTTTTCGCCCACCACCGAGCCCATTGAGCCCCCGATAAACTTGAAGTCCATGGCGGCCACTACCAGGCCCAGGCCGTTGAGCTGGCCGTGGGCCGTGCGAACGGCGTCGCGCAGGCCGGTGGCTGTTTCGGTGGCGGCCACCCGCTGCGGGTAGGCTTTGGTATCGACGAAGTTCAGGGGGTCGGCGGAACGCATATCCGCGTCCAACTCCTCGTACTGGTGATTATCGAAGAGAAACTCGAAGTAGTCGGCCGCGTTGATGCGGTCATGATAGCAGCAGTTGGCGCAGGTGTGGAGCAAGCGCTTGTGCTCGACCATGGTGGCCACCGTTTTGCACTCGGGGCACTTGTACCACAGGCCATCGGGCGTCTCCTTCTTGTGCTCCGTCGGGGTGACGATGCCTTTTTCTTTGCGCTTAAACCAGGACGACATAGGGTAGAACGTGAAATCAGGGAGAGGAAGTGGGGCATCCCGGGCCGGTGGGGCCATTTGCCAGGTGCAAGTTACGGCGGAATCCAAAAGTGTGAAACTAATGTGCAGGTGGGTGGCCACGAAATGGGCAAGCGCCTCGGGCCGGGCGCAGAGCTGTTGCCGCGCTACATCCGGCCGCAACATCTTACCTTGCTATGCGAAGCTGGTTGTTCGCCAGCCGCCTCCCCTAACCTCTCCCGACCGTGAAAAACTTCCCTACTACGCTGGCCCTGTTTGCGCTGTTGGCGGCTCCGGCCCTGCCTGGCTGCGTGGCCTCCAAGAAATACGACGACCTGCGCGCCCGCCAGTCGGCTACGGAGCAGGCCAAGAACGAGGCCGAGCGCCTGAACCGCCAGGCCACCACGGAGCTCAAGAAAGCGTCGGACGAGCTGGTGCAGCTGCGCCTCCAGAACCGCCGTCTCACCGACGACTCCACCGAAACCGGCCGCAACCTGGAGCGCACCCGCCAGCTCTACAACCAGCTCACCGACAGCTACGACCGGCTGCTGAAGAACTCGGACCGGGCCATGGCCAACAAAACGACCGACTACAACAAAGTATCTCAGGACTTGGCCCGCCGCGAGGCCGAGCTGGGCGAGCTGGACCAGAACCTGAGAAAGAGCCGGGCCGACATTGACCGGCTCAACCAGGACCTAACGGCCCGCGAAGCCAAGCTGGGCGAGCTGCAAAAAGCCCTGGCCGAGAAGGACCGGGCCGTGGATGCGCTCAAGGCCAGCGTGAGCAACGCCTTGCGCGGCTTTAAGGGCACCGACCTGCAAGTGGAAATGCGCAACGGCAAAGTGTACGTATCACTCTCGGAGCAACTGCTGTTCAAATCCGGCTCCACCCGCGTAGACCCCAAAGGCCAGGAGGCGCTCAAGCAGCTGGCCGCCGTGCTTCAGCAGCAGCCCGACGTGAACGTGGTGGTGGAAGGCCACACCGACAACGTACCCTTCAGCCGGGCCGCCGGGGCCATGCAGGACAACTGGGACCTGAGCGTGCTGCGGGCCACCGAAATTGCCCGCCTGCTCACTACCGGCGGCGTAGCGCCGGAGCGCGTTACGGCCTCGGGCCGCTCCCAGTATGTGCCCGTAGCCCCCAACTCCTCCCCCGAAAATAAGGCCCTCAACCGCCGCACCGAAATCATCCTCACGCCTAAGCTCAACGAGTTGTTCAAAATCCTGGACAGCAACTCGGCTTCGCAGGGCAAGTAGGTTTCATCCTTATAGACGCGGCAAAGCCCTTCTGGCCAGATGGTCAGAAGGGCTTTGCTGCGTTCAGAAGAAGCAGGTAAAAAAAACGGGGTTGACCAAAACCACTCCCCGGTGCCTGCTACTGCAACAGCGCCTGCACTACGGGCAGCGCGCGGCTGGCCCACTGGCGCATCTGGGAGCCGGAATAGTGCAGGCCGTCGGGCGCGAACTGGGTGGGGTCGGCGGTGCGGGTCAGGTCGGTGATATCGAGGAAGGCCACGCCGGCCTGCTGGCTTTCCTGCTGAGCCACAGCGTTGAACTGGTCGATTTGCTGGCTGATGCGCGCCTGATCGTAGCGCTGGGCGTAGGGTGAGCGGCCCCAGTCGGGGATGGAAAGCACGAACACCCGGCCCGGGCGGTTGCCGGCCAGCCGGATGCTGGTGTACAGCAGGTCGCGAAACTCGGTGCGGTAAGTAGCCAGGGGCAGCCCCCGAAACTGGTTGTTCACGCCAATCATGAGCGAAACCAACTCGTAGCTGGCCGGCGGATTAGCCAGCCGGATGGCCTGCTGCAGCTCAGCCGTCGTCCAGCCGGTTTGGGCAATGATGTCGGGGGTTTGCAGGCCCGGGGCCAGGTGGGCAAGCTGCACGCCCCAGCGGGCGGCGGTCGGTACGCGCTGCCCGATGGTGTAGGAATCGCCCAAGGACAGGAAGCGGATAGCCGCCGGGGCCGGCCCAGATGGGGTTGTTGGCAAAGCAGCCGGGGCCGGATCGGAGCCGCCGGAACCGCAGCCAACACCCAGAAGCAGAAAAGACAGGTACAGCAGCAGGCGCATGAGCAGGGGAAGCAGGTGTAGCGGGCACCTACGAACCTGCCTGTTACCCAGATTTTTGCCCGGCTTTCCCAGCGCGCTCCGCTAGGCAAGTGCGGGCTTGCTGTCGGTTGGGTTTCGCATTGAATCCGGAAAAGCACGCGGCGGTGGTGGGCATACGCCGGGCCAGCCAGTTGGGCCGCAGCACCCTAAGCGGCAGCAGCGCCCGGTCGAGCTACCGGGTCCGCCCGCATAGGCGGCTCATCATGATGGCGCCCGCGAAATCGAAGAGCAGCGTGGCTGGTTTCAGGCCGTGCTTGTAGTGACCTGTGGCCCAGCGCGACCAGCAATCAACGTCGTACCCGAAGCCGGCGCGGGCTACCAGGAGCACCAGCGGAACAAACGGGAGCCCCCAAAGCCAGGATTCCTGGTACGACGACGACTGCGTAGCAACACGGTAGAGGAGGGCTCAGAACCGACGGAAAGGTCTGGCCCAGCCGCAGGGGCTGGGGTGGGCCGCAACGGACGGGCCGGACCCTCCGGCGGTCGGTTGACCGGTTCTCATGGAAGCGCACTACGGACCTACTTATCCCGGCAATGCGGATGTTGGTGTAACAAATTTCAGGGCCGGTATTCTGGGCCCTACCTATGCTACCGCTTACCGCCAGCACCGGTCGAACCACGCGGCGGCGGAGTCTTTTGCCCTGTATTCAGTCCTTCTTCTCCTTACTTTCTACCCCATTTTCACCACTATCCGCATGCTCCGCAAACAATTACTCCGCTCGTTCCTGGTTGCCGCTGCCCTGGGGGGCGCCACCTCCGCCGCCCAGGCGCAGGGGCAGGAACAGAAAACGTATGCCAATAACTCGTTGAGTTCCCTGGGTATTGGTTCGGCCTATTCCACCAGTTTGTGGAGCTCGTCCTACATCGGCTTCAACCTCAACAAGCAGAATTACTGGAACAGCGACTGGAAAAGCTTTTCGGATGGCAGCAATAACGGGGCTTCCGCCATGGTGGGCGGCATCAATGGCTCGCTGATGTTTCTGACCCTGCCTACGGCGAATGGCTCGGCTGGTGGGCAGACCATTACCGATGTGAACATGCCCAGCCTGATACGCATGACGCTGCACGCCGACGGCCGCTTGCAGATCGGCAATAAACGCTCGGTTGGCATGCACTCCGACGCCAAGCTCTCGGTATACGGCAAAGTCACGGCAAGCTCGCTTTACATCCTGGCCGACAACCCCAGCAACTGGGCCGATTACGTGTTTGAGAAAGACTATCAGCTCACCCCTTTGCCCGAGCTGGAGGCCTACGTGCAGAAAAACAAGCACTTGCCCGAGGTGCCGACTACGGCCGACGTGACGGCCAACGGGGCCAACCTGGGCGAAATGAACGTACTGCTGCTCAAGAAAGTAGAAGAGCTGACCCTGCACCTGATCGACCTCAACAAGCAGGTGCAGCAACTTAAAGCCGACCAGGTGGCTGGTAAGTAAACCAGGGCTTTTGTCCTTCTAACAAGCACTTGGTCTATGAAAAATATCCACTCCTTACTGCTGTTGCTGCCCCTTGCCCTGGGCCTCAACGGCCCCCTGCACGCGCAGGCACCCTCCCCCTGCGGCACGGTAGCCCCCGCCGACATGACCAGCCGCAGCTTCGCGACCTGGGATTGGGAAACGCCCCGCTCCGGCCCTTCCGGCTCCCTGGACTACTGCCGTACCTGGGCCATCCGGCGCCCCAACCAACCCGATATTTCGGTGGTCGCTCCCTGGGAATCGGGCACCAGCGGCGTACTCCAGCAGCTGAACTACTCCCAGGACTATACCCGGGCCAAAGGCTGGGAGCTGCTGCGCGAAAACCTGGGTGCCCTCAACCCGGTTGGCACGCCCTATTTCATCCTCTACAACAAGTACACCGGCATGATCCGGGCGTTCTTCTACGTAGATACCAGCCAGGGTACCTTCATCAACGGCGCCCTGGTAACGATGAGCCACAGCAGCGTGAATGCCAACCGCAGCACCGGCGTGATGGCCCTGACCAACGAACTGCTGCTCACTGCCGACAGCTACTCGCAGCGCACCGACCTGAGCAGCGACATCGTGTCGTACGTAGCCAAGCTCAGCGGGCAAACCAACTGGCTCATGGCCGAATTCACGGCCGCCTACGACCCCAATGCCGGCAGCAGCCTGTTTGCCGGCAACGCGCTGGAATTTGCCGTGCATGGCATCGTCACCTCCGACATTAAGCTCAGCGGCAACCTGAGCTTCAAAACGGACGCCCAGGAAGACTATGCGTTTGCGGGGCAGAAGGGCACGATGGTGCAGGAGGACCCCTTGGCCGGCACCAAAAAGTTTCTGGCCAAAGGCAAGAAGCTGCTGGGCTCGGTGAAGCCCGAGGAAGCGGAAAAGTTCGTGAACAAGGTGCACGACAAAGCCAATAAGCTCCTGACTGCCCCCAGCTCCCAGCGCGCCGGCAACGAAAATATGCTCACGGTGTACAGCAAGGTGGCCCAGGCTACGCAAGCTGGGGGCGGCCTGCAAAAAACCATCAAAAACGTGCTCAACATTGCCGGCGGCGTCAGCACGGCGTTCGGCGTTATTGGCAGCGTGGTCGGTTTCCTGTGGCCCTCAGACGATGCCGCAGCCGAGCCCAAGGCGCCTCCCTTCACTCCCACCATTTCCAACGGTACCATCGCGCTGGAAGGCAGCATTACCACGCGCTATCCCATTGCCACGGTGCTGGTACAGGTGCCCGGCACCCAGCACCTGGGCTCAGGCTCTACCCAGACCTACTACGACTGCAAGCTCGGCATCTTCACCATCAAGAATATGCCGGTGCTCAACAAGCTGGCCTGGGACTACACTTCGGGGGAACTGAGCTACTACGACCCCTGCTACTACGAATACCAGGATGGGTGCCACGATGGCTGGGGAACCCGCCCGGCGTTCGACCGGCTGGAATCGTATCAGGTCAGCAACGATTTGATTGCGGCCTACAACAAGGCCGCCGGCCTGAACCTGACGTCGGTGGAAGCGGCGCTGGTAGCCGAGAATACGGGGGAGCCCTTTTATGCGGAGGGCATCTACGTTAACAGCAACAACACGGAATACCGCGACTCGCGCGACTACATGCAGACGCAGATTCAGGCGGGCGTTTTGCAGGTCGTCGATATTGACCCGGACAAGAACACGCATACGCTCCAAACGCCTTTCGTGAGCCTGGCCTGCTTCAAAAGCCTGACTATTACCGTGAAGCCCGGAGCCCGGGTCTTTGTGCGCGTCAAGGCCATCCTGCAACGGGCCGACCGCCCCAGCGACTCGCCCCCCGTGTACTACGTGCAGGACTACGCCGTCACGCTCAATACCACCAACGTGGTAGCCACCAACCTGCGTGGGGGCAACGAGCCGCCGTTTACGAACCTGGCCGCCGCCCTCGACCCCACCAGGACGGACGTGGAGCTGAACGACTACACCGGCACCTCTACCCGGTATACGACGCCCGCTGTTACCCAGGGGCTCAAGAGTGTAACCGCCTCGAACTTCGATTATGCCTATGGCCTGACGACCACCCGCACAATTGACCACCCCGGCAGCCCGGGCGTCTCGAAGTTTCTGGCCGGTGACTTCATCGGTCTTGGAGCTGGCTTCCAGGTAACGCCGGGCACCAACTTCGTTGCCCTGCCCACGCTGGTCGAACAGCTCACCTGCGGGCCGTTGCAGGTCGAATCGACCACGCCGGGCTCCTGCCCCTACAACACGGGGGCTTACTCGCGGCCTATGGCTACGCAGCAGCAGCAGCAGGAGTCACCGGCCATCAACGATTTCACAGCGTATCCCAATCCAACAACCGGTATCGTCAATCTGGACATCAGTGGCCTCACGAAGGGTGCAGCTCTCGTGCAGGTATATAATGCCTACGGTGGCCTGGTAAAGCAACTGGAGCCATTGCGGGCAAGCTCCAAGCAGGTTTCACTGAATCTGGCGGGCTTACCCACGGGCATCTACATTGTTAATGTGACGGTGAATAAGCGGGTCATCAGTAAAAAGGTGGTGCTCCAGTAACCTCACTTTAGCCCACCAGGCTTACCGAAACATGAAAGCGCCCACTCAAGTTGAGTGGGCGCTTTCATGTTTCGGTAAGCCTGGTGCCTTAGCCGATGGCCTGCTTGAGGTCGGCAATCAGGTCCTCAACGTCCTCAATGCCCACGCTCAGGCGGATAAGTGAGTCGGAGAGGCCGGATTTGCGGCGCTGCTCGGCCGGGATGCTGGCGTGCGTCATGCTGGCGGGGTGGCCCGAGAGGCTTTCCACGCCGCCCAGGCTTTCGGCCAGCGTGAAGAGCTCGAATTTTTCGAGCACCGCAATGGCGTCGGCCTGCTTATCGCCCTTGAGCACGAACGAGAGCATGCCACCGAAGTCGCGCATTTGCTTGGCGGCCACGGCGTGGTTGCGGTGGCTTTCGAGGCCGGGCCAGAACACCTTGTCCACTTTGGGGTGGGCGTTGAGGTATTCGGCTACTTTACGGCCGTTTTCGCAGTGGCGCTGCATGCGCACGTGCAGGGTTTTAAGCCCCCGCAGCACCAAAAAGCAGTCCTGGGGACCGGGTGTGCCGCCGCAGGAATTCTGGTAGAAGGCCAGCCGCTCGTTCAGCTCGTCGTCGTTCACCACCAGCGCGCCCATCACCGTGTCGGAGTGGCCGCCCATGTACTTGGTAAGCGAGTAAATGATGATATCAGCGCCCAGATCGAGCGGGTTCTGCAGGTAGGGCGTCGAAAAGGTGTTATCGACCACCAGCAGGGCCCCGGCCTTTTTGGCCACGGCTGCCGCGGCGGCAATATCAATCACGTTGAGTAGCGGGTTGCTGGGCGTTTCCACCCAAATCATCTTGGTGCGCTCGGTTACGGCGGCTTCCACGGCCGTCATGTCGTGCATGGGCACGAAGTGGAAGTTGATGCCGTAGGGCGCGTACACCTTCGTGAAGAGGCGGTAGGAGCCGCCGTACAAATCGTCAGTGCAAATCACCTCGTCGCCGGGCTGGAGCAGCTTAATGGCGCAGTCGATGGCGGCCATGCCGGAGGCGAAAGCCAGGCCGTGCTTGCCGTTGTCGAGGGCGGCCAGCGCATCCTGGAGCTGGCTGCGGGTGGGGTTGTGGGTGCGGGAGTATTCGAAGCCCTTGTTTTGGCCCGGGGAGGTCTGAACGTAGGTGGAAGTCTGGTATATGGGCGTCATGATGGCCCCGGTGGCGGGGTCCGGGTGCACGCCGGCATGGATGGCTTTGGTTCCGAATTTCATACGGGATGAAGTAGGTAAGCGGGTGGCAGATCAGTTACGGGACAAAGGTACGAGGCTTTGGGAGAGTGGTTTTTTTTGCCGGACTTGCTGGCCGGGCGCACAACCGGGCAGCCTTCGCGGCCATTCTTACGTTCTTAGCTTCGGGCCGGCCCGCATTTGGCCAGCCCGTTTGCCAGCCGTCTATGTCGTTTCTGAAAGAGCTGTTTCAGCAGAATACCTCCACCCTTGTTTCTTTGCTGCTGCTCACGCTGCTGCCGCTCGTCGGCGACAGTGTGCTGACCTGGACGTTGCACGAGCACCAGGACTGGCTCACGAATCCCGGCCCCGGGCAGATGGTGCTCTACTTCGTGGTTGTGGCCGCCACCATGACGCTCTCGCTGACCCATACTACCGTGGTGGTGCTGGTTACGGCCTTTTTCTTCGGCTGGCAGGGTTTTCCGGGGATGCTGCTCACCTACATGCTGGCCGCCTACGGGGGGTATCTCATCGCGCAGTCCCTGGATAAAGGCAAGCTCATCCGGCTCCTGGAGCGGTTTCCGAAGGCCCACGCCGTGATGAGCGAACTGCGGGCCGACAGCTGGCGGCTGGTACTGCTCACCCGCCTCTCGCCGGTGCTGCCCTTCGCCCTCATCACGTTCATTCTCACGGTAGTGGGCGTTCCGAAACGGCAGTTTCTAACGGCTTCGGTGGTGGGAATGCTGCCGCGCACCCTGTTCTTCTACTGGCTCGGCACCAAAGCCCAGGACGTGCTCCAGCTCATCCAGGACCCCGACACCGGCACGGCCGGCAAAGTATTGGTGGTGCTGTTGATGGCCGTGTCGTTGTTCGGGCTCTACTTCCTCTTCACCCGGGCCATGCGACGGGTATTGCGGCAGGATGCGCAAACAGATTGAAAAAATTCCGACTGTATGTCAGCATCTTGTGGGTGCGGCCGCGCATGAGCCGTCATTTTTTTAGCTCCCGGCTTGCGCCGCCCGGTTTTTCCCTGCTATCTTTGCACAACCAAAACGGAAAAACGCTTCCGGTTCGCGGTGAAAATTGGTTGCGTAGCTCAATTGGATAGAGCATCTGACTACGAATCAGAAGGTTTAAGGTTCGACTCCTTACGTGACCACATTTAATTACCCCCGGAAACCCCGGAAAGTCGCTTATCAGGTAACTGAAGCGGTTTTCCGGGGTTTTTGCGTTTGGTCCGGATTGCCTTTACTACCTGGTTTCACCTTATCTAAACCCCCAAATGCGCCCCCAATCACACCCCCAATCCCAACCCCCATGACGGTACAATTTGAACGCCGCACTGATCGGCCGGATGCAGCCGGGCGCTGCACCATTCACCTGCGGGCTTATTTCGACGGGCAGCGCCTGCGTCTGGTAACCCGTGAAAAATGCCTGGCCTCGGAGTGGCAGACCGACAAACAGAAGTTTCGGCGCTCCAAGCCCGGTTTTCAGGAAGCCAACGAATACCTGGACAGCCTGGCGGCGCGGGTGCAGGCGGCTTACCGGCAGCTGCGCACCTCGGGCATCGAGCCCACGCCAGCTGACCTAAAGGCGTTCCTGGCCCCTCCTCCCCCCGTCGAAAAGCCGAAGGAGGCGGCGGTGCCCCCACTGATAGCGCTGTTTGATGAGTACCGCCTGGCCCTGGCGGCGCGGGGGCGGCGGGCCAGCACGCTGAAGGGCGTAAAAACTACGCGCAACCTGATGGAGCAATTTGAGGGGAAGCTAAAGCGCAAGCTGACGTTGGCAGCCTATGATGTGGCCATGCACGACCAGCTGCTAACGTTCCTGCGAAATGAGAAGAAGCTGGCGCAAAATTCCATCTGGAAAGTCGTCAAGCATATTAAAGCTATGCTGGCTTACCTCGGGGAAGACCGGGGGCTGACGCTGGCCCTGAAGGTGCGGCAGCTGAAAGCAGCGTGGGTGGACGTGGACAAGGTCTACTTGTTGGCCTCGGACCTTAAATTATTGGAAGTGGCCCCGATGCCAGCGGGGCTGGGGCGGACGCGGGACGCCTTTCTATTCTGCTGTTACACCGGACTGCGCTACTCGGACCTGGCCGAGCTGCGCGAAGGGAATTTGCACGAATGGAGCGGGGCGCGGGTGCTACGGCTGACCCAAACCAAAACGCGCACGTCGGTAAGCATCTACCTGACGGCGGCGGCCTCGGCGCTGCTGGATAAGTATGAGGGAACGGGGGTGCGTCTGATGCCGGTGATGACCAATCAGGTGATGAACCGGAATTTAAAGAAAATCAGTGCGCTGGCGGGGCTGCGGGAGATGGTGGAAGTGGTGACTACGGAGCTGGGTGAGGTGGTGAAGCGGCAGGTACCCAAGTACGAGCTGGTGACGATGCACACGGCGCGCCACACGTTTGCCACGCAAAGCCTGTTGCGGGGCATGGCGATGGAAGTATTGCAGAAGGTGATGGGCCATACCCGAATCCAGACGACTATGATTTACGCCAAGATTGTCGAGGATTTCCAGCATCAGGAGATGCGGCGGATTTGGGATGGGGAGACGGTAGCGGCTGTTGCTGCCGTGCCGGAAGTTTGCCAGGTGCTGGTGGCCGCTTAGAGGCGCTAGCTGACGAGCGGGTCTTATACAAAAACGCCCGGCCGGAGCTTGCTCTGGGCCGGGCGTTTTTGTGGGCAGCAGCTGAGGAGCGCGGCGCGTGACGGATAGGGCTTAGCCAGGGCGGAGATACGGGCGAGCTACGGGGCAGCTGCGGCGGGCGGTTACGCGGACCCTGGATTAAGGGCCCGGGAAACTTCGGCCTCATCGAGGCCGGTAAGGCGGCAGAAGTCCTGCACTGATACCAGCGCCCCGGCCGGCTTGCCGGCGGCCTGACGGGCGCGGCGCACGAGCCGCTTGGCGGCATCGTAGCTGCGGCCGGTGAGCTGGGCCACGTCTTTCGGGTAGATGCAGATGCGGGGCATGGGGGKGGCTGGGGGTAAACCGGGTTAGTTCGGGCGCCGGGCTTGCTTAGTCAAAAATAGTAGATGAATTTTAGTTCACAATTGGAAACAGGTCTATTTACAGGGCCTGGGCTACAATTAGAATCATTCACTTCATCAACTATTTTTCACCATGGCACAACAAACCGGTATTTTAGGCATTCAGGGCACCGTCGGGGGCCTCGTGTTTGCCAAAGACGGAAGCATCCGGCAGAAGCCGGCTTCCAACAAAGCCAAGTACCTGACGGCGGCCAGCATGGCCCGTACCCGGGAGAACACGGCGGAATTTGGCCAGGCGGCCAAGTATAGCAAGGCAGTGCGCGACTCGCTACGCGTGGCCATTGCCTCGGCCAGCGACAGCCGCGTGGCCTCGCGCCTCACCAAGCTGATGCGCGAGGTCATTGGCTTGGACGACACGAATGACCGGGGCCAGCGGGTGTTCGACACCAGCAACTCGGCCCCGCTGCTCGGCTTCAACTTCAACGCGGACGCCGGCATCGGGCAGACGATGTATTTCCCCTACGAGGTGACGGGTAACGGCGCGGACGTGACGATGACCATCCCGAGCCTGAACCCGACCAGCGACATTGCCGCTCCGCAGGGGACGACGCACTTCGAGGTGGTCTTCGCGGTATCGTCGGTGGATATGGAGACGCTGACCTTTACGAATGCCGTGGTGGCGGCCCCGCTCGGCATCCTGGCGGTGAACAGCGGGGCCCTGGCCAATCAGACAGTAGTAGCAACATTGCCGGCGATTCCGCCCGCGGCTAACCTGGTAGTGGCCGTGGTAGGCATCAACTTCTACCAGCAGGTAAACGGCAAGTTCTACCCGCTCAATAACAACAGCACCAACCCGCTGGCTATTGAGTACGTGGCCTAACGGCAGAAGCAAGAGGTGGGAAGCGAGAAGTCAGGGCCACCTACCGGCTTGCTTCTGCTTCTCACCTCTGCTGTTTGACCGCCTTGCATTTGTCTCACTTCTCACCCCTCCTATCTCCCTTCATTATGGCACTTACGGCCTATCAATTGCAATTCAAGCGGCGCATGAAGCGCGCTATTCGCCAGCGGGCCAAGTCGGACCAGAAAGCCCGCCGCTATGCTCAGCTGCTGGCCGACGCGTTGCGGCTCAGCCAGGACGCGGCGGCTCAGATGAACGCGCTGAACAGCCTCTACAACGTGGACGTGAGCACCCAGACGCTGCTCGTGCATGACCTGCTCGACGTGCTGCAACCCGACCAGCTGACGGGGCTGCTGGGCCAGAGTACACCGGGTGAGGAAGAGCAGCTCTTCAATCTGATACCGGACGGTAACGGTGGGCAGCCGTTGCCAGAGAACCCGCTATTTGGGGAATTGGCGGCGGGTACGCCCATTATTCCGCCCGTTCAGGCTGCAAAGAGGCTAACAGCACAACCTAGCATTGATAAACACCCTACTGGGGCCGGTGGACAAGCCGCTGAGAATGTGGCAGCAGCTGAAATCTAGAGGGTAGGGTTTGAACTTAGTCACCGTAAAGGCCGGCTCCTGTCAGGAGCCGGCCTTTGCTTTTTACTGGCGCGACGCCAGGAGGGGTAGCATAGAAATGTCACACCCTTATATATCCGGATAGTTAGCATGAGCCTTTTGCAATTGCTGCTTTATGTGGCTACGCAGGCTAAACGGGGACAATACTTCAACGTCGGCGCCGAAGCTTAGAAGCAGCGTATTGAATTCACGGGTGGGTATAAGCTGGAGTGCAAATTCAGTACCCTGTGATGTTTCAGCTACTAAAAGCTGCGTGGGGTGAAGGGGCTTGGTGAGAATGTACGGGGAGCGATTGGGAGAGAATCTAAGCCGAATTTCTACCACTCCCCCATTCGGCGGGACCGACGCCCCAATGACGTTTTGAAAATATGTATGGGGGTTTATTTCGACCGGCCGGTATGATACAAACGCCGGTTCAAGGGCTATAATGCGGTCGAGGGCATAGGTGCTGGTAATGTGGATATCGTTAGCGTTGAGCCCAAGCAGAAACCACCGGTGGTTAAATTCCTTCAGTAGATGCGGATGTACCAGTTCGCGCCGGGCGCTGGGAGAATGAAAGGGCTGGTAGGTGAGCCACAATGCCTCTTGCTGTCGAATGGCCTGATATAAGGGCCGCAGCCAGGTAAGACCCGTGTAGGCCGGCACTTGCTCAAAATGCACAACATCTAACATGGGAGCCGTGCCGGGCTGCGAGAGGCGCTGCTCGATGCGCTGCACTACTTCGTCCAGTTCATCGGATAAACCAAAGGCCTGGAGCTGGCGGAGCACTGCCAGGCTCTGATGCAGCACGGGCAGGTCGTCGAGGGTAAGCGGAGTGTTGGAGATGGAAAAACTTTGGTCGGAATAGTAATACCCCCTACCCGGCTCAGTTTCAATAGGGGCCTGGTAGTTCAGGCGCAGGTTCTTGATGTCTTCCTGAATAGTGCGTTTGCTGACACTAGCGGGGCCACCATCCTCCCGCAGCGTGTCGCCTACTTTTTCCATCAGGTCTTCAATCGACCAATAGCGGCCCCGGCGTTTGAGGCAGTCATCGAGGACTTTATAGCGTAGCAGCGCGTTTTTATTAGCGGGCATCAGAAATTTTTGAAAAGAAATTAACGGATGCAGATAGACTGCATTTCGGGGGAGCACCTTTGTTGCAACAATACGCACAAAAGCACTTCATATGAGCCAAAGCACTGTTCTAGCCTACCCACCCGCAACTACAGAATTACCCCACACTGTTGAATGTGGCCGGTGCGGAGGCCGGGGCACCCTACCAGTATTCCGGCACGTGGAAGGCGGCATTTGCTTTGCCTGCCGGGGAGCGAAACGGCTGGTTATACGGCGCTAAAAAATATTTACAGAAAATTTTCCTGATGCAGATAGGCTGCATTTCGGGCCTGCACCTTTGCAACACCTTCCACCCCAAAGCCAGCGCAACTATGAAGTTCTACACCCTGGACACCATTTTCTCCTTCGGCCGCCACCAGGGCCAGACCGTAGCGGAAGTACTGGTTGAGAACCCGGGCTACCTGAACTTTTGCCTGCAGGTGCTGGACCATTTTGCGCTGCACCGGGCTGAGGTAGAAGCCTGGCAACAGGCATACCCCAAGCTGAGCGAGCAAATGACCGATGCCGCCTGGAACAAGCTGGACGAGAAGGAAAGCCAGCTGCAAGCTGAAATGGAACGGCAACAGGAAGCTGACGACGATTACGACTCCTACGATTCGGGCGACTACTACAGCCGCGACGACGCTGACCGGGACACCTTTGACGCCCTTACGGATGGGCAGTACGGAGACTATGACGACTTCGGCGGCGATATGGATTCGTTGCGTGATGCCATGGGGTATTAGCTTCCTTCCCTTAAAGTGCCGTAGTTGCGGCGCTAACTGAAATTACTGGTTACCGAACTGCGGTAGCCATCTGTTCTTTGAAAGTACCTGTGACTGGGGTTTTGACCTTGTGCGGCGTTGCGCCGCGCCCGTTTTGATAACGGTATCATTGACAGTTGACTTGATTAATTTTTATTTAATTAATTGATTTTATTGTCTTTGAATTGAGTCTTTATTCAGAATTTATTTTGAATTATCATCTGCTTTCCTTGAAGTAGAAGACGCAAAGAAGACTCCCGACAGGTACTTTCAATTTTTATTATCCGCTATCTGCCCCAATGCCTGAAGACCTACCTCCTGATGCTGCCTCTGCTACTCCGGACCAACCGGACGCGGGGATAGGTGAGGCGGCCGAGCAGGCGCCGGAAGTAGCCCAACACGCGGAACTGTTGCGTATACTGTCGCCGGAATACCAAGCGGGGTTTTGGGCCATGGTGAACGCCCAAAAGGACCAGCAACAGCGTCCCTTGCCGCTGCCCGAAATCATTGACACTGCTGGCTTGGCCGTGCCTTTAGGGGAAGTGAAGGATGCGGACACGTTGGCGCAGGTGCTGAATGCTGCGCTGAAACTAGATGTGGTCGAAAACCCGCTACACAAACCCAAGCCCCTCACTGGAAAGGTGCTCAACTACTACGCCTTTCATAAGAAGGCTACACGCTACAGCACCTTCCAGATTCCGAAGCGGACGCGTGGCGAAATGCGCGTCATCAAAGCCCCTGACCACGGCCTACGACGCATTCAACGGCTGCTCCTGCTCTGCCTAACTGCTGCCTTCACTACCTGTGATGAAGCGGCTCACGGCTTTGTACCAGGCCGTAGCGTACTCACCAACGCCCAGCCTCACGCGGGCCGCCGGTTTGTGCTGAATTTGGATTTAAAGGATTTCTTCACAAACACCCATTACGGGCGGGTAGAGAGCGTACTTCGCATTGCTCCCTTTGGTTTGCAGCCGGCCGTGGCCCGGCTGGTGGCAAACCTATGTTGCGACCAAGGCAGCCTGCCGCAAGGTGCTCCTACCTCGCCACTGCTTACTAATGCCGTCTGCCAGCGCCTTGACCGCCGCCTACGGCAGCTTGCCACGCGCCACCGTGCCACCTACACGCGCTATGCCGACGACCTCACGTTTTCGAGCCAGCGCCCAGCCTTCCGGGAGCAGTTTCATTCGGAGCTAAAGGAGATTCTGGACGCTGAAGGCTATCAGGAAAATGCACTGAAGCGACGTCTACAACTGCCCAATACCCGTCAGGAGGTGACTGGCATTGTGGTAAATGAACAGCCAAACGTGCCTCGTGAGTACGTGCGGCAAATTCGGGCTATGTTGCACAATTGGGAAACCAAAGGCTATGAGGTAGCAAGTGCTACTTTGCGGTCTCACTACCGCGAAAGCAAAGCTGGGGCACGTCATAAGGGCACAGTGCCAAATTTGGAACGGGTGCTGGCGGGGAAAATTGCTTATTTGGGAATGGTACGTGGAATAGAAAATCCTGAATTCATCAACTTCACTCGAGTATTGCAGGAGCTAACTATTACACAAAAATTCAGATTTTCCCTTGACCTTGTTATGCCAAAATTATAACAATATGAAAGAGCAAATTGAGCAATACAAAGAGCTGTTAGAAAATATTTCTATTGCTCGACAAATCAATGAAACGTTGGCCAAAAAGCTTATTACGGAGTTCTGCAATAGGCTGGAAGGACAACTAACGCTTCTGCATGAAATACAGCAAGACCGTGAAGCAGCCAGAGCTATTCACAATAAGTTAGAAATAATTGGCGAGTCGTTAACAAAACGCGCACAAGGGTTTTACCAAAAACTTCCCGACTCATTAGAATTCAAGATTTTTTTGATACGTTGCCACGAGGAAACAAATTTCGCCTTCCTCAACAACCAAGTAGCAAGAGCTTGTAGAAATGCTTTCCGTCAAATCGAAACTTTAGTCAACTACATTACAAATCATAGCAATTTAGTTGAACGCCTTTTAGACAACCAAAATGAATGGTCTAAATACAAATTAGACATAGACACCAGAATTCCTAGAAGGATTATTCATCAAGAAGTTACTAAAAAGCTCTCTCTCGTAAATAAAATATGGTTGATTAACAATCAATTTCTCCCATTCTTCAAGGCACATCCTGACTGCAAATACTCATTAGTAAAGACATATAATACTGATAAGTATAACGCTTGTTATAGGCTAAGGAATGCCGATAGTCATGGCTGGAACTTCAAGACCTTAGCAAATAATCAAGAATATGAATTAGCAAAAATTGAAACTGATTTCGATAATTATCTGCGCGAATTAATGAAAATTATAGTCCCGCTAAGAGACTTGATACCTAATTTAAAAATAGAGGATATTTACATATCTCCTGCCAATCAAACAAATTAACACATGACCCTAACCCCTGCCCAAGCCACCGCCCTCATCGACTTCCGGCTCTTCCTAAACAGCCCCAACGAGCCGGTATTTCTGCTGCGGGGCTATGCGGGTACGGGCAAAACGTTTCTGCTCAAAATGCTGCTGGCGGAGCTCGAGCGGGCGGCGGTGCGGATGAGCTAGAAACATACTGCCAGGGCTAAGTTGATGAGAAGCTGAAAAAGGGAGACGTCCTTAAGTAAGTTAGCGTCTGCATAAATCTTGAACTAAACTCCAAATCATGCACTCTAACTTTATAATGGCTGTTTACAGCACAGGTGATGTTGTTAAATTAACACATGCTGAGCAACTACCAGGCGCTGAGATAATTGCATTCATTCACTGTGCATATGATGCGCCCTCATTCAGTGGCAAAAACCATTATTACGCTTATTCTTTATTTGATGGAAATTTTGAGCGCATTAGCTCTAACTGCCTGCAATGGAGGGGTTTTAAGTGTGTCATAGCTGAAAAAGACAGTTGGCTGCCCCCATTTCCAAACTGGACAAGTAATAATGAAATGAGAATCAAAGTAACCATTGAAAATTCAGATGGTGGCTCCGAAATAATAAATCTAAAGCAAAGTAAATTTTATGGCGATGCCTTTGTCAGGCTGTTCAAAGTACTAAAATCTGCTGATAAAGGTGGCAATTTATCAGATGCAGTAAGATTATTCAAAAAGGAAATATAAATCACCAATAACTCTTTCTTTTCAATTGCACAATATAAATACATAAATAATATGATAACTCTAGAAAACCTTGTTAACGATTTCCTCTATGAGCCGCATAAGTTCTTTAAATATAGTGACCTTAATGGAAATTCACTAAATAAGGAATTTAGGTTTGATAACTACGAACATTATTTGCAAGAATATCTTGGATTTTTTAAAAATGAAAGCAACCTAAAAGATGTCTTATCCTACGCCTGCTGCGGCGTTTTTAAAATATCTCGCAACAATCAAACCTTCTTAATTAGACATAATCATCAAGAATATTTTAAGGGGACTAACGGAAGCTACAGGGGTTTACCTCTTGAGGATGGGAAAATCATAGCTCGGCTTACGCACGAGCGTTTAAACGATATCAAAAAAGTAGAAAATTTTGATGATTTGCATAATATAATCAAGGAATGCAGTGAAGTAAATGCAAAATTTGGCCAGCTATCAATATATGATGCCGCAATCCGTACCGGGTCATTCTTAGGAATAAAGCCCGATTTCGTTTATATACATACTGGAGTTAGAGCGGGCGTTACTGTATTAGAAGAGCTCGGATATACTAAGGAGCAGTTATCAAACAGGCTATATGCTCCTCTTAAGGATTTCCCTGTTGAGATGCACATAATGACTGAAATAGGTGCGGAGAATTTTAGTTGTACTGACAAAGACAGATTCAAAAAATTACCGCCCAAAGGCAGATAGATAGTTTCGCGTATCGGCTGCGTCAGAAGGAATAAACTAGCTCCGATACCTCACCATTTACCCCAGCGTAAGAGCAGCTACAGTAGCTATGACTGATTCCGTCGAACCGACTGCCCCTGACACGGTGAGCAACTAGTGCCCACCGCACCCCGAATCGAACGCAAAAGCCCGCTGGCAAGTCGCCAGCGGGCTTTTGCGTTCGACAACATGCTTAACTCTGGTCTTCGAGGCGGGCGGAGGGAGCCTCCTGGAGCACTACCTGAATGCCATGGTCGCGGGATTGGGCGGTGGTGTACTTCTCGCTGCGGCCGATGATTTCACCGTTGGCGGCGACGTGGTTGAAGCCGTATTGGCCGCTGGCGAAATAGGATTCGAAGCGGTGGGGCTGGCAGTTGGCCTGGACCGACCGGATACCGTTCTGGCAACTGGCTTTGGTGGTGTAGCCTTCGCTGGACTGGACGATTTCGCCGTTGTCGGCGCGCAGGCGGTACCAATATTGGCCGCTACTCTGGAAGATTTGAAAGACTGCCATAGTGGGAAGGAGATAATGGGGTGAAATGAATAGCAGCAAGTTAGACGACCAGCGCCAACGGCGCGGACACGGTAAGCGGAACGGTTAAGCCGGCGGCTTGCCGGGCGTGGTGGCGTAGTAGGGCGGTGTACTTTTTGCGACCCTGCTCGATGAGGCCGGGCATGGCGGTTAGCTCGACGCGCCACACGTCGTGCGGGGCCCTCTTCTGCACGCCGATGATGAGGAAGCGGGTAGCGCCGAGCACGTCGAGGTAGAAGGCGGCCTGGCGGTCGTAGTCGTATTTCTCAACGGTAGTCAGGAAGTGGGCCAGGTCGGGGCTGCTGCTGGTTTTGAAGTCGATAAGGGTTAGCTGGCGGCCGGCGCAGCTGCGCACCAGCAGGTCGGGGCGGAGCTTCACCCCTACCCCGGTGGCGGTATGGGTAGCGGTGTAGGACTGTTCAGCCCGGCCCCGGTAGAGCAGGTCGCGGCAGTAGCGCTGGCGGCGCACCTGGCGAGCCAGCATCTCTAAGTCGGTCCACTTGATGCCGCGCTCCTCGGTGCGGGCGTAGTGCGGGGGCTCCAGCACGGCGGTGTGGAAGTGGGAGCCGTAGGCCAGCGCCACGGGGTTGAGTTGGCGGGGCTGGCCCAGCAGCTCGTTTTTGAGCGTGCTCAGGTCGGTATTGCTGACGTGCGGCAGGGCGCGGTGCTGGGCCTGGGTCAGGTCGGGGTGATGGGCGAGGGCGTGAAACATGGCTTTGAGGGTTTGGAGGCTTGCGGGCTTGGATACCATCTGGTGGCCCCCTCCCCTACTGGGGCGGGGGCCGGGGAAGACAGGGCTAGGCAGCCTGGGGCAAAGCGGCCGGTTCGGTGGTGGGCTGCTCGCCCTGGGGTTCCTCCTCGGGCTCATCCTCAGCGGGCACGGTGTAGCCGTACTGAATGCGCGTATCGGCGGCAGTAGTGCAGGTTTCCTGGCGCCAGATGGGAAAGTCGCGGGCGAAGTCACGGCGGGCGGCTACCTCGGCCGGGGCGGCGGCTTCGTAGCTGAAGCTGGCAATGTAGTAGGTGGCCGTCTTGCCGTCCTTGGTGGTTTGCTTCTTCTCGGCCGTAACCTTCACCAGCACATCGGCCAGGGTGAGGTCGTCGTAAAACAGCGGCTCTATGAGGCGGTAGAGGTTTTCGACGCTGTAGCCGTGGAAGAGCACGGCGCAGATAGCGCCCTTGTCGTCGGCAAAAAACAGCTCGGCCCACAGCTTGCGGCCCATGTTGAGGATGTTGTCGGAGAAGACGCGCCAGGCCAGCGGAATAAAGGACAGCGACGGGCCCAGCGGCACGGTACCGCCGATGTTGAACTGGCCGGCTTTGGCATCGAAGCGGATTTGACGAGGGTGGCCGGGTAAGTAGCGGAAGCGCGGCACCTGCACCACCTCGCCGGTGGCCTCGTCTACCTTGTCGATGAGGTAGCCAGCCCCACCCCCAGCTCCTCCCCGGTAGGGAGGGGTGCGTTCTGACATAACCTCAGTGGTTTTGGCGGTGGGGGCAGTGGTGTGCGTTTTGGGAGATTTCGTGGCAGTAGTCATTAGAGAAGAATTTAGAGGTTAGAAGTGAGGAAGAGTGAGGGCCGGAAGCGGGCGGCGCTTACGGTGGCCGGCAGCGGCGGCAGGTGCTGCTGCACTGGGCGCGGCAGGCAGCGCGCAAGGCGGCGCGGAGGCCGGCGGCCCGGCCGCCGAGCAGCAGCACGGCCCAGGCATTGCCGGGGCACCTCATCAGGGTGAGGTAGGTGCCGGCCCCCAAGGGGCTGCCGGGCACGGGCCGCTGCACGATGCGGCAGACGGGGGCGGCTAGCTTGCGCACGACTCAGCGGAACTGCTTATCGTGGCACAGAATGACGCGGCCCACTACCACGTCGACCCCGCGCGCCTCCGGGATGTGCTGATGGTAGAAGTGGGTGGCCAGCAGGTTGAGGTAGCAGGGGTTGCGGAACTTGCCTTCGTCGTCGACAATGAGAATCAACTCCTCCGAAAGGCGCACCACGTCCACCGTCCGGCAGTCGAGCAGCTGGTAGAGTTCGGCCATCTTGAAGCTGCGGCCGTTGCGAGGCATAACGGGCTGCGGCCGGGCGCTGTGCGGGTCGAGCAGTTGGGGCTGGTAAGTGGTAGTTTGTGGCATGACGCGGGGCTTTAGGAGCGGGCATAGCCCTGGCGCAGCCGCTGCAGCTGCTCGCCGGCCGGGCTGGCGTGGAAGGCC
Source organism: Hymenobacter rubripertinctus (assembly GCF_003583925.1). GTDB lineage: Bacteria > Bacteroidota > Bacteroidia > Cytophagales > Hymenobacteraceae > Hymenobacter > Hymenobacter rubripertinctus. Next base: position 59,286 of record NZ_QYCN01000007.1, on the reverse strand, counting down.
TCGGCGGCGGCCTTGTAAGCGGTGCGGGCGTAGCGCAGGCGGATGATGGCGGCGCGGATACGGGTAAAGCGGGCCGGCCGGCGCGGGTACTCGTCACGCATGGCGTGCAAGTCGTGGCGGGCATCAAAGAGCACGGACTGCGTACGGGCCAGCTGGCGGCGCACTTCCGGCACCGAGGCCGGAGCCGCCCCCGCCGTGGCGGCGGGAGCGGTTAGAGTGGCGCTGCTAGACATGAGCAGGAACCCCGGCGTACTCGTCCTCGGCCTTCATTACCTCCCACACGGCCGCGAAGGCGTAGGCCGGGGCCACGGCGCGCAACGCGCGGAAGGCCTGCCGGAGCGCATCGAACGGGCAGAGCGAAGAGCCGGCGAAGCCCCCGGCGGGCTGACAAGCCGGCCGGTCGGCCAAATTGATAGCAACGTGCCAGCGGGTGCCGCCCGCGCTGTAGGTAGCGGCGGACTGGCTGATGTAGAGGCCGGAGAATGAGCAGAGGGCGGGACCCTGCCAGGCGGCAGCGGCGAGCTGCAGAAGTTGAGTGGGTTGCATGGCTGTACGTGTTAGCCGTGGGGTGCCCGTGCCGTAGGCCTCCGGGTGGGCAAGTAGCCAGGGCCTTCCCGACTACCTAACAAATATACAACTTTAAGCGACATAAACAAACTAAAGTTTGATATAAAACTCCTTAATAGCAACTATTTTTTACTTATCTTTAAGTATGGTAAAATACAAAAACGAAGTAGTAGCGGTGGTAGGCAGCCGTGGCATCCAGCACTGCGCAGCCCTGGCGCGGCGCCTGGCCGAACTGGAGCCGGCGGAAGTAGTAAGCGGCGGCGCGGCCGGCGTGGATGCCCTGGCGGCGGCCTGGGCGCGGGCCAATGGGGTGCCGCTGCTGGAACTGCGGCCCGACTACGCCACCCATGGCCCCACCGCCGCGCCCCACGTGCGCAACGCCGAGATAGTGAAGCGGGCCACGCGGGTGCTGGTGGTGTGGGACGGACGCAGCAAGGGCACCCTGAGCGCCCTGCGCGCCGCCCGCCGCCTGGGACGCCCCATGGAACTGCTGCCGCTGGACTGAGGCGCAGCCAGCAAGCCCCAGGCCCCAGGAGCGGCCCCGACGGCGGCCCAACTGAACACTTTGAATGCCTTGGCCAGGGGGCACGGGGGCTGGCCTTGAAGCCCCCAATGAGCCGGCCCGAAGGGCACCTTATGAGGGTGGAGCGGCCGACCAACGGGAGGATGCGGAAGCCGAGGCCGATGACTGGGCGTCAGCCTGGGCATGATGGCGGGGGCTTGGGGTACTCCCCAATGAAACTCTCCGCGAAGCGGGCCATATCCTTTGGCCTGCGTGGCCCGAACGCAAGCTTTACAAGCGGGTGGCGGGCCTTTTTCGGACTGCGGCCCGCAGCCATTGAAGGGGGAGCTGACGGGCGGCGCGGGGCCTTTTTTCGGGCCTGGCGCGGGCCGGCGGCGGTGCGGTGGGTGCTGCTCGGGGGCTGTAGTATCAGCGGGTGGGGAGAGCCGGACGAATGCAGCGCAGGCTGCGTAGCAGCGCGAAGCCGCCGAAGCGGAACTGAGTTGGGCGGGTGCGGCAGGCTTCCGGTAGCGGAGGCTGGCCGCCTGCCGCGCCCGGAGCCATAGCAAACGCAGGGAGGAGTGACGCAGGAACGACGAGCGTAATGCCGCGTTGGCGCAGGAAGTGGCAGGCGGTGGGCCGGAGCGTGGCACAAGGTCGCGCTGAGCAGCAACTGAATCGGCAGGATGCGGCAAGGATGGGAAGGGCACGACCAACGGGAGCGGTGCGAAGCACGGCAGCGAAGCGGACCCCTGGACAGCCTGGCCCCGGCCCGTAGCGGAGCGGAGGGCTGGGGAGCCGCCCACAACCAGGAAATAAAATACCTATCCCGGATACTCGTAAAAGTTCAATTATAAGCTAACTGACTTGCATCACATTATACAACTAAAGTTTATCAATCTGTGTATGTTTGCAGAGTCAATAATGACCAGCAACTTTTATAGACACAACCACGATGTTTAGCAGTATGAAAGCGGAGCAGATTACCAGCCACGAGCTGGTGTTACCCGACGCGACGGCCATTGTGAACTACGGGCGCCTGATTGTTCAGGCGCTGGTGGCCATCGTGACTGTCCGGGCGGCAGGGCGCAAGGCTTGGCGGAAATCCGAAAGCGTGAGCGGGTTTCTGGCAGCCGGCGTGGTTGCGGCACCCGCCGAGGCGGCCATAATAGAGCCCCTTCCCGATGACGGCGCATAAGCTGCTGGCTGGCCAGCAGCGGACAGTGCCGGTGCTGAGTGAGGCGCAGGAGCAGCGGCAGGCGGTCCGGCTGGGGCAGGCGGTGCCGAGTCTGGCCGCGGCCTACTCGCAGGCCCTGGCCCGGTGGCTGGGCGACCCGGTGCTGCGACTGGCGGGGCGGCCCATTATTACCGAATGCTACCGGAGTCCGGAGCGGCAGGAGGAGCTGTACCGGCAGGGGCGCGGCAAGCCGGGGCCAGTGGTAACCTACAAGCGCGGGGGGCAGTCGAAGCACAACCTGGGTCCTCCTACCCCGGCGCTGGACGTGGCCTTTCAGCTGGCTGATGGGTCGGTATCGTGGTCGGGGCTGCTGCTGAGCAAGTTTGCGCGGCTGATGAAGTACGCCGACGCCCGGGTGGTGTGGGGCGGCGACTGGCCCTCATTTAAAGACCGGCCGCACTTCGAGGTGCTGACGGCGCGGAAAGGGGGTGATGGACGTGGGTAATCTACTCGACAACTGGGGCGTGGTGACGTCGGTGGTGGGCGGGGCGGTGGCGGTGCTGCTGTATTTCGTGAAGAACTGGCGGGCGGTGGAGGAGCTGAAGGTGGCTTGCCAGAAGCAGGAGCAGCAGGCGGCGGCGCTGGCGGTGAAGGTGGACGACTACCACATTTCGGCCGTGGCGCGGGAGGGCAAGCTGCGGGAGGAAATGAAGCTGCAGGCCGAGCAGGTGCGCAACGAGGGTTTGCAGCAGCGGGCCGAGCTGCGGCGGGAAATGACCGACCTGGTCCTCAAGCTAACCGAGCGGCTGGCGCACATCGACAAGACCATGGCCCTGGTGGAGGAGCGCACCAAGGTGCTGACTGAGGCCAGCAAGGAGCAGGATTCGCGCAACAAGTGGGCGGACCGGATTCTGGCCCGGCTGGATAAGGAATGAGTTGTCGGGGGGTAGTTGGCAGTTGTCAGTGGCTACCTCCTAAGTGAACCAACAACTGACAATTACTCACTAACAACTACCATCATGAACCAGAAACTGACAATACTCGACCGGGTGACGTTGCCGACGCCCCGGTTCTTTCGGAAGGTGCGCACGATTGGCGCGGCCCTGGCGGCCGTGGGTGGCATTATTGCCACGGCTCCGGTGGCCTTGCCGGCGGCGCTGGTGACGCTGGGCGGCTATCTGCTGCTGGCCGGCTCGGTGGCCGCGGCTGTGTCGTCGGTGGCGGTGGACCCGAACGGGGACCTGCGGCGGGTGGCGGATGAGCCGGGGGCGGCTGACCGGCAGCGGGTGGTGGAGCGCGGGGACGCGGCTTCACTTTGATATTTCACCTACACTTTGATTCAAATGGCAACTAACCCTCCCACCGGCGACAACGCCCGCAAAGGGGCCGTGCGAAAACGGTCACAGACTTTCAATCCCGTTACGAAGCAGTTTGTGAAGCGTGATGCTGAAACGGGGCGCTTCATGGATGTGAAGGAAGACGGTAAGCCCTTTAAGGGGGTGCGGCGTGAGAAGAAGCGAAAACCGCCGGAGCCGGGCGCGTGAGTAAGCGAATTAACGTAATAGCCACACTTCGAAGTAAACAGGTGCTCAGGCAGCCACTTTAGGAGGCAACAGGAAAACAAGGATAGTTAACATCAACTAATTATTTTAGCACACAGTAAACTAAATTGGTTAGCAGTTCCGTATACTTGCGGTACTGCTAACCAATTTTAGTTTCTGCATGAACCACGCTGCCAACTCTATTGCTACGCTAATCACGGCCTTTCCGCTGCTGGCGGGATATTCCGGGCGACCAGTCGGCGTACGGCCGCTACCCCCCTGCTTTGGCCGGGAGCCGGTGGGGGCACTTACCTCAGCCACTTCTGTAGGGCCGGGTCGCCTCGCTCACGGTACCAGGCTGGTTATTTTTTTAGGCTGATGGGGCGCGCGGCTTTTGTTCTGGGGGCCACCATTACGGAGCGGCCGGGCCGGGAGCGGGAAATCGAGCTCTCCCGGCCGGATGAGGCAGGGCCGTGGCGGCTCGCGCTGCCGGGCGCCCTCGACCAGCGGCCGGTGACGGCGAAGCTGGTGAAGTACGTGGCGACCTGCTATTTCGAGGAGGCCTATGACGATGCCAAGCGTGTGGGGTGGCTGGGCGTGGTGGCCGTGGTGTGGGTGGCGCTGGCGCGGGCTAATGGCGAAGACATTCTGCAATGGGGCGGGCAGCAGGTGGCGTGAGGCCCCGCCCCTCCTCTTTTCCGACTTTATTACCTACACCTACCTAAACCAGTTTTTATGAAGACTCCACGCAAGAAAGCCGCGTTGCCCACTCCCCGGCAGAAACCCTACCTCACCCCGCCGGCGCACTTGCCGGGTAGTCCGGCGCGGTACGAAAAACGGCACGGCTTTACGCGGCGGCTGCACAACCGGCGCGTGAGCGTGATAACCACCCCGAGCGGCGGCTACCAGATACATTTGGCGACCGTGCTACTCCCAGGCCAGGCAGATGAGCTGCGCCGGCAGGGGTACCACAATACCATCGGCGACTACATCCTGCGGGACCGGGTGCGGTATTCAGTGGTAACGCTGTCGGCCGAGGCCTTTGAGGCGGCAGTGTGGGGCTGGGAGCAACATCGGGGGCGGCAGCAGCGGAAGCGGGCGTGAGGGTTGGACTTACCCTCCGGCTACTAGTAGCTGGCCTTGCTCCGTGGTTTGGTAGCGCTGATTGGGGGAGTTGGGAATGTCGGGCAGGGTGAGAGCTAGCAAACGCCGTTGAAGTAAGGGTTCCAGGTAGCTGGTGCGGAATTTCGTGCGGTTGGCCACATCCAGAACTTTGAGGACGGCGGTCAGGGGTTGGGGCTGGAGGCACAGGGTGAGGACGCGCAGGAATTGCAGCAAGCGAGGCGAGGCCAGCTTGGTCCCTTTTTCCTCATCGCTTAGTTCTTGCCACTGGTCGAAAGTGGGCTGGGGGGTAGTTAGGGGGCTTTTGTCTAAGTTCAGCTTGGTCCCTTTTTCGGACCAGCTTAGTCCCTGCTGGTAGACCAGCGCGGCCGGGGAAGCATCGGATGGGGTGGGCAGGTTGGGACTTAGAGAGAGAACAGCGAGATTGGCCTGGGTGATGGCATCGGGGGGCAGGGACAGGACCCGAAGGAGCAGGCCGGCGGCCTCCTCCCCTAGCAGGCGCACGAGCAGGGGCAGCACGGTTTGAAATACGGGGCCGTCGATGAAGCGCGGGAGGGCACCGGGCACGTACTTGGGCAGGTAGTGGGTGACGTTCATCACCCCAGAACCAAGCTCTTCGGCGCGGCCCAACTGTAGGAAGAACCGAGCAATAGTGGGGTTTTTCGGGTAGGGGGCAAAGGTATCGAGTAGTAACGGGCCGCCATGGTGAGGTACGTTGGCGTTTTCGGCTATCACTTGGTCGGCGTAGATGACAAAAGTGGTGGGCAGGGCATTGGTGTATTCGCGGTGCACGAGGATGTTGGCCACTACCTCGCGGAAGATTTTGTCGCGCAGGCTGATGCTGGTAGTGCCTTCCATATAGAATGGGTCGGGCAGGTGCTTGCTGACGAAGCCCATCAGCTGCTCGTAGGCGTCAATCAGATTGGTGCGGATATCGAGGCGGTCATCGTAGCGCTGGACGTTGTGGCGGCGCAGCAGGGCGTCGACGCGGAAATGCGGTACAACCTGGGTGATGACTTCGTCGCGGCCAAATAGCAGAGCGGCAGCCAGGGTATACCCCTCCTGCTGCTGGTTGTCGCGCTGGTAGAGGCCGGCCTTGACCAGCAGCTGATGATTGTCGAGAGTGAGCCAGGGATGGCCGGGGTTGCGGCTGGCCATAAGCTGGCGGACCTTAGGGAAAAGGTCTTCGCGCAGGTCCTGGAGGCGCAGGTGGGGGTAGACAGTACTTTCGGTGTAGAAGAGGCGCTTGCGGTTATGTAGCCCGGCAATGCGGGCGGGGTCGGTGACGCCGAAGTCCCCGTCTTCGCTGCGGTCGTAAACGACGCCGCGGGTACGGTGCAGCTGCGAATCGGCCAGCACCTGCACGCACAGCACTTCTTTGCCGGCCAGTTGCACTTGGCTGGGAAAGAGCACACAGGGTGGGTCCAGCTTTTCGGGGTTGTTGGAGAGGTTGACGATGTTGGTTCTGAGGGTTTGCACGGCGGTGGGCTGCACGCCGCACACGGTACCGTCATCCTCGACACCGAGCAGGATGGTGCCGCCGTCGCGGTTGAGGAAGGCGCACACGGTTTCAAAGAAGTTGTCCGGCAGGGCGTGGTCGGCTTCTTTGAATTCGAGCTGGATGCCCTCGCCCTGGGCGAGCAGGCGGCGCACTTGGTCAACAGTCATGGGCGGAGTAGCAAACTAGGCGACATGCAGGCTAATGGCAAAACCTGCGACGTGAGATAGACGAACTAGCTTTTGTTGTCAGTTGCCACTAATCACTCTCTAGAATACTGTGTAGCTCATCTTTCTGGCTCCACAATACAACAGGGCAGGTTTTGCGTAGCACGCGCAGGTGACCGGCAAAAGCGCCAGCCTGGTAACCGGCTGAAACATCATCGACCAATGCCACTCTATGATTAATCAGGTCACTTACCGGTGTGCCAACCAGTAGCTCAAACCCCATGTTGGCTTTGCTGATGCTGTTTGAGAAGTAATATTCATCAGAACCCGTGACGTAGCTAACAAGGCTTACTTTGGTTCGATGGCGAAGCACCACGCTGTACTTGGTCTTGATGTCGTCGTTGATACGGGAATTGAAGCGTATCTCTCGGCGGGCAAAGATTTCGCGCATATACGTATTAGCTTGCCCGGTAAACCGGCGGCGGGCAGCGACTTCGTTTGCTGGCACGAAAGCAACCTGGGAGGCGTTGACGGCTCCGGTAATAAAGCTGGCCACGTCAAGGACCAAGGAGCTAACCCGTGCGGCCTCATTGGTCTTCTTGTAGTAAATGAGCGTGCCAACAGTGTCCATTATCTGCTTGATTTCATAATGGACTTCCAGGTGCTCAAACATCCGGTTGTAACAGACGGACTCTCCCATGTCGGTTTCAATGTAATTACCGTGGGCCAGGAAACCGCCGTCGCTGACCACAAAGTCACCGTCTTGCGCGACGAGGAAAACCGACACAAACTTGTCGGTAGTAGTGGAGTGCGGCGTGATTATTTCGAGGGTCTTGCCCCGAAGTTTAAAGTCCCACAGCTGCCCGTAATCCTGCCGCACCCGGTGGAAGAGGTCTTCAAACGAAGCGGACGACGTGGGCATGGGGGTCGGCGTTGGTATGGTGAGCGAAAGGCAGGGTGCCGGGGGCGGTGAGCGAAATGGCTGGGTAGCCGGCGGGGTCATGGGTCAGCCGCGTTTCCTCATAAAAATGGATGACACAACGGTCAATATCTTCCAACTCACGGACGACCTCGGGGTTGGTTAGGGGCGCTGTTTTATAGGCGATGCGGCGGCCCTGCTGGTCATAACAGTTAAAATGCGGAGTGGTCACTATTTGTTCCGGCAAGGACGTAACTCCCTCGTTGCGGTGTGTAGGACCAGCTGAATCATAGTTGAGCAGTGGCTCACCCATGAAACTAGGGGCACGCAACTTGAATTTGAAATCGTGCAACCGGTCGATGCGAATTTCAGCGATGAGCCATAGGTCAATGGGGTCGTCGGAGTGAATGACTGGTATCTGACAGGCGTGTAGCACCTTGTTTGTGCCCTTCTTCTGCGATAGGTCGAGGCCGGGGCCCGCGGTTCGTTTGGGCTCAGCAATTAGGGCCGTGTAGCGCTCGTAATTGTCGCGGACGATGGTATTAATTTTTTTCATTGCGAGCTACCTGGCTCAAGGCAATTCAACGTGGAAGAGAACTTTAGGCAATCATGCAAAGCTAGGATTCCTATACCAGTCAACAAGTTCAGCGCTGGGCCAAATAGAGAGAGGTCAGGGAGCCGCGCTATTCTGAAGAACACCTGTGAAGGCCTAGAAGCAATAGGTGGTTTTGATGCGCTGGCGAATGACAATGAGTCTGCAATATGGTGTATTCGGTTAGTGGCGTGAGCAAGCCCGTTGTATTACAGCCATGTATATTAGCAAATTAGTGATGATAATAGATTATAAGTGTTAGTTAGCCAACTTTATTTGCTCAAAGCCTTAGTGGTAGTATCGGCTTAGGGTGGCTTTCTGCTACCTTAGCATAAAAAGCACTGCTATGCTATTAGACCGGCTAATATTCCAGGGACATGATACTTTTCTTTGCCGTAATAATTGGCTAAAGAAAGGATATGACTTTATCGAGGCTGGAGGCAACTTCAACGACGATGACGCAGTGGTTAAGTTGGGGGTCGGGAAGAATATGGTCACGTCGATTCGGTACTGGCTACGTGCTTTTGGCTTGACGGACGAAACGGATACCTTGAAGCCCGTCGCCCATGAGTTGCTCAATGCCAATGGGTTTGATCCATACATTGAGGATGGAGCTACCCTGTGGCATCTGCACTACTTGTTGGTAAGCACGGGCCGGGCCTCGCTCTATCACTATGTATTCAATGAACTGCGCAAAGACGGCTTTTCATTCAGTAAGACACAGCTGCAGAACTTCATCAACCGCAAATGCGCCGAACGCAATAGCCCAGTTAACGAGAACACTCTAAACTCTGACATTGCTGTATTCTTGCGGGCTTATGGCCCTTCAGGCAAGGCATCGGGCAAGGTGGATATTGAGGAGGAGTCTACGGGCCTTTTGCAGGACCTAGGCCTACTCGTGGTAAATAAGAATGATGACACCCGCTACAGCATCGAAAACCTAGAGCGACCAGAGTTACCTTGGCAAGTGGTGTTGCGGGTAATAATAGAAAACAAGGCTTACGGTGAAACCATCAGCTTTACCGACCTAGAAGTTGCGCCAGACTCGCCGGGATTAGTGTTCGCCCTAAACGAGAAAGGCCTATTCCACAAGATTGAAGAGATGATAGCACATTTCCCAGCGGCTATTGTCTATTCGAGTACAGCAGGAAACCGAGTGCTGACTGTTAAGAAAGAGCAAATCAACCTCACTGAGGTTCTACAAGAATATTATGGCCAGACCGTTTAGTCCTTCCGTCAACATCGTCCGCGATGCCACACAGGAGTTGTCGTATCTGCCCACCCCCAATGCCCAAACGGTTTTTGGGCAGCTAATTAATAACTACCTCTCGGGCATCCACTGCTTCAACATCGTTGGGGCTTATGGTACAGGCAAATCCGCGTTTTTGTGGGCCTTTCAGCAGACGCTGAGCAAGCAGCACGACTATTTCCAGCTTGAGGCTGGTTTTAAGAATGTAAAGGGATTTCACTTTGAGCATTTCGTGGGGCAGTATGCCTCGCTGAAACAAACCCTGGCACAACACTACGTAGTGGGGGCCACGGCCGACACATCTACTTCCACCATCATTGCGGCATTAGATGATGAGTACCGCCGCTTAGCCAAGAAGAAATCCGCACTGGTGCTAGTGGTAGATGAGTTTGGCAAGTTTCTAGAGTACGCCGCAAAAGAGAACCCTGAAGAGGAGCTGTACTTTATTCAGGAGTTGGCTGAGTACATCAACGACTCGCGCAAAGAAATTCTGCTACTGACGACTGTTCACCAGGATGTTAGTGCCTACTCACTGGAATTGACGCGCACGCAGCGGCAGGAATGGGATAAGGTTAAAGGCCGGCTTAAAGAACTGACGTTTAACGAACCTGTAGAGCAACTACTGTTTCTGGCGGCTCAACAGCTTGGTACCACGCAGCAGGCCACAGCAGCAGACGCCGTCGCGAACAGCCGATTGTTTGAAGCCATTGCCAAGGCCCAAGCGTTCCCATTACGCGACTATTTCTCGCCAGAAATGCAGCAGCAGTTGTGGCCAATGGATTTGCTATCGGCAGCTGTGTTAGTACAGGCCTTGCAGCGCTACGGGCAAAATGAACGGTCGTTGTTCACTTTCCTTCAGTCGAATGATTACCTAGGTCTACAACAGCATAGCGCCCGCGGCACCTATTTCAATTTGAGCCGGGTATATGACTACCTAAGCTTCCATTATTACTCCCTGCTCACATCGAAGTACAACCCCCATTTTGCGCAGTGGGCTATCATTCGGTCCACGTTAGAGCAACTGGAAAAGCACTTTGAGGTACCCACCGATTTGGAAGCAGCTAACCAGTTGGTGAAAACCATTGGCATGCTGTCCATTTTCGCGCCGGCAGGGGCTGAAATCAGCTCCGAGTTCTTGGAAACGTACGCGCAGACTAGCTTGGATGTAGCCTCTGTTGCACACTTGTTGCAAATCCTCGTGCAGCAAAAACTACTTCGGTTAGTGCCGCACAAAAACAGCTATATCCTGTTTGAGGGCACTGACCTAGACATTGAGCTAGCAATTGATGAGGCGGGCAATCTAGTAGAACAGGTAACCGACGTAGCGACCCGGCTACAAGAGTTTTTCACCTTTCCCTATATCGCGGCCAAGCAAATATCTTTTGAGAAGGGCACACCACGCATCTTCGAAGTACGGATGACAGAAGAAGCACTTCTGGAAGAGCCGAAAGGGGAAGTCGATGGGTTTGTAAACCTTATTTTTTCGGACACGCTCACTATCGACAAGCTGCAACAGACAGTTGGCGCTCGTCAAGATGCGGTGCTATATGGCATTTATGAGCGGTCGGGGGAGATAAAGAAGTTGATTCGGGAGATTGATAAGGTGCGCAAAGTGCGCGACGAGAACCTGAACGATAAAGTAGCTCGGCGCGAGCTAAACAGTATTCTTGAACACCAGGAAGCACTGCTTCGCCACTATGTCATTGACAATCTCTATGCGCAAGATGGCGCGATAACTTGGTTCACGAATGGGCCGGCACAGCTTAATTTTAAGGGGCGTCGGGCATTCAACCGCTGCTTGTCAAACATCGCCGCTCACGTTTATACTGACACGCCCGTTTACCGCAGCGAGCTGGTGAACAAAACCAAGCTATCTACGCCTATTGCTACGGCGCGGAAAAATTTCATGCGGGCGCTGTTTGAAAATTGGCAATACCCTGACTTGGGGTTTCCTATCAAGAATTTTCCGCCAGAAAAGACCATCTACCTCTCCTTACTGAAGGAGACTGGTATACACCAAGTGGTGAACGGCGAGTACGCTCTAACTACTCCCACCAACGCTTCTTTTCAAGCTCTGTGGCAGATAGGTGAGGAATTTTTGCAGCGGTCACAGGAAGGTCCGTTAAAGATTTCGGAACTGATGCAGGCGCTGCTTCGCAAGCCGCTCAAGCTTAAACAAGGGCTTGTGGACTTTTGGGTGCCGCTATTTTTATTTATGAAGCGCCACGAGTTTGCGCTTTATGGAGAGCAGGGTAAGTATATACCCGAAATGCATTTGGCTGTAGTTGACCTGTTCACAAAAAGCCCCGCTTTATACACAGTTAAGGCATTTGCCCTACTACCTGAAAAGTTGGCACTGTTCAACGACTACCGCGAATTACTGCAGCTAGGCTCAACTGAACGAGTGTCAAATGCAACTTTCATTGAGTCTATTAAGCCCTTTTTGACCATGTATAAGCAACTGCCAGCTTATGCACAGCATACCCGCAACCTACCCGTAGCAACACAGCGTCTACGCGAAAGCATTTCCACCGCGAAGGACCCAGAAGCGGCTTTCTTTGAGAAGTTTCCGGGGGCTTTAGGTTTCAACCTCCCTGAACTGCAGCGTGACGCGGATACGCGGGAACGTTACGTGAAAACCCTACAGGTAAATATTGCCCGTCTGCTCCAAGCATACCCGGCTTTGCTGACTCGTATGGATGCATTCATTAGCAGTCTGGTAGTAGGTAAAACAGTGGACTTCGACGACTATAAGCGGCGGCTTCAGGAGCGTTTTAAGGGACTAGAAAAGCACCGAGTTCCGGCAGACCTCCGCGTATTTCAGGACCGAGTAACGTCGAAACTAGACGACCGGGAATCGTGGCTCAACTCAATGGCAACTTGCGTGCTTGGTAAGAGCCTAACTAGCTTTGAGGATGCTGATGAACGTAGGTTCCAAGATGAGTTTCAGCAGCGCGTTCATGAGCTAGACAATTTGTGTGAACTGGCGAAAGCCAACCCTGATGCTGGTGCAGAGGATATTTTCCGGTTAGGTATTGCGGCGTTTGGAAAAAAAGAACAAATCCGTATCATTCGGCGGCCGAAGCAACTCAGCACCGCAGATGTAACCGTAGAAAATGAAATTCGGGCGCTACTAGGCACAGACAAAGCTCGCAGTCTCGCAATCCTAGCCCGCCTGTTACAGGAGCAACTATAAATAGTACGACTATGACTAAGCCCACACGACATCTACTCGGCATTTCCGGCGGTAAGGACAGCGCGGCGCTAGCTATCTACCTACGCCACAAGCACCCGGAGCTGCAGCTTGAATACTACTTCTGTGACACAGGAAAGGAATTGCCGGAAACGTACACGCTGATTAGCAACCTGGAAAACTACCTAGGGCAGAAAGTGACGCGTCTGGAAGCAGCGGAAGAAAGCCCAGAGGACTCATTCGACCATTTCGTGAAGGTCTACGGTGGGTACCTGCCGTCATCGAGCGCTCGGTGGTGCACCAAAAAGCTGAAGTTGGAGCCTTTTGAGAAGTTTGTGGGTGATGACCCAGTAGTGTCTTATGTGGGAATTCGCGGTGACGAGGACCGTGAAGGCTATATCTCGCGCAAACCCAACATCCAGTCTATTTTTCCCTTTCGGCGTAACATCTGGAGCGAAGACGTGGTGCAAAAGGTGCTGCAAAACGATGCCATAGCGCGGCTGCGCGGGCTGTATGAGGAACTGAGTGAACCCGCACAGCTGACGCGGGTGGTGGCCTTGGCCGAAACGCCACTGTCACGAGGTTTTACGCAAGCGCAAAAGCTCAACGCGCTACTTGATGCCGACACGCGCCTGTTTAATAAAGTAGTGTTTGGGATGCTGCGAGGCACTGCCTATCCGCTGGCCGAAGCAACTGACTTTTCGTTACTCGACAACGACGACAATCTTATTCGAGCCGACATCTTCCGGCTGCTGCGCGAAAGCGGAGTGGGCGTGCCGGCCTATTATGAGAAAATCACATTTGAGGTGGACGGGCAAAAGGGTGAGTACGCCCGTAGTCGCTCGGGCTGCTTTTTCTGCTTCTTTCAGCAAAAGATTGAATGGGTATGGCTTTATGAGCAGCACCCAGAACTATTCGAGCGGGCTCTTGCCTATGAGCGGGACGGGTACACCTGGATGGAAGAGTCGCTGACCGACTTAATTAAGCCGGTGCGGCTGCGTCAAATCAAGCTTGACGCTATTGGAAAGCAGCGCAAAGCAAAAGGGCCTGCAAGCCCTTACCTGCTGGATATCTTAGATGATGAGGAAGAGGTCGGTTGTGCATCTTGCTTCATCTAACCTAACCTAATTGCCAACCTAAAATCTACGCGTCTGTGCTGACAGATATCTTATTTCCAATTGACGAAGAATACCGGTCAGGCACTGATGACGAACCTTTTGCTTTCTTTCTAGAAGGATTTGTGGAGAGCAAACGGGCAGACCTTTTGCTTGGCTATTTCAGTTCGTCCGCCATCAATGTTCTGTCGCTCGGTTTTGCAAAGTTTATCAGCAATGGTGGTCGGGTTAGGCTAATAATTAATAATATTCTCTCGTCTAAGGACAAAGCAACGGTGCTAAAAGGCCTCGATGCAGAAGAGGATGACAACCGTTTTTTGATTGAAGACTACTACGGGATAAAAGATGCTTTAGACAGTTACGGACACCATTTTTTTGATTGCATCGCCTGGTTAATAGCACAAAAGAGGATAGAAATTAGAGCAATCAAACCAATAGGCAGAAGAGGAATTGCACACTATAAGTCGGGCATCTTCTATGATGGCACCAATAAAGTGCGATTTAAAGGCTCGTGCAATTTCACTGCTTCGGGTTTGATGGAAAATCTAGAAGAGCTTGACCTAAAATTATCCTGGCATTACAAAGGGGAGGCTTTTCTAAGGCACGAGCGCGACTATAACCAGATTTTTGAAGGCAAGTCAGACATTGCTGCGCTCATTCCATTTGAAGAAATTGAAGAGGCCATTTTACAAGATTATGGCGGCAAGGATTTAGACGAGCTCCTAGTAAATGAGCAACATTTACTAGCTCAAAAGGCTAAACTGAAGCATAGCGAAGCAACGCGGCGAGTATTGGAAACGATTATGCAAAAGATAGAAGCGTACCGTAATGCTCCTCGTTTCCCGTTTGAGAGCGGACCAAGACAGTATCAGCAGGATGCTTATGAGAATTGGATTGGTAACGGCCATCATGGCATTTTCGCAATGGCAACGGGTACGGGCAAGACAATTACGGCGTTGAACTGCTGTTTAAATGAATTTGCAAAACAGGAAAACTATCAAATTGTCATTCTGGTACCGACTACCATATTAGTTGAGCAATGGGAAAAAGAGGCCAAAAGATTTAATTTTCGAAGAATCATCAAGGCATCTTCTAAAAACGCTGGTTGGAAGGAGGCATTAGATGACATTAGAAACTCGCAGAGCTTCGGTGTACCTGATTCTTACGTTATCGTTTCGACGTACCGGACATTTGGTAACCCCGTATTTCAAGCGTTTCTGAAGGCGGCAGGTGACGAAATAATTCTGGTAGCCGATGAAGCTCATAACGTCGGCGCTCCAGCTGTTGCGGCCTTGTTCGCACAATTGCCCGTGAAAAAGCTTATCGGGTTATCGGCTACCCCAAAACGCGTCTATGATGAAGAGGGAACAGAACAAATGGAAGCATTTTTCCATGATGCACCACCATACGCTTACAACTTCACTATGGAACGGGCAATTGATGAGGGTATTCTTTGCCCTTATTATTACTATCCCCGCGTGGTTGAACTTACTCAGCCGGAGATGGAGAAGTATACCGAAATATCCGCTAAACTAGCTTCTTTGCATGACCGAGCGAGTAAGGATAATGCCGCGAAGAAGAGCTATGAAAAGTTGTTGATGCAGCGGAAACGCATCATACACAAAGCAACAAGCAAGTTGGCTGCTTTTGAGAGTGTACTAAGAGACATCATGAAATCGGAGGATGGTCCTGGGCTAAAATATACCCTAGTGTATGCTCCAGAAGGCTTCTACGATGAAAATGAAACTGATTTGGACTTTTATCCGAAAGTGCCTGAGGACAGCCGCATTATCGATTACTATGCTAACGCAGTACGCGAAGTATCGCCGGAAACCCGCGTTGCCGATTACATCAGCGAGTCAACTGATAAGGAACATACACTTCGAAATTTTGAGACAGGCAAGATTGATGTATTACTATCAATGAAATGCTTGGATGAAGGCGTAGATATTCCACGTACTGAACAGGCTATATTCTGTTCAAGCACTGGCAACCCGCGGCAGTTCATTCAACGACGTGGACGGATATTACGTCAGCATCCGGATAAGCACTTTGCCAGAATTTATGACTTGGTAGTTATACCAAGTAGTGTACCCACTGGAGCGTCATTTGAGCTTGAGCAGAATCTAGTGAGAAAGGAGTTGGAACGGGTGGTTGACTTCGCTTATATGGCCATAAATAATTTCGCAGCTATAAAAGCTGTCCGGTCAATATGTGACCGTTACCAAATCAACCCCGATTCACTAAACCCTTACTCACCGCCTGTAGCATGACAAGTCCACACTTAGAAACATTCAAGGCCTTTTTACAGGACGAAACCATTCGTGAAAGCTACAAAATCACCGACGATGATATAGCTACAGCGAGTCTAACTCACAGTAGCAGCAACCTGATGGTAGAGTTAATTCGTCAGATGATTAATAAGCAGATTGATATCGGCTCTACGAAGATTACTGCGTCTCATCTCCACTCCGTTCTCAATAACCGTTTAAAGTGATTTTATGCGCCTTTTGAATATTACTCTTTGCAATTTTCTTTGTTATTACGACAATAACAAACTAGAATTCTCTGATGGTTTGAACCTAGTATTGGGTGCCAATGGCTACGGCAAGAGTAAGCTGTATGACGCAATTCAATGGATTTTTAAGGACGGTATTACTGACGACAAGCCGCGAGCAGGTGGAATACCTGCTAACACTGTGCGCAAAACGTCAGATATGAGGCCGGAGATAAGGCATACCCTGGCAAATGAACGTGCGCTTGCGGAGGCCGAGATTGGCAGCAAGGTGTTGTGCGAAGTTTGCATCGAGATAGAAAGTGGCCACCAAGATGAATCCTATCGGTTCGTTCGACGGCTCAGCGTCACTAAAACGGGAGCAAATGACTTTAAAGCTGACTCCGAGAGTCTACTTGAAGGTTATCGCAAGGCCGTTAACCACTTTAAGCCTGTAAGCAACCCGGTGGAGTTACTAGCCCAACTCATTCCGGGTGATATTCAGCGGTATGTGTGGTTTCAGGGGGAACGGGGCATCAACAGTCTTATTGATACTTCTAGCCGCGATTCACTTAAACAGGTGGTTAACCAGCTGTCAGATGTGGAGAAGTGGGACCGATTTATTGAAGTTGCGCAGGCAGCCTACACAACGGCTGATAACGAACTAAAACAAGCCCTCAAAACCGACACCACTCGTAAACAGAAAACGGAGACGTTGCAACATCAACAGCTGGACGTTCAAACCAAGCTGACGGTAGTTGAAACGAAGATGGATGAGGCTAAACAAAATCGAGACGGTGCGTCTGAGAAGTTAGATGGCATTATCAGTCAGTTGACTTCTGCCACCAAAATCCAAGCCTTGGAGAAAGAGCGGCAACACCGAGAGCGTGAGTTGGGGCAGGTCCGAGCCCGAATTGACGATTTAAAACTTGGGTTTGCCAAACGGCTTTTTACCGATAATTGGCTGATTATGGGCGCCGAGGACTTAGTGGATGAGTTCGAGGAAAAATATGACGCTTATTCCAGCTTCGCTTTGGCTCGTGAAGCCAAACACCAAGCAACGTTGGCGCAGAGTGAGCAAGAGCAGACCAGGCTGCCAAAGGGCATTCCCGATGGGGTACACGTCAAGGATATGTTGCAAAAGCAGCATTGCTTAGTCTGCAACCGTCCAGCACTCAAAGGAACCTCAGAATACATCGCAATCGAGAGCCTGCTAGTCCAGAACGAACCCAAAAAAACCAAGCTTTTACCACTGCCAAGCATTGAATTGGACTTGCGGGAAATGTACCGTCACGGCATTAAAATGCGAGAGAAGGCTACGCGTGCTAATGATGAAATAGCTGCGGCGTACGTTGAGCAAAAACAGCTTGAGGCGCAAAAATTGCTCTTGCAAGAGGAGTTAGAGCGCATCATTGGGGAGACAGAAACAGAGACAGTAAATAGCGGTGTGGTAGCTAACGGCACTGCTGGAAGCGTCGTGCTCTCTATCGAGTCGGCAAAAAGAGAATTAGAACGCTATTCCGGGTTAGTTGAGCGGTACAGCCAAGAGTCAGCTGCTCTAACAGAAACCTTGAAAACGGTGAAAGAGGAGTTTGGTAAACTCACGCAGGGTAGCGACGTTGACCCTAAATTGCTAGAGAAGCGAAAAATGCTATCTGACCTGCGTGAACTAACAGAGCTGACTAAGAAAGCGCAATACAAAAAGTTGATTAGCCACCTTGAAGACACAGCTAACCAGCACTACAGCAGTATAAATAAACGCACAGGTGCAGTTTACGGTCAGATTCGCTTCGTGTATGAAGCTGGTGGGTACATACCTGAAATTCAGGATGATGCTGGCACCCCAATGCAGAACCTTAATACGTCGCAAGTAAGCTCATTCAAACTCGCTATCATCATGGCTATTGTTACGGCAAACCGTAATCGTGGGGTAGCTAAAAACTACCCATTGATTACAGACGCGCCCACTTCTGATTTCGATGCAGTAAAGACAAGAGGTTTTCTTGCGGAAGCAGCAAAGGCTTTTGGACAAAGCATTGTCATCATAAAGGACTTCCTAGATGAAGACCCTAATGAAGAAGGCCGTTACGTAGTGGACAGCGAAAAGCTTGCATTAGTTAAAGCTGATGTAGAAGCTCAGGGCAAAAAACTGAAGGTTTATCAACTAGTTATTCCCCCTGGACAATCAAACCAAAACCGTAAGAATCTCTCTGTTCAAATTACCCGCCTCGCTGTCTAATGAAATTACTTAAGGAAAAATTTCTAGAGAAGTACCCTCTCTACCCTAATACCTACGAGGATTTCATGCGCCGTTTAACACGCGTTAAAGACGTTAGCAGAAGCGCAGGCTCCGATGAAGAGCAGTTTGAACGAGGTAAAGCATTTGGGACGGTTTACGAGTGTTTTATGTATGCCACGATGGTTGGCATTAAGGCGCGGCATCAAGGACATTTCGAGCGCAACGCAGCTGGGCCTAAGTTCCTACAGATTAAGGATTGGAAGCCGCAACCTCTGGTCGACTTTATTTTTATGAGCCTGTTAACCTTGGCAAAATTACCATTTGACGAAATCGAAGAATTGAGTCTTGAACAAGCAGATGAAAAGGGACTAGACTTGGTTAAGAATATGGAAAAATATGCCGCTGGCGGTTTCGAACTGATGTTGGCAAAAAGTAAAGAGTTACCTCAGTTTTTTGAGAACCCCGGTAACGTAGTAACTTTTCTAAAAGAGGTCGTACTGATTATGAAGTAAGAAGCGTTATCTGATTGGCTACATAAACACATTGTTTACTTCAAACACGGCGCGGGCAAAGCCGGCTAGTGTGGCGGTTCGGAGGTTGGCGCAGTAGCAGAGGTACCCGGCATGGGCCCACGGCTGCACGAGCGTGGTGGTAAGGTCAAAGCAACTGATGACTTATGGGGACAGACATAGGTGAAATAGGTATCAGAATCACTCGCTAAAAACACGTAGCAAATCATTGATTATACAGGATTTGTATTGCGGAATGAGTATCGAAATTTTGCTGCTTTCGCAGGGTTTTAGAAGCTAGCGGGCATTGCAGTCAGGTCCTGAAAAGTACCACGGCGAAGGTTGCAGGCAGCCACTAAATCGTCGGTGGCCCCGTTGCGGTGCTTGGCGATGTCGAACAGGACGGTGGCGGCGGTGGCGGTGCCGTCCTCGTACTCGGCGATGTTGTAGTACTCGCCGCGCCAGAGGAAGATGATGCAGTCGGCGTCCTGCTCCAGGCTGCCGGACTCGCGCAGGTCGGAGAGCAACGGGCGCTTCTCCCCTCCCCTTTTCTCCACGTCGCGGCTGAGTTGCGAGAGGGCAATGACAGGGGCATTGAGTTCCTTGGCCAACTCTTTCAGCCCGCGGCTAATGCTGCCGACCTCCTGCTCGCGGTTGCCTTTGGTGTCGCCGCGCATGAGCTGGACGTAGTCGACCAGGACCAGGCGCAGTGGGTGCTGAGCATGCAGGCGGGCGCACTTGGCGCGCAACTGCTGGATGGTGAGGCCGGGCGTGTCGTTGAGGTGGAGGGCGTGGCCGTGGGTGCGCAGGCGCCGGGCCTGCTGGCGGATGTGGGCTACTTGCTCCAGGCCGCCGGGCAGGTTACCGCGTCGCAAGTCAGAGTTGCTGTAGCCGGGGACTTCGCTGGCCACCAGGCGCTGCATAAGCTGCAGGGTGGGCATTTCGAGGCTGAAGATGGCGGTGTGCTGGCCGTGGTCGAGGGCGGCGGTGCGGGCGAAGTGGAGCATGGCGGCCGTCTTGCCCATCGCCGGGCGGGCGGCCAGGATGATGAGGTCGGAGGGTTGCCAGCCGCCGGTGAGGCCGTCGAGCTGGGCGAGGCCGGTGGGCACGCCGGTGAGGCCGTGCTGGCCGACGGATTGGGCCAGGTGGGCGAAGGTGGCTTCCTCGGCGGCGGCGGCGGTTTGGCCGGGGCGGGTTTCGAGGCTGCGGTGGAGCGTGGTGAGGTGGGTCTGGGCGTCGGCCAGCAGCTGCAGGGGGTCGCGGGTATCGTCGTAGCCGTAGGCGGCCATTTCGGTGCCGGCCTTGATGATGACGCGGCGGGCATGCTGCTCCTGGAGGGCGCGGCAGTGGGTTTCGAGGTGAGCGGCCGAGTTGATTTTGGTGGTGAGGCCGGCCACGAAGGCCGGGCCGCCAGTGCGGGCCAGCGTACCGCGGTGGCGCAGCTGCAGGGTGACGGTGAGCAGGTCGGCGTGGTCGCCGAGCTGCACCAGGTCACGAATAGCCAGGTAGACTTGCTGGTGGGCGGGACAGTAGAACACCTCCTCGGTGGTGAGCGTGGCCAGCATGATGCGCTGGGCATCGGCTTCGAGCAGGGCCGCGCCGAGCACGGCGGCTTCAAGGTCGAGCACCTGCGGGGGCAGTTGGTTGGAGCGGGGGGCGGACGTGGCGGGACGGGAGTTCATAGGGATTGGGATGGGTTAGCTCCAGCGGGCGGGGTCGGACGGCTTGGGGGCGGTGCGGGCCCGGGAGGGGGTGGACGACTGGCCGCTGGCGGCGGCCTGGAATTGGGCACGGCGACGCATCCAGTTGCGGAAGGCGGCGCGCCAGTTGGCCATGGGAGTTTTGCCGCTCACGCGCCAGCCGTTGCTTTCGTAGTGGTCGTGGAAGGCGGCGGCCTCGATTTGGGCATCGGCGCTGGTGGGGTGCTGCTCGGCGGCGTAGGCCTGGATTTCAGCCAGCGCGGGAGCCCCTCCCCCAACCCCTCCCCGGTAGGGAGGGGAGCCTAACGGCTTTTCAACTTTCTTCTCAGCGGTGGGTGCGGGTGGGGCGGCGTCAGCCGCCGCCCTCTCTTTTTTTGTAGATGTAATTGAAGTTGAAGATGAAAATGAAGGGGTTGGAATTTGCTTAACCCGGGTGGTTGGCGTTTGCTTGGGGGTTTGGTTGGGGCTTTGGTTAAGCAAAAGCGGGTTTCCGCCCTTTTTGCCCGCTTCCGTGCGTACCCGGCGCAACCGCTCGTCCTTGACCATGCGGCGGCAGAACAGTGCGCCGTCGGACTCGCGGCGACTGGCCACGCCGTAGTCGAGCAGGGTGGTTAGCATTTGGTTGGCCGTTTGGTTATCCAAACCGAGGCGGCGGGCAATAACGGCATCGGGCATGGGGCTGCCGTTGACGAGCAGCACGCCGCGCTCGTCGCTGTCGTGCATCATCAGCAGCAGCTCGAACCAGGCCCCGCGCTGCGCGAGGTCGAGGGCCTGGACGCCCTGGTCTTTGTGCCAGTCGCCGGGGTAGAATTGGATAGCCGGGAGCTTCATTTTGTAGCTGTTAGCTGACAGTTGTTAGCCGTTAGCTTTATGTTCAGGAGGAAAACCGGCCTGGCGGGCGAGCGGCAAGGGTGGAAAAGCTATCAGCTAACAGCCGTCAGCTAAAAGCTTAGAGCGAGCTGGCGGTAGTCGGTGCATTTGCCGCGCAGGGCTGCTTCAACCTCGGCCAGGGCAGTAGTCAGGGTTGTTTCCAGCAGGCCGGTGTAGGAGTAGGTGGCCTGCTCGTCGTCGAAAGACTGGTAGGGCGTGGTCAGGTTGAGCACCCGGCCGCCGGTTAGCTCGCGCTGGCCGATGAGCGTGACGCCGCCCTGGTAGCGGCCCAGGGAGAAGCCGGTGACGGTGAAGGCTTCGAACAGGGCGGGCAGCTCCTCAGATTCGTCGGGCCAGAAGTCGGGCGTCTCGGTCAGCTGCTCGGTGAGCAGGCACAGGTGCGGCACCAGGCGGCTGAGGGCGTGGGGCAGGTCGGGGTGGACCTGCTCGGTGCAGGTCAGGGCGAAGGTGCGGGGCGGGGCCTCCGGGGTGCGCTGCTCAATGAACTCGCAGGTCAGGTGCTGGTCTTTGAGCCGGGCCTTTTGAATGGTGATGATGGACGCGGAGGCTTCGGAGTCCGGGCCGGCGGGGCTGCCGGGGCCGACGATGGGTAGTAGCTGGGACATGAGCAGAATGGGTTAGGCTGCCCGAGCCAGCGCGGGCAGTGGCCGGTTGTAGCGGTTCAGGTGACGGTTTAGCTCAGATTCGCGGAAGCCCCACTCCTTTTCGTTGAGGCGCAAGCCGCTCAGGCGGCCGGCCCGGCGGGCCTTGCGGACGCCTTCGGGGCTGATGTTGAGGTGGGCCGCGGCCTGTCGCACGGTCAGCAGCCGGTCGGGCGGCGGCGGGGCGGGCTTGGTGGCGGATTCGGTGGCTTTGAGGCGCTGCACGTCGGCCAGCAGCTGTTGCCACTCCTGTTCGGGAACGAGTAGGGCGACTTGCATGGCTAGGCGGCGGTGACTTTGGTAGCGCGGGCTTCGAGGGCGGCGACGCGCTTCTTCTCGGTTTCCACGACGCTAATGAAAGCCTCGGCCACGTCGGCATTATGGTAGCGGCCGGTCATGATATTGTAGACCTGCTGCTTGGAGTAGGTCTTGCCCTGAGTAGCCAGTAGCTCCACGGTGCGGCGGGCGTAGTCGTTGCGCTTGGGCAGCGTAGCGCGCAATTCGGAAATAATCTTTGCCAAGTGTTCCATTTTGTTTGCTGTTATGTATCTTTGTTTAGACCCTGTTCGTACAAACATGGCTACCAAAGTTGGCATAAGCAATAAAAGTTTACCCACTAACAGCAAAAAAAGTGGAACAAAGAACCCTAGTCGGCGACCGTATCAGTGCCTTAATGAGCCACTACGGACTATCAGCCTATCAATTGGCCAAAAATCTGGGCTATGAGGGTCCCCAAAAGTTGTACAAGCTGGTGCAGAATAAATCGAAGCCCGGCTACGAAACTTTAATGGACATTCTGGAAAATTACCCGGAGCTGCGGGCCGAGTGGCTGATGCGCGGGGAGGTTCCGATGATTCGGGCCGGCCACACCTCAGACGCCGCTACGGAGGCGGGCAGCTACCCTGGCATCCCGTACGCGGTGACGGTGAATGCGCAAGGCGAGGAGCAGGTGAGCATCGTGAGCACGAAGGCGCAGGCTGGTTACCTGATTGCCCGTGACGTGGAGGAAACGCTGGGGGAGTTAGACACTATCAGCGTGCCTGGCCATCACGGCAAGTCGGTGCGGGCCTTTGAGGTGGCCGGCGACAGTATGCAGCCCACCATCAGCCCCGGCGACCTAGTTATTGGCTCCTTCACGGAGCGCCTGGACCTGATTCAGCCCAAGCACATTTACGTGGTCGTGACGCATGACCGGCTGATGGTAAAGCGCCTGCGCGGACCGGTGAAGAAGAACGAGCCTATCGAGCTGCTATCCGACAACCGGTTTTACGACCCGTTTTTTCTACCCCAGAAGGAGTTGAAAGAATTGTGGCAGGTCAACGCGCTGCTGACCGGCAGCATCCCGGCCAACACCAACGAGACATTTGACCGGATGCTGGTGCTGCTGGAAAT
Organism: Hymenobacter rubripertinctus; assembly: GCF_003583925.1. Lineage (GTDB taxonomy): Bacteria > Bacteroidota > Bacteroidia > Cytophagales > Hymenobacteraceae > Hymenobacter > Hymenobacter rubripertinctus. The sequence goes on along the minus strand of NZ_QYCN01000007.1, from coordinate 35,778 downwards.
GCTGGCCCATGACTCGCAGCACCTGCGGAGTATTCTGCTGGACGTGGCGGCCCGGTATGATGTGAAGCTGGTGGCGGAATAGGCTTTAGGGATTCTGCGCCCCCATTTGCGCCCCCATTTTGGAGCGGGGATTTTCAGCAGCGGAGTAAGTAGTTGACAAGAAACAGGTTAGCGAGCCTTCGGGGCGGGGTAGTGTGGTTCTTACGTGACCACCAAAACGCCCTCAGCAGCTTGCTGAGGGCGTTTTTTGTTGTTATCCAGCGCAGCTGGAGTAATGGCCGATATTCTCTCCCGCGGATATGGCAACGGCTGGCGGGCGGCTGCCTATCTTTGCGGCCGCGCAAGCCCCCCCGAACCAATCGGAGCCTGTTCGCCAACGTTTTGACTGGTTGGGTTGTTATGCGTGCGGCCCCGTGGGCCAGGATGTTTCGTTTTTCGCTGTTCGTACATGACCAATTCTATTTCCACCGATATCTGCATTATCGGGGCCGGCCCGGTAGGGCTGTTTGCCGTGTTTGAAGCCGGGTTGCTGAAACTGCGCTGCCACGTAGTCGATGCCCTGCCCCAGGTGGGCGGGCAGCTTTCAGAAATCTATCCCAAGAAGCCTATTTATGACATTCCGGGCTTCCCGGAAGTGCTGGCCGGCGACCTGGTCAGCAACCTGATGCGGCAGATTGAGCCCTTCCACCCCACTTTCACGTTGGGTGAGCGGGTAGAGGGCTACCGCAAACTCGACGACGGCTCTTTCGTCGTCAACACCATCGACGGCACCCAAATCAGCTGCAAGGCCATTGCCATTGCCGGCGGCCTGGGCTCGTTTGAGCCCCGCAAGCCTGCTATCGAGGACCTGACCACGTTTGAGGGCGGCAAGGGCGTGTACTACATGGTGCGCGACCCCGAAACGTTTCGCGACCAGCGCCTGGTCATTGCCGGCGGCGGCGACTCGGCCCTCGACTGGACCATTTTCCTGGCCGAAGTGGCCAGCGAGGTTACGCTGGTCCACCGGGGCACTACGTTCCGCGGCGCGGCCGACTCGGCCGAGAAAGTGCAGAAACTGCACGAGGCCGGCCGCGTGAAACTGGTGCTGAGCAGCAACGTGACCCACGTGCACGGCAACGGCCGCCTGAATGCCGTGACCATCACGGCCAACGGCGGCAGCACCGAGCAGATGGCCGTGGACTCGTTCATTCCGCTGTTCGGCCTCACGCCCAAGCTCGGCCCGATTGGCGACTGGGGCCTGGAATTGGAGAATGACGCCGTGAAGGTGAACACCGTGGACTACTCCACCTCCGAGCCCGGCATCTACGCCATCGGCGACATCAACACGTATCCCGGCAAGCTCAAGCTCATTCTCTGCGGCTTCCACGAGGCCGCTCTCATGTGCCAGGGCGCGTTCAAGTACATCTTCCCCGACAAGAAGTACACCCTCAAATACACCACCGTCAACGGGGTGCCCACTCTATAATTGGCTGTTAGCTGAGAGCTGTTAGCTGTTAGCCTGATGTTCTTTCAGGTCGAAGCTATCGGCTATCAGCTATCAGCCATCAGCTGAAGAAAATGACCGACGAAGTACGGGTGTACGTGGAGGAGTCTCCCGGCCACCGCCACGAAATTACGGCCCCCACCGATATGGGGCTGAGTTTGATGGAAATCATGAAGGCCGATGGCTACGACATTCAGGCCACCTGCGGGGGCATGGCGCTTTGTGGCACCTGCCACGTAGAGGTGCTGGCCGGCCCCGAGCTGCCCGAGCCCTCCGACGATGAGCTGGCCATGCTCGAAAGCCTGCCCGTGATGACCCAGGGCAGCCGCCTCTCCTGCCAGATTCGCCTGCACCCGCGCTTGGACGGCTTGGTGGTACGCCTCATGCCTCAGGACGCGTAACGTGCTCCTCACTACAAACAAAAAGCCGGCCCCTGGGCCGGCTTTTTGTTTGTACCACTAACATACTACACTCGCAGGATTGCCGTTATAGGTCTTTATGCTTTAGACAACTCCGGCATTTTATGTTTCTTTATCGATACCTGATAAGCAGCGGCTTCGTGCTGTTGCTGCCGTACGCGGGCTCCGCGCAACAAGGCCCCCAGCTAAGTCTGAGTACCGGGGTCGCCCTTTCGCAGGCGACCATGCAGCGCTTCGCCGCCACGCCCCGCAGCTTCCGGCCCGCGCACGGGTTAGCCCTGGCGGCCGGGTTGCGGCTCTCGTACCCGGTTAGTCCGCGCTGGGCGCTGGAGGCTTTTCAGGCAGTGACCGACTTGCAACCGGGCGTGCGGTACCGGATTCCAAATAGCAGTAGCTCATCCGGGGTGGGCATTGGGGCGCTGCTGCAAACCGGGCTGGCAGTGCGCCGCCTTACTCTGTGGCAGATCAGTCCTCGCCTGAGCCTGGATGCGGCCCTGATGGCGGCGTATGCCTGGCTGGCCCGCCCCTATCAGAACAACTATCTGAGTTCCTGGGGGGCGCAACAGCCCCAGCCGACCTTCAGCCACCCGGTAGCGGAATGGCGCAACCAGCAACGGCACCGCACAGCTGTAGTAGTAGGCAGCGAAGCCCGGGTACGGTACGCGCTGGATGCAACCCACAGCCTGCTGCTCAGCCTGGGTTACTGCCAGGGCCTACGGACGCTGGTGGAGAGCCGCACCCAACAGCTGGCCTACCTCAATGCCAACGGACAGGTACAGCAGGGTGGATTTGTGCTGCGCAACCGCGGTTCTTACGCTACTGTGCAGCTGGGCTACGGCTGGCAACTGGGCCACCCCGCGAACCGGGCCACCACCCACACGCCCCGCTACGGCCGGATGCCCGCGTCATCGGCCACGCCGGAACCGGAAGCGCCGCCGGTGTATTTCGAGCCGGCGGAAGAGTAAGGCGGGTAGCTCATGGGCCTTTCTTTCGCACAAAAAAGCGCCGCCCGGCATGTAGCCGGGCGGCGCTTTCTGCTATGGTTTGGAGAGAGAAGCCGGCCTAACGCCGGCCGGATGATTTGCGCTTGACAACCGTTTTACGGGCCTCCGTTGACACAACGACCTCGGTGGCCTCCGGGGTCGGTTTTTCTTCGGAGGAAGCCGAAGCTGTTTGGGCAGCGGCTTCGGCTTTGCGGGCGGCTTCTTCCACGGCTTCGAGGGCAGCGGCGCGCTTGCGCCGGGTAGGCATCAGGAAATCGCGCTCGGCCCGCTCCTGAGCCGATAGTCCTTCTTCCCCGGGCAGGTCGGTAGGCGTGATGGTGGCCGAGGCTTTGGCATCGTCCTGGGCCCAGGCAGGCGCGCTGCCGAGCAGCACCACCGATAGTAGCATTACGAGTTTACGCATCAACTTTAGTTCTTGCTAGATTCTAAACGAAGCGCAAAGATACAATTCGAGTCGGCAAGTCTCAACCCCTGGCTCCAACAAAGTGCTACCAGGCAGGCTATTTGCCCGTATTCGCCGAAAATAGCTGCGCGGCTCAGCAATGCGGAATCCTATTTCTGCCCGGCAATGATGACCCGCGTGCCGGCCGAGTGGGTCGTGAATTCGGGGGCGTAGAGGCATTGCAGCTGCGAGAGGCCGCCGCTGAAATTGCCCGCCTGCGCCGCCCGCAACCGGTACTCGAAGGTGTGGGTGCCCTTGGGAAAAGCGCTGATGAAAAAGTTGGTGGCCGCGTCGCGGGGGCTCTCGTAATAGCCCAGCCCGTTCTGGTAGCGGTAGCCGCTGGTCTGGCCGATGAGCTCCAGGCCGGCGGCGCGCTGGTCCTTGAGGTGGACATATTCCAGGTCGCGGTCGGCGCGCAGCACCAGGCGCACCACCAGCACGTCGCCCACCCGCAGGGGGCTGGCGGGCGTGAGGGGCTCCAGCACGGGGCCGGCGGCGGTGCGCTGCTCGCGGTAGAGCTGGCGCTCCAGGCTCAGGCCGGTGGCGGCGGACGTAATCTTGTCGAGCTGCTCGAAGTACTGCCAGTAGAGCGCGCCCCAGGCCACGCCGGCATCGGGCTTGCGCACCGTTACGCGGCCCTGGGCGGGCCGGATTTCGGCGGCAGGCCAGGTGAGTTTGTAATAGCCGGTGCCGGCCTGCTGGCGGGTGGGCTGGGCGGGCTTCCCTCCTACCGTTACCGCTAGCGGCTCGGTGGCGGGTTTCAGCCAGTCGGAGCCGCGCAGCAGCAGGGCGTAGCAGGCATCGGCGGTGGCACGGGTGCTGGGCCAGCTCTGCACCTGCTTCTGCTTGAGCAGCCAGAGCTTCATTTCATCCGTGGCGCGTTGGTCGTTGGCTACCTCGTCGAAGGCTTCGATGAGGGTGGCCTGGGTTTCGGTGGGGGCGTCGCGCCAGTAGTAGCCGGGGCGCACATCTTTCCAGTACATGCCCAGCTCGTCGCTGTGCAGGGCGTTTTCGCTGAGCGCGGTTATGATGCGAGTAGCGGCGGCTGGGGTTTTGGCCCGATGCAGCAGCAGGGCCATTTGGGCCTGGAGGTAGCGGGTGCGGCCAAGCCAGTAGGTAGCGGCCTGCTGCTGGTAGTAGGCAAAGGCCGCCTGGGCCGCTTTGGGCACGGTTGGCGCCGGCCAGAAGCTGCGGGCGTACAGGGCCTGAATCTGGAGGTCGGTGAGGTGGTCCTGGGTCAGCTCAACCTTGGGCTGCTTGCGCAGATTAGCATAATTCTGCTGCAATTCGCCATCCAGATACGCCAGGGCGCTTTGCAGCAGTGGCCGAGCCTGCTCGTCTTTCAGGGCATCGAAAGCGCCCAGCTTGTGCAGCTTGCCGAAGCCGGCCACGATGAGCTGGGTGATGTAGCGGTCGGCGGGCATGCGCTCGAACCACGGAAACGCGCCGTCGGGCAGCTGCATCTGGCGGAGCTTGGCCAGGGCGCGGGCCGTTTCGGCCTCCAGCCGGGGCTCGTCGAACAGCTCGGCGAGGCGGCGCATCCGCTCGGTTTCCGATTGGGCGTCGCGCACCCAGGGCGTTTCCTGGAGCAGCAGGCTTTTCAGCTCCTGGTTCTGCTCCAGCTTGCTGCTCAGGGCCGCTTTGTCGCCCGCCTGGGCGGCGCGCTGCCACTCGGCCAGGGTGGTTTTCAGGGCCGGACTGCTGCGCAGAATTTTGGCCGCCAGCAGGTTGGCATAGAGGCGGCTGAAGGTCTGCTCGGAGCACTCGTAGGGGTACTCCATCAGGTAGGGCAGCGCCTGCACGGCGTACCAGGCCGGGTTGGGCGTCATTTCCAGCGTGAGCGAGTAGTTGCGCCGGGTGGCCGAGGTGGTGCTGGTGAGCTTCTTGAGCTCGAACTCGCGGGTGGCCGGCCCCACAATCGGCAGCGGCAGACTCTCAGTTACGAGCAGCCGGTTGGGCAGCACCGGCAGCGTGTTCTGCTCGCCGTCTTCGATGGTTTCTTGGTTTTTGGTTTTTGGTTGCTGGTTTTTGGACTTCCGACGTGCCTTGCGGTCCTTAATTCTTAATTCTTCATTGTCAATTCTTAATTCCCCCCTGGCTACTACTTTGTAGGTTACGGCTTCTAAGGGTAGCTGGCCCTCGGCGGTTTCGGGCAGGGTGATACTCCAGCTCAAGGCCTGGCTTTGGTTGCCTTTCAGGTCGAAGGCGAGTTGGGCGGGGCTTTGCAGGAGTTGGGTGTTGAGGGGCTGCTGGGTGCGGGCGTCGAGCAGGAAGAGCTGGGCGGTACCGGCCAGGGCGTCGGCAGTGAGGTTGCTGAGCTTGGCCTGGAAAGTGAGCTGGTCGCCCTCACGGAAGAAGCGCGGGGCGTTGGCCGTGATTTGCAGCTTCTTCTGGGTCACAAGTTCCCGCTGGAGCAGACCGGAGTGGAGCTGCTGGTCGTGGGCCAGGGCCAGCAGTTGCCAGCGCGTGACGGCCTCGGGCATCTGGAATTCGAGCACGGTTTCGCCCTGGGCATTGGTGCGCAGCGCGGGCAGCCAGAAAGCCGTTTCGCGGAAGTCGGAGCGGGCCTGCACGTTGCTTAGGTCGGGTTGGGGGGCTGGCCGAGCCAGTTCGCTGGAGGCATCAGCACGTACTTCTTCGTCCCGTTTGATAACCGGCGCGGAAAACTTTGCCGAGCGAGCGGCCATAGGAGCAGCCATAGCAGCTGATGACTCCAGCCCAGCCAAATCGGCTGGGTTGTCGGTGTTACCCTTTATGACTTTGTTTGAAATTACGCTACCCCGCAGGGCTTTCTGGTCCGCAATTTCATCTTCCCCCACATACCCCCACATATTGAGGTGCGGGTAATCGACCGGATCGGGCGGACCCAGTTCCGGCTGCGCATCGAATAATTCCTCACTCTCTTCCAACCCAAAATGCCCCTGCCAGGCCAACGTGGCGGAGAAATAGGGCCGTGGAAAGTCCAGCGCCGCGAAACCGTGGGGCCGGAATATGTCCAGCGACTTATCGTAGAGCGTGGCCAGCAGCTCGGCGTCGGCGGGCTGGCCGTTGGTTTGGTGGATGGTGACGCGCCAGGTTTCGCGCTGGCCGGGCTGGAGTTTGTCGCGGAAGGTGGCGATGCTGAGCACCAGCGGCGCGGGCGGCGCGGCTACCTGCACGGGCGCGGTGTGCAGGTAGAGGCGGTTGTCGCGCACCTGGGTGAGGTGGACGTAGAGCTGGGTTTCGCCAAGAGCGGCGGGCACAGGCACTTCCAGCACGCGCTGCTCGCCGGCTCGTAGTGTCAGCCACTCGGAGTGCAGGGTTTCGCCCTTGGCTTCGGCTTCCAGCAACACGCGGGCTCCGGCTTCGGAGCTGCCCACCAGGAAGCGGGCCACGCCACCGGGGCAGATGCTGTCTTGCAGGGGCACAAACCAGTCGGTGGTGGGCACCGGCAGCTGGGCGGCGGCGGGGTCGAAGAGGGTGAAGAGTTGCTCGGCGCGCGGGGCGGGCTGACCGGCGGTTACCGCGGCGGCCGTGGCTTCGAGCAGGTAGCGGCCGGGCTCCTGGCGGGCCAGCTGGGCAGCCAGCTCGGGCAGCAGGGGCGTTTTTTCGGTATCGAAAGCCTGGGTGAGCACCAGCGTGCGGGTCCAGGTGCTGTCGTTGTCCTCGGGCCCGTAGGCATCGAGCGGGAAGCGGCCACGGAACTCTTCCGCGCTCAGGGCCTCGCGCTCGGGCCGCTCCCAAAGGCGGGGCCGGAACGCCCGGGTGGGCGGCGTGAGGCGATAAAGGCGCAGCTGCCCCTGGGCGGGCAGGGCCTCGCCGGTGGCGTTGGTGCTGAGCAGGCGTAACTCGGGCAACTCGGTGCGGTTGAGTAGTTCCGGCAACTCAAAACGTAGCGTCAGGGCCTCGGTGCCGAGGCTGAGGCGCTGCTCGCCGGTGCGGGTTTCGCCGGCGGCGTCCGTCACATCGGCCGTTACCTCGAACACGTAGCCCGGCTGCCAGGGGCCGCGCTTGCCGCCCGGAGCGGTTTCCCCCGCCTGGGCCACGAAGGTCACGGCAAAACCGCCCGCCGAATCGGTGCGGGCCGTGCCGTTGGCAATTTCCTGCTCTGGCGCGCCGCCTCCGTAGAAGCCGCGCCCGAAATAGGGCCAGAACGTGCGCCGCACCACCCGGTAGCTCACGGCGGCCCCATCCACGGGCTGGCCGGCGTAGGCGGTGGCCGTGCCGCGCACCGTTACGGATTGCCCCAGCACGGGCGTGCCCGGCACCGGTGCAAACGCAACCTGGAACGTGGGCCGCTTGTAGTCTTCGACGGCAAAACCCACGCTGCCATATTCGGTTTGCAGGGTCATTTCGCCGTTGAGCAGGCCCGTAGGCAGCACGACCGAGCCGTGGAAGGAGCCGAAATCGGAAGTCGTGAAGGGTAGCGTCTGCACCGTTTGGCCATTCACGTCGATGAGAAGAACGGAAACGGATTGCCTGGTTAGCAGGCGCGACTTGCCGGCCAGCGTTTCGGTCAGGATGCCCTTGAAGTAGAGCGTTTGGCCGGGCCGATAAATGGCGCGGTCGGTGTAGAGGAAACTTTGGCGCTGAGGCTGCTCCCGCTCCTTGCTGCGGCTCCGGCGGGGGCCATAGTAACCCATGTTCTCAGTCATCAGCAACGAGTCGGCTCCCTGCGTGAAAAGGGTGGCCGCCAGTTGAGTGTTCTCGCCCGTTTTGATGCCCAGGGGGATTTGCGCCTGTCCTTCGGCACGAGTGGTTTGCACCTGCCCGCGCCGTTGCTCGTAAGCGCGGCGGCTCTGGTCGTAGAACTGAAAAAACGGCAGCACCCGCACGCCGGCCAGGGGTGCGCCGGTCTGGCGGTGGAGCACCAGCAGCTCGGGGCCTTCGGCATCGGGGGCGCTACGGCGCACGTAGCTCAGCTGGCTCACCTGCACCTGGCTCGTGGCTGTGATGGTGCCGGGTTGTTCTTTGGTGGGGTTAGTGGGCGCGGTGCTCAGCACGATGAGGTACTGGCCCAGCGGCAGGGCCGGACCGGCCTGCTGCCCGGTATGGCTCCGGAAATCGGCCGGACCGGCGGCGGCGTCCAGCGTCCAGGTGGCAGTAGGCTTGGCCGCCAGTTGGCGGGCGTAGCGTTGCGTCAGGGTTTTGTTCTCGTATAGCTCGGGCTTTTCCAGCTGCCGCAGCCGGTGGGCACTGCTCAGGCGGTAGGCGGTGGCGTAAAGGCGTGAGGCGTTGCGGGCGGTCAACTTCAGCAACCAGGGCTGGCCGGGCAGCAGCACGTCTTCGGTAGTGAAGCTCACCTCCACCCGCTCCAACTGGCGGCGCAGCGCGGCGGCCTGCTCTGCCCCCCGGGTTTTGGGGTACTGCTGCTCTATAGCCAGGGCTAACGCGTGGGCTTTGGCGGGGTCCTGCTCCTGCCAGGCCGCCGCCTCGGCCGCCCGGAACTCGGCGGCTACGGGCAGGGCGCGGTAGGTTTCGGCGGCCCGGGCCAGGGCGGCGCGGTAGAGCTGCGCCTTGTTTTCCAGCTGGGCGTGCTGGTGCACGAACTCCAGGCGCTGCAAATCCGCGTCGGCCAGGGCGGTGGGGTTGCCGGTATCGGCGAGGCGGAAGGCCAGCAGCTGCTGAAGCACCCGCAGGGCGTGGAACTGGCCGTTGAGCGAATCAGCGGCCGGGGCTTCCAGCTTGAGGCCGGCAAACGCGGCAGCCGGGCCAAACAGGGCCGGGTCGGTGAGCTGGAACTGCTGGGCGGGGCGGGTGATGTAGAACTCGTCATTACTCAACCCGGCCACGGCCCGGAAAGCCAGCAAATCGAACAGCGTGGGGTGGCGCTGGCGGCCCTCGGCATCGGCTCCACGGGTCAGGTAGCCTAAGTCCGCGAGTTTCAGCTGCTGCTGGCGGCCGGGCTCATCAGTAGTCGAGGCGCGATAGTGGCTGACCACGGCGGCCCCGAGGCGGGTGGCGTCCCAGGTGCGCAGGTCGGCGCGGCTCTGGTCGGCCGTGTCGGGGCCGGCCACGGCGGTGCGGCGGTAGAGCTGGTAGCGGTGCTGGTTGTAGTAGCGGGCGTAGAGCTGGGCCAGCAGGCTGTGCAGCACCGGCCGGGCCGGAAACCGCGCCGTTTGCACGTCGGCCTCCACCAGCCGGATGGCCTGGTAGTCGGCCTCTTCCTCCTTATTTTCCAGCAGGCGCAGCTGGTAGAGCAGAGCGCGCAAATACTCGGGCGTATCCTGTTGGCGACGGGCCTGCTGGTAGATCGGCTCCAGTAACCGGGCGGCCGAGGCCGTCTGGTCTTTGGCTAGTAGCTGGTCGATTTTCTTCCAGGTGGCCGCGTTGGGGCCGCCGGGGCCACCGCCCCCGGGTGTGTTCTGCGACGATGAACCAGGAGCGATGAGCATCAGCAGGGCGAGTAAGCTGAACAGGAATGGACGCATAGCAGCAGAACGAATGAGAGGGGCAAGTTGCTGAAAACCCTGATGCCGGATGCCGCCGGATTCCACACCGATTCTCTAACCCAACCCGAAAGAGCAAAAAAAGCCCCGCCGAACGCAGGTTCGGCGGGGTGGTGGGAAGCCGGCGGTTAGTGCTTCACGAACTCCCTGGCTCACTCCTCGTCCTCCCTTTCACTCACGCCAAGCCCGTCCAACACGCGCTCGGCCTGGAGCAGGTGGCGTTTCTGGTGCTCCACCAGCAGCTCGAAAGCGTCGGTCAGACGCGGATACAGGAGCGGGATGATCGGGTTGGGAATGCGGATGGCGTTCATGTTCACGCGGCGGGCCTGGCTGAGCAGGCTGCTCAGCTCATCGAGCTGGCGGCCGAACACCTCCACCACTGTGCGCGGCAGCCGCGAACCGCTGGGCGCATACTGCTGGGGCGACTGAATGGGCTTTTCGGCGGCCGGTACGCGCATGGCGTCAGTCATTTTCTGACCGATATAGCCGTGCTTGACCGTGTCGGCGGGCGAGGAGCCGCGCTGCTGGGCCGCCTTTATTTTGCGCCCCATTACCGGCAGGTACAGGCCGCCCACAATGTTGAGGTGCTCCAGGCACTGGCCCACGCTCCATTTGCCCGGACCAGGGCCACGGTTGAGCTGGTCGTCGGTGAGGGAGCGGAAGCGGCGGTTGGCCATTTCGCGCGCCCGCTCCACCTCAGCGGCCAGAGCATCCAGAAAATCGGTGGTACGGTGGGGGGTCGTTGGCATGGCGCGGAACAAGCGGGGAAAGCGGAATCAGTTGTAATGATACGCGCCCCCGCCCGATTCGGCAACGCCGCGCCCTAATTCCGGCCCCGATTCGTGGAAATTCCGCCTCGGGCGGTACTTTCGGGATATGTTCTTGTCTTTTCTGCGCCGGCTGAGCCCGGTTGTGCTGTTGCTGCTGTTCGTGCCCCTGAGCCGTGCGCGGGCTCAGGCCGCCCCCAACCCGGGCGAAAACATTGCCTTCCTGGTCACCTTCGGGGCCCAGGCCGACAAGAGCTGGGGCGACGACGACTTCACCCAGACCTTTTTCTTTCTCATCCCGAAGCAAAACCGCCAGCCGGTCTACATCCGCGTCTTCGACCCCGACTGCGGGGGCCAGCACGACGAAATCAAACACGGCTGGAACACCACCACCGAGTTCAGCCTCTACGGCGGCCCCGGCACCCACTCCGCCCCCGATGCCCGCGCCACCGACCCCAAAGGCCAGTACCGCTCCGGCACCTTGCTCAAGCAGGTGCGGTTCGGCAGCGAAAAAACTTACGACAACCAGTGGTACACCTTCGGGCCGCTCAACCCGCTGGAGGGCGAGCTGGTGCCCGAGTTTGAGGGCTACGTATTCAAGATGGTGGTGCAGGGCAAAAGTGGCGACGACGGCAACCTCTACCGCTATTTCCTGAGCACCTCGCCCACCGAGAACGTGGCCGTGGAGGGCGGCAACGCCTTCACCTACGAGTACGCTTTCCGCCTCGCGGCCACGCCCGGCCGCAAAACCCACCTCTACCCCTTCGTCAACGACCGGGTGGTGAGCATCAAGCAAAGCAACTTTGATGTGGACGGCGACGTGGGCCTGAAGATTTTCAGCGTCTCCAAAAACGGCCACCCGGCCGCCGTGAGCGGCAACAACGAGTGGGCCAGCAGCACCCACCCCATCACCGACAAGGAGCACGGCCTGTCGCTGGACCTCCAACTCACCACCCTCTCCAAAGCCCCCAACGACCTGGTGTTCTACGTGACCGACCAGTACGACGTGGCCCTGCCCTTCTTCGCCATCCCGCTCGGCGGCCCGCCCCGCTACCGCTACGAGGTCGACGTGAAAATCCGGAAGTAGTACGGCAGCCCCGGAAGCGGACGAAGTCCGGGTAAGCCCGGTCAGTGCGTAACCCGGTTAGGTATACAACCCCGCTCGGTGGGCAAGGCGTGTATACCATTATTACGCGCCTGCTCCTTGTGTTGGGTGGCCCCGGTGTTGCCGGCCGAAACGGCGCTTCGGGTGGCGGAAAGGAACTGGCCCGCGCTACTGCGTTTTCGCCGCCTATCGGCCGACGGCGGCACTTTGCGCGCAGTCAGTTGATTTTCTGCCGATTTCCCGCTAAACTAAGCGAGTCTATTCGGTCCTTTAGTCTATTCGTTATGGCCGCTTCCCGCCCCAAACCACCCGTCCCGGCTTCTGTGCGCCGCTTTTCGGTGGCGGCCCGCGCCCGGCGGGCGGTGCGGCGCTACTTCGGGTTTTCGCGGCGCGAAACCTCGGGCTTCGTGGTGTTGCTGCTGCTGCTGGGGCTCTGGCTGGCGCTGCCCGCGCTGCTGCGCCCGGCCCTGCCCACCTACAACCCGGCCCCCGACCAGCGCCGCCTCGATGCCTGGGCCACCGCGCTGGCCGCCCGCCGCACCGCCCGGCCCGCCTTCGTCAGCCGCTACCCGCGCCGCTCGTACGCCGCCCGCGAGCGGGTGCCCCAGGTGCCGCTGGCGGCCTTCGACCCGAATACCTTCTCGGCCCGCGACTGGCAGGCCCGGGGGCTGCCCGCCTGGCTGGCCGAGCGGCTGGTGAAGTACCGCGCCGCCGTGGGTGGCTTCCGGGCCAAGGAGCAGCTGCGCAAAGCCTACGGCCTCTCCGACACCACTTACGCCCGCCTCGCGCCCTATCTCCAGCTCCCCGACCAGCTCCCGCCCCGGGAGCCGCGTAGCTTCGTCAAAGGAGAAAACCGCTTCCCCGAGCGCAAGCCCTTCGAGGCCCGGCCCGGGTTTGCGGCCAAGCCCCGCAACCTGGTGGCCTTCGATTTGAACGCGGCCGACACCACCCAGCTCATGCAAATCCGGGGCATCGGGCGGGGCTACGCGCGGCGGGTGGTCGAGTACCGGCAGCGGCTGGGCGGCTTCCGGCAGGCAAACCAGCTGGCCGAAATATACGCCCTGCACGACGCCCCCGACCTGGTGGACAGCCTGCGCAAGTACACCTTCGTGGCCCCCGGCTTCGCCCCCGCTTTACTCGATGTAAATACCGCTTCCTTCGAGGTATTGCAGGCCCACCCGTACGTGGGCAAGCGCCTGGCCCGGGTGCTGGTGGCCTACCGCCAGCAGCACGGCCCCTTCCAGCAACCCACCGACCTGCGCAAAATTCGGGTGCTGGACGAGGCCACGTTTGATAAGATGCTGCCCTATATTGTGGTCCGGTGAGTGGGTGAATAGATGCCGGCTTACCAGTTACCGCACTCCCACCCTTGCAGTTTCACCCGGAGCATACGTGGGCAGCAGGTGGGCAGCAGGTGAGTAAGAACGAACATAACGTTTTCCAGATGACCGTTTGTAAGACGTTATAAGCGCTATGCGGTCTATTTGAATCACCGTTTTCCTGAACGAGTGAGCTGCCTACTCGCTGCCTGGCTTCAAACGGGCACTGATGACGGTAAACGCCGCGTAGCCTGGTCCGAGCGCATGGCAGATAACCGCCTCATTTGGCTGCGGCTTGCGAATTCGCACGTACAACGTACGATTTTTCCGCACCCACAGGACCGTATCAAGCTGGTAGGCCAAATAAGTGGGCTCGTAACCCGATGGCCCAATCGTGCGCCGTACCTGGGCCGGGTCGCTGGCCACCACCTGTGCGACCCCGCAGTCATAATTGCGGCCCTGGGTCGTAATCTCCACCTCATCAGCGGCCATTTCCGTATTGGGGGCTACCTCAGCAGCCTTTTGGCAGCTAGCTGTCAGCAGGGCTAGTAAAAGCAAGGGCTTTCGCATCATTTAAAATCTAAAAGGGCTGTTTAACCTGGTGACCGTCCTGAGCCGTCATCCGTTGCATCAGTGCCCAAACTACTTCCCTCGAAAAGTTGCCCTTATTCCATAGGGGCAGCACCAGGCTTTGGGTGACGGATGAACAAGTAATCTAACGCTCCTTTCAGTGAACGGCAGGAATCAGCTCAGCACTTGGTGGCCAGCTGGCCCCAATAGGACAAGGAGAGTTTAAGAAACTCGTCTACGATTCAAAGTTTACGAAACGCGCCAAGTAGATGAGTTTCGTAAACTCCTAAACCGGAGCCTGGTCCTCCGGCAAAAGTACCACGCGACAGCGCCCCGGTCAGCAGGGCCAAAACCCGCACCGATTCCAAGAGCGGGTTTATAACTTGCATTATGTAAAGGGACAGAAGTCAGATAAGCACCGAGCTATTGCTACTTATCTGATGCCTCTAAAATACTGTTTACAGGCAAGATTTGCTTCGGCCTTTTGTGGAGAGGCCGGCACCGGGCATAAACACTTTGGTTCAACGCACCACCAGTACCGCCCCCACAGTTCCGCCGGGCGCGTAGGTGGGCAGCAGCAGCAGTTTCTGGCCCAGGCGGGCGGGCAGCAGGCGGGCCACGGCGGGATAGAGCCGCCACACGGCTTCGGCGGAGAGAAAGCCGATGCTGGCCCCGGCCACCACGTCGGTAACCCAGTGCCGGTCGTTGAGCATGCGCATGGCCCCCGTGGCCGTGGCAACCGTGTAGCCGGCCACCGATACCCAGGGGCGGTCCTTACCAAACTGCTCGTGCAGGAGCGTGGCCGTCATGAAGGCCTCAGCCGTGTGGGCCGAGGGGAAGGAGCTGAAGTCGGTGGCCACGTCGGGCCGCCGGGTATGGCTGATGCGCTTGAGGTTGCTGACCAGACCCGTGCTCAGGGCGTGCGAAAGGCCGTAGCAGATGCTGAACGGCACCACGCCCCGCTCTCCTTTCATGCCGCCGGCGTAGAGGCCGTAAGCCATCCAGATGGGCGCGTGCCGGCTATAATCATCCAGGGTAGTTGAAAACTGCGGGAAGTGCTCCCGGGTTTCCTCGCGTAGCTCCTCCTTGAACTCGTCCAGCATATTTTCGTTTCGGCTGAAGTAGCCCAGCGTTACGAGGGTGAGCGGAATGGCCGTGCGCAGCACCGCGGGCCGCCGCCGCCAGGGGCGCGCCGGTTCCGGGCGGCGCACCGAATCGGTTGGGGCCAGAACCTGTGCGCAACCAGGACGGCCCGGCAAGAGGAAGGCCAGCAGCAGGCAGCCGAACAGCGGGGAACCAGTAAGCTTCATAAACGGGCAGATTAGCTCTGGTAAGGTAGCGCCTTCCGGGAAGCGGTGCTACTAAAACGGCCGGTATATTCGGATCTTTAGATGGCCGTTTTACCGGGCTCGGCGTAAGCAGCCGCAAACCCAACCAACAATTCTGCCTGTTTCCTTTTTCCGCCCGCATGCTGCTGCCCCTCTCCCGCTGTTTTCCGCTCCTGCTCCTGCTGCCCCTGCTGCCCGCTACTACTGCCTGCACCACCGACAACAGCCGGGGCGCTTTTGCCAACGTGAACAAGGAATATGAGGTAGCGGAAATCGGCAAGCTCAATAAGCGGGCCCAGGAAAGCTCGGGCCTGGAAATTGCCGGCCCTAGCGGCGACCTGTGGACCCACGCCGACGGCGGCAACACGGCCCGCCTCTACCGCGTCACGCGGCAGGGCGACTTGCTCCAATCCCTGGACCTGGAACCGCTCCAGAACATCGACTGGGAGGACCTGACCCAGGACGATGAGCACCGCCTGTACGTGGGCGACTTCGGCAACAACAAGAACAAGCGCCGCAACCTGCGCATCTACCGCCTCAGCGGCCCCACCCTGCAACAGGTGGATACTATCGAATTTTCCTACCCCGACCAGCGGAAATTTCCGCCCCGCAAGCCCCACCGCAACTTCGACTGCGAGGCCTTTTACTACTTCCAGGACAGCCTCTACCTCTACACCAAAAACCGGGGCGAGGGCCAATATGTGAAGCAATACGTGCTGCCCGCCCGCCCCGGTCGCTACGTGGCCCGCCTCGCCGACAGCCTGCAACTGCCCACCTGGGTTACGGCCGCCGACATCAGCCCCGATGGCCAGCGGGTGGCACTGCTGGGGGCCGGGTACGTGTACCAGTTCGAGCGCCTGCCCAACCGGCGCCTTTTCGACGGGCTGAAAAGCCAGCTCAGGCTACCCAAGTCCGGGCAGGCCGAAGCAGTAGTCTACACCACCAACCAGGACCTGGTCTTTAGCAACGAAAAGGGCAAGCTCTTCGAAGCCCGCCACAAGGTCGCCCCCCAGGCTGCGGGGACACCATAAGCAGTCGGCAGTGGTCCACTAGAAGCCGGCAGCAGCAAGCCTGAAACCGATCGAGCGGGCCTGCTACTTCCCTGACCCCACCGCCCCCGCAATAATGTCCTCAGTGCCCGGACACTCCACGCACGACGCTGGCAAGCTGGCAAGCTTAATCCCCCCCCAAAGGCCATTAGGCGGCTGTTCCGCACCTTTGTTTGGCCCGTCAATAGGGCAACATCCCGCCCCAGCTCTGGCCGGGGCGGGATGTTGCCCTATTGGCAATCCGGACGACTTGCTAGGCCGGGGAACCGGACTTGGGTCCGTAGTCCGGCGAATCGGGGTTGTCGGTGCGCTCATCCGAGGCCTCGCCGTAGTTGGGGGCCGCGTCCTGCTTTTCGTAGTCGCCCCGGGCGGGCGAGCCGGCCGACTGGGCGGGCCGGGCATCATCGTACTCGTCGTTGTAGGAACCGCCTTTGGAGCCGAAACCGACTTTTTCGTCGCCCTGGGCATCGGCGGAGCCGGCGGCTTCGTAGCCGTTGGGCTCCCCGGCCGGGGGGGTGGCGGCGGCCTCATCGGCTCCGTACGTGGCGTTGGTAGGCTGGGCTCCGGTTCGCAGCCCCTCGGGGCCGGCTTCGGGGTGGCCGGGCGTGTAGTCTTCGTGCTGATTGCGCTGGCCGGGCTCCGGCCGGGGACTCTCATTGGGCTGGCCGCCCAACGAAGAGGTACCGTAATTATCGGCGTAGCCGGAGTCCGGCCCCTGGGGTGCGGCGTTGTCGTTGGCAAAGGCCGCTCCCACGCTGGAGCCGGCGGGCTGGCCCGCCCCCACGGCCTCGGTACCGAAGCTGCCGTTTTCGTCCGACGGGACGCCCGCGGCCGTTTGCGCCCGCTCGCCTACGTAGCCCGTGGTAGCTGCCGCTTGCACCGGAGGGCCGGCGTAGGTGGCGGTACCCCGGCTCAGCTCGTTACCATAGCCACCCTGGGTCAGGCCCTGGTCCGATTGGCGGCCGAATTCGCCCCGGCTGGCCCCGGCTACTTCATTCTGCTCGTGGTTGCGGTCGTGGGCCACGGGTTGCCCGGCGGCCGTATTATCGGGCGTCTGCAACTCGATAGGCATCGAGGCGGCCTCGTTGGCGGGAGTAGTAGCGGGCGTGTCAGCGGGTTGGGGGGCGTCAGTCATTGGAGTAGCGGCAGCTGGGATGGAAGATGGTTCTCATACGCAGCCCCGGCGGCCACGTTCCGGGCAATTTAGTTTTGTCAGTCTGGAAAACCCCGTAGATTTACCGCCATTCTCTCATTCCACAACCGCTTACACCCGCTATGAAAACCGGAACAGTAAAATTTTTCAATGAGTCCAAGGGCTACGGATTCATTGTTCAGGACGAAAACGGCCAGGAAATTTTCGTTCATCAGACCGGCCTGGTGCATGAAATCCGCGAAAACGACCGGGTTTCGTTTGACGTCGTCGACGGCAAGAAAGGCCAGAATGCCGTGAAGGTAGAGCGCGTTTAGGCACCTCAACTTCCCAAGCCAGCAAGGCCCGCCGACAGTGTCGGCGGGCCTTTTTTTGCGGCGTAGTGCTACCCCTTTTCAGTTGCTGGCCGGGTGCCGGGCCACCCGCACGCCCACGGCCATAATGCCGCGCAGCTGGTCCTGGCGCATATACTGTTCCAGCACGACTTTGTACGTGCCAGCTACCGGAAACTGCTGGCCGGGCAGGGCCAGGAAGCGGTGGTCGAAAATGTCGCCGCTTCCGTCGCCGCGGGGTTCGCCGGTTTTGGGGTCCATGAGCGTCATTTCGTGGAGCTTGCGCGAGAGCACCCGGTTATCGGGGCCGGTCAGCGTTGCCCGCACGTACAGGTTGTAGTAGCCGTAATCGGCCACATTCCGCACGTTCAGGTACACGTCGTAGGCCTGGGTGGTGTCCGGGATTTCGAACTCGAACGCGGGTTTTTCCTGCACGGCCCACACGTACGGGTCGCCGGCCGGCGAGGTAAGGTCGGTGTTCTTTTCATAGACCTCGGCGGGGTCGCAGGCGGCCAGCGTCAGCAGGGCCAGCACGGGCAGCGCGCGTAGTAGCTTATAGTTCATCAGCATCGGCAACAGTACTTAAGAACCTGCTGGCGCGGCTCCCTCCGCGCCACTACCCTCCCGCCCAGGACGGCTACTTCCCCGGCGGCCCGCACGGCCCCGACGACTTTCGCTCCCGCCCTCGGTGCCCATGCGGCTCCCCCCAGCCGGCGTTTCGCCGGGGTTGCGGGGCGAGCGGGCACCCTCGCGGGGCGGGGGTGGGGTGTCGGAAGCAGAGGCACCGCCGCCTTCGGAGGTGCGACCCGGCGCGCGGCGGCCTTCACCACGCCCTTCGTTGCGGCTCTCGCCGTTGCGGCCCCGGCCGCGGCGGTTAAGCGGCCGGGCCGCAGCCCCACGGGGTCGGGCGCGCTCCTCGCCGCCTTCGGGGCGGCCGGCTGCTTCGCCGCCTTCGGCGGGCGCGGGGGCCGGGCGGTCGTCCGGGGCGGGGGCACTGCTGCGGCCAGCTCCGCCACGAGCAGGCCGGGCCGCCGCCGGAGCCGGAGAGGCACTCTGGGGCTCATCGGTCCGCTTCTTTTTGCCGCGCTTGGGCCGCTTAGAGGCCTTTATTTTGTCGTCCAGGCGCTCCAGGGAGCCTTCCACGATGGCCGTTACCTCGGGCTCTCTTTCCTCCTCGCGCATAGGCAGCAACAGCGTTTCCGGCTTCTCGCCCCGCTTGTTGAGCTCCAGCACCTCGCGCACGCGCTCGGCGGGCACCACCACCCAATTGTTGTCGCCACGGCCGGCAAACCACATTTTGCGCTTGAAAATATCCGTTTTCTGAAGAACATACTCGCCCTTCTCGGTGAGCAGCGGACGCTGCACCTGCGGAATGTCCTTGAGCGCGTCGAGGTAGGTATCAAGCTCGTAATTGAGGCAGCACTTGAGCCGGCCGCACTGGCCCGAGAGTTTGGCCGGGTTCAGACTCAGGTTCTGGTAGCGGGCGGCAGTCGTGCTCACACTCTTGAAATCAGACAGCCAGGTGGAGCAGCACAGCTCCCGCCCGCAACTACCGATGCCGCCCAGGCGGCCGGCCTCGTGGCGCAACGAAATCTGGCGCATCTCCACACGCACTCGAAACTCGTCGGCCAAGCGCTTAATCAGGTCGCGGAAGTCCACCCGGTCATCGGCCGAGTAGAAGAACGTGGCGCGGGTGCGGTCGGCCTGGTACTCCACGTCGGAGAGCTTCATCTTCAGGCGCAGCTCGTCGACCACGGCCCGGGCCCGGAACATGGTGCCGGTTTCCAGGTCGCGGACGGATTGCCAACGCTCGGCATCCTGGTCGGTAGCCACCCGCAGAATGGGGCGGATTTCCTTGGAATCCAGGGGCACCTTTTTCTTTTTCATCTGGAGGCGCACCAGTTCGCCCTTGAGCGAAACGTGGCCCAGGTGCCAGCCATTGCCGGCGGCTTCCACCACCACGGCGTCGCCGGTGATCAGGGGCAGGCGGCTCTGGTTACGGAAAAAGTCCTTGCGGCCGCCTTTGAAGCGTACTTCCACGAGGTCAAATTCCTTGAAGTCGCTGGGCATATCCAGGTCCTGGAGCCAGTCGAATACGTTGAGGCGGGTACAGCCACTGCTACAGCTGCCCTTTGAGCCGCAGCCCGAAGCAGAAGTAGTGGAGCACCCCCCGCCGGAGGAGGAGCAGGTTGAGCAAGCCACGGCTTGGAGGATCTATATGGTAAAGCAGCCGGAAAAGAAGGGCTGCGTGAAATCGGTTATCGACAAAGATAAAGAAATAGCCGGGGCAGCCGATTGCAGGTCAGAAAGCAGATTTTTTTACCGGCCAAATCAGTGCTATCCTGCCCGGGAAGCTCACCGTTTCGCTGGTACACCGGCCCCCTACCCGGAGGCTTCACCCCTTCCCGGGTTCACGAGAGGGTCCTTTCCTACTGACGCTCGCATAGCCTTATAGTTCAATATCAATCAGTTGAAACCGGTCAATATTCAGCTACCTGTGACTTATTTACTTGTGTACAATTTCAGCAATCAAGCCCCTTGTATTTTGAAATATCATTAACAAAAAGCTATTTTTATCCTGTTCTTTCACCAAAACACAACCAAAACACATGAAAAAAAACACGACCCTTGTCCCGCTCGCCCTGGTGGCCGCGCTGGGCATGTCGCTTTCCTCCTGCCAGGAAAAAGCCAATGTAGAAGTAAAGGATACGCTGTCCGAAACCACCATCAGCCAGATCAGGGCGCTGGGCTTCACGGCCGATGGCGCTACCAAAGTTGATGGCGGGGTACTGGTGGAAGGAGACATCATGCTCACCCCCGAAATGCTGGCCGCAACGCCCGATTACCAGATGCTGCGCGTGGGCCAGGAGGAGCAGTACCGCACCACCAATATGGTGAGTGGGCTGCCCCGCACCATCACGGTGCGCGTGTCTACTACCCTGCCCTCTGCTTATGTAACGGCCACCGATGAGGCTATCCGCCGCTACAATGCCGAGAACCTGCTGCTCAAGTTCTCGCGGGTGACTTCGGGGGGCAGCATTGTGCTAACGAAGGCTCCTACGGGCTCTTCCTACCTGGCCTCGGCCGGCTTTCCTTCGGGGGGCAACCCCTACAGCCAGGTACTGGTGAACTCGGATGCTTTGGGCACGAACTACGCCACCACGACCATTGCCTCGGTGCTGGCCCACGAAATCGGCCATTGCATCGGTTTCCGCCACACTGATTATATGAGCCGGCAGTACAGCTGCGGCGGCTCGGCCGTAAACGAGGGTGCCAGCACGGTAGGCGCCATTTACATTCCCGGCACGCCTTCGGGTCCTGACCCGAATTCCTGGATGCTGGCCTGTATTGGCACCGGCGTAAACCGGCCATTCAACGCCAACGACCGTACGGCCCTCAATTACGTGTACTAGAACGCGTTCCAGTTCTCGCTCTTCACGGGGAGAAAAGAAGGCCAGCCTCCCGGAGGCTGGCCTTTTGCGTTTTGGCTCCCGTGCGTTTGTATGCCAGGCCCCTGCACGGTACTGCCTGGGCTACTTTTTTTCTTCTCCTCATCATTCACCAAAAACTCCTCCTACTGTGCCTAAGGGCGCATTCCACCTGATTGTGACATTTCTATTTATTCAAATGAACAAGT
Source organism: Hymenobacter rubripertinctus (assembly GCF_003583925.1). Classification (GTDB taxonomy): domain Bacteria; phylum Bacteroidota; class Bacteroidia; order Cytophagales; family Hymenobacteraceae; genus Hymenobacter; species Hymenobacter rubripertinctus. The sequence continues at coordinate 14,745 of NZ_QYCN01000007.1, read as the reverse complement.
GAAACTTCTATAACATTTTGGCCTTTATTTTGAAATATCATCAATGGAAAGCTAAGTTTGTTTCGTTCTTCCACTTAAGCACAACCAAATAAATGAAAGCACTCAACACCTTTGCCCCGCTCGCCCTGCTGGCAGTTACGGCCCTTTCCCTCTCTTCCTGCCAGGAGAAAGCCGCCATCGAAGTCAAAAACCAGCTTTCGGAAAGCACCATCGATCAGATTAAAGCCTTAGGCTTTACCACCGACGGAGCCCAGGCTACGGCCGAAGGCGTAGTGGTGGAAGGCGACATTTTGCTGACGAAGGAAATGCTGGCCAGCAAGCCGGAGCAGAGCCTGCTGCGCGTGGGTCAGGATGAGCAGTACCGCACCACCAACCTGGTGAGCCGCCTGCCCCGGGTGCTCACGGTGAGCGTGTCGAGCCAGTTCCCCAACGGCTACGTGCAGGCCGCCGACGAGGCTATCCGTCGCTACAATGCCCAGGGTCTGCGCATTACGATGCGCCGCATTACCTCCGGCACGGCCGATCTGCCCATTACCTACTCGGCCGATCTGGGTCCGGGCGTGCTGGGCCAGTCGGGTGGCTTCCCTTCCAATGGCAACCCTGCCCCCGGCTTCAAACTCGCTCCGAGCGTAATCGGGGCCCGCTCCATTAACAACGTGGCCACCATCATGGCCCACGAGATGGGCCACTGCATTGGCTTCCGCCACACCGACTACTTCAACCGCGCGTATAGCTGCGGTGGGTCCGCCTCCAACGAGGGAGCCAGCACGATTGGGGCTATCCTGATTCCTGGCACTCCTTCCGGCGCTGACCCGAACTCGTGGATGCTGGCCTGCATCGGCTCAACCGACGACCGCCCCTTCAACGCCAACGACCGCACGGCCCTCAACTACGTGTACTAAGCGTAGTGCGGTTAACCGCGCTAACTAGAAAAGCCGTCCTGACTCAGCTGAGTCGGGACGGCTTTTCTAGTTAGCGCCCCGCTGCCGGCAAGCGGTCGGCAACCGTTCCAGGAAAGATAGCCGCCTGCTCGTCGGCATTCATGTTCAGGCAGAGCCTTCAGAAGCAACGGCATCAGAACAAAGCACCCAGTACACGGCTGCGGTTACGCAGCACGAAACTGGCCGGCAAGCCCGGCCGGTTCTCTCTCGCCCTTCCCCCATCCTTTGCCGCACTAGCGGCAAGCAAGAACTGCCTGACGGTGGCCCCAGGCTACAGAACGGTGATGCGACGGGTAATGGTAGCGCCGCCGCGCAGGCTAATACGCAACAGGTAAGTGCCCGGACGAAGCGTGCCGGTGGCAATGCGCTTGATGGTGCCAACCTCCGCCACGGGGGCACTATGCAGGCGGCCAGCCAGGTCGTAGAGTCGCACGTCGGCGGTCTGCTCGGGCGGCAACACAATGCGCAACGGCTCCCCCACCACCACCGGAACCGGATACACCAACACGGCCGCCGCGTCCACTACCCGAAAAACCCGCTCCGGCTGGCTGTATACCTCAGTTCCATCGGCGAGCGAGAGCCGCGCCCGGTACTGGGCGTAACCGGTCAGGGGGGCGGCATCGGTCAGGACCAGGGCCGTGGCCGCGCCCGCTGGCAGGGTTTGTACGTCCTCAAAACGGCCGTCGTCGGGACGGCGGCGTTGCAGCGTTATCGTGCGCAACCGGAAGCCCGAGCCCAGTGTCAGATCAAAGCGCACCGTATCGGTAACCAGTTGCCGGGGCAGGAAGGAGCGTACGTAGCATCCGTTGCTGGCTTGTTGCAGGTCCTCCGTTGAGCCTCGTTCGCCGGCCCGGCCCCTGATAACGGGCGCCACGGCAAAATAGCGGGCCGCTACTTCGGAGGCCGAAAGCAGCAGCGCCGTATCCGCCACCAACCGCAACGGGCTGAGGTGAGTTGCCCCCAGCGCGTACACCTGGTAGGCGCTGGCCCCGGGCACCCGGCGCCAGGTGAGCAGCGCCTCCTGACCGCAGGAATACCCAACTCCCAGGCGCAGGGGACGAGCCACGAAAAACGTATCCGAAACAACGGTGGTGGTCCCGGCCACCAGCCGGAGCTGGCCTGGCTGGGTGGTGTCGGGGGTCGTCCAGCGGAAGGTCTGCGCCGTCAAGTCGAGCGCGGTACTGAGCACCTGCCAGTTGCTTTGGCCCAGCGGCCGATACTCCAGGCGGGCCGGGGTGGCGGGGCCGGCCCACTGCCACCGCACCAACTCCGGGCCAGCCGCCCCCAGGTTGTGGGTTTTGGTGGGCGAAATCCAGCTCAGGCCGGTTTCAAACTCGTACGCCACGCTAAATGGCTGACTGCCCTGCGTCAGCTGATAACCGTGTACCCGCAGTTCGTAGGTGCCGGCCACGGGAGCATCCAGCGTAATCTGCTCGGCGTTGTCGAGGTGGTTGGGCCGTCGGCGGGCGGGTTGGGCCAGCGAATCGGGGTGCGGATACGGGTTCAGCGTCCAGGGCAGCCAGCTTTGGCCGGAGGCGGGGTGATGGAGGGTCAGATCGAGGTCGTTGACCAGCGCGGGGGCCGCGTTGGCGGCGGCTTCGGCATCGGTCCAGGCCAGCGTGAGCTTGAGGCGATGGATGCCGGCGGGCACCGTCAGGCGGAACACCTGCTCCTGGCCCTGGCGGGCCACGTCTTCCACGAACCGGCCCGCCAGCATCGTTTGCACGGCCCCAAGCGCATCCACCTGCCCGTAGCCGGCCACAAAATCTACCTGGGGCGCGCCGGTATCGTCGGCTGTGTTGAGCAGGACAGCTTTCACCAGCGCCGCCGAGGGCAGCGTGCCGCGCTGTTGCTGGTGGGCCTGCTGCACCAGCAGGCTGATGCCCGAAACGAGGGCCGCTGCGTCGGAGGTGCCGCCATCCCCGAAGGCCACCAGCTCCGGCTTCACCCGGCCATCGGCCGCCGGCCCCCGCGAACTGCGCGGGCTCACTGCGCCCAGAGCATCGGTAGCGCCCACACTCAGGCTGTTTTTAGCGTTCTTGAACTCTCCGGTCAGGTTGCTCACTCCAGGCAAGGCGGCGTATGCCCCCGGGGCGGCCGGCTGGTCGCCCGAATTGCCCGAGGAGAACACGTGCAGCAGGTTCGGGTATTGGCGCGCCTGCTGGTCGTAGGCGCGGGCTTCGAGGCCATAGAAGTTTTCCACGGCCACGCCGTAGGAGTGGTTCTGCACCGATACGGCCTGCGCGGCCAACTGCGCCCCGTCGTCGGGCAGCAGGTTGTCGTAGCTGGATTGGGCGATGCGTGCCTGCCAGGCCACTCCCCGGCCGCTGGGGGCCGAATTGCCCGCGCCGGCAATCAGGGTGGCCATAATGGTGGCGTGGGCGTTGAGCAACGGGGCCAGCGGGTCCGGATTCAGCAGTCGGCCCTTAAAGTCAATATCGGCCAGGTCCAGCGGACTCTCCTTGATGGATACCGTGAGGCCGGCTCCGGTGAGGGCCGGGTAGCGGCCCTGCACAGCCGTTACCTTGTTGGCCCCAAAATCGGTTCCCCCCAGTTCCCGCTCGGGGCGGGCAACGCGGTCGGCGGCTTCCACGAAGCTCACCCACGGGCAGGTGGCCAGGTGCTCGGGGGCAATGCCGCGCACGCGCAACAGGCCGGCGTGCCGGGGTTCGGCCTGGCTCGTGGCCCCGGGGCGGGTGCGCGCCAGCCACTGCCGAAAGGCCGTTTCATTGGTCACGCTCACCCGCAGCCAGGCCGTTTCGCCCCCCGGCCGCAACCCCGGGGCCAGCCGGCTGACGGCCCGGAAACCGGGCTGCGCGGCACTCCGCAAAGGCGTCCCGGCGCTACTGAGCCACAGCAACAACAATAAGCGCCCGGCGTGGCGCAACACGGCAGTAGACATAGTAGCGGATTGGTTGCGGAAGCAGTTGGGGAGCGGAAGCAGTAACCGGGGTTGCTGCTTTCAAATATAACCAGAAACCGCCACGCATCACGGGGTAATGCTCCCCCCTTTTCATGGCCCAGTCCACTCTGCTTTCGCCCTTCTAAATCCAGTGCCGCCTTCGCCCGAGTTACCGGCCGCACGGAGCTCCGACGCTCCATAAGCAAGCTCTTACCCGCCGGTTCTCCCTCCACTGCCTACTTGCCTGGCATTTTATACACCTGTACGCCGGTGGTCGTGAGCAGATAGGCATATTCGTCGCCTACCAGAACCTGCGGCGCGGTGGCAACCGGCAGGGGCACTACCCGCTCAGTGAGCTGGTAAAGATGAAAAAAGTGCAGGCCGTCGGCGGCTACGTAATACAGCTCATCGCCCCGAAAACCGACGTAAGTCAGGCCCGGCAGGGGAAGTTTTTTGCGGTAGTTGCCCAGGTTGTCGAACACGTACACGCCGCCGGTGCGGTCGAGCAGGTAGAGGTTGTTCTGGTACTCGCGCAGGAAGCGGAAATCGGGCCGGGAGCGGCCGATGAGCAGATCCAGGGGCGTCGTGATGGTAAAGCGTTTCTGCGTCACGTCGAACTGCCGCAGCGTCAGGTCCGATTCGTTGAGCAGCCAGTACCGGTCGTCGGGGGCCAGCGTCACCACCCGGGCCTGGCCGTCGAGGTAAGTAGCCAGGGCCAGCTCACTGATGGGCGACAGAAACCGGTCGAGGACCAGCACCTGCTGGCGGTCATCGTAAAACACCAGCACTTTGGCCGTATTCCAGGCCTCCACCTGCATCACATGCCCTGGCAGGGGGGGCGAGTAGGTGTTAAGCGCCTGCCCATCGGGGCCGAACTGGCGCAGATTGTTCTGGCGGTCGGCCACGTACAGGTTCCCGCGCCGGTCGAGGGACGCGGCCCCGGGCTGGTCGAGTTTGATGGTGCGCACCAACTGCCAGCCCCGGCGGGTCGTGGCCGTATCGGGCAGCGGCGGAGTCCCGGGGGCCGCCTGGCCCGCCGGGGTCACCGCCCCCGCCGGCGGGGCCGTGGTCTGGGCCTGGGTGAGAAGTGAAACGTGGGCAGTAAGCAGTGCAAGCAGGACGCGGCAGAGCCCGTTTGCCCGTTTTTCACTGCCCCGACCCATCTTCATATTCCAGTAGCGCCAGCGTATCACCATCATACACGCCGTAGGTACAATAATTGACCCACTCACCCAGATTTATATAGCGGCTTCCGGGGGCTACTTCCACGTTGAGGGGCAAATGGCGGTGCCCGAATACGTAGTACTCGTGCGGAAACCGTGCCTGCACTTCCCGACAATACGTCAGGAGCCACTCATCCTCGCCAAAATACCGGGCATCGGCCGCGCCGTTTTGCAGGCGACTGTGGCGGCTCCAGTAAGTAGCCACCCCAATGCCCAGGTTGGGATGCAGGCGGGCGAACAGCCACTGGGCCAGTGGGGAAGCAAACACTTTTTTCAGCAGCTTATACGTGTGGTCGCCGGGACCCAGGCCGTCGCCGTGGCCGATGTGGAACTGGTGACCACCGATGCGCTGGCTGACCGGGTGGCGCAGCACCGGAATATTGAGTTCCTGGGTGAAGTAGTCGAACATCCACATATCGTGGTTGCCGGTAAAGAACGTTACCGGGATGCCAGCGTCGGTGAGTTCGGCCAGCTTGCCCTGGAGGCGGGTAAAACCGCGCGGAATGGCGTGGCGGTATTCGAACCAGAAGTCGAAAATATCTCCCAGCAGATAAATGGCTGCCGCATCCCGGGCGGCGGCATCGAGCCAGCGCACAATGCGCCGCTCCCGTTCCCGCGAGCGGGCGGCATCGGGCGCGCCCAGGTGGAAGTCGGAGGCGAAGTATACCCGGCGGCCGGGCGGCAGGGCGAGGTCAGGTAGTTGCGGCGGGCGCGTCATCCAGTAGAAACAACACGAGGCTGCGCGGGCCGTGGGCACCGAGCACCAGCGTTTTCTCGATATCGGCCGTGCGGCTAGGCCCCGAAGTCAGGGAAATCATGGAAGGTAGCTTATCGGGGCCATATTTGAGCTGCATGAGCCGGAGCGCGTCGCCGATATCTGTTACAATCTGGGAGGTGCGGGCCAGCACCAGGTGCTGATCGGGGTAGATGCTCAGGCGCCGCCCGCTGCCGGTAGCCGCCGACACCAGGATACTGCCGGTACGCGCCACCAGGGCTTCGCAGGTGGTCAGGCCGGCGTCGGCATGCTGCTGAAAACCGGTCTCATCGTTGAGAAAAACCAGGTTACCGGCGTGCAGCAGCTTCTTCAGCTCCGGTTCCCACACATAAAGGTGCTCCAGCTGCTTCTCTTTTTTATACGCGAAGAGCTGGTCGTAGAAATGTTCCTCCGACTCGCAGTAGTAGAACACACCGCCCACGCGCACGAAGCTCTGGGCGAAAGCAACTGCCAGATCGTCGCCCTCAGCGGGGCGGGGATGGAGTGGGGCCGTAAAATCGGGCCGCGCCGGCTGGGGCGCGGGTTGCCGTAGGGCTTCCCGAATCCGGCGCAGTACAATATCACGGGAGGTATCCGACATAGCGTGTAAAGGTAAGCCGGTTTCGCTCATCCTGAAAACACCCCCTGGGCCTTGCACCTATCCTCCTTGCCCAAGTGCTTACTCCCCCCGAAACCAGTAGATAAAATTCCATTCCACTGACGCTTCCTACTGCGGCCCCGATACCCAAAACGCCCTTATCAAAACCAGGAGTCAACTCAACACCCCTGATCAGCAGTCGCTTGCAGCCATCATGGCATCCTTTTGGCCTTGCGGCCAGTGAAAAATTACCTCCACCGAAAAAACAGCCCGTTCCTCCATGCCCGGAAACGCTGCTCCCGTAGCCCGTTCTTCTGCCGCGCCCCTGACGCTGTTGCCCGCTTCGGAAGCCGATTTCAATGGGTGGCTGCTGGAGTTGCTCCCTGGCATCCGGGCGGCTTTTGCCCGGCCGGGCCTTGCCAAGGCCCGGCGCCTGGTTTCCTCTCAGCACTACCTACGGCGGCGCGAGTCCCAGGGCGCAGCCGCTGCAGGAACCTGATTCGTCAGGCAGTTATCGGCCAGTAAAAACGCACGACAGCCCGCTGCACCAAAGTGCAGCGGGCTGTCGTGTGAAAAATTGGGCGCTTATACGGGCGTTGCCGCCGCGCCGCTGGGGTCCGAAGGAGCACCGGCCGGGTCCGTACCCTGGTCGACGCCGGGCAGGTTCAGGTCGGGCAGATCGTTGCCCAGGGGCAGGCCGGGGTGCTCCTGCTTGCGCTCACTCAGCGTTTCCGAGCGGTCGGTGCCCGCCATGTGGGCCTGATAGCTGGTCTGGGTGTCGTAAGGGCGCGGCCCCACGAGGCGTTGCAGGTCGTCCTGAAGCAGCACTTCCTTCTCCAGCAGCTCCTTGGCAATTACCTCCAGCTCGTGGCGGCGCTCCGTGAGCAGCTCCTTGGTGCGCACGTAGGCCTGGGCAATGATGGTGCGTACCTCCTCGTCAATCATCTGCGAGGTAGCCTCCGAGTAGGGCTTCGTGAAGCCGTACTCATTCTGCCCTTTCGAGTCGTAGAACGAAACGTTACCCAGCTTTTCGTTCATGCCATACATGGTCACGATGCTGTAGGCCACCTTCGTGATGCGCTCCAGGTCGCTGAGCGCCCCGGTCGAAATCTTGCCGAACACGATTTCCTCGGCGGCACGCCCGCCCAGCGTCATGCACATTTCGTCCATGAGCTGCTCGGTGTTGTAGAGAAACTGCTCGCGGGGCAGGTATTGGGCATACCCCAGTGCAGCCACGCCGCGGGGCACAATGCTCACCTTCACCAACGGGTCGGCGTGCTCCAGGAACCAGCCGGCTACGGCGTGGCCCGCCTCATGATAGGCCACAATTTTCTTCTCGCCGGGGCTGATGATTTTATTCTTCTTCTCCAGGCCCCCGATTACGCGGTCAACGGCATCGGTAAAGTCCTGCATGGTCACCATCTTCTTGTCGCGGCGGGCCGCAATGAGGGCCGCTTCGTTGCAGACGTTGGCAATTTCGGCCCCTGCGAAACCGGGCGTCATGGCGGCCAGTTTTTTGGCTTCCACATCGGGACCCAGGGTAATGGGCTTGAGGTGAACTTCAAAAATCTCGGTGCGGCCGTTGATGTCGGGCTTGTCGATGCTGACCTGACGGTCGAAGCGGCCAGGACGGAGCAGGGCCGAGTCGAGGGTGTCGGGGCGGTTGGTAGCGGCCAGGATAATTACCCCGGAATCGGTACCAAAACCATCCATTTCCACCAGCAAGGAGTTCAGCGTGTTTTCCCGCTCGTCGTTGCCACCGGGCGTGTTCCCCCGGCTGCGGCTACGGCCGATGGCGTCAATTTCATCGATGAAGATAATGCAGGGGGCCTTGGCCTTAGCCTGCTTGAACAGGTCGCGCACCCGGGCTGCGCCCACGCCCACGAACATTTCCACGAAGTCAGAACCCGACAGCGAGAAGAAGGGCACATCGGCCTCGCCGGCTACGGCTTTGGCCAACAGGGTTTTACCCGTACCCGGAGGGCCTACCAGCAAAGCTCCCTTCGGAATTTTACCGCCGAGAATGGTGAACTTGCTGGGGTTTTTGAGGAACTCCACGATTTCCTGTACTTCCTCCTTGGCTTCTTCCAGGCCGGCAACATCCTTGAAAGTGATTTTCACCTTGTCGCCGCCCTCGAAGAGAGCAGCGCGGCTCTTGCCAATGTTGAAGATCTGGCCCCCGGGACCACCGGCCCCACTCATGCGGCGCATCAGGAACCAGAAGCCCACGAAAAGCAGGATCATGAAGCCCCAGGTGCCAATAAAGTCACCGTAGCCATGTTCCTCGGTTACTTTCAGGCCCACCTGGTTGGTAGCAGGCAGGGTCGCCTGGAGCTTGTCCAGATCCTCCTTGAACACCTTGCCATCCACTACCCGGAAGCCAAACTGGGGGGCTCCTGCGGCGGGGGCAGTAGCCAGCGGGCCACGCGGGGCCAGCCGCTTGCTGTACTCCGGTTTGGCCAGGGCCTCCCGTTTGAGCGTCACTTCCACCTGCCGGTCGTTTACCAGAGCCACGTCGGCCACATCCCCGACCTTGAGCATCTGCTCAAATTCGAGTTGCTTGATCTCGACCATCGGCTTGCTCTGGTTGAGGTACACCATCCCCAGAATCAGGACTACCAGGCCCGTGAGGACCCAGAGCTGCATTCCCGGCCGCGGAGCCGGGTTGGGAAGTATTGGTTTTTTCTTTTTAGGCGTCGTATCGGACATGGATTGAAGTTGCTAGAACAAAAAACAAAGGCGGAACACGCCAAGCAGGCGTTTGTTGGCATGCCCGCCCGCCTTCACGAAGACGCCACAGCCCGCCCTTTACTTTACGGCCGCCGAAGTTTCGTCTTCTTCCACGTACGTGATCTGGGCATCCCCCCAGAGCTCTTCCAGGGAATAGAACTTGCGCCGGTCGCGCAGGAATACGTGCACGACCACGTCCACATAGTCGAGCAGTACCCACTCACGGTTCATTCGCCCTTCCGTTTGCCAGGGGTTCTGGCCGGTCAGTTTTTCCACTTCCTCCTCCACGGAGCGCGCAATGGCTTCAATTTGCGTATCCGAAGAAGCCGAGCAGATTACGAAGTAATCAGCCACGGCATTTTTCAGCTCTTTCAGATTGAGCACCACGATGTCGGAGGCTTTCTTCTCCTGCATCCCGCGCACCACTACATCTGCCAACTTGTCCGAATCCTGCCGAACCAGGGTACTTTTCATAAGGTATTGTTAGGTTTGAACGTCACAAAGTACGAAAAACACGTGGAGGCACTATTCCCCCAAACGCTCTTCACGGGCCAACAGCTTGTCTGGCTGCCCGAATGCGCTTCCACAAACACGGAAGCGCAGGTTCTGATTGGCCAAAACCGGGCCACGGATGGTTGTTGCGTCATAACCGACAAACAGACGGCCGGGCGGGGCCAGCGGGGCAACCAATGGGAAGCAGCGCCGGGCGAAAACCTGACCCTGTCGGTGGTGTGGCGGCCCGCCTTTCTGCCCGCCGCCGACCAGTTTCTGCTCAGCCAGGCCGTGGCCCTGGCCGTGCACGACTGGCTGACGGCCCTGCTGGGGCCAGCTGAGGCCCTGCGCGTGAAGTGGCCAAACGACATAGTATATGGGTCGCAGAAGTTGGGCGGCATCCTGATCGAGAACACCCTGAGCGGCGCAAAGATTCAGCACAGTATTGTGGGCATCGGGCTGAACGTGAACCAGCAGAAATTCGGGGTGCCCACGGCTACTTCGCTGGGCTGCCTCACGGGCCGGGCCTACCAGCTGGCTACGCTGGCCGGCCGGCTACTGGAGTGCCTGGAGCGGCGCTACCTCCAGCTGCGGGCGGGGCGGGTGGGCGGGTTGCGGGCCGACTATCTGAAGGTGCTCTACCGTTTTGAGCAGCCGCATGCTTACGAGGCCGGCGGGCAGCCGCTGCGGGGCCGGATTGTGGGCGTAGATGAGGCCGGCCGGCTGGCCCTGGCAACCGGGGACCAGATCCGCTACTTCGATCTGAAGGAAATCCGGTACGTGTAAAAACTCCTGTAGCGATTATTTAATCGTTTTAGTATATTCACTACCAACTATTTACCGTACTTTACCATCTCTGCGCCTAAACTATGGGGCAACCAATGCCTCTAATCTAGTATCTGCCCGAATGACACCGCCGGCCAACAGGGCATGGTAGTTGTAAATTCTATCATTAGCCTACGGGTTTTGTTCCTTTTTCTCCGACTACGCTTCGCTGCATGCCATGAAACTTACTTTACGCTCTCTTTCGCTTTTTTTCCTGCTGTTATGGCAGTTCCCGCTGCTGGCGGCCACGTTTACCATTGAGGTAGGTGACAATTTCTACCGGCCCGCCGCGCTTACCATTCAGCCCGGCGACGTGGTGACGTGGAAGTACGTGGGGCAGAGCAGCCACCCGACTGCTTCCGATAACGGGGCCTGGGCTACGTTTCCGATGAATGCGGCCAATGTAGCCAAGTCCATCACTTTTGCGGCGGCGGGTAACTTCCCCTACCACTGCACCGCGCACGGAGCCCCCGGCCTGGGGCAGTTTGGCGTCATCACGGTGAGTGGTATTACGACTGCCACGGCTACGGCCCGCGGGGTGGTGCCCGCGTTTTCAGTTTCGCCGAACCCCACCCGGGGGCTGGTGACGGTTTCGGTCGCGCAGTTGGCCGTGGGCCACGACTACAAACTGCGGCTGAGCAACATTATCGGGCGCGAAGTGCGCACGGTGGCGCTCCGACCCGAGGCAGCCGACGGGGGCATGAGCCTGAACCTTTCGGATCTGCCGGCGGGCATGTACTTCTACAGCCTGCTTCAGAACGACCGGGTAGTTTCGACGAAGCGGCTGCTTTTGCAGAACTAACCCGACCGCTTCGCGCAGCCGTTGCCCCAAAGCAAAAGCCTCTGCCCACCGGCAGAGGCTTTTGCTTTGGGGCAACGGCTGCAGGCCGATTCCGGGAGTTGGTTGAGGTGCCGATGGGCATTGGTTGATTTAGCGTGGGCACCTCGCTACTTATTGGCTACTTTTGGACTTTCGCTGACTTTCTCTCTGAACTTTTTCCCGTTGCTTAGCGGCGGACCGGCGTCGGCTGGTCTTCTCCCTACCCTACTTTATGCGGAGTTACAAAAGCCTGAATAATCTGGCGGGCTGGCTGGTATTTGCCCTGGCCACCGCCGTGTTTCTACTCACCATCGAGCCTACGGCTTCGTTCTGGGACTGCGGCGAGTTCATTGCCTGCTCCTACAAGCTGCTGGTGCCCCACCCGCCCGGGGCTCCCACGTTCCTGCTGCTGGGCCGGCTGTTCTCGCTGCTGTCCTTCGGCGACGTGACCAAGGTATCGGTGCTGATCAACGCGCTGTCGGCACTGAGTTCTTCGTTCACGGTGCTGTTCCTGTTCTGGATCATCACGATGCTGGCCAAGAAGCTGGTGCTCCACCGTCCCGGCATGCACGACGACCGGCTATTGGAGCCCACCTTCGGGCAGACGCTACTAATTCTGGGCGCGGGCGCGGTGGGCGCGCTGGCCTACGCCTTCTCCGATTCGTTCTGGTTCAATGCCGGCGAAGCGGAGGTGTACGCCATGTCGTCGTTGTGCACGGCGGCGGTAGTGTGGCTGATGCTGAAGTGGGAAAACCGCGCCGACGAGGCCGATTCGGACCGGTGGCTGGTGCTGCTGGCCTACGTTATCGGCCTGAGCATTGGGGTCCACTTGCTGAATTTGCTGGCCATCCCGGCCCTGGGCTTCATTTACTACTACCGCCGCACCCCGAACCCGACCACTATGGGCGGCATCATCACGCTGGTGGTGAGCAGTCTGATTGTGGGGCTGATTCTGGCCGGCATCATTCCGGGCCTGCCCACGCTGGCGGGCGCGTTCGAGGTGTTCTTCGTCAACACTGTCGGGCTGCCCTTCAACTGGGGCATCGTGATTTTCCTGCTGGTGTTCGTGGGCCTGATCTGGCTGGGGTTCCGGCAGTCGTTCCAGCGCCGGAGCCGGCTGCTGAACACGGTGATGCTGAGCTTCGTGTTTATCCTGATCGGGTATTCGAGCTACCTCATCGTGCCGATTCGTAGCGGCTACCACCCGACCATCAACGAGAACAACCCCGAGGATGTGCTCTCCTTCGTGAGCTACCTCAAGCGCGAGCAGTACGGCGACCGGCCGTTGCTCTACGGCCCCCAGCTCAATGCCCAGCCTATTGCCCAGAACGAGGGTGCCCCGCGCTACGTGCGCCAGAATGGCAAATATGTGGTGGCCGAGTACCGCCCGGTGCTCGAATACCGCCCCGAAGACAAAATGCTGCTGCCGCGCATTTACAGCAGCGACCCGCTGCACGTGTACAACTACCAGAAATGGATTGACGGCATCAGTAAGGATGTGAAGCCTACGATGGGCCAGAACCTGGGCTTCCTGTTCAAGTACCAGATGGGCCACATGTTCTGGCGCTACTTCATGTGGAACTACGTAGGCCGCGAGGGCGACTTGCAGCAGTCCGGCATTCTGTGGGGCAGCGCCGACGGTAACGGCCTGCCCGAGCGGGTGGCCGACAGCCCGGCCCGCAATGCCTTCTTTGCCCTGCCCCTGATGCTGGGTTTGCTGGGTTTGTTCTTCCACATCCGCCGCGACGGGCGCAACGCCTTCATTGTGGCCCTGCTGTTCCTGTTCACGGGCCTGGCCATCGTGCTTTACCTCAACCAGCCGCCTATTGAGCCCCGGGAACGGGACTACACGTTTGCGGGGGCCACATTTGCCTTCGCCATCTGGATCGGGCTGGGGGTGCTGGCCCTGGCCGAGTTGCTGCAATCCGTGCTTAAGGCCGACACCGTGCGCGCCGGCGTGGTTACGCTGCTGGGCCTGGTGGTGCCGGGTATTATGGTGAGCCAGGGCTGGAACGACCACGACCGGTCGGACCGCTACCTGTCCGTGGATTCGGCCAAGAACCTGCTCAACTCCTGCGCCCCGAACGCCATCCTGTTCACCAACGGCGACAACGACACCTTCCCGCTCTGGTACGCCCAGGAAGTGGAAGGCATCCGGACCGACGTGCGCGTGGCCGTACTCAGCTACCTGAACACCGACTGGTACATTGACCAGATGAAGCGCGACTCCTATAAGTCGGAGCCGCTGCCCATTTCGATGACCAACGCCAACTTCAAGCAAGGCACCAACGACTACCTGCCCTTCGCCGAAAACCCGGCCGTGAAGGAAGTAGATGTGCGCCAGTTCATGCAGCTGGTAGAACAGAACAGCCCCTTGCTCCAAGTGAGTTACGGCGACGGCAGCAAGTCGCTGCTCTCCTTCCCCTCGCGCAATTTCTACCTGCCCGTGGATACTGCTGCCGTGGAAAAGATGGGCATTGTGCCGGCCAGCCGCCGCGCCCAGCTGGTACCGCGCATGGAATGGACGGTGAGCAAGAGTGCCATTGAGAAGAAGAGCCTCGTAATTCTGGATATTCTGGCCACCAACAACTGGAAGCGGCCGGTGTATTTCTCCAGCACCGTGGACTCGCGCGACTTCATGGGCCTGCAACCCTACTTCCAGCTCGAAGGCATGGCCTACCGCATTCTGCCCGCCAAAGACCCCAACTACGACCCCAAGGGCGGCGGCGACGAAGGCTACGTGGCCGAGGACCTGATGTACGAGAAGCTCATGAAGACCTTCGCCTACCGCGGCCTCGACAACCCCAACATCTTCTACGACGAAAACAACCTGCGCTTCCCGGCCAATTACCGCGACAAATTCTCGCGCCTGGCCGACGCCCTGCTCGCTGACGGCGACAAGGTTCGCGCCAAACAAGTGCTCGACAAGGCGTTCGAGGTGATGCCCGACAAGGCCATTCCCTACGATTACTACATCCCCCAGTTTATTCCGGCCCTGGTGGCCGTGGGCGACACCAAGCGGGCCAACGAAATTATGGACACCATGATTGGCCGCGCCGAGCGGGGCCTGGCCTACTACAGCACCCACAATCAGGCCCTGTTCGACCAGGAGTTCCAGACCTACCTGCTGAGCCTGAACAGCATTGGCCGCGCCGCCGAGGCCATCGGCGACCGGACCCGGGCCGAGCGGGCCATCAAGTTGCTCAACGAATACTACCGCGGGCGGTAAGCACCGTTTCGTCCTCGTCCCCAACGCAAAGGCCGGCCCCGGAAMCGGGGCCGGCCTTTGCGTTGGGGAGGGTCCTGGCCGGGTGGCGGTGGTATAATGCGGGGTGAGTAGTATCTTACTCCCATGCTTCAGACCACGTTGACGTGTGGCAAGTGCAGCAGTGCTGACTTGCGCAAGAACGGCAGCCGCCACGGCCAGCCCAAATACCAGTGCAAAGCCTGCCGCCACCAA
>NZ_QYCN01000060.1 GCF_003583925.1 Hymenobacter rubripertinctus | reverse complement strand
GCATTCCTACCCAAGAAGAACTCACCGCCCACGTCGCCGCTTGCGTGGCCGAACGCAATGCGGCCCGGGCCACGGTCAAATGGCAATTCACGCTGGAAAAAGCCCGTGTCAAACTCGACCGCCACTACCAGAAAATTAGGGTAACTAACCTGCCTGACTAAGCACTAGTAATGCCTGCGGCTCAAATACTACCGCACAATCAATTTATGTAGCAGGATGCAGTAACATATACCGTAGCGGTCTGGCTTATCCCAACCCAGCAGACGAAAAAATAACAGTACCTACCGATGCAGAAAAAATAGAAGTAATCAACCAGTATGGTAAAGTAATTCTAAATCATCCTAAGAGCGTTGACCAGTTAAACCTTACTAACCTTCCTGATGGTTTGTATATGCTACGCATTACGCGAGATGGCAAAACAGAAACTCAGCGTTTACAAATCAAGCATTAATGGGCATTCCTTTGTCCATTAATGCTTGATTTGTAAACAGTTAGGTCGTTTATTTTTACGGTTCGTATGGGTTTGTATGCACGCTTACTCACTTGATTTACGTACCCGCGTGGCGGCAGCCTGTCGCGAGCCCAAGGCCCGCAAAACCCAGGTGGCCAAACGCTTCGGCGTGAGCCGCTCGTTCGTGGGCGAGCTGTTACGGCGGGAACGCGAAACCGGCTCGCTGGCACCCAAACCGGCCAGTGGCGGCCCCGCTCGCCTGCTCTCGGTAGACGACCAGGCCTGGCTCGTGGCCTACGTGGGGGAACACGCCGACGCCACGCTGGCCGAGTTGAACGCCACCTGGCAGCAACACACGGGCCGCACTGTCCGCCAGACCTGTATTTGGGACGTACTCAACGAGCACGACCTACGCCGAAAAAAAAAGCCTGCACGCCACGGAACGTGATACGCCCCGCGTGCGCACGGCCCGCGCCGCGCATGTAGCCCGGGTCTGTACCCGCCCTGATGTGGCCCGCTTCCACTTTCTCGACGAGACGGCCCTCCGTCTGGATTATACCCGCCGTTATGCCCGGGCCAAAGGTGGGCAGCGGGTAGGCGGGGCCATCCCCCTGAACCGGGGCAAGTCGCTAACGCTGATCGGGGCCTTGTCGGTCAGGGGCTTAGAGGCCGTGCAGGTGCTCGATGGGGCCTCAATCAGCACCGCTTTGCCTGGTATGTGACCCAATGCCTGGCCCCGACGCTGCAACGAGGCGATGTGCTGGTACTCGATAACGCGTCGGCCCATAAGCTCGATGGGGTGAAACAGTGGTTGGCCGAGCGGGGCGTGGAACTGCTGTTTCTGCCGCCTTACTCGCCCGACTTTAATCCCGTGGAGCAGGCCTGGAGCAAGCTCAAGACGAAGCTGCGGGCGGCCCAGGCGCGTACCCGCGAGGCCTTGCTGCAGGCCCTGCAAGCCGCCATCGACTGGATTACCAGCGCCGATGCGCTCGGCTGGTTTGACCACTGTGGCTACCACGCCACCGCTGGTTGAAAAATGAGCGAATCGTTCACGAAACCGCTATATGCAGGTAGATAAATGCCTGAGCGTGGCGAAGGGCGACACCATCGACGTGGTGGCGTACGGCATGTATCAGCAGGCGGCGCGGGCGAACTGGAGTTTCTCGCTGGCCACTCGTTACCGTTATTCTGAATCCGTGAAAGGCTTTGTCAGGAATTCAGGATAACCGTTTTTACATGCGTGGGCAATTTGCCGTTCTCAAAACCTGCGGCCGGTTTCGGGAGTTATACCACCTAGCCGCCCGACTAACGGGCCGGCGTTTTTCAATCGAATCACCCCCGCATATGTCAACGACCAAAAACTGGTTTATTACCGGCGTCAGCTCCGGATTCGGGGCTTCCCTGGCTGATTTGCTGCTCGAAAAAGGCGATAAAGTGGCTGCTACTTTCCGCAAAGCGGAGCAGGCTGAAGCGTTTACCAAAAAGGCCGAAGGCCAGGGCTACGGCTTCGTGATGGAAGTAACCGATGAAGCGCAGGTGAAGCAGGCCATTGCCGACGCCATCAGCCAGCTCGGCCACCTCGACGTTATCGTGAATAACGCGGGCTACGGCTCATTGGGCAGCATTGAGGAAATTGATGCGGAGGAAGTGCACCGTCAGTTCGATGTGAACGTGTTCGGGCCGCTGCACGTACTGCGGGCCGTGCTGCCCCATTTGCGCGAGCGGAAAAGCGGCCACGTGCTCAACATCACCAGCATCGGGGGCCTGAAAACCTTCCCCGGCGTGGGCGTGTACAACGCCAGCAAGTTCGCCCTGGAAGCCATCGGCGAGAGCCTGGCCCAGCAGGTGAAGCCGCTCGGCATCAAAGTCACCAACATTGAGCCCAGCGGCTTCCGCACCGAGTGGGCCGGCAGCTCGGCCACCTACGTGGATACGGCCATTGAGGACTACCGCGGCACCGTCGGCGAGAATCTGAAAGGCATCCAGAGCTACAGCGGCAACCAGCCCGGCGACCCTGACCGCGCCGCCCGCATCATGTACGACCTGGTGCACCAGGAAGGCGACGCGCCCCTGCACCTGCCCCTGGGCAAAGCCGCCGTGAAAGGCGCCCGCGAGAAGTTCACCAGCCTGGTAGAGGAACTGGCCGCCGTAGCCGATACCGGCGACTCGGCTGATTTTCCATCGTAGTTTTTAGAGCTTAGAGCGTAAGTTCTGAACTAAAGAACGTCATTCCGAGCGGAGCCGAGGAATCTCGCGTGCTGATGTTGAAACGACCCTCAACATCAGCACGCGAGATTCCTCGGCTCCGCTCGGAATGACGTTCTGCTTTTACTGACAACTGACAACTGACAACGACACCCTGATAACTGCTAATCGACCAGCTTACGGCGGAAATCGGGGTTAAAACAGAGGCTAAACTGTACGTTTTCGTTCATCTCGAAGCGGCGGCTCTCCCGGGGAGGTTGCACCAGCTGATTGAGGTAGCCGATTTCGATGGCTGCGGCTTTGGTAATCTGGTAGCCCAAAGCGGCGTAGGCGCGGTTCTGCTTGATGAGGCCGGCCGATTCGCGGCGGCCGAACCCGAGAAAAACCTCATCCGAAACCGTCACGAAGGGCACGCCGGGCGTGAGCTCCTTGCCGATGAGGGGCATCGTCAGCCGGAGCTGGTAGCGCATGCGGTTGAGAAATGCGTGGGGCTGAGCGGGTTGGAGCTGCACCCAGCGCTGCTCCAGGCGGTAGCGGTGCTGCACCTGCACCCGGCTGCCGGTATCCCGGAATTGCAGCTGCTGATACAGGCGGTGCTCCGGGCCGGTGGGCACGGGGTAGCCCGCATCCGGAAAGGCCCGGGAGTAGGCGTAGCCGCCGGTCAGCAGCAGGTTATCGGTGGCGTAGTAGTTGGCCCCGGCCCGGAGCACGTTCTGGAGGCCCAGCTCCGAAGTGTGAGTGCGTAGTACCTGGGCTTCGGCGTGCAGGCCCCAGCGCGGGCCGAAGCGCACGTCGCTCAGAAACATGAGCCAGGTATTGGTCTGGCTGGTGGGGGAGGCGGAGGAAGGAGCCAGTAGCTGCTGGGCCGTGCCCGGATGCAGCAACAGCAACAACAGGCTCGGCAGCAGCTTCAGCCCCTTGCAGAAAGAGGGAGAAGTTCGCATAAACCAATATTACCTAATTGTTATCAGGATTACCTACTGGTTAATGTTATGTTTTAAGTGGTTGTCGGTGAATAGATAAGATTAGCCGTTGAATGCGTTCAGGCAACGCAAAACGGCTGGTTAAAATGAGCCCGACCAGGCAGCGTTATAAACCGTTCTGCTTCTTGGTGCCCCGGATGGCCTGGGCTTCCAGCGGGTTTTCGGGCCAGTAGTGCTTGGGGTAGCGGCCCCGCAGGTCCTTGCGCACCTCGAAGTAAGAGCTGGTCCAGAAGCTGCGTAAATCGCGCGTTACCTGGGCGGGGCGGTAGCCGGGGGAGAGCAGGTGGAGCGTGAGCGGGACCCGCCCGCCGGCCACGGTGGGCGTATCGAGCAGGCCAAATACTTCCTGCAACCGCACGGCCAGCACTGGGGTGGCGGGCGCACCGTAATCCAGCCGGATGCGGGAGCCGGTGGGCACTTCGAGGTGAGTGGGGGCGAGGCGGTCGAGCTCCTGGCGCTGGCCCCAGCCGCCCGGCAGCCGCCCCAGCAGGGCCTCCGTGAAATCCACCCGGCCCAGGGCAGCCAGGGACTTCACGTCCGTCAGGTAGGGGCCGAGCCAATCATCCAACTCCGCTAGCAAAGTCTCATCCGATACGTCGGGCCAGTTGTCGGGGAAGTGGTGGTGGGCGAAGGCCAGCCGCTCCCGCAGGTGGGTAGCAGCCTCCGGCCAGGGCAGGCCCCCGATGCCGCCGGCCCGCACTGCGCCCAGCAGGGCCGCAGCTACCAGGGCCGGGTCGGGATTCGGTAGGTTGGCATCGGAGAGGACCAGGGCTCCGAGGCGACGCAGGCGGCGGGCCGTTACGCGGCCGGCGGCTTCGTGCCAGCGCACTTCGTCGCGGGTTTCGATCTGGGCCGCGAAGTATTCTTCCAGCTCGGCCCGGCTCAGGGGCGCGGCCAGGCTGGCCCGGGGCTGGGCGGTGAACCCATCGAGGGCGGCCACGGCGAAAAACTGGTCCTGCTGCCCGAAAAACTCGGCCGCCAGCGTAGCCCGCTGCCCGCTGAGCAGGCGCACCCGTTCGGGCGTTTCGCGCTGGGCCAGGCGGTCGGGGTAGGCCAGAGCGGCCAGCAGGCCAGCCACATCGGGCTCGATAGCGCCCTTGGCCCCGGCGCGCTGGCGCAGCACGGTGGCTGCCTCGCGCACCCGGCGCAGTCCGGCCTGGTCGGGCACGAGGCCGGGCAGGGGCGCGCGGCCGGTGTGCAGGGCTTCGAGGCGCAGGCGCAAATCGGGCGGGCCAAAGGAGCCGTCGGCGGGGCGCAGAATGTCGCGCTCGGTGAGCAAAGCGGCCAGGGCGCAGGCCGTGGCCCCGTGCCCGATTTGCTGGCCCCGGGCCACGAGGTGGGCCAGGCGCGGGGCCAGCCCCAGCCGGGCCAGGGCGCGGCCGTGGGCGGTAGGCGGACCGGCGGGCAGCAGGGCCTCCAGGCGTACGAGCAGCTCCCGGGCCTGGGACAGGGCCGGGGCGGGCGGCACATCGAGCCAGCGCAATGCCGTGGCGTCGTGGGCACCCCACAGGGCCAGCTCCAGGGCCAGCGGGCTCAGGTCGGCGGTCAGGATTTCGGGGGGCAAGTGGGCGGGCAGGTCCCGGAATTCGGCTTCGGTCCAGAGGCGGTAGCAGGTGCCGGGGCCGAGGCGGCCGGCCCGGCCCCGGCGCTGGTCGGCGGCGGCCTGGCTGGCGGGCTCGGTGCCGAGGGTGGTGAGGCCGGTGCGGGGCTCGAAGCGCGGAATCCGGGCGTAGCCCCCATCCACCACGATGCTCACGCCTTCAATGGTGAGGCTGGTTTCGGCAATACTGGTGGCCAGCACCACCTTGCGCCGGCCGGCTGGGGCGGGGCGCAAGGCGGCGTCCTGTTGCTCGGCGGGCAATTCACCGTGGAGGGTATGAATGTCGATATAATCGGGCAAAGAGGCCAGCTTGTCGGCCACCCGGCGCTGGTCGGCCAGCCCGGGCAGGAACACCAGCACGTCGCCGGTGGGGTGGGTTTGCAAGGCCTCGCGCACGAGCACCGGCACGAGGTCCTGGAGCTTTTCGTGGGGGCGGCGGGAGGCGCTGGCGGCCCGCTGGGGGCTCAGGTAGTGGGTTTCGACGGGGAACATGCGGCCCAGGCTGCTCACCACGGGCGCGCCCAGCCACTGGCCCAAACGCGCGGCATCCAGGGTGGCCGACATAATGAGCAGGCGCAAATCGGGCCGCAGTACCTGCTGGGCATCCAGGGCCAGGGCCAGGCCGAGGTCGGCTTGCAGACTGCGCTCGTGGAACTCGTCGAAGAGTACTGCCGCCACGCCCTCCAGGCCCGGGTCGTCCTGGAGCTGGCGGGTGAGGATGATTTCGGTCACGACTTCGATGCGCGTTTTCGCCGACACCTTGCTTTCCAGCCGCATGCGGTAGCCGACGGTCTGGCCCACCGGCTCGCCCAGCAGCTGGGCCATGCGGGTGGCCGCCGCCCGGGCCGCCAGCCGCCGGGGTTCCAGCACGATAATTTTCTGGCCCGCGCACCAGCCGGCCTCCAGCAGCGCCAGCGGCACGAGCGTGGTTTTGCCGGCCCCGGGCGGCGCTTGCAGCACTGCTATAGCGTGGGTTTCCAGGGTGCGAAGCAGCTCCGGTAGGGCGTCGGTGATAGGCAGGTTGGGCAGGTGCATTCGTGCGGGTATTGTTGTCTGAAGTACCGCGAAAGCCCGTTTCGCGCCGAGCACAGCAGGTTCTCGCGCGTTGGCTCTCGCAGCGCGGCCCCGGATAGTCCCTTTGCTCGGCGCGAAACGGATTTTCGCGGTATGGTTCGTTACTAGTACAGCGCCACCGAGGCATCCACGCGGCGGCTCCAGGCATCAATACCGCCGCGCAGGTTGAGCAGATTGGTGTATTCGTGGCGGTGCTGCAAGAAGGCCAGGGCCTGCATGGAGCGCACGCCGTGGTGGCAAATGAGCACCACGGGCCGGTCGTCGGGTACCTCGTCGGCGCGGCGGGCCAGGTCGCCGAGCGGAATCAGCTGGCTGCCTTCGATGCGGCAGTAGGCATATTCTTCGGGCTGGCGTACGTCGAGGAGCAGGAGGTCCTCGCCGCTTTGCAGGCGGGCGTGCAGGGCTTCGGGCGTGAGTTCGGGCAGCATAGGACGCGGGAAAAAATCGGAGGAAAATCCGAAGATGCCGCAAAAATACCCTAATGCTGGTTAGCTTTGACCAATGGCCCGTCGGGTTGGTCGGGCTGGCAGGCGGCCCCGAGTTCAAGTGGTAGTCCGGCTTGCCGATGGCGGCCCGCTGCCTGTTCTTTAGCTGTTTTTGCGTGTCGGAGTCGATATATGCTTTCTGGACCGAAGCGGCCGGCGGCAGCCCATTGGAGTGGGTGGCCGTGCTCACGGGCTTTGTTTGCGTGTGGCTGGCGGCCCGGGAGTCGCTCTGGAATTTTCCGGTGGCCATTGTCAGCTGCGGCCTCTACGTGCTGGTGTACTACCGGGCGGGCCTCTATTCCGATGCCTTCCTGCAAACGATGTTCATTGCCCTGAGCCTGTATGGCTGGCAGCAGTGGCTCTACGGCGGCCGCAACCGCACGCAGCTGCCCGTGTCACGCACCACGGCGCGGGAATGGGCGGGCTGTGCAATATTCACCGTGGCCTACACGCTGGGCGTGGGCTACTGCCTGCAACGCTACACCGATGCCGCTTTGCCCCACTGGGATGCCTTTACTACCGCCGGTAGCCTGGCCGCCCAGTACCTGCTCATGCGCAAGCGCCTCGAAAACTGGCTGCTCTGGGTGGTGGTCGATGTGATTTACGTGCCCATTCTCTGGTACAAGCACCTGTACCCCACCAGCGCCCTGTATGCCCTCTACCTGGGGCTGGCCGTGTACGGCTACCTGGAGTGGCGGCGGGGGCTGCGCAAAGCCGCCGCACCCGCCGCTGCGGTTCTCACGCCCACTTCCTGACGCGTTGCCCGTGCCCGATTCCGCCCCGCTCTTCCACCCGCCTGTTCCCGTTTGCTGATGTTGCGCGTTGCCCTTACCGGCCCCGAATCGACGGGCAAAACTACCCTGAGCCGGTTGCTGGCCGAACACTACTGCACCAGCTGGGTGCCCGAATACGCCCGCCAGTACCTGGAAACCCAGGGGCCGAACTATACCGTGCACGACCTGGAGAAAATTACCCGGGGCCAGTTGCAGGCCGAGGAGGATGCGTTCCGGCAGGCCCAGCGCCTGGGCCTGCCGGTGGTGTTCTGCGACACGGATCTGCTGGTGATAAAAATCTGGTCGGAGCACGCGTTTGGCTACTGCCCCGACTGGATTCTGCGCCGCCTGGAGCAGCAGCAGTACGACCTGATTCTGCTGCTCAGCGTGGACCTGCCCTGGAGCCCCGACCCGCTGCGGGAGCATCCCAACCACCGCCAGTATTTCTTCGACCTCTACCGGCGCGAACTCCGCGGGCAGTTGTCGAACTTTACCGAAATACGCGGCGTACCCGCCGAGCGGCTGGAGCAGGCTGTTTTTCACGTGGATATGCTGCTGGGCCGCGAACCGGAGTTGTCGCCCGTGGTTTTGCCGGCCTAACTTTCTGCCCGGGCTGTCGTTTCTTGCCAACCTACCCCGCCTTTCACTGGCTGCATGATGTATATCCTCGAAAATGAGCAGTGCCGCGTAGCCGTCAACCGGCTGGGAGCCGAGCTGAGCAGCTTCGTGCGTACCGATCTGGCCGATGGAACGCTGGAATACATCTGGCCCGCCGACCCGGCCTACTGGGGCCGGCACGCGCCGGTGCTGTTTCCCATTGTGGGCCGCCTGCCCGATAACCGCTACCACCACCAGGGCCGGCCGTACCGCTTAGGCCAGCACGGCTTTGCCCGCGACCGGGAGTTTTCCCTCGTCCGGCAGAGCGCATCGGCGCTCACCTTGGAGCTGCGGGCTGACGACGCCAGCCGGGCCGTGTACCCCTTCGAGTTTGCCCTGCGCATCAGCTACCGCCTGGCGGGTACCACGCTCACCATTGGCTGGGAGGTGGAAAACCCCGGCGCGGCCGAGCTGCTGTTCAGCATCGGGGCGCACCCGGCTTTCCGCTGCCCTCTACTACCCGATGAGTCGTTTGAGGACTACGATTTCGTTTTCGACCACCCCGTAACGCTGGAGCGCCACCTGCTGGCAGGCGGCCTGCTCAGTGGCCAGACTGCGCCGCTGCTGCACGAGCAAGCGGTGCTGCCCCTGCGCTACGAGTTATTCACCAACGACGCGCTGGTGTTCACGCACTTCGATTTCACCCACCTCACCCTGCGCAGCCGCCGCTCGGGCCACAGCGKGCGGCKGCGCTTCGACGGTTTTCCGTACCTGGGCCTCTGGACGCCCCGGCCGGGCGCGCCCTTCGTGTGCATTGAGCCCTGGCAGGGAATTGCCAGCGCCACCACCGGCTCGCCGGAGCTGGCCGCCAAGCAGGGCATTCTGCACCTGGCGGCCGGCCAGCAGTTTCTTACTTCCTACAGCATCACCGTTGCCTAACGCTTACCCATGACCTCTGAACTTACCATCCGTCCCATCCAGGCGGCCGATACCTACGCATTGCGCCATCAGGTGCTCTGGCCCCAGGAATCGATGACCTACATCAAGCTCAACAACGACGAAACCGGCTTCCACTTCGGGGCCTACCGCAACGCCAAGCTGGTGTCCGTTATTTCGCTGTTCATTGATGGCAACGTGGCCCGGTTTCGCAAGTTTGCCACCCGCCCCGACTGCCAGGGGCAGGGCATCGGCTCTCAGCTGCTGCGCCACATTATCACGGAAGCCCGCACCCAGGGAGCCCGCCGCCTCTGGTGCGATGCCCGGGCCGTGAACGAGAATTTCTACCGCGCCTTCAAGCTGGAGCCCGAGGGCAACCGTTTCTACCGCGGCACCATCCCCTACGTTCGCATGGCCCGGGACTTGTAGGAGTAGAGCGTAGTTATCGGAACGTCATCCTGAGCCGGTCGCGCATCGAGCGAGGACGAAGGCTCCTCCCACGTCGGCACGGAATCGTTGGTACGATGCCATTTCAGCGTGAAAGGAGCCTTCGTTCTCGCTTGATGCGCGACCGGCTCAGGATGACGTTCTTATGCCCTACTCCTTGATAACGGGGCGGTAGTTGTAGTCGGGCTCCCAGTCGTTGATGGGGCGGGAGATGCCGGGGGGCAGGTCGAAATCGGGCAGGCCGTCGTCGAGGGGTTCGCCGCCTTCGTCGTCGTTGTCGGGGGTGGGCGGCTGGCGGAAGCGGCGGCGGGGCAGCACCAGCAGCAAGCCAGCGAACAGAACGGCCACAAACAAGTACAGAAGGCTGGTAATAGTCATGACGGAGGGAGCTGAACAGCGACAACGAAAGACACCGGAACCGGCCGGCTCCAGTTGTTCAAACGGCCGGCGGGGCGGGCTTGTTTGAAAGGGGCGTAATTTTTTGAGCCCGCAGGCAGGTTTTCTAATTTACTTGATTGTCAGTAGAAAACGAATTCTGAGCGGGGTTTATTTGCGTAGCGTGGCGCCCCGGTCATGCCGCGCTCCTGATGCGGATTCCGGCCGGACATATTCGGCGGCCGGCGGCATTTCTGGGGCCGGAGTATCAAAATTGCCAACCCGGGCCTACCTTTGCCCCACACTGTTTAGGGGTGCCCAAGCTACCAGGTAGCTTTTGGGCTGAGATCATACCCATTGAACCTGATCCGGGTAATGCCGGCGAAGGGAACAAACGATCCGCGAACGATTTGCCGCCGGCCCGACCCCTGGTGCCCGGCCCGTTCTACTTTTTCCGCTTACCTTTTTGAAAACTGTATTGACCACCGGTCTGCTCCTGCTGGGGCTGTCCGGCGCGGCCTGGGCGCAAGGTCCCGTGGCCGGCACCATTACCGATGCCCGCACCGGAGCACCCCTGCCCGGGGCCACCATTCTGCTCGACGGCACGCCCAGCGGCAGCACCGACGCTGCGGGTAGTTTCAGCTTAGAAGCTGTGCCGGCCGGTTCCCACGAGCTGCGCATCACGTTTGTGGGCTACGAAAGCCTGCTGCTGCCAGTACGGGGGCAGGTAGCCGGGCAGCGCCTGGCCGGGCAGCTGCGCCCCGGCGGCGTACTCACCGCCGACGCCCTCGTAACGGCCCAACGCGCCTCCGACCGAACCGCCACGGCCTTTACCAACCTGAACAAGCAGGAGCTGACCAAGCGTAATTTCGGCCAGGATCTGCCCTATCTGCTCGACCAGACGCCTTCGGTGGTGGTGAACTCCGATGCCGGGGCGGGCGTGGGCTACACCGATATCCGCATCCGGGGTACCAGCAACACGGGCATCAACATGACCATCAACGGCATCCCACTCAACGATGCCGAGTCGCACGGCTCGTTTCTGGTGAACCTGCCCGACCTGGCCTCGTCCATCAGCTCGCTCCAGATTCAGCGCGGGGTGGGCACGAGCCAGAACGGGGGGGCGGCTTTCGGAGCCAGCCTCAACATCAGCACCCTCGATAACCGCCGCGAGGCCTACGGCGAAACCAGCAACTCCTACGGCTCCTTCAACACCTGGAAAAACACCGTGCAGTTTGGCACCGGTCTACTGGGCCAGCACTTTACCGTGGACGGCCGCCTCTCGCGCATCAGCACCGACGGCTACATGAACCGGGCGGCGTCGGACCTGAAATCGTACTACCTCGCCGCCGGCTATCAAGCCAAAAACACGCTGGTCAAGTTCATCACCTTTTCGGGCCGCGAGAAGACCTACCAGGCCTGGAACGGCGTGCCCGAGCCCGCCATTACCGGCGACCAGAAGCTGCTGCAACAGTTTATTGATAATGGCGAGCTGAGCGCGGCCGATGCCGAGCGGGTGCGCCAGGAGGGCCGCCGCTACAGCTACTACACCTACGACAACCAGACCGACAACTACCAGCAGAACCACTACCAGCTTCACCTTTCGCAGGGCCTGGGCCCCGACTGGAACCTGGGCGCGGCCCTGCACCTGACCCGGGGCTTCGGCTACTACGAGAGCTTCCGGGCCAACCGCAAGCTGGCCAGCTACAACCTGCCCGACGTGGTCGTCGGCACCACCACCCTCAAGCGCACCGACCTGGTGGACCGCAAGTGGCTCGATAACTACTTCTTCGGCGGCACCTTCGCGCTCAACTACCAGCCCAAGGGCAACGATAAGCTCCAGGCCACGCTGGGCGGGGGCTGGAACCGGTTTCTCAACGACCACTACGGCGAAGTCATCTGGGCGCGGTATGCCTCCACGGGCAACATCCGCCACCGCTACTACTTCAACGACGCCACCAAAACTGACTACCACGCCTACGCCCGCGCCACGTTTCAGGTAGTGGAGCAGCTGGGCGTGTACGGCGATGTGCAGGTGCGCCACATCAACTACAACCTCGACGGGCTGGCCAGTGGGCGGGTTGATGTGGCTACTCACGTGAACTACACGTTCTTCAACCCCAAAGCCGGCGCTACTTTCGCTTTGGCCGAGGGCCAGCAGCTCTACGCCAGCTTCGCAGTGGGCCAGCGTGAACCGGTGCGCTCCGATTTTCTCGAATACTCAGCCAGCAGTCAGCGCGTTCGGGCCGAACGCCTGAACGACTTCGAGGGCGGCTACCGCCTCACGAAGCCCAACGGCACACTGCTGGGCCCGAACACGGCGTTGCGCCTGGAGGCCAACTTCTTTTATATGGATTACCGCAACCAGTTGGTGTCCATCGGGCAGCTGAACGAAGTGGGCACCCCGCTGCGCACCAACGTGGCGCGCAGCTACCGCCGCGGCCTGGAGCTGACCGGCCGGCTCTCGGC
This sequence comes from Hymenobacter rubripertinctus, assembly GCF_003583925.1. Classification (GTDB taxonomy): domain Bacteria; phylum Bacteroidota; class Bacteroidia; order Cytophagales; family Hymenobacteraceae; genus Hymenobacter; species Hymenobacter rubripertinctus. Next base: position 1,193 of record NZ_QYCN01000060.1, on the reverse strand, counting down.
CAATGATAATATCAGCCTCAGCAGCACGCTCACGCTCAGTCAGAACCGCATCCGGGATTACCAGCAACCCACCTCCGACAGCACCTTCGTACTGCGCACCAGCACCATTTCCTACTCGCCCAGCGTAGTATCGGCGCATACTCTGGAAGGACAGCCGCTGGCCGTTGTGCCGGGGCTGCGGGCGGCGCTGCTCTACAAAACCGTCAGCCGCCAGTACCTCGACAACAGCACCAGCGCCGAGCGCCGCCTAAGCCCCTACCAGGTGCTCGATTTCCGCCTCCGCTACACTATCCGGCCCGCCTTCATCAAGGAAATCGAGCTGGGCCTGCTGGTGAATAACGTGCTCAACCGCCGCTACGCCGCCAACGGCTACACCTACGGCTACCCCGGGGCCGATGGCCAGTTCCAGAACTTCAACTGGTATTACCCCCAGGCCACCCGCAACTTTCTGGTGTCAGTAGGGGCTAAACTATAATCACAGATGGGGCAGATGTTGCAGATGAAAAATGATTCGTTCTGATAGCGGATTCGTTTTAGCTGGCCGTCCATTATATCCTATTGGAACAAGCCTGCTTATAGAACGAATCCGCTATCAGAACGAATCATTTTTCATCTGCACCATCTGCCCCATCTGTGATCAAATGATCAGGCGCACCCCGCCGAGCTCGGAAATCTGGTAGGGGAACCGGTCGCCGGGCGAGCCGATGAACATGAAGTTCTTGGGCACGTTCCACTCGGCCGAGAGCCGGTCGATGAGCTCGGGGCCGAAGTGGCCCTGCATAGCCACGAAATCGACCCGGATTTGCTCGTAGGCGCGGTCCAGTACCTCAATGTCCTTCATCAGCTCCGGCGAATAGGTTTCCCCCTCCCGCAGCAGCGTCACGATTTTGAGGCGGTTGGTGAACTCGTTCTCCACTACGTAGGCCATCACCTTGTTGAGGTTAGCCACGTTGTCGCCCTTGGTGAAGAATACAAATTCCTGCTGGTGCAGCTCGCGCATGGCCCGCTTCACCTGCAAGCGGCTGAAGCGCGAAACCCCCGGCGACTTAGAGTCTATCCGAATAGGAGTTAAAGAAGTGGTACTTTCGCGGCATGGCCACGACGCAAGAATTCACGATTTCCGATACGCTCTGGGCGCGCCTCTCGCCCCTGCTGCCCGTGCACACGCCCAAACCTCATCCGCTGGGCCGCCA
>NZ_QYCN01000059.1 GCF_003583925.1 Hymenobacter rubripertinctus | reverse complement strand
GCTGGGCCGGGCCGGTGCTGGCCGCCGCCCTGGCCCCGCGCCCCCCCCCCGACCCCGCCGGCGCCACCCCCACCGAGCAGGCCCACGCCCAACGCTGGCTGGCCGCGCTGGCTGCCGCCCTGCCGCCGCCCCCCGCCCTGCGGCCCGATGCCGCTACGGCCCTGGCGCTGCTGCTGGTGCGCCGGGCGGCCCTGCAAGCCGAAGCGGCCACGCTGGCCGCGCTGCCGGCCATGCGGCCGGACTGAAAGCCCGGTGGGCGGAAGCGCGCCACAAACCGGGCCGGGGAGTAGTGCAGCGCCTACACCAGGCACTGGCATAGGCGGGCGGGCGGGTAGGCCGCGTAAGGCAGGCCCGGCAGCCGGCCGAATACCGGCCTTCTGCCCTACCAGAAGGACAGTCCACCGAGCAAATCAGCGGCTCAGGCGCAGAAACCCCGGCCGCGCGGGCCGAACGCCTATCTTGCCGGCCTGATGCGCCGCCTGCTCCTGCTTCTCTGCTTATTTGCTCACCTGGCCGCCGCCCAGCCGCCGCCGGGCCGGGTGTTTCTGAAGCAGTTCGGGGCGGCCGAAGGGCTACCCCAGCCCTTCATTTATGCCCTGGCCCAGGATGCGGCCGGCTACCTCTGGATGGGCACCGCCGAGGGCCTGGTCCGCTTCGACGGCACGGCGTTCACCACCTTCACCACCCGCGAGGGGCTGGCCGAGGATTTCGTGACCCGGCTGGCCCTGGAGCCCGGCACCGGCCGGCTATGGGTGGGCCACTACCAAGGGGGGCTGTCGGTGAGCCGGGGCGGCGGATTTCGGCCGGTTTCGGGGAAGGCTGCGGCGGCCGGGCCGTTGCGGCCGGCCGCCGGCATCGCGCCCCCCGATACGGCTTTCCGGGAAGTCGGCCACCTCCCTTCTTCGCCCCTGAAAACGCCGGTTCCCGGCCCCAGCTTCGGCTTTGAGCGGGTGCTGCCCGCCGGCACGGTGGTGCAGTGCGTGCTACCCGACCGGGAGGGCAACCTCTGGCTGGGCACGGCCGGGCAGGGCCTGTGGCGGTGGTCGGACCGGCACGTGACGTTCTACCCGCAGCCCGCAGTGGCAGGTGGCCCGAAAGTTACGTCCCTGCTAAGCGGGGCGCGGGCTTCGGCCGGGCTGAGCACGGGCCAGTGGGGCCGACTACGACACGGAGCCGCGCCGTCGGCGCCCGTAGCTGTTTTCCCCGATGAGCTGCTGTTGCCCTTCGCCCCAACCGCTTTGTTGGCGACGCCCGATGAACGCTCCCGGGCCGTTTGGGATGGCCATTACCCGCCCCGGGTACCGGCCGCTGTCTGGGCCGGCACCACCGGGCATGGGCTATGGCAGACGCCCGTACCGCAGAAGCCTTCCCGGCAGCCGTTCATGCGCCTGGTGCGGCGGCTGCCGGCCACGGTGGCCATTACGGCCCTCAGCCAGCACCGCAACGGCGACCTGTGGGTGGGCACGGCCCTGGATGGCGTGTACCGGCTACCGGCCGACTCAGCCCGGCCGGCCGAGCACTTCACCACCGCCAACGGCCTGCTCCATAACACCATTTACGCCCTCACCACCGACTCGGCGGGCCAGGTATGGATGGGGACCCACGATACCGGGCTGGCCGTGTGGCGGCGCGGCCGGTTCCGCTACTTCCGCTATTCCAAAGGCATCGTCAATGTGTCGGCGCTGCTCACCGATGACGTGGGCCGGGTCTGGATCGGGACGGAAGGACAGGGCGTGTTCCGCTTCCAGCACAACCGGTTCACCCACTACACCCCGGCCCGGGGCCTGGCCACCCCCTACTGCTACGCCCTGCTGCCCGTGCGCTGGGGCAGTAGCTACCACGGCGGCTACCGCCACGATTTCCGTAAGGAGCAGGTGGTTGCCGTGCACCGGGATGCCCTGAGCTTTCTGGGGAAGAATGGTGAATTCCGGTCGGCCACGCTGCCCGCTAATCCGCTGGTGCACGACCTGCTCCCGCAGGCCGCCGTGGCCTGGGACGAGTACGCCCTGTGGGTGCTCACGCGCACCGGCCTGCTGCGCCTGCGCACCGATGCCCCCGACTTGTTGCCCGCCAACCAGCCCCCCGTTCCGCGTTTGCTCGCGAGTGCCGTTGATGGGGCCGCCCGCCCGCCCTACGGCCTTGGGGAGTTATCGGCGGGCCGGCACCGGGTCAGCTTCCGGTTTCGGGGCGTGAGCCTGCGGCCCGGGGCGGCCGATTTGCAGTACCAGTACCGGCTGCGGGGCTACCAGAACGAGTGGAGCCAGCCTTCGGCCACCGGCGAAGCCCAGTTCCCGCGCCTTGATGCGGGCCGGTTCATGCTGGAAGTCCGCGCCCGCCTGGGCCAGTACGGGGCCTGGTCGGCACCCGCTGCCACCCCGTTCTCGGTGGCTACCCCGTTCTGGCAAACCGCCTGGTTTGCTGTATTGAGCGTGGCGACGGCAGTGGTCGGCATCTGGGGGTTCACCCGGACCCGGACGGCCACCCTGCGCCGCCAGAAGCGGCAGCTGGAAGCCACGGTGCAAGAGCGTACCGCCGACTTGCGCCGGCAGAAGGCCGAAACCGAGCAGACCAACGCCGAGTTGGTGGTGGCCCGCGACGCGGCCGAGGCCTCGCGGCGGGCCAAGGCCCAGTTTCTGGCCAACATGAGCCACGAAATCCGGACGCCCATGAACGCCGTGATTGGTTTGAGCCACCTGCTGCGCAACACGCCCATCAACGGGGAGCAGCAGGAGTACCTGGAGGCCATTCAGTCGTCGTCGCAGAACCTGCTGGTCATCATCAACGACATTCTGGACTCCTCGAAAATGGAAGCCGGCAAGCTCACCCTGGAGCAGGCCCCGCTGCGGCTGCCGGAGCTGGTGGAGCGGGTGGCGCGCATGTTCCGGTTCGCCACCGAGTCCAAGGGCCTCTACTTCCGCACCGAAATCGGCCCCGAAGTGCCCGCCGCCATTCTCGGCGACCCGGTGCGCCTCAACCAGGTGCTGGTGAACCTGGTGGGCAACGCCGTGAAGTTTACCACCCGGGGCGGCGTTACGCTGCGGCTGGAGGCGGTGGCGACGGCCGATGCCTCAGCAACGCTGCGGTTCGGAGTGCGCGACACCGGCATCGGGATTGCGGCCGACAAACTGGACGCCATTTTCGAGGACTTCTCCCAGGCCAACGCCAGCACCACCCGGCAGTTTGGGGGCACCGGTCTGGGCCTGAGCATTGCCCGCAACCTGGTGCAGCTGCACGGCGGGCGGCTCTGGGTGGAAAGTACCGAGGGCGAAGGCTCCACTTTCTGGTTTGAAATTCCGGCCCGGCCCGCCGACCCGGCCACCGTGCCGCCCGAGGCGGCCCTGGTGCTGCCGCCCTTTGCGCCCCCGCTGCGGGTGCTGGTGGCCGAAGACAACCTGCTCAACCAGCTCGTGGCCCGCAAAACCCTGGAGGCCTGGAACGTGCGCGTAACCGTGGCCGACAATGGCCGCCGGGCCGTGGAGGCGGCCCAACAGCAGGCCTTTGATGCGGTGCTGCTCGATGTGCAGATGCCCGAAATGGACGGCTACGAAGCCGCCCGCCAGCTCCGCGCCCTCTTCCCCGACCCGCAGCGCCTGCCCCTGATTGGCCTCACCGCCTCGGCCCTGCCCGAAGACCGGGTGCTGGCCCTGGAAGCCGGCATGAACGACACGCTGGCCAAGCCCTTCGACCCGGCCGTGCTCTACGCCCGCCTCGCCCACTATACCGGCCGCACGCCGGCCCCCACGGCGGTTCCGGCCGCTGGCGGAGCCGCCCCCGATGGAAGTGCCCCGCCCGCTCCGGCGGCCGCTTCTGCCCCGGCCGAAGACCCACCGGAGCGGCCCGACTGGACGCTGCTCGAAGAGCTGGCCGGCGGCAACGAGGCCTTCGTCCAGCAGATTGTGCGCACGTTTCTGGCCCAGGCCCCGGTGCTGGCCGCCGAATTACCGGCCACCCAGGGGCCGGCCCTGGCCCAGGTAGCCCACAAGCTCAGGGGCCAGGTGGCGTATTTCGGCCTCCCAACCCTCACCCGGCAGCTGGAAACCGTGGAACAGACCGCCCGCCAGCAGCCCGCCGATGCGGCCTTACCCCCGCTGCTGATCAGCATTCAGCAGGCTCTGCGGCAGGTATACCCGCTGCTGGAATGCCGGTTGCCCGAAGCCCGGCCATAAAACAATAGTATTTTTTTCAGGTTAGCCTGTACCTTTGATACTATGGCCGAAACTCCTGCTCCGCTCCGCTGCCTGGTTGTCGACGACGATGCCCTGGCGCTCCAGATTGTTGAGAACTGCATCGGCAACACGCCCTTCCTGGCCCACGCCGCCAGCTGCGAGAGTGCCATTGCGGCGGCCGAAATTCTGCGCCAGCAACCCATCGACCTGCTGTTTCTCGACGTGGAGATGCCCCTGATGTCGGGCCTCGACCTGCTGCGCACTCTCCAGCACCCGCCCCTGGTCATCCTCATCACCAGCAGCAAAAGCTACGCCGTGGAAGCCTTTGAGCACGATGTGCTCGATTACGTGGTGAAGCCCATCAGCTACGCCCGGTTTCTGCAAGCCGCCCAGAAGGCGCTGGAAGTGGCTGGCAGCCGCGCGGAAACCGCCGAACCCGCTCCCGCCGACGCGGCGTTTACCTTCGTCAAGGTGGATAGCAAGCTGGTGAAAGTGCAGTTCGAGGACGTGCAGTACGTGGAAGCCCTCGGCGACTATGTCCACATCGTGACGGGCCAGAGCAAGCTCATCGTGTACAGTACCATGCGGGCCGTGGAGGAGAAGTTTCCGCAGGCCCTGTTCGTGCGCGTACACCGCTCGTTCATTGTCAATCTCAAGCGCGTGCAAAGCATTGAGGACAACACCATCGTGTTCGACAAGAAGCATATTCCCATTGGCCAGACCTACCAGAAGGAGGTATTTCAGCGCCTGAACAAGTTCTAGCGCGTCTCACTCCGTGAGTCGGTGATGCTTCACGGTCCTTCCTCCGGTTTCCATTTTACTGCTGCCCGCGTGCGTTTTCTATTGTGCCTGCTGCTGGTTTTGTTGTTCGTTGCCCAGCCGGCCGCGGCGCAGAGCGCCGGCGACACGCTGAGCGTGGACTGCCCCCTGCCCCGGGTAATGGAAATGTGCGTGGAGCTGGACGCCCGCCGCGCCGTGGACCCCGCCGCCGGCCCGCTCACCTTCCGCTGGCACATGGGCGACGGCACCCTGCTCACCGGCGCGACCATTTCGCACTGCTACCAGCAGCGCCGCCATTACACCGTGCAGCTGGACGTGCTGGATGAGGCCACGGGGGAAATCCGGGCCGCCGAAAAACTCATTCCCGTCGATTTCACCACCGAAATCGTGCTCAACTTCCGCGCCGCCGATACCGTGCGCGTGGGCCAGCCTCTCACCTTCGACGCCCTGGACTCCCAGCTCCCGCTCTGCGCAAACGCAGTGGTGCTCTGGGACTTCCGCGACGGCTACGTCACCAACGGCCGGCAGGTAGCGCACGCCTTCCGCCGGCCGGGTCAGTACCTAGTGCGCATGAGCCTGCGCGGCAACGGCCCCGATAGCTGCCCCGCCAGCCACTGCGTAAGCCGGCGGGTGGTCGTCATGCCCTGAAGCCGCGTTGAACGAGTCCACCGGCCGTTTCGTCCGGGCGTTGGCGGGTTTTCGTCTTAGAATACCGCGCCGCACTCCCGCGCATTTTATCTTCGGACTACTGAAGCAGGGAGTTGGCATTTTACCGCTTTCTCCCGGTGCTCCTCTGGCCTTTCCCCTCTTCTTCTTTCCCGCGCATGAAAATTCTACCCTTGTTGCTGATCAGCGGGCTTGGCCTGCTGCTGCAACCGCCCGCCCGCGCCCAGGAGGCTGCTCCCGCTTTCAAAGAAGAAGCCATGACCATTACCCGGCAGCTGGCCGCCTTCATCAGCCTCGATGATGCTCGCCAGCTGCCGGTCCGCCGCCTCACCCAGCAGCGCCTGAGCGAGCAGGCCGACGCCCGCCAGCTCTACGCCAACGACCCCGACATGCTGCAACAGAAGCTCACCGCCATCGGTCAGGCCTACACGACGCAGCTGGGCACCATTCTCGCACCCGCCCAGTACGAGCGGTACCTGGCCGCCGCCCCCGGCACGCTGCACGCCGCCGTAGCGGCTGTCCGGACGCCGGCACCCGTTGTCATCACTCAGGTGGTGGCTGCTACCACGGTGCCGCGTAAACCGGCTCCCAAACCGGTGCCCGCCCGCCCGGCAGTTGCGGGCCGGGCGGCGGCTAAAGGGGCCGCGGTCCGGCGCTAGCCACACGTGCCCGTTGCCTGCGCCAGGCCCCCGTCATCGTCCGGGTGTCGGTGGAGAGCGGGCGCTCAGTATCGGCCCGGACTACACCCGGTTGCGGGCCGCATGTTCGGCGGCCAGGTCCTCGGCAGCCAGATGCCGCAGTATGCCCAGGGTCAGGTCCCACAGGTCTTCGTAAGGAATGATCTCGATTTCCCCGTATGCCTGGCCGGGCAGCGGGGCAGCCCGCAACCGCTCCAGTAGGGGGAGTGCTTTTTTCTCGCACGCATCCGGCGCGAAGTTCTGCTTCACCGTCATCAGCAGCAGGCGGAAGAACAGCTGGCTGCGCAGCGTGGCCGGGTCGCGCAGGTGGCGCTGCTCATATTTGCGCAAGCCCTCCAGCCGCGCCAGCAGCCCCTCAATATCCCGGCGCTGCAGGAAATACAGAAACTGAATGACCAGAATGGCTACGTTGTAGCCCTGCTTGTCGCGGCTGTAGTCGGGCACCGTCTGCACGAACTGGGCGAAGTGGCGCATTTTGAGCGGCGACTCTTCCGGACGCACGAACTGCACATAGGCCTCGTATAGCTCCCACCGCTGCTGAGCGGCAGCCCGCTGTTTGCGGTGGTATGGGTTTTTGCGGGCCTGTTGCAGCAGGTCAACCGCCTGGCTATACTGTTTGGCATGAATGGCCAGCAGCAGGTAGGTTTCCAGGAAGTAAAACCAGTTGCCCGAGGAATAGTGAAAGTCCTTGAAGTACTCCTCGGCCAGCGCCAAGCCTTTCTTCGCCTGTCGGCACTGCAAATGAGCATACACGCTCATATAGTTGTTAAACCGCTTATCGAAGCGTTTTTTATTGATTTTATTCTGTTCCCAGTCTTTGTCTGTCTGTGCAGTTATACTAATTATTTCCTCGTAATTCCCAGTCAGTTCCTCCCGTGACATCTTGGTAGCATACAAAAAATAAAAAGTGTTATACCCTCCCGCCTCCTTATAAAGCACCTCTAATCGGTTTATCACTTCCGGCATCTTGGCAAGCAGCGCTTTTCGGGATTTCACCTTGTGATTGAGGGTGAGTTTCATGTCGGTGTAGAGCTGCTCAGCCTCATCCTCCAATTCCATCTTCGCTTGAAAAGCCGCAAACTGCTTGGCCATTGCGTGGTACTTTGCCGGCTGACCCATTTCCCCGTACATTTTCTTCAATATTCTGGCTCCCAGCACATTATAATGAGTATACTCCGCTTCTTCGGCTACCCGCATAAATTTACGAAATAGCTTTTCCGCCATCCGGTACTCCCCTTCACTGCTCAGGATTTTGGCTTGGTGCAACAGCCCCAGGCACTGCTGCTCATATTGGCGGGAAACCAAGTGTCGGGTGTCGGTCTGGTCAAGAAAATACAGATGATTGAGCAGTTTCTGCTGAACCCTTGATTTCAGCTTGCGGAAGTTGGTCTGCGTTTTGGCATCGCTATTTCCGTATATTCCCTTCATCAATTGCTTTTGAGTGACCGAGTTACCGGTTTCCAGCAGCCGGACCAGTCGTAGGTCCTTGTTGGTAGAGCGCTTATTCGAGAAGTCAAGGAAAGGCAATACGGCCAGTCTTCTATCGGTCACAATTTTAACCAGATTTATCAGTTCTTCCATAGCATAAAGGGTCTTTAAATCAGCTCAGATGCTAATGTAGAACATCGACAAGCAGCTTCAATAGATGTCACAAAATATTGTTACCGGCCTTTACGCAGTCCAGTAATCTGCCATAGCTTTGCATGATTATAATTGTTGTCATTTGCAATAATATATGTCACGAATTATTAGCAATTCGTCCGATAAGTATCGTCTTCTTACCCGCTGAGGGCTTCCCAACTACCTTTTTGAGAATGGATATCACCACGTGGTTCGCCTGAAGAGGGGTCACGTTTCGCGTCCTTGTTGCCTTTCTGAGCACTGGTTTAGACCCCACATTTGTGTCGTTCAATCACCTGAACCACAAATACTTCTATCCATGCTAGAGCTCATCGCCGCCGCCATCCTTCAGTTTTTTATTCTCTCAGCTTCACCCGCTGTTACCCCCGACAACACCCAGCCGGCAGCTTCAACCAACGCTACTACTGCCAGTGCCGATGCTGACCACGGCGTAGGCGGTTGGGGCGACGACCATTAATCCGACTCTTTTCTGCGGCGTTTCAAAACGTGGTAACTTGCCCGGAGTTCCCTCCTACGCGCTTACCCGTTCATGAAGCAACTCTTCCGAGGTTTTGTAGTGTCGTTGAGTGCGCTCATTCTTACCTTTTGCTCAACTTCCCCAGACGCTACTACCAGCCTCGTTGTTCGCATCCGTTGGGCATCCGACCCGGATAACCTGGACCCGTTGGTTGTCAGTAATAGCAGTGCTTCTGAAGTTGCCAATCTGACCTACTGTAGCTTGTTGAAGGCCAGTGAAGCCGATAACGACTTTGTGCCTTGGCTGGCGGAAGCTATGCCGATAGTGCAATGGGCAGATGACTCCCTGCTGCTGGTGAGCTACCGGCTGCGGCCGGAGGCTACCTGGGACAACGGCTCGCCGGTACTGGCCCGCGACGTGGCTTTCACCCTCAAGGTGATGAACTGCCCGGGCTTACCGACGGAGATGGATCAGGCTATGTTCGGCTTTATCCGGGATATCCGGCTGGATCCGACGGACGCCCGGCGGTTTACGCTCGTGTGCGTCGGACAGTCGCCGGACCATGTACGCTCCTCAGGCGACTTTTCAATCCTGCCGGAGTACGTGCTGGACCCTGAGGGGCAGTTACGCTCAATAGCATTGCCAGCACTGCGGCAGACTTCCCGGCCTGTACCCGCCGTTGTTGTGGCCTTTGCCAGGCGTTACCAGGCGCTGGAACTGAACAAGCACCCGGAACGGCTGCCCGGCTGCGGCCCTTATCGGATTTCGGACTGGCAGAAGGGCCGTTACCTGACACTCGCCCGCAAAACGCGGTGGTGGGCCGATACCTTATCTTCCCCTCCACCGGTCTTGCAGGCTTTTCCGGATCAGCTCACTTACCAGATCATTCCGGACGCGGCAACGGCAACGTTGGCCCTGCGCCGGGGGGAAATCGATTTGTACTCACTCATGCCCGCTGCTGAGTTCGTCCGGCTTCAGCAATCGGCTGCCGATCAGCAACGGTTACGGTTCTCGGCCACCGACTCCTACGAGTTTCTCGCCGCCAGCTTCGACGTGCGCAAGTCCATCCTGCGGGATGCGCTGACGCGCCGGGCGCTGAGTCAGTTGTTTGATGTAGCCGCACTTGTGCAAGCCACCCAACAGGGAGCGGCCGTACCGAGCGTCGGGCTGATTAGTCCGCGCGTCAAGGCCTATTACCACGACAGCCTGCCGTTGCTCAGGTTCGACCCCACCACCGCCGTGAGCTTGCTGCAACAGGCCGGCTGGCAGCGGCGAGGTGCCGGCCCCTGGACCCGCCCCAATGCCCAGGGGCAGCCGGAACAGCTGCGGCTGGACCTGAGCTACCGGACGGGCGAACCCGCCTACGAAACGGCGGCCCGCCAGTTCAGCGCGGCGGCCCGGGCCGTAGGCGTTGCCGTGAACCTGCGCCCCACGGAGCAGTCGGTGCTGTCGCGCCAGCTGCGGGCCGGCGCAACGGACATGTCTATCCGCACTTTCAGTGGCAACCCGTTTTCCTACGATTTCACCCCCCTGCTGCATTCGCGGGGCATCGGGGCCAGCAACAATACCGGCTTCAGCCTGCCCGCCAGCGACGAGCTGATTGACCGGATTGCAACCACCGACGATCCGGCCCGCAAAGCCCGGCTGCTACGCCAGTTTCAGCTGCTGCTGCACCAGGAGCGGCCGTTCACGGTGCTCTACTTTCTGCGCTACCGGTTGGCAGCGGCGGCGCGGTTGCGCGTGCCCGTTACGGGCCTCAAGCCGGGCTACGAAGCGGCGCGTATCCGGGTGGAAGTTCCGCAGTTGTAGGCGCGCATATGCCGGTGCTGCTGCGCCATACCGCCCAGGCCCTGGTGGCCGTCTGGCTGACGCTCTCGGCCTTGTTCCTGCTGAGCCGGTCCGTGACGGATCCGGCCGCTTTCATTCAGAGCACCCTGAGCGCCAATACCCGCCTTGATGCGCGCATCGATCAGGCGGCGCTTACTCAGCAGCTGCTGCGGCGCTACGGACTCAGCGCGCCGCTCTTCTATACTTCCTGGCAACCCGCTGCGGGCTGGCGCTGGCACGGCACCGGTAACCAGTATCATCAGTGGCTGGGGCAGCTGCTGGCGGGCAACCTCGGTATTTCCTATCGCCAGGGCGCTCCGGTACGGGGGTTGCTGGGGGAAGCGTTGCGTTATACGCTGCCCCTGACGCTGCTGGCTACGACAGGCAGCGTGGGGTTGGCCATTGGAATGGCTACCAGCCTGGGCTACCGGCCCCGTGCCCGGCGCCTGGTTCTGCTGGCCCTGCATGGCATTCAGAGCTTTCCGCTGTTTCTGGTGGCGGTGGGGCTGCTGCTGCTGCTGGCCAATCCCGATACGCTGGCCTGGTTTCCCGCTTTTGGCCTGGGGCTGGAACCGGAATCGGGCAATTGGGGGCAGCGGGCCGGCGAGTTGCTCTACCATCTGGCACTGCCCGTCCTGAGCCTAGTTATCGTGAGTCTGCCCGGCCTGGTTATCCAGCTCGATGGCGCTATCCAGCAGGAAATGACCCGGGCCTACGTGGCTACGGCCCGCGCCAAAGGGGCATCCCGCCGCCGCACCATGCGGGGCCACGTGCTGCGAAATGCCCTGCTGCCGACTATTGCCCTGCTCACCGACCTGCTGCCCAATCTGGTGGCGGGGTCGGTGGTGGTAGAGGTGTTGTTCGCCCTGCCGGGGATGGGTCGCCTGCTCGCCGAAGCCGCCGCCACCCAGGACTACCCCCTGCTACTGGGAGCCGTGGGACTGGTGGCCGTAGTGCGGCTGGTGGCGCAATGGCTCACCGATGTCGCGTATCAGCTCACCGATCCGCGCATTCGGTTATGAGGCCGCAGCACGCCAAGCGGCCCTTTTCGATCCGCCGCCTGCTCGCCGGGGGCTGGCTGCTGCTGTTAGCGGGCGCGGCGGTGCTGGCCCCGTCCGAAACCATTATCCCCGATCTGGCCCACGTCAGTCAGCCCCCCTTTGGGGTGGGCCATTGGCTGGGAACCGATCCGCAGGGGCTGGACATCTGGCAAGCCCTGCTGCAAGGAACCCGCACGCTTGCGCTGGTGAGCGTTCCGGCCACCCTGCTCACCCTGCTGATTGGCGCCGGACTGGGCAGCGCGGCGGGCTTTCTTCGCAATTCGGGGTGGCAGCCAACCTGGCGCAGTCTGCTAACCGGGTTGCTGGTTGGGCTGGCCGCGCTGGCCCAAGGACCGCGCCTGACGCCAGCCAGCGGTGGGTTGCTGGTGGTGACGGTTGGCAGTTGGCTGCTACTGGGCCGGTTTGGTTTTAGCCGCCGCCGCGTGGCCCTACCCGTCGACACGCTGGTACTGGGGCTGATGTCGCTACTCGAATCCGTACCGCTGCTGATTCTGGTGCTGGCCGCTGCCGCCGTGCAGCGCCCTTCACTGGGGGGGCTGGTGCTTTTGCTAAGCCTGAGCTGCTGGACAACCCCGGCCCGGCTGATGCGCGCCGTGACGCTCCAGGTTAGTGCACAACCGTACCTGGAAGCTGCCCGGGCCGCCGGCATTCCGGCCGCCCGGCTGCTGGCTGCTCACATCTGGCCCAACACCCGGCACATACTGCTGGTACGGTTCCCGCTCACCGTGGCCTTGCTTATTGGCCTGGAAACGACGCTTTCTTTCCTGGGCGTTGGCTTACCACCCGAAGTATCAAGTTGGGGCCAACTGCTGGCCACCATTCGCCTCGCGCCCACCGCGTGGTGGCTGGTAGCCTGGCCCGGTCTAGCCTTGGTTTCAACTATTCTGAGCTTACATACCCTGGGCCGAACCAAATAAAAGAGGTCACAAATGGCAACGCGAATGACCAATAATCATTAAAGTGGAGAAAGGAAAAGCAGTTGCAGAAAATTACACAGGCATTTTTCGCTTTTTCTTTACGTATTAATCGACTAATTACAATCAATAGGTACCTACTCAATACAAGTCACATCTACGACGCAAGTGTCCTTTACACCGCCTCTAATCGTGCCTAACATTGTCATGTTGAACGGCCGGTACAGGAGGTATGGCGCTGTCAGCGCGCTTGCTTCATCGGCCCTGAACACGGGCTGCTATTGCCCGCGTTAATTCCAGATTTATCCTTGTCCGGAGGCTATTCCGATACTTGATTCAGCTATAATAATTCCAGTACGAAGCCGCCGTAGCTGCTCGCAGCGCGCCTCGTTACTGTCAGGTTGTTGCAATAGGTGTGTGAAAATCCCGTGGGCGTTGTCTGCGGGCTTTTTTTTGTTCCCGCCAGCTAGTGCCCCGGGTCAGCCACCGCACCTAGGACGCCGGCAGATCGATTTGCTCGGCCAGGAGCGCGATACCCGCCATGAGCGAGCGGGGCTGAAAGCCCAGATCGCGCGCCGCTTTATCGATAATAAACCCCGTGCGCAACGGCCGGCGGGCGGGCTGCGAAAATGTGCGGGCATCTACCCGGCTGATCAGGGTGGCATCCAGGCTGAAATAGTCGGCTACCTGCAGGGCCATCTGGTAGGGCGTCAGGAGTTCGGCTCCGCTGAGGTGGTAGATGCCGCGGGCATGCTGGCGGGCCGCCAGCCAACACCCCACCGCCAGGTCTTCGGCCAGCGTGGGCGTCCGCAACTGGTCACTGACCACCTTAATGGCCTTACCCGCACGCAGCGAGTCGCGCACCCAAAGTACAATATTGGTGCGGCCATAATCATGCGCGATGCCGTACACGAGCACCGTTCGCAGAATGGCCCAGGGGGTACGACACTGCTGCACGAGGCGCTCAGCGGCCAGCTTGCTTTCCCCGTAGAAATTAACGGGTGCCGGCACGGCGTCCTCGGCCAGTGGCCCGGTTTCGCCGCTAAACACAAAATCAGTGCTCAAATGGAGCAGGTGTACCTGGTACTGTTCGCAGGCAGCCACCACATGCCCGACGGCCGTTACGTTCTGCTGCCAACACGCCGTCTGGTTCAACTCGCACTCGTCCACGTTGGTCAGGGCGGCCGTGTGGATGAGGTGGGTGGGCTGCTCGGCCCCGATAACGTGCTGCACCTGTTGCGGCTCCGTTACGTCCAGGGGCACAAATCGTACGGCCGGATGCAGCCCGGCCAGCTTGTTGCGGCCCCGGGAGGTGGCCACCACCTCTACCCCGGGCTGCCGGGCCAGCAAGGCCACCAGTTTCTGGCCCAGCAGGCCATTGGAGCCGGTTATGAGAATTTTCATAGTGGCGGCACAGTTTACGATATGCTGAGCGAATATAGGGCTACCGCACCAAATTAGGCACTTTTGAGCAGTTCCAGCATAAATCCGTCGTCTCTGGCGGCCTTTTTACGCTTTCTTTTCAGACTAATCTTACTCGGTTCATGCGTGAGAAGAAAGAGGCTGAACTTGCGAAAGATGTTCAAAAGATGTTCAA
>NZ_QYCN01000058.1 GCF_003583925.1 Hymenobacter rubripertinctus | reverse complement strand
TCAGCTACGACGCGGGCCGCTTCTCGGCGGTCACCATGCAGGCGTTGGTGGCGGCCTGGGCCGGGGAGCTGGCGGCCTTGCTCGACGAGCTGGCCGGCGAGCAGCCCGCCCAGCTCACCCCCGTCGACCTTACCTTCAAAGGTCTGAGCGTGGAGGACGTCTGGAGGCTGGGTGAGAATTTCTCCTTGGAGGATGTGTGCCCGCTGAGCCCTTTGCAACAGGGCCTCTATTACCATTGGCTGAACTCGCCCGCAGCCTATTTCGAGCAGACGGCCTACCAGTTGCAGGGAGCGCTGGATATTGAAGCGTTGCGTAAAAGCTACGATAAACTGGTAGCCCGGCACGCTATGCTACGCACCTGCTTCACCCAGGCTTTCGAGCCCGAGGTGCTGCAGATTGTACAGAAGCAAGTGCCTTCCAGCATCCGGTATGTTGATGTATCCGATAAACCTGACTTCTCATTAACGGCCTTTAAGGAAGCCGACCGGCAGGCCGGGTTCGACCTGCACAAAGGCTCCCAGATGCGCCTGACGGTGCTGGCCCTGGGCCAGCAGACCCACGAGTTTATCTGGAGCCACCACCACATTCTCATGGACGGCTGGTGCACTGGTGTACTCATTAAGGAGTTCTTCCAGATTTATCAGGGTTTCATCCAGAACGAGGAGCCGCAGTTGAGTACAGTTCATCCGTATTCCAACTACCTCAAGTGGCTGCTGGCCCGCGACACGGATGCCTCGCAGCAGTACTGGCAGCAGTACCTGGCGGGCTACGATACCACTAGCTCCCTGCCGAAGCTGTTGGCTGATACCACCAGGAAGTTTGAGCTTCGCAACGCAGATTTCTCCCTGAGCCAAGCGGTGAGCCAGTCGGTAAAATCCTTGTGCGAAGAGCTGCGCATCACAGAGAATACGTTTGTTCAAACTGTCTGGGCGCTGTTGCTGAGCCGTTATAACCAAACGGATGACGTGGTTTTCGGGGCCGTAGTATCCGGTCGGCCGGCTGAGATAGAAGGCATTGAAGAAACGATTGGCCTCTTCATCAATACCATTCCGGTGCGGGTGCAGGCCCCGGCGGCAGTGCCCGTGCGGGAGCTGTTGCAGGGCGTGCAGCAGCGTGCCATCGAAGGTACTGACCACCACTATACCCAACTGGCCGATATTCAGGTCAACAGTGATTCGGGGCGTGCGCTCTTCGACCACATCGTGGTGTTTGAGAACTACCCGGTAGCCGAAATGGTGCAGAGCAGCTTGGATTCGACCAGCAGCGACGTGTCGTTGCTGGTATCGGACAGCTTTGAGCAGAACAACTATGACTTCACACTGATTATCATTCCCGGCGAAGCAACCCGCTTCCAGTTCAAATACAACGGTCTGGTGTACGATGCGGCGCTCATGAGTCGTCTGCAAGGCCATTTTACCCGCATCATCGAGCAGGTAGCGGCCAACCCGGACCTCACCGTCGAGGCGCTGGACTACCTGAGTTCAGCAGAGAAAGAACAGCTGGTAGAGTCGTTCAACGCCACGGCCACGGCATATCCGGCCGATAAGACCATCCTTGAGCTATTCGATGAGCAGGTGGCGCAACACGCCGGGCAGCTCGCGCTGGTATACCTCGAGTCGGAATTTACCTATCAGCAGCTCGATGCGCGGGCCAATCAGCTGGCCTGGTACCTGCGCACCAAGTATGCCATAATGCCCAATGAGCTGGTCGCTGTCCGGCTGGAGCGGAGCGCCGACTGGCTGATATCCATTTTGGGCGTGCTCAAAGCCGGCGGGGCGTATCTGCCCCTCGACTCGGACTATCCCGAGGAGCGAATTGCCTATATGCTGGCCGACAGTAAGTGCCGGGTCATTATCGATGCGGCGGAACTGGAGGCTTTCCATAAGCAGGCCGATTCATGCTCTCAAGAGCGCTTGCCCATGGTGAACCAGGCCCGGGATCTGGCCTACGTGATGTACACCTCCGGCTCGACGGGCCGGCCCAAGGGCGTTATGATTGAGCATCGCAGCGTGGTCCGGTTGGTGCGCAATACCAGCTACGTACCAATGCAGGCCGGCGACCGGCTCCTGCAAACCGGCTCGTTGTCGTTCGATGCTACTACCTTCGAGCTATGGGGAATGCTGCTCAATGGCGGCACTATTTACCTAGTACCGCAGCAGCAGCTACTCAATATTGCGCTATTGAAGCAGTATTTGATCGACAAGCAAATCACCACGGCTTGGTTTACCTCTTTCTGGTTCAACCAGCTGGTCGATCTGGATCAGGATACTTTCAGCCACCTGAAGTATATGCTGGTGGGCGGCGACAAGCTTTCCCCCCGGCACATCAAGGCGGTTAAGAACGCCTATCCGGCCCTGCAGATCATCAATGGCTACGGGCCTACCGAGAATACGACGTTCTCGCTCTGTCACCCCATCGGGGAGGTAACCGACCGGGCCATTCCCATCGGAAAGCCTATCGCCAACAGTACCGCGTATGTGCTTGATGCCCGCCAGCAGCTGGTGGGCGTGGGCATCGTGGGCGAAATCTGCCTGGGGGGCGCTGGCCTGGCTCGGGGCTACCTGCACCAGCCGGCGCTGACGGCCGAGAAATTCATTGCCCATCCATTTGCGGCCGGCGAGCGGCTGTACCGCACCGGCGATTTGGGCCGCTGGCTGGCCGATGGCACCCTCGAGTTTGTGGGCCGGGTCGATGCGCAGATCAAAATCCGGGGCTACCGGGTGGAGCTGGGCGAAATCGAGGCCGTGCTGCACACCCAACCGGATGTTGCCACTGCGGTTGTAGTGGTCAAGACCGATGCTGTGGGCGACAGTGTTTTGGTGGCTTACGTCGTCGGCAAACAGGCATTGCCGGTGGCGCAACTGCGAGCGTATATGAGTGAGCGGCTGCCGGCGTATATGGTGCCGGCCTATTTCGTGGAGCTGGAGGCCTTGCCCCTGAATGCGAATGGCAAACTAGACCGCAAAAAGCTGCCAGGCGTGGAGGAGCTCGATCTGCTCAACACGGCGGCCTACGTGGCCCCGCGCACCGATCTGGAAGTCAAGCTGGTAGGTATGTGGGAAGAAATACTGGGCAAGGAGAAGATTGGGGTCAGTGACAATTTCTTCGAGCTGGGCGGACACAGCCTCAAGGCCATAAGCCTGTTCAGCCAAGTTCACAAAGAATTCGAAATTCAACTCAGCTTTCCCGTCTTTTTCACTAATCCCACTGTCGAAGGCATCGCCGGCGAGATAGAGAAAACCTACTGGGCCAACAACGAGCTGTTCGAGGTTGAGGAAGTGGAGAGAATATCCATATAAGACAGGCAGAGCATACCCGGCCCATCAACGAGCATGAGCTGCCAGCTATACTGCCACCGGAGTCGGCTGCTATGGTAGTCGACTCCGGTGGGCCGTCGATCTTCGATCAGAGGCCTGCCACAAGTAGCGTCCAGCGCGGGTAGTTACCTGCCCTAAGCAAAAAAACAAACAGCCACCATGATTGTACCAACCCCTATCGATACGCTAATGCTGAATCCGTTATTGGATACGCTAGCGGAAGACGTCATGGGATTTCTGAACGAAATCCAACTCAATTATCCCCAGGCTCTTTCCCTGGCCTCTGGCCGACCGGACGAGAATTATTTCAATATTGAGGAGTTTCCTGACTATTTCGGTATCTATGTCGACTGGTTGGCCACTGCTAGTGGTCAAAACCCGGAAAAGGTACGCAAATCGCTCGGGCAATATAACCGGGCGAAGGGAATTATTAATGATTTAGTAGTAAGATATTTAGCCAAGGATGAGCAGATAAAAGTTGCTCCTGAAGACACCCTTATTACGGTGGGTACGCAGGAAGCTATGGTTATAACAATTACAACGCTATGCAATCGAGACAACGACGTTATCCTAATCGAGGATCCGGCCTACGTCGGTATAAGCCACCTTGCTATTATTGCCGGGTATCAGGTTGCGCCCGTTCCGGTCGGCGAGCAGGGTATTTCGCTGCCAAAGCTGGAGGAGAAAATCCTGGCCTGCCAGGCCCAGGGCAAAACCGTAAAGCTCGTGTACGTCATCCCGGATTATCAGAATCCGACCGGGAATGCCATGCCGATCGAAAACCGCCGCCGACTGCTACAATTGGCTGATACGTACGGCTTCCTGATTCTGGAAGACAATGCCTACGGCGAATTTGCTTACCAGGCAAATTCGCCCCTGACGCTCAAGGCTCTGGACGTCAACAAACGGGTGATTTATCTGCGCTCGTTGTCCAAAACGCTCTATCCATCGTTGCGGCTGGGCGTTTTGGTAGCTGATCAGCAGATAGAGCACGGTGGAAAGCTTACCGCTTTGAGTGACCTGCTGGCCAAAACCAAAGGCTATATAACGGTCAATACTCCCTCGATTACCCAGGCAGTTTTTGGTGGTATTCTTGTAAAAAACAACTTCTCTCTCAAGAAAATAAATGCGCCGAAAATAGCCGCTATTAAGGCCAAACGCGACCAGCTGCTGGCTTCGCTCAACGAGAACTTAACCGGCGAAAACAACGCCTGGGCCAGGGATATTAGTTGGAGTACTCCCCAGGGGGGATTCTTTCTTACCGTATCTGTGCCGTTTACGGTAGCGAAAGAGGAAGTAATTATCTGCGCCGAAAACCATGGGATGATCTTTACGCCCATGTCCTTTTTCTACCTTAGTAAAGGTGGCGGGCAGCAAATAAGGCTAGCCTTCAGTAATGTTTCTAAAGAGGAAATAAAAGATGCCGTACATCGATTAGCTTCCTATTTTAAAACCAAAATAAACTTAACCAAATAATTATTTGCGCCATGGAAAATCTAAGCCAGAACACCGTCATCGAATCCGATTTTCTGAAGATGGAGTACGATTATATCGAATACTATGTGGGAATGGCCAAGATGGTCGTGTATTGGCACGTAAAAGCCCTCGGGTTTAAGGCTGTGGCCTACTGCGGCCCTGAAACCGGCTACCCAGACCGGTGCTCCTACTACATCGTCAAGAACGATATCAAGCTCGTTATTACTTCCGCCTCGCAGCCCAGTTCCTACAAAATAGTGTCCTTCGTTGACCTGCACGGAAACGGTATTAAAAAAATATCGGTCAAGGTAAATAACGTGGCCGAATCTTTTCAGGCCGCGCTGAAGAACGGGGGCATCCCGTTGCAGCACCCCGCTATTCTCTCCGACGAGCACGGCTTTGTTGAGCAGGCTTCGCTCAAGGTTTTCGACGATAATGAGATTGTGCTCATCAACTACGACAACTACCAGGGTGATTTTATGCCAGGGTATCGAAATATAGAAGGCGATTGGGATATGAGCGGCGAAGATTCGGCACTCGAAAAAATTGACCACGTAGCCTGCGCCCTACGGCTAAATGAGATTGGGTTGTGGGAGAATTATTTCAACTCGATTTTTCAGTCCAAAACGGTCAAGCAGTTTGATGAACGGCAGAAGCCAGGTGAAAAAAAAATTGGTATACTGCTGAAGGTATTACAGTCGGATAACAAGCAGATGAACAATGTGCTGGTCGAACCCGATCATGGTATTAAGTCCCAGGTTCAGTTGTTTATTGATCAGAATTACGGGGCTGGTATTCAGCATATTGCTTTCTGTTCCAGTAATATTTTTAAGTCGGTGGAAGTGCTACGGGCTAATGGTGTGAAGTTTACCAAATATCCCGAAACGTATTACGATAATCTTGCCGCGAAATACCCGAATCTGGATGTAGCGCCATTGCGCAAGCACGGCGTGTTATGCGACGTGCTTGATGGGGCGCTGCTGTTCCAGATCTTCACGGCTCCTATCGGCGACCGAGCCACTTTCTTCTACGAGATTGTGCAGCGGGTAAATAATTATGAAGGTTTTGGCCTCGATAATATCACGGCCTTGTTTGAGGCTATGGAAATAGAGCTGACCGAGAAAGGTAGCTTGGTTAAAGCTTAATACTTATTATAATGGTATCTAACCTGTATAAGAAATTAAAGAGCCTTAAAGTAAACGTCGACCTCGTTGATGGAAGGCTTGATCTGCAAGCGCCCAAAGGCGTTCTGAATACCGAGCTGCTGGATGAAATCAGGGCTCATAAGAACGACCTGATTGACTTCATTTCTACTTATAAGGTCAAAAAAGACGGCTATAGCGCTATCGATACGGTGCCTGTGCAAAGCAGCTATTTGCTATCGTCGTCGCAGCGCCGGCTTTGGGTACTGAGTCAGTTTGAAGAGGCGAATGCAGCGTATAATATATCCGGGGTGTATACCTTCGAAGGTGAGCTGAACCAGACGGCGTTGGCGCTTTCGTTCAGCGACCTGATTGCCCGGCACGAGATTCTCCGAACCGTGTTCGGCCAGGATGAGGAAGGTGAGGTTAGGCAGTATATTCGGCCGGAAGGGGAAACGGGTTTTCACCTTGCTTTCCGGGATGTGCGTACCGCGTTTAGCGCAGCAGAAATCGAGGCCCTGGTAAATCAGGATTCGATCCGCGCATTTGATCTGACGCAGGGGCCTTTGCTGCGAGCCGGCTTATACCAGACGGAAGACCATAAGTGGATTTTCAGCTACGTAATGCACCACATCATCAGTGATGGGTGGTCAATGGAGATTCTGATAAAGGAGTTGCTGACGCTGTACAACACCTACATTAAAGCCGGCGACGCACTTTTGGTGCCGCTCCGGATTCAGTACAAGGACTATGCGGGCTGGCAGCAGAAGCAACTGAGTGGCGAGGCCCTGCAACAGCACCGGGCCTGGTGGCTAAACCAGTTTGATGGGGAGCTGCCCCAGCTGGAACTCGTGGCCGACCAGCCCCGGCCCGCCGTGCAAACGTATTCGGGGGGCATCGTGTCGCGGCAACTCAGCGCCACCGCCACCCAGGCACTAAAGGTTTTTTGCCAGCAGCAGGGCGGGTCTTTATTTATGGGCCTGCTGACCACGGTCAACGCCCTGCTGTACCGCTATACCGGCCAGGAAGACATCATCCTGGGCAGCCCCATTGCCGGCCGCGACCATGCCGATTTGCAGGATCAAATCGGGTTCTACGTCAATACTTTGGCCCTGCGCACCCGATTTAAGGGCGATTATAGCTTTCGGCAGCTGTTCGACACGGTGAAGCAGACAACGCTGGGCGCTTACGAGCACCAGGTATACCCCTTCGATGAGCTGGTAGACGCGCTGCAACTGGAGCGCAATACCAGCCGCAACCCCTTGTTCGACGTGATGGTATCGGTGCAAAACCAGCATGACGCGAAAAAGCAGGTGCAGAAGCTTGAGGGGCTCACCATCGGCAGCTACGAACGGTCGGAAGGCCTGATTAGCAAGTTTGACTTGTCCTTCTACTTCGCCGACATCGGTGAGGCCGTGCAGGTCGACATTGAATACAATGATGATATCTATACCAAAGAGACGGTAGAGCAATTGGTGCTCAACTTGCAGGGCTTACTGGAAGCCCTGGTTGCCCGGCCCGATCAGCCAATCAGCCAATTGGATTACTTGGGCCATCGGAAAGGGCAGCTGCTGGAAGAGTTCAACAACACGGCGGGAGCGTACCCGTCCCAGGCCACCATCACGTCCCTGTTCGAGGAGCAGGTAGCTCGCATGCCCGACCGGGTGGCCGTGGTCTTTGCCGAGCAGACGCTCACCTACCGGCAGCTCAACGAGCGGGCCAACCAGTTGGCGCATTACTTGCAGGCCACTTACGCGCCCCGGCCCGACGAGCTGATCGGCGTCCAGCTTGGGCGCAGCGAGTGGCTGCTCATCACCATCCTGGCCGTGCTCAAAACCGGGGCCGCCTACCTGCCCATCGACCCGGCCTACCCCGCCGAGCGCATCGCCTACCTGCTAGCCGACAGCCAGTGCCGCCTCGTGCTCGACGCCGCCGAACTGGACCGGAGCCGGCAGGCGGCTGAAGCGTATCCGACCACCAATCCCATCTCGGAGGCTACAGCCCGCAGCCTGGCCTACGTGATGTACACCTCCGGCTCGACGGGCCAGCCCAAGGGCGTGATGGTGGAGCACACCAGCGCCGTGCGCCTGGTCAAAGCCACCAACTACGTCGAGCGGCTGGACGAGCAGGTACTGCTGGCCGCCGGGGCCCTGTGCTTCGATGCCACCACGTTTGAGTACTGGAGCATGCTGCTCAACGGGGGCCGGCTGGTGCTCTGCGCCGAGGAGGTGCTGCTCAGTCCGGCGCTGCTGGGGGCCGAAATCCGGCGGCGGGGTGTCACGATGATGTTCTTCACCATCGGCTGGCTCAACCACCTTGTCGACACTGACATCGACATCTTCCGGGGGCTGACGACGATTCTGACCGGGGGCGAGAAGCTCTCCTCGGCCGCCATCCACGCCCTGCGCCAGCGCTACGCCGGGCTGCAGATCCAACACGTGTACGGGCCGACCGAGAACACGACCTTTTCCACGTTCTACCCTGTCAGCTCGGACTTGGTTCATCTGCCCATCGGCCAGTCCATCACCAACAGTACGGCCTACGTGCTCGATGCCCGGCAGCAGTTGTGCGGCATTGGCATTGTGGGCGAAATCTGCCTGGGGGGCGCTGGCCTGGCTCGGGGCTACCTCCACCAGCCGGCGCTGACGGCCGAGAAATTCATTGCCCATCCCTTTATCGCCGGTGAGCGGCTCTACCGCACCGGCGATTTGGGCCGCTGGCTGGCCGATGGTAACATCGAGTTTGTGGGCCGGGTGGATGCGCAGATCAAGATCCGGGGTTATCGCGTGGAGCTGGGCGAAATCGAGGCCGTGCTGCACCAGTACCCTGAGCTGGACGATGCCGTGGTGGTAGTTCACCTGGATGGGCAGGGCGAAAAGACACTGGTGGCGTACTTGGTCAGCGGGCAGGCGCTGTCGGTGGGCGCGTTGCGTACCTACCTGGGCGAGCGGCTGCCGGCCTACATGGTGCCCCATCACTACGTGCCGCTCGAAGCGCTGCCGCTGAACTCGAACGGTAAAATTGACCGCAAACAGCTGCCCGACCCGCAGGGGCTGGCCCTGGCGGGCACGGCGGCCTACGTGGCCCCGCGCACGGAGGTGGAAGCTAAGCTGGTGGCGCTGTGGGAAGAAATTCTGGGCAAGCAGAATATGGGCGTCAGCGCCAACTTCTTCGAGCTGGGCGGCCACAGCCTCAAGGCCATGCGTCTGCTCAGCCAGATTCATAAAGAATTCGAAATTAAGCTCACCATTAAGGATCTGTTCGTTAGCCCGGTGCTCGAAGAGCAGGCCCGCCTCATTCAGCAGGCCCAGAAAAATGCCTTCGCCAGCATAGAGCCCGCGCCAACTCAGCTTAGCTATCCGGTATCGTCGTCGCAACGCCGTCTGTGGGTACTGGGACAGTTCGAGGAAAGTAACGTCGCCTACAACATGTCCGGGGTGTACGTATTTGAGGGCGAGCTACAGCGCACGGCCTTTACCGCAGCACTCGATACGCTACTGGAGCGACACGAGAACCTGCGCACCGTATTCCGGCAGGATGAGCAGGGTGAAGTGCGGCAGTTTATTCTGCCGGCCCAGGAAAGCGGGTTCAGTGTCGGCTATCAGGATCTTCGCCACGAGCCAGCCCAGGCACAAACGCTGAAATACCAGATAAAAAGCCTCTTCACTAGTCCTTTCGACTTCGCTACGGCTCCGCTGCTACGGGCCAGCCTGTACCAAACGGCAGACAATACCTGGGTCTTCGGCTATGTGATGCACCACATCATCAGCGACGGCTGGTCGATGGGACTGCTGATTCAGGAGCTGCTGACCCTCTATAATGCCTACAGCCGCCAGGAAGCCAACCCGTTGGCTCCGTTGCGTATTCAGTTCAAGGATTATTCGGTATGGCTGCAAGAGCAGCTCAGCGGCGAAGCCCTGCAAAGCCACCACGCCTGGTGGCTCAACCAGTTTGAGGGCGAGCTGCCGGTGCTGGACCTGCTCACCGACAAGGTGCGGCCGGCCATCAAGACCTACAACGGCGGTATGTATTCCCGGGCCATCAGCCCGGCCACGGCCGCCGGTATGAAAGCGCTGAGCGAAGACTTGGGCGGTACTTTGTTTATGGGCGTGCTGGCCACGGTCAATGCGCTGCTCTACCGCTACACGAGCCAGCAGGATATCATCATTGGTACGCCCATTGCTGGCCGCGAGCACGCCGATTTGGAAGAGCAGATCGGGTTTTACGTCAATACCCTGGCCCTGCGCTTCCGCTTCGACGGCGACCAGAACTACCGCCACCTCTTCGAGCAGGTGAAACAGGTGGTGGTTGGCGCGTATGATCACCAGGTGTATCCGTTCGGTGATTTGGTTGAAGCCCTGAAATTGCAGCGCGACATGAGCCGCAATCCGCTCTTCGACGTGCAGGTAATTCTGAGTTACCCGGAGCACGAAGGCCAGCCGGAGCAGAGCCTGTCGGAGCTGCAAGTGGGGGCCTACGAGGAGGAGGAACTGTATACCAGCCGGTTCGACCTGGTCTTCAACTTCTCTGTCGTACCGGGCGACGGGCTGTTGGTGAGCATCCAATACAACACCGATCTATACCACGCCGACAGTATTGAGCGGCTGGCCGGGCACCTGGAAAGCCTGATGGCCGATGCGGTGCAGCACACACTGCGGCCCCTCAAAGAGCTGAACTATCTGGGGGCTGATGAGCAGCAAAAGCTGCTCCATACCTTCCAGGGGCCGGTCGTCGGGTATCCGCAGGATGCTACGGCGGTGGCCCTGTTTGAAAAGCAGGCGGCCGCAACACCGCAGCAGCCTGCCGTGCTGTTTGAAGGAATGGTGTTTTCCTACCAGGAACTCAACGAGAAGGCCAATCAGCTGGCTAATCACCTGCGTGAGCAATACCAACTCGGCAAAGACGACATGGTCGGACTGATGGTCGACCGGTCCGAAAAGATGATCATCGGCATTCTGGCCGTTCTGAAAGCCGGGGCCGCTTACGTGCCCATTGATCCGGAATATCCGCAGGCTCGCAAAGCGTTTATCATGCAGGATACGGCCCTCCAGGTGTTAATTACGCAGACGGACTACATGTTTGATCTGCCGTACTACAGCGGGGCGGTTTTTGCCATCGATATTGAGTTAGAGCTGCTGACGACCTCCGTGGAGTCGCTCGTGCCAGTGTCGCCCGAGGCCATGGCCTACGTCATCTATACCTCCGGCTCTACCGGCAACCCCAAGGGCGTCGGCATCCGGCACCGCAACCTGATGCACTCTTTGGCGGCCAGGCAGCACACCTATGGCGCAGTCCGGTCGTTCCTGCTGCTCTCCTCAGTGGCTTTCGACAGCTCCGTGGCCGGTATTTTCGGCACACTTTGCTCCGGCGGGCAGCTCTGCCTCACCTCGCACATCGACGTGGCCAACGTCGGTCATATTGCCCGCTATATCGAGCAATACCACGTGAGCCACCTGCTGACCGTACCATCCTATTACCAGCTGCTAATTGCCGAGCTGCAAGAAAACGAGAATTCGCTGGAGCAGATTATCGTGGCTGGCGAAACGTGCCCGGTGTCGTTGGTCGATTATCATTTCAGTACCGCTGCGCTGGCTAGGTGCAGCCTTTTCAACGAATATGGCCCAACCGAATGCACGGTATGGAGCAGCGTATTTGCCTACGAAAAAGGAGCACCCATCATTGATACCATTGGGCGGCCCATTGCCAATACCCAAGTGTATATTCTGGATGGCAGCGGCAAGTTGGTGCCCACCGGCGTGGCCGGAGAAATATGTGTGGGCGGTGCCGGCGTGGCCGATGGCTACCTGAATCAGCCCGAGCTGACGGCACAGAAGTTTACGACGAATCCCTTCCGACCGGGCGAATACCTTTACTGTACCGGCGACCGAGGTAAGTGGCTGCCCGAGGGCAACCTCGTGTTTATGGGCCGGCAGGACGACCAAGTGAAAGTGAGGGGCTACCGCATTGAGCTGGGCGAAATCGAAAGTGCACTGCTGGGGCATCCCGCCGTGGAGTTTGCCATCGTCGTGGCCCGACCTACCGAGCAGGGCAACAGCGAAATTGTGGCCTACTTGGTGAGCGGGCAGAGCCTGAACACCTCCGATATGCAGGGGTTCCTGCGCAACGTGTTGCCCCCGTATGCCGTGCCGGCCTATTACGTGCAACTCGCAGAGCTGCCGCTCACGCCCAACGGCAAGGTGGACAAGAAAAAGTTGCCCGATCCCAAAGGTGCCGGCATGGCTACCGGTGTGCCCTACGAAGCACCCCGCACCGAAACCGAGGCCAAGTTTGCCCTGATCTGGCAGCAGATCCTGGAAAAAGAACAGGTCGGCATTCACGACAAGTTCTTCGAGTTGGGCGGCGACTCCATTAAGATTCTGCGGATGCTTTCGGAGGTGAAGAGGGAACTAAACTTGCCTATTCCGGTGGCCGACGTGTATAAGTACACTACCATCGCCGAGCTGACTGGCCATGTATTACACAATATAGCCAGCCTCGACCAACGTAACCGTAGCGTGGAAGAGCTTCAGGCTACAGCAGTAGCCGCGCTGGCCGCGCTGAAAGCCCGGATTCTGGCCTCCGACCACGGGCTGGACGCCGAGAACATTGATGATATCTACCCGATGAGCGACATCGAGCGAGGTATGGTATACGCCTCGCTGGTCAACAAGCAGGTAAGCGTGTATCACGACCAGATGGTGCGCCAGCGCCATTTCTCGAGCTTCGATCTGGACAGGTTCCGCCGTGCCCTGCATTTGATGGTCGACAAGCACCCGATTCTGCGCACGGCCTTCGATGTGAGTCGCTTCGAGACCGAAGTTCAGATCGTCTTCAAACATATTCCGGTGGTCTGCGAATTTCAGGACCTCTCGCACCTGGCTCTCGCCGAGCAGGAGCAGGCTATCCGTACCTACTTGGACGCCGAGCTGGCCACTGTCTTCGACGTGGCCCAGGCCCCACTGTGGCGCATGGCGGCCTTTGCTCTCGGGGCCGACCAGATCGGCTTCGTATTTCAGTGCCACCACGCCATTATCGACGGCTGGAGTGACGCGCTCTTCATGACGGAGCTGAATAACCTGTATCTGCAGCTAGCGGAAAATCCGCTGACGATTCCCCAACCGCTACGCGCCAGCTACAAGGATTTTATCATTCAGCACGAGGTAGATAAGAAAGATCCGGTGATGCGCGGCTTCTGGGCTGATGAACTGGCGGGTGCTAAACGCATCGACCTCTTCACCAACGAGCCAGTTGACACGCACAGTACCCACACGCTGACGAGTGAGGAGCTGAAAAAGCTAGGGCACTTGGCCGGCAACCTCAGTACCTCGGTCAAGGCCATATCCTTGAGCGCCTATCTGTACCTGCTAAAAGTGCTGAGCCAGGAAAATGAAACTCTGGCGGGTATCGTGACTAATATGCGGCCCAACTGCGAGGACAGCGACAAAATACTGGGCTGCTTCCTCAACACCATTCCGCTTCGGGTAAGCATTGAAGATACCGAAACAGGGTCCGGGCTCATTACGCGGATACATCAGAAGTTGACGACACTGAAGGACTACGAGCGCCTGAGTCTGCTGGAAATAGCGCAGTTGAGCAATCAGTACGTAGGGGCCGAAAACCCCGTCTTTGATAGCTTCTTCAACTTCAGTGACTTTCATACCTTTAATTCGGTACAGGAGGAGCCGGAAACTAATCCCCGGGAAGCTCAACCCGCGACGGTAAATGTCAGCGGGGCCGGCCGCACCAATACCTACCTGGATCTGAGCGTGGATCAGACGGGGAATATGTACACCATGAGTGTCGTGCTTTCGCGGCAGCTGAAATCGGGCCTTTCCGCAGAAATGGTTGGAACGCTCTACATGCGGATTCTGAAGAATCTTATGGATTCTCCCAACCATGTTATCGGGACGTTGGAGTATTTGAGTGAGTCGGAGCGGGCTCAGCAGCTGGAAGTCTTCAACGCCACGGCCGCCCCCTACGACCAGACCCAGACGCTGGTGAGCCTGTTCGAGGCCCAAGTGCGGGAGCGCCCCGATCAAGTGGCCCTGCT
>NZ_QYCN01000057.1 GCF_003583925.1 Hymenobacter rubripertinctus | reverse complement strand
CGCTTCCGGTTGAAGCGGGGTGCAAAGGTAGCAAACCCGGTGGGAAGTTTGCAAGCCCGCAGCAAAACTATTTTTTCAAGCCCGGGCTGCCTGAGCGGCCGGTCCCTTCCGCGTTTCGGATTGGGAGTGCAAAAGTGCGCCCTTTCTGCCAACTGTGCAAACCCGGACCATAAAATAGCCACACCCCACCCGCTTCCGCTCACAGTATCAGCTACTTTCTTTTCTGTGCGTAGGCCTGCCTACCCGCTGACAAGTTGGAGACGATGACTGTACCGAGGACGAACCAAAGCGAAAACAGGCTTATTCGAGTTGTTTCACTCACTGTTGGGTTACTACAAATACCGGCTTGTACGCTTCAAAACACGCATATATTGCTTGCAATTGCGGTGGGCTACCTTCGTTTGAGGGAATTCCCACCATAGCAACACCGCTGCTGGCTGTGGTCAATAGCCGAATGAGCGGAGGGGGCCAGTAAGCCCGTAGCACAAGCTCGCCTATTGGTCACCACTTACTATCAATGCAGGCACTCCCAAACTGCATCTATTCTACCTGATGCAAATCAGCCGCCTTGCTACGCGCCATAGTTTATATAGTAGAGTAGCTGGAGAGAACCCGGAACTGATGGCCTCCTGTAAGAAGATGAGTTGACAGCTTATATATAGGGCCTGATTGCATGAGCACAGCTGGTTTCCTTTTTACGAGCAGCTTACTCCCTCTTACCCCAAAACAAACCGCCCGGCCTGCATCAGCAGACCGGGCGGTTTGTTTAAGCCGAAGGAGGTTACTCGGTGATTTTGGTTACTTTGAATTCGGTCCGGCGGTTACGCTGATACTCCTCCTCCGTTTTGGCATCCTTGATAACCGGGCGGGACTCGCCGTAGCCTTTGGCCGTAATACGCGACTTATCGACGCCTTTGGTAATAATGTAATCCACGGCGGCCTGGGCCCGGCGCTGCGAGAGGGCCTGGTTGTAGGCATCCTTACCGCGGGCATCGGTGTGGGAGCTGAGCTCGATGGTGATTTGCGGGTTATCGTTGAGCGTCTGCACGAGCTTATCCAATTCCAGGGCCGCATCGGGACGGATGTTGGCTTTGTCGTAATCGTAGAAGATGTTATCCACCACAATGGCTTTGTTCTTCACGATTTTGGTGAGCGTGAGCGTGACGGGCAGGCGCACCTCGTTTATGGGGTCGGGCAGATCGGTCTGGGCCGGCTTGCGGCCGATGGTGCTGAGTGAGTTGCGGGCCGTGAAGTAGCCGCTGCGGTTGGCGATGAGCGAATAGTTTGCCGCTGCCGAATCCAGTTTCAAGCTAAACCTGCCGTCGGGACCCGTAGTAGTGGTTTGCAGTTTCTGGCCGCGACCATCGAAAAGCGTAACTGTCTCGTTCACTACCGGAGCCGTATTGCCGGTTTTATCGTTGCGTTCTACTAGCGTACCGTCGGCAAAGAAGGTGACGAGCTTGATGGGGTTTTCGCGGAACAGATACAGGTCGTCGGAACCTTTACCGCCAGCCCGGTTCGAGGAGAGTACACCCACCCGCTTATCCGTAAAGAAGGGCGCAAAGTCGTCGCCGGCGCTGTTGATGGGGCTGCCCAGGTTCCTGGTCTTGCCTTTCTCCAGCTTGAAGATGTCGAGTTTGCCCAGGCCCGGATGCCCGTCGGAGGAAAAGTACAGGATGCCTTCGGGCGAAATGGCCGGGAAGTTCTCGTTGCCAACGGTGTTCACTTGGTCGCCCAGGTTTTCGGGGGTGCCGAAGCGGCCGGGGCTTTCCATAGTAGCCTTGTACAGGTCGCTGCCGCCGAGGCCGCCCTTGCGGGTGGAGGCGAAGTAGAGCGTCTGGCCATCGGGCGAGAAAACGGGCGAAAACTCGTCGGCGGTGCTGCTGTTTACGCCGCGCAGGATTTCGGGCTCCGTCCAGGCTCCGGCCCGGTAGTAGGACACCCACAAATCGACGCTCAGGTAGCCCTTTTTGGAGCCGTTATTGGAGCGGGCAAACACCAGCATCTTGCCATCGGGCGAGTAAGTGGCGCTGGCCTCATGCTTGTCGTCGGAGTTGATAAGGCCGTCGAGCTTGCGCACGGTGCCCCCGGTTAGCTTCTGGTCGTCGTCGAATTTGACGGCGTAGAGGTCGTTGAATCCCTCGCCATTTCCCTGGAATACTTTCCCATCCCGGCCTGAGGCGAACACCAGCTCTTTGGTATCGGGAATGCGGGTGGCGCTGAACTCGGCGGCGGGTGTGTTGAGCTGATCGAGGGGGGTTACCTCGCTGTTGGTACGCATGGCCAGCACCGCCGTGGAGGCCAGCGCATTTTTGGCCTCGGATTCGGCGCGGGCGGCCAGGGTACGGTTACCGCCGGTTTCGGCGTAGCTACTGAACTGGGCGGCCGCCTCCTCGAACTTGCCGCTGGCGCGCAGGGCCTGGGCGTAGTAGTAGCCCGCGTCAGCGTTCTTCACACCGCCTGCCAGGGCCGCTTTGTAGTAGCTCACGGCTTCTTCGGGGCGGTTGGAAAGGCGGTAGGATTCGCCCAGGCGGTAGTTGGAAAGCGCAATATTCTTGCTCCTGGCCACATCGGCCTTATATAAAGGAATGGCGGCTTCGTATTCGCCGCGCGTAAACCGCTTGTCGGCCTTGCTCATGCCGCCGGAAGTAGCGCATCCCGTGAGCACCACGGCCGAGCCCGCCATGGCCCACATTAGAACAGAGTTTTTCATAAAGGAAAGGAAGGGAAATGGGGACCGGATAGCTGGCCTTCCCTTGGGCTAACTTGGGACTAAACTTACTACTTATTAGCCAAGTTTTCCGCCGGAACATCCAGTGCGTAAAGCCCTCAGCTGAAGTAGCGCGCCAACCAAGTGCTATGAGCCGGGGCTGGCCAGCGCCCCACTAGCTGGCCCTGCTGACTGATGGTGTTATCGAAGTAGGGCGTTTCGGGGCCTAACGTGCCGGCGGCCACGGCATTGCGCAGCGCCTTGCGGTCGAGCAGCTGCACTTCGCCATCGAGCAGGAATGCCAGTTGCGACTTCTCCAGCAGCTCCACCCCTACCTGGCCTTCGATTTGCTGCACGAAACGAACGGAGGCGTCGATGGAGCAACCGCTGGCATCGGCCACGGCCTCATCGAGCCCGATCACCAGAAACTGGTTGTGCAGCACGGCGGCCGAAGCGGCCAAGGCGCGGCCGTGGCTGGTCCAGTCGGTAGCGAAGCGGTGCAGGGCAGGCTGCAAAACGGCTTGCTCGGCGGCCGTGAGGGGGCGGTTGGCCTGGTAAATCCAGATGCGGGCGGAGGCGGGCAGTTGCTCGAAGGGAACGTACATGCGAAATTTTGGAAAGAATGGAGGGCGGCTTCGGCTTCGTCGGCGGCCTGATACTACAAAGAAACAGCCCCGGCCGGAAGTTCCGGCCGGGGCTGTTTTTGGGGCATCTTGCGTAAGGCGTCGGCTTAGGCGTTCAGGCCCTCGGCGGAGGCAATAAGCTCGGCCAGATCAAAAACCTGGACGTTGTTTTCGCGGTCCTTGTTCTTCACGCCGTCGGCCATCATGGTCATGCAGAAGGGGCAGGCCACGGCAATAACGCTGCCGCCGCGGTCGGAGCCGGCGGGCAGGGCGGGCGCGCCGCTTTCCACGCCGCGCAGGTTCGTCAGCACCTCGGCGTCGCCATCAAGGGTGGCCAGGGCTTCCTCGGTGCGCTCGATGTTGACTTCCTTGTTGCCGGGCTCGGCATCCTTGAACATCTGCGCCCCGCCGGCCCCGCAACAAAGGCCGTTGGTTTTGCAGCGCTTCATCTCCAGCAGGTCGGCATCGAGCACTTCCAGCACGGCGCGGGGAGCCTCGTAAATGTTGTTGGAGCGCCCCAGGTAGCAGGAATCGTGGAACGTGATGCGGCGGCCTTTGAACGACTCGCCGCCTTGGGCCGTCACCTTGCCCTCGTTGATGAGCTGTTGCAGGAAGGTACTGTGGTGAATCACTTCGTACTCGCCACCCAGAGCGGGGTACTCGTTTTTGATGGTGTTGAAGCAGTGCGGGCAGGCCGTTACCACTTTCTTGATGCCGTAACCGTCCAGGGTGGCAATGTTGGTCATGGCCTGCATCTGAAACAGGAACTCGTTGCCGGCACGCTTGGCCGGGTCGCCGGTGCAGGACTCTTCCATACCCAGCACGGCATAGTTGACGCCCACATGTTCCAGAATGCGCACAAAGGCGCGGGTCACACGCTTGTAGCGGTCGTCGAAGGCACCGGCGCAACCCACCCAGAACAGAATTTCCGGGCTTTCGCCCCGGGCGGCCAGGTCGGCCATCAGGGGAACGGATACAGGACGCTTGGCAGTTTGCTCAGCCATTATTTTGAGAAGCTAGGAGTCAGAAGTTAAAAGATAGAATTCCCTGGCTGGAATTCCGTTTGGAAGAAGAAAGCGGTAAGAGGAAAGAATGAGAAAGCACAGATTGCCTTCTCACTACTAGCTCCTGACTTCTAACTTCTTTTTGTCCGCCACGAATAGCTCGTCGGCCCAGTTGAAACGGTCGGAGGGCGAGAAGGCCCAGGGGGCACCGTTGTTTTCAATGTTGCTGAACATCACGTTCAGCGAATTCGGCGCGGCCGACTCTTCCAGCACCAGGAAGCGGCGCATCTCCAGAATGCTATCCAGGGGGTTGATGTTGACGGGGCAGGCTTCCACGCAGGCGTTGCAGGTGGTGCAGGCCCAGAGTTCCTCGGGCGTCACGTAGCCGCGCAACAGGGTATGATTCTCCTTGTCGAGCTGTTCCTGGGGGTCGTGCTTGGCAGCCTGGCCATACAGGGCCGGGTCGAAGATGAGGGGCGCGTTGTACTTCTCCTCCATCCGGTCGCGGGTGTCCATGATGATCTTGCGTGGCGAGAGCAGCTTGCCCGTGATGTTGGCCGGACACACCGAGGTGCAGCGGCCACACTCGGTGCAGGAGTAGGCATTGAGCAGGTTGGTCCAGGCCAGATCATCCACGTCCTTGGCCCCGAAAGGCGTGGGCGTGGCCAGTGAACCATCGGCATTGGTGGCCGGAGCCGGCACGGGGTAGCTGGGGTCCATCATGGCCTTCACCTCGTGGGTGATGCTGTCCACGTTCGAGAACTGGCCCTGCGGAATCAGGCGCGAGAAGTACACGTTCGGGAAAGCCAGAATGATGTGGAAGTGCTTGCTGCTGGGCAGGTAATTCAGAAACAGCAGAATGCCCACAATATGAGCCCACCAGCCCACGCGCTCCAGCACTTCCAGCGTCGCTACGCTATCGGGGAGCAGGCCGGTCAGGAACTGGCTGATGGGGAAAGCACCGGGCATGGGCAGATTCTGGAGCTGGTGCGCCTTCAGGTCGGCCGTGTTCATCAGGAACAGGGCGGCCATCAGCACCACCTCCACGTACAGAATCACGTTGGCGTCGAGCTTGGGCCAGGCCCGCATTTCAACGCCCGTAAACCGGCGCACCACCCCCACGTTGCGCCGCCACCAGAATGCCGTTACGGCCCCCACCACCAGGGCACCCAGCACTTCATTGGTCCCGGTAAGGGCCGAATAAGCCGGGCCGGCAAATTGCAGAAAACGGTGGGTCCCGAACAGGCCGTCCACCATAATTTCGATGACTTCGATATTGATAACGATGAAGCCGACGTAGACAATCAGGTGCAGCAAAGCCGGGGTGAGCCGCTTAAACATTTTCTGCTGCCCAAAGGCGACCAGCAGCGTCTTCCAGAGCCGCTCGTTCACGTTGCCGCTCACGTCCCGGTCGCGCCCGACGAGGACGTTGGCCCGGATGCGGCTGGCCTGCCAGGCAAACAGACCGAAGCCGGCCAGCGCCACGAGCAGGAAGAGGATGTTTTGAATAGAGAAATGCACAGGAAAATGGGTAGGTTTGGGGTTGGATCCGAAATATACTC
Source organism: Hymenobacter rubripertinctus (assembly GCF_003583925.1). Lineage (GTDB taxonomy): Bacteria > Bacteroidota > Bacteroidia > Cytophagales > Hymenobacteraceae > Hymenobacter > Hymenobacter rubripertinctus. Next base: position 8,484 of record NZ_QYCN01000057.1, on the reverse strand, counting down.
GGTATGCATAACAAATTACATCTTTTCCTCGGTTTAGTTTCCTTTCGCAATATTTTTTCGCTTCTGGTTTGCAGGTTAGAAATGGTTTACTACTTTTGTGCTCCCCAACGGCCATAAGGCCTGCCGGGAACCACGAGCTGGTAATGTAGCTCAGTTGGTAGAGCACAGCACTGAAAATGCTGGTGTCGTTGGTTCGATTCCAATCATTACCACAAAAAAGCCCCTATACGTACTGTATAGGGGCTTTTTGTTGTTTTGCAGTACCCGTCAGGGTTCGCACTTACGACGCCTCCTACCTTGCCGGTCCAAGCTGCCGGGTTATCAGAAGCACACCGTCAACTTCCTGGCTAAGAGGCCTCAAACGGTTGTTTTCGGTCCGGACAGCGTGCGTTTGAAAGCAGAATATGGCTCACGCGAAGCGGCAGTCACTCCCCCGATTGGCGGCCGGATACGAATTCCGGCGAATCCAGAGAAGCTTCGGGCAGTTTTGCCCGCTTCAACCACCGTCCCGGGTTTGGTTAAGCCCCCTGGTACCGGTATCTTTGGCTAGCCTATGGAAACCGCCTCGCTCTCTGCCGAAGAACTGTTGCAACGCATGGTTCTCCATGATGATCAGGCGGCTTTATCGGAGCTTTTTACCCGCTACTACGCCCAGCTGGTGGCATTTGCCCTGCCGCTGGCTCGCAGCCGCGAATTGGCGGAGGAAGTGGTGTCGGATGTATTTTTGAAAGTCTGGCAGAAGCGGGCGACGCTGGCCGAAGTACAGAATCCGGCCAGCTACCTCTACGTGGCGGTGCGCAATCAGGCCCTTAACTATCGGCAGAAAGCCGAAAACCAACCTGCTCGCCCCCTGGAGGACGTGCCGACCGAACTGCTGGTCGAGCTCAGCACCCCGGAGCGGACGATGCTCTACGGCGAGTTGTACGCCGAGATTCAGCAGGCCGTGCACAAGCTGCCTCCCCAGTGCCAGATGGCCTTCCGGTTGGTGCGCGAGGACGGCCTCAAGTACAAGGAGGCGGCCGCCGTTATGGGTATCAGCGTGAAAACGGTGGAGGTGCAGATGGGAATTGCCCTCAGAAAGATCAGCCACGCGCTTCAGGCCCATGTGCCGCAACGGGCCACGGGAACCAACCGGATTATGCGGATTGCGCTGCTGGTACTGGCGCTGCTGCCCGCCGCCGGTTGGTAGCCTTTGGGGGGTATGCCGCAACCAAAACGTTGGCTTTTTCGCGATATTAGGGCGGCCGGCTTAGGGGATGGGGCCGGATAACGTGTCTGTATAGTATCCCCCTGTGTTATCCGTGCTATCGTTACTATGGAACTTTCCACAATACACGAACTTATTGGCAAAGAGCTGGCCGGCGAGCTGACGCCCGAGGAGGGCGAAGTGCTGGCGGCCTGGCTGGCCCAGGCGACGCCGCAAGAGCGCAGCACGTACGAGGCAACGCACCAGTACTGGCACGCGCCCACTACCCCGGTAGTAAGTTCGGGCGAAACAGCTTTAGCCCTTACGGCCTTGCTGGCCCGCTTACCCGCCGCAGCCGACGCGTCGGCTGGCCCGGTAGTGCGGCCCTTGCACGCGCCGCCCGCCCCCTGGTGGCGGAGCCGGGTGGCTGCTGCGCTGGCCAGTCTCACGCTGGCCGGTGGGGCGGCCGGCTACGGCTTGCTGGCCTACCGCCAGGCCAACGGAAATCCTCCCCTGACTTACGAGCAGCGCAGTACCGTGCGGGGGGCCACGGCCAAGGTGCTGCTGGCCGATGGCACGGCCGTCTGGCTGAACGCGGACACCCGTTTCTGGTACCCAACGGAATTTTCTGGCCGCCACCGCGACGTGTATCTAGAAGGAGAAGCCTTTTTTGAGGTGACGCCCAACCAGCAGCACGCTTTCGTGGTGCATGTGGGCCGGGAGCAGGTCCGGGTGCTGGGCACCTCCTTCAACGTGCAGGCGTATCCGGAAGAATCCACCGTGGAAACTGCCGTTGTGACGGGCCAGGTGGCCTTTATCCGGGCCGGGACGGGCGCCCCCCAGTCGCAGGACACGCTTTATGTGCTGCCTGATCAGCGCATGGTATTCACGAAGCAAACTGCCTCCATGCACCGCGAACAGGGCGAGGGGCGCGACTTTAAAGCCTGGAACGATGGGGTACTGATATTTCAGGAAACCCCGCTTGATGAGGTGGCCCGGGTGCTGGCCCGGCAGTACGCCGTGCGGGTCGATCTGGAGAATGACCAACTGGCCCGGTGTCGCCTCAGCGGCCGTTTCACAAACCAGAGCCTGCGCGAAGTTGTGAGCCTGCTCTCGCTGACCGGCGCTTTCGGCTTCGAGCTGAGCACTGACCGGGTGCTGCTTACCGGCCCGGGCTGCTCCAACCCCATTGCCAGAAAATAGCGGATTGGCGTATATTGGCCCCGTAGTCTGCCTGCTCGCCAACCTGCCGTGTTTTGCTCTCGAAAGTGGGAATATCCGTTCTCCAAGCTCCTTGCCCGACACCGACGCACCTGGCTCTTGTTGGGGTTAGTGCTCAGCTTCGGGCCGCCCCGGCCAAGCCAGGCGCAATCGGGAAGCCTGCCCAGAGTGACCCTGTATACCCGGCACCGGCCCCTGCCCCAGCTGCTGCACGAGCTGGAACGGCAGACGAGCTACTCCTTCGTTTACAGTAACAGTCAGCTCAACACGCTTCTGCCACCCGACGCGGAGCTGGAAAACCTGCCTCTGGACCAAGTACTGCGGCAGTTGCTTGTACCATTGGGCCTGGACTACCAGATCCGGGGCCAACAGATTATTCTGCGGCGGCGGGAGATGGCCGCCGCCGCCCCACGGCCGCAAACCCCTCATTCGGTTCAGCGCGAATCACGCCGGCCACCACTGCGGGGCCAGGTGCTGGCCGACGACTCCGGGCTTCCGCTGCCGGGGGCCAGCGTTGTGGTGCGGGGCACTACGCGCGGCACGGCCACCGCCGCCAACGGCGCTTTTTCGCTTTCCCTCGGCCCTGCCGACTCCGTACTGGTAATCAGTTCGCTGGGCTTCAGCCCGCAGGAAGTACGGCCGGCGGGCCGGCTTACCCTGGAAATCCGCCTGCGCGACGGAGGCCGCACCCTGGCGGAAGTGCTGGTAACGGGGCCGGGACTGGCCCGGGAACGACAATCGTTGGGGTACGCCGTGCAGGAGCTGCCCGGCGCGCAGGTGGCAGAGGCCCGGGAACCGAACTTCGTTAACGCCATCAGTGGCAAGCTGGCCGGAGTGGATGTCCGGCGCAATGGCTCGGGGCCAATGGGGTCTACCAACATTATTATCCGCGGCTATACTTCTTTGAGCCGTGACAGCCGCCCGCTGATTGTAGTGGATGGGGTGCCCATCGATAACCGCAGCCCCTTGCAGGCGACGCGCTTCGGCGGCTACGATGTGGGCGATGGGCTTTCGAGCATCAATCCGGAGGATGTTGACAACCTGACAGTGCTTAAGGGCGGCAACGCGGCAGCCCTCTACGGCAACCGCGCCGCCAACGGGGCCATCATCGTGAATACCAAAAAGGGGCGGGCCGGCCTGGGCATCCACATCAGCTCGAACACGACTTTCGACCGGGCGCAGGTGCTGACGGACTACCAGAATGAGTACGGGCAGGGCTCCCAGGGGCGCTTTCTGGTGGACGGTGCGGGGGCGTTGCAGCGCACGCCCGAGGGTTATCCGATTGTTGCCCCGGCCGGCACCAACGTGGGTAGCTGGGGGCCGCGCATGGCGGGGCAGCTGGTCCGGCACTGGACGGGCGAAATCAAGCCGTACGTGGCGCAGCCCGGCAACCCCACCGACTTTTTCCGGACCGGCGCTACCACAGCCACTACGGTGGCCCTCTCCACCGGCTCGGCCCGGGGCCGACTCCGGGTTTCGGCGACCGACCTGCGCAACCAGGGCACGTACCCCAACAGCCACCTGCGCCGCGACTACCTCACGGTGCGGGCCAGCCGGAACCTGGGCTCCCGCCTGTCGGCCGACGTGAAGCTCAGCTACGTGTACTCCGGCCATTTCAACCACCCCACGCTGGGCGACAACCCCGATAACGTGATGAGTCAGTTTTCGCGCCTGCCCCGCAGCGTGGGCCTGGCCGACCTGCGCCCCTACCGCGACTCCGAAACGCTGATGCCCGTGCTCTGGAACCAGAGCCGCCAGCAGCCCTTTCAGCCCACTGCCCGCCAGAATCCTTACTGGGCGGCTGAGCTGAACACCAACGCCACCCGCCAGCACCGGGCCAACGGCTCGGTGAGCCTGCGCTACGATTTCACCGACTGGCTCTGGCTCCAGCTCCGGGCCGGCACCGACCGGTATCAGACCCGCTTCCGCTACCAGTATGCCAGCTACACATCCTGGAACAGTACGGCCCAGCCGGACCGGGGCGGCTACAGCGAATCGGAGCTAACGATGCGGGAAGACAACGTCGACTTCATTCTGCATGGCAAGCGGCGGCTGGCTCCCCGCTGGGAACTGACGGCCCAGGCCTTCGGCAACCTGTTGCAGAAGCGCAACGAAACCACCGGCACCACCGGCCTCGGCTTGCGGGTGCCCAACGTGTTCCGGCTCGATAACGTGGCCAGCGCCTCGGCCGTGCGGGCGCTTTCGCGGTTCGAGGTGCAGTCCTTGTTTGCCCGTATGGAGCTGGCCTACCACGACGCCGTGTTCCTGGAGCTGACCGGCCGCAACGACTGGGATTCGACGCTGCCCGTGGGCGACTGGTCTTACTTCTATCCCAGCACCTCGCTGGCCGTGGCCTACACTGATTTGCTGGGCTGGCAGTCGAAGCTGCTCACGCGGGGCAAGCTGCGGGCCTCCTGGGCCCTAGTAGGGAAAGGGACCGGCCCCTACGAGCTGACGACCCGCTATGACCTGACGACCTCCGGCGTGCCGGAGGCCCCCGGCGTGGGCAACGCCCACCTCGGGCAGCCCTTTGCCAGCCTCCAGAACCAGCTGGCTCCCCGCCACCTCAAGCCCCAGCTTACCCGCGCCCTGGAGGTGGGCTCCGAAATGCGCTTCGGTAACAACCGGGCCTCCCTGGATGTGGCCCTGTACCGCACCAGCACCTACAACCAGGTTGCCAGCGTGCTGACGGCCCCTTCTTCGGGCTTTCAGACCCAGCTGATCAACGCCGGCAACATTCTCAACCAGGGCCTGGAAGTTACGGCCACCGGCCAGCCGGTAAGCACGGCGGGGGGCCTGAGCTGGCAGCTGCACCTGAACTGGGCGGCCAACCAGTCGAAGGTAGTTCGCCTGGCCGAGGGCAACGACCGGTATCAGCTGGGCACCGAATCCAACAACGTCGCCATTGTGGCCCAGGCGGGCCAGCCCTTCGGCGAAATTTACGGCACCCAGCTCCAGCGCGCCCCAAATGGCCAGTTGCTGGTGGGGGCCGATGGCCTGCCGCTGCCCCCCACCGGCACCACCGGGCGTTTGGGCAATTTTCAGCCGCGCTGGTTCGGGGGGCTGCAAAACCAGGTGCGGTACCGGCAGCTGAGTCTGAGCGTGCTCGTGGATGGGCGCTGGGGGGGGCAGATCTACTCCGCGTCGCAGCAGCGGGCGGCCCTTTTCGGCAACAGCAAGGCCACGTTGGCCGGCCGCGCCGACTGGTACGCCTCGGAGGCGGCGCGGGTGGCGGCCGGCCAGCCACCCAGCACCTGGACGCCCACCGGCGGCTTGCTGGTGGAGGGGCTGCTGGTGGATGCCAACGGCTCGTACTCGGGCAGCCGCCGCTACGTGAACCCCGAGCAGTACTGGGCCCGCCTGTCCACTATTTCGGAGCCGTTTGTGTACGATGCCTCTTTTCTGAAACTGCGCGAAGTGACGCTTACCTGGCAGCTACCGACTGCCTGGCTGGCCCGGGTGGCTCACCTGAAAGGGGCCAGTTTTGCCGTGGTAGCCCGTAATCTGGCCTTTCTGAGCCGGGCAACCGTGGGCTTCGACCCCGAGTCTGCCTACAATCTGGGCCTGGCCCAGGGCCTGGAGTCGGGCGGTTACCCCAACAGCCGGACTTTGGGCTATCAGCTTCAGCTCGATTTCTAAGCCATTTTGCCGCGCGCTTTTTTACCCGATATGCGTTCTTTACTCCTCGTTGCATTGCGCTTCCGGTGGCTGATGCTGAGCCTGGCGGCCGGGTTGGCCCCGGCCTGCACCGACCGGTTCGCGGCCCTCAACACCGACCCGAGCACGGCCGCCAATGCCAGCGCCGACCAGTTGTTTGCCCGCGCCCTCAAGTACGGCACGCTCTACGACAACGATTTTCAGGTGGGTGAGCACCTGCACGCTAATATGTGGGTGCAGTTTTTTGCCAACTCCACGCCCGGTTTCGGAACGGACCGCTACGAGAGCAACGACCAGTGGGCAACCCGGTTCTGGACCGGTTTCTACACCGGCTACGGCATGGATCTGGCCCAGGCCATCCGGCAGGTAGAACAGCAGCCCGGACAGGTTAACCGCCTGAGCCAAGCCCGCATCTGGCGGGCGTTTCTGTTCCAGCGCATCACCGATTACTGGGGCGACGTGCCATATCTGGGGGCTTTTGGGGGCGGCACCGGCAACAGCCAGCCGGCGTACGAGCCTCAGGCCAGCATCTACCCCAGCCTGCTGCGGGAACTCACCGAAGCCGCCGCCGCCCTCGATGACACCCAGCCCGGCAACTTCGGGCCGGCCGATTTGCTTTATGCCAACCCCGAAGCCGCCTTCCCCGCCCCCACCGTGGCGGGTGCCAACCAGCGCTGGCGGCACTTTGCCAACTCCCTGCGCCTGCGCACGGCCATGCGGCTGGCCAGAGTAGCCCCCGCGCTGGCCCAGCAGCAGGTGCGGGCCGCGCTGGCCGCCGGCGTAATGAGCAGCCGCAGCGAGTCGGCCATCATGAACAATACCGGGGGCAGTGTGCGCATCAACCAGAACCCGCTGGCCGTAGTGCTGGGCTTCCAGGATTGCCGCGTCAGCGCAACGCTGGTGGACTATTTGCGCCGCCTGGACGACCCGCGCCTGCCGGTTTACGTGGCGGCAGTTTCGGCCACCAACCCAAACCTGGTGGGATTACCAAACGGCCTGACAGCCAGCGAGCTGACCTTGCCGACGAATAACCCGGCCTATTTCAGCCTGGCCGGAACCCGCTTCCAGGATGCCGCCCACGACCAGTACCTGCTGACCTACGCGGAAGTCTGCTTTCTGCGGGCCGAAGCCTGCCTGCGCGGCTGGGACGCCGCCGGCACCGCCGAGCAGTGGTACCTGACCGGCATTTATGAGGCCATGCAGCAAACGGGCGTTACGTCCGGCACCACCGTGGCGCTCTATTCCCGGGGGGGCGGCGTGCGCTTCGAGCCGGGGCAGGAGCTGGAGCGGATTATCACCCAGAAATGGCTGTCGTTGTTCGGCCACAACGGCTTCGAGGCCTACGCCGAATACCGCCGCACGGGCTTCCCGGTGCTGCACGCTGTTGCCAACCCCGGCGAAACCAACGGGCAGGTGCCCCGCCGGCTCCGCTACCCACTCATCGAGCAGCGCCTCAACCCCGACTCTTACCAGGCCGCCCTCAGAAGTCAAGGCCCTGATTTACTGTCCACTCCGGTCTGGTGGGATAAATAATTCCGTTTTTTTAAGGACCAGGTTAAGGGTAAATGGCCCGGGGGCAGTCTTATCATCAAAACCCCATACATCCTTAGCGTAAGAGCATCCATTCTTAGGGCGTCGTGTGTGTGATGCCAAGAGCCCCCTATACTTAGGCACAATTTCTTGTGGTATGAAAGCCTCTCCTCACACCAGGAGAGGCTTTTTTTATTTCCGGCTCCGGCTAAAATTCCACAATGAAGCCAATGGTCGGCGTTATGAGGGCGTCGTTGTTGCCATCGGTGCGCAGCCCGGCCGACACGGCGAGGCGCTCCGAAGGCAGCAACCGGCGGGTGCCCTGCACGAAGGCCCCGAAGCGCAGCAGCTGCAAAACGGTCTGGAAGGCCACGTTCAGGGCGGGCTGCACAAGATTGCCGCTGGCACCAGAACACGGCCCGGTGCAGACGGCTGCGGAAGTCGTTGTCGTAGCCGATGAGCTGGGTCACGCCCCCGTAGCTGTACGCCCAGCGGCCCAGGCTCTTATTCACGTCGAGGCGGAGCTTATTTTCCTACTCGCCCGAGCGGGTGCGCAGGATGCGTTTGGTTTCGTCGCCCACCTGCCGGTTCTCGAACAGATCCACCGTATTGTAGAGCTGGGTGCGTCTCAGGGCCACGTTGAGGTAGCCGTTGGGCAGAAGCCGGCGCAGACTCAGCCCCAGGGTGTAGTTCCACTGGTTATAGGTGGGCGTGGAGCGCAGCAGGTACTCCTTGTCGGCGTAGGGCTACCGCACCAAATTAGGCACTTTTGAGCAGTTCCAGCATAAATCCGTCGTCTCTGGCGGCCTTTTTACGCTTTCTTTTCAGACTAATCTTACTCGGTTCATGCGTGAGAAGAAAGAGGCTGAACTTGCGAAAGATGTTCAAAT
>NZ_QYCN01000056.1 GCF_003583925.1 Hymenobacter rubripertinctus | reverse complement strand
CAGGACGATAAGCAAAATGTCGCTCAGGGCGTGGGAGCAGCGACCCGCTACGCGAAAGTCCTGGACGTCGGCAAAATGGTGGTGCAAGTTCATCTGACGAAGGTACCATCCCAGCCAAAATCACCCTATTTGGTGCGGTAGCCCTATTGGCGAAATGGTACCCGTGCGCTGCCAGGTGAAACAACTTGACGGCTTCTCGGCCCATGCCGACCGCTCGGAGCTGCTGCGCTGGCTCGGCCAGTTTCAGGCCCCGCCCAAGCGCACGTTCATCGTGCACGGCGAGCCTGCGCCCGCCGAGGCCCTGGCGAAAACCCTGCGCCAAGATATGGGCTGGCCTAACGTGGAGGTGCCCGATTATCTGGACAGTAAATTGCTGTTTGAGAGTATTTAGGGCGGCTGTTCAGCAATTCGTCAGCCGGTCATGCTGAAAAAACGGTCATGCTGAGCTTGCTGAAGCATCTCTACCGTGCAAGTAATTGATTTACTATTGCGGTAGAGATGCTTCGGCTTCGCTCAGCATGACCGTTTTTATTGCCCCGAATAGCTTCACGGCAAAGACCTTACTCGCCCAGCCACCACCAGCGCCGGGGCCGCCGCTGGGCCGCCAACTCATACCTGACCACAGCATGCTGCTCGATGTGGGCCAGGGCCTCCTCCACCGAATCGGTGTAGGTGAGCAGCCGCAAATCGGCCGGCGCGACCATGCCCTGGGCTTCGAGTCGGGTGAGCAGCTCGCGCAACGGCTGCCAATAGGCGCGGCCGACCACAACGACTGGGAAGTCCATGATTTTCCGGGTCTGGATGAGCGTGAGGGCTTCGAACAGCTCGTCGAGCGTGCCGATGCCGCCGGGCATGATAACGAAGGCGTAGGAGTATTTGACCAGCAGTACCTTGCGCACGAAAAAGTGTCGGCAGGCCAGCCAATAGTCCAGGTAAGGGTTGGGCTGCTGCTCCTTGGGTAACACGATGTTGCAGCCCACGGAAGGTCCGCCGGCGTCGCGGGCCCCGCGGTTGGCGGCCTCCATAATTCCTGGCCCGCCGCCGGTGAGCACCGTGAAGCCCTGCCGACTCAGGCCCGCCCCCAGCTGCCGGGCCAGGGCATAAAACGGCGAGTCTTCGGTGACCCGTGCCGAACCGAACACCGACACGCACGGCCCCACAAAGTGCAGCACCCGAAAACCGCGCAGAAACTCGCGCACCACCGTCCACACAAAGCGCAACTCCCGCCGCCGGGTGCTCGGGCCAGCCAGGAAGCGTCGCTCAGCCCGTTGGCCGGGTGGGAATGAGCCGTGGGCCGGCGGGAGCGGTTGGTCTGACAGGCCCGCTTTACTCCGGAAGCTGGTGGGGTTGTCATGGTTTGCAGGCACAGGAATGGTCGGCACGGGGGTTGAGGTTAGGCCATCGGCTCAGCCGGCAGCAACAGAATTGATACGTCAGTGCCTCATATACTAAAAGCCCGCCACCAGTTTGCCGCAGGTCCAAGTGGGTCCGGTGCAGCAAGCCAGTGGCGGGCTCGTTATGTGTCGGCGTCTGCCAGGGGCCTACAGGGCGTTCAGCATCTTCACGATTTTGCGCTTGCGCTTGCGCTTGCCCAGCTTGGCCTGCAGCCGGCTCACCAGCTCGTGGCCCTTGCCTTCCACGTAGGTCAGGTCTTCGTCGGTGAGGTGGGTGTAGGCTTGTTGCAGCTTGGTTTTGAGCTGACTCCAGTCGCCTTGCAGCCGCAGCCGCTGGTTGGTGCGGTAATGGCGGAACTGGCGGCGGCGCTCCATGCTGCTCTTGGAATACAGCAGGATGCCAACAACTGCCCCCACGCCGGCACCGGCCAGGGAAGTGAGCAATACTTTGCCGGTGGTGTTTTTGGGCTTTTCGTACGTCATCGTAAAGGGACTAAAAAAGTGATTAATAAAGCCACAGGCCAACTTCGGCACCGGGCGTTTGATTCAGCAAAGGTGGTGTCCAGCCCGCCCCGCTACGCTGATTTTCAACGGCCGGAATGCTGATGTTCGTCAAGTTCCGGGCGGCGCTGAAAACAGGAGGCTGGAGCTGGTCGGGAGCAGGAAAATACCGTGCTTACAGCTGTTTTGTGGCCAGGTAGAAGTCCATCTTCTCCACCGAGTCATCGGCCAGCCGGGCATCGAGCTGGTCCAGGGTTTGGGGCGCGGGCAGAATAACTTTCTCACCGGGCTGCCAGTCCAGCGGCAACGACACCTTGTGCGCATCGCTGAACTGCATGGCCTGGAGCACCCGCAGAATCTCATCCATGTTGCGCCCCACGCTCATGGGGTAGTACATAATCAGGCGGACGATGTGGGCGGGGTCGATGAAGAAGACGGCCCGCACGGCGGCGGTTTCGCTGGCCCCCGGCTGCAACATGCCGTAGAGGCGGGCCACTTTCATGTCAATATCCGCAATGATGGGAAAGCGGAAGTACACGCCGCTTTTTTCGCGCACGTTGTTCACCCAGGCAATGTGGGCGTGAATGCTGTCGATGCTCAGGCCCAGCAGCGCGGCATTGAGGGCGGTGAATTCCGACTGGCGCGCGGCAAAACCGCTCATTTCGGTCGTGCACACGGGCGTGAAATCGGCCGGATGCGAGAAGAAAACCACCCACTTGCCGGGCGCAAAGTCGGAAAACTTAATGCGCCCGGTCGTGGATAGCGCCTCAAAATCGGGGGCCGGGGAGCCGATGCTGGGCATGGTGATGGCTGGTTGGGAAGCGTCCATTTATAAGGGAGATAGAGCGCTAAAAAACGAGTAGCAAGACCTCATGGGCCGTTGCGCACGGGTAAGGGGACGGGCCTACACAAGCGCCTTCTGCGGAGTGGAGGCGGCCGGCTTACCATGCACGGCCGCTTCCGCCGCCACCATATTGGCCATGCCTTGCAGCAGCGCGTCGGGGGTGAAGGAGATGCTGTTGATACCCTGCTCGACCAGGAAGCGGGCGAATTCGGGGTAGTCGCTCGGGGCCTGGCCGCAGAGGCCGATGGGCCGCTCGCAGTGCTTGGCCGTGCCGATAACCTGCGTTAGCAGCTGGGTTACGGCCTCGTTGCGCTCATCGAACAACTGGCTGATGATGGCCGAGTCGCGGTCGATGCCGAGCGTGAGCTGGGTAAGGTCGTTGGAGCCGATGGAGAAGCCGTCGAACACCTCGGCGAATTCGCGGGCCAGGATGACGTTGCTCGGAATTTCGGCCATCACGTAGATTTCCAGCCCTTCCTCGCCCTGCTTGAGACCAAATTCCTCCATCAGGGCCACTACTTGCTGGCCCTCGGCCACGGTACGGCAGAAGGGTACCATCACTTTCACGTTGGTCAGGCCCATGTCGCGGCGCACGCGGCGCAGGGCGGCGCACTCCAGCCGGAACCCCTCGCGGTACTGGGGGCTGTAGTAGCGCGAGGCTCCGCGGAAGCCCAGCATCGGGTTTTCCTCGTGGGGCTCAAACTGCCGCCCGCCCACCAGGTTGGCGTACTCGTTGGTTTTGAAGTCGCTGAGCCGCACAATGACTTCGCGCGGATAAAACGCCGCCGCCACGAAGCCAATCGCCTGGGCGAGCTTCTCGACGAAATAATCGGGCTTGCTGGGGTAGTGGGCGGTGAGCTGCTCAATCTCGGCGCGGGCGTGCTCGTCAGTCAACTTATCAAACTCCACCAGCGCCATCGGATGCACGCGAATAGTGTTGTTGATAACGAACTCCATGCGCATCAGCCCCACGCCCTGGCTGGGGTAGCGGGCCAGCTGCAAGGCCCGGCCGGGGTCGGCGAGGATGAGCAGGGCCTTGGTTTCGGGCCGGACCACCTGGGCCAGGTCCAGGTCGGTTTCGGTCCAGGCCAGCTGGCCGTCGAACACCTGCCCGGCGTCGCCCTCGGCGCAGGACACGGTAATCACCTGCCCGTCCTTGATTCTGGCCGTAGCATCGAGCGTGCCCACTACGGCCGACAGCCCCAGCTCGCGGGCCACAATGGCCGCGTGGCTGGTGCGCCCGCCCTTGTTGGTAACTATGACGGCCGCGTTCTGGAGCACGGCGTTCCAGTCGGGGCTGGTGATATCGGTGACCAGGATTTCGCCCGGTTGCAGGCGGTGCCCGTCGGCCGGCGAATCGATGATGCGGGCCACGCCCGACACAATCTGGCTGCCCACGGCCTTGCCGGTGGCCAGCACCGGGCCGGTTTCGGTGAGGTGGTACTCGTGCAGGCGCAGGTCCTGGTGGCCGTGGTGAATGGTTTCGGGGCGGGCCTGCACAATGTAGAGCTCGTTGTTGAGCCCGTCCTTGGCCCACTCAATGTCCATGGGCATGCCGTAGTGCTCCTCAATCACGAGGCACCAACGGCCCAGCTGCTCGGCCTCGGCATCGGTGAGCACGAACAGTTCACGCTGCGCGGCCGGCGTGTCGGTGTTGATGATGTTGTTTACCGGATGGTCGGAGGAGGCCCCGGCCGTGGGGGCGGCGTAGCGCATGGTTTTGGCCTTGTCGCCCAGCTTCTTGGTCACCAGCGCCTGATGGCCATCGCGCAATGAGGGCTTGAAGAGGTAAAACTCGTCGGGGTTCACCGCCCCCTGCACCACGTTTTCGCCCAGCCCCCAGCTGCCGGTCAAGTACACGAACTGGTCATGCCCCGTCTCGGGCTCGATGGTAAAAGCTACGCCGGCGGCGGCCAAATCCGAGTGCACCATCGTCTGCACGCCCACCGACAGGGCCACCTGCATGTGGTCGAACTCATTGACCACGCGGTACTTGATAGCCCGGTCGTTGAACAGCGACTCGTAGCAGCGCTGGCAGGCTTCGAGCACCGCCTGCTCGCCCCGTACGTTCAGAAACGAGTCGTGCTGGCCGGCGAAGCTGGCGGTGGGCAGGTCCTCGGCCGTGGCGCTGCTGCGCACCGCCACTTCCGTCCGGTCGCGATATTCGGCCGTCAGCTCGCGGTACGACTCCCGGATGGCCGTAACCACGGTGGCGGGCAGGGTGGCCCTACGCACCAGCGAGCGGGCCCGGGCCCCCACGTCGGGCAGGTTGGTGAAATTCTTCGTGTCCAAAGTTGCCAGCAGTTCGGTGAGCGGCGTGCGCAGGCCGTTCTCATCCAGAAACAGCCAGTAGGCGGCGGCCGTGGTGGCAAACCCGTCGGGCACGCTGATGCCCTGGTCGCGGAGCTTGTTGAACATTTCCCCCAGAGAGGCGTTTTTGCCGCCCACCAGGGCCACTTTGTCGTTAGCCAGTTCCCGGAAGAAGAGCGTGAGTGCTGCGTTTTTCATGGTGCGGTGCTAAAAGTTGGGGGAAGGCAAAACCGGGCGGCGCGACTGGCTGAGAAGGCCGGTCGGCAGTCGGCGGCGGTACGGCCGGTGCAGGGCAAAGTACCGGCGCGGGGCCGGCCGGCGGAATGCCCAATGTCATGCGCGGGCCATGATGTTCGTCAGGGCCCCGCAGCCGGGGCGAGGGTATTTTTGTAGTAGCCCTTAGCAAGAAGCTGCCGTAAGCCGGCCGTATTCCCATGACTCTTTTCTCGCCGCGCCCTACGCTACTATGGCTCCTGGGCCTGCTCGGACTGGGAGCCCTGGGCGGTGGGAGGCTCCTGGCCCTTGCTCCCTCCGGCCGGCTGCTGGGCATGCCGGTGGCCATGCTGGGTGGGTCGCCTTTTGCTGATTTTCTCGTGCCCGGCATCGTACTCTTTACCGTGCTGGGCGTGGCACCTTGCCTGCTGGTAGTCGCCCTGCGAAAGAAACCGCAAAGTCAGCTGGCCGAACGCCTTAATGTCTTTGGCGATATGCACTGGGCATGGACGGGCAGCATCTACGTGGCGTTTGCCCTGATTCTGTGGATACAGCTGGAAATGGTTTTTCTCAACGCCGTGAGCTGGCTGCACACCGTGTACATGGTGTGGGCCCTCGCCATTCTCTTCGTCGCCCTGTTGTCCCCCGTTCGCCGATTCTATAAAAAGGAAGAAAGCCGGGCTGTTACTACCTGAAAAACGGCTTTTGAGAAACGTGATGCCCCGTCCTGAAGCAAGCGGCATTCGATGAAACCCGACACGAAGCTATTGATTATCAAGGTTATCCATACGATGGTATGGGGATTCTTCGTGGCCGTCATCGGCTACGTGCTCTACTGCGGCATTACCGACCAGATAACCTGGCGCACGTGGGTGGCCTGCGCCCTGGTGGTAGCCGAAGGCGGGGTACTGCTGCTTTTCCGCCGCCATTGCCCCCTCACGCTGCTGGCCCGCCGCTACTCCCACTCCCGCCGCGACAACTTCGACATCTTCCTGCCCAACTGGCTGGCCCGCCACAACCAACTGATTTTCACCTCGATTTACGTGTTAGCGCTGCTGCTGCTCGGCTACCGGCTGGGCCAGCAGGTTGGCGGTAGTACCCGCAAGGCGCACCACGCCCGCTTGGGTGGTCACGACAATCCGGTGGTCCAACAGGCATTCCTGCGAAACAAAGAACTGCTTAACGGCGGCCGTAATGGCGGCGTCGGTAACAGGCTCCACTGCGGCGGGTTGGCGGTTAGAATTCAAGGCTTGCATGAATAAGAGCAGAAGAAAGAATACGTGGGAAGAAGGGACTGGCAGCAGTGAGACATTAAAAATAGTGCGTCCCCAAAGGCAAACGAATGATGATAATTGCCTTACTCCATGACGTTTGTCAAAGCGGTGGCGCGCGATGCCCAACCGATATATCCGCATAGGGTGAAAGGCTGTCGGGGCTGGTCCGTAGCTGAGTGGCATCCCCAAGCAGAGAAGCAGGGTGGTGAGGAGCTACCGCCGTCCGCATGACGAACATCATGGGTCAGGCAGATTTTTAGCAGGTTTCGCGGGGCAGAAGACTGGTTTATTTGCTTCTCTGTCCTCCCCTTTTCCACCCGGCTCATGGCCTCCTCGCTCCTCGTGCTCACCGATTTTGCTCAACCGGCCAACCAGGCCCTGGCTTATGCCGACCGCCTGGCCGCAGCCATTGGCGCGCAGTTGGTGCTGCTGCACGTATCCCGCGACGCGCTGCCAGACCCCGAGCAGCTCGGCGGCCCGCTGCTCGACCTGGGCACCGAGGCTACCGACCTGGCCTTTGCCAGCCTGCTAAGCGGACTGACCGCCCCCGCCGAGGCCGAAATAGGCCATGGTCCGGTAGCCGAGGCCGTGGCGCAGGCCGTCCGGCAGCACCAGCCCACGCTCATCGTGCTAAGCCGCACCGACGCGGGCGATACCCCCGATAAGCAGCTCATGCCCCTTTCGGTCGCCCTGCTGCACCGGGTTCCGCACCCCCTGCTGATGGTGCCCGAAAGTCCCGTGCCCCTGCCCGTACCCCACCGCGTGCTGCTGGCCCTCGACAAGGAAGCCTTTACCCTTGGCCAGTACGCCGGGGCAATGCGCGGCCTGCTCGACGCGCTGGCCGCCGCCGTTACGGTGTTGCATGTATTATTGCCCTGCCACGTAAACCAACATGCCGCCCAGGCCCTCGAAGCGGTACGGCGCACGGGATTAATTGCTGATGTCGCGGAGCCGGTTCTGCACCGCCACGTATCCGCAATGCACCCGGCCGAGGGCATCCTCCGGATAATCGGCACGGCCGAATACGACTTGGTGGCCCTGGTGGCCCGCCCCCGCAGTTTCCTGGGCCGGCTGTTTCACCGGAGCGTCACGGCGCAGGTGCTGCTGCATAGCCCCATCCCCGTGCTGATATTGCCCGCACTGGAGTAGCACACAGGCAGGATGGCTTCTGCGCTTGGTTGACTTAGTTGAGGATGTTGAATTCGAGCACCAATCGGCACGGTGGAACGAAGGTGCGCCAGCCGGCTACTGCCTGGGACCCCAAGCAGTAGCCGGCTGGACAATAAGCTCGCGCAGAAACTGCCTTGATTACAACTGATGCGGCGCGGGCTGGCCCTGGCCCCAGGCGTCGAGGCTGGCCACCACGGCATCGGCAATATTGGTGAGGGCCTCGCGGGTGAGGTAGGCCTGGTGGCCGGTGAGCAGCACGTTGGGGTAGGTGAGCAGCTTGGCATAGAGCGGGTCGCGCACTTTATCAGTGCTGTGGTCTCCGAAAAAGAGCCCTTTTTCGTGCTCGTACACGTCGAGGCCGAGGTAGCCGAGCTGGCCCGAATTGAGGGCGCGCAGGGCGGCTTCGGTGTCGAGCACGCCGCCCCGGCCAGTGTTCACCAGCAGTACGCCACGCTTCATCTGGCCCAGCACCTGGTCGTTTAGCAGGTGCTGAGTCTGGGCGTTGAGGGGCGTGTGTAGCGACACGATGTCGGCCTGGGCGCAGAGCTCGGGCAGCGGCACGTAGCGCAGACCGTATTGGGCGGTCAGGTCGGGATTGGGCTGGATGTCGGTGCCCAGCAGCCGGCAGCCGAAACCGTGCAGAATACGCGCCAGCACTTCCCCGATGCGGCCTACTCCCACAATGCCCACGGTTTTGCCGTGCAGGTCGAAGCCCATCAGGTCGTCCAGGCGGAAGTCGTTGGTCCGCAGCTGCTGATTGGCCTGGCGCAGGTGGCGGCACAGGGCCAGCATCAGCAGTACAGCGTGCTCAGCAATGGCGTAAGGCGAGTAGTCGGGCACGTTGGCCACGCGCAGGCCCAGCCGGTGGGCGGCGGGCAGGTCCACGTTGTCGGTGCCGGCGGCGCGCACCGCCACGGAGCGTACCCCGCATCCGTGCAACTGCTCCAGTACCGGGGCCGAGAGGTTATCGGGGGAAAATACGCAAACGGCTTCGGAGCCCCGCGCCAGCGCCACGGTTGCATCGTTGAGGCTAGTTTCGAGAAACCGCAGCTCGTGGCGGCCGGCGTTGGCCTGTTCCAGGAAGGGCCGCTCGAAGGCTAAGGTGCTGAAGATGGTAACGTTCATAAAGACTGGCGGAAGTAAAACTGGTAGCTACCCGGAGTCAGGCCCCGTGCGGTTGCGGCTGTTGGCGCGCGTTTTCCACGGCGGATAACGGGTGTTTTAGAAGCTGTTCTGTGAGCCATCCGGCTGGCGTGCTATAGGGCATTCAGCATGGTTACAATCGTAACCTGGCTCTTGCCCAACTTGCTTTGCAGGCGGCTGACCAGCTCCTGGTCCTTACCGGCCACATAGGTCAGGTCCTCGTCGGTGAGGTGAGTGTATTCCTGCTGGAGCTTGTTTTTGATGGTGGGCCACTCGCTTTTCAGGTGCAGACCGCCGTTTTTGCCCGTACCCCGCGCCAGGGCTTCGAGTTGGTGGGCCGATTGGCTGACCGTTGCTTCCAGCTTGTCGAGGACGCGGCCGGCCTGTTTGCCCAGCTCGTGGCCGTAGTGACCGGCAGCGTGCTTGAGGCGGCGGCGGGTGGTCCGGCCCAGCCCGGAGGTCAGCAATAGGGTGGCTATAGCACCCACGCCGGCCCCAGCCAGAAAAACGACGCTGGGTTTGCCCATCAGGTATTTTTTTGCTTTCGTCTTCATAAAACAGCAGGAATTAGGGGAAGAAAGTAGTGCGGCCCGACCATCCGGGCGGGGCCTTACAAAGGTTACGCCCCGCTCCCTGGCCTGTCTTGACAAATGTTAGCCGTACCCGGTGATACTAATCATTTTGAAGCCCTTACCCCACCCGCGCCCTGGCTGGAGGCTGGCAACCGGCCAAGGCGCGAGCACTGGTAGATTCCCCATTGGCAGTCCCGGCCCGTCTGGTTAGCCGCGTTAGCGTGCCCGGCCCAGCTGCTTCAAGGAGTCGGCCGTGGCGCGGGCTTCCTGCTTGGCCTGGCGGCGGAAGTAGCCGCGCAACAGGAAGTTGTGTTGCAGGGCCGTCATGCTTTCGTTGAGCTTGTCGGTGCTCTGGGACACGTTGCCCAGGGTCTGGCGCAGCTGCCGGGCCGCCGTGGTGTCGGTGAGCAGCGTTTGCACCGGGCCGCCGCCGGCTTGCAACTGCCGTTGCAGGCCGTTGAGGGTCGCGGCCAGCGTATCGGAAGTGCCAGCTAGCTGCCGGGTAGCGTGGGTTAGCTGGCCGGCAAAGGCCTCGTCGGTAAACAGGTAGCCCAGCGGCCCCCGGCCCCGGCGCACGCCGCTGATAAGCTGGCGCACATCGGTAGCGGCCGCGTTGAGCTGGGTCGACGCGGCGGCGGCATTGCGCGCGCTCCGGCTCACGTCGGCCGGTAGCTGCTCGTCGCTCAGCAGCTGCCAAATAGCTTTGCTGTTATTGAGCTTATCCGTGACTTGGCGCAGGCCGCTGGTAATGCCCACCAGGTTTTTGTTGGAAACGTCGAGCGTGGCCAGCATGGCGTCGAGGCTGGTTTGCTCTTTAGTGGGCAGCCGGTCGCCAGCCTGCACGGGCGGAGCCGGGCCGGGGCTGGCAGTGAGGTTGATGATGGTGTTGCCTACCAGCCCGTCGGTGCCGATGCTGGCCACCGCGTTGCGGCGCACGAAGCGCTGCACGTCTTGGTTCAGGCTCATGGTCACACGCACCGTGGTGTCATTGACAATAACGATATCCTTAACGGTGCCCGCCGTAATGCCCCCCAGCCGCACGTTGTTGCCAGTGAGCAGGCCGGCCACGTTGCGGAAGTCGGCCTGCACCGGCAGGCTGGATTGAAACAGGTTTTGCTGGCGGCCCAGCAGGTAGAGCACCACCAGCAGGCAGCCCACTCCTACCATCACGAACAGGCCGAGGCGCACTTGATTGCTGGTTGAGTTGCTGGGCATGGCGAGGGGAGTTAAGGGGTGGGTAGGATAGGTAGATAGGATATAAGAACGGTCATGCTTCGACTCCGCTCCGCTTCGCTCAGCATGACCGTTCTTTTCAGGGTAATCCGGTTTATCAAACCATTTTATTATCAAATAAAAAATTGGTTAACCCGTGGGTCTTCGTGCTTGGCCAACTCCTGATAGGTACCCTGGGCGTAACAGCGGCCATCAGCCAGCATGGCCACCCGGTCGGCCACGAGGCGCACGCTGTCCATGTCGTGGGAAATGATGAAGGCGGCCGTCTGGTATTTCTGCTGCACCTGCCGGATGAGGGCACTGATTTCGCGGGCCGTGATGGGGTCCAGGCCCGTGGTGGGCTCGTCGTAGAGGATGATTTCGGGCCGCAGAATTAGGGTGCGGGCCAACGCAATGCGCTTGCGTTGGCCGCCCGACAGTTCGGCCGGCATCTTGTCGGCGGTGTCGGCCAGGCCCACGTCTTCCAGGGCCTGCTGCACCAACTCCTTTTCCTGGCCCCGGCGGTCGGCCAGCCACTGCCGGCGTAGCGGAAACAGCAGGTTCTCGCGCACCGTCATCGAGTCGTACAGGGCGTTGCTTTGGAACAGGAAGCCCAGCTTGGCCCGCAGCTTATCCATGGCCTCGTGGTCGAGGGTGCTAATATCCTGCCCCAGCACCGTGATGCGGCCGGCGTCGGGCCGCAGCAGGCCGATAATGCACTTCACCAGCACTGACTTCCCAGAGCCCGACTTACCCAGCACCACCACGTTCTCGCCCCGGTGCAGGTCCAGCGAGAAATCCTGCAGCACGTGGTTGTCGCCGAACGATTTGCTCAGGTGCTCCAGCGTAAGCACCACCTCGGCGGAGCCGGGAGGGGCCGTGGGTTGCGAATCAGCGGGTTGGAGGGTGGTTTCGGGTAGCACGGGGCGGGGCAGTTAAAGTCAGTTAAAGCCCAGCAGACCGGTAATCTGCACGGCCAGCAGGTCGAGAATGAAAATCAGCAGCGACGACACCACAACGGCCGAGTTGGCCGCCGCCCCCACGCCCGCGGTGCCTTTGGCCGCGTAGTAACCCTTGTAGCAGCCCACGATGCCCACCGCGAAGCCGAAGAAAAAAGTCTTGAAAAAGGCCGGCAGTACATCGGCGAAAGTCAGCCCGCTCAGGATGTTGTTGGTGAACAGGGCCAGCGTCGTCACGCCCTGGGTGTTGATGCCCACGTAGGAGGCGTAGAGCCCGATGGCGTCGGCCAGCACCGTGAGCAGCGGCAGCATCAGGGTAGTAGCCAGCACCCGCGTAACCACCAAGTATTTAAACGGATTGGTGCCCGACACTTCCATGGCGTCAATCTGCTCGGTTACCCGCATCGAGCCCAGCTCGGCCCCGATGCTGGAGCCGATTTTGCCCGCAAAAATCAGCGCCGTGATAATCGGCCCCATTTCGCGGATAATGGTCAGCCCGACCATCGTCGGAATCCAGGATTCGGCCCCGAACTGGGCCATGGTGGGCCGGCTTTGCAGCGTAAGCACCAGGCCCATGATGAAGCCCGTGATGCCCACCATCGGCAACGACTGGTAGCCCACCACGAAGCACTGGTAGAAGAACTCGCGCACCTCGTAGCGCGGCCGGAACCCCTCGCGGAAGAACCGCCCGACAAACTGCACGATAGCACCAGTTTCGGCAAGAAAAGGGCTGTTGAACAAAGCGCAGGGGAGTAAGAGAATAGCCGTTGCAGGAAGTAGCCAGCTACAAATAACTGGCAATCAACCAGCAACAGCCATGAATAATATCATGCGCGGGCCATGACGTTCGTCAGGGGGCCGCGGCTGGGGCGGGCGTACTCTTGCGGTGAGCTACCTCCTCGGTAGCCAGGAGAGGCGCGCCGCCAGCGCCCTTCCTCCCCAAAAATTCCGACAGTATGAATCCAGACAGCCTGAAATTCGGCCAGCAGCCCGGCTTTTTGCCCACCGAGCTACCCGGCCTCGATACCCTGACGGAGCTGGCCCTGGACCTGCAATGGTCGTGGAACCACGCGGCTGATGCGCTGTGGCAGCAGCTTGATGCCGAGCTGTGGGACCGGACCCACAACCCCTGGATAGTGTTGCAAACGGCCTCGCGCGAGGCCCTCAAGCAGCACCTCGCCGACCCTGCTTTCCAGGGACAGATGGCGGCCCTGATGGCGCACAAGCAAGCGGCGGCAGCCCGGCCCAAATGGTTTCAGCAGCAGCACCCCGAGTCGCCCCTGCGTTGCGTGGCCTACTTCAGCATGGAATATATGCTGAGCGAGGCACTGCCGATTTACGTGGGCGGGCTGGGCAACGTGGCCGGCGACCAGCTGAAATCGGCCAGTGACCTGGGCGTGCCCGTGGTGGCGGTGGGCCTGCTGTATCAGCAGGGCTACTTCCGGCAGGAGATTGACCGCCAGGGGGCTCAGCAGGCCCGGTTTCCGTACAACGACCCCGGCCAGCTGCCCATTACCCCGCTGCGGCTGCCCAACGGCGAATGGCTGCGGCTCCCGATTACGCTTTCGGGCTTTCCGGTGTGGCTGCGCACCTGGCAGGTGCGGGTGGGCGGCGTAATGCTCTACCTGCTCGACAGCAACGACGCGGCCAACCTGCCAGTGCACCGCGGCATCACGGCCGAGCTGTACGGCGGGGGCATGGAGCTGCGCATCCAGCAGGAAATCGTGCTTGGGATGGGCGGCTGGCAGCTGCTGCGGGCCCTGGGCATTGCGCCCGAGGTGTGCCACCTCAACGAGGGCCACGCGGCCTTCGTGGTACTGGCGCGGGCGCGCACGTTCATGCAGGAAACCGGCCTCTCATTTGAGGCGGCGCTGGCCGTAACGCGCCCCGGCAACCTGTTCACCACCCACACGGCCGTGGCGGCGGGCTTCGACCACTTCAGCCCGGCGCTGCTGGAGCAGTTTCTGGGCGACTACGCCCGCCAGGAGCTGGGCATACCCTTCGACACGCTGCTGACCCTGGGCCGCCACCCCGGCAACCCCGCCGAGTCGTTCAATATGGCCCTGCTGGCCATTCGGGGCTGCGGGGCCGTGAACGGAGTGAGCCAGCTGCACGGCGAGGTGAGCCGGCAGCTGTTCGGCGGGCTGTTTCCGCGCTGGCCCACCGCCGAGGTACCGATAGGCCACGTCACCAACGGCGTGCACATGCCCAGCTGGGATTCGGAGGCCGCCGACGCCATCTGGACCACCGCCTGCGGTAAAGAGCGGTGGCGCGGCGGCCTCGATACGCTGGCCGAAAACATCAGGCAGGTGCCCGACGACGCTTTGTGGGAGTTGCGCACCAGTTGCCGGCAGGAGCTGGTGGCCTACACCCGCGCCCGGCTGGCCCGGCAGTTTCTCGTAGCGGGCCACTCGCCCGAACTCGTAGCTGTTGCCGGCCAGGTATTCGACGACCGCACCCTCACGCTGGGCTTTGCCCGCCGCTTCGTGGCCTACAAGCGGCCCAACCTGCTGCTGCACAACCCCGAACGGTTCATCCGGCTGCTCACCAACCCCGAACAGCCCGTGCAGCTGGTGCTGGCCGGCAAGGCCCCGCCCTCCGACGAAATCGGCAAGGCCCTGATTCAGCAGTGGACGCAGTTTATTGCCGAGCACAACCTGCATCAGCACGTGGTTTTTTTGAGTGATTACGACATGCTCATGGCCGAGCACCTGGTGCAGGGCGTGGATGTGTGGCTGAACACGCCCCGCCGGCCCTGGGAAGCCTGCGGCACCAGCGGCATGAAGGTGCTCGTGAATGGCGGCCTCAACCTCTCGGAGCTCGACGGCTGGTGGGCCGAAGCCTACACCCCCGCCGTGGGCTGGGCCCTGGGCGACGGCCAGCAGCACGCCAACGACCCCGCCCAGGACGCCGCCGAAGCCGACGCGCTCTACACCCTGCTCGAAACCCAGGTAGTGCCCGAGTTCTACGCCCGCGACGCCCAGGGCATTCCCGCCCGCTGGGTCGAGCGGATGCGCCGGAGCATGGCCACGCTCACGCCGCAGTTCTCGGCCAACCGCACCGTGCGCCAATACACACAGGACTATTACCTGCCCGCCGCCACCCGCTACGCCCAACGCGCCGCCAACCAGGGCGCGGCCGGCGCGGCCATCGTGCGGCAGCGCCAACAAATTGCCAGCGAGTGGGATAAGCTGGAATTTGGCGAGCTGCAAACGGAAAGCGTCGCCAACAGCTACCAGTTTCACGTGCCCCTGCGGCTGGGTATCCTCACCCCCGACCAGGTGCTGGTGGAGCTATACGCCCAGGGCTTCCCCGGCACCGCCGCCCAGCGCATCCCGCTGCAACCGGCTGCCGCCCCTACTGCCGACGGCTACCTGCACTACCAGGCCCTGGTAACCACCCCGCGCCCCGCCACTGATTTCACGGCCCGCGTCGTGCCCGCCTACAAGGGCGTCGCCGTGCCGCTGGAGGACCAGCGGATTCTGTGGCAGCGGTGAGGCGGGAATAAACCTGTTTATTCAGCAAGCTCGTCATCCCCCATGTACAGCACGGCCGAATCTCGTTTGTAAAGGGCTAGAAACTAGACTTTATTCGACTTGGTTGGGGAGTTTATCGGGCGCGTAAGCACGCAAGGCGCTACGTACGCGCAGGTTGTGGAGCCCGCAGGCCACGGCCATGACGGTGTCACGCCGCCATTCGCCGCGTAGGCGTAGCGTGTCCTGCACCATGC
>NZ_QYCN01000055.1 GCF_003583925.1 Hymenobacter rubripertinctus | reverse complement strand
ACAAGACCGTGGCCCAAATCGGCCAGTTGCTCGGCGTCGGCCGCGCTACCATTTACCGCTATCTCGCCCATTTAGGTGTTCCCACCGGCGGCATGCCGAAGCCAACTGAGGCTTAGCGTAATTTTTCGCCCCGTTGTAACGAGAACCCCGATTGCGCAAGTTGCGCTAACATGCAGGGAAAAACTTCATCGTTCGGTACACCTGCTGTTGCCTGCCGATGATTGCGAATGAAGAGGCCCGGAGGCACAGGTATTTGTTGAACGTGACTTCGGAGATGCGCAGCCGCTGGGCAATCTCGTTGACGCCCAGTTGCTGTTCTCTGTAGAGTGTTTCGGCCACCATCACCGTGCGCTGAGTCTGCTCGGATAAGCCCCGCACCACCCACCCGGCCGCAGGCCCACGCGGCGGCTAGGCAGCGATGGTGTCGTTGAGTGAGACGAACCCCACGCCTTTAAACTCCAATTCGGCCACCATATCAAGCGAATGCTTGATATGGTGGCCCAGCCGGTTAACCTTGTAGATGTATAGCATATAACCTTTGCGCAGGCTGGTCAGCAGCTTGTCGAGAGCGGACCAGGCCCTGGTAGCTCTGGAGACTTTCTTCTGGAAGATGGTCTGGCACCCAGCCTGAGTAAGCGCATCGAGACACGGGCGTAGCCGATTTTTATCTGGTAAAGTTCAGTCTTATCGTCGGTAAGTTCTCATTTTCTGAACTTTGCTCCCTGTACAGGTTTACTGAACTGTTTCCACCCTACACAGTGCGATTTTCACTCCCGCACTGCCCCCGATTGGGATTGTACAGGTAAAGGAGGATTTGAATTTCAGGAATACTTTAATGCCAAATAAGCATGAATCTGAAGTATTTGAGCTGCATCTAAGGCCTCATTGCAAATGATGGCTTCGGGTAACTCACCGTTCAAACCGTGCTCGTTGCTGAATCTGGCCCCGAAACGTAACCCATTTAGTCCCGATTGGCCAATGTCACTCGTGGCAATGAGGTTACCATCCAGGTAGGAGGTAGAATTCAGGCCATTCACAACCAAGGCGTAAGTATGCCACTGCCCTTGCCAAGTGGAGCGGGAAATGTTAACGGGGTACATACTACCCGATTCTACCCCGAAGTAAAACTGCTCGTCGTTGGCCCCGCTTCCATTGTTAGTGATGAGCGTACGCGAATTATTGTATCCATCAAATAAGTAATCAGTTGCTCCAGGTGCCGCTTCATTGCCATCAATTCTGGCCCGGACTACAATAGAAAACGGTTGTGGGAGGGCTAACTGACTTGAAGGAATATCGATGGTATGGTGCAAACCGCTGTAGCGATTGGCCGTGTAGTGAATGCTGCCGTTGAGTAACAGCGGTGCTTGAACATCGTTTCGTAGCTCGGAGTCACCATGTTGACCAGTTTTATCGCGCCATTGTATAACCCGATTATCGGGGCTTAAAATGGCGCTGTCGGGAGCGTACCATGCAGCTAGGGTACTACCCAACCGCGTGGGGTTCCAGGCTGCGGGTGCTTGGAAAGGGACTGTGCTCACGGGTTGGCTCCCCTCATACTGGTTTGTGCTGGACATAAGGAACTGTCCGTGCCCACTCGCATCGGTAAAACCGGTCCACGAGCCCGGATTAGATGGAATTGGGTCTTCGTAGCCCCACGCTGCGGCAGCCTGAGGCAGGTCAGGCAATAGGTAGTTGGGACGCTGCCAGCTTGCAGCATTCTGCTCCGCTGAACGTACGTAAGGCCATATTCTGGTTTCGTCCATCTGCCCGTTCATGTTACTGACTGACCGATTGCTACCAATATGGCCTAGATCTAAGCCCGTAAATTGCTGTTGCGGAGCGCTGAAACTGCCTTGACCAACTAGTGCATTATTGAGGTGTATAGTGCCTTGCAGGTTAGTAGCATCATACGTCAAACACAGATGCACCCACTGTTGTACGGGTACTATTGCAAGCGTCTCAATGCTGCCTCCGTTGAAACTCTCAAACCCGAGAACTCCCATGTCGGTACCATTATTGGTAATATGGAACTGAAAACTGCTGCCGAGAAATAGCTTTTGATGCGTTTCAGAATGAGTACCCCCGAACACAGAGGGAGCATTGGTCCAGGCATTGAGTTTGAACCATGTCTCGATAGTATAAGAGGAGTTAGGCGGCAACATGGCTCCGCCCCTGTTGGAGAGTGTGAATGGAAAGCGCACCGCTCGTAAGAGAGGGTTAGTACGGTTGCTGAAATACGTGGTTCTGCGCATCAGTTCTGCAGTATAACGGCTGCGGCTTGTGTCATGCTTTCCCGCGTAATGCGTACTTCCAGTTTGTCGCCAATACCTAGGGTAAATGGCAATGTAGCGGGACTAGCTGCGTTGTTGATAGTGTACGCTACCGTGGCCACGTTTTGCAGAGAGTTGGTCTGGTACTCGCCCGCTTGATAGGCTCCCATCGTGCGGACAAAAGCATCAGCAGTCTCAGCTTCAAAGATGAATTCCAGTATGGATGTTACGCCACCAGTAATGTGGCCCGTTGCAACAGGACGCTCATCGATGATAGTGGTGGCAACAATGTTGCCCACGACCACCGAGTTGCCCCGTAAAATAACTGTGTCAGCGCGGATGGCTTCCTCCCCGGCGTTGCAAAGAATCGAATAGTTATTGAGTACAACCGTACCAGTGCTACTGCTGAATAAGGGATACCCATCAACCCGACCTTTGGCATTCAAAACGCCATTGGTTAATTCCAGTTTTGAACCGGCAACCATTTTGATAATTACGTCTTCGTAAGCATTGATATTGCCTTCCCAATAAATATTATTGGTTGCACCCCTGATGTCAAAAATACAATTATTCAACGCAGGATTCTTACTCACATTCAGTTCAGGAGCAAAACCCCGCGCCGTGATATTTCCTTTTCCGAAGAAATCGAGTACACCGGGGCTGGCAATATAAATGGCTTGACGATTCCGAGAAACGGTTGAGGAGACCGGCGAAAGTGCCAAGTCAATGTTGCCAGTGTATTTGTACGTACCAGCCGAACTGAGGACAAAGCCAGTCGAGTTGATGGTTGAAAGTATTATATCCAGGTTGTTAATGGTTAAGTCCATTCCGGGATTTCCGCGGCCCCAGATCGTCCAACCAATACCGTTCGGGTCACCTGCCAGCGCTGAATTGGTTATAACAGTCGAGTTGAAACCATTGAAAATGGTCTTGAAACCACCACGAAAAACCAGAATGTCAGTATTGGCGTCGGGTGACGTCAAGGCCAGACCATACATATTGATGGTCAATGTCTGGGCGGGGAAGCTCAGACCAGCGAACGCGCCGCCCGGCGTTGTGGGTGTACTGTACTTGGTTGAATAAATGTTGACCGTACCACCCTCTCCTGCGCCGTTGATGGCAAGCTGCGCCGTGTCATAGTAGGTACGTACAGACGCGCTGGTGATAGCATCGGCAATGCTATTGTAGACAGCACCGAAGTTAGTAGCATCAAACGCATTTCTTACCGCTGCAACACTAGGTACTGTCAAAGCAGAGTTGCTTGTTAGGTCCTGCTCGATAACGATTGCAGATCCCGAAGTGCCATCGTTTATGGGTTCCTCCGTGCGATTAAATAATTCGGCAATTAGACTGGTCAGGATTTGTCGTACATCATCAGCTGTCGTTTTACTTCCGTTGCCTGCACTCCGTATGTTCGCGTTAAGTTCAGTGAGGAGTTGCTCTTGTGTTTTACGTTCCATAAGTTCGATAAAATCTGAGTTGGTTACAGGAATACTTGCAGTAGGTCAAGAATGCAATTTGGAAATTGTACACTTGCAGATGATAAGGCAAGGGCGAAGGAGTTAACTAATGCCTCTTGTAAAGAGGCGAAGTTGTGGTGTGGTGCAAGGACCGATTCGTTTAGTTGGGCCTACTTTTAGGCTAATGCTCGACCAGATAAATGCATCGTCGCCTGGTATATTTTGCAGTCGCTTGAGGAATGGGTTTGGCTCAATTGTTCAGTTACACCTTGGTTTAAAGTATCACTGATTTAAGGAGCTTTAAATAGGAAAAAGGGCAGTAAATCCCCCTTACCTCAATCTGCGGGACTACCAGCATTTTGAAACTAAACTGCCTGGCCTACTGCCGGACCGCAATCCAAGCCGTAGGTTGAGGCAACCCATTCCTGCATGAGCCTAATTTCATCGTCACTCAACGCCCGGTCCCAAATCAGGACCCGGGCAATTTTTCGCTCACTTACGTAATCTTGGTAGTGCCCGGAACCGATGCGTAGCGCACTGGGCAACGTGTCGAGTTGGACCCCCGTGCTGGTGTGCGTGTCATTCAGCCACAGATCCATCCGCTGACTGCCGCCGACTGACTCGGTCGTTCGCACCAGCCAGGCATTCCAGGAGCCGACGCGCACGGCCGCTTCGGAATAGTTCTGATAGCCGTAGAAATGCTGAATGACCAGATTGATATAAATCATGCTGTCATACATATGAGCATAGCCCTGTTGCCCCCAGCCCATGAGTTCGATGTAAGTGGTGCCGGAGCTCTCGAACAGCACCAGGTGCGTACGAGGCGCGTTGCCGAGGATGTCTAGGTCCACAGTCCCGTCGAAAAAGCTGCCATCGGCGAAAAGCACGCAGGGCCGGGCGTTCGGACCACCCTGCTCTTCCACTACCGGACGGCCATTGGCAACTAAGGCATGCCCCGACTCGGTACCTATATTAGGCCATCTGCCGCCATCCGGGCTGATGGCGCGGGGATCGTAATCCCACCGGGCCGCCACCGGAAGAGGGCCGGCCGGGGCCGGCTGCCGGGCCGCCAGCAAACCGGTGAATCCGGCGTTGAGAAACGAATGGCCAATCATAGTTGAGCGGCATAACCGGCCACGATGTCCTCCTCCGTCGAGCCAAAGCAGGTCAGCGTCAGAATGGCCGTCATGCCGGCTGCTAATCCAGTGGGGGCCGCAGCGCCCACAAACACCCAGGCCGGCGGAAACGTAAGCGTGCGGGCGTTACCATCGCCCACGAGGCGAATAACCTTACTGCGGGTCGCCGCTTTGTTGGTCGTTTCGGTGAAGGTCAGGTTGCCGGCCACCGCCAAGCTATGCAAGGCAGCCCCTGCCAAGTCCAGGGTGATGATGGGGGCGTAGGGCAGCACAGAATAGGTCGTACTACCGGTGCTGTCCGGCGTCGGCGCTACCTGCTGGGGCAAATCAGTTAGCTCCTTCGCCAAGCTTTGCAGGACCGAGTTGAGGCCATCGGCGGTCGTTTTGCCCTGCGGGCCATCCGTATGGACCGCCTGATTGATTTCATCAACGAGCTGGTCGAAATCCTTGAGTGCCATGCTATGTGCTGATTAACTAGTGGCAAATTAAACAGAAGTCATATCCCCGCTCCTGCGTTTGTCCTTCAGTGAATACTGGTCCGCGCCGACAGTTCGATCGGAGCAGTACTCGTTGAAGGACAGATCAGAAACCTTCCAGTACTCCGGGATTACCATTGCCACTGGTATCCGTGGCCTGCAGCGTCGAAGGCGTGAGCCGGGGACCGGCGGCCAAACTCAACCGCGCAACCTGACCGTTGGGCGACCAGTTGCCAGTCGGATCCGCTATTTCGCTCGCCAGCAATGCGCGGCTGTAGACGCGTAAATCGGCGTAGCGTACGGGACTGGTATACTCGTTGCGCGTGTAACGGGCGTTAAGCAGCAGTTCGCCTGCCTGGGTGGCCCCGGTCGTCAAGACCACATGGTGCCAGTTATTGAGTGACAAAGTCCCCGATAGTTGCGGGGCCGTATTCGGGATGCCATCCAGGTACCAGGTCCACTCAGACCCAATGCCCAGGGACGCGAACCAGGTATTGTCCCGCAGATTACGGGCGTCGAGCAAGTAACGCCAATTACCTGCAAAAGACTCATCCGCCACATTTACCCAGAAGGCGACCGTAAGCGTAGGAAGCGCGGGTAGCGGGACGCTTAGATATTGATCGTAGCGATCCAGGTTGAAGAGTTGATTCTGCTCATAGGGCAGTACCTGAACCGTATTGGCTGCAACGGGAGAAGCAGATGGGGCACTGGACGTGCTGCCGGGCAGCAACGTATCGAACTGCAGGCCACTGCCGCCCATCGGTTTGGTGGGCAGCCGCTGGTAGCCGTACCACAGGGCCACGCTGCCGTCCAGGCCCCGGGCCCGTCGGTAAGCGCCTTCGACCCGCACCCCGGTCGGGGGTACCCGGTACTCGTGGATGAGGTAGGGCTGACTCCCCCCCTGGCGCAACAGGGGCGTGCGCGGCTGAATGGTCTGGTCCGCGGCCCGTAGGGAGAGCCCGGCTACCTGACGCGGAATCTCCCCCTGCTCCAGGTACGATAAGCCGGTCGCATCAGGGCGCGGCACGAACGGAATCCAGTGCTCGGCCACACTGTTGGCCAGTTGGTAGGTATAGGCCGCGGTGGTAACCGCGGGCGACGCGGCGCGGGTGCGCAGGTACTCGGCTACTTGGGCGGCGGCCCCGGCCCCATCCATGCCATTGCCGAAGCCATCGGGAATCGTTTGCTCGACGGCCCAGACCAGGTTCGTGGCTTCTTCACGCAGCAGCGTGACCTGCTCCACGGGCCGGCCCACGAGTGGGGTAAGCGCCGCGTGGGGAATCAGCAGTCGCGGAACGGAAGCCGTCCGCTCCCCAGCCGGGCTCTGCCGGAATAAGCCCCAGCGCCCGGCATCGTCGTCAAGCTTGCGGCCGGGGTCCTCCGGCTCGGTGGCCGGGCTGACCCCGGCCGGATGCACCCGGTACGACTGGCCGAAAACGTCGGTAATGACTACGGCCGTCACGGTACTCAGGCTTCCCACCGGGACCGTATAGGGCACGCTGAACCAGTCATTCTGGTAGAGGAAGGCAAACTCCTGGAGCAGCATGCGCCCAAAGTCGGAGGAGTCGCCCGTTACCTGGCCCAGATCCACGCGGTGGTCCTCAAAGTCCCACCAGCGGGAAGCCGGCGAGCCGATAAACTCGATTTCGGTGGGGATAAACCGGGTGGTCGGCACGTCAACCGCACTGCCCGTCGTCCCGCTGCTCAGGGCCGGATAGGCCGCCGCGGCGGCTTCGTCCACCGAATGCCAGTGCAGGCCGTTGCCGCCCGGTGTCTGGCCCGCCAGCAAGACGGGCGCACTCGCATCGGGTGCAGCCAGCGCATAGTCATACGCCAGCTCGGGGACCGACCAGGCCGAAGTAGCTGGTCGGTCGAAGTACAGCCGGCCATAGGTATCCACGTAGTTCGTGGCCGCCTGCGCCAGCGCGGCCTGGGTCGTTTCGCTGATCGGTTGGGCTACCACGGTGCCGGCCGCGTTGCGGTCCGCCCGCAGGGCTTCGAATAACGCGTACCCATCCAGGGCCTGGGCTCCGGCCGCGCGCAGAATAGCCTGCACTTCCGTGGTCTGCGCCTGGGCAAAGGCGATGTCGTACGCGCCTTCCGCCGGCATCGGGACCGCCGTCAGAGGATAGCGGGTGCGAAAGGCGCCGGCGAACTGGCCCAGTCCCTGCTCACGCAGCAGGCGCAGCCAGGCCTGTCCCATACGCAGGCGTAGTCCCGTCTCGACGAGCGGCGGCTCGGCCTGGAGCTGGGCTTCCCAGGGCGTTGCCGGCGCGTAGGCCTGCGCCGGGTGGGTGCCGAGCTGGAGTCGATTCGGTTGGGCCGTGCGGGCCGATAGTTCGGCGAAGGCCGGGCTGCCCCGGTCTTCAGCCCGGAATTCGCCGAGTTGCCACTGCCGGGCCAGCAGCCAGACCGCGTCGCGCACCTCGGCCCGCAGACTGCGGTTGAACTCGGCACTGCGGGGCCGGGGCTCCAGGCGGTTGTGAGCAATAACGGTACGGGCCAGACTGGCCGGAATGGGGGAAGCAATAGCCATAGGGAAAGTATCGAAAGGGGCGGCAGGACCGGATCAGTAGTAGTCGTAACGCAACGAAATAGCGCGCCTTACTCGGGTAAGAGGGGATTGGGTTGGTACTGGGCCTGGTTGGTGAGTTGGCGGAAATCCAGGCTGAAAGTGGCTTCCTGCTGGGCCACGGGCGCGACCAGCGCCGGCAGCAGCGTGGCCAGGTGGGTGAAGGCCAGCGCATCGGGTTCCACCGTCCGCTTCTTGGCCAGGTCCAGGGTTTCATTGACCGTGCCCAGCAGGTCGGCAAATGACCAGCCCCCCGAGCCGGCCTGCGGAGCTACGGCCAGCAACAGGGTTTGGGCGGGTTCCGTATTGGGCTGGTCGTAGTGGAAGGCGACGGCCGTCGTCGCGTCCGGTTCGGGCAGCGTTTCGGTCCACTCATCCAGCCAGAGCACGTGCTGCTGAGAGGCCGTGGGGGTGTAGCCCGCGGGGCGCACCTGCACCAGTGAGATAACATCTCCCGGGACAGGATAATCGGCCGGGTAATTCAGGCCCAGCCAGTATTCGGGCGTGGGAATTGGACCGGCCGACAACTGCGTCGGCTGCAGCGAGAGGGGCTGGAAGGTTGGCTCATCGCCGCGCAGCAACTCGTGCAGCATCAATACTTTGTCTAAGTGATCCAGCGACTCGCGGACCCGGGCCACGCCCTGCAGCCATTCCGACAGCAGCAGCGGATTCGACTCCGTGCCTACTTGCAACGCGGCTTCCCGATCCACTGCCTCGCGGTACTGGGTACCCTGCTCCAAGTTAAGCCGCAACGCCAGTTGAAAATCGCGGCCAAGTAGTTCCCGGGCTGCGTCGGGAAGCCGCCGGCTCAGGTCTTCGGAGCCACTGAGGACCCGCTCGTAGGCCGCCAGCCGTTCGGTGAGCAGGGCTATGACCTGCATGGTGGCGCTCACTAACT
Organism: Hymenobacter rubripertinctus; assembly: GCF_003583925.1. Taxonomy (GTDB): domain Bacteria; phylum Bacteroidota; class Bacteroidia; order Cytophagales; family Hymenobacteraceae; genus Hymenobacter; species Hymenobacter rubripertinctus. Next base: position 7,335 of record NZ_QYCN01000055.1, on the reverse strand, counting down.
GGCTGGGTTCGGCTCCGAGAGCCGTCACGGCCTCCGGAATACCCAGCAGAATGGCCCGGGAAAGAAGTCTGCGCAACGCTTGGCGCGAGGCTATAGTCAGTAGCGGTGAGTTCACGGCCTGACGTAAGTCGGTGGCCAGCGTCTGCAGTAGAGTCGCCACAGCGACAAGTCGATCACGGCCTTCCGGTTCGTCGATGCTGGGGCCGTTGGATGTATCAGCCAGGCCGGGCAGGCTGAAATCTTCGGGCCGGGCCGTGCGGCTGCCGCCCAGCAGCTGGCGCAACCGGCCGGCCAGTGGCAGCAGGCGTTGCAGCTCCAGGGCCCCGGCGGTGGTATAGTCCAGCACGACAGAACCGGTTACTTCGGGCGTTGAGGCGGCCTGCTGCTCCCGGGCGGCCTCGGCCAGCAGGGCATCCAGGGCGGACCCGCTGCGCAACGCGGTGCCGTCGAGCAGGAACAGCAAGTCCAGCGGTTGGAGCTGTAAGCTGGCCAGGTTCACGGAATCTATCTGGTCAGGTGCTTCGGTGAGCGGGCCTTCCTGGACGGGTTCGGCACCGGGTTGCTCTGACAGGCTGCCGTCGGAGCCCAACTCCGCCGCGCCTGCGTCGGTTGTCGGGGAAGGCGTAAACCGGTATTCGAGCAGGATCCGGGACGGGTCGCCGAAGAAGGTGGCCAGCCACCGGTTCAGACCGGGCTCGGCCAGGGCCCGGGGTGTGCGGTTGGTGCTCCACTGGTCCAGGGAAGGCGAATCGGTTGGGGGAAGCTGCAGTAGCAAGCGGTGGGTCAGGGCCTTGCCGGCGCGGGGCGGCTCCAACACGTCGGGAACCACCGGGAACTTGCCTTTGGCAATGCTTTCCAGCATGGCCCCGGCCCGGTCGGCATTACCCTGGGTGGCCTGGAACACGCCTTCGCTCACGGCCAGGTCGCCCAGCGCATCCACCGTGTCCTGCAGCGCAACGATTTGCCGGGCCACGGCCGCCGCCAGGCCGGCATCGGCGGGTAGCTGGCTGATGCCGTACGGGTAGGCCAGGGCCGTGCCCGTGCGCAGCAGCACCAGCCCGTCGACCACCTGCCGGGCGGCCTGCTCCGGGGCCGGCGGGGTGCCTGCCGTCGCGTTATTGAGGGACGATTTGGCCAGCGCGTAGGGGAAACGGAGCCGGAAGTAGCGCAGGAAAAACCCGTAGGGCTGCCCGCCGGCCTGCCCCGCGGTTTGCGTGAGCCCCTGCTCAAAGTGCTGCCCCAGCAGGGCGCTCAGCGACGCTCCACCCCGGATGCCTTCCACGATGGCGAGGGCCGCCCGCACCCGGGCTGAGGACAGGTTCACCGCCAGCCGGTTGCCGTCCGGGTCGGCCGCATCCGCCGTGAACTGCCGGGACTTGTAGCCCTGGCGCAGGATGGCGGCGGTGACGGCCTGGTTGGGCGCCGGCGCGTGGATGTAGCCCAGGCTGTCGGGGTCTTCCCGCACCCCGTCGGGGCCCGGCACCGAGCGGTCGACGGCCCGCACGTTTTCCAGCCAGCCGAAAGCCCCGCAGAACAGGCCCGTCGGATTGGCTTGCCGCAGCTCCTGCAGCCGGTGGCCGACCTGGCCGACCTGCCAGGCGTCGAGGCGGTAGTTACCCAGGTCCAGGTGCTCGGTCAGCAGCCGTTCCAGCCGGGCCGTGGGCAGCGCGGCCAATTGGCCGAGTTGCTGGAAGTAGGTGCCCAGGGCCCCGCCCTGGGGGCCGCCCCCTGCCCGCAGGTAGGCGTGCAGCGGCTGCCCGTTGGTCAGGGCCGGGCGGTCGTAGAGCAGCTGCCAGCGCGGTGTATCGGCGCGCAGCACGTTGAATAGTTCGGGCTCGGTCCGCTGCGCAGCGCTCAGGTTCATCGTCCGGGCCGCCGCGTCCCAGTACTGCTGCAGCGCGGCCTGCCGCAGCAGGTGGTAGAGCAGCGAGTTGGGCACCACGAACTCCGCGGGAAGCCCGTCCGGGTAGAGGGCCGCGAAATTCTGCCGCCGGATATCGTCAAAGCTGGTAGTGGGCGCGGCCAGCCACTGGATGAAGTTGAGCTGCGTGCCGAGGAGAGGGTGCAACGGCTCGGTTTCCGAGAACGGGAACGCATCCACCAGCACGCCCTGCCCCCGGGCAGCCGCCGGCTCATCGGCGTACGTTTGTGCCAGCTTGGCGTAGCCCTTCTGAAATGCCTGCTCGAAAATGCGGGGCTGCCCGGCCCCCGCCAGTCCCAAGGCATTGTCGGCATCGAAGCGGCCCAGAAATTCCTGGTACAACGGGTTGGCCGCAGAGCCGGCCACGTCGAAGCGGCCCTGGGTGCGGCGGGGCAAGGCGCCCCCTTCGGCGGCGGCCACGGCGGGCCAGATGGAGCGGTTGCGGGCCGTGGCCAAGGCGTTGAGCGTGTCCGTCAGGTTAGGGCCCAGCATATAGCGCTGGTAGAATTCGCCCGAGGTAGCCTCGGTCCCCAGCACGGTGAGCAGGTTGCGGTAGTCGTCGGGCGCGGCGGGCAGCGGGACGCCGGCCGGGCCGCTCTGCGGGTACCGGCCGGTCTTGTTGAGCCGCTCGGTCCAGGTAAAATCCAACCGGCGCAGCGTTCGGGCCAGCTGCTGACCATAGGGGCCCAGGGAGGTGGCCGGCGTCCAGGTTGAAAAACGCGTCGTTGGCAGTACCCCGTAGGGCGTATTGCCCACCCGAAACGCGGGCAGCGGGCCGCGGCCCAGCACGTGGGGGGCGAAGAAGCTGCGGGTCCAGTCTACGGCCGCCGTCGAAAACACGGGGCGCATCATTTCCTCCAGGAAATAGCCGTACGTCGCCGGCCACAGCACGTTGTTCAGGGCAATGGCCTCGCGTCCGTCCGTCATCAGCGCCCCGGCTACGGCTCCGAACGTACCGGGGGCCAGGCCCAACGCGTCGCGCAGGCGCTGACCGTCGGGCCGCTCAGTGGTGGCCGCCGCTGCCGCGCCCATTGCCTGGGTCAGAAGCGGAAAGGTGGCCTCGGCGTCGAACTGCTCGGTGGAGCCGTAGCCCGAGGCCTGCCGGTCGGTGTTATTAGTGGGCGTGCCCTGGGACACGAGGGCCAGGCCGTCGGTATGCTGGTGGGCCTGCAGCAGCCCATCGATCAGGCGGGCCTGGTCGGTGGCGCTGCCCGCGGTACGCACGCCCAGCACTACCAGCCGCTCGAATCCGCGGGCGTGCTGGCTCTCGGTCAGGAGAATGGTGACGGCCAGTCCCAGCTGCACCGCTTCGTCGTAGTCCACCATCCAGGCCATGCGGTCGTCGAGGCCGGTTTTGGCATCGGCTACGGCCGTGTTGCCGGCTTCCTGCAAGCGGAAACCGACGGGCAGCACGGCGGGGATGTCGGCGGCCCGCACCGTTTGGACGGGCTGCAGGAATTCGGTGGTGGATTCCGGGAAAGTGGCGCGCGAATACGGGGCGGCCAGGTGGTCGAGCAGGTGGGCCTGCAGCAGGGGATCGGCCGGCAGGTCTGCGGCCTGGTCGTACTGCTGATAGAGCGTGACGGTAAAATAATCCGGCAGCGCCCGGGCTACCGGCCCGGACTCGGCACCTATGCTGTTAGTGGGTAGGTCGGCAAAGGTAGGGTCCGGTACCCCTCCACTCGCCGCCGTGAGGGCACTCGTTAGCGCCGCCAGGTTGGTGGGCGTCGTTTGCTCGACGATCCACGTTGCCCGCTGCGCACCGTAGGCCGCTACCAGCCGCCGCCAAGAGCCGAGCGAGTGGAGCTCCGTGCGGCCGATCAGCGTATCGCCTGCTTGCCAGGCCTCGTCTTCCTGCCGCCAGTACCGCCATCCGGCCTGCTCCTCCTGCGTGCTAAGGGCGGGCTGGTGGGCGTCGAGGCTGATTTGGTCGGGATAAAAGCGGACCCGTAACTCGTGCCCCCCGGCACCGGTCGGCAGAAACTTCGTCTGCACCCGCACGGGAAACAGCAGCACGGGATAGGTGGTGGAAAGGGCAGTTAGGTCTTGCATGAAGAGGATAAGGCAAACGGATAAAATCAGAAAAACAGGGTAGGCAATCAGTTGCCGGGCGATCAGCCCAGGAGTTGGCGGGCCGCAATGGCCACCATGACGGGCTGCTGAAACAGAGCGTAGGCCAAGTGCGCACTGTTGGTGACCTGTTGCACGGAACCAGTACTGACGGTGGGCTTGCCCGTGGTGGAAATCGTCAGGTTGCTCCCCGGCGCGACGCCCAGGTAAGTCCAGGAAAGGTTATTCCAGGACGAGAGGATGGCACTGGTATCGTTAGGGCCCGAATCATCCAACCCGAACTGGGGCTCGCCCGGACGCTCCAGAAACGTGAAGAAATAGCCCTCGGGTTGGGCCGGATCGTCGCCCAGAGCCTCGGCTGGGGTCAGGTCGAAGGCCAGGGCCACTAGGTCCTGGCCGATGGGCAGGCGGTAGACCGGGTAGCGGGTCCTGGTTGCGTCCTGATCGGGCTCCATTTCGCCGGTCGTCGAGCCGGGTATCAGTCGGGCGGGTTGGGCGCAGATGACGGTATTGGGAAAGCGCTGCAGCAATTCGGCCCGGGCCACCATAACCACCTGGGCTCCGGGTCCCGCCCCGGGGTTGGCCCCCAGCATGCGCCCGTTCCAGCTCAGTAGCGGGGCCACGTCGCGCAGGCGTTCCTCGCGCTGGGCCAGGGCCGCCGGCGTGGCCTCCGCCACGGGCAGCGTGTTCAGGTAGTCGCTCACGTCCCAGAATTGCCGGAAGTAGCTGGCGCGCAGGTCCACGGGGAAGCCGCGCCACAGTAGTTCGGAACCCAGCGCGTGGTTGGCCCCGAGCAGGTAAGCTTCGATGAACGCGCGGTTGATTTGCATGAGCGCCACCGTATCGGCCGGAAAGTCGGCCAGGCCAGGCAGCAGCAGTTCGGGATGGCGGCGGCGCAGCTGTTCGCCCAAGGCATCCTGGAAAACGGGCGCTACCTGCACCGACTTGATGGGTGGCCCGAATGTGGTAGCATTAAGGGGGCTAACCGTTCCGGTTAGGGAGGTGAGCAGTGCTGACTCTTCTCCCCCACTGGGCTTGCTGACCGTCACCTGCTCTGCGTCACCGCTGGTTTCCTGCGATAACTCCTGGGGAGCTGATAACGGCAGAGGTTGAGGTTGGGCAATGGTTACGCCCTCCAGCACTTCATCGACCAGAAAGTCTTCCGCCGCGAAGTCGGCCGATTCGAAGTCCCCGGTGATGAACTTGGAAACGGTCGTGAGTGCCTGCTGAGCCCGGGAAGTGAGCACCCGTTCGGGGTCGGTGCCGGCCACTATGCCCGCTTTGAGCGCGCTCAGGTCCAGCCGGGGCTGAACCGGGTCGATGGTGCGGAACCGGGTCCGGGTACGCAGGTCGGAGAAGGCCGCGCCAAATTCCGTTAACAATTGTGCGTCGGTTACCTCCCGGTAGCCCTGCTCGTCGAGCACCCGCAACACGGTGGGCACGGCCTGCTCGTCGGCCAGCAGGCCGTTGAGGGCCGTGTCGTCGAACTGGTAAGCACGGATGAGCTGATCTTTGGGGGCGCTGGCCCGCACCTGGCCCGACTGCAGCTGGCTCAGCAGCTCGTCGCGCTGGCGCAGGCTCGTGCCGGGGCCCAGCGGACTTTGCTCCGTTTCGGGCGCCGGCTGCTGCGTGGGTCGCAGGGGCCGGCCCGCCAGGTTTACCTGATAGGGGCCGAAGGGACGTAACAGCCGGCGAAACGTGGGGCTGAACGCGCCCAGTGGCACGTTGCTGCGGCGGATGGTTTCGCGGGCGCTCAGGCCTGTAGCCCCCAGGCGGACCCGAGGCTGGGCCAGCGCCGTCAGCTGGAGGCCGTAGTTGGCCAGCCCGCCCGGCAGCGTGGTGGCATCAGCGGCATCGGTCCCCAAGGAGTTGCTGCGCAAGGCAGTATCTTCTGCACTGCCCAGGTTGGTTGCAGCACTGGCCGTGACCGTGGGTAAATGCTGGCGCCGTAGCGCGGCGGACGTTTCGAGGCCGAATTGCAGCCCCCGCAGGTTCAGGTTGGCTACCAGCACGTCCTGCACCTGGTCCCAGGCCCGTTGCACGTATTCCTGCTGCTGCTCCTGCACGAGTTGGCTGCCCAGGGCGGCCACCACCCGGTAGCGCGGGTCCAGGTTGGCCTGCTCCGGCCAGGCGGCCAGGACGTTGCCACCGGCCGGGTCGGGCAGGGCGGCCGCCGGCAGGTAGGCTCGGCCGTAGAGCGGCGGGGCCACCACCGGCCGGCCCCCGCTGCCCACCAGCCCCGGCACGAAGCCGGGGGCCAGCGCCTGGTACATACTGTTGGCCACGGGCCCGGGCAGGTTCGGCGTGGTCGTACCCAGGGGCTCCAGCACACCGGGCAGGTCCAGGGTATAGGTCGCCGGGGCTTCGCTGCCAGCCCCCAACGGTGTCGTGAGGCTGAGCTGATTAACGCCCGTCAGAGTTGTATTAGCGGGGGTCAGGCGGCGGGCCAGCGACTCGAAGTCGCTGTCAGTGCCCGTCTGGAATGACCACTGGTGATACACCGGAAAATCCCGGGGGGCAGTAATACTCCCATTTGAGGGGGAGGCTGACCACGCGGCTGTAGTAGCCGTAATTGGCTGATTCGGATCTGGTTGAATCGGCTGTCCCAGCCCTGCCCGCCGGCCGGCCTCGTAGGTGGGCAGCAAAAAGGCTACGTAGCGGGTGTTTTCTTTGAGACGGCGCGGACTAAAGAGGCGCGAGAAGGCCAGGGCGGGGTTCTGCTGCAGCGGGCCGGCCAGAAACTCCTCTACGCTCGTGGCCGACGAAGTATCCAGCACCCGGTTTACCTGGACGTGCGCCAGCAAAGGCAGCTGGCTGAAATCGGGCAGTGGCACCCCGGTTTTGATTGTGATGCTGGGCAGCGGAGCCGCATTCTGAGGCAGGATGTTGAACTCGTCTTCCTCCAGTACCAGTAGAAAGCACCAAGGCCGCACTTGGTCGGTGGTCGTAACGGCCTCGGGCGAGTAGCGCCAGGGCAGGTCCTCCTCCCGGAACTCGATGCTGGAAAGATGCAGTGGAGAGAAGTTCTGCGCGTCGGCCTGGGGCGTGGTGCGCAGTACGGCTGCCGGGGTCAGGCCCACCACGTCGCCGGGACCATATAGCTCCAGCGGGACGGTTACTTCCTCTATTGATGCACCGCCTCCCTCCACCTCCACCGCTAGTGTGAGCTGAAGTGACAATTCGGGACGCAGGGAGCTAGTGTTCTGACAGTTTAATTTCGTCAGCTACTTTGGTCAATTGAGCGTATCTATTTTTCAACTTAACGCGGGCCTTTTCGGTGGTGAAGGACCAATTGACTTTGGTGGCGGCGACGTTGCGCCTGGCTTGCCAGGCTAAGGCCTCTT
>NZ_QYCN01000054.1 GCF_003583925.1 Hymenobacter rubripertinctus | reverse complement strand
CTGGATGAGGCGGCGTTGACCGTTTTTGATGAGCAGGCCGGGCAGTACAGCGAGCAGAACCCCGTGCTGGTGAACCACGCCACCGATCTGGCCTACGTCATCTATACCTCCGGCTCCACCGGAAACCCCAAAGGATGCATGTTGCAGCATTCCTCGGTGTGCAACTTCCTGCACAGCATGAAGCTGGCCCCCGGCATTACGGAGGACGATATTGTGATGGCCGTAACGACAATTTCGTTTGACATAGCGGTAACAGAGATTTTCCTGCCGTTGGTAAATGGCGCGGCCGTACTGCTGGTTGAGCAGGAGGCGCAGCATGATCCATATCGTTTACAGGCCATAATCAACCAGCAGCACCCTACCATCGTGCAGGCTACCCCGAGTCTGTGGAATATGCTGATCAGCAGCGGCTGGGCCGGCAGTGCGCAGCTCAAGGCTTTGTGTGGGGGCGAGGCCCTGAGCAAAGAGCTGAGTTCGGAATTGTTGAAGCGCTGTGGTGAGCTGTGGAATATGTATGGTCCCACTGAAACCACAGTTTGGTCCCTGATTCAGCAAATAACTCCCCAAACTGGCCTTATCACCATCGGTAAGCCCATTGCCAATACCCAGGTGTACGTGTTGTCGGCCAGCGGGGAGTTGATGCCGTTGGGCATAATCGGTGAAATCTGTATCGGAGGGGCCGGCCTGGCAAGAGGATACCTGAATAAGGAGGAATTAACGGCTGAAAATTTTGTGGAGAATCCCTTCATAAAAGGTGAAAAACTGTACCGCACCGGTGACCTGGGCCGCTGGCTACCTGATGGTACTATCGAGTATGTGGGCCGCAAGGATTACCAAGTAAAGGTGCGCGGCTATCGCATCGAACTGGGCGAAATCGAAAGTGCTCTGAATAGCTATCCGGCCATTGTTGCCTGTGTGGCCGTAGCCACGCCAAATGCCAGCGGCGAGAAAGACTTGGTGGCCTATATCGTGAGCGGCCAGCCGGTTGCGGTGGCTGATGTGCGCAGCTGGCTGGCTGGCAGGCTGCCCGCCTACATGGTGCCGGGCTACTTCGTACAACTGCCCGAGCTGCCACTGACACCCAATGGTAAAACCGACCGGTCTAAATTGCCGGCGTATCACCACCATTCAGCCCAGCCGACCATAGTACATGTGCCGGCCCGAAATGTAGCGGAAGAGAAAATGGCTGCCATCTGGCAAAGTATCCTTGGTCAGGAGAATATTGGGATAACGGATAACTTCTTTGAGTTGGGAGGACACAGTCTGAAAGCGCTACGGCTGCTGCAGGCTATCAATAGCCGTGAGCCGGAATTGGGCATCCGAATTCAGGATATCTACAACCGTCCGACCATCGAAGCATTGCTACAGCAAAAAGCCGAAAGCTCCCGAATTATTAGGCTGAACAGGGATACGACTAGCGCGAACAATATATATTTAATTCCTCCTATATTGGGTAATTCTATTTTATATAAACAACTAGCGGATATGCTAAACGGGGAGTACAATTGTTATGGCCTGCAATACAGCGGTTTGGAGCAAGGTGAGCCTCTCTACTCCTCTGTGGAAACGGCGGCGCAGGAGCTGAGCCAACAAATCATCCAGCACCAGCAGCAGGACGACTTTGTGCTGCTGGCTTACTCCATGGGTGCTCCGATTGCCTTTGAAATGGTGAAAATATTGGAGTCGAAATTCAACTCAATCGACCTTGTACTTGTGGATAGCCAAGTGAACCAGCAGTCAGTAGATAAGACCGCTGAACCGCAGGAAATCCAATGGCTGCTCGACCAGTACAGGGCAATGTTGCCCGGCCACGATGCTGATGAAAAGCGACTGCACGGCTTTTTGGCCAACAATTACCGGATACTGCATAAGTATCAGCAGCAGGGCCGCATCAAAAGTCCGATCTGGGCTCTCGAAGCCCAGGACACGCCATTCCGTACCCAAATGGAAGAGTGGAGCGAATACACGGCCGGCGGTACAACACACAATTTCCTGGTGGGCAACCACTGGCAGGCACTGTCGGAGGCCAATCTGCCGCAGCTCCGCCAAGTATTGTTGGCCCTTGCGCCGCCTAAAGCTCAAGAGCAGCATGTTCCTGAATAAGGCGTAACGCCTCATCTCGCACGTCGACTATCAACAATATATTAGTGGGCAAAGAGGTTAGTCAATCTCTTCGCATGCTAGTAGTCAAGCACTTGGCTGCTGGTAGGCGAAGGGCAAGACTCTAAAAGTGTCAGGTCTGCCGCTTACCCCGAGCAGTGCTGGTGTTAGGCTTCTTACACTATAAATTCTTTCACCCAAGTCCTTCATTATGAAAAAAATATACATTCTTTTGCTATTCCTCCTGAGCGGAACTGCTTTGCAGGCTCAGACGCCAAATGACAAGACCATTAAGGGTTATCTGACTGATGAGAGATCCTCTGTGCCAGGGGCTACTATTTTGCTGAGAAGTACCGCCGACAGCAGCCTTTTCAAGGGCGAAACCAGCAATGAGCAGGGGGCTTTCCTGTTTGAGCAGATAAAAGAAGGAAGTTATTTTCTGGAGGTCAGAATGCTAGGATATGCGGTGTTGGTCAAGCCTAATATTCTTGTGCAGGCCGCCGATAGGTTGCTGGACGTGGGTATACTGCAGCTGTTGCCCTTGGCTCAGTCGCTCAAAGAGGTAGTCGTCACAGGCCAGAAACCTTTTATCGAAAGGGAAGCAGACCGTACCATCGTCAACATTGAAAACAGCCTAGTGCAGGCGGGCTCCTCGGTGATGGAAGTAATGGAAAAGCTGCCCGGCGTACAGGTGGGCCAGGATGGCTCCATCAGCATCAAAGGCCGGCAGGGGCTCATTGTATCCATTGATGGGCGGCCTACCATGCTCTCGGGGCAGGATCTGGCCAATATGTTCCGGGGAATGTCGTCTGCTAATGTGCAGAAAGTTGAGATTATCACGAATCCTTCTGCCAAGTATGATGCTGCCGGCAACACGGGCGTCATCAATATTGTCACGAAAAAAAACACTAAACAGGGTATCAACGGCACCGCGAACCTGGGTTACCGGCAGGGGCGCTACGCCAAGCTCAATAGCGGCATCGGGCTCAATGTGAAAGACAAATGGTACAACCTCTCCGTGAACTATGCCTACTCGCGCCGGAAAGACTTCAATGATCTGCGGCTGACCAGGAAATTCTTCGTACAGGGGGCGCTGGATACCACGTTTATAACCAATACAGATCAAACCTCGCTCTTTAACACCCATACGCCCCGCGTCGGCGTGGATTTATACCTGTCCAAGCGCACGACGGTGTCTGTGCTGGGGTCGGGCGTGATTAGCCTGCTGACTTCCCCGTCGGTTAGCCATACCACCATTCTAAATCGTAACAGCAAAGTTGGTAGTTACGATTTTACGAACGATGTGGAAGACAAGCTGCGTATTTATTCCGGTAATATGCAGTTGACGCATCAGTTCGATACTCTCGGCAAGGCCCTGACGGCGGAAATCGAGTACGTCGATTATACCAATACGTCAGACCAGGCTTTTCTTACTATCCTCAACGCGGAATATGGAACGCCCTTCGAGCGGAGCCGGCTGCGCGGCGACCAGAACGGCAAGTTTAAGATATACGTATCGAAGGCCGACTACACGCAGGCCCTGCCGGATTCGGCGACCCTGGAAGCCGGTTGGAAATCGAGCTACGTGTTGAACGACAACAACAACCAGTTTTTTGGGTATGTAGGTGGCAGTCAGGTCTTCGACGCGCTCAGAAGCAACCATTTTCTCTACTCGGAAAACATCAATGCCGCGTATGCGAATTTGAAGAAAGAGTACCGGCACTCCTCCTTCCAACTCGGGCTGCGCACCGAGCACACGGCCGCCCATGGTGAACAGCGGCTTTCCGGGCAGGAATTCCGTCGCAATTATATCCAACTGTTTCCATCCGCTTTCTACGAGTACCGCCTTAGCGAGAATCATAGCCTGAACGCCACGGCGGGCCGGCGTATCGACCGCCCAGCCTACCACCAGATGAATCCTTTTCGTAGTCTGATTGATGCCACGTCGTTTGCTCAGGGTAACCCCGAACTGCGCCCGCAGCTCACCTATAATACGGAGTTGACCTATTCCTTGCAAAACAGCTTTTTCGCCACGTTCGGATATAGCCTCACCCGGGGCGTAATCACCGAAACCCTGATTCTTAAGGGCGACTCAAAAACTACGGTTCTGATGCCCGTAAACCTAGACCGCCTGCACTACTACAGCCTGAACTTGGTGTACTCGAAGGTGCTTACGCCTTGGTGGACTACTAACTCCAGCCTACTAGGCTATTATGGACGCTATGCGGGCAATACCAATGGCTATAGCATCAACAACGGGCTGCCTTCCTTTCAGGTCAATTCTAACAACAGCTTACAGGTGATTGACGGGCTGTCGATGGAGATGAACGTGTTGTATACCCACCGCAGCCAGGAGGCTTTCACCGTCCTTAAACCCCAGTTTAATTTCAGCTTCGGCGTGCAGAAAAAAATTCTGAAAGATCGGGGCTCGTTGACGCTGAACGTGAACGATCTGTTCTGGACCTCATATCCGCGCGGTGTCACTACGTTTAAGGGTATGCAGGAAACCTGGTCGTCAGTTCGTGATACCCGCATAGTGAGCCTCAACTGCTCCTACCGCTTCGGAAGCGGCGAAGTGAAGAGGGTACGGCAGAGCACGGCTACCGAAGATGAAATGAGTCGAGGCGGCAAGTAGCGCCATTCCAATATATTTTCACAATATTTGTCGCATTATAAACCGCAGCAGCCCGCCAGGCTCTGTCGGTTCTCTAGTTGGGCAGAAATATTATAGTATAAGAGGTTCGCTGAATTTTGTAATTGCCTTCTGCTGAAGCATGCATTGTTTTCAAAACAACGAAAGGCTTGCCAGTAGGGAATGTGTCAGGAATAGTACGTTTATAAATCTCACGATCAGCCATGAGGGATTCTAGTCGCTCTGTCAGCTTTTGGCAGCAGGCTGTTGATTTGCTGTCCGATATCTGCGGGAGTACTCACGTTTTGACTGATACCGACATCCTGTATACCTACGGGCAGGATGAGACGCTGGGTCTCCATTTTGGTTTTGATATTCTAGTGAAGCCCGGTAATGCGGAGGAAGTGTCATCCATTGTTAAGATATGCAATGAGCTGCGGATTCCTATTACTCCCCGGGGTGGGGGCAGTGGCGTGACCGGTGGAGCGCTACCAATTAAAGGGGGCGTAGTCGTGTCGCTCGAGCGGCTGAATAGAATCATCCACATCGATGAACTCAGTAGCTATGTCATTGCCGAATCAGGCGTAGTGACGGCTGCGCTGTGCGAGCGGGTCGAGCAGCAAGGGTTGTACTTTCCGGTGCAGCCCAGCAGCAAAGCTTATTCCTTTATCGGGGGCAACGTGGCCGAAAATGCGGGTAGTATCCACTCGTGCCGGTATGGTACCACGGCACAATACGTGCTAAATCTGGAGGTGGTACTGCCTACCGGGGCCATTATCTGGACGGGAGCTAATGTACCGAAAAATGCCACCGGTCTGAACCTGACGCAGCTATTCGTGGGCAGTGAGGGCGTACTGGGTATCATCACCAAGGTTGTATACCGCCTGATTCGCCGGCCTGCGCACGAAGTGACGCTCTTGGCCGGGTTTACCACGATAGAGGACGCCTGTAAAGCCGTGCTGGCCATCAGGCAGTCGGGCTTTACTCCCGCAGCGGTAGAGATGGTAGGGCCGGAGGCGCTACGAATTACGGCGGCTTATCTGAGTGGTCCTCTGCCACTGGTAAAGCAGGGTATAGAAGCCCATTTGTTAGTTGGGCTGCAGGAGGATACTGAAAATGCGCTGCTGCACGCTATGGAAACGGTCGGCGGTGTGCTGGAAAAATACGCTGCTGAACCGATTTTGGTCGGTACTACCACACTGGAAAAGGAGCGTCTGTGGAAACTGCGCTTCAGTATTGGGGCCGCGTTGTCGAGCGGGGGAAGGACCTACCGGGATATTGATATTTCGATCCCCTTGTCGCTGCTTTATCCATACCTGGCTAAGGTAGAAGAAATAACGGCTCGCTACCAGTTGGCAGTAGCCTATTTCGGCCATGCTCTTGATGGCAACCTTCACACGATGGTAATGCTTGACCAAGATTTGGATACTGAGGCTGGCGCAAATGCTGCGCAGGCCGTGAACAGCATTTACGCCTATGCTATTGCCAATGGCGGCGCTATATCGGGCGAGCATGGTATCGGTATGCTGCAGAAGGAATTTATGAAAAATCAGTTCTCAGCAGACCATCTGGCTCTGGCCAAGAGCATCAAACACGTATTAGATCCTAATGATATATTGAATCCGGGTAAAATTTTTTAGGCACTGAATCAGCATCAGGCCACGGGTACCAACCTGTGTATAGCCGTGCAAATCAGAGACGTTCGCCAAAACCTGCCCTTCCTTTTCATCGTCCCTTTGTTCAATCTTTTCTCTCGAACGACATATAATTTAATAGAAACTCAATATTATACAAAACTGTATGAAACAACTATGGAAAATCATCCTGCTTCAAGTAGGGAAGTGGGGATTGCTAAAAAACGTATCCCTAGGACTCTTGTCGGGTCTTTGCAGCTTCCTGTTTATCAATTTGGTAACCCGGGTCGTTTCGCTGCTTACCGCGAACGAGCTGAAAACTATTAGTAAGGAATATATCCTGGCTTTCGCCTTCACTATCCTAGTGTATATCTGGGTGCGTCGCAGCTTAGCCCTCGCCATCATTCACTTGTCGCAAAGCCTGTTCTGGAAGCTTCGAAAACAGGTATTGTCTCTAGTGCTACAGGCCAATTACCAGCAGATGTCCGGCCTGAAGGTGAGAATCTCCTCGGTCTTGGTGAATGATGTGAACGTGCTGACCAACACTTCCTTGAGCTTGATTGAGTTTGTTACGGCTTCCATCGTTTCAACGGCCTGCCTGATCTACCTGATATCCCTTTCACCCGCGTTGTTCCTGATTACGTTGGGCATTGCCTTGCTCGGCGTTACGGTTTACCTAGTAGGCTCCGGAAAAAACAACCTGTATTTCGAGCAGTCCCGCTCCCTGGAAGATAGCTTTATAGATGAGCTAAATTCCGTACTGCATGGCTTCAAAGAAATTTATATGGAGCCCAAAAAAGGAAAGTATATTTTCGATCATAAGATCAACACCATTGCCCGTACCGCGTTTTCGAACAATACCGCCGCCTTTACTGGTTTTCTCAACAATCAGATAACCGGGCAGGTATTGTTCTATATTCTCATCTCGTCCGTGCTACTGTTCTTCAGTATTCAGTTGGGTATCAAGCCCGCAGCCACGGTCAACTACGTCTTTATCCTGCTTTATCTACTGGGATCCATCGAAACAATTATGGTTCTACTGCCCAATATCGTGCGGGCTAAGGTATCCAGTGGCCGGCTGATGGACCTGAAAAAGGAGCTGGAAGAAGCCAATTTCAGTAATCCAGTATCCGAAACGTATATGAGCAAGGAAGAATTTTGCGGGATCAGTGTTAACGAACTGGAATTTAACTATGCTGGCGCTTCGTCCCCATTCAGCATTGGTCCGATTAATTTCAGTATCGTAAAAGGCGAGACAGTCTTTATTTATGGCGGTAACGGTAGCGGTAAAACTACCTTTATACATTCTGTACTGGGCTTATGCAAGCCATCTTCCGGTGAAATAAAGCTGAATGATGTTAATATCGACGATAACAACTATCCCTTTTACAGAACGGTGTTCTCGGTTGTCTTCAACGACTTTTATCTGTTTGATGAGATACTGGTAGCTGATCATTTCGATTTGGATAAGTGGAACTACTTCCTGTATCTGTTTGAAATGGAAGAAATAGTACAGATTGACGGTCTGCGCTTCTCCACTACGGCTCTCTCCACCGGCCAGCGTAAACGCCTAGCGCTTATTGTGGCGTTGCTGGAAGAAAAGCCCGTGTTAGTAATTGATGAGTGGGCCGCCGACCAGGATCCGTACTTCAGGAAAAAATTTTATACCGAGATAATACCGATCCTGAAGAAGCAAGGAGTAACCATAATTGCTATTACCCACGATGATAGATACTATCGCTGTGCCGATAAATTATACAAAATGGAATACGGTATTCTGAGTGAGGAAGATGTGAATGTGAGCGAGGAAAAATTTATATCATAGTGGACAAATCGTACTTATGCTGCGTGAGTGGCATTCATTATCTACTTGGATAAGATGAAAAATCCCCAGTTATTTCTGTTGCATTTCGCGGGTGGCAGTTGCTACTCATTCCAGTTCTTGATTTCTGAATTACAGGGGTTTGAAGTATTTGCCTTAGAGCTGCCGGGAAGAGGTAAGAGAACCCAGGAGGCATTACTTACTGATTTTGATGCTGCTGCGCAGGATATTTTCGATCAGCTATTAGCAAAGCTTACCTCGCCTCACTTTGTACTGTATGGGCATAGCATGGGAGCTTACTTAGCCCTGCAAGTCTCCAGGATGCTAGAGAATGATAAGTTCTTTCCGGCGCATGTGTTCGTGAGCGGAAACGCCGGGCCTGGCGCAAGTGTCGCTACACAACGCTTCTTACTGGGGCGCAGCGATTTTGTAGATGAACTTCGGAAAATGGGAGGTGTCCCTGAGGAGTTGTTTGAAAACGACGAACTACTAGACTATTTTCTGCCTATAGTCCGAGCGGATTTTCAGATTGCGGAGCAAAACACCGTGGCCCAGAGTTGTGTAGTGCAGGCTCCCATCTACGCTATGATGGGTAGTGGGGAAGAGCAGGTCGCTAGCATTGCCAACTGGGGCCGCTTCACCACGGGAGGCTTCCAGCATTCTGTGCTGACGGGCGGCCATTTCTTCATTCATGATCACCCAGTAGCAATTGCAGCTATTCTTGATGACCAATATCGGCAGAGCGTCTTGAAGCGAGCGGCAGGACCTGTTTCAGCGGTTGCCGATACCTAGTATCGGGCGCTTCTATACTCAGCAGCCCTACAAATAGTGCAGCTAGTTGTTTTTTATGTATGTGCTTGAAATACAAAATAAAATGAAGTTCATAAACAGTTATTTCCTTTTCCCGCTGCTGGCATTAGTGCTTGTGGTTTTTGCTCTGTCGAACCAGATGTTTGGCGCGTTTCCTTTAGGAAAATTGATGCAGCCTTTCGTGGGTGCTGTTCAAAACAGCAACAATGAGCGCCTCAATGCAACCCGCTTTACCATCAGCGGGCAGGATCTTTCAGACTCGGTTACAATATTTTTCGACGAGCGCAAGGTGCCCCACATCTACGCTAAAAATACCCAGGACCTATACTACGCCCAAGGTTATGTAACGGCCTATCTGCGCTTGTGGCAAATGGATTTTCTCAGCTATGTGGCAGCGGGCCGGCTTTCGGAGGTTTTCGATAAAGAGGACTTTCTGGAAATAGACCGCAACCAGAAACGTCTTGGTATAGAAGAAGCGGCGAAAAAGTCGTTGACGATGATGGAAAAAGACCCCGAAACCAACCAAGTGCTGACAGCTTACACGAGAGGAGTAAACGCGTACATCGGCGAGCTGAATTACAAGACGATGCCCTTTGAATATAAGATGCTGGACTATTCGCCGGAACCTTGGACTAAGCTGAAAAGTGCGTTGATTCTGAAAAATATGGCCAATGCCCTCTCGGGCTATGGGGAAGACCTATTCATGTCAAAAATATTCCTGGCATTGGGTAAGGAAAAATTTGGACAGTTATATCCCGAATTTCATTCTCACATGTCGCCTATGATGAGTGCTACGGCGGTAGGGCCACCGCAAAACGCTTGGCCGGCTCATAATCCGGGCTACCTGACGTATTCTTTTCTGTCGGCAAATTCCTTGGTTGCCAAGAGCGCTTACAACCCCAAGCTAGGCAGCAACAGTTGGGCGGTATCCGGCAAAAAGACCAAATCGGGCTTTCCTATTCTGGCCAGTGACCCTCACCTAGGCCTGTCATTGCCGGCTATATGGGTCGAAATGCAATTGTCGGCACCGGGCATGAACGTCTACGGCGTTTCCCTGCCGGGTACCCCAGCAGTAATTATCGGGTTCAATGAAAAAATTGCTTGGGGAATAACCAATGGCGCTGATGATGTAAAGGACTGGTACCGCCTGAAGATATCCGACGATTATAAAAAGTACGAACTGGACGGGCAGTGGATTGATCTGAAATTCAGAGTTGAGCAAATAAAGCGTCGGGGACACGCCCCGTTTCTCGACACGGTATACAGTACGGTTCACGGGCCGGTAGTAAACGACAAAAAATTTAATGGCAGCAATGCCGATCTGGTCAATTGCGCACTAAAATGGGAGCTGCACCAGCCCTCGAACGAGTTTCTGGCGTTTATCAAGCTCAATAAGGCTGGTAATTACCCGGAGTTCGAGAATGCCATCCGCAACTACCGGTGCCCGGTGCAGAACTTCACTTTCATAGCCAAGGATAATACCATTGCAGTAGACCACCAGGGAAGTGTAGCAGTGAAGTGGTATGGACAGGGTAAGTTTATTCTTGATGGCACCCAGCGTAAGCATATTTACACGAAGTATATAAAAGACGATAGTTTGCCCAAAGTCCATAATCCAGTCAGCAATTATGTGCTTTCCGCGAATCAACATCCTACCAGCCCGAGCTTTCCTTATTACTACAACGGCTATTTCAGTGAAACCAGGGCCAACCGGATTCACCAGCTGCTACAGCAGGGAAATTCGTTTGACATTGCCGACATGGAAGCAATGCAGTTAGATAATGTCAATTTTTTCGCCGAATTAGTCATGCCGTTACTGCTGCAACATACCGACCAAGCCCGGCTCACGGCAAACCAGCGGCAACTGCTAGCCGGTATCAGTACTTGGAAGGGAGCCTATGATGTCGGTGACCAGCAGGCCCTGTTGTACGAATTATGGTGGAAGCAGGTACGCGACTATACTTGGGACGAGCTGGCGCAGTACTCCTTCTTTATGCGGCCACCGGAGGATTATGTGCTGCTAGACCTCATCAAGCAGGAGCCAAACAGCCAATATTTTGATAAAATAGGAACCTCAAAAAAGGAATCCGCCATCGATATCATCACGCAGGCATTTGTCGTGGCCACCCGGGAATATACCAAATATCGCAAAGAAGGTATAAAAAGCTGGGCCGATTTTAATAAGGTGAATGTGATGCACATGACCAATATTCCGGCGTTCAGTAAGATGGATCTTGCCTCGGCCGGCAACCCCGAAGCACTGAACGCAATATCAGCTGAGTGGGGGCCATCGTGGCGGATGGTGGTGGAGCTTGGCGACCGGCCCAAAGCATATGGAATTTATCCCGGGGGCCAGTCTGGAAACATCGGCAGCCCGAACTACGATAATTTTGTGGGCGATTGGCAAAAGGGTAAATATTATCCCCTGCACCTGTTTCTAAACCAGCAGGAAGCTGAGCAGAATACCAACAGTACTTGGACGCTTAAGAAGTAGTTTTTGTTAAATTCGCTGATACAGTCGTTATGGAAAACACGAATAATCTAAAGGCTCTCACTATTAGTCTGCTACTATTGCTGCTTACGCACCAACTAGATGTGTTACCCTGGTGGGGATTTATAATGCCCTTATTTCTGTTTGGAGTAGTTATCAACTATTTGGAGTGGCGTGTAGCCAGTTTTTTTGTCGGATTTGTAGCGGGCTTTATTGTGTGGACTGGTGCTAACGTATACTATGATATTCAGTACGATGGATTGGTACTTCAAAAAGTAGCGTTGTTATTCTCGCTGCCTAAATTCGTCGTTTTCCTGATTGCGGGAATGCTTGGCGGGTTACTCTCTGGCTTGGCCCTATATTCCGGCAAAGGCCTCTTTTCCTACCAGTCTGCCAGCCCCGTGCTCGAAGACTAAATTATGCCCCATTGCGGCGTTGTATCGATTCTGTCCACCGGAATTTTGTGCGACTACGCACCTACCGCCGACTTGTTTCAGCCGCTTTGCGGGCTGATTTAGAATGCTTCGAATAAACCTTATTCCCAATTCTTAAAACCAACAGTGACATGCAACAAGAACTGTATCACCTCAAGCCAAACGTTATTATCGGGCCACTGGTCGACAGATGGTATGCCTGGACGCACCTGATTTCGCCCGCCACGGCTGCTATGAACGTAGTCGGGCGGCATTTGAAAATCATGAACTCGTACCTGCAGGCCCCGCAGATACACGCGGCCGCCGTGCGCAACCCCAAAATGCTGGGTGGCCCGTTTATGGACTACGGTGGCAAGCGGGTAGAGGAAGTGAAGCAACTGAAGCAGGACATCATTAAGAACCAGGCAAATGCCATTGAATTTGCCCAAGCCGTAACCGAGCTGGATAAGATGCTCAAAACCCAGGCGAAAGGCTATTCCTTGGAAGGCTTCTACGACAAGGTGCCGGAAATTCTCAAAGGCTACGTGGAACTGGTGTACGACTTGAATAATAATCCTTCGTACCGCTTTTTCGAGTCGCTGCTCTACAAGAGCGAGTTCTACGCCAAAAGCTCCCAGAGCATTGCCTTGTGGATGACCAACAACGATGAGCGGCCCTTCTGCCTGAGCACGCCGCAGTTGGATGACCCAGAAGTGGTGCACCTGGATATTGCCTTCGACCACCCGGGTATTGATGTGCTGAGCCGCATGAAGCGTGAAGCCGGCTCCATTGATGAGGTGGCCGAGCTACTGGGCGTGCAGCCCAAAGACAGGGAACTGTTCGATACTTTCTTCACCAAGAAAGAACATCCTAAGTATGAGAAATATACCGGCTCTAAAGCGCGGATGCGCTACCTAGGTCATGCCTGCATCCTGATCGAGACGAAGGATGTAAGCATCTTGGTAGATCCGCTGATCAGCTACTACGGTTATGAATCGAGCGTGGAGCATTTTTCCGATTTCGATCTGCCCGACGTGATTGACTATGTGCTCATCACCCACAACCACCAGGATCATATTGTGTTCGAGACCCTGCTGCCGTTGCGCCATAAGATCCGGCACCTGATTGTGCCGGCCACCAATAGCGGGGCGCTGCAAGACCCGAGCCTGAAGCTATGCTTCGAGAATATCGGCTTCAAAAACGTGCTGGAAATCGACGAGCTCCAGGAAATTAAATTCGAGAACTGCACCGTTACCGGACTGCCGTTTACCGGTGAGCATAGCGATTTAAATATCCGTGCCAAAATCTGCTTCCATGTCGCCATCAATAAGTTCAGCTTCCTCTTCGTGGCCGACTCCCGCGTGATGGAGCCTCGACTCTACAAGCATGTTCAGCGCATTATCGGGGATGTTGACGTGCTGTTCCTGGGCATGGAGTGTGACGGGGCACCGCTATCTTGGCTATATGGGCCGCTGCTGACTGAAGATATGCCGCGCGATAACGACCAGTCGCGAAGACTGGCCGGCTCTGACTTCGAGAAGGGTATGCATCTGATCGATATTTTTCACCCCAAGGAGGCCTACGTATACGCTATGGGCCAAGAGCCATGGTTGGAATTTATCAGCAGCATCCGGTATGCCGCCGATTCTAAGCCTATCATGCAATCCAATATGCTGGTGGAAGAATGTGCCAAGCGTAATATCATCACCGAAAGGCTGTTTGGCGAGAAGGAACTGCTCTACGACTACGAGATGATGCTGCTCAGCTAAGTGACTGTTGTTACGCACCGCCTTGGCGGATCGCTTGGAAAGGGCCTTTTCAGAAGAAGCTGAAGTGATTTTCTGAAGCACAGACGCAATCGGTGCGTAACAGCAGTAAGTAATAACCAGAAATACGCGCATTGCCGGTGCTTTAGGTACTGAAAGTGACAAGGTCTCCAGCCTCAACGCCGTGCGGCCCGCATGGCCTGCGGCTGTGGGGCCTTGTTGCTTTTTATATCAGGCCGCGCCGTCGGAAGGTGAGACCGTATCGGATCGTGTCTTTTTATATCATGTAGCATGGCCTTGAATTATGGAGCGACCAAAGCCCATTGTGTATCTAACCTTTATAAGGCTGCCGGATGAGCTGCCACAGGCGGTGTTTACCAAATATTTAGCTACGGTCCCAGTCAGTATTCAAGGGGAGAATGCCCGCTACCAGCGGTGGCAGGACAAGCAAGCACATCTGTTTGGTAAGCTGATCGTGCGTCATGCACTACACACGCTTGGCTTCGCGGGCGATGCTCTTAGCCGGATTGTCCGTAGCCCGAATGGCCGACCGCACTTGGTCGGTAATACAGATTTTAATCTGACTCACTCGGGGAAATACATACTGTGCGCCTCGGGCAACGAGCTACGATTAGGGGTAGATATCGAAGAAATCAGACCGATTGACTTTACTCATTTCGACGATGTCATGACGCCGGAGCAATGGCAGGAAATCAACCAGTCGCAGTGCCCTCTACAACAGTTCTATGCGCTTTGGACGGTAAAAGAAAGCGTGATAAAAGCAGATAGCCGGGGACTGACGATTCCGTTGAAAAGTATTGTGCCCGACAAAGGCTGGGTCGAGTTGGACGGCAAAGCCTGGTATCTGCGCCCACTCCGTCTGGATGATCAGTATGCCGGCTGTTTGGCCGTTGATATGGAAGAATATGACCTGGTATTAGAAGAGCTAACGATTCCTGTATTAGCGGTTCTCGGGCGTATGCCTGCTCTCGTCAGCTCAACGTCCCAGCAGACTGGTTAGAATGATAATTATTTGGGAGCTAAGTGCCTGGCCGGATAGGAGTTGAAGAAATGGTGCTTCAGGAGCATGGCTACGATCCAAGAGTTCACGATTTCCGACACGCTCTGGGCGCGTCTGTCCCCGCTGCTGCCGGTGCACATGCCCACACCCCATCCGCTGGGCCGCCACCGTCAGCGTATCCCGGATCGGCAAGTGTTGAACGGTAGTTTCTTTGTGCTGCGTACGGGCTGCTAATGGAAAGCGCTGAGCGCCAACGGTATTTGCTCGTCAAGCACGGCCCACAGTCGATTTCAGCAGTGGGTCGAGGCCGGCGTGTTTGCCCGCCTCTGGAACGAGGCCTTGCAGGACTACGAGGACTTGATTGGCCTCGACTTCGACTGGCTCGCCCTCGACGGTTCGCTGCACAAAGTGCCGTTGGGCGGGGAAAAAAACCGGTCCCAACCCCACGGACCGCGCCAAAGGAGGCGTCAAACGCAGTCTGCTGACGAAGGCTCGCGGCATGCCTATAGGCTTAGTGCTGGAGGGGGCCAACCGGCACGATATGAAGTTGATGGAAAGCACCTTGACTAGTCTGCCGCCGGCAGCGGAGGCGGCCCGGCAGGCCCATTTGGCGGCGGGCGGTGAGCAGGAACTGTGTCTGGATGCGGGCTACGATTATGCCCAGGTGCGCGAAATCGTGGCTGCGCATGGTTATACGGCCCACATCCGGCCGCAGGGTGAGGAGGCGCAGGCCAAAAGAAAAGTCAGAAAGCCCGCTGCTGGGTGGTGGAGCGCGCCCACTCCTGGATCAACCGCTTCCGGCATTAGCTGATTCGCTGGGCCAAAAAACCGGAGAACTACCTGGCCATGCTCCGTTTTGCCTGTGCCCGGATCACGTGGTACAAGTGTCTTTTCGGCTGATGCTCTTTCCCTATTCGGATAGCCTCTAAGCCCCTCATTTGATTGATAGTTATACATAACGCTGTTGCCTATCCAGCACCATACTCAGTAGGGCCAACGATACCGCTAGTCGGATCATGACAAAAGCATATAATATAGCGACCCGGCCGCCGCCGGGTATAGGACACCGCCAGAGCGGCCACCAACCACATGCCGGCACGTTGTGGTGGGCTGTTCTCCCAGAAACCGCTCCCAACTTGGTTGAGGCAGCAGTGCGGTCGGGCCTGGCCGCCACGAAGGTACGCAAACGGGGGCGGCACAACCGGAACCCCCGCCCAGGCCGGCCTAGCTCGTGGGTGGGGAGCCGCAACCCGTTGCCGGGTTCACGCCCAAAAAAAGCGGGTCCCGGATGCCTGGKGCATCCGGGACCCGCGTGCCGGTTTGGGGGCGCGGGGGCGCGCGGTGGCTAGTGGTTGACCTGGATCTGGTAGCGCGCGGTTTTTTGCCCGCGTCGGCTGTGCAGAAAATACAACCCCGCCGGCCAGGCGTGGGTATCAATTTTCAGCACCTGCCCGCCGTGGGTCGGGCCTTCGTACATG
>NZ_QYCN01000053.1 GCF_003583925.1 Hymenobacter rubripertinctus | reverse complement strand
TAGGTGCACAAGCCAATAAGCAGAATGTCAGCCAGTCGGTAGCGGCACTTGGCGGCTTGACGGAAGTCTTCAACTTGCAGAAAGTAGTCGCGAATCGGGTGGCTCATGACCCAAAGCTACCCCCCACCCGGCTTCATGCGTTTGCCCTGGGAGACAGTGTGAATCAAACAGCATTTTTTAGTATATAGTCTGTTTTGCTGGCAATGAATATGTTTTTTAGAGCATTTTGTTGATAAAATTATGGCAAAACGACTGTTTAATTGAAAATAATCAGCGAGGGTCGCTACCTTAGGTATCCCGATTCACCCGCCATAGTAGGTGATGGTTGGCTAGCCCTTTTCTATCACCTTTCACTCCCTTCCTATGGCTCACAAGTACTCCTCGGCTGTTTTATTGGCCGCTTTGCTGGCCGGCTCGGCCCAGGCTCAGGATTTTTCGCGCGTGAAGCAGCGCGTGGCCTCCGAGGCTGGCTCCCCGGAGCTCATCAGCTTCAAGGCCGAACGCGCCTACGGCACCCAGGAAGTGCAGCAGCTATTCCGCGACCAGCTGGCCCTCACTACCGACGACCAACTGCTGCCCCTGCGCGCCGGCACCGATGCGCAGGGCTTCGTGCACGAGAAATATCAGCAGTACTACAAGGGCGTGAAAGTGGAGCACGCCACTTACTCCGTGCATGCCCGCCAGGGCAAGGTGGAGGCCGTCAGCGGCCAGTTCGAGCAGATCCGGGGCCTCAACGCCACCCCCACGCTCGATGCCGCCGCCGCCCTGAGTCGCGCCACGGCATTTGTGGGGGCCAAAACCTACATGTGGCAGGATGCCGGTGAGGAAGCCTTCCTCCAGCAGCAGGAAAACAACCCCGCTGCCACCTACAAGCCCCAGGGCGAGCTGGTGGTCGTGCGCAACCAGCGCGCGGCCAACCCCCTGAAAGCCGGCAAACCGGTGCTGGCCTGGAAGTTCAACGTGTACGCCCAGGAGCCCATGAGCCGCGCCTACATCTACGTAGACGCCCACTCGGGCGAGGTGGTGCTCCAGGACGACATCATCAAGCATGCCGGTGCGACGGCTACCTTCGCTACGGCCTACAGCGGCACCCGCTCGCTGGCCAACGAGAGCTTCAACGGCTCGTTCCGCCTGCGCGAAACCACTCGCGGGCTGGGCATCGAGACGTACGACATGAACACTGGCACCCGCTACAACCGGGCGGTGGATTTCACGGATGCCGATAACAACTGGACGGCCGCCGAGTACAACAACAGCAGCTTCGACAATGCCGCCGGTGACGCCCACTTCGGGGCCCAGGCCACCTACGATTACTGGCAGGCCGTGCACGGGCGCAACTCTTACGACAACGCCGGAGCCAAAATCAAGAGCTATGTGCATTACGGCCGCAGCTACGAAAATGCCTACTGGAACGGCTCGGTAATGACCTACGGCGACGGGGCTACCACCTTCAAGCCCTTAACTTCGCTGGATGTGTGCGCCCACGAAATCGGCCACGCGGTCTGCGAGAAGACGGCTAACCTGACCTACTCGAACGAGTCGGGGGCCATGAACGAGGGCCTGTCCGACATCTGGGGAGCCTGCGTGGAAGCCCGTGCCGTGGCCCAGTTCGGCCTGACCGGCAAGAGCACCTGGGACATTGGCGAAGAAATCAAGAAGTCCGGCGGGGCCCTGCGCTCGATGAGCAACCCCAACCTCTACAACCAGCCCGACACCTACAAGGGCACCAAGTGGTACACCGGCACCGGCGACAACGGGGGCGTGCACACCAACTCGGGCGTGCTCAACTATTGGTTCTACCTGCTGACGCAGGGCGGCTCCGGCTCCAACGACCTGGGCAACGCCTACTCGGTTAGCGGATTGGGCATCGATAAGGCCGCCAAAATCACCTTCCGCATGGAAAGCGTGTACATGACGGCCTCCACTACCTATCCGCAGGCCCGCACCTTCGCCATCCAGGCCGCCACCGACCTGTTCGGGGCCGGCTCGGCCGAGGTAACCGCCACCACCAACGCCTGGTACGCCGTGGGCGTGGGCACCACGACTACCGCCGCCGTGGCCGGTGGCACGACGGCTCCGGCCGGCGTAACCAGCCTGAGCGGCAGCGGCATCACGACGAGCATGAACGTGTTCCCGGTACCGGCCACCAATGAGCTGACCCTGGTGCTGCCCGGCAACGCCGAAGCCACCAGCGTGCGCGTAACCGACCTGCGCGGGGCCAATGTGCAGACTGCCCGCTACGAAGGCAACAACCGCCTCAGCGTGAGCGGCTTGGCCCAGGGCGTGTACCTAGTGTCGGCCACCGACGGCCAGCACACCTACCGGATGCGCTTCAGCAAAGAATAGTAACGGTTTGGGCCAAAACGCCCTCCGCGAAACCGCAAAACGGCCTGCTACCCCGGTAGCAGGCCGTTTTGCGGTTAGCCGAACCATGCCCGACGCTGCCGGAGAAGCTCATCGGGCAGCTACCGAATTCCTAGGATTCCAGCACCCCCTCCAGCACCTGCCACACGTTGTTGGCCAGCAGTTTCTGGCCCTCGGCGTTGGGGTGCACGCCGTCGGGCAGGTTGAGGTGGCGCTGGCCGATAACGCCGTGGAGCAGGAAAGGCACGAAATCAACCTCATTCTTGTCGGACAGCTGGCGGAACAGGGACTTGAACTCCTGGGCGTAGTGGCCCATGCGGCCGCCGCCGAGCGTAGCCAGCGGGCCTAAGTCGAAGGGAAACTCCAGGCCCACCAGCACCCGGCGGGCCTGAGGGTGGGCGCGCTGCACTTCATCGAGGATGTATTGCAGGTTCTGGGTGGTTTCGCGCACCGGGATGCCCCGCAGCGCATCGTTGGCCCCCAGTTCCAGCACGAACACCTCCAGCCGCTCGAAGCGGGCCAGCACGCCGGCCAGGCGCTGGCGGCCGCCAGCCGTAGTTTCGCCGCTTATGCCGTAGTTGAGGGCTTTGTAAGGTAGATTCTGGCCGTCGAGTTTATCCTGAATCCGGGAGGGAAACGATTCGCTGGCGCGGAGCTGGTAACCCGCCGTGAGCGAGTCGCCGAAGAAGAGAATGGAGTACATAGCGCAGGCAAACCCCCACCAGCCGGGAAAAGTTGCCCGGACAGCTGCTGCTACCCCCCCTTCGGTTGAGCACATATTCCGGCGTGGATAAAAACTTTTTTATCGCGCCCGGCCTTTACCTTTGCTGGCAGATAAGAACTGTTCTTATCTGCCAGTGCCCTTTTGTCACTTCTCAATTTCCCATAGAATGCCCGTTACCAAAGCCACCGACGCCGATTTTCAGCAACTGCTTCAGGACAATGAGAAGGTAGTAGTGAAATACTACGCCGATTGGTGCGGCAACTGCCGCCTGTTTTCGCCCAAGTTCAAGCGCCTGGCCCAGGCCGAGCAAAACCAGGGCATGAAGTTCCTCGACGTCAACGCCGAAACCAGCCCCGAGGCCCGCAAGCTGGTCAGCGTCACCAACCTGCCCTTCTTCGCCGTGTTCCGCAACGGGGAGCTGGTAGATACTGTGGCCGCCAGCAAGGAAGAAGCCGTGGCCTCGCTCATTTCCCGCCTCAACTAGCTCATCGCGCCATGAAAATGCCCGTTATCCGGCACCTGGTAGAAACCCAGACCCTGGACGCTCTGGTAGCCGCCGAAGAAGCCCTGCTGGAAGAACAGACGCCCGCCTTCGAGGTGGAAGGCGAGGATGAAGGCGAGCAGCTCACCCACGTGTTTGCCGCCATCTTCATCCTCCACCATATGCAGGACCACCAGTCTGATTTTAAAACGGCCCTCCGCGAGTACACCAAAAAGGTCCGCGTCAGCATCAGCTAGCGGAGCAACAGGGAGCCAGGAAGAACGTCATCCTGACGAAGGAAGAACCCTTACACGCGAAAACGGCAATTGTCCAACAACTTGGGCCGGCGTGAGAGGATCCTTCCTTCGTCAGGATGACGTTCTTTTTTCACTACCTCCCTATTCCCCCTTCAGCCGGTATACTCCTTTGGTATTAGTGGCTTCGTAGCGGCCGAAAACGCCGGGAATTTTGTATTGCAGCTCCGGCACGAGGCCGCGCTGGTCGATGAGGTAGCGGGGCGGGTCCGACTGAACGTTGCGGGCGAGCCGGAAGATGGCGTCGTATCGGTTGAGGTGGCCGAAATCGGCCTGGGCCAGTTGCCAGTCGAGGTAGGGCGTGGCGAGTTGGTTTTGAGCGTAAGGACGCATATCGGGGCCGAGCACCAGCAGGTGCTGGCCCTGCAAAAAGGCGTAGCGCGGGTTGGGGCGCACGGCATAGTGGCTTTCCAGGGGCAGTTGCAGCACGTTTTCCAGAAACAGGGCCGACCGGTAGCGCACCACCAGCACCGCCCCGGTCAGCGCCAGCAGCGCCAGCTCCGGTATCCAGGCCCGTTGGGTTTTCTGCCACAGATACAGGCTGAAATAGGTGAGTGGCGGCAGGGCCAGCACCAGCGTACCGGGGGCCACGCCCCGGCCGGCCGCCGCCATAAGGCCGGCTACCAGCAGCCACACCAGCATCAGCTGCTGAAATTTCACCTGAAACACGAGGCCCGGGGGCAGCACGAAGCTCCGCACCAGGCCGGCCAGCAGCACCACGCCCGGCAGCAGCAGCAGGCGCAGCTGCACTGCCAGCGGCAGGCCGTCGGCCCCGGCTACCAGCCCGCTGAGGGTGGGCCGCAGGTGAAACTGCGCGAAGCCCGGCAGCGAGTCGGTGTAGAGGAAAAACGTGCCCACCACCGCGTAGGGAAACAGGAACCCGCACACCAGCAGCAGAAAGCTCCGGAACGAGTTGGCCGCGAAGATAAGGACTGCGAACAGGGCCAGCAGCAGAAACAGGGCCAGCGGCAGGTAGCACAACGCGGCCACCCCAATCAGGAAGCCCGCCCGGAACAGGCGGCGGTTGTCGTAGCCCTCCCGCGAGGTGGGCAGCAGGGCGCTGAAGCCGGCAATGAGAAAGGTGTGGCCCAGCAGCAGGGGTGAGAGAATGTCGAGGTCGGTGGAAAGGGACCCGATCAGCAGGTAAACCAGGGCCGCCACGTAGCCCCGCTCCGGGTGCACGTCGGCCCGGTTGAGCACGAAGTTGAAGCGCAGGGCTTGGAAGGTGAGCAGCACCAGGGCCAGCAGGCGGTAGAGCCAGAGCGGCCGGCTGCCCACCAGCTCGAGTAGGCCCGCCAGGGCCGCCGCCAGCGGCGCGGTGCTGTCGTAGAGGTCGCGGTAGAGGTACCCGCCCGCTTGCAGCCGCTCCCCGATCAGCATTTCGCGCAGCTCCGCGGGCATCAGGGGCAGGCCCCACCACAGCAGGGGCAGGCGCAGGGCCAGCAGCAGCAGCAGCAGCACGAAGAGCCGGGTGAGCAGGGCACTTTTAAAAAACTGGAGCAAGTGAACGTTGGGGCTTGAAGGGCTGGGGCAAGAAGGGCAAATATACGGCCCCCGGAGTGTCAGCCAGGTCGGCCTTTGCCCGGCTCTGCCGCATCGGCCCCGGGGCTCACGGGACAGGGCGGGCGCGGGCTGGACGCAACTGCGCCGCTGGCTTTCTGGCTCCGAAACGCGGGCGAAATTTCCCGACTCCAAATCCCCAAGTCCTTACCTAGTATCTTTACTCCCCATTATGGAAAGCAAACGACAGCAAAAAGTATCCAGCCTGCTCCAGCAGGAGTTAGCCGCCCTGTTTCAGCGCGACCTGCCCCACCTGTTCCCGGGTCTGCCGCCCGGCATCAGCATGGTGCGCGTGTCGCCCGATCTGGGCGTGGCCCGGATTTACCTGAGCGTGCTCACGGTGGGCGGTACCAACCCCGGCGAGGAGCATTTGCTCCTGGTAAAAGACAACGGTAAGGCCATCCGCCAGGCCCTGGCCAAGCGTGTGCGCAGCCAGCTGCGCATCGTGCCCGAGCTGGTCTTCTTCCTCGACGACTCGGCCGCCTACGCCGCCCAGATGGACAAAGTGTTCGGCGACCTGCACATCCCGGCCGCCCCGGAAAAGCCCGAGTCGTCGGATTCCGATGCCGCCGCCGGCCCCACCAAGCGCCCCCGCCTCTTCGCCGACGATGAAAATGAGTGAATGAGTGATTTGGTGAATGAGTGATCCGGTGAAGGCAATTCACGCATTCACCGAGTCA
Source organism: Hymenobacter rubripertinctus (assembly GCF_003583925.1). GTDB lineage: Bacteria > Bacteroidota > Bacteroidia > Cytophagales > Hymenobacteraceae > Hymenobacter > Hymenobacter rubripertinctus. The sequence goes on along the minus strand of NZ_QYCN01000053.1, from coordinate 11,324 downwards.
CTCATTCACCAAATCACTCATTCACAAACTCACTCATTCACCGAGTCACTCATTCAATTTTGTACTACGACCCGATCAAGAAGTCGCTCGGCGACGTGTTCAACCGCACGCCGTGGCTCCGCCGCCTCTTCTATCAGCTGCTCGATTTGCTGCTGCTGCGTACCTGGCACGTCCACCGGGAGCTGCGCGCCTGGTCGAAGGGCCGCGCCCAGGAGGCGTTGAGTATCCTCGACGCGGGCTCCGGTTACGGGCAGTACACGTACTGGCTGTCGGGTCAGAGCCCCAAATGGGAAATCCTGGCCGTCGATGTCAAGGAGGAGCAGGTGGCCGACTCCAACCAGTTCTTCCGCCAGATTGGCCGCACCAACGCCCAGTTCGCCGTGCAGGACCTGGTGCTGTATCAGCAGCCCAACGCCTTCGATCTGGCCCTCTCGGTGGACGTGATGGAGCACATCCTGGAAGACGTGGAGGTGTTCCGCAACATCCACGCCTCCCTCAAGGACGGCGGTATGCTGCTCATCTCCACGCCCAGCGACCAGGGCGGCTCCGATGTGCATTCCGATGGCGAAACCAGCTTCATTGAGGAGCACGTGCGCGACGGCTACAACATCCACGAAATTCAGCAGAAGCTGCGCACGGCCGGTTTCGAGCGCATTGAGGCCCAGTACAGTTACGGGGAGCCGGGCCAGATTTCCTGGCGCCTGAGCATGAAGTATCCCATCCTGCTGCTGGGCTACTCGAAGCTGTTTTTCCTGCTGCTGCCCTTCTATTACCTGCTCACGTTCCCTTTCTGCCTGCTGCTGAACTGGTTCGATGCCAACACCCGCCACAAATCCGGTACCGGTCTGATTGTGAAAGCCTGGAAATAGACCTTTTCCGTTTGCGGGCGTATCTTGGCTTCAGAACCCGGCCCCGATGCGCCACCTGACGGCCGTTCTTATTTTGTCCACCCGCCCCCACGCCGCCCTACCGCGCCCCGCACGTGAACGTACCGTTGCTCATTGCCCGGCGTTATTTTCTCTCGAAGAAGAAGCGCAACATTATCAGCATCATCTCCAACATCTCCATGGTGGGGGTGGCCGTGGGCACGATGGCGCTGATTATTGTGCTGTCGGTGTTCAACGGCCTCGAAGATCTGGTGCGCAGCCTCTACGGCAAATCCGACCCCGATCTGGTTATCACGGCCGTCAAAGGCAAGTCGTTTGAGTTGCAGGCCCCCCTCATGACCCGGTTACGGGCTACGCCCGGCGTGCACCTGGTCACGGAAATCATCGAAGACAATGCCCTGCTCCAGTACCGCGACCGGCAGATGGTGGTCAAGATGAAGGGCGTATCGAGCAACTACTACCACCAGAGCAACATCGATTCGGCCATCGTGGACGGTAGCCACGAGCTGCACCGCGACAACCTCGACTACGCCCTGCTCGGGGCCGGCGTCCAGCACGAGCTCAGCATCACGCTCGACAACCGCTTCGCGCCCATGCGCCTGCTCTACCCCAAAGCGGGCAAATTCCGGGTTTCCATGGACCCCGACGCCTACTTCACCCAGAAAAATATTCTGGCCGGGGGCGTGTTCCTGATTGAGCAGCGCATTGACGACAGCTACATCTTCGTGCCCCTGGAGTTTGCCCGCAACCTGCTCAACTACGGCAACCGGCGCACGGCCCTGGAAGTGAAAGTGAAGACCGGGCAGGACGTGGGCGACGTGAAGCAGGCCATCAAGCAGCGGCTGGGGGCCGGCTTCAAGGTCCTCGATTCCGATGAGCAGCACGTGTCGCTGCTCAAAGCCATTAAGATCGAGAAGATGTTCGTCTTTATCACCTTCGCCTTTATTCTGCTCATTGCCAGCATCAACATCTTCTTCTCGCTGTCCATGCTCGTCATCGACAAGAAGAAGGACATGGCCGTGCTCATGGCCATGGGGGCCGGGCGGCGCACTATCCGCAATATTTTTCTCTTCGAGGGAGCCATTGTGGCCCAGGTGGGGGCCATTACCGGGCTGGTACTGGGCGTGGGCATCTGCTGGCTTCAGCAAACGTTCCACATCGTGAGCATGGGCATGGCCACCAGCGTGGTGGACTCCTACCCCGTGAAAATGCAGCTCTCCGACGTAGTGCTTACCGGCGTGGCCATCATTTTCATCACCATCTCGGTATCCATCCGGCCGGCCCTGAATGCTTCGCGCCTGGATGTGCGGGATAATCTGTAAGAAACGGAAGCTGTTGACTACCTGACGGCTTCGCTTCAAAACAGGAATCAGGCCACTGAGATCCGGCAAAACCACTACCGGACGTTCCCAAAATGAAAATAACCATTCAAACGCCCTGCGAAAGGGCGTTTGAATGGTTATTTTCTTTATCAGAACATATGACTTTGGAGAGAGAAGTCTGCTACCTTCGTAGACTGCAAAGGCAGCTTTGACGGGTTAAATTCGGGTGTTTATCCTTAAAGTATAACGATTCTTCGATAAGATTTTAATATTAAGGAAAAAATATACTATTTAGCAGTTGGTACTACTCTCAACTTTGCCTCTTTATTGCCGACCATGAAGGTCTCAACCTCCCAACCCTTTCAAATAGTCTATTCCCTGCTCGAACACGAGTACCTGGGCTACTTGTTTGAGTCGTACGTGGTGCAGCGCAACCAGCGGGGCCAGCTCACGCTCCAGCACCAGACGGTGTCGGCCAAGAACGCGCCCGAGTTTGCCGACGGCCTCGACGAGGTGGACTTTGAGCTGGTCGTTCTCACCGACCAGATCAGCCAGGATGCCGTTATCAAGGAGTTTTGGACCAAAAAAACGACGCCCGCCGATTTCTTCCTGAAAATTTACGACGCCGATAAAGGCGACAAAGGCTTGCAGGAGGCCATCTGCCAGTACGTGCAGGAGCGGATGGCCCAGATTCTGAGCCGGCTGAAAGGGCGGCACGTGTTCATTATGGGCAAGGACGGCGAGCCAACCTGGCGCGCCATCCGCGTGGCCCCGGAGCGGGCCTCGGTGCTGTTCCATTTCCGGCGCAACGAGGAAAGTACCCACTACTTCCCCACCATTCAGTACCAGGACCAGAAGCTCGACTTTCAGTACAAGAGCGCGGTTATCGTGTGTGAGCAGCCTGCCTGGCTGCTGCTCGGCGACATGCTCCATAACTTTCGCAACGAGGTGGATGGCAAGAAGCTCAAGCCCTTCCTCAACAAGAAATTCATCGTGATTCCGCGGCAGGTGGAGGACAGCTACTTCCAGCGCTTCGTGGCCCCGCTGGTGGAGTCGTTCGATGTGCATGCCCGGGGCTTCGATATCCGCTCGGAGCGCTACGTGGCCCGGCCCCAGCTCACGTTTACCGATGCCCCGGGCGCGGTGGTGCTGGCCGCCCCCACGCGCTCGGCCACCGCTACCCGCCGGGGCCGCGCCGCCGTAACCGTGGCTCCGGCTCCCGTTTCCGACCACATTCACTTCGACCTGAGCTTCCGCTACGGCGACCACACCGTGCACACCGCCCACGACAAGCGGGTGTGCGTGAAGCTGGAAAAGCAGCAGGACAACTACGTTTTTCACCGCCTCATCCGCAACCTGGATCAGGAGCAGGGCATCATTGCCGAGTTGCGCGAACGGGCCCTGGAAGTGCACAACGGCCGGGCCGTGCTCGAAAAAGCCACGGCCTTCCGCTGGCTCCACCACCACGCCGATGAGCTGGTGCGCCTGGGCTTCACGGTGCAGCAGGGCACTACCTCGGGCAAGGATTACTTCATCGGAACCGTAACGGTGCAGGTGGGCATCACGGAAACCAACGACTGGTTCGATGTGCACGGCACGGTGCAGTTCGGGGAGTTCGAAATTCCCTTCATCAAGCTGCGGCCCTACATTCTCAATAAGCGCCACGAGTTCCGCCTGCCCAACGGCCAGATTGCCATTATTCCGGAGGAGTGGTTTACCCAGTACCTGGAGCTGTTTGCCTTCGCCGAGGAGCGGGAGGGCCAGGGCCTGAGCTTGCGCAAGCACCACGTAGCCCTGGTGTCGGACTTGCAGAACGGCAACCTGGCCACGGTGGTGATGAGCCGGAAGCTGGAAAAGCTGCGCGAGTTCGAGGCCGTGGAAGACCGGCCCATGCCGCTCTCATTCCGGGGCGAGCTGCGCCCCTACCAGAAGGCCGGCTACAACTGGCTCCACTTCGTGCAGGAATACCACTTCGGGGGCTGCCTGGCCGACGATATGGGGCTCGGGAAGGCCCAGCCCCTGCACGCCCGCATTCTGACCCCAACGGGCTGGAAAATGATGGGTGATATGCAGGTAGGGCAAGCCGTTATCAACTCCCAGGGCCGGACCTCACACGTCACGGGCGTGTTTCCCCAGGGCGAAAAGGAGATTTTCCGGGTGACGTTTACCGATGGCTCCACGGCCGAATGCTGCGCCGAGCACCTGTGGGCCGTGCAGAGCCCGGTGCAGAAGTACCGGGGCCAGGGCTACCAGGTGAAGCAGCTGGCCGACCTAAGCCACGACCTGCACGACCGGCATGGCAATACGAAGTGGTTTGTGCCCGTAGTGCAGCCCGTGCAGTTCGAGGCCCGGCCGGTGCCAATGGACCCCTACTTCCTGGGCCTGCTGCTGGGCGACGGCTGCTTCCGCCAGAACAGCATCCGCCTCTCAACCGGCGACGCGGAAATCGTGAACTACGTGACCGATACGCTGCCGCCTGCCCTTGCCGTGCAGCGCCAGGGCGAGTCCTGCGACTACGTTTTCGTGAAAAACGGGGCGGGCTGGACCAACGAGCTGATGCAGAGTATCCGGCAGTTGGGACTGAAAGGGCGCGGTTCCCTGGATAAATTTGTGCCGGAGCAGTACCTGGTAAACGATGTGGCTACCCGCTTGGCCGTGCTCCAGGGCCTGATGGATGCCGGTGGTTACGTGTCGGCCACCGGCGACGTGAGCCAGTTCACCTCTATTTCCCCGGACCTGATTGCAGGCGTGACTTTCCTGGTGCAGTCCCTAGGCGGTACGGTGCGCCAGTCGAGCAAGCTGCCCACGTATTCGCATGGTGGCGAGGCCCGCGTTGGGCAGCGCGCATACACACTCACGCTTAGCCTGCCCCCACACATGGTGCCGTTCCGGCTCACGCGCAAAGTGGCGCTGTACCGGCCCAAAACCGAGTATCAGCCCTACCGGGGCATCAAGTCCGTGGAGTTGGTGGGCACCCTGCCCGCCCAGTGCATTGCCGTCGACGCGCCCGACCACCTCTACGTCACCGACAACTTCGTCGTCACCCACAACACTATTCAGACGCTGGCCCTGCTGCTCCAGCGCAAGGAAACCGGCCAGGCCACCGGGGCCGCCTCGCTGCTCGTGATGCCGACTTCGCTGGTCTACAACTGGATGACGGAGGCCTTTAAGTTCACGCCCGCTTTGCGCCTGCTCATCTACACGGGCACTTACCGCGACAAAAACGTGGCCCAGTTCGCCGATTACGACGTGGTGCTGACCAGCTACGGCATCGTGCGCCTGGATATTGAGCTGCTGAAAAGCTACAAGTTCGATTACGTGATTCTGGACGAGTCGCAGGCCATCAAGAACCCCAGCTCCACCACGTCGCAGGCGGTGCGGGGGCTGCACTCCCGCCACCGCCTGATTCTGACGGGTACGCCGGTGGAGAACAGCACGATGGATTTGTGGTCGCAGATGTCGTTCATCAACCCCGGCCTGCTGGGCACCCAGGCATTTTTCCGCAAGGAGTTCCTCAAACCCATCGAGAAGGGCAAGGACGAGGCCAAAACCCGCCGCCTGCACGCACTCATCAAGCCCTTCATTCTGCGCCGGCACAAGGCCCAGGTGGCTACTGAGCTACCCGAAAAAATCGAGAACCTGAGCTACTGCCCCATGACGGAGGAGCAGCAGCAGTGCTACGAGGAAACCAAGAGCTTCTACCGCAACCAGATTCTGAAAAGCATCGAAGAAAACGGCACGGCCAGCACCCAGTTCATGCTGCTCCAGGGCCTGACCAAGCTGCGCCAGATTGCCAACCACCCCCGTATGGCCGACGCGGAGTACACCCACGACTCGGGCAAGCTGCGGGAGGTGATCCGAATGGTGAAGAACGTGGTGTCGGAGGGGCACAAGGTGCTGGTGTTTAGTCAGTTCGTGAAGCACCTCGACATCGTGCGGGCTTCGCTCGATGAGCGCCAGATTGCCTACGCCTACCTCGACGGCAACACCCGGGACCGGCACAAGGAGGTGGCCCGGTTCCAGGAAACGGCGGAGCTGCGCGTGTTCCTCATCAGCCTGAAAGCCGGGGGCGTGGGCCTCAACCTGACGGCCGCCGACTACGTGTTCATCCTCGACCCCTGGTGGAACCCGGCCGTGGAGGCCCAGGCCGTGGACCGTGCCCACCGCATCGGGCAGGAGCGCACGGTGTTCACCTACAAGTTCATCACCCAGAACACGGTGGAGGAGAAAATCCTGGCCCTGCAAAACAAGAAAATCCAGCTCGTCACCGACCTCATCACCACCGACGAAGCCATTATCAAGAGCCTCACCAAAGAGGATATTGAGGAGCTGCTGGGCTAAGCGGGTACCTGCTGGAACAACCTGAACGGTGTCAGACTTCGACTACGTCTCCGGCTGCGTGCACGCAAGGGGAAGCGTGACACATTAGGCTTGCGTTCCCCCTTCACTATCCGCGTTATCTGCTGTAATTATGGGTTTATTCGATGCTCCTTAGCCTATCGGGGTGGAGATAAAGGGCCACGCCCTGCACTGCGTTATCTGCCGCCACAACCGCTTCCACCGCCGCAAAATAAAGCTCGACCGCGCCGGCCTGTTCACCTCCGACTGGTCCGACCCGATGGCCGTGAGCTACGAATGTGCCAACTGCGGCTACCTGCACTGGTGCATGCCGCAGTGAAGGCCGCTGTAAGAGCGGTGATGTTGGGCTGATGAAGCCTAGCCGTTGTGCGGTTCTGGTCTGGCCTGCTAAGGTAGCTAACCTTCTTGTTACAAGATCTTTATTCATAGCGAAGCAATGCGGCGGTGGTTGCCGGCGGCGGGCCTGCTGGTTGGGGCCGGGCGTGGGCGCAATAGGCGGCAGCGCGGCCGAGCCGCAGGTGCCAGTGCCCAGGTGCGCCCGCATCCGGGTGCGGCTGATATCTTTGCACAGGACTTCTGGTGAAGAAAATCTGCGTGAGAAGTACCCCGGCTTTCGGTTTCTTCGGGAGCCTTGCGGTATTTCTGCTAGATGCTCCAAGTCCTGAACCGGTACGCATCAGTGGCAACCTGAACGACGTGCTTTTTTTGCCTCATTTTCCCCCGCTGCTCTTGATTCACATCGACCTCACCGACCAGCCCATCGACCTAGCCGCCGCCCTGCGCAGCGTGGAAGCCGATGGGGCGGGCGCCATCAACACGTTCATCGGCACGGTGCGCAACCGCAGCACCGGCCGCGCCGTGGTGCGCCTCGAATACGAAGCCTACGACACCATGGCCCTGCACCAGCTGCGCAAAGTAGCCGAGCAGGCAGCCGAAAAATGGCCCATGCTCCAGCAGGTAACCGTTATCCACCGCAAAGGCACCCTCTACATCGGCGACGTGGCCGTGGTCGTGGCCGTTTCCACGCCCCACCGCGCCGAAAGCTTCGCCGCCTGCCAGTACATCATCGACACACTCAAGCAGGTCGTGACTATCTGGAAGAAAGAGTTTTATGCGGACGGTGACGTCTGGGTAGCCGCGCACCCCTAGCGGGGGGGGGAAAGTGAAAGTGAGAAATGGCCGTTGAACGACACCCAGGCGGGACGTTCAACGGCCATTTCTCACTTTCACTTTTTAATTGAATCCAGCGCCTGCGCCGCTTCTTCCGGCGTGTTCACGTTGCGCAGCTCCTGGGGGGCGGGCGGGATGAGCACGGCCACGTCGGAGTTGATGAGGGTTTTGCGGGGGCAGCTGTAGCCCAGGGCCAGGAAGCGCAGCAACTGCGGGTAGCTGGCCGGCTCCCAGATGGTGATAAGCGGCTCGGGCCACTCGTTCTCGGGGCTCTGGAAGGCGGTGGCCATGCGGGCCGGCTGGCGGTGCTGCACCAGGTGGGCTAGGGTGGTTTTCGAGAGTAGGGGCAGGTCGCAGGCCACTACTAGCCAGGCCGCGTTGGGGTCGAGGCGCAGGGCCGAGAGGATGCCGCTGAGCGGGCCCAAGTCGGCGAAGGAATCGGGCAGGGGGCGCAGGCCGGCGTATTCGAGCTCCGTCATTTGGTCGGGACGGCAGGAAACGTGCACATCGTGGCAGAAGGGAGCCAGCAGCTCGGCTGCGTAGGCGCGCTGCTCCTGGCCGTGGTAGGCGAGCTTGCCCTTGTCGTGGCCCATGCGCTGGCTGCGGCCGCCGGCCAGCACCAGGCCCCGCAGCGGCGGCGCGGCGGCGTGCCACTCGCGCAGCACCAGCTCCGCAATGGCGGCGGTATCGGCCAGGGGCAGCACGGGCACGTTGGCTTCGCCGAGGTGGGCGCGCAGGTAGGCGGGTACTTCGGTTACGCCTTCGGGCAGCAGCAGGGCGCGCACGTCGGTGAGGCGGTCGAGCTTTTTTTCCAGGGGTTTGGCGGGGTCAAGAATCACCAGCTGCCGGGCGGCGCGGAAGTGGTTGCCGTTGATGAGCACCAGGTTCTGGTGCTGCACCAGCTCGGGCTGACTGAACTTATCCAGGGGCCGCTTTACATCGAGGCGGGCGAAGCTGATGTTGTCGGTCAGCTCGGCGCGGGCCCCGGCGGCCAACATGCCGGTTTCGGGCGCGGTGCCATTACGCACGGCATCGGCGGCGGCGTGGTCGGCATCCACGTAGGCCACGCCCAGAGTGGGGGCCAGCAGCGGCAGCAGCCGGGCCGCCAGCTCCTTGATGCGGCCGCAGGGCGCGCCCAGAATGGCCAGCTCGTGGCGGCCGAATTCGCCCAAATCGGGGCGGGCGAGCTGGGCGTGCTTGGTGCGGGGTTTATTGGCGTTAGTCGGCATGATGAAAATCCTGTTTGCCGCCGGTTTTGCTGATCAGGCGGGTTTCCTGAATGAGAATGTCGTGCGACAAGGCCTTGCACATGTCGTAGATGGTGAGGGCCGCCACCGAAGCGCCGGTCAGCGCCTCCATCTCCACGCCGGTTTTGCCCGTCACGGTGGCCGTGCACTCAATCAGCACGGCGTCGGGGCCGTCCACCTCAATAGTTACCTGGCAGTTATCGAGGCCCAGCGGGTGGCAGAGCGGAATCAGCTCGGAGGTGCGTTTGGCCCCCATAATGCCGGCCAGAATCGCCGTCTGAAACACGGAGCCTTTGCGGGTGGGCAGGTCGCCTTCCCGCACGAGGGCCATGATGTCGGGGCCGAGCACCACGCGGCTGCGGGCCACGGCCACGCGGCGGGTGGGTTGTTTGCCGCCGACATCAACCATGGCCGGCTGGCCGGCGTCGTTGAGGTGAGTGAGTTTTGCGGAGTCAGCCATAGGTAAAACAGAGCAGGTGGAACCGAATAAACCGATAAGTTCGGCACTCGGCGGTTGTAGAGACGCATCTTTGCGGCTCGGCATTGAACGATACGTCGGAACAGCCTACCCGAACGGCCGTCGCTGGCCCTATCCAACAGCTGCCGTAGCCCTTGGGTAGAAGCGTTCAATGCCGGCCGCAAAGATGCGTCTCTACAGCCGTGCCCTTTTCCTCCGCCCTATGATTTCCGTTGCTGAAGCCACCCGCCTCGTGGCCGCCACCATCCGCCCGCTGGGCCTGGAGTACCTGTCGCTGACGCTGGCCGCCGGCCGGGTGCTGCGCGAAGACCTGCGCGCCGACCGGGATTTTCCGCCCTTCAACCGGGTGGCCATGGATGGCATTGCCCTCCGCTACGCGGCCCTGGCGGCGGGCCAGACGGCTTTCCGCATCGAAAGCACCCAGTTTGCCGGCCAGCCTCCGGTAGCGGTAGCGGATGCCACGGCGGCCGTGGAAATCATGACCGGGGCCATGCTGCCAGCCGGCGTCGATACCGTTATCCGCTACGAAGACCTGACCTTCCGTACCGACGAGGCCGGCCACCGCTGGGCCTCCGTGCAGGTGCCCGCCCCCCGGGCCGGCCACAACGTGCACGCCCAGGCCGCCGACCGCCGCCAGAATGACCTGCTGGTGCCGGCCGGCACCGTGCTGGGGCCGGCCGAAATGGCGGTGGCCGCCACCATCGGGGCGGCCACGGTAGCCGTCACGCGCCGCCCGCGGGTGGCCGTAGTGAGTACCGGCGACGAATTGGTGCCCATCACCGACCAGCCCGCCGCCCACCAGATCCGGCGCTCCAACGGCCTGATGCTGCAAGCTGCCGCCGAAACCGCCGGCGCCCTCACCGAAGCCTTCCACTTCGACGACGACCCCGTGGCCCTGCGCCAGGGCCTGCCCGCGCTGCTCACCGGCTTCGATGCGGTGGTGCTGAGCGGGGGCGTATCGATGGGCAAGGCCGATTTTCTGCCGGGCGTGCTGCGCGAGCTGGGCGTGGAGCAGTTGTTCCACGAGGTGAAGCAGCGGCCGGGCAAGCCGTTCTGGTTTGGGCAGCAGGCGGGCGGGGCGGCGGTGTTTGCCCTGCCCGGCAACCCGGTGTCGTCGTTCGTAAACTTCTACCGCTACGCCCGACCCTGGCTGCAAGCCGTGCAGCAGCCCGCCGGCGCTGCGGTGGCCACCGCTACCATCCCTGCCGTGCTCACCCAGCCCGTCGATTTCAAGCCCCCGATGACCCATTTCCTGCTCGTGAGCCTGGAGGCCGGCCCCGATGGCCGCCTGCTGGCCACCCCCGAGCGGGCCGGCGGTTCCGGCGACATGGCCAGCCTGCTCACGTCCAGCGGCTTCCTGGAGCTGCCCCCGGAACCGGAATACTTCCCGGCAGGCACCGTGCTACCGGCGTGGCGGTTTCGGGGGTAAAAGTTTTGCTTGAAAATCAGTTACACACCTGCTTGTGAAAATCTGCTACCTGATTCATCCCCAAATCCAGGCACCGTTGCAGGTCGGCGCAACAGCCGGCTAAATCCTGAAGCTGGTACCTGGCAGCAGCCCTGTTTTCATAGGCCATAACGTAGTCAGGATCTAGCCTAATAGCTTGGTCGTACGCTTGGATTGATAATAGGGTACAGAACCAGAACAGGGTGCGCATCATGGCAGCAAATATGTGAGGCATATCCGGGAAATAATATAGGCGGATGTAGTAGTGTACTCTACCCTACTAAATATTGCGGCATAAAACGGGGCAGTCCGACCTTTGGGGTTCCTACACCATCCAAACCCGTTCTGCCCCGTGAAGCAATGCCTCAGCGCCAAACTTACTACGCTTTTGCGACAGGTGCCGTTTGTGCGCCA
>NZ_QYCN01000052.1 GCF_003583925.1 Hymenobacter rubripertinctus | reverse complement strand
TTTGAACATCTTTCGCAAGTTCAGCCTCTTTCTTCTCACGCATGAACCGAGTAAGATTAGTCTGAAAAGAAAGCGTAAAAAGGCCGCCAGAGACGACGGATTTATGCTGGAACTGCTCAAAAGTGCCTAATTTGGTGCGGTAGCCCTAGTGGCAGTAGCATCCTGCACGCCTGGCCCCCGACAAACAGGCCAGCTGGTCGCGGGCCAGGCAGTTTCGGTCAGCCGTTTCCGGCAACCCGCTACTCGGCCGCTGACGACTGCTGGAACTGCTTCCTCATTTCCTGCTCCTGTTGGGCGTGGTTGGCCAGGTATTCGGCGTGCTGGGCCGCCGTGCGCTCGGTGCCCAGGCTGGCCAGGTGCTCCCGCAGCTTATCGGCCGGCAGATCGGCCCCGTAGGAGGGGGTGCCGGGCTGCTGCCGCCACGACTGGTGCAGGGTGCCGTCGTCTACGGCGCTGAAGCCCAGCTCTTCCACCAGGGCCATTACCTGCTGCTTGGCGGCGGCCTCGTCGCCGGCTACGGGCAGGGCAATGCGGCCGGGCGTGCCGGCGGGCAGGCCCTTGTTCTGGAGGTGGTCGGCGTAGATGTTGTTGAACACCTTTACCACCGGGCGGCCCAGCTGCTGCTGCACCCATTCGCTTTCGGTCAGGTCGCCGGTTTCCAGCTCCGGCATCCGGCCGTCGCGCAGCAGCGGGTAATAGTTGCTGGTATCGATGACGGGCACCCCGGCGGCTACGTCCGCGAACAGATCCTTGGGCAGGTCGGGAATATTCTTGAGCGGGATGGTAACCACGATAATGTCGCGGCCGTGGCGGGCTGCTTCCCGGGCCGTCACGGGAGTAGCGCCAGTCTTTTTGGCCACGTCCGTCAGTGTTTCGGGGCCGCGGGAGTTGGCAATATGCACGCTATGGCCGAGGCCGACGAGCCGCACGGCGAGGGCGCTGCCGATGTGGCCGGCCCCAATGATTCCAATGTTCATAGTTGGGAAGGTTTAGGTTGACACGGCCGCTAGATGCTGCCGCAGGTGGTTAAACAGCTGGGGCGGGGGTTTTGCTTTTTTGGGCGGATTGTCTGGAACGAACAACGCCGCCGGAGCGGGGCTCGGGCGGCGCGGTAATGGTTCTCTGGCAGACCCTACGATAGTAAAGACGTGTTACTGTTTTTCTACATAATTTATGTACCCAATTATGCTTGATATATTATTAAATATCAGAATACTCTCATGAAAATTAAGAACGGGATTATCATGAGCATAACTAGCATTGTTTCTCACATGATTAAATTCGTCAATAATACTAATTTGCGATTTCATTATTTTTATTGACATCTTAGATTGAATAAATCCTGTTGCTTCAATGAATTTTACGTATTTACCGAATAGCCCATGCAAAGCATCATCCTTTTGATAATTCAAACCGTGCTTAGCACACAAGGATCGAAAGAATTTCATTAAGAAAGTATGTAATCTATCTAAAGCTGTTTCTGGCATTCCTTGTTCAATGGCTCTTCTGATCAATGTTGCCAGTCTATTAAAGTCTTCATCGTCATTATTGGCCTCTATCGCATCTAATTGCTCAACAAGGGAAGCACCTTGTAATCTATCTATAATCCTACTGGCCTCCTGAAGTGCGCTTTCCTCTATATCTTCAAACGAAGGATGAAGCTCACTTTTACGCACACGGATGTATCTGACGAGACCATCTAATAGTTTACTAACTTGATAATCATTCTCTACCGTCCAAAACTCCCGAATCTTCTTGGCCTTTGACCCACCACTCAAGCTATACTTCCCATCATGAATATCCACTTCATTAGTAGAAGCAATAAAGTGCTGCAAAGTATTATCGTTAAAATCTAATATATACCCACTACCCATTTTTAAAATCTTCTCCAATTTTGCTCTTTCAACCACATTCAAATTCGACATATTTTCATTTTTAAAGATGTTTTTTTATTGCTATTCACTATGCTTTTTACGCGTTCTTGGGCCAGCACGTAACCTGTATCGGCGTATCGATATTTAAAGCATCGGCAACTGCGCCGCGTCGTGCGGGTTCAGCACGAGCAGGCCCGCCACGGCGCTAAAGTTGCGGGTGAGCAGTGGCGGCAATGAGGGCATCGGGCAGTTTGATGCGGTGCTGCCGGCGCAGCCGAATGGTTTGCTGAATAACTGGTTCGTCTATTTGCAGCTGTTGAGTTGCGGCGATGAAATCTTCCAGCAATTGCAGGACCGAGGGAGCGCCGCGCCAGGAAAGCAGTTCCAGGCGCACTACAACGGATAGGGCAAGTTGCTGAGCATTCAGCTGCTGCTCCGGCCAGATGGTACTGCTGGCTGGCAGCGTCCCCGCCAGAAAATCAATCCCGACGTTGGTATCTACGGCGTATCTCGTTCCCATTCGCTTCGTACTTGCTCGGCGTGGGCGCGCAGGCTATCGGCATCGGCACCAGACAATGCGCCGGCCCATTTGCGCGGCGCGGGTTGCTCAGGTGGCGCAACAGGGCCTGCTGGTTCTGACACCACGCCAACCACGCGCCCATCTTTTTGCGCCCGGAGCCTTGCGATGGCAGCCTCATCTGCTACTTCTACTAATACCAAGGTCATAACTCGGGCTGTTTTCTGGAAGATACAACACAGGCAACAGTGGCGACGCCCGAAATATTCCTGGTTGCGCCGCCAGGTTGCCGTTGCCATTTACGCCTGCCCCGGAATCTGCACGCCCCGCTCCTCGGCCACGCGCTGGGCAATGTCGTAGCCCGCGTCGGCGTGGCGGAAGATGCCCATGCCGGGGTCGGTGGTAAGCACGCGCTTGAGCCGTTCGGCTTTTTCGGGGGTGCCGGTGGCTACTATCACCATGCCCGAGTGGGTGGAGTTGCCGATGCCCACGCCGCCGCCGTTATGCAGGCTCACCCAGTCGGCCCCGCTGGCGCAGTTGGCCAGGGCGTTGAGCAGGGGCCAGTCGGCCACGGCGTCGGAGCCGTCGAGCATACCTTCGGTTTCGCGGTTGGGCGAGGCCACGGAGCCGCAGTCGAGGTGGTCGCGGCCAATGACGATGGGGGCCGATACTTCGCCCCGGGCCACGAGGTCGTTGATGACCAGGCCGAACTTTTCCCGCTCGCCGTAGCCCAGCCAGCACACGCGGGCCGGCAGCCCGATGAACGGCACTTTGGCCTGGGCTTTTTCAATCCAGCGGGCCAGCATTTTGTCGTCGGGGAAGGTTTCGAGCAGGGCGCGGTCGATGCGCAGAATATCCTGGGGGTCGCCGCTGAGGGCGGCCCAGCGGAAGGGGCCTTTGCCCTCGCAGAACAGCGGCCGGATGTAGGCGGGCACGAAGCCGGGGTAGAGGAACTGGCCGTTGTCGTCGCGCACCTTGAGGCCACCTTTCTCGGCCTGGCCGCGCAGGTTGTTGCCGTAGTCGAGGGCCACGGCCCCGGCCGCTTGCAGGTCGATGATGGCCTGGCAGTGCTGCATGATGGACGCCAGGGCCTGCTTCCTGAATTCGGTGGGGTTGTCGGCGCGCAGGTGCAGCACGGCGGTGATGTCGCCTTCCGGCAGGTAGTCCATCAGGTCGTGGGCCGAGGTCTGGTCGGTCACGATGTCTACTTTATAGCCCCGCTTCAGCAGCTCGGGCAGCACCGTGGCGGCGTTGCCGGTCAGGCCGATGCTCCAGCCGGTGCGGGCCTGCCGGTACTGCTCGCACAGTTCCAGGGCGTGGGCCAGGTCGCGGGCCTGCTCGTCGAGGTAGCCTTCGCGCACCTTCTGCCGCACCCGCTCGTCGATGGGCTCGATGATCAGGCACACGCCGTCGTTCATGGTCACGGCCAGGGGCTGAGCCCCGCTCATGCCGCCCAGGCCGGCCGTTACGGTAACGGTGCCGGCCAGTGTGCCGCCGAAGTGGCGGTCGGCCACGGCGGCAAAGGTTTCGTAGGTGCCCTGCAAAATGCCCTGGGTGGCAATGTAGATCCAGGAGCCGGCCGTCATCTGCCCGTACATCATCAGGCCCAGCTTATCCAACTCGTCGAAGTGCTCCTGGGTGCTCCAGGCGGGCACCAGGTTGGAGTTGGCGATGAGCACCCGCGGGGCGTGGGGCCAGGTGCGCAGCACGCCCACGGCCTTGCCCGACTGCACGAGCATGGTTTCGTCGGGCTCCAGGTTCGTGAGGGTTTTCACAATCGTCTGGTACTCTTTCCAGTTGCGGGCGGCCCGGCCGGCCCCACCATACACAATCAGCTCGTCGTACACGAGGCTCACGGCCGGGTCGAGGTTGTTTTCCAGCATCCGCAGGGCCGCTTCGGCCTCCCAGGTTTTGCAGCGCAGGGTGGAGCCGTGCTGAGCCCGCACCGTTTGCTGGGGCTGGTACTCGTAGTGCATGGGCCGGCTGGCTGGCCCCCCGGTTTCGGTCGGTTGGCGGTTGGTTTCGGGGCGGAGTTCGGGGGTTTGGGGAGCGAAACGGGGCATGGGTGGGAGCTAAAAAAGGGAACCGGATAGGATACGGCAAGGTATTGATTTTACCCTGGCCTACCCCGCCGGCCGGGGTGGGTGGCCGGGGCCGGAAAACATTATTCCCGGCTATTTAACGCCTGGCGGCTCATTAGCCGTTGTTCATCTAATAATAACCTGCCGTCAACCGACCAGGCTTTACCTTTGCCGTATGTATCGGCGTTGCCCCCAGGTGGTGGGCGACTTATTGACCAGGCTTTCTTTTTTATGCAGCGTTTTTCTACTCTGTTCCGCTTTATCGCTCTGCTGTTGTTACTCGCGCTAGGTGCCGCCAACCGGCCCCGCCCCGTGCAGCAGTCTTCTCTCTCCGATGACGTTTCGGCCCTGCTCCGGACCGTTGCCATCTCGAAAGGCTAACGACGGATCTTCTTCCGGCAGTACCCAGCCAACGCGGAGCCCCGGCTCCGCGTTTTTTTTGTGGGCTGGGGGTCGTTGCGGCGGGGGAGCGAATGAGGGCCAGGCTTCTTTAGCCGTCGAGGCGGGCCAGCAGCTCTTCTACCTGCCGCTCCAGGCGGGTCACGCGGTCTTCCATGCGGGAGGGCGGGCGCAGGTGGGTGGTAAATACGGCCTTCACCTCCCAAACCTCCAGGGCCTGGTCGAAGGCAAATTCCTGGACTCCGTAATCGGGGTTATCGGCGCGCAGCTTGAGCAGGCCGGCGGGCAGGCGCTCGGAGAGGCGGCGCACCAGCAGGCTGTTCTGAGTCACGAAGGCATAGATGCGGCCGGGCCGTAGAGTGGCCGTGGCCTTATCCACGCGGCAGCCCAGCACTACGTCCTGGTGGCGCAGACCCTGCTGCTGGTGCTGCATCTCGGCCCCCACAATTTCAAAGGCCCGGGTGGCAGGCCCCAGCTGGTGGGGAAAGGTGAGCGAGGGCAGGGAATCGATGAAGCCGGTATCGTGGTGCTGCACGATGTATTCGAGCAGGCGGTCGGCGGGCACGAAGGGCGTAGTGTTGGCCAGGCGGTCGGCTTCGGCGGTGGGCGGCGAGGGCAGCGCGGCGGCCCCTTCCTGCCGAAAAATATCGAAGTGGTAGAGCTCGTTTACGGTCAGCTCTTTCGTTAGCAGCAAGTCTACGGACAAGCCAAAATGCTGAGCAATCTGGATCAGGGTTTCCATTTTAGGCTCCGAGCGGCCCTCTTCGTAGGCCCCCACGCTGGGCCGGGCAAGGCCAAATAACTCGGCAAAAGCGGCCTGACTGAGCTTTTTGACGGTTCTTATCTTACGAATGTTCTTTCCTACGTGCGACATACGGGCAAAATATTTTTCGCTCAAACCTTGAGCATGTCTCAAACTTTGAGTACACTTGCACTGTAAATCTACCACATTAGTTCCAGCCACCCGGCCACCGGTGCTCTTTTTTTGAGCACTTCCCTGCCTGCCGCTCCCCTTCCTTCCTTCGCTCCTCTACTATTTTCACCGCCGATGCCTCACTCCTACTTTACCACCATCCGCAACTATCTGCTGGAACTGGGCTACGAAATCCACCACGAGAACGGGGCCAGCAACCTGCTGGTGGTGAGCCGGCCCGAATTCGGCATCGACCACCTGGTGTTGGGCTGCGGCGAGCCCCTGCTGATTATGGAGCAGTACCTGCTGGAGCTGCCCGCCCCCAACTGCGACATCTACCAGCGCCTGCTCCAGAAAAACCGCGACATCATCCACGGAGCCTTCGTGCTCGACGAGTCGGGCCTCAAGGTGATTTACCGCGACACGCTGCAACTCGATTTCCTCGACCGCGCAGCCCTCGAAGCCGTGCTGAACTCCCTGGCCCTGGTGCTCAGCGAGTTTGGCGACGAGCTGATTGAGTTTTCTCACCTGGGTTCCGGCGACTAACGAAGCGCACCATACCAGGCATCCTAATCCCCCTACCAAATCCCAGTGCTATGAACTTTCTCAACCGCCTTTTCAAAATCGGGCAGGCCGAAGCCCATTCGGCCGTCAATCAGCTCGAAGACCCCATCAAGATGACCGAGCAGGGCCTGCGCGACTTGCGCACCGACCTCGACAAGGCCCTGCACGCGCTGGCCGAGGTGAAGGCGCTGGCCATCCGCAGCCGCAACGACGCCGAGCAGGACCGTAACCGCGCCCTCGACTACGAGAACAAGGCCGTGCTGCTGCTCCAGAAAGGCAGCCGCGAGGAGCTGGAGCCCACCGAGGCCGACCGCCTCGCCACCGAGGCCCTGACCAAGAAAACCCAGCACGAAACCCAGGCCACCCGCGCCGCCCAGGACCAGACCCAGTTCGAGGCCTCGGCCGCCGGCCTGCACCAGAACGTGCAGCAGCTCAAGCAAACCATTTCGCAGTGGGACAACGAGTTGCGCACCCTCAAAGCCCGCGTCACGGTGAGCACGGCCACCAAAACCATCAACCAGCAGCTGGCCCAACTCGATTCGTCGGGCACGGTGAGCTTGCTGGAGCGCATGAAGGAGAAGATTGCCACCGAGGAAGCCCTGGCCGAATCGTACGGCCAGCTAGCCAACGAAAGCAAGTCGGTGGACCAGGAAATTGACCAGGCCCTGGGCACCGACGGCAGCAGCCAGGCCTCGTCCGACCTGCTGGCCCTCAAGGCCAGGCTGGGGCTCTGAGGGGGGGTAAATCGTGAGGGGGCCTTCCTTCTTGGCAGCGCCCATTTCATCAATCCTGCATCCTACCCCTGTTCCATTGCTTGCACAGTAAGCTAACCAAGTTCTTTCCTGTTTTTTTCACCCCTATTCCCCATTCCTATGAAACGCTTCGACTATCCTATTTTCCTGCTGGCGGTCCTGTTGTTGCTCTCCGGCGTAGTGCTGCGCTCCGGGGTCGGGGCCGAGGCCCGCTGGTTGCCGGCCCTGCTGCTGTTCGGTTTCAATTTCCTGACCATTGGCCTGGTGCGCTACCGCCGCCGCCAGGACCACCCCGAATCGAACTGCTCCTGAACCGCGCTTCGTTCCTGATTCCTGTACCTTCCCGGCGCTAACTCTATCCCGATGAAAGAACTGCTCCACGCGGCCGTTGCGCCGGCCAACCTGCTGCCCACGGGCCTGCTGGTGCTGGTGCTGCTGTACTGGCTCACGGTGCTGCTGGGTGTGCTCGATTTTAAGTCGCTGGACCTGGATGTGAGCACCGACGCCGACGCGGATTTGGATGCCCACGCCGGGGCGCACGGCCACCCGGGCGAGGCGGGCACTACCTTTCTGAACGGGGTGCTGGGCTTCTTCAACCTGGGCCGCGTGCCGCTGATGGTGTTCGTGAGCTTCGTGGCCCTGCCCTGGTGGGTGGGCAGCATCTTGGCCAACTACTACCTGGGCAACGAGCGCCTGCTGCTTGGCGGAATTCTGCTCGTGCCGCTGCTGCTGGGCAGTTTGCTGGTAGCCAAGGTGCTCACCACGCCCTTCGTGCACCTGTTCGCGGCCCTGGAAAAGGACCACGAGGGCAGCAGCTCGCCGCTGGGCAAACTATGCACGCTGCTGCTGCCCGCCTCCCACGAGCAGCTCGGCCAGGCCAGCGTGCGACTACAAAAGGGCGCCCCGTTGATGCTCAACGTGCGGGCCGCTTCGGCCAGCGCCGAGCTGCGCAAGGGCGACACGGCCCTCATCATCGACTACGATACAACCCGCCGCTGCTACCTGATTGAGCCGTTTGAGCTGGGCGTCTGACCACCCCGGCGACTCCTTATTCCCTATCCCTTGCCCCATCCCGCTATGAAACAGGTTTTCCCGTCCGCAATCAGCTGGTGGCTGTTCGGGCCCATTATCGCTCTGTTGATTGGCAGTGGCATTTATGCGGCGGCGGAGCACTACCTGCTCAACGCGCTGGTGGTGCTGCCCGTGCTGGGGTTTATCTGCTGGCTGTTGTGCTCCACTTACTACGAAGTGCAGCCCGAGCAGCAAGTGCTGCGCGTGGTGTCGGGGCCGATGGTGTGGCGGGTGCCGGTGTCGGCCATCGTCTCTGTCCGGCCCAGTAATGATTTACTCAGTTCCCCGGCCCTCTCCCTCGACCGGCTTTGCATCAGCTACGGCAAGTACGATTCGGTGCTGATTTCGCCGGCCGACCGCGCCGGTTTCCTGGCGGCGCTGCTGCAACTAAACCCCGCCATCCGCCATGACTGAGTTGCTCCACTGGCTGCAAGACGCCCTGCGCTGGCTCGGCGACGCGCTGCTCGACGGCCTGCTGGCCGACTTCTTCAACTGGCTGGCCGACTGGCTGCTTAGCTAGAAACTGGAACTTCGCCCCGCCACTGCCTGAACGCCCCTCCCCTGGTTTCGCACAACGGCCCCGAACAACGGCGGGCGGAGGCAAGTCCCACCCCTACCTCTTCTCAACAACCTCTTCTCAACAACCTCTCCCTGAAACACCCCTACTCCCTACTTCCATGATTGAACAATTATCTCTGGTGGTACTCGTCATCATCGCCGTTTTTCTGCTGGGCTTTGTGGCCATTGTGGCCCGGATGTACAAAAAAGCCGTGCAGGGCGAGGCCCTGGTCCGCACCGGCATGGGCGACACGAAGGTGTCGTTCAGCGGCATCATCGTGGTGCCCGTGCTCCACAAGCTGGAGGTGATGGACATCAAGCTCAAAACCATCATCATTCAGCGCGCCGGCTCCGAGGGACTGGTGTGCAAAGACAACCTGCGGGCCGACGTGAAGGTGAACTTCTTCGTGCGGGTGAACAAGACGCCGCAGGACGTTATCAACGTGGCCCAGAGCATCGGCGCCCACCGCGCCTCCGATCCGGCGGCGCTGGAAAACCTGTTCGACGCCAAGTTCTCGGAGGCCCTGAAAACGGTGGGCAAGCACTTCGATTTCATTGAGCTCTACAACTCGCGCGAGCAGTTCAAGCAGCAAATCCTGGCCATCATCGGCACCGACCTCAACGGCTACGTGCTCGACGACTGCGCCATTGACTATCTGGAGCAAACCCCACTCACGGCCCTCAACCAGGACAATATCCTGGACGCCGAGGGCATTAAGAAGATTATTGCCCTGACTTCGGAGCAGAAAATCCAGGCCAACTCGATTGAGCGCGAGAAGCAGAAAACCATCAAGAAGCAGGACGTAGAGGCCCAGGAAACCATTCTGGAGCTGGATAAGCAGCTGATTGAGAACCAGGAAAAACAGAAGCGTGAGGTAGCCAACATCCGGGCCCGCGAAAACGCCGAGTCGGCCAAGGTGCAGCAGGAGGAAATGCTGAAATCGGAGAAGGCCCGTATTGCCACCGAGGAGGAAGTGGGCATTGCCCAACAGAACCGCGACCGGCAAATACTGGTGGCCGAGCGCAACAAGGAGCGCACCGACGCCGTGGAAACCGAGCGCGTGGCCCAGGCCAAGGCCCTCGAAGTAAACGAGCGGGAGCGGATTGTGGCCCTGGCCCAGATCGAGAAGGAGAAGGCCCTGGAGGAAGAAAAGAAGAACATCCAGACCATTATCCGCGAGCGGATTACGGTGGAGAAAGCCACGGTAATCGAGGAGGAAAAAATCAAGGACACCCGCGCCCAGGCTCTGGCCGAGCGCGACAAGCTGGTAGCCATCACGGCCGCCCGCCAGGAAACCGAAGCCGCCACGGTAGGCATGGTGGGCGCGGCCGATATGGAGCGCCAGGCCGCCGAGTTCCGCGCCAAGCAGGCCCTGATTGATGCCGAAGCTGAAAAGGCGTCGGCTGAATTTAAAGCCCAGGCCATCCGCATCCTGGCCGAAGCCGAAGCCAGTAAAGCGGCCGCCGTGGGCTTAGCCGAGGCTCAGGTGATGCAGGCCAAGGCCACCGCGCACCAGAAAGAGGGCGAGGCCGACGCGATGGTGATGCAGGCCAAGGCCGATGCCCGCCAGAAGCAGGGTGAGGTAGAAGCCAACGTGCTCCAACTCACGGCTGCCGCCGAAGCCCAGGGCATCCAGGTGAAAGCCGGGGCCCAGGCCGAAGCCGACGAGAAAATCGGCATGGTAGCTGCCCGGGTGAACCGCGAAAAAGGCATTGCCGACGCCGATATCATCCAGGCCCGCGCCGACGCCGACCAGAAAAAAGGGCTGGCCGAAGCCGCCGTGTCGGAGCAGAAGTACGCCGTGGAAGCCCGGGGCATCGAGGCCAAGGCCGACGCCATGCGCAAGCTCGACGGCGTGGGCAAGGACCACGAGGAATTCAAGCTGCGCCTCGACAAGGACAAGTCCATCGAACTGGCCCAGATTGCCATTCAAAAGGACATTGCCTTTGCCCAGGCCGAGGTAATTGGCGAGGCCCTCAAAGCCGCTAAAATCGACATTGTGGGCGGCGAAACCATGTTCTTCGACCAGATCATCGGCTCCATCACGAAGGGCAAGATGGTCGACCGGACCGTGCACAACTCCGAAGTCCTCAGTACCGTGCAAAACACCTTCTTCGGCGAGGACGGCAACGGCGGCGGCGACTTCAAAGCTAACCTGCGCCGCTTCATCGACCAGTTCGGCCTCAGCACCGACGACATGAAGAACCTGAGCGTTTCGGCCCTGCTGCTCAAGCTCATGAGTCAGGCTAATGATGACGCGACGCGGAGCACCATTAAGCAGTTGACGGGCACGGCCAAGGCGCTGGGAATGGGGGATGTGATGGTGCGGGGGTTGATGTAAGATAATAGGTGGTGCGCCTAACGTGCGCCTCACCCCCTAGCCCCCTCTCCGAAAAAGGAGAGGGGGAACTAGGTTCTAGTTTTTTAGAGCTAGTGCTAGAAACTAGCTCCCCTCCTCAGATGAGGAAGGGTTGGGGGTGGTTGACAATCGTTGAAGAATGTAATTTTTACCACAAAGCAACTTGACATGAAAACCTTCTTAAAATATTTACTCCATCTACGGACGGAGCGATTAGAAATAGTATTGTTGCAATTAGTGAGCCTCCTAAGCAATTTAGGGTTTACACTTTTTGCTTTGGAGCAGGTAATAGCTATTCCACCACAAAATTGGATATTCAGATTAGCTGCAACAATTACCTTCCTTCTTGCCAGCTACTTATACGATAAGTACACTAACGAAATAGCACTGTATTTCTTTCGCCGCGCCGGGATGCACTGCTAATTTATCGTTCTATCATCTTCAACCACCCCTAGCCCCTCCTCATCTGAGGAGGGGAATCAGTTTCTAGCTTTCTTATCCTATGGATGATAAAGCCCCGACCAACCACGTTCACAACTTGGGCTACCAGAAGGCCAACCGCCGAGCGTTACGAAGCGCCCTTACTCCGGCCGAAGCGCTGTTGTGGAAAGCGCTGCAACGTAGTCAGCTGGCCGGCCGGAAGTTTCGGCGTCAGCACAGCATTGGGCCGTACATCGTGGACTTCTACTGTGCGGCGGAGCGGCTGGTGGTTGAGTTGGACGGCGCGCGGCATTTTACGGCCAGCGGCGAAAGCCAGGATGCGGAGCGGGATGCTTATCTGACTTCGCTGGATTTTCGGGTTCTAAGATTTGAGAATAAGCTGGTAATGAATCACCTGGAAAGCGTGCTGGCGGGTATTGAAGCAGCGTTTCAACGGGTCGTTCTGCCAGCATCAACCACCCCTAGCCCCTCCTCATCTGAGGAGGGGAACTAGTTTTTAGATTCTAATTTCTAATTGTCACCGGCTGGTTTCCAAGGTTAAAATACCAGAAACTAGTCCCCCCTCTCCTTTTCGGAGAGGGGGCCAGGGGGTGAGGCGCACTTATGGAACAACTCGAAACCGGCACCTACGAAATCCTGCGCAACCGCCTGCAAGCCAGCGGCACCGAGCTGCGCCAGCGCCTGAACGTGCTCAATACCGAGCGCAAGCAGGTGTTTGGGGCCGTTGATACGCGGCTGCTCGGCACTGGGCGCATTACCACCGAGTACAACTGCGTGGCCTGGGACCTGGTGCCGGTAGGCGGGCGGTTCATTTTCGGCTACAACGTGGTGCTGGGCCTCAAGGCCGAGCCCGACTTGGCCGACGTGTTTGGCGTGTACGAGTACCACGACCAGGAATTCCGGCCGCTGGGGCTGGAACTGCTGGCCGACGCCAAGTTTGAGGAGGAGTTCCGCAACCTGTACCGCTACTACAAGAACACCCAGTTCGTGAAGTTCGCCGTGCTCGGGCCGCACCTGTTCATGGTGTTCCGCATCGGCAAGGGGGCTTCGGATGTGAAGACGTTCAAGTGGCTCATGCGCGGCGACACGCTCACCTACCTCGACAACCGCTCCGACCACGAGTACGGGTTTCCGCCCCAGCACGAATTTGCCTGGCAGCGGGTCACCCGCGACATGCAGCGCGGCGGCAAGCACCCGCACATCAGCATCGAGGATAAGGTGTTCGTGGAAACCACCGGCGGCGACCTCACCATCAAGGTGGAAAACAACACGGCCACCGGCCGCGGGATTTTGAGTGAGCCGGTGGATGACAAGGACCAGACCCTCGACGACTCGGAGATTTACTACGCGGTGGTGGGCAACCTGGTGCTGCTCAAAATCCGGCCCTACCAGGAGCAGACGTACCGCTACTTCATCTTCAACTACAAGCTCAAAAAAGCCCAGCGCCTCAATGCGCTGGCCGACGCCTGCGTACTGTTGCCCGACGGCCAGGGCCTGATTTTCCCGCACGGCTTCTACCTGCAAACCGGCGACAACAAGCTGTTTGACAACGGCCTGCGCGACATGCTGTTTGAGAAGCGCCTGGCCTCGCCCAACGGTGAGGACTTCCTGTACGTGTTCTATAACAAGGACTCGGGTTTGTACCTGTTGCTGAGCTACAACCGCATTGCCCAGCGCGTGGACAACCCCATCGTGTGCCACGGCTACGCGGTGTTTGAGAACGGGGAACTGTGCTACTTCCGCACCGACGAGGAGCCCAAGAAGCACCACGCCGTACAAATCTGGCAGACGCCCTTTACCGGGCCGGATTTCGAACTGCCGGTTACCTCGGACTCCTACCTCTATAAGCTCGGCAACAAGGAAATTGTGCGGGCCATGAGCGAGGTGCAGGAAGTCCTCATGCTCACGGGCAAGGAAGATTCCTACGCCGGCCTCTACGTCGACCTCATCCGCCAGACCACGGCCCTCACCGATGCCTACCACTGGCTGCGCGAGCCCGCCGCCCAGGACCTGGCCGCCCCGCTCGACGACATTCGCCAGGCCGCCACGGCGGCAGTGGAGGAGTTCGAGAAGGTGCGCGGCATCCGCAAAAGCACGGCCCAGCAAACCCAGGACGTGTTCCAGCAGGCCACCGAACTAACTGACCATATCCGCCGCACTGCCCCCGACGACGTAACCGGCTTCGTGCAGCTGCTGGGCGAATTGCGGGCCGTACGCGGGGCCGTGGTGGGCCTCAAGGAGCTGCGCTACGTGGCCCTGCCGGCCGTGGAAGAACAGGCCACTGCCCTCGAAACGCTGACTCAGGAAGTGGCCGGGCAGACGGTGGAATTCCTGCTCCGCGACGATGCGCTGGCTCCCTACGAGCAGCGCGTGCAAACCATATCCGACGGCGTAGCGCTGGTGGCCAAGACGGTGGAGGCCGACGAGCGGGAGCGGGAAACCACCGCCCTGGCCCGGGAATTGGAGCTGCTGATTGACGTGGTGAGCAACCTGCCCATCCCCGACCCCACCCAGACGACAGCCATCATCGATCGGATTTCGACGGTGTACGCCCGCTTCAACCAGATTCGGGCGGCGCTGAAGCGGCGGCGGCAGGCGCTGGCCGGCACCGAGGCCCAGGCCGAATTCACGGCCCAACTCAAGCTGCTGGAGCAGGCCCTCACCAACTACCTCGACCTGGCCGACACGCCCGCCAAGTGCGACGAGTACCTGACCAAGCTCATGGTGCAGCTCGAAGAGCTGGAAGGCCGCTTCCCCGATTTCGACCAGTTTCTCGACCAGCTCACCACCCGCCGCGAGCAGGTAGTAGAAGCCTTCGAAGCCAGGAAAGCGGCCCTGGTGGCCGCCCGCAACCAGCGCGCTACATCGTTACTGCAAAGCGCTGAGCGGCTGCTGAAAGCCGTGCAAACCCGCCTGGCCCGCCTCGAATCGGTGGCCGACATCGGGGGCTATTTCGCGGCTGATTTGATGGTGGAGAAGGTGCGCCAGACGGCCCGTGAATTACTCGAATTGGGCGACCCGGTGAAGGCCGACGACGTGCAGAGCCGCCTGAAAACCCTGCGCGAAAACGCCGTGCGCCAACTCCGCGACCGGGCCGACCTGTACGCCGACGGCGGCCAGACCATTAAATTCGGCCCCTACGCCTTCACCGTGAACACCCAGCCGCTGGAACTGACGGTGGTGCAGCGCGACCACGCGCTGTTCTACCACCTCACCGGCACCAACTTCTTCCAGCCCATCGAAGACGAAGCCCTGCTGGCCGCCCGCCCGGTGTGGGACCAGACCGTGGTATCGGAAAGCCCCGACGTGTACCGGGCCGAGTTTCTGGCCTGGCGCATCCTGCAAGCGGCCCACCACCCCACGCCCGCCAAACCCGAAGCCGGCCGCACCGCCGTGCTATCGGTGCCCGAGCTGGCCCACTTGAGCGAGGCCGAACTGCTGGCCTACGTGCAGCAGTTTATGGCCCCGCGCTACGCCGAGGGCTACCTCAAAGGCGTGCACGACCACGACGCGGCCCGGCTGCTGACGGCCCTGGTGCGCCTCACCCGCACCGCCGACCTGCTCCGCTACCCCGCCGACACCCGCACCGCCGCCGCCCTGTTCTGGCTTCGTTTCGCCGACCCCACCCAGCGCGCCCACTGGCAGCGCCAGCTCCAGGGCATCAGCACCCTACTCCAGGTCTTCCCCGACTCCCGTCAGTTCGACGCCCTGCAAGCCGAGCTGCAAACCGCCGTGGAGCAGTTCGCCCACAAAACCGCCCTCTTCACCCCCGACCAAGTGCAGGAAGCCGGCGAGTTCCTGTTCCATTCGCTCCTCAAAAGCGACCTGCAGCAAGGCTTGTCTGATATTCCCGAGCCAGTCAAAATCAAGAAGAAAGACGCCAAAAACCACCCCACCACGAACAACGAAAAACAAACAACTAACAACTCCTTCCCCATTTCCCAGGAGGCGGCCGACCTGTACCGGCAGTTCCGGCAGCAGCTCCAGGAGCGGCGTGCTACTGAGCTGTTCGGACAGTCGGTGGCGGCGCTGGCGGGGCAGCCGGTGGCCCAGTTTGAACTGGTGCGGCAGTGGGTGGCTAGTTGCCTCACCCCCCGCCCCCCTCTCCTTCAGAGAGAGGGGGCCACAGCGGCGCGCGAGGTTGTTTTGACTACGGAGTTAAGCCAACGTGCTTCGGGAGCAGACGTGAACGAACTGCAATCTTCAACGATGGAACCACAATCGTCAGGCTCCCCCTCTCTGAAGGAGAGGGGGCCGGGGGGTGAGGCAACAGAGGTGGCCCTGCTCCTGCTCACCGACTCCTTCGACGCCGCCCGCATCGTGCCCACGCCCACCCGCGAAACCCTCACCGGCTTCCAGGGCTCCCATCCGCGCCTGGAAGCGAACAACGAAAAACAAACAACGAGCAACGAATACCACCTCGATTTTCCCGCCTTCCGCCGCCGACTGCTGCGCTACGACCAGCACCTAGTGCCGCAATTCGAGGCGTTTCAGGCGCTGAAGAAGCAGCGGGTGGCCGAAGCTACGGCGGCCTTGCGGCTGGAGAGCTTCCGGCCCCGGGTGCTTACCTCGTTCGTGCGCAACCAGCTCATCGACCAGGTGTATCTGCCCCTGATTGGGGCCAACCTGGCCAAGCAGATGGGCACCGCCGGCGAGGGCAAGCGCACCGACCTGATGGGCCTGCTGCTGCTGATTTCGCCCCCCGGCTACGGCAAAACCACCCTCATGGAGTACGTGGCCAACCGGCTGGGACTCATCTTCATGAAAATCAACGGCCCGGCCATCGGCCACGCGGTAACCAGCCTCGACCCGGCCCAGGCCCCCAACGCCGGGGCGCGGCAGGAGCTGGAAAAGCTCAACCTATCCTTCGAGATGGGCGACAACGTGATGATTTACGTGGATGACATCCAGCACTGCCACCCCGAGTTTTTGCAGAAGTTTATCTCGCTCTGCGACGCCCAGCGCCAGATTGAGGGCGTGTACCGGGGCCGGCCCCGCACCTACGACTTCCGGGGCCGCAAGGTGGCCGTGGTGATGGCCGGCAACCCCTACACCGAAAGCGGCGACGTGTTCCAGCTGCCTGACATGCTGGCCAACCGCGCCGACATCTACAACCTCGGCGACATCCTGACGGCCGGCTCCGAGGCCGCCTTCCGCCTCTCCTACCTCGAAAACGCCCTCACCAGCCACCCCACCCTGGCCCGCCTGGCCACCCAAAGCCCCCAGGACGTGCCCGCGCTCCTGCGCCTGGCCGAAACCGGCTCGGCCGAAGGCCTCACCTTCGAGGGCAACCACTCGCCCGAGGAGCTAAACGAGTACGTGGCCGTGCTGCGTCAGCTGCTGCGCCTGCGCGACGTGGTAGCCAAGGTGAACGCCGCCTACATCGCCAGCGCCGCCCAGGCCGACGCCTACCGCACCGAGCCGCCGTTCAAGCTCCAGGGCTCGTACCGCAACATGAACAAGCTAACCGAAAAGGTGCGCCCGGTGATGAACGACCAGGAGGTAACCGACCTGCTGGCCGCCCACTACGCCAGCGAGGCCCAGACCCTGACCAGCGCCACCGAGGCCAACCTGCTCAAGCTCCGCGAGCTGCTCGGCTGGCTCACCCCCCCCGAAGCCGCCCGCTGGGAGGAAATCAAAACCACCTACCGCGCCAACCTCCGCAACTCCGGCGCCGGCCAGCTCCTGCAACTCCTGGAGAAGCTGGAGGGCATTACGGGCGGGTTGAGCGGGATTCGGGAGGCGTTGAAGAACAGTTGATGTGGTATGGACAACTGCTTACCTTACATCAGCTTATTACTATTTTCTCCCTTAATTGATGAGCTTTTACGACAGACAATATCAGCTTCATGTCATCCTTGGTAGTCCCGAAGCACCTGTTCTCTGGAAGCCAAATAGATGGCGTAATGTGGAAAGAGAACTGCAAAGAGTCACCAAAGTGGCTGGTGTACCGGCGTTGCTGAACGTGCTTCAGTTCGGGGTCGATGGGCAAGATTTAAAATTTGGTCGTTTAGGTTTATCCACTAAATCGACAGCTCGATGGCTGCATGACTATGCGGCGGCACCCGGCAGAAAGAATTGGCAATTTCATTCTATGGATTTGTGGGCACCGGGTCGGACTATTTGCAGCAAGCAAAAAATGCCGCCTGATATTTATCTGGGCATTATCAACAAAGCCTACTACCATTCGCCTGCAACACTCACCTTTAACCCTTACATAGTTGTGGCCGGTGCCCTTGATAAGGGGACAGAGTTCGACTTGGCTATTAATCAGTTAGTGGCCGTGATTACCCAGCAGACTCATGCTGTTTTCACTCATGAAAAGTTACTTCCTTGGGGTATAGCCTCTGATGTCAGGGCAAACGCATGAAGCCTACGTGAGGATTTGTTTGAGGTAGTGAATGTCGTAGGCCGCTTTCACGCGCCGTTTAGCCAGACTTAAGCCGTCGCGTTGTTGGGTGAGCACTTGCAGGGTGAGCTTGCGTAAGGTGGCCAGGTTTTCC
>NZ_QYCN01000051.1 GCF_003583925.1 Hymenobacter rubripertinctus | reverse complement strand
CATGTACGAAGGCCCGACCCACGGCGGGCAGGTGCTGAAAATTGATACCCACGCCTGGCCGGCGGGGTTGTATTTTCTGCACAGCCGACGCGGGCAAAAAACCGCGCGCTACCAGATCCAGGTCAACCACTAGCCACCGCGCGCCCCCGACCCCCCGACCGGCACGCGGGTCCCGGATGCMCCAGGCATCCGGGACCCGCTTTTTTGGGCATGAACCCGGCAACGGGTTGCGGCTCCCCACCCACGAGCTATTCGGCCGGCCTGGGCGGGGGTTCCGGTTGTGCCGCCCCCGTTTGCGTACCTTCGTGGCGGCCAGGCCCGACCGCACCGGTCGGTTTCGCTTTTTACCTTTTAATTTCTGACTGACGAATGAACCTCGGTGATTTCAACGACCTGGAAGTAGTCCGGGAGGTCGACTTCGGCCTCTATTTGACCTCCGACGATGGCGACCTGCTGCTACCGCGCAAGTACGTGGAGCCGGGCACCCAGATCGGCGACGTGGTGCACGTGTTCGTGTACCGCGACTCCGAGGACCGGCTCATTGCCACCAACCTGGAGCCCCACGCCCGGGTAGGCCAGTTCGCGGCCCTGAGCGTGCGCGACGTGTCCACGACCGGGGCTTACCTCGACTGGGGCCTGGAAAAGGACCTGCTGCTGCCCTACCGCAACCAGCGGCGCAATCTGCGCCCCGGCGAGCGGGTGACGGTGTTCGTGTACCTGGACGAAGCCTCCGACCGCATTGTGGCCTCGGCCAAGTGGGAGTGGTTTCTGAGTGAGCAGCCCTACCCCGGCAACGTCGGCGACGCGGCCAACCTGTTCGTGGCCGAGGAAACCGACCTGGGCTTCAAAATGCTCGTCGATGGCACCCACCAGGGCCTCGTCTACCACAACGAAGTGTTCAAGCCCCTGCGCCTGGGCGACGTGCTGACGGGCTTCGTGCGCACCATCCGCCCCGACGGCAAGCTCGACCTGAGCCTCCAGCGCCCCGGTTACGACGAAGCCCTGGCCGCCACCGACACGCTGCTGGCCGCCCTGCGCGCCGCCCCCAACGGGCTGCTGCCCCTCGGCGACAAAAGCCTGGCCGACGACGTGTACCGCCGCCTGGGCATGAGCAAGAAGGTGTTCAAAAAAGCCCTCGGAGCCCTCTACAAGCAGGGATTGGTGCACCTCTCGCCCGAGCACACCCAACTGTTGCAGGCGGAGTAGGCTTGGGCAGCGCCACCAGAACGGCAACGTGCCCGGCCCGGTAGCCACCGGCTGAAAACCGAAGCATCGGGTGGCTCAACTCGCTGCCTGGGGTGCACTGATCACTCCGGATTGTCGGGACTACTTTGTACTTTTGCGGGAAATCTGCTTTCCTCCTATTTCCTTTTCCCATGAACTATTGGTTCGTTGGCGTAGCAACCCTGGGGTTGCTGGCTACCAGTGCAACTACGCAGGCCCAGAGCCGCAAGAAAAGCGGCGGCGGCGCGGGCTACACCACCGGCATCGGCCTGCGGGGCGGCGGGTGGTCGTCGGGCCTGACGGTCAAGCACTTTCTGAGCGGAAAGAACAACGTGGCCGTTGAGGGCCTGCTCACCCGCGAATACGCCGCCCGGGGTGGCCGCGTCACATTGCTGCTGGAAAAACACCTTCCCATCTCCGATTTGAAGGGCCTGCAATTCTACTACGGGGCCGGGGCGCACCTGGGCTCCTACCAGGGCCGCTACTACTACGAGGACGTACGCTTCCGTCGCGGCAAAAACAAAAACTACTACGTCCAGTACTACAACGACGATACCAGCTATCTGGTGGGCGGGGCCGACCTCATCCTCGGGCTCGAATACAAGATGGAAGACCTGCCCTTCGTGCTAGGGGTTGATTACAAGCCCTTCTTTGAAGTATTCCGGGGTTACACCGGCTTATACAGCGACGCGGCCGTTAGCCTGCGCTTCGTTTTCTAACCCCCCATCACCAGCAGCAGCCCCAGCCAACCGTTGGCGTGGCACTGGTAAGCCGAAACTGCTGGCTACACTGAAAACCTGTTTTGTCCGGCCTCACTGTGCGTGGGGCCGGATTTTTTGCGTTCAAGCACCCGTACTCGAATGATCGGGCAGTGTCAGGGCGGCTAAAAACGTAGCGGTTTTTCGGGCGAAGGGGTAGCGAAGGTAGCAAGCAGCCACAATCACTGTTTATAACCCTATAAATTAACGTATTTATTATGTAAATTCCAGAGTCACGCCGGTATTCGGACGTAGCCCTACCTGTTGATCCTTTTTGCCATGCTTTTGTTGCGCGGGTGGTTGTTGTGCGGGCTGCTGCTGTTGGCCGGCCCATTGTTGGCCCAACGGCTGCCGCGCGCCCTGATGCCGCCCGGGAGCCGCTCCGGCGTTGATGGGCCACTGCGGCGGCCGGGGGCGGCGTTTCTGCCCCGCCAGGCCGTGCGCTACGGCTGGAATGCCACTTCGGCCACCTGGATCAACCCGATTCGCGAACAACGCACCTACGACGCGGCCGGCCAACTCACCCGGCTCATCTCCTCCGATTCGGTAACGGCCACGCCACTTGAGCGCCAGCTCTACACCTATGATGCCCAAGGCAACCTGCTGGAAACCCTGGTTCAAACCGGCAATGGCCAGCCCTGGCTCAATGCATTCCGCTACCTGCGCCGTTTCGATGCCCAGAGCCAGCTCACGGAGTACCACAGCCAGGCCTGGACCGGCACCGACTGGCAGACCACCGATGGGTTTCGCTACCTGAACGCCTACGTTGGCGCGGTTCTGACGGAGCAGATCGTGCAGGTATTCGCCGCCGACACGTTCAGCAACGACACCCGCTTCGAGTACACGCTCAGCAACGAGCAGTGGGCCGCAGCACTGACCCAGCGCTGGACGGGCACCGGCTGGGAGAACGAAGAACGAGTCGTTGACCTGCGCTGGCACGACTGGCCCACCCGCCGGCCGGCCGGGTTCCGGGTGCAGGCGTGGCTGAATCCGGGCCAGTGGATCGATTTTCAGCGCTACGCTCTCACCTACGCGGCGGGCGGCAGCGTGGTAGAAGTAGTGGAGGAAGCGGTGGGCGGCGGGTGGCAGAACTTCCGGCGCTACACCGAGCCCGTGGATGCTCAGGGCAACGACCTGGGCTACCGCCAGGAAGACTGGCTCACGGGAGCCTGGGTACTCACCAACGAGCTGCGGGCCCAGCTGCGCTACGATTCCCAGATTCGCCTGATCCGGCGAACTGAGCAGTTATACTTTCCATTGCTGGCCCAGTTCGTTAATCGAGAGCGAAGCAATTATTCCGATTTCCAGGCGGTGATAACGGGCAGCCGGCCCCGGTTGCCCGCCCCGGTCCTGCTCTGCTACCCCAACCCGGCCACCGCGCAGCTGCACCTGGAGCTGCACTCCCTGTCCCCCCAGGAGGCAGTAACGATAGAAATTCGCAACCTGATAGGGCAGGTGGTACTTACCAGCCTGGGCCGACTGCACCACGGTACGCTACGGGCTACCCTGGCGGTAGCAGCACTAGCGCCGGGCCAGTATTGGCTGCTCGTGCACACCCGCAGCGGTCCGGCAGTCAGCCGTTTTCAGCACCAGTAAGCCCCAAAAAAGCGTTCCTGTGTGTATGGCAGGGACGCTTTTTCGGGAGCCACTGCTCCTTACCGCACCCGCACGTAGCGGTGAGGGCGGTAGCGGTAGTAAGGGCGCGGGGCCGGCGCTACTATCACCGGCCGCCGGGCTGGCACCACCACTCCGGGGGCGGGGCGATAGTACGGCCGGTACACGGGCCGGGGTGGATACGGGCGCCCCACCAGGGCGGGTGGGGCCGCAGCCACGCAGCTGGTCAGCCAGCAAGAGGATACCGTTAGCAGGGTAAGCGCCAGCAGAGCCGGGAATTTCAGCCGGTTTTTCATACGCAATCCAGGAATGAGCAGGAAGCTACCCGCGACCGGGCAGATTGCTGGTTGGCGGCCAGACCACCCACCCGGTTTAAACGAGTCCGGGTCCGATTCAGAGAACCGGACCCGGGACGGATCAACAACCAGCAAAAACGAGAACCCTACTTCTTGCCCCGGTATTCGTCGTTGAGAAACCGCAGCACGGGCGTCGTCACGTCGAGATCTTTGCGGGCGTAGCCGATGCCGCCGCCGCCGGAGAGCAGAATCAGGCGGTAGCCATGCTGCTTGCCGTAGCGCTCAATCTGCTTGTTGGCCCGCTCCAGGGCCTGCTGGGTGGTTTTAGCCTCTTCTTCCTGGGCCTGGCGCTGGAGTTTTTCCTGCTCCTGGGCCACCTGCATCTGCCGGGCCTGCAATTGCTGCTCGGTAGTAGCGCGCTGCTCCTGGGTCATGCTTTCCGCCTTCTGCTGATACTGCTGCACGGCGGCCTGGAAGCCGGTCACCAGCTTCTTGTTCTGGGCCTCCCAGCCGCGGGCCTTCGTTTCCAGACGTTTGCGCGCATCCTTCATGCCCTGGTAGCCGTCCAGCAGCTTACCCGATTCCACGTAGCCCACCTTGTTGGTGTCGGCCAGGGCCGACAGGCTGGACTCTTCCGCTTCCGGCTCCTCCGCCTCAGGAGCGTCCGTGGCGGCAGAATCGGTGGCGGTGGCCACGACGGCCACCGGCGGGCGCACCGCTTTGGCGGGCTGGCCGGCGAAGTAGAGGTAGAACAGCACCGCGACGGCAATAGCCAGCACAGCATTCACGATGAGTTGGAGGGAGTTTTTCATTTAGAAGAAGAGGAATTGCGGGAAAGGCCGTTCAGCGGCGGCCCAAAGTACGGCAAATCCGGCTTGACGGGAAACAAAGACAGAACAGGGAGGGCTCCGCCGAAAGGCTCGGACAGCGCGCGCGCGCACACCCCGATTCACTACCAGATTTCTTCGCCCAGACTATCCGAGCCGTCTTCGTCCTCGGGCTCTTCTTCGGTGGCTTTGGCGGGTTTTTCGTCGAAGGGCGGGGAGTTGTCGGTGCGGCTGGGGGCAGCATCGGTGCGGGCCACGTGCACGAGGGCGTCGCCCTGGTTGACGACGGGCATGTGGTTGAGGCCGATGATGTAGCCCGCTACCGGCGACTCCAGCCGCACCGACCGCTCGCCGTAGGGGTCGGCCACGGAGCCGTAGGCCTGGCCCTCTTCCACGTACTGGCCCAGGTGAACGAGGCTGCGGAAAATGCCGGCGTACCTGGCCCGCAACCACGTAGAGCGCACGCACACCACCGTCGGGTGGGCCGGCAGGGGCGCTTCGGGCTTCATGCCCAGGTGGTGCAGCACCCGCAGCGTACCGGTGATGCCCATATCGATGCCCTCCTCATCGAGGCGCATCGACTCGCCGGTTTCGTACACGATAATGCGGCGGCCCTGCTGCATGGCCGTTTCGCGCAGCGAGCCGGGCCGCAACCCGGCGTGCAGGGTGAAGGGGGCCGCGAAGGCCGCCGCCAGCGCGTCGGTCTGCTCATCCTGGTGGAGCAGGCACCGGATTTGGGGAATGTTGGCCCGCACGGCCCCGCCGGTATGGAAATCGATGCCGTAATCAATCAGGGGCATGATTTCGCGCATGAAGCGGTGGGCCACCCGGCTGGCCAACGAGCCCCGGGGGTTGCCGGGGAAGCTGCGGTTCACGTCTTTGCCATCGGGCACTTCCCGCGAGAAATTCAGGAAGCCATAGATGTTGAGAATGGGAATGGCGATGATGGTGCCGCGCAAGGGGGCCAGCAATTCCCGCCGGATCAGCCGCCGGATGGTTTCGATGCCGTTTACCTCGTCGCCGTGCATGCCGGCCATCAGCAGCACCGTGGGGCCGGGTTCCAGGGCCCGGAATACGTGCACCGGAATGTCAATCACCGTTCCGGAAGGCAGCCGCGAGATAACGAGGCGGGTGAGCACCTGCTCGCCCGGCTTGATGGTGAGCCCGTTGAGGTGCAGCAGATGATCGGGGTTGGGGGTAGGCAAAAGGTGGGGAGCTGAGGTGATAACGCGGAAATAAAGCGGCGGGCCGACCAGCGGCTTCAGGGCTTGGGTTTCCCGACTACCTTGCGCTTCTGGGTGAGCTGCTCGGTGTACTCGATGACTTTGCCGGCAATATCGAGGCCGGTGGCGCGCTCAATTCCTTCCAGACCGGGGGAGGAGTTCACCTCCAGCACCAGCGGGCCGCGCTTGCTTTGCAGCATATCCACGCCCGCAATGCCCAGGCCCAGGGATTTGGCCGCCAGCAAGGCGGCGGTCTTTTCGGCCCGGGTCAGCTTCACGAGCTTGCCCGAGCCGCCCCGGTGCAGGTTGGAGCGAAACTCGCCCTCCTTGCCCTGGCGCTTCATGGCCCCTACCACTTCGCCGTTCACGATGAAGGCCCGCAAGTCGGCCCCTTTGCTCTCGGCAATAAACTCCTGCACGATAATGCGCGCCTTGAGGTTGTGGAACGCCTCAATAACCGACTGGGCCGCCTTGGCCGACTCGGCCAGCACCACGCCCAGGCCCTGGGTGCCTTCGAGCAGCTTGATGATGACGGGGGCACCGCCTACCTGCTCAATCATCTGCGGCACCTCGGAGGAGTAGTTGGTGAAGGCCGTTTTGGGCATCCCAACGCCGGCCCGGCTCAGAATCTGCATCGAGCGGAGCTTGTCGCGGCTACGCACAATGGACTGACTTTCCACGGCCGTGCGCACCTTCATCATTTCAAACTGGCGCACCACGGCGCACCCGTAAAACGTGACGGAAGCCCCAATGCGGGGGATAATGGCGTCGATGCCTTCCAGCTTCTGCCCTTCGTAGATAATGCCG
Organism: Hymenobacter rubripertinctus; assembly: GCF_003583925.1. GTDB lineage: Bacteria > Bacteroidota > Bacteroidia > Cytophagales > Hymenobacteraceae > Hymenobacter > Hymenobacter rubripertinctus. Next base: position 11,806 of record NZ_QYCN01000051.1, on the reverse strand, counting down.
GGTTGCCCTTTTTCCAGCACCAGATTACAATGCAGGTGGTCGACTACTACCACTTCGTGGCCCCGCTGCTGGGCAGCTTCAACCAGTCGGTTCGTAGAATAGAGCTTCGGCTCACGCGATAGAATCGCCAGTTTCATCGGATGGGTACTTAGAGGAGAGAGGTTACGCGCAACGGGAGGACTTCGAGGCCCGGCCGGCACGCGGTTTTCAGTGAGCGCTGAGTTGCTGCTTGTAGGATACGTTGCGGCGGGCCACGTCTACTATCAGCCGGGCCTGGCGCAGCAGCACCCGGCCCACAAGAACGGGATATTTCATGTCGGAACGGTCGGAAAGGGAGAATTCCGACCGAAAATCCTGGCCAAACAGCCGGATAGTCGCCTCAATCACGTAGCGCTGCTGCACCTCACCGTTGGAGCTGCGGATGTCGCGCACGGTGAAGTGCTCAAAGCGCATGGGCGAGCCATCGAAGTTGGGGTGCGAGGGGTCGAGCAACTGCACGTGCAGCTCGGGGTGCCCGCTGGCCGCCGGTATTTCCCGGATGTTGGAACAGTGCAGTGCCCCGGTAAAGGCCCCGGTATCCACTTTCGCCTCCACCCCCAGCAGTTGAAGGTCCGGGAAATCCACCAACTCCCGCCGTCCTACCACGCGCTTGGGTTCACGTTGCTTTTTCATGCGGGGCAAGATAGGAAAGTTATAAAGTCAAGGCTTACGCACTCGGTTGCTGCTGAGTCCCAGCGAGGCGGAATCAGTCGTGCACCAAATACCACCGTCCCGTTGGGGCTCTGGTGCCTGAGTAAGGCCTTTTTCCAGGCTCATGATGCCTCGGGGCTCAGCAGCAACCGGGGTGCGTAAGTCCTATGCAGGCAGGTAAACACCTGMCGTTTTTTTGRMCRGGTGTTTACCTSSCAGGTAAACACCTGCCGTTTTTTTGAACAGGTGTTTACCTCGCGGGCAGGGAGCGGGCACATTGTGGTGGCGGCCCACATCTTCGGCTTTCTGCGCCTGGGGAGCCGGCCGGCTGAAGGGGCAACCCCTACGGCAACGGGAAGAGCAAGTGCAACCTGATGCTGCACCTGGGCGAAACGACCGACTCGCCGGTGGGCCTGCTCTTAGGCAACCCAGAGCACTTTTTAAAGTAGTCTACCGGTGCTGCCCGGTGTAGGGGCGGGGCTGCGGTTGGCGCTACATTGCTGCTGCGTAGGCCCTAAAAGTGCAGGAGCTGAAGACAGTCCGTTATTCTGAGCTTGCCGAGGAATGGCGGACTTGCCGTTTACCCCTTGTAGCTGATGCGGTAGACGGCGTCGTTCTGGTCGTCGCTCACGAGCAGCGAGCCATCGGGCAGAACCAGCAGGCACACGGGGCGGCCCCAGGATTTCTGGCCCTGGAGCCAGCCTTCGGCAAAGGTTTCGTAGCCGATGGCCTGCTGGCCACTGGCATCGAGTTTCACCAGGGTGATGCGGTAGCCGATTTTGCTGCTGCGGTTCCACGACCCGTGCTCGGGAATCAGGATCTGGTTGCGGTACTGGGCCGGAAACTGCCGGCCGGTATAAAACTTCATGCCCAAGGCAGCCACGTGGGGTCCCAGCTTGCGGGCCGGCTTCACGTAGGTAGCCATTGATTTGCCCTTGCTCAGCTGGGGGTCGGGCACGTCGCCGGCGAAGAAGTAGGGAAAGCCGAAGTGCTGGCCCGGGCCGGCGGCGCGGTTCAGCTCATCGGCGGGCAGGTTGTCACCCAGCATGTCGCGGCCGTTGTCGGTGAACCACAGCGCCTGGTCGCGGGGGCTCCAGTCGAAGCCCACCGTGTTGCGCACGCCATAGGCGTAAGTTTCCAGGCCCGAGCCGTCGGGGTTCATGCGGTTGATGGTGGCGAAAATCGGCGCTTCGGGCAGGCAGCTGTTGCAGGGCGCGCCCACCGGCACGTAAAGCTTGTTATCGGGGCCGAAGGCAATGTAGCGGTAGCCGTGCCACTCCTTGCTGGGCAGCTTGCCATACACCACGGCCGGCTTGGGCACCTGCCGGAGGTGGGCCGCCACGTTGTCGTAGCGCAAAATGCGGCTGATTTCGGCCACGTACAGGTTGCCCTCGTGCACGGCCACGCCGTTGGGCGCATTCAGGCCCGTGGCCAGGGTGATGACCTCGTCGGCCCGGCCATCCTTGTTGCGGTCGGGCAGGGCGTACACCTTGTCGTCCTTGGTGCCCACGTACACAGTGCCATCGGGACCCAGGGCCAGCTCGCGGGCGCTTTTTACGCCCTGGGCGAAGTAGCTGATGGTGAAGCCGGCGGGCAGTTTAATCTTGCTCAGATTGGCATCGGCGGCCGGCGCGGCCGGGTTCGGGACCCAGGCGGCCAGGGCCAGCGGAGCCAGCAGCAGCGGGAGGAAGTAGCGGGTTTTCATACCGCTTACAACCTTCACTCCGCCGCGAAGGTTGCCCGACGGTGGCAGGGGCATCGGCTCAGGCCCCGCAAGCGCGGCCGCTTACGCACCCGTTAGCGCAGGGCATTCTGCTGCTCGCGCACCAGCTTCTCGTACTCGCGCGCCGAGAGCTGCGCCCAGCCGAAACCGCCGTACACCCGTAGGCCGCGCATCAACACCCCAAAGCCCCAGAAGAACGTAACCCACAGCGGCCAAGGAATGGGGTTGGACTCGCGGCCCGTAACGGCCCACACGGCCTAAAGCAGGACATTCACGACCACGAAGGAAAACAGATTGGCTTTGAACTTGGCCCGGTCGCGGGCCAGACGCCACAGTTGGGGGTTACGGTCGGTGGCTTCCATAGTCGGGAGGGTTGAGGTGGTTGATTGAGTCAAACTTAGCGTTTTCCCCACCCGGTCCCAACCGCGCGTTTCCCAACCGTACATTTGGCAGGATCAACCGTCGGTTGCGTGGTTCGAACCGTTTTGGTTGGCCCCGGTTGAGCGTACTCCCACCTGCTTTCGGCTATTCCCTCACTCAGCGCTACCCCAGGCGCGAAACGCCGCCGGAAACGATGAACTTCATGATTTCGCTGCTGGGCAGCTCCAGGTAGGTCACGCTCTCGACGGGCACCAGCACCAGCTCGCCGGAGAAGTTGTAGGAGTGCGGGAAATACACGGCCAGCAGGTCGTCGCGGTGAATGGCCACCATGCCGGGCTGGGTAACGAAGCCCATTTTGTAGAGCTGCTCGGGGCCGCTCATGCGCACCAGCACCGGCCGGTTGAACTTCTGGTTGTCGCCCACGAAGGCATCGAACAGGTCCTTGAGGCTGGAATAGATGATGCTTACCAGCGGCGTGCGGTGCAGCAGACGCTCGGTGATGATGAGAAACGGCCGCACCAGAAACGACTTGGCCACGAAGCCCACCGCCGTAATCAGCGCCACGGCCACCACCAGCCCCAGCCCCGGAATATCAAAGCTCAGGCCCGCGAACAGGTCGTTGAGCCAGCGTAGCAGCGCATAGAGGATATAGATAGTTAGCCCGATGGGGGCCACGATGAGGAATCCGCTGAGAAAGTAGTTGAGAAAACGGCGCATACGCAGAAACGGGTTGGAGCCGGCAAGTTACAGCAACGGCCACTATAGCAACTGTCATTCCGCCGCAGCAGGAATCCGGGTCATACTGATTCCTGCTGCGGCGCGATGACCGTTCTTACACCACGTGCGCGGCCACTGCCTCAATGCGCTCCTTCACGCGTTCCATCAGCCACATGGGGGTGCTGGTAGCCCCGCAGATGCCCACCGATTCGGCCCCGTGCAGCCAGGCCTCGTCCAGTTCCTGCTCGTTTTCCACGAAGTAGCTGCGCGGGTTGGTGCGGTTCACCACCGAAAACAGGGCCTTGCCGTTGGAGCTTTTGCGCCCGCTCACGAACACCACCACATCGTGCAGCTGCGCGAAAATGGCCAGGGCCGGTTCGCGGTTGCTCACCTGCCGGCAGATGCTGTCGTTGGCGTCAAAGGCTTCCAGGGAGCCGCCTGCCGCCCGGATGCGGTCTTCCATCAGAGCCTTCATGTGGTAGAAGCCGGCGGTGCTCTTGGTGGTCTGGCTGAACAGGGTCACGGGCCGGGCGAAGTCCACCTGATCGAGGTCCGCTTCGGTCATCACGATGAGGGCCTGGTTGCGGGTCTGGCCCGTGAGGCCGGCCACTTCGGCGTGGCCGGGCTGGCCGTAAATCACAATCTGGCCCTGCTGGCGGTTAGCGGCATCGAAGGCGTGCTTTACGCGGTTCTGGAGCTTGAGCACCACCGGGCAGGACGCGTCGATGAGCTCCAGGTTGTTGCGCAGGGCCAGCTCATAAGTGGCCGGCGGCTCGCCGTGAGCCCGGATGAGCACCTTGGCATCGTGAATGGTTTCGAGCTGCTCCCGGTCGATGATGCGCAGGCCCAGCCCATGCAGGCGCTCCACCTCCATGCGGTTGTGCACGATGTCGCCCAGGCAGTACAGGGTTTGTTCCTGGGCCAGCTCGTCCTCGGCCATCTGAATGGCGAACTCGACGCCGAAACAATAGCCGGAATTTTTATCGATGATAACGTTCATACGCGTTGCTCTACTACTACCGCCCAACAAAACCGGTCAAAACAGCCCCGCCCCGCGGCCCGGACGGCCCTGCACCGCGCGGAACTGTACTCACAACAATGGCGGGGCCATTTTGCTCCGCCCCGGCCGGCAACTACCGCGCCGAACCCGCCGCCGCCCGCGAAAACAGGGCCGCCGACACCCGCTCCAGCACGAAATCCACCTGCTCGTCAATCATCATGTGGGTGGTATCGAGCAGCACGGCGTCGGCGGCGCGGCGCAGGGGGCTTTCGGCGCGGGTGGAGTCGAGGTGGTCGCGCTTCTCCAGGTTTTCCACGATGTCCTCCACCGACACATGCTCGTTCTTGGCGGCCAGCTCTTCCTGGCGGCGCAGGGCGCGGGTGAGCACTTCGGCCGTCATAAACACCTTCACCTCGGCATCGGGAAACACGGTGGTCCCGATGTCGCGCCCGTCCATCACCACGCCCCGGTGGCGGCCCATGCGCTGCTGCTGGCGCACCAGGGCATGGCGCACGGCCGGAATCACGGATACCTCGCTCACGGAGTTGGAAATGCGCATCTGCCGGATTTCGTCCTCCCGAATCACGCCATCGAGGCAGAGCTCGTTGCGGCCGGTTTTGCGGTTGCGCTTGAAGGTAATCTGCATCTCGTGCAGGGCCTGCTCCACCCGGGGCAGGTCATGGAAGGCAATGGCGCGCTCCAGCAGGTAGAGCGTCACGGCCCGGTACATGGCCCCGGTGTCGATGTAGGCGTAGCCCAGCTCGGCGGCCACGGCTTTGGCCGTGGTGCTTTTGCCACAGGAAGAGTAGCCGTCGATGGCAATGACGATTTTCTGCATGACAAGTTCGGGGCTGCTAACGTCGGACAGACTAGGAAGACTCACTAAATCCAGGTTTTACGGCCCGGCTTGGCCGCCAGGCGCTCGGGTATGCCCGCGAAAAACGCCGTTACCGACTGGGCCGGGCCCTTGGTCAGCTGCTCGCTTACGCGGTAAAATGGGTTGAAAAACGACGTCTGGTTGAGCCCTACGCCCGTGGTACCATCAGGCCCCTGGGCCCAGGTACCACCGTAGGTGTCTACCAGGCATTGCCCCAGAAAGCAGCCCAGGGCCGTAATAACGCCCTGGCGGTCGGCTTCGCTGATGGTAGCGCGCTGGCCCTCGATAAACTCGTCGAGCCGCTGCACGGCGGCGGCATCGTAGTGGTTGACCCGCAACTGCTGCCGCACTGCTTCGGCGGCCTGGCGGAGGGAGGCTAAGGGCGTTTCAGACGATTCGGGCATGGAAAAAGGCTTAGTTGGTAGCGGCCTCAGCGGTGGTCTGCTGCCAGCGGGCATAGGTCTGGAGTATCTGGCGGGTGTGCTGACGCCCGAGCTTGCCTTTGGCAATCTGGTCGGCCAGCGCCGGGCAGCTGCCCACCAGGGGCAGCATGGCCTGGGTAAAGCTGCCGCGGCCGGCGGGCACAATCACCGCGTCGCCGGTGGCGGGCTGCACCACCAGGTCGCTGCCTCCCGGGCCGTAGGTGGCCAGGCTGGCACCCGTATTCACAAACCGGTAGTCGAGCTTGTAGGCCGTCATCTGCCCGTAGTGGTAGAGGCGCTGGGCAAACACGGCCGACAGCCGCCGCCGGGCCGTCAGCGCCACTCCCCGTACGACGCCAAACGTATCCGCCTCCAGTACGAAGGCCGTGACTTCGCCGGGGCCGTACGTGGTGGCTACTTTGCTGTCGGGCTGGCGCACGCGCAACTGGCCCGTAGCTTCTAAAAACAACTGGCCGGGCTGCCAACCGCCGTTGGCGAGTTGGTAAGCCCCGGGTTTGAATACCACGATACGCGGCAGCGTGCCCACCGGAATAACGCCCTGCCCCCGCGCCAGGCCCGTTGCCAGGCCCAGCAGCAGTGCCGGCAGCAGCACAACGAGCCGGGTAATGGGTTTGGGCAGGGGCATCAAAGCAGACAAATTAAAGGAGAGGCAGGAGAGCAGGCGCGGGTTCGCAGCAGAATCGGCTAATGACTGTCGCAGGGACAAGGAACCTTGCCAAATTTGGCTTTCCGCTTGAAAGAGGCCGTTTTTTTCTGCTGCGGCGAGCGGGTGGCACAGCCCGCCGTTGTCAGGCCGGAAGCCCCGATGAGGGCAGCAAGGAACACGGTTACCAACTTTCTCACGGCGCGGATTTTGGGCAAATATACGGTTCTTTACCCGGCCGCCGCCCCGCGCCGGCACATTTTCCCGCGCTTTTCTCCCCCCTTATGTCCGCCGAATTCACCCTCCAGGCCAATGTTATCAACTTGTTCAGCAACACGATAACGCCCGCCACCGTGCACGTAGCCGCTGGCCGGGTGCGGCAAATTGTGCCCCTGGGACCCMCCGCCCCCGACCCCGCCCTGCCCTACGCCCTGCCCGGTTTTGTGGATGCTCACGTGCACGTGGAAAGCTCCCTGCTGGTGCCCTCCGAATTCGCCCGCCTCGCCGTGGTCCACGGCACCGTGGCCACCGTTTCCGACCCCCACGAAATCGGCAACGTGCTGGGGGTGGCGGGGGTGAAGTACATGCTGGCCAACGCGGCCCGGGTACCGTTCAAGTTCTGCTTCGGCGCGCCCTCCTGCGTACCCGCCACCCCCTTCGAAACGGCCGGGGCCGAAATTACCGCCGCCGACATTGAGTTGCTCTTCCGCGACCATCCCGAAATCGGGTACCTGGCCGAAATGATGAACTGGCCCGGCGTGCTCAACCGCGACGAGCTGGTGATGGAGAAAATCCGGCTGGCCCAACAGTACAATCGGCCCGTGGATGGCCACGCGCCCGGCTTGCGCGGCGAACAGGCCCGCCACTATGCTGCGGCTGGCATCAGCACCGACCACGAGTGCTTCACGGCCGAAGAAGCCCTCGACAAGCTGGCCGTGGGCATGAAAATCCTGATCCGGGAAGGCTCGGCGGCCCGCAACTTCGAGGCCCTGATTGACCTGCTGCCCGAACACTACGAGCACCTGATGTTCTGCTCCGACGACAAGCACCCCGATACGCTGGTGCTGGGCCACATCAACCAGCTGGTGCAGCGGGCCGTGGCCCGGGGCCAGCACGTGCTGCACGTGCTGCGCGTGGCCTGCCGCAACCCCGTGGAGCACTACCGCCTGCCCGTGGGCCTGCTGCGCGAAGGCGACCCGGCCGACTTCATCGTGGTGGACGACCTGACTGATTTCCGGGTGCGCCAGACCTATCTGAACGGCGAGCTGGTGGCCGAAAACGGCGAAAACCGCATTCCGGCCGTGCCCGTGGAGGTGGTGAATAACTTCACCGCCCACCAAGTACAGGCCGGAGATTTCGCAGTCAAAAGTGAGAAGTCAAAGGGGGCGAATCTCTCTTCGGATACAGTTCAAACCAACAACCAACAACTGACAACTGACAACCAATCCCCCACCATCCGCCTGATCGAGTGCTTCGACGGGCAGCTGATTACAGCCCGGCTGGATGAGCCGGCGCGGGTGGAAAACGGTCTGGTGGTGCCCGACCTGAGCCGCGACATCCTCAAGCTCACCGTCGTCAACCGCTACCACGCCGCCCCGCCGGCGGTGGCCTTCATCCGGGGTTTCGGCTTGCAGGGTGGAGCCCTGGCCAGCAGCGTTGGCCACGATTCGCACAACATCACGGCCGTCGGCTGCGACGATGAGAGCCTGGCCCGGGCCGTGCAGCTAGTGATGGACGCCCGCGGCGGCCTGGCCGTGGTTACGCCCGAGGGCGAGGAGCTGGTGCTGCCCCTGCCCGTGGCCGGCCTCATGTCGGACCAGAGCGGGCCGGCCGTAGCCGCCGCCTACACCGCCCTCGACACGGCGGCCAAACAGCTCGGCTCCCCCCTCCAGGCTCCGTTCATGACGCTTTCGTTCATGGCTTTGCTCGTCATCCCCAGCCTCAAACTCAGCGACAAAGGCCTGTTCGACGGCGAAGCCTTCCGGTTTGTGGAGGCCGTAGTATAGAACCGAGAACCAGGAAGTGAGAGGGGAGACAGTAGCCCTGTCATTCCGACGAAGGAGGAATCTGGAGTGAGTCGTTGGAACGATGCCGTTCAACGATGTAAGCCAGATTCCTCCTTCGTCGGAATGACAGGGCTACTGTCTCCCCTCTCACTTCCTGGTTCTCAGCTCTGCCTTTAGAACCGCTTCTCCAGCAGCTTGTCCATTTTTTCCTCCGTAAGCGGTTTGGCCAGATACTCCACTCCCGCGTACTGGGCCACCCGGGCCGTATCGGCCGAGTGCATGGAAGTGGTGAGCACGGCCATTACCGTTTTCTCGCGTACTGATTCCGGCAGGTCGCTGTAGAGCTTCAGGAACTCAAAGCCGTCCATGCCGGGCATTTTCAGGTCCACGAACACCAGCTCGGGGGCATCGGGCGCGGGTTGCACGCCTTTGTCGCCGCCCCAGATCTGCTGGTACGCCTGCTCAGCCTTGCTGAAGGTATGCACCTGCTCGGCTACGTTGAGGCGGCTAAGCAGCCGGTTGTTGAGGAAACTGGTGGTTTCGTTATCGTCAACCAGCACGATATTGCGGAGCTTGTGCGCCATACGGAGGCAGAAAAAAGGCGTGAGGAAAGCGGAGGAATACTTGGTGCGGCGACCTAGAGCCAGCCCTGCTCGCGCATCCAGTCGTCGTTGTAAATCTTGCCCAGGTAGCGCGTACCGTGGTCGGGCAGAATGATGACCATGGTATCGTCGGCCTTCAGGTGCTCCCGGGCGTATTCGAGGGCTCCGTGCACGGCCGAGCCGCAGGACCAGCCTACGAACAGGCCTTCTTCCTTGGCCAGACGACGCGTCATGAGGGCGGCATCCTGATCGGTTACTTTAATGAAAAGGTCAATCAGGTCGAAGTTAACATTCTTGGGCAGAATGTCTTCGCCGATGCCCTCGGTTTTGTAGGAGTAAATCTCGTCCTCATCAAAAATACCCGTCTCCTTGTATTTCTTGAACACCGAGCCGTAGGTGTCGAGGCCCACCGACACGAGGGCGGGGTTCTGCTCCTTCAGGAACTTGCCGGTGCCGCAGATGGTGCCGCCCGTGCCTACGCCGGCCGCCAGGTGGGTGATGCGGCCCTCCGTCTGGGCCCAGATTTCGGGGCCGGTAGTCTCATAGTGCGCCGCCGAGTTCGACATATTGTCGTACTGGTTGGGGTAGTAGGAGTTCGGAATTTCGGCGTTGAGCTTGCGGGCAATGGAGTAGTAGCTGCGCGGATCATCGGCCGATACGTTGGTGGGGCACACGATAACCTCGGCCCCCACGGCCCGCAGGATGTCCTGCTTTTCCTTGCTCTGCTTGTCGCTCATCGTGAAGATGCACTTGTAGCCGCGGGCAATGGCGGTCAGGGCCAGGCCCATGCCGGTGTTGCCGCTGGTACCCTCAATGATGGTGCCGCCGGGCTTCAGCAGGCCAGCCTTTTCGGCGTCGTCAATCATCTTCACGGCCATCCGGTCCTTCACCGAGTTGCCGGGGTTGAAATACTCTACTTTAGCCAGTACGGTGCCTTTGATGCCGTCGGTTACGCGGTTGAGTTTAACCAGCGGTGTGTTGCCGATGGCCTCCACGATGTTGTTCAAATACATGGGTGAGAGGGGTAAGCGGGTTTGCGAGAGAGGCCGCAAAGGTACGGATTTGTGGGGCGAAGCCTGGCCCCGAACCATAAATATCCTGCCGCTGAGCCGGCACAAAGCGGCTTCCGCCAGGTTTCGGGGCCGGCCCGACGCCCGGCCCACGCTCTCGCAGAACCTTTATTAAGGGAAATTGTCGGACCAGAGCGGGTGGCGGCTTCGCCCGGCCCGCAAAAAAGCCTACTTTTGCCCCGCCGCCGGCCCGGGCCGGCCGGCAATAGCATCCCACCTCAACCCGCATCTTCCGCTAACCCCACTTCTATGAGTGTTCTGGTAAACAAGGATTCCAAAGTGATTGTGCAGGGCTTCACCGGCTCCGAAGGCTCGTTCCACGCCCAACAGATGATTGACTACGGCACCAACGTAGTTGGCGGCGTAACGCCCGGCAAAGGCGGCACCCAGCACCTGGAGCGCCCCGTGTTCAACACCGTGGCCGAGGCCGTAGCCCAGGCCGGGGCCGATACCAGCATCATCTTCGTGCCCCCGGCTTTCGCCGCCGACGCCATCATGGAAGCCGCCGACGCCGGTATCAAAGTTATCATCACCATCACCGAAGGCATCCCGACCAAGGATATGATTGCGGTGAAGGAGTACCTCAAAGGCCGCGAGGGTCTGCGCATGATCGGGCCGAACTGCCCCGGCGTCATGACCGCCGGCGAGTGCAAAGTGGGCATCATGCCCGGCTTCATCTTCCAGAAAGGCCGCGTGGGCATCGTGTCGAAATCCGGCACCCTGACCTACGAAGCCGTAGACCAGCTCACCAAGGCCGGCCTGGGCCAAACCACGGCCATCGGCATCGGCGGCGACCCCATCATCGGGACGACGACCAAGGAAGCCGTGGAAATGCTCATGAACGACCCCGAAACCGAGGGCATCGTGATGATTGGCGAAATCGGCGGCGGCATGGAAGCCGAAGCCGCCCGCTGGATTAAAGAGAACGGCAACAAAAAGCCCGTCGTAGGCTTCATCGCCGGCCAGACGGCCCCTCCCGCGAAGTAGAATAACAAACTGATAATATGGGTTTAGCGGCTGCTTTCGAGGAATCGGGAGCAGCCGCTACTTTTTATCCATACTTTATTTGCAAAGTATATAAATGGGACGTAATTTCTATTGCTAGCCCGCCCGAGCCGAAAAGCGGATATGATAGAGTAGGCATAATATACATCAGCATAAGATGAATGAGACCGTAGAAATTATCATTTGGCAATTAATTTGCACAACACTACTCTTAGCAGCACTATTTTTTACTGCAAAATACGTTTACAGATTTTTCAAAAAATAACATTAACCCCTTCATCGTAGTATTGAGTGCATTTAGCATGCACTTTGTACGTTCACTACGATCCTTACACGAATCAAACAACTATTACAACGGACCCTTGAATAATTTTTGATTAACCGTAACGTTTGTGGCTGCAACACGRCCGCCGCTAAAATGGCCATCATGCGCGAGTKCGGCATCCASGTAGTGGATTCSCCCGCCGAAATCGGYGAAACGATGCTGCGCGTRCTGGGCRCGAAGTAGAATAACAAACTGATAATATGGGTTTAGCGGCTGCTTTCGAGGAATCGGGAGCAGCCGCTACTTTTTATCCATAYTTTATTTGSAAAGTATATAAATGGGACGTAATTTCTATTGCTAGCCCGCCCGAGCCGAAAAGCGGAT
>NZ_QYCN01000006.1 GCF_003583925.1 Hymenobacter rubripertinctus | reverse complement strand
TCGGCACGGCCTGAATCTGTTGCGCCAACTCACCCGGCCACATACGGCCCCTGACCAGCCGCTGGCACGCAAAATTCTGAACCTACTGGATGTATTTAGTCGCTATCTTGCTCGTGGACAACCCACTAAAATAGTAGGGTAGAGTAGCCAAAAACAGCCACCCCGTAAGAGGTGGCTGTTTGCTGTTTGGAACTTCAAATAATCAGCGGAATTCCGCTGAATCAGCGCAAATCAGTGATTATTGAATTGGGCTTCCTCGGTGCTGCCGACCAGGGCGCCGGTGCTGCTGAGGCCGGCGGTTACCATGTTCTGCACGGCGTCGAAGTAGCCGGTGCCCACGAAGCTCTGGTGCTTCACGGCCTTGAAGCCCTTCTTCTGGAGGGCAAACTCGCGCTCCTGGAGTTCGGAGTAGCCGGCCATACCCCGCTCGCGGTAGGCCACGGCCAGCTCAAACATGCTGGTGTTGAGGGCGTGGAAGCCGGCCAGCGTAATGAACTGGAACTTGTAGCCCATAGCGGCCAGCTCCTCGCGGTAGGTTTCCATTTCCTGCACGCTGAGCTTGGCGGCCCAGTTGAACGAGGGGGAGCAGTTGTAGGCCAGCAGCTTGCCGGGAAACTGGGCGTGGATGGCTTCGGCGAACTGGCGGGCCTGCTCCAGGTCGGGGTGGGAGGTTTCCATCCAGATCAGGTCGGCGTAGGGGGCGTAGGCCAGGCCGCGGGCAATGCCGGCTTCCAGGCCGCAGCGGACGCGGAAGAAGCCTTCCGAAGTGCGCTCGGCCTCCTGGAGCACGAAGGGCTGGTCGCGCGGGTCGATATCGGAGGTGAGCAGGTCGGCGGCGTCGGCGTCGGTGCGGGCTACTACCAGGGTAGGCACGCCCATCACGTCGGCGGCCAGGCGGGCGGCTACCAGCTTGTTGATGGCTTCCTGGGTGGGCACAAGCACCTTGCCACCGAGGTGGCCGCACTTCTTGGCCGAGGAAAGCTGATCCTCGAAGTGGACGCCGGCGGCCCCGGCCTCAATCATCATCTTCATCAGCTCAAACGCGTTCAGGTTGCCCCCGAACCCGGCTTCGGCATCGGCTACAATGGGCACCAGCCAATGCACCTCGCCCTCGCCGGATACGCTCTGAATCTGGTCGGCGCGGAGCAGGGCGTTGTTGATGCGGCGCACTACGGCCGGCACCGAGTCGGCGGGGTAGAGGCTCTGGTCGGGGTACATCTGGCCCGAGTTGTTGGCGTCGGCCGCCACCTGCCAGCCGGAGAGGTAAATGGCGTTCAGGCCCGCCTGCACTTCCTGCACGGCCTGGTTGCCGGTGAGGGCCCCGAGGCCGGCCACGTACTGCTCGGAGTGCAGCAGCTGCCACAACCGCTCGGCCCCGTTGCGGGCCAGGGAGTACTCAATGGTTACGGAGCCGCGCAGCTTCATCACGTCCTCGGCGGTGTAGGGGCGGATGATGCCTTTCCAGCGCGAATTCGTGGCCCAGTCCTGTTCAATGGCGGTGATACGTTGCTGCTTGTTCATGGAAGTAGGGGTAAGAGAGGTGAAACGAGAAAGTGAAGGCAAAAGCGTAGCTAGCCGCTCCGAAATGCGGGTTTGAAAAGGCAGTAGGATGGGGGCTATGCTCAAGGCCCCAGGGCTGAAGCCCTGGGCTACGCAGAGGTCAACGACGCGCTGATTAGCCCAGAGCTTCAGCCCTGGGAGCCTGGTTAATCGAGCTGGTCGTAGGCGGGCAGGGTCAGGAATTCGATGAACTTTTCGCTCATCACCAGCCGGTCGAAGAGGCGGGCGGCTTCCAGGTACTTGCCCTGGTTGTAGGTTTCGTCGCCGACCTGCTCCTTGATGCGGGCCAGCTGGTCGGGCAGCAGGGTGCGGTAGAGGTCCACCGTCACGGGGCGGCCGTCGGCGAGCTGGGTGCCGGGTGTGTGCAGCCACTGCCACACCTGGGCCCGCGAAATTTCGGCGGTGGCGGCGTCCTCCATCAGGTTGTAAATCGGCACGCAGCCGTTGCCCCGCAGCCAGGATTCGAGGTACTGAATGGCCACGTCGATATTCAGGCGCAGGCCGGCTTCGGTGATGTCGCCGGTTGGGGCCTGTACCAGGTCCTGGGCCGTCACGTGCACGTCGTCGCGCTTGTTGTCAATCTGGTTGGCCTGGGGCATGAGTTCGTTGAACACCTCCAGGGCAATGGGCACCAGACCGGGGTGGGCCACCCAGGTGCCGTCGTGGCCGTTGCGGGCCTCGCGCACCTTGTCCTGGCGGACTTTCTCCAGGGCCAGCTCGTTGGCTTCGGGGTCGTTTTTGATGGGAATCTGGGCTGCCATGCCGCCCATGGCGTGCACGCCCCGGCGGTGGCAGGTTTGCACCACCAGCTGGGAGTAGGCGCTCATGAAGGGCACCGTCATGGTCACGGCAGCACGGTCGGGCAACCGCAATTCGGCCCCCAGGCCCAGGCGTTTGATGTAGCTGAAGATGTAGTCCCAGCGCCCGCAGTTGAGGCCGGCCGAGTGCTCGCGCAGCTCCCACAGAATTTCGTTCAGCTCGAAGGCGGCCGGCAGCGTCTCAATCAGCACAGTGGCCTTGATGATGCACTTGGGCATTTTCAACGACCACTGGGCAAACCCGAACACGTCGTTCCAGAGGCGGGCCTCCAGGTGGCTCTCGATTTTGGGCAGGTAGAAGTAGGGAGCCGTGCCGCGGGCACAGAGCTCGTGGGCGTTGTGGAAAAAGTAAAGGCCGAAATCGAACAGGGCCCCGCTCACCGGCTCGCCATCCACGAGCAGGTGCTTTTCGAGCAGGTGCCAGCCCCGGGGGCGCACCATGAGCACGGCGGTTTTCTCGTTGAGTGTGTACTCCTTTTTAGGCGTGCTCACAGAAATGGTGCGGCGCACGGCGTCGCGCAGGTTGCGCTGGCCTTCCACCACGTTGGCCCAGGTGGGCGAGTTGGAGTCCTCCAGGTCGGCCATGAACACCTTGGCCCCCGAGTTGAGGGCGTTGATAATCATTTTGCGCTCCACGGGGCCGGTAATTTCCACGCGCCGGTCGAGCAAATCGGCCGGCAGCGGGGCCACGGTCCAGGACTTTTCGCGGAGCATCCGGGTTTCGGGCAGAAAGTCGAGCGGCTCACCGGCGGCCAGCCGCTGCTGCCGCTCCTCGCGGCGCTGGAGCAGGGCCCGGCGGGTGGTTTCGAAGCGGCGGTGCAACTCGGCCACGAACGCCAGGGCCGAGGGCGTCAGGATTTCGGCGTACTCGGGCGAATACTCGCCTACCACCTTCACCCGCTCGGGCGTGATGTACGACGGAGTAAGGGTTTGGGGCTCAGCGAAAGGCGACATATGGCTGGGGGTTTAGCGTGAAAGAGAAGGGTGGTACCGGAAGGATTGATTCAAAGGTAGTTTAGCGAATTTTATTAATCAAGCGAATATTCGCTAATTTTTTAGAACAGGCTCAAAAACGTAGATTTGCAGGGGTAGTGATGAGTTGGCGAGGTGGTGAAATGGTGAGTTTGACGTTTAAGGGCCTGCTTGCGCCACTTGCGCCGTTGGGCTTCCTGAACGTCAAACTCACCATTTCACCACCTCGCCACCTCACCATTTCACTATTTCATCACCTTCCCTATGTTGAGTCACGGCCAGGTTGTCCGGTTAATTTTTGGCTTGAAGCTGCGCGAGCTGCGGCAGGAGCGGGGCTTCACACCCGCCGAAATGGCCCGGGCCTGCGACGTCTCGGTGTCCTATCTCAACGAGATTGAGAAGGGCAAGAAATACCCCAAAGCCGATAAGATCCTGAGCCTGAGTAAGGTGCTGGGCGTGAGCTACGACCAGCTCGTATCCCTGACCCTGAGCCGGCGGCTGGAACCCATCTCGGAGCTGCTGCAATCGGATTTACTCAAGGAGTTCCCGCTCGATATGTTCGGGCTCGACCCACTGCGCATCGTGGAGCTCATTGCCGACGCGCCGGCCAAGATGAACGCCTTCATCAGCACGCTCTTCGAAATTGCCCGCAACTACGAAATGCGCCAGGAGCACTTCTTCCTGGCCGCATTGCGCTCCTTTCAGGAGATGCACGACAACTACTTCGAGGAGCTGGAGCAGGACGTGCGCACTTTCGCCGTGGAGCACAACTTTTCCACCACCGCGCCCCTCGACCGAAGCCAGCTGGAGCGGGTGCTGGTGGCGCAGTACGGCTATTCCCTCGACCGGGAGGGCCTTGATGCGTACGCCCATCTGGGGCGGCTACGGTCGGTGTTTCAGCCCAAACCGAAGCGGCTGCTGCTGCGCCGGGAGCTGACCGGGGCCCAGGAAGGCTTCGTGCTGGGTCGGGAAATTGCCTTCAACTACCTCAGCCTGAAAGACCGGCCCTACGTGAATGCCTCGTTTCCGGTGCGCTCCTTCGAGGAAGTGCTCAACAATTTTAAGGCGTCCTATTTCGCGGGGGCGCTGCTGATGGAGGAGGACGTGCTGGTGCGCGACCTGACGGGGTTTTTCAACGCCAAAAAGTGGGAGCCCGCCCTGCTGCTGGACCTGCTCACGCGCTACGACGTGTCGCCGGAAATGTTCATGCAGCGCATTACCAACCTGCTGCCCCGCCATTTCGGCATCCAGAGCCTGTTTTTCCTGCGCTTCGACCAAGCCAACGGCTCTTCCGATTACAAGCTGACCAAGGAGCTCCACCTCTCGCGCCTGCACAACCCCCACGGCAACGAGCTGCACGAGCACTACTGCCGCCGCTGGATTTCGCTGCGCATGATTGCCGAGCTGCGCCAGCAACCGCCCACCGACGCGCCCTCTTACACCCTGGGCGCGCAACGCTCCCGCTACCCCAACGGCGACGAGTACCTCTGCCTGACCCTGGCCCGGGCCGGCACCGCCACCGAGCCCGCCGTGAGCGTGACGGTGGGCCTGCTCTGCGACGAGAACCTGCGCCAGAAAATCCGCTTCCTCGACGACGCGGCCATCATCGTGAAGGACGTGAACGAAACCTGCGAGCGGTGCACCATTCCCGACTGCGAAGTGCGCGCCGCTGCGCCCCTGGAAGTGGAGCGCCGCCAGCGCCAGCAGGAGCTGCAAGCCGCCGTGGCCGCGCTGGTAAACGAGGCATAAGCAGGAAGCAGTGAATCGGTGAATGTGTGACGCACGGTGTGAACAGGCACGTCATTCTGAGCGAAGGCGCAGCATGACGCGCTTTTTGCCCCCGATTCCTTTATCGTTTCTTCCTTCTCACTGAGTCACTCATTCACCGAGTCACTCATTCACCATCTTCCCGCTTTGCGTAAATTCTGGCTCATCTTTCTGCTAACGTTGAGCGTGGCCGTGCTGGCGGGGCTCGGGGCCGCGTGGCAGCTGCTGTGGCGGCCCAACGTGCGGCCTTCGGCTTTCGGGCCGGCCTACCTGTATATCGGGACGGGCTCCAACTATGGAACGGTGCTGGACTCGTTGCGCAAGTATGACCTGCTGCGCAGTCAGGCCTCGTTTGAGTGGGTGGCGCACTGGCTGAACTACCCGCAGCGGGTGAAGCCGGGGCGCTACCTGCTGGAGCCGGGGCTGGGCAACCAGGCGCTGGTGGAAATGCTGAGCCGGGGCGAGCAGGATACGGTGGCCTTTACGCTCAACGCCTTCAAATACAAGCCCCAACTGGCCCGGCAGCTGGCGGCGGCCTTCGAAACCGATTCGGTTAGCCTGCGCCGCCTGCTCAACGACAACGACCTGCTGCGCCGCCGCTACCAGGTAGACACCACCACCGTGCTCACCTTGTTCCTGCCCGGGCCCTACCGCCTGCTCTGGAACACCTCGGCCCGGCAGCTGCTCGATTCGGCGGCGGCCACTCACCAGCGGTTCTGGACGGCGGAGCGCCGCCGCCGGGCCGATTCGCTGGGCCTCACGCCCACCCAGGTGCACGTGCTGGCCAGCATCGTGCAGCGCGAAACGGCCCAGCCCACCGACAAGTTTCTCATTGCCGGGGCCTACCTCAACCGCTTGCGCAAAGGCATGCGCCTCCAGGCCGACCCCACGCTGCTCTGGGCCATCGGCAACTTCGGGGTGAAACGGGTGCTCAACGCCGATAAGCTCGTGGATTCGCCCTACAACACCTATAAGCACAAGGGCCTGCCGCCCGGCCCCATCACCTCGGCCAACCGCCAGACCCTGGACGCCGTGCTGCGCCCCGCCCGGCACAACTACGTGTTCTTTTGCGCCCGCCCCGACGGCAGCGGCTTCTCCGATTTTGCCGAAACCTACGTCGAACACCTGCGCAATGCCCGCCGCTACCAGCACCGCCTCGATAGTCTGGGCGTGAAGCGGTGAATGAGCGACGTGGTGAATGAGTGACGTGGTGAACGGTTCACTCATTCACCACGTCACTCATTCACCACGTCGCCATTTAACTGTCTCACCGTCTCACCTTTTCGTTACCTTTGCGGTCTAGTATCCGAAAAACTGCCTGCATGACGCGACGCTTACTCTCCGCTGGTTTCCTGTTTATTTCGAGTGCGGCTGCGGCCGGCGGCTTCCAGAACGGACCGCAAAGTGCCCGGTTGCTGGGTTTGGGCGGGGCCGCCACGGCCTACTCCCGCGACGCCTCGGCCATTTTTTACAACCCCGGCATCCTGGGCCACCTCGATTCGCTCACCCACCTGAGCATTGGCGGCATGGGCACGGTCCGGGCCACGTCGTTTCTAGGGGCTGATTCGCGCCGCGAAACCAGGCAGGACCTGTCGGTGGTGCCCGGCGGCTACCTCTACCTGACCCACCCGATTTCGGACCGGGTGAAGGTGGGCCTGAGCGTGAACACGCCCTTTAGCTACAACACCAAGTGGCCCGATGCCTGGGAGGGCCGCAGCGTGGTGCGCTCGGCCAGCCTGCAAACGGTGTACGTGCAGCCCACGGCGGCTTTCAAAGTCAACGACAACTTCAGCCTCGGGGCCGGGTTCATTTATGCTTCCGGCCAGCTGAAGCAGGAGCGGAGCCTGGGCCAGTACGACGACCAGCGAGCCACGGCCCGCTTCGAAGGCCGCGGTAATGGCATCGGCTACAGCCTGGGCATGTACGGCCGCACCGGCGAAGACTTGGCCTTTGGCATCAGCTTCCGCGCGCCGGTTACGCTGAAAATGAACAGTGGCACGGCCACCTACCAGAACATTCCCGCCCTGGATGCGGCGCTCTACCCGGCCAGCTCTAAATTTACCTCCCAGGTGGAGCTGCCCTCGGCCCTGGCCGTGGGCCTGGCCGACCACATGACGGAGCGCCTGCTGGTTACCTTCGACTTCACCCTCACGGGCTGGGGCCGCTACGACTCGCTCAATTTTGACACTCAGACCGGCCCCCGCGTGCGCAGCAAGCGCGGCTACGAGGATGCCATGGCCTTCCGCGTGGGCGGCGAGTACGAGGTTTCCAAGGACCTGCTGGTGCGGGCCGGCGTGAGCTACGACGAGTCGCCGGTGCGCGACGAGTTCATTACGCCCGAGCTGCCCGACGGCAACCGCCTCGGCGGCTCGCTGGGGGCCAGCCTGCGCCTGAACCGCGTGATGCTGGACCTGGGCTACAGCCTGGATGTGGTGGGCCAGCGCACGGCCCGCGTGAACCGCACCCAGTTTCAGGCTCCCAGCATTGCGGGTACCTACCGTACGCTGGTGCACACGCTGGCCATCGGGGCCTCTTACTCGTTCGGCTCCAAGAATTAACTGCTCCTGCTCCTGCTCCTTCTGCTTATGCAACGCTTTCAACCTCGCTTTCCGGTGCTGATTTTCCGTCCCCTGCTGCGTTTGGCGCTGCTGCCGCTGGCGGCGGGCAGCCTGCTGAGCAGCTGCGCGCCCACCCAAACGGAGCCCACACCCAGCGCCGGCCCGCTGGACGTGAGTCGCTACCTGGCCGTGGGCGACGGCTACACCGCCGGTTTCAGCGACGGCGGCCTGACGGCGGCCAGCCAGGAGTATTCGTATCCGGCCCTGCTGGCGCGGCAATTTGCCCGCATCAATCCCCAGGCCGCCTTCACCCAGGGCCTGCTGCCCGCCGGTACCGGCACCGGCTACCTCACGCTGCGGGAGCTGAACGCGTTGGGCATTCCGCAGACCAGCCGCGTGACCAAAGGCCGCGCCGTGCGCAGCGCCTACTTCGTGAACCCCACCGCCTGCGGCGGCCCCGATACCACGTTTCTCTACGCGCAGGCCCCTTCTGCGCCCCTGAGCCAGAACCTGGGCGTGCCCGGCCTGGGCCTGACGCAGGTGGGAGTGGCGGGCCTCGGCAACACGGCCAACCAGAACAAAACGGGCGCCTTCAACCCCTACCTGGAGCGCCTGCTGCCCCTCAACGACAACCGCACCTACCTGCAAACGGTAACGGACGCGTCGGCCAATGCCAGCTTCTTCACCTTCTTCATGGGCCTGGGCGACGCACTGCCCTACATGCTGAACGGGGGCGAGTGCGGCGCGGCTCCCAGCGGCAGCCTGCTCAACCTGAACGCCAAGAAAGTTCTCGACCAGCTCACGGCCAACGGGCGGCCGGGCGTTATTGCCCTGGTGCCCAGCCTGCAAAACCTGCCCTTCCTGCGCCTGGGCGGCAAGGATGGTATCCGGGGCCAACTCACGCAAGGGGCCAACCCGGACTCCATCTACATCACCTCCTCCATCGGCAACGTCGTCCGGCCCATTGATGCGGGCGACTTTGTGTTGCCCGCCGGCCTGGCCCGCCTCGGTCGGCAGGAAACCGTGGCGCTGCCCGGTGGCGGCACGGTGCAGGCCCGTTACGGCCTGAGCCGCCGCAACCCCGTCAGCCGCCGCGATGTACTGGACCTGAACGAGTTCAGCCGGGTGAATTCTTCGCTTATCGGGCTCAACACGGAACTCGAACGCCTCGCGACCAAGGTCTACAAGCTGCCATTCGTGAAACTGGAGGACGAGCTGTTCTTCCAGATAAACACCCGCATTTCGGTGAATGGGGTAGAATACTCGGCCGCTCCGGTGCGGGGCAACTTCTACTCCTTGGATTTGTACTCGCTCACGCCCCGGGGCAATGCCCTGTTGGCTAACGCCTTCCTCAAAACCATCAACAAAAGCTACCGGGCCAACATCCCTTACGTAGACGCCAACACGCTGCCGACCACGGCCCGGCCCCAGTAACGAATCCGCCTCCCCCGAGGCATCAGGCCCTCCCCGGCAAGCTGGCAATCAGCGGCCCGGGGAGGGCTTTTTTGATGACGCTGCGCCTGATCCCGGCTAACCATTTATGGGCCGGCCGGCACCGGGAAGCGCGAGTATGTCCGTTGGGTGCCCCCCCCCCGGTTTTCGCCTCCAAAAAGAGTCGGGCCGACTGCCACACCAGCGCGCGGTTGTGGAGGCACCCAGGCTCAAAAAAGCGGTTGCATGTTTTCGTGTTGCATCTTTTTTTACAACACGAAAACATGCAACCGCTTCCTCCGCTCCACCATGTTCGGTGCCAAGTGCTGGGTTAAACCGGTTCTCAGAGCGGTAGCAGGCGCAGCTGAAGCGTGTCGGGGCGGGCTTGCTGGTGCCGGCGTAGGGTTTGCTGGTAGCTGAGGCCCGTGAACTCGGAGTGCTCCAGAAACAGCAAGGGCGAAGTCAGCCCGGGCTCGGACCAGGCGGCCAGCGGCGGCACGCGGCGCAACGAGTCGAAGGCCCGCACGTTGGTCACGCGCCAGTAGGCATCGAGCAGCACGTAGCGGTAGCCCCGGCGGCGCAGCGCGGCCAGCTCCCGCGCCTCCATCACCACGCGCACCGTATCGGGGGCGGGCCGGAACGGGGCCAGCCCCAGGCCTACGGTGCTGGCCACCGGTCCGCCGCCGTGGGCGCGCAGCCAGGCCGCCACGGCGGGGTATCGGGTGGGGCCGTAGGCGTATATTTCGCGCTGAAGCCGGCAGCCATTGCCGGCCAGCGCCATAAGCAGCAGGCCCAGCCACACGGCCACCGGCAGCCGCCGCAGCACGAGCAGGCCCAGCGCATACCAGAGCGGATAGGCCCAGAGCAGTCCGCGCGGGGCCTTAACGAGCAGCGACATGCCCGCCAGCAGGCACCAGCCCCAGGCAGCCAGGTAGAGCTCGGGCGGCAGCGGCCGGCCCCGCCGCCGCGGCCTGAGCAGCCACAGCGGCCCCAGCAGGCCCACCCACACCAGCCAGGACTCAAAATCGCGCAGGTAGCGCAGGTAATACAGGAAATCGGGGTGGAGGGTGGTGGCCCGGCCAGCGGCGTTGGCGGCTCCGGGAAAGGCCACGTTGTAGTAAATGCCCGGCCAGGCATACCACGGCAGGCCCGCCAGCCGGCCCACCGTGCCCAGCACCAGGTAGGGCAGCAGCAGCAGCAGCGCCACCCGCCCCCAGTGCCCGCTGCGCAACAGCAGGCCATCGGCCCGCCACCACTCCAGCACCGCCAGAATGGGCACCGTGAGAATGAATTTGTAGTTGAAGCACAGGCCCAGCACCAGCCAGGCGGTGGCCCGGTACAGCGTAGCCGCTTCGGGCTGGTGCAGCCGCCGGTAATACGCGCCCAACAGCCCGGCAAAGCAGAGCAGGCTCCAGGAGCTCATGGTGAAGTCGCGGCCCGAGAAGGTGAGTAGGGTGGCCGAGCCCATGAGCAGCACCAGCAGGCCGGTTTGCCAGTCTGGCAAACGAGTGGCGCGGCCCACGAAACGGGCCAGCAGCCCGATGGCGGCCACGGCCACCAGGGCATTGAGGTGCTGGAAAACGCGGTAGTCGGTGCTGAGCCAGGCCACGGGGGCGTAGGTTAGCATGAAGGCCGGGCTGCCGTGCCGGAACAGGTGGGCCAGGTTGCCCGCCGCCACTTCCTGCACAATCTGCCAGTTGCGCACCGAATCGTAATCGGGCAGGGCCGCCCCCGCCAGGCCGTGCAGGCGCACCGGCACCAGCAGCAGCAGCGCTACCCAGAACCAGAGGCGACCAACCGGCGCGGAAAAAGCAGACCCAGACAAAGGCAAGGAGAACTATGTGAACCAGAAACCCGGGCCAAACACCGGTTTCCCGCCCCGAATATGACAGATTACCACCAAACCCGCCGTACTTGCGCCCAGCGCGGCCCCTAAAGCAGTCGAAATACCCCCCCCGGGATCAGTGCGGGAAGACCAGAAGCGCGTACCTCACTACTCACTACTCACTACTCACTACTCACTACTCACCTATGCGACTTGTCCTTCAGCGCGTCCGCCACGCCCGGGTTACGGTGGAAGGCCGGGTAACCGGCCAGATTGGTCCCGGCCTGCTGGTGCTGGTTGGTTTCGCCCCCGAGGATGATGCGGGCATCCTCGAGCGGATGGCCCGCAAACTCGTGCAGCTCCGCATTTTCTCCGACGAGGAAGGCTGCATGAACTGCTCGGTGCAGGAAGTGGGCGGCCAGGTGCTGGTGGTCAGCCAGTTCACGCTGCTGGCCGATGCCCGCAAAGGCAACCGCCCCAGCTACGTGGGGGCTGCCCCGCCGCGCCTGGCCATTCCGCTCTACGAGCAGTTCGTGCAACGCCTGAGTGCGCTGCTGGGCCAGCCCGTGGCCACCGGCGAGTTCGGGGCCGATATGCAGGTGGAACTCCTCAACGACGGCCCCGTCACCATCGTGCTCGACAGCCGCGAGATGGGGAAATAAACCAACAGGAGCCGGTGTTAGAGTGGCAAATCTATTGTCATTCCGACGAAGGAGGAATCTGGGGAAACTTGTTGAACGATTATTTCCAGATTCCTCCTTCGTCGGAATGACAGTTTCTGGTTCAGACATACTCCGAGCCTTAAATGGCCGTGTTTCACTCCCTACTCCCTACTAAAAATGACCATCGAGGAAGCCCAAAAAACCGTTGACCAGTGGATTCAGACGACCGGCGTGCGCTATTTCAACGAGCTGACCAACATGGCCATGCTCACGGAAGAAGTCGGCGAGGTGGCCCGCATCATTGCCCGGCAATACGGCGAGCAGTCGTTCAAGGAATCCGACAAGGATAAGGTGCTGGCCGACGAGCTGGCCGACGTGCTGTTCGTGGTCATTTGCCTGGCCAACCAGACGGGCATCGACCTGACCGACGCCCTGCACCGCAATCTGGCCAAAAAAACCGCGCGTGACGCCACCCGCCACCAGCAAAACGAGAAGCTGAAGTAGTCCAGCAGTAGGCCCGGCAAAAAAAACGTGTCATCCTGAGCAGAGCGAAGGATCCTTTCACGCGTCAACGAGTCGTTTGTACGATTGTCGTTCTCACGTGAGAAGATCCTTCGCTTTACTCAGGATGACACGTTCTTGTTTGGCAGGGCTTACGTCTGGTTACTTCTCAAACGGCTTGGCAACCTGGGCGAAGTTCACGTTGTGCTTCTGGGCCGTATCGGTGAGTAGCTGGTGCTGCCAGGGGCGCAGAGTGGTTTCGGCACCCTGCTCGATGATGTCGGAGATGAGGCGGTTGCTGAGCACCAGGTTGGCCATGATGGGGCTGTGGTCGTCGGCCAGATGGGTTTTGAGGGTCATCAGCAGGGCTTCGCGGGCGTCGGCTTCGGCGGCTTTGGCCCCGGAGAGGCGGCGGCGGAACGGGAACCGGCGCTGGTCGGCGGGCAGGGCCGGCTCGACGGGGCGGTCCTCCTGGCTCAGGTTCACAAGGCGGTCGGCGAAGGGGCTGCGCTTGAGCTCCGGGTGCAGGCCGTGGGCGTTGCGCAGGTGGCCGGTGCTGGTAACGGGCAGGCGGGTGAGCTCGGCCAGCCGGTCGTTGCTGGCCACCATGTAGGAGGGCCGGTCGATGTGGCGGGCCACCTCGTCGCGGAGCATGAACAGGTCGCGGAACATGGGCAGCTCGGGGGGCAGAATGCGGTATTTGCCCGCCAGGCGCAGGTAGGGCCGCTCGTCGCGGGTGTAGCGCACTTCCTCCAGGGCTTGGTTTTCCTGCTCGGCCCAGGCCGTGCGGCCCAGCTCGGCCAGCTTGGCATCGAGCCGGTCGGTGAGCTCAAACAGGTAGAGCACGTCGTTGGCCGCATACTGCTTCTGGGCTTCGGTGAGGGGGCGCTTAAGCCAGTTCGACTTCTGCTCACCCTTGTCTACTTCCAGGCCCAGCTCCTGCTGAATAAGGCGGCCCAGGGATATGTTGTTGTCGGCTTCGGCCAGCAGCGTGTACTGCACGCTGGTATCCACGATGTTGCGCACGTGCACGCCGTAGAGCTCATCGAGCAGCAGAATATCGGATTTGCAGCTGTGAAACACCTTGGCCACGGCCGGGTCGCGCAGGATGGCCCAGAGCGGCTCCAGCTCCTGGGCCGGGTTGGTAAGCGGGAGCGGGTCGATGAGGTAAACCGTTTCGCCGTCGAAAAGCTGAATCAGGGCCAGGTTGCGTCCGTAGCGGTGGCGCATATCGTCGAATTCCAGATCGAGGGCCACGCGGGGGCTGCCTTGCAGCGCCTGGGCGGCCTGGGCAACGGCCGGCCCCTCCGTGATATAGTGAATAACGGGCATTACGTCCTGAAAAAAACAAAAAAAGGAAAGGCCATGAAAAAGCCACGGCCGCTACCGGTAAAGGTAGCAAGCGGCCCGCTGCCAAACCACTGCCGCAGCCAAGTTGCGCCGGCTTGCAACCGGAGCTGATGTTATGTCAGGAACCGGGCAGCGGCAAGAAACGCCCTTCATTCAACTGGCAAATGAGCCTCCAACAGCCCGGCGTACGGCCAGCCGGGCCGGGCAGCCCGGCTACTTATCCGAAATCAGCAGCTGGGTGCCGCTGCGGCTGCTTCCGGTGATGATGACCTTGGCGTTGGGCGAAAGGGCAATTTCCTTGTTGGCCTTGATGGATTCGTATTGCAGCAGCTTGTCGGTGATTTCGCTGTTGATGATTTTCTGGTAGTCAGCAATGCCCTGGGCCTCCACGCGCTTGCGGTCGGCTTCCTGGCGCTCCTTCTGGAGCACGAACTGCATTTTCTGGGCGTCCTGCTCGGCCGAAATCTTGCTCTCGATGCTGCGCTTGACGGAGGTAGGCAGCTGGATGTTGCGAATCAGCAGCTGGTCGAGCTGGAGGCCGTTCTTGCGGAAATCGTCCTCAATACTTTTGTAGATGCGGTTCTGGAACTCGTCGCGGCGGGTGGAGTAGAGGGCCACGGCGTCGTAGTACACGGCGTTGTCGCGGATGCGGGTGCGGGCAATGGGGCGCACGATTTTGCTCTCGTAATCGGCCCCGATGGTGGACAAGATGCGGGGCGTTTCGGCCGGGATGACGTGGTAGAGGGCCGTCAGGTCGATGACGACTTCCAGCCCGTCGGCCGAGAGCACGCGGATGGCGTCGTCGCCTTCCTGCTGGCCTTCGCTCCGCACGGCCGACATGGTGTAGTTCTGGGTTTTGGTGTCGAAGCGGGTAACCTCGACCAGGGGGTTGACTACGTTCAGGCCGCTGGGCAGCACCTGCTGCTTCACCTGGCCGAAGAGCGTCTGCACGCCCACCTGGCCGGCGTCAATCTGCACCACGGTGCTCAGGGCCAGCCCGAGCAGTACCAGCAGCCCGCCGCCCCCGATCAGCAGCCCCCGGAAAGGGCTCAGGGCCGAAATAGTGCGGCTGGCCGTGAGGCCGACCGCTAACAGGAGCAAACCTAAAATGGTAAGTGTCATGGCAATAAGCTTAGGGTGGAGGAGCCGGACTGCGAAGCCCGTAGTAAGGAACAAAAAAGGCCGCAGTTCGCGGCCTTCAGGTTGGTGGTAGCAGAAATTATTCGCCCTCTTCGTCGTCCTCGTCCTCTTCGCGGCTGAAATCGAGCGTCGGTACCACCCGGAGTGCTTCCCGGATGACGTCGTCCATCAGGGGCTGGGAGTCGGCGTCGAGGGTGCGTTCGAACAGGTGCAGGAGCTGCTCGCCGTCCTCGTTCACATAGAGGTTGGTGTAGAGGCGCTCAAATTTGGCGGCGTCCTTCTGAATGGTGGTATCGATGGCGAAAACCGAGGGTGCGCGCAGGGCCTGGTGCAGCACATCGAGCACCTGCCGGGCCTCGTCGAGGTCGCCCAGCTCGGCCAGCAGCTTCATCAGGGTAAGGGCCACGCCCAGGCGTACCCGCTCGAAGCGGTAGGCAATGTCGGCGGGCTCGGCCTGCTCGAAGGTGCGGTAGGCGGCCAGCGTGGTGGGGTGGAGGTAGCAGGTAACCTCGGCGGGCTGGGCAAAGGCCAGCTGCAACAGGCGCTGATAAGGGGAGACGAGCATAGGGGGCGAAAACAGCACCCGACCCACGGGGCCGGCGAAAGATAGTTGGGGCAGAACGTAACCCCACGGCGCAAAGGTACGATTGTGTAACCGGAGCCCCGACTTCCTGGTTATCTTACACGGGCAGTCCGTTTCTACTTTTCTCCCACACCCCACACTTGATATGACGCATAAAGACAAATGGCTCACCTTCGCCCCGGCCGGCCTCCTGACGATTGGGTTGGGTACGTGCCTGGTGCAGTGGGCCGTCGATAAAAGGCGCCGCCGCGAATCGACGGCCGAATGGGTGTCGGCCGGTACTGTTGCGCTGGTCGTGCTCAACGCCGGCATCAGCCTGTTCGGCCGCGGCGTAACCGAAAAAGTACTGTACGAAGTCCACCAAAAACCCGCCGAGCTGGACTACGCCAACATCGGCCGGCTGTAGAATAGGAGGGAGAGGCGAGACGTTCGTTCTGGCAACGTGCCAGGTAAACGGAAGTCTCGCCTCTCTCTTCTATTCTACAGCACCCGCACTTTCAGCTGCGACGCGCTTTGGGGCGAGTGGTAGAGGCGGTGGGTGGCAGTTTGGAAGTCCTTTTCGTCGGCCTCGTTGATGTTGGGCACGAAGGTCTGGGGGTTGCGGTCCACCATCGGAAACCAGCTGCTCTGCACCTGCACCATCAGGCGGTGGCCCTTCTGGAAGGTATGGCACAGGTCCTGAACGGTGAAGGGCACGGCCGTTACCTGGTTGGGCACGAAGGCCTCGGGCTGGCTGAAGCTGTTGCGGAACCGGCCGCGCATCACCTCCGAGCGCACCATCTGCTGATAGCCGCCCAGCTTCACGCTGGGGTTCAGGCGCGGGTTGTCGGGCGTGTCGTTGGGGTACACATCGATGATTTTCACCACCCAGTCGGCGTCGGTGCCGGTGGTGGCCACCTGTAACAGGGCCTCAATGGGGCCGGCCAGGGTCAGGTCCTCCGTCAGCACGTCGGTTTGGTAGGTAAGCACGTCGGGGCGGCGGGAGGCAAAGCGCTGGTCGTCGGTCATGTACTCGCGGGTCATGCCGGTGGCCATGCCCTCGTTGGCGGGCACCGGGTGGGCCGGGTCGCTCAGGTACTGGTCGAAACCGGAGCCGGTAGTAGGCTGCTCGAAGCCGATTTTGCCATCGGCCTGGAAGTACAGGGTGCGTTCCTGGGCCTGCTTGGGCGGCCAGGCATCGAAGGTGCGCCACTGGTTGGTGCCGCCCTCAAACACGGTGGCCTCGGCCACGTTGGGCCGCTTGCCGTCTTTGAGGTAGGATTTGAAGAACGGCGCCTCGATTTCCTTTTGGTAGTAAAGGGAGGGCGACTCGCCGTAGGCCACGTTGCCCACCAGCTCGCCGGTGCCGCGGGCCCAGCCCCCGTGCACCCAGGGACCCATCACGAGGCCGTTGGTCATGCCCGGGTTCTGCTGCTCGATAGCCTTGTAGGTTTGCAGGGCCCCGAACAAATCCTCGGCGTCGTTGAAGCCGCCCACCGTGAGCACGGCCGTGTTCTTGTTGAGGTTTTTGAGGTGGGGCCGCAGGTTACGGGCCTGCCAGAACGCGTCGTAGTTGGGGTGGGCCATCATCTCGTTCCAGAAAGCCACCTGGCCCTTATAGTAGCGCGAATCGGCGTTCTTAAGCGGCCCCATCTTCATGAAAAAGTCGTAGCCATCGGGCGTGCCGTGCTGGAAGCCGGGGTTGCCGGTGGGCGTGGGCGCGGGCCGGGGCAGGCCGAAGGAGGCCAGAAAGTTGAAGGCGTGGGGCAGGAAAAAGGCCCCGTTGTGGTGGAAATCGTCCCAGAACCAGTCGGCAATCGGGGCCTGGGGGGAGGAGGCTTTCAGGGCCGGGTGGCGGCTGAGCAGGCCGGTGGCGGTGTAGAAGCCGGGGTAGCTGATGCCCCACTGGCCCACCCGGCCGTTGTTTTTAGGCCCCTTCTTCACCAGCCACTCAATGGTATCGAACGTGTCGGTGCCCTCGTCGATGTCGTTCTTGCCCTTATACGTGTCCTTTTCGGGCCGCATATCCACAAACTCGCCCTCCGACATATACTTGCCGCGCACATCCTGGTAGGCGAAAATGTAGCCCTCGTGCAGCATCGTGCTGCTTGGCCCGAGGGTGAACTTGTACTTGCCCGGCCCATACGGCCCCACCGAATACGGCGTACGGTTGAGCAGGATAGGATACTTCACCCGATCCGCGTCCTTGGGCGCGTACACCACGGTGTGCAGCTTCACGCCGTCGCGCATCCGGATCTGGTACTCGGTTTTGGTGTAGTGCTGCTGAATGTAGGTGGTGTCGGCCACCATCAGGGCCCTGGTTTGCTTATCGACTTCGGAAGGCAGCGGATAGGAAACCGGCTGCTGGGCGCGGGCGAAAAGGGTTCCGGCGGCTAGCAGGGCCGTTAGCAGCGCCGGGCGGAGGTAGGAGTGGGGCATAGCGGAAAGGTGGGTTGGTTGAGTGCAAGTGCTGGTTGCCCCCCGGGAGAGGGGGTGGCGAATGGTTCTGTTGACCAGTCGCACGGCCGGCTCCCCGTTGCCCGCGGGGGAAGGCGCCGGGGCTGGGGTGGGAGAAAGATGCGGCCAAACGGCCACGGTTGCGTCCTTGGCCTGCTCAAATATGCTTTCTTTGAGGCAGAAAGTCTGCCTGCCCCTTCCGCCCCGACTACCTTACTCCTCTTTATTGGTGAAAAACGTTCTCCTCCGGGCACTGTGCCCCCTGTTGTGCTGGCTGCTGATTTGCTTCGGGGTGGCGGCCCAAACGCCGGCTGCCGGCCCGCTGCTCACGCCGGAGCAGTTTCTGGGCTACCAGCTGGGCACCCGCTTCACGCCCCACGCCGAGCTGCTGCGCTACGTGGCGCACGTGGTGCAGCACAGCCCCGGCCGGATGCAGCAGCAGCGCTACGGCCGCACCTACGAGAACCGGCCCCTGGAGCTGGTGTACGTGGCCACGCCCGAAAACCTGAGCCACCTCGACGACATCCGGCGCAACAACCTGCGCCTGGCGGGCCTGGAAACCGGTGCGGCGGCCACCAAGGCCCCGGCCGTGGTCTGGCTCAGCTACAACGTGCACGGCAACGAGGCCGTGTCGTCGGAGGCCGTGATGCAGGTGCTCTACGACCTGGCCAACCCCGCCGCCGCCGCCGTGCAGGCCTACCTGAAAAACCTGGTGGTGATTATCGACCCCTGCGTGAACCCCGACGGGCGCGACCGGTACGCGCAGTGGTACAACCGGGTGGCCAACCAGCAGCCTAACGCCTCGCCCCTGAGCTGGGAGCACCACGAGCCCTGGCCCGGCGGCCGCTACAACCACTACTACTTCGACCTGAACCGCGACTGGGCCTGGCAAACCCAGCAGGAAAGCCGCCAGCGCATCACGGTGTATAATCAGTGGCTGCCCCAGGTGCACGCCGACTTCCACGAGATGAGCCCCCAGGCCCCGTACTACTTCTCGCCGGCCGCCAAGCCCTTCCACGCCGACCTCACCGACTGGCAGCGCAAGTTCCAGAACGTCATCGGCGACTACAACCGGAAGGTGTTCGACCAGCACAACTGGCTCTACTTCACCCGCGAAACCTACGACCTGTTCGCGCCCTTCTACGGCGACACTTGGCCCGCATTCAACGGGGCCATTGGCGTCACCTACGAGCAGGGCGGGGGCGGGTCGGCCGGCCTGAGCTACGTGAAAACCGACGGCGACACGCTCACCCTGGCCCAGCGCATCGAGCACCACCGCGCCACCAGCCTGGCCACGTTGCAAGCCGCCTCCGACCGCCACCAGGAGCTGATCCGGGAGTTCCAGAAGTTCTATACCGACGCCCGCACCAAGCCCCGGGGCGAGTACAAATCCTACGTGCTGGCCGGCTCCGCCGACCCCGGCCAGGTGCGCGCCCTCACCCAGTACCTCGACCGCCAGCAGATCCGCTACGGCTTTGCCAGCAAGCGCAGCCGCCAGCCGGGCTACAGCTACGCCACCGGCCAGCAGCAAACCGTTCAGATCGAGCCCCAGGATGTGGTCATCAGCATGTATCAGCCCAAATCCACGCTGGTGAAGGTGCTCTTCGAGCCCCAGGCCCAGCTGGAAGACTCCCTGACCTACGACCTCACCGCCTGGTCGTTGCCCTACGCCTTTGGGCTGAACGGCTACGCTTTGAAAAACCAGTTGTCAGTTGTTGGTGGTCAGTTGTCAGTTGTTGGTGGTCAGTTGTCAGTTGTCAGTTCGGGAAGCAAGAACGAACCATCAACTAACAACCGACAACTGACAACTAACGCAACTCCCTACGCCTACCTGGCCCGCTGGAACAGCCTCCAGGACGTGCGTTTTCTGAGCGGCCTCATGCAGCAGGGCGTGAAGCTGCGGGTGGCCGATGAGCCCTTCGAAACCGAGGACCAGCAGTACCAGCGCGGCACGCTCATCATTCCGCGCACCGGCAACGAGCGCCTGGGCGCGCGTTTCGACCAGCTGGTGCGCGCCCAGGCCGATTCGGCGGGCGTCACGGTGCAGGCCGTGCAGTCGGGCCTCTCCACCACCGGCGGCGACCTGGGCTCCCGCTCGGTGCGGCCCCTGAAAATGCCCACCGTGGCCGTGCTGGCCGGTCCGGGAATCGATGCCACCGCCTTCGGTGAAGTCTGGCACTTCTTTGAGCAGCAGGTGGGCTACCCCGTCACGGTGCTGGGCACCGACTACTTCAGCAGCGTGCCGCTCAGCAAGTTTGATGTGCTGATTCTGCCCGACGGCCGCTACGACGACGTGCTGACCGACAAAGCCCTGGCCAGCGTGAAAACCTGGGTGCGCGGCGGCGGCCGCCTCATTGCCCTGGAAGGTGCGTCGCGCTTCCTGGCCGGCAACAAGGATTTCCTGCTCAAAACCAAAGCCACCGACAGCACCGCCACCAGCAAGAAAAAGGCCCCTTACGCGGCGCTGCGCCGCTACGCCGATGCCGAGCGCGAGGGCATTGCCGAGCGGGTGCAGGGCAGCGTGTTCCGGGTGCAACTCGATAACACCCACCCGCTGGCTTTCGGCTACGGCACTACTTACTTCGCCCTGCTGCGCGACGTGCCCAACTACCAGTTCCTGCCCAAGGGCGGCTGGAACGTGGGCGTGCTCAAGAAGGACAGCTACGCGGCCGGTTTCGCCGGCCGCAACACCCAGCGCGGCCTCACCGACAGCTTCGTGCTGGGCACCCAGGACCTGGGCCGGGGCCAGGTCATCTACCTGGCCGATAATCCCCTGTTCCGGGCGTTCTGGCAGGGGGGCAAGCTGCTGTTCGGCAACGCCGTGTTTATCGTGGGCCAGTAGAACAACTGATTCTGCCAAACAAAAACAGCGGGCCACTGGGCCGCTGTTTTTGTTTGACTTCTGATGTAAGGTGGCAGGGCTGGCCGATGAAAACCGGCGGGGCAACGGTTAATCTACGATGTCCTCGGCCTTGTTTTTCACGGCTTTAGCGCCTTTTTTCACGGCCCACCCCGTTTTTTTGGCCCCTGTCTCCACGGCGTTGCCCGTTTTGCGGGCCACGCGCTTCGTGCCCCGTTTCGTATCGTGCACTACTTCACCCGCCTCGGTGCGGCCAGTGCGTGATTCCACCTTCACGGTGCCATTGTCGCGCTCCGTTACGGTAGTTTTGGCCCCGGTAGTGTTGTCGCGGGTGGTGGTTTTAACTTCCTGGGCGAAGGCGGCCGTTGAGAAAGCCAGAACGGCGGCCAATAGGAGGGTCTTTTTCATGGTTCAGCATCAAAGGGGAAGGAAAATTCTGAAGCCCTATACGGAAAGTCCCTAAGCGTGGCCGCCCGAAAGAGAAAAGGCCCGTTGTGGCTACGGCAGCAGCAGCGAAGAGTCGCCGTAGCTCAGGAAGCGGTAGTGGTGGGCCAGGGCGTGGTCGTACACCCGCCGCCAGTCGGCCCCGATGAGGGCGGCCACCAGCAGCAGCAGGGTGCTTTCGGGCTGGTGGAAGTTGGTGATGAGGCCCTGCACCAGCCGGAACCGGTAGCCGGGCGCAATCAGCAGTTGGGTGGTAGCGTGCAGGGTGTCGGAGCCGGTGAGCTCCAGTTGGGCCAGCAGGGCCGCCAGGGCCGCCGCCGCCGGCACTTCGGTCTGGGGCTCGTAGGGCTGCCACTGGCCCACGTGCCAGGCGGGGGCCAGGGCCGGCCGCTGCACCAGGCCCGCGCCCAGCCAATACAGGCTTTCCAGGGTGCGCAGGCTGGTTGTGCCCACCGGAATGATCGGGCCGCCTTCGCGCAAATGAGCCAACAGGCGGGAAAGCGTTTCGGCCGTCACGCTGATGGGCTCACCGTGCATGGGGTGGTCGGACATCTGGCGGGCTTTCACGGGTTGAAACGTGCCCGCACCCACGTGCAGGGTTACGCGGGCAGCGGCGGTGCGGCGCTCGGCCAGTTCGGCCAGCACTGCTTCCGAGAAGTGCAACCCGGCCGTAGGGGCAGCCACCGCGCCCTCCTGCGACGCATATACCGTCTGGTAGCGGATGGCGTCCACGTCGGTATCGGCGCGGTTGAGGTAGGGAGGCAGCGGCAGGTGGCCGGCCCCGCGCAGCACCTCGGCAAACGGCAGCCCGTCCGGCGCCCAGCTGAAGGCAATCAGGGCGTAGCCCTCGTGCTGCTCTACGCGCTTGGCCCGGAGCACGGCGGGCTGGCCCTGGGCCTCAAACTCCACCGTTACGGGGCCGTCCTTCCAGCGGCGGCCATTACCCACCAGGCATTTCCAGACGCAGGCCTGCGTTTGCTGCATGGCCGGCTCAATAGCGCGGTGCGGACTCACCGGCTCCAGGCAAAACAGCTCTACCAGACCCCCGGTAGGCCGCCGGGCAAACAGGCGGGCCCGCACCACTTTGGTATCGTTGAACACCAGCAGGCTGTCGGCCGGCAGCAAGCCCGGCAGCTCCAGAAACGTGCGGTCTTCGATAATGCCCCGCTCGCATACCAGCAGCCGCGACTGGTCGCGGCTGGGCAAGGGCTCCGGGGCAATGCGGTCGGCGGGTAGCTCGTAGGTGAAATCGTGAATGGAAAGCTGGCGCGGGTCGGACATGGGTTTTTAGCTACAAGCTGCAAGCGATACGCCGCAAGCTCTTTCCGGTTAATCGTAGCTCAGAAAGCAGAGTGGTATGAGCAGGGTGCTGCTTGACAATACGGGCCGCCTGAAGCTGGCGGCTTCCAGCTGTGCTATTGCTGAAAAAACAGCAAATGTTGCTGGGGCAGGGTTTCGACGGAGTCGGTAAGGCGCAGGCCCACGGCGGCCAGTTCGCGGCGAACCTGGGCAATGCTCATTTTGTGAATGCGCTTGATGGGCACGCTGACATCCTCGGCGCGGTATTCTACCAGCGCCACGCGGCCGGTGGGCGTGAGGGAGTGCCGGATGGCGCGCATCATTTCCCGGGGATGGTCGAATTCGTGATAGGCATCCACGATCAAAACCAGATCAACGCCGTGGGCGGGCAAATTCGGGTTCGAGGTGGTCCCGCGCACGGGTACCACGTTGCCGATGCGCTCCTGGTCGCGGGTGGCGCGCAGGGCCGCTAGCATTTCGGGCTGAATATCGACGGCCAGCACCTTGCCCTGGGGCACCAGCGGACTGATGCGGAACGTAAAAAAGCCCGTTCCCGCGCCAATATCCGCCACCACGTCGGTGGGCTTGAGCTGCAACTCGCGCAGCAGGGTTTCGGTGCCTTCCTCGGCCGACCGGTCGGAGCGGTCGAGCCAGGCGGCCCCCTCGTGGCCCATCACGTGGGCAATCTGGCGGCCGAAGTAGTACTTCCCGATGCCGTTCAGGTCCTGGGGCGTGCGGCGCTCATAGCCGCTCGTGTCGGGCAGGGGTTGGCGGCGCTGCTCGGCGAACTGGGCAGCCTTGCCCTCGGCGAGGGGCTGGGTACAGGCAGTGGGACCGAGCAGCAGCCCGGCCGCGCCAATCCGCAACAGCGGCTTACTAAAACTCATCATAGGCACGGGTGCAAATAAACGGCGCAGTTCTAACATTCGTGCGGGCGGAAGCGTTCGGCTCCGCTCGCGTGCCCGGAAAACGGCACGGCTAAGTGCTTGCCCAACCGACAGTAAAGCCAAAGATGCGGTAGCAGAACGATGATTTAGCGGGTTTCCGGTCGCCGTTTTCTAATTTGGCGCGTACAATCCGCGTTTGCTCAATCCTTCACTTCACTCTTCCTCGCTTATGAAACACCTGTCCGGACTCCTGAACAAGCTCACGGCCGTGGCGGCCGTAGCCATAGCTCTAACGAGCTGCAACCGCGCTGAGTATGCCATGCTGCCCAAAACGGGCTCGGCCTACCACGGCACCCAGCGTGCCGTTATCGTGTCGCCCGCTCCGGCCCCCGCAGCCTCAGTGGCCGCTTCCGAGGTGTTCGTGGGTGCCGATGAGGTGGCCGCAGCCCCGGTAGCCGCCCCCGCCCCGGTGGTGGTAGTGGCCCGCCCCGCGCCGGCATCGGCCCCGGTGGCCGCTACCGCTCCTGCCGCCAAGTCTGCCAAGTCTGTCAAGCTGAACTTCATGCAGAAGGCGCTGGTGCAGAAAATCGTGAAGAAGGCCGACAAAATGAGCGCCAAGGTGCAGGTGAAAGCCAAGTCGGAAACGGCTGCTACCACCGCGAGTATTAGTGGCAACCTGCGCACGGGCATTATCCTGTTGCTGGTGGGGGCGCTGGTTACGCTGCTGCCGGGCAGCATCTTCAGCCTGATTGGCGGCATTATCGCTATCATCGGTCTGATCTTTATCATCCTCTGGCTGCTCGACGCGGTATAGGCGCTCCGTCGCCCGTTAGCGCAGAAGCCCCGGTTGCCAGTTGGCAGCCGGGGCTTTTTGGTGTGGATAGCTTGCCCGGGCATGAGCTTCAGCAGTAGACCGGTGTAGCAGCCAACGGAATTTTTCTTCCATCTTTAAGAGCAACTCCAGTGCCCCGCCGGCAGTCGGTTGCTACTAACTATGTATTCCCCACTTCAGGGTTTTAGCTAGCTATGAAACCACGCTTGCTCCAGGGGCTGCTGGCCATGCTGCTCCTCACCGGATGCCAGAGTACACACTTGCCAGCGGTGCTGCCCCAAACCAGCGCATACGGTCCGTCCAGGCAGTTGCCGGCGGATACAGCGCCCCTCTGGCATGCCCCAACTCCTGAGCCAGTGCTGTCTGCCGCGCTGGTCGACCCTGCCCCGGAGGCAACGGCAGGCACCGGCGCCCACCGGCCATCGGCCCTGCCTGCCGCCGCGCCGCTTCCCGTCTGGGCAGTTCCCCGTTCAGTGGCCCCCGATACTGTGCTGGACCGGCTGCTGCGGCCGGAGGTAAAGCTACCCGCTGATCCGCTCACGACTACTGTGAACGTGGTGGGCGCAGTGGCGACCGTCGGCGGCATTGTGTACGCGACCGTCGGTGCAAACAATGAATTCGGGGGCTACTCGGCCGCTGCGCAAGTGTTGTTCGGACTGGCATTGCTGGCCGTGGGAATCCCGCTGCTGTTTTTCCAGGGTAAAAACGGCCGGGGAAGGCTGCGCCGGGAAGCGCGGGAGAAAAATGTTGCCCCCATAGCGGTGCTGGCCGCAAGAGCGGAGGGCGGCAATGAGCCACTCAGAAAGACGGGCCTGGGGATGGCCCTTGCGGGCGGCGTGTTGCTGCTGCTGGGCTTACTGGGCGGAACCTACGGCCTCATTCTCGCGGGTTTCATTGCCGTGCCGCTGGTTGTGGTCGGGGTCATCTTGCTGGTGGCGGGTTCGTGAAGCCCGCCGCCGGGTCGCCCGTTCCTGGCGGGCCTTGGCTGGTTCAGGGCCGGCACGCAACGGCTCCTACCCCTACATCGGGTCCACGTCGGCGGCCAGTCGTACCTGCTTGAACTCCTTCTGGTCGCGAATTACGTCCAGGGCGGCCATGAGGTCGGCTTTGGCGGCTTTGAGCACGGTGTGCTCGCGGCTGAGCTTGATGGTGATTTCCTGGAGGTAGAAGTTGCGGATGCGGAAGATATAGGGCGCTTCCGGCCCCAGCACGGCCTCGCGGCCCAGCCGGTCTACCAACTCCTGGGTCAGCAGCCGGGCCGCCCGCTCGCCCACCGTCACGTCCACGTGCTTCACGGTGAGGCGGATAATGCGCATAAACGGCGGGTAGCCATGCTCCCGGCGCTGGGTGATTTCGTACTCGTAGAACTCCAGGTAGTCGTTGCGGATCACCTTGTCGAAGATGACCTGCTCGGGGTCGCCGGTCTGGATGATGACCTTGCCCTTCTTGCCTTTGCGGCCCGCCCGTCCGCTCACCTGCACAAACATCTGGAAGGCCCGCTCGTGCGCCCGGAAATCGGGGTAGTGAATGATGGAGTCGGCGTTGATGATGCCCACCAGGCTCACGTTGGCGAAGTCGAGGCCCTTGGTTACCATCTGGGTGCCCACCAGCACGTTGGTTTTCTGCTGCTCGAAATC
Source organism: Hymenobacter rubripertinctus (assembly GCF_003583925.1). Lineage (GTDB taxonomy): Bacteria > Bacteroidota > Bacteroidia > Cytophagales > Hymenobacteraceae > Hymenobacter > Hymenobacter rubripertinctus. Next base: position 118,332 of record NZ_QYCN01000006.1, on the reverse strand, counting down.
GGAAATAATCTGCTGATACGAGTTCTTGGCCCGCGTCGTGTCCAGGTCCATGCGCTGCACGTTGGCCTGGGGCAGCATTACCTTCAGGTCGTCCTCGATTTTCTCGGTGCCGAAGCCCACCGTTTTCACGTTGCGCGAGCCGCAGGCGGGGCACTGGGCCGGCATCCGGTCGTGGTGGCCGCAGTAGTGGCAGCGCAGCTCGTGGGCCTGCTTGTGGTAGCTCAGGCTCACGGCGCAGTTGGTGCACTTGGGTATCCAGCCGCAGTCGAGGCAGTTGATGAACGGAGCGTAGCCGCGGCGGTTCTGGAACAGAATCACCTGCTCCTGCTGAGCCAGCTTGCTTTCCATTTCCGCCATCAGCTCGGGCGTAAAGTGGTTGAGCATCGTTTTCTGCTCCCGACTTTTACGGGTGTCCACGAGCACAATTTCGGGCAGACCGGCCTCGCCAAAGCGTTTGGTCAGGCTCACGAGGCCGTAGCGCCCGGCGCGGGCCTGGTAGTAGGTTTCCACGGCCGGCGTGGCCGAGCCGAGCAGGGTTTTGCTGCCCTGGAAGTGGGCCATCATCAGGGCCACCTCGCGGGCGTTGTAGCGCGGGGCGGGGTCGTACTGCTTGTAGCTGCTCTCGTGCTCCTCGTCTACAATCGTGAGGGCGAGGTTATCGAAGGGCAGAAACACGGCCGAGCGCACGCCCACCACCACCTGAAACCGCCCCGACAGTACCCCATTCCACACTTCTACCCGCTCGTTGTCGGAGAACTTGGAGTGGTACACACCCAGCCGGGAGCCGAACACGCGCATGAGCCGGGTCACAATCTGGGCCGTGAGGGCAATTTCGGGCAGCAGGTAGAGCACCTGCCCGCCGCCATCCAGCGCCTGCTTGATGAGGTCGATGTAGATTTCCGTCTTGCCCGCGCCCGTTACGCCGTGCAGCAGCACAATGTCTTTGGTCTGAAACTCGCGCATTACTGCGTCGCGGGCTTCTACCTGCGTATCACTCAGCGTGAAGTGCATGTTGGCCTGGGCATCGTCTTCATCCAGCGGGAAGCGCGACACAATCTGGTCGAACTGCTCCAGGATGCCGTTTTTGATGAGCGTGTTCACTGCCGAGGGCGAGAGGTGGGGTGCCGAAGTCAGCGCCGCCTTGTCCATGCCGCGGTGGTTGGCGTGCTCGCTCTGGTACACCGGTACGCGCTGGAGGTAGCGCATCACCACATCCAGCTGCTTGGCCCGGCTGGCCAGCTGCCCGAACAGCTGCTCAATGGCCGCCTCCGACACGTAGTGGTGGGCCAAACGTACCTTCTTCACCACCTTGGGTGCAAATTTATCTTTGAGGTGCTCGAACAGGAACACCACATCCTTCTGCATCAGGGACTTGATGTACTTGTGGAAGGAGGCAATGCCCAGCAGCTCGCCCACCTCCGTGAACGTCATCGACTTGCCTTCCTCGCCGGTGCTCAGCGCGTCCACTACCTTCTGCTCCTGGTCGCCGAGGGGATAGGGGTGGTTGTCGGGCTCGAAGGCCGGGTGGAGCTGCACGCGGCTCTCGGAGCTGAGCTTGAGGGCCGAGGGCAGGGCCGCATTAATTACCTCGCCCAGGGTGCAGAGGTAGTAGTCGGCCATCCAGCGGAAGAGCTTGAGCTGGGGCTGGGTGACCACGGGCGCGTCGTCGATGAACTCCAGAATGTACTTGGCCTGGTAGAGCGTGGGCGGCGTTTCGTGCACGGCGGCCACAATACAGCTCAGCGTTTTCTTGGCCCCGAACTGCACAATCACGCGCCCGCCCACCACCACCTGGTCGTTGAGCTCGAAGGGGACGCGGTAGGTGTAGAGGCGGGGTAGCGGCAGGGGCAGAATCACGTCGGCAAACAGCGTGACGCGGTCGGCCGCCGCTTCCGGCTGGGGCTGCACAAAGTCGAAGGAAAGGCTCAAGAACGGCGAAGGCAAAGGGTAGAAAGGCCCGCAGGTGCCGGCAATAGCGGAATAACCCAACTACCCGGCCCGGGCTCCGAAGCCGGTGAACGGCTCCGGTACGATTAGTAAAGATACACCGCCCGCCGCCGTCAGGGAAGGCTCCCGGGTAAATTCGGGCGGCCTTTAGCGTTGGCGTAGCTGGGCCAGTGCCTCGGTCACCGAATGCACCGGCTGCTGGCAGGCGCGGTTAAAACAGACATACATGGTGGTGCGTCCGTTCCGGGTTTCCCGGTTGCGTAGCAGCGGCAGCAGGCTGGTGGCCTGAGTGCCAGCCAGAACCGTGTTGGGTAAAAAATAGCGGCTCAGCTCCCGCCGGAACTCCTCCGCCCCGGGCCCGACGATGGCAATTTCGGCCGTGGGTTGGAGCAGGGCCGCGTACAGGCTGGCCCAGTGGGCAAAGCTGGCCGGCTGCTGAACCACCAGGGCCTGCATTTGCCGTAGCATGTCGGTGGCCAGGGCAGTGTAATCGGCATCTTCCAGGTGCAGCCCCAGCCGGTGCAGGTTGTGGGCCATCACGGAATTGGACGCCGGAAGAACGTTGTCGGTCAGCTCCTTAGGGCGGGCAATGAGCACTTCACCGTTATCGGCCGTGTAAAAAAACTGCTGCTCGATGGGGTCGAAGAAGTGGGAGAGGACGGACGTAGTCAGGTGCTGGGCCTCGTACAGCCATTCTTCGGCGAAGGTGGCTTCGTACAGGCTGATAAAGGCCTGAATGAGCAGGGCGTAATCTTCGAGAAAAGCCGGGATGGTGGCCCGGCCGTTCTTGTAACTGCGGTGGAGCCGGCCATCGACCACCAGCCTGGTCCGCAGGAATTCGGCGCAGCTCCGGGCCAGCGCCAGAAAGCGGGGTTCCGCGAAGGCACGGTAGGCGTCCAGCAGGCCCTGCACGGTGAGGGCGTTCCAGCTGGTCAGGATTTTGTCGTCGAGGGCGGGGCGGGGGCGGGTGGCCCGGGCGGCCAGCAGCCGGTTGCGCCAGCCGTGCACCAGCGTGGCTACTACCTCGGGCGTCAGGTCGTGGGCCTGGGCAAACTCCGCGTCCGACTGGCGGCGGTGCAGGATATTGGCACCGTGCTCCCAGTTGCCCAGGGCGGTGCAGCGGTAGTAAGCGGTGGCCAGGGCTTCTTCGTCGCCGAGCACGGCCTGCAACTCCTCCCGCGTCCAGCGGTAGAACTGGCCTTCCACGCCCTCACTATCGGCATCCAGGGCGGAATAGAAGCCGCCTTCCGGGCTGAGCAGCTCGCGTTCCAGGAAATCCACGGTGCCGTACACTACCTCCCGGTACAGCGGGTCGGCAGTGGTCTGGAAGGCTTCGGCATAGAGGCTCAGCAGTTGGCCGTTGTCGTAGAGCATCTTCTCGAAGTGGGGTACCAGCCAGTCGGCATCGGTGGAGTAGCGGGCAAAGCCGCCGCCCACCTGGTCGTAGAGGCCGCCCCAGGCCATTTCGCGCAGCGTCAGCCCGAGCTGATCCAATAGTTCTGGGCTGCCGGTCAGGACCTGGGCGCGCAAGAGGAACTGCCAGGCAACGGGCAGCGGAAACTTTGGAGAACGGTCGAATCCGCCTTTCTGGCGGTCGAATTTCGCGGCCAGATTTTCCGTCAGCTCCGCGAACCGGGCCGCCGACAGACCTTCCGCTGAAGCCGGCACCCGGTATTTTTCCAGGGCGCTGATTTGCAGTGCCTGGGCAAACTGCTCGGCCGACGCGTCCAGCTCGGTGCGGTGTTCCCCGGCATAGCCCGGCCCGATGCTGGTGAGCAGCTGCAACCAGTTGCGGGGCGGGAAGTAGGTGCCGCCGTAAAAGGGCTTGGCTTCGGGCGTCAGAAACACGTTCAGAGGCCAGCCGCCCTGTAATCCCATCGCGTGCAGGGCTTCCATGTACACCTGGTCCACGTCGGGCCGCTCCTCCCGGTCCACTTTCACGCACACGAAATGGGCGTTCATCAAGGCCGCTATCTGCGGATTCTCGAACGATTCGCGTTCCATCACGTGGCACCAGTGGCAGGCGGCGTACCCAATGCTCACCAGCAGCGGCTTCTGCTCGGCACGGGCACGCGCCAGGGCCTCCTCGCCCCACGGATACCACTCTACCGGGTTGTGGGCGTGCTGGAGCAGGTAGGGGCTGGATTCGTGTTGCAGGCGGTTGGCGGGAGCAGACATACTGGCGGAACAAGCGGGGAAGGAAGGGGTTAAAAAGAAAACCCGGCCTACCAGGGCCGGGTTTTCTTTTTAGTTGTTTTCGGCGGCGGCGGGCGGCTCAGGAGTAGCCTTCTTTCGGGCCGGTGCCTTGGCTTTAGGCTTGGCCGCCGGTTTCTTGGCCGCCGGTTTTTCCACCGGTTCCGATTTGGCAGCGGCCGGGGCCGTTTTGCGCGGTTTGGCGGGTGCTTTAGCCTTGGCGGCCGGTTTGGCCGCCAAGGCTTCCTCCAATTGAGCAGCCGCTTTCGGAACTGCTGCCGCAGTCTTGGCTTTCGCCGGGGCCTTTGCCGCTGCCTTGGGTTTCGACGCTGGTGTTGCTTTCGCCGCCGGAGCTGCTTCCGCTTTCGGCTTGGCTTCCGGCTGGATAACGGTTGGCGCCGGGGTGGCCCCGGCTACCGGGGCCGCAGGTTTGGCTTTCGGCTTAGCCGGGGCCCGTTTACGCGGGGCTGCCTTAACCGGAGCGGCCGCCTCCGTTGCGGGAGGAGCCGTTGGCGCCGGGACAGCCGTTTCCGGCGTAGCGGCGGCTACTGGCTTAGGCTTGGCTGCGGGCTTACGGCGAGCGGGTTTCTTGGCCACTGGAGCCTTTGCAACAGCTACCGGAGCTTCAGCAACCGCAGCCGGGGCAGGAGTAACCGTGGTTGCCTGGCCGGACTGTTCAGTGGCCAAGGCTTGCGGTTTAGTCGTTTCCGCAGGCGTGGCTGTCGGAGTCTTTGCGGCTGGCTTCCGTCTGGCGGCTGGCTTTTTCTTCGCAGGAGCAGGTACTGCCTCCGGAGCGGCGGGCGCTGTGGTTGCCGGCTTAGTCGGTCCTTCCGCAGTAACTGCCACTGCCGCTACCAGGGTAGCCAATGCCTCTGCTGCGGCCGGGGCAGGGGTGGTTTCAGCTTCCGCTCCGGTTGCTACCGGCGCTTCCGTTTCCGCCGCATACAGCGGCTGGCGCGCCGCGCGGCCGCCAGTGCGTTCCGGCGATTCGCGCTTGCCTCCGCGCCGGTTGTTGCGGCTGCGGCGGTTGCCGGTTGCTTCCTCGGCCGGTGCTTCCTCGTTGGTTGCGGCGGTTTCCGATGCTGCCTCGGGCGCAGTAGTAGGTTCATCAGTGGCCTGCACTCCGGAATCGGGGTTGCGACGCGGGCGGCGCAGCTCTTCCTCGGTTACATACACTACCTCGGTGGCCGTTTCATCGTCTGACTGCTCTATAATTGCATCGGCGGGGGCGGGCTGCACTGCTACCACGCTGCTTTCGGGCTGAAGTTCCCCGGATGTCTGCTCGGCCGCGAGACGGGCGTTCTTGCGCTTGGTGCGCTTGGCCCCGCCGCGGGAGCGGCGTTTCTTGCGGTGCTCCGGTTCACCTTCGGTTTCCGCGTCCGAATCATCCTGCTCGGACTCTGCCAGCGCCGCCGCCGAGTACGCCTGGTCGTAGGCCGATTCCGAAGTTGCAAGGGTTTCAGTCGGAGTGGCAGCTGCCTGGTGGTCGTCGTAGTGCTCCTCGTCCTCGTCTTCCAGCAGTACGCCGAAGCCGGGACGCAGGATGCGGGCCTGACCGCGGTCGGTGGCATCGTCGTCGTCGGAATCCTCACGCGGTTCCGGGGCACGGACGGGCTTGCGTTCCGCGGGTGCGGGCCTGCGAGTGGCTGCCGGAGTAGGAGCAGGGGGCGCCGGTGCTGCCGGTGCTGCCGCCACGGCGGGCTCCTCATCGAAGGAGCCGATGTCGATGCGCTCCTCGCCGTCGTCGTAATCCTCCGGTTCCGGCGCGGCGGATACCACGGGCAGGGGCAGGTTGGCCAGCTCGCGCTCCACGTGCAGCAGCTCCATACGCACATCGGCCTGCCCGGCCACCTTGCGCAGGCGCTCCAGGGTGGTCGCCAGAAACTCCCGGTGCTCGGGCGACGCCGGGTACAGCGGCCGGTGGTTCAGACTCTGCCGGATGCCTTCCCACTCCTTCTTGAACCGGCCGAATGCAGCATCGAAATAGGTGCGCGTAAACCGCTCCCAAACGTAATTTTCGGCTACCTCCGAGGGGTGCAGCATGTCGGAGGCGTAGAAGCGGTAGTCCCGCAAATCGTCCATCAGCAGCTCGTAGGCCGGGAAGTAAGTCACGTCGGGCAGCAGCTCACTGAGGTAGTGGCAGGCCACGCGCAGCATGGCCTTACTGGCCGAGTTGAGCACCAGCGTATCCTTCAGGTGGCGCACCGGGCTCACCGTCAGAATAAAGCGCAGCTTGGGGTTGATGCGCCGCAGGTAGGCGTGGGTTTCCGCCACGGCCGCAATAATGTCGTCGGCGGTGAGCAGCTCCTTGTCGAACTTCTCGCCCGCAATCTTGTGGCAGTTGTTGATGAGCTCCCCGGTTTCGCGCAGGCGGTAGGCAAAGGCACTGCCCAGGGTGAGCACTACCACGTCGGCAGTAGCCAGGAACACGCCCGCCTCGCGGGTCATCGTCTGGATGCGCTGGAGTAGCTCCACCGGCGTGTCGGCCCCCAACTCGGCGTGCAGGTCGTGGTTTTGCCAGCGGCCCCGGGCTTCCACCAGGTGCTGCTGCCAGTCCATGTCCTCACCGGCGGCGGCGCGCAACAGTTTGCAGGCCGAAATCGGGTTGAAAACGGTGCCGAACGGATTCGCCATAGTCGCGACCTTGAACTCGGTCAGGCGCGAGCCGATGGTATCCGAAAAGCAGGACCCGATGGTCAGCACGCGGGCCGAGGGCGGCAGTTGCTGAGGATGGGGTGTAAGGGGGAGTTCAGTACGAAACATTAGGCTGAATACGGCCCGGAAGAGGCCAACGGACGGGCAACCTACTCAACATCCCGCGTTCGGCCAAAACGACCGGGTGGGAAGAGGGGCCCGAGCAAATGAAAGTGGTTAAATTGCGGATAGGGTATCAACGTAAAAATAGGAGATACAGCTTACGGATTTCGGCAGGATTTATCAGAAACCTATCCAGTATTGCCAATACTCCCGGACCTCACCCGCTGATTCCGCCGGAACAGTAGCTGTTACATAAAGTTGCATTGTCAGGCTGCCGCTATTGTTAACAACGACTACCGTAAATCCGCCCGGTATATAGTGTCCCTGATACGTTGCTGCACTCCAACGGGGCATTAACCGCATGGCATCTCGTATAACTGCTTGCAGAGGAGCATTATCACCGGATACTTCCTGGATAGAGCCGGTCGAATCAAGCTGGCACCTGAGTGCCGAGCGAGCTGGCAACCGTTCATACCACGGCTGGCCCGCATATAGCATCAGCTTACGCCCTAGCTGCTCAGCATAGTCCGGGGGCAATGAGGTATTGCTGGGAAACCGGATTTGCGCCAATACTTTTTGATTCTGCTGTTGCTGCTGGCGGGTGGCGCAGGATAAGCCTAGCTCAAAATCTTCCGCAAGTTTGCTCGGACTTGCCAAAGCAAAAATGATCTGGGAAGCAGTGAGCGTAGCACTACCGTAGACGGGCTTGGTTGCCATACGGCCATGACGAAATTTGCCGCGCGCAAAATTCTCAACAGTGAAAACCTGCTTGTTGTGCGCATAAATACTCTGCCATTCCCCGTGGGGTACACCATCAGCAACAGAACCTTTGAATCGTAAGGTGGAGTGGTTGCGCTTGATATTGCCCGGCAACATTGTCGTATAAGTGGGAGCCAACTCGCCTTCCCAATAGCCGGTTCCATTAGCTACTTGCTGGGTGCCAGTTGAATCCCAATAGGCTACCAGGTATACCGTATTTTCTGCCGAGAACCGTGCTGTTTGCCGACGTTGGCCATTAGTATACCAGTACTGCCACTCACCGCTTGGAATGCCCTGCAAAAGCTGGCCACGCAATGCTAACCGGCCGTTAAAGTGATACTGCTCGATAAGACCGTCCGACTTACCGTCCTGGTAACGTACGCGCAATGCCAATTGGTTGGTATTGATCCAATAGTCGCGCACCTCTCCCCCAAAGTTGCCGTCCGCTGTCAGCCGGGTATGACGGCGAATGCTAGCGCATTCAGATGGGGTCAGTACATAGTCCGCATCATAATACACAACCACACTATCCTCCTGTACAATACGGTAGCAGTCTTTCAAATCTGACATGACAGTAGGAGACGCATGCAGGTTTTGGGCTATTGTAGAATAGCTAAGCGCTACTAAAAGAGTCAGCAGTAAAAAACGCATAAAGCATAAAATGAGTGATGGTAAGAACTAGATAAGATAAAAAATGCCCAACTGCGCAAGAGCAGTCGGGCATTTTCTCAATGTTTCGCGGAAAGCAGCTTACTCAGCTACTACGTTGAAACGGATTTTATGCTTCACCTCGCGGTGCAGGTCGGCCGAAGCCGTGTACTCGCCGACCGACGTGGGGTCAGAGTCGAACGAGAGACGCTTGCGGTCTACCTCGATGCCTTTGGCCTTGAGTGCGTCGGAGAGCTGGAGCGTGGTTACGCGGCCAAAAATTTTGCCGCTTTCCCCTACTTTCGCCAGCACTTCCAGTACCATGTCGCCAATCTGGTCGGCAATGGCCTGCGCGTCACCTTTCACTTTGTCAGCCTTATGAGCAGCCTGACGCACGTTTTCAGCAACGATTTTCTTGTTGGTCTTGTCGGCCAGTACAGCCAGGCCCTGGGGCATCAGGTAATTGCGGCCGTAGCCGGGCTTTACCGTCACGAGGTCGTTCTTGTAGCCGAGGCCCTTAACGTCGTCTTTCAGAAATACTTCCATGTCTTTTTTGAGTTGCTAGTTGTTGAGTTGTCAGTTGTTAGATTCAAAAGGCTTGCTTCAGCTAACAACTGACAACTAACAACTAAATACCAACAACTTATTTCAACGAGTCGGTTACGTAGGGCATCAGCGACAGGTGACGTGCCTTGGCCACGGCCTGGGCTACTTTACGCTGAAACTTGAGGCTGGTGCCGGTAATGCGACGGGGCAGGATGCGACCCTGCTCGTTCACGAACTTCAGCAGGAAGTTCGGGTCCTTGTAGTCGACGTACTTGATACCGGCTTTCTGGAAGCGGCAGTACTTCTTACGAGCGTCCTGCTTATGCAGCTTCTCGTTCGCGAGACTCATTTTACGTTGCTTAGCCAACTGCTTCGGTCGTTTTAGGTTTGGGTTGATTCATTTCGCCTTTGCGGCGACGGCCCGCGTACTCCACGGCGTGCTTGTCGAGCACCGTGGTGAGGAACCGGATGATGCGCTCGTCGCGGCGGAAGGCCAGTTCGAGCACGTCTACGATGTTACCCTCGCCGGTAAACTCCACGAGGAAGTAATACCCAGTGTTTTTTTTCTGAATTGGGTACGCCAGTTTCTTGAGGCCCCAGGATTCAGTGTTGATGATGTCGGCGCTATTTTCCTTAAGCACCTGAGAGAACTTCTCGACCGTCTCTTGCACTTGGCTCTCGTTCAACACGGGAGTCAGAATGAAGACCGTCTCGTAATTTCTTACTGCCATTACGACGGGGTGAAATTGATGTGAAAAAATCAAATGAGGGGCAAAGATAGGAGGATTTCTGCCAACAACTACTGCCCCTCTTACTTTAATACTGTCCGGCCTCTGATTGGTAAAAAATTGACAATCAATTCGCAACCACTCGCTCGCGGCCCGGTTGATTACCAGGGTACCGAAACGGTGCCAAACCAGACCACCGGAAGTGGGCGGGGGAGAGGAAGTTGGCACACCTATATATAACGAGGGCAGGGAAATAGACGATTTAGAATACGTCTAAGCTGTCGTGCGGGGGCGAAAATTAGCCCGTTCAGGTTTGTTCTCTGGGTTTCCCAACCTACATTTGTGGCCTTGAAGCACTCCCGCGTTTCTTTTTTTTAGTCAATCTGTGCGATGGATAGCATCCGATTTCGTTTCCTTTCCCGTCTCTTTCTCGCTCTATCGGTGTTCTTTGCCAGCTTCGGTTACGCCGTGGCCCAGGGAGCTAATCCGGCAGCCGGGGAGGTAGGCTCCTCCAAAAACCCCAGCCAGGTAGGTGTAACGCCCGGCACCGTTGCGGCCGCCGTGCCGGCCGCCGCCGCCGGTACCACCACCGCCGACCCGGCCGCCATCGCGGCCGGCGACGCGCTCTTCAAAGGCAACTGCGCCCAGTGCCACGCCGTGAACGAGGTGGTAGTAGGTCCGGCCCTGGCCGGCATCACCAAGCGCCGCCCCATGTCCTGGATCATTCCGTGGATCAAAAACTCCAGCAAGATGGTGGCCGCCGGCGACGATTACGCGGTGAAGATCTACAACCAGTACCAGAAGCAGCAGATGCCCAGCTTCCAACTCTCGGACGCGGAAATCACTTCGATTGTCGCCTATGTAACCTCGCAGGAGGGCGCTAAACCCGTTATTGCCGTAGCTGATGGCGGTGGTGCCGCCGTCGCTGGCGGTGGGGCAACCGCCGAGTCGGCCGATGCCAGCTCCATGAACATCCTGCTGATTGTGCTGGTGGTGGTGCTGATTGTGCTGGTGGTGACGCTGGTCATCATCGCCAACATCATGAAGGATGTGCTCCGCGGCCGCAAAGACCTGGATGGTCGCGACGTAGAGCAAATGGAGCAGCGCTTCGACTTCGCCCGGATTTATAAATCAACGGCCTTGCGTGCCATTGTTGGGGTTGTCTTCGTGCTGGCCGTCCTCTACGAAAGCGTACAGGGTGCCATGGGCGTAGGCCTGAGCCAGGGCTACCAGCCCACCCAGCCGATTGCCTTCTCGCACAAACTGCACGCCGGCGAAAACCAGATCAACTGCGCCTACTGCCACACCTCGGTGTACAAGAGCAAGTCGGCCAACATTCCGTCCCCGAACATCTGCATGAACTGCCACTCGCAGATCAAGACGGAGTCGCCGGAAATCAAGAAAATCTACCGCGCCATTGAGCGCAAGCAGCCCATTCAGTGGGTGCGCGTGCACAACCTGCCCGATCTGGCCTACTTCAACCACTCCCAGCACACGCAGGTGGGCGGAATCGAGTGCCAGACCTGCCACGGTCCTATCCAGAACATGGAAGTGGTGTACCAGTATTCGCCCCTCACGATGGGCTGGTGCATCAACTGTCACCGCGAAACGCCGCTCAATACCAAGGGCAACGGTTACTACGACAACCTCGTGAAGCTGCACGACACCAAGAATGGCGCGGTGCCTTTCACGGTCTCGTCGAACGGCGGCACGGAATGCTCCAAGTGCCACTACTAATTGGGTAACGGAGCGGCTGGCACTAGCGTTTAGTGCCGGCCGCTCCCGCCGCAAAACACCTTCAAATAAGCCAAGCAGTGCACTTGCGGACTATCCGGGAACCAGAATTCCGGTTACTTAGTCCTCAAGACCCTAAGTTCCTAAAACAAATGCAAGATTCGCCTAAGTACTGGAAGGGAATTGAGGAGCTGGAAAGCTCACCGGAGTTCGTTAAGAACGCTCTGAGTGAGTTTGCCGACTTTATGCCGGTGAAGGAGTCCCATGGCACTTCGGATGCTACGGTAGCGCCGCGCCGCGACTTCCTCAAGCTCATGGGGTTCGGCCTGGCCGCCGCTACCCTCGCCAGCTGCGAAACACCCATCAAAAAGGCAATTCCTTACCTCAACAAGCCCGAAGAGGTAGATCCGGGTATTGCCAACTTCTACGCGTCCACGTTCTTCAACGGCCAGGACTACAACAGCGTGCTGGTGAAAACCCGTGAGGGTCGGCCAATCAAGCTGGAAGGCAACCCCGAGTCGCCGATTACCGGCGGAGGCCTTTCGGCCCGTGCCCAGGCGGCCGTGCTGAGCCTCTACGACGGCGCCCGTCTTCAGCACTTCGCCAAGAATGGCGCGAAGGTGGACAAAGACCAGCTCGACCAGGAAGTGCGCAACGCCCTGGCCGGGGCCGGCCGCGTGGCCATCGTGTCGCCGACCATCATCAGCCCTTCGACTAAAAAGGTCATTGCTGAGTTTGCGGCCCGCTTTGGCGGGGCGGAACACGTGATGTACGACGTGAACTCGGCTTCGGGTCTGCTACGCGCCAACGGCGGCGTGCTGCCCGCCTACGATTTCAGCAAAGCCGACATCATCGTGAGCTTCGGGGCCGACTTCCTCGGCACCTGGATTTCGCCGGTGGAATTTGCCCGTCAGTACGTGGCCAACCGGAAAGTATCGAGCGCGAAGCGGGCAATGTCCAAGCACTTCCAGTTCGAGACGAATATGTCGCTGACCGGCTCCAACGCCGATGTGCGGGAGCCGATGAAGCCTTCGGCCCTGGGCGAAGCCGTCGTTTCGCTCTACAACGCCCTGATGGGCGGGGGCAAGCCGGCCGGCAAACTGGGTATGGCCGCCGCCGCGCTGCAAAGCGCGGGTTCGCGCGGCCTCGTGGTGTCGGGTTCCAACGACCCGGCCATCCAGACGCTGGTAACGGCCATCAACCAGAAGCTGGGTTCCGGCGCGGTGGATACGGCCAACCCGTCCTTCGTTCGGCAGGGTGACGACGCCCGTATGGCGCGTCTGGTGAAAGATATGGCCGCCGGCCAGATTGGCGCGGTTATCTTCTACCATGCCAACCCCGTGTTCGACCACCCCATGGGTGCCGACCTGGCTACGGCGCTCAAGAAGGTTAAAACGACCATTTCCCTCAACGACCGCCTCGACGAAACCGGCGCGCTGTGTACCTACGCCGCGCCCGACCACCACTTCCTGGAGTCGTGGAACGACTACGAGCCCAAGCGCGGCTATCTGAGCCTGGCTCAGCCGGTGATTACGCCGCTGTTTGCCACGCGCCAGGCCCAGGATTCACTCCTGACCTGGGCCGGTAGCCCTACTACCTATTACAACTACCTGCGTCAGCAGTGGCAGGGTGTACTGGGCGGCGGCGACTTCGCCAAGGCCTGGGACAAAGCGGTTCACGACGGGGTGGCCATGGGTTCGGCCCTGCCGGCTCCTGCTGCCCAGCTGGAAGGCACCATGGACGTGAACAGCGCCATTGCCGCCATCAAAGCCGCCAAATCGGGCGGAATTGAGCTGGCTATCTACGAGAAAATTGGGGTAGGTACCGGCGCTGATGCCAACAACCCCTGGTTGCAGGAACTGCCCGACCCGGTAACGAAAGCTACCTGGGGTAACTACGTAACGGTTCCCCGCGCCTACGCCATAGAACGGAAGTGGGAGCAGGGCGACGTGGTAAAGGTTACTGCTAACGGTAAATCCGTAAGCCTGCCCGTCCTGATTCAGCCCGGCCAGGCCGCCGGTACCATCGGCATTGCCCTCGGCTACGGCCGCACGGCTGCTGGCAAGGTAGCCAACGGACTCGGCGAAAACGTGCTGCCGCTGGCCGTTATGCGCAACGGGGCCATCAGCTACACCAACGCGGTGCAGATGGAAGCTACCGGCACCCAGTCGCCGATTGCCCAGACCCAGACCCACCACACCATCATGGACCGCAAGCCGGTGGTGCAGGAAGCTACGCTGGCCCAGTACCGCGAGAATCCTAAGGAGGTAACCGAATACGAGAAGGTTTCAACGCCCGATGGGCTGGAGAAGCCCAACAAGGTTTCCCTTTGGCAGGACTACGAGTACAAGAATCACCACTGGGGTATGGCCATCGACCTCAACTCCTGCATCGGCTGCGGCTCGTGCGTAGTGGGTTGCCAGGCCGAGAACAACATCGCCGTAGTGGGCAAGCAGGAAGTAATCAACCGGCGCGAGATGCACTGGATGCGCATTGACCGCTACTACAGCTCCGACGCGCACAAGGAAGACTTCGAGGAGAAAGGCAAGCTGGCCACGTATGCGGCCATGGAAGACCCTTCGGAGAACCCCTCGGTTATTTTCCAGCCGATGATGTGCCAGCATTGCAACCACGCGCCCTGCGAAACGGTGTGCCCGGTACTGGCTACCACCCACAGCTCGGAAGGGCTGAACCAGATGACCTACAACCGGTGCGTAGGTACGCGCTACTGCGCCAACAACTGCCCCTACAAAGTGCGCCGCTTCAACTGGTTCTCGTACTACTCCAACGAGAAGTTCGAGAGCGTGAACGGCCACATGTTCACCGACCTGGGCCGGATGGTGCTCAACCCCGACGTAACGGTACGGGCCCGCGGCGTGATGGAGAAGTGCTCCATGTGCGTGCAGCGGATTCAGCTCGGCAAACTGGAAGCCAAGAAGCAGAAGCGCCGCCCCAAGGATGGGGAAATCGTTTCGGCCTGCGCCCAGTCCTGCCCCACCCAGGCCATCGTGTTCGGCGACATGCGCGACTCAGAGTCGCGGATTTCGCAGTTGTTGCGCCGCGAGGACGGGGAGCGCGCCTTCCACGTACTCGATGCCATCAACGTTCAGCCTAACATCACTTACCTGACCAAAATCCGCAACACGGACAAGTCAGATTTCAACGCCTAATCTCGGAACTTAGCTTGTTGGGGATGCAGGGGTTTGGTTTTCCGCGAGGGCAATCAACCTCTTACCAAACCAAATCCCCAAGTCCCTAAGACCCCAACAACCAAATTCAAACACTATGCAGCACGTATCGCCTGTACGGGAGCCGCTCGTTACCGGGGGGAAAACGTACCACGACGTCACCCAGGACGTGTGCCGCCAGGTAGAAGCCGCCCCGAACATTCGGTGGATGGCCGCCCTGAGCGTTGCCCTTCTGCTCCTCGGCGTTTTCTTCTACTCCGTGTACCGCACCCTCTGGTACGGTATCGGGGAATGGGGTCTGAACAAAACCGTTGGCTGGGCCTGGGACATCACCAACTTCGTGTGGTGGGTAGGTATCGGTCACGCTGGCACCCTGATTTCGGCCGTATTGCTGCTGTTCCGTCAAAAATGGCGGACCTCCATCAACCGCGCCGCCGAAGCCATGACCATCTTCGCGGTAATCTGCGCGGCCATGTTCCCGGTACTGCACATGGGCCGTCCGTGGCTCGCTTACTGGGTATTCCCGCTCCAAAACACGTTCGGCTCGCTGTGGGTGAACTTCAACTCCCCGCTGCTCTGGGACGTGTTCGCCATCTCGACGTACTTCACCGTGTCGCTGGTGTTCTGGTACACGGGTCTGGTGCCCGACTTCGCTACCATCCGCGACCGGGCTAAAGGCCCTATTGCCAAAGTAGCCTACTCGCTGCTGAGCATGGGCTGGACCGGCTCGGCCAAGCACTGGAGCCGCTACGAAACGGTTTCGCTGATCCTGGCCGGCGTCTCGACCCCGCTGGTACTGTCGGTGCACACCATCGTATCGATGGACTTTGCCACCTCGGTTGTACCGGGCTGGCACACCACCATCTTCCCGCCCTATTTCGTAGCTGGTGCCATTTTCTCCGGCTTCGCCATGGTATTGACGCTCATGCTCATTACTCGCGTGGTGTTCAAGCTGGAAGACTACATCACCATCGAGCACATCGCCCTCATGAATAAAATCATGATGATTACGGGCTCGATTGTGGGCGTAGCCTACATCACGGAGTTCTTCATCGCCTGGTATTCGCAGGTCGAGTTCGAGCAGTACGCCTTCATCAACCGCGCTACCGGTCCGTACTGGTGGGCGTATTGGTCGATGATGACCTGCAACGTGATTACGCCCCAGCTGGTGTGGTTCCGCCGCGTCCGTTACAGTATCCCGCTGACGTTCATCCTCTCGATTATCGTCAACATCGGTATGTGGTTCGAGCGCTTCGTGATTATCGTAACGTCCCTGCACCGCGACTACCTGCCGTCGTCGTGGGCCATGTTCTCGCCCACTATCATCGACATCGGTATCTATGTGGGTACGATTGGCCTGTTCTTCACCTTGTTCCTGCTGTTTGCCAAGTTCTTCCCGGTAATCAACATGGCCGAAGTGAAAGCCGTCCTGAAATACACGGTAGACAACGGCCCGACGTACACCGGCCACGATCCTCACCACGCGCCTCAACCCGCTACCACCCACGGAGTGCCTGCCTCGGCCCCGGTAAACTACACTAAGCATGACTAAGCGCTTCGCCCTCGGTATCTTCGACGACGAAGACGTGCTGCTGCACGCCGTGGAGAACGTTCGCGAAGCGGGCGTCAAAATCTACGAAGTCTTCACCCCGTTCCCCATTCACGGAATCGACGATGCCTTGGGCATCGAACGGTCCCGGCTGCCCATTGCGGCCTTCTTCTTCGGCCTAACCGGTCTGGCTTTCGCCCTCTGGCTCCAGATCTACACGCTGGGCTTTGATTGGCCGATGATTATCGGTGGTAAGCCCCACATTGCGCTGCCGGCCTTTATCCCGGTATCGTTCGAGCTGACGGTGCTCTTCTGCTGCCACGGGATGGTCATCACCTTCTATACCATCAGCAAGCTTTATCCGCGCTGGAAAACGCCGGTACTGGACGTGCGCTCCACGGACGACAAGTTCGTGATGGCCATTGAAGTGAATGAAAGCACCGATATGACCAAGCTGACGCAGATTTTGCGGGAGAATGGCGCTTCGGAGGTGAACCAAAAAGAAATGTCCAAGTTCTAATGACGCACTCGCTGAAAGTTTCTCTGCAAGCGTCGGCGGTCCTGCTGGCATCGGTGTTCACCACCGCCTGCAACCGCGCCGATGACCCCGGCCTGGAGTACGCTCCGGAAATGTACACGTCCATTCCGTACGAGCCCCTGACTCAGGTAAACGCCAACGTGGTAAACCCGATGGGTATCAACGAGCGGACGCCCGCCGTGGGAACTATCCCGCGCGGTAAGCTCAGCTACTATTCCCACATCGGCAAAGACGACGTGGAAACGGCTGAAAAAGTCCTGCGCAACCCCTACGCCTATACCAAGGCGCACCTGGAGGAAGGTAAAGTACTGTACTCGCGTGACTGCCAGCACTGCCACGGGGAGCAGGGCGATGGTCAGGGTCCGGTAGGCATCAAGTTCAAGGGCGTGCCCAACTACTCGGCGGGTGCTTACAAAACCATGAACGACGGCCACATCTACCACGTGGTTCAGTGGGGCCGCAACCGTATGATGCCCCATGGCTCGCAGGTGAACCCCGAGGAGCGCTGGAAAATTGCCATGTACGTGCGGGCGCTTCAGCTCGGCAAAGGCCCCGATGGGCTGGATGACATGGTACAGGTTGGTAGCGCCTCGGCCAACGTGCCTACGGCCGACTCAACCATGAGTTCCGGTCAGATGAAAAAGAACCCCACCAAAGCTGGTTCCAACGAAGTGTCGAACAACCCCGGTGCGGGCGACCCGGCCCGTAATGGCAAAGCTATTTAACCCCCTTCTTCTATGGCAACTCTGACGCATCAGGAAAGCGTTACGGCAGAATACCTGGAGGTTTCGCCGGGTACTCGCAGAAAATTCATGCTCATCATCGTCGCCGGCGTCGCCGTGCTCGTGCTGGGCGTTATCATGTCGATGCTGGGCATCGGGGCTCACCACGAGGCGGCTGAAGGTGCTGCTGCGGCCCATGGCGCAGGCCACGGTGCCGGTGAGCACCACGGCAGCGCGCCCTGGCTCAAGCGGATTATCGTGAGCCTGTGGCACAATAACGTGTTCTTCACCGGCGTATCGGCCATCGGCACCGTGTTCATGGCCATTCAGTACGTGGCCTACGCGGGCTGGTCGGTAGTGGTGAAACGCATCAACGAGGCACTGAGCGCTTGGTTGGTTCCCGGTCTGGTGATAATGATGGTGGTTTTCGGCCTCAACTTCATCAACTACGACCTGTTCCACTGGACCGTTCCCGGTATCATGGACAAGGGCAGCGAAACCTACGACGCCATTGTGGCCGGCAAATCAGGCTTCCTGAACATTCCGTTCTACCTGATTCGGATGGTCCTGTTTCTGGGCCTGTGGATTTTCTTTACCAAGCGCCTGCGCGATTTGTCGCTGGAAGAAGACCTACACGGCGGTACCGAATACTTCCACAAGAGCATCAACGTATCGGCCGGCTTCCTCGTGATTTACGCCGTGTCGTCGTCGATGGCGGCCTGGGACTGGGTGATGTCGGTTGACGTACACTGGTTCTCCACCATGTTCGGCTGGTACGTATTCGCCTCGTGGTGGGTATCGGGCATTGCAGCCGTTACGCTGTGCACCATCCTGCTCAAGCAGGCCGGTTACCTGCGCTGGGTGAAAGAAAGCCACCTGCACGACCTGGGCAAGTTCATGTTCGGTTTCAGCATTTTCTGGACCTACGTATGGTTCTCGCAGTTTATGCTGATCTGGTACGCCAACCTGCCCGAGGAGTCCGTGTACTTCAACCAGCGCCTGGGCGGCTTCAATGGCCAGTACACCTGGCTGTTCTTCGGCAACCTGATCATCAACTTTGCCTTCCCTTTCCTAGTGCTGATGACCCGCGACGCCAAGCGGCAGATGATCATGCTCAAAATCGTGAGCATTGCCATCCTGGTGGGCCACTGGTCGGACTTCTATTTGATGTTCATGCCCGGAACAATGAAGGGCGATAACGGGTTTGTAATCGAGATAGGCATAGCCCTGATTTTCCTGGGGGCCTTCCTGATTCTGTTCACCAAGCGCCTCTCGCAGGCCTCGCTGGTTCCGCTTCATCATCCCTTCCTGGATGAGAGCGTTCACCATACCACCTAATTTCAGACATGAGTATTGAGAAGTGAGAAGTTAGACTTGACAGGATAACAGGCTCTCACTTCTAACCTCTCAACTCTCACTTCTACCTCCCCCCAATGACTACTCTTGGTATCCTTCTGGTACTGGCGTTGCTGCTGGTCGTGTTCGGCCTGCTGTTCCGCCTCCAGATTCTGACCTCCATTTTTTCCGGAAGCTCTACCCGCGAGGTCGGGACCAGCAACCGCGTCAACGCTATTTTGTGCCTGATTTTTCTGGTGGTAGGCGGGGCTGCTTTCGCCTGGTCGTTTGCTGACAGCTATGATAAGATGAACCCGCCCATTGCTTCGGTTCATGGTCTGGCTACGGAGAAAATGTTCTGGTCTTCGATGATTGTCATCGGAATTGCTTTCGTGCTGACTCAGGTGCTGCTGTTCTGGTACTCCTACAAGTATCAGCACCAGGATGGCCGCCGGGCTTTCTTCTTCCCGCACAACAACAAGATCGAAGTTATCTGGACCCTGATTCCGGCCATAGTGATGGCCGCTCTGGTGTTTGCCGGCTGGAAGGAGTGGACCCGTATCACCGGTCCTGCTCCCAAAGATTCGGTAGTGCTGGAGGTAATGGGCAAGCAGTTCAACTGGCTGGTGCGCTACCCCGGCCGCGACCAGAAGCTGGGCGTAGTGAATTACCGCCTGATTGACGCGACCAACGAGTTTGGGTTCGACCTGAGCGACCAGAATGGCGTCGACGACTTCACGGCCGGTGAGATTCACGTTCCCAAAGGTCATCCGGTGCTGCTCCGCATCCGCTCCCGCGACGTGCTGCACGCGGTGTACATGCCCAACTTCCGGGTGCAGATGTATGCCGTGCCCGGTATGCCCACCAAGTTCTGGTTCACGCCCACCAAGACCACCGATGAAATGCGTGCCCAGATGGGCAACCCGAACTTCAACTATGAGCTGGCCTGCAATCAGATCTGCGGCCGTGGTCACTTCGCCATGAAGATGAGCATCGTAGTGGATGAGCCGGACGATTACGTGAACTGGTTCGCCCAGCAGAAATCTTTCTCGGAGCAGAATCCGGATGTATTGGCCAGCTTCAAACAGAAGTCGGATAAATTGGTTGAGAAAGCAACAGTGGTTCCGACCACTGCCGCCGCAGTCGTGCCGGCTGCTGCCAAGGCTTCGCTCTAAACTTACATAACTGCAAGCTTCTATTATGGCTGCTAATTTTCCCACTCACGAGCAAGTGCAGGGCGGTATCGGGGTCACCGAGCCCGGCCACGCGCACGACGCGCACCACGATGAGCACCACGAGCAGAGCTTTCTGCAGAAGTACGTGTTCAGCACCGACCACAAAGTAATTGCCAAGCAGTTCCTGATTACGGGTATCTTCTGGGCCATTATCGGCGGTACGCTATCCAGTCTTTTCCGTTTGCAGCTGGGTTGGCCCGAGTCCACAATGGAGTGGCTCACGCCGTTTCTAGGCAAGTGGATTGAGGCCGGCAAGCTGAACCCCGAGTTCTACCTGGCGCTGGTAACGATGCACGGCACCATTATGGTGTTCTTCGTGCTCACGGCGGGTTTGTCGGGCACGTTCTCCAACTTCCTGATTCCGCTGCAAATCGGTGCCCGCGACATGGCGTCGGGCTTCATGAACATGCTCTCGTACTGGTTTTTCTTCCTGTCGAGCGTGGTCATGTTCAGCTCTTTGTTTATTGAAACCGGTCCGGCCGCTGCCGGCTGGACAATTTACCCGCCGCTGTCGGCGCTGCCTCAGGCCATTTCCGGCTCGGGTGCCGGCCAGACGCTCTGGTTGGTATCGATGGCCTTGTTTATCATCTCCCAGTTGCTGGGCGGCGTGAACTACATTACCACCGTTATCAACCTGCGGACTCAGGGCATGAGCATGAGCAAGCTGCCCCTGACTATCTGGTCGTTCTTCCTGACGGCTATCCTGGGCCTGCTCTCGTTCCCGGTGCTGTTCTCGGCCGCGCTTCTGCTGATCTTCGACCGTTCCTTCGGCACGTCGTTCTTCCTGTCCGATATCTACATTGCCGGGCAGGCGCTGTCGAACACTGGCGGTTCGCCCATCCTGTTCCAGCACTTGTTCTGGTTCCTGGGTCACCCCGAAGTATACATCGTTATCATGCCCGCTATGGGTATGGTATCGGAAATTCTGGCCACCAATGCCCGTAAGCCTATCTTCGGCTACCGCGCCATGATTGGCTCCCTGCTGGGTATTTCCCTGCTTTCCTTCATCGTGTGGGCTCACCACATGTTCGTGACGGGCATGAATCCCTTCCTCGGATCGGTGTTCATGTTCCTGACGCTCATCATTGCCGTGCCCTCGGCCGTGAAGGTGTTCAACTGGCTGGCAACGCTCTGGCGCGGTAACATCCGCTTCACTACGGCCATGTTGTTCTCCATTGGCTTCGTGTCGCTGTTCATTGCCGGCGGTCTGACGGGTATCATCCTCGGCAACGCCGCCCTCGACATTCAGCTGCACAACACCTACTTCGTGGTGGCTCACTTCCACCTGGTAATGGGTTCGTCGGCCTTCTTCGGCCTCTGGGCCGGGGTGTACCACTGGTTCCCCAAAATGTTTGGGCGCATGATGGACGAGAAGCTGGGCTACATTCACTTCTGGCTGACGTTCATCGGCGTGTACTTGGTGTTCCTGCCGATGCACTACGTAGGTATTGCCGGTTTCCCCCGTCGTTACTACGCCTGGACTGGCTTTGACACCTTCAGCCAGTTTGCTGACCTGAACAAGTTCATTTCGGTAGCCGCTATCGTTGCGTTCTTCGGCCAGTTCATCTTCATCTTCAACTTCTTCTACAGCATCTTCCGCGGCCGTCGGGCCACCGAAAACCCCTGGAACTCGACGACGCTGGAGTGGACGACCCCGGTGGAGCTTGGGCACGGCAACTGGCCGGGCGAAATCCCTGCCGTGCACCGCTGGCCCTACGACTACAGCAAGCCCGGTGCCGCCGAGGATTTTATTCCTCAGAACGTACCGTACTCGCAGACTCAGTCGTCGAACCTGCCCTACGAGAAGGAAATGGAATAAATGCCTTCCGGCATTCGCCTCCTGAAAACAGGCCGCTGTACTTACGGCGGCCTGTTTTTTTGTGGGCAGGAACGGGCATCCGACACCGGCGCATCTGCCCCGGATTTCCGGCTGATTCGATAAGCAATCCGGCGAGTTTACGGTTGCTAGTGTGATTCTGACTTTGACTTGATTCGTTGCATATGGCAACTCCCGCATTCGTGCGCCGCTTCCGGTTCGTAGGCATCCTGACGGTAGCGGCCGTGTATTTTCTGATCCTGATAGGTGGTGTGGTGCGCAGCACCGGCTCCGGCATGGGCTGCCCCGACTGGCCCAAGTGTTTTGGCAGCTGGGTACCGCCCACCCACATCAGCCAGCTCCCGGCCAACTACAAGGAAATCTACACGGCCCAGCGGGTGGAGAAAAATCAGAAGCTGGCCGCCAGGCTGGAGCGGCTGGGCTTTCACCAAGTGGCCGGCGACATTTTCGCCCACCCGACCCAGTACATCGAAACCGATTTCAACGCGGTGAAAACCTGGATTGAGTACGTGAACCGGCTGGTTGGGGCTCTGATCGGGGTGTTCGTGTTTGCGACGGTCCTCTTCGCTCGGCCGTACTGGCGGCGCGACCGGCCGGTGTTCTGGCTGGCATTTGGCTCTTTCCTGCTGACGGGCGTACAGGGCTGGCTGGGCTCGCTGGTGGTTTCCACCAACCTGCTGCCCATTATGGTGACCGTGCATATGGGGCTGGCCCTGGTGATTGTGGCCATGCTACTCTATGCCGTAAGCCGCTCCCAGCGGGCGGCAGGGCAGGAGCAGGCCGCTCAACCCCTGCGGGCGCTGCCGGGCTTGCAGGCCGTGCTGGTGCTGGCCGTGCTGCTCACGTTCGGGCAAATTGTGCTGGGCACCCAGGTGCGGGAGCAGATTGATCTGGTAGCCGCCGCCAGCAACTACCTTAACCGGGCCGGCTGGGTGGAGCAGCTGGGCGGCGCCTTCCGCTTCCACCGCACCTTTTCGGCCGTGCTGCTGCTGCTGAACGTGTATCTGGCCTACCGACTCTACACGTTGCCCTCCCGGAGCCTGCACCGGCTGGCCACGGCCATCCTGGGGCTGATTGGGGGTGAAATCCTGGCGGGCATCGTGCTGGCGTATTTTGCTTTTCCGGCGTTTGTGCAGCCCATTCACCTCACACTGGCCACTTTGCTCTTCGGGGCGCAGTTTCTGGCCCTGGTGGCGTACCGCCGGGCCACGAAGTTGCGGCGGCAGGCGGCTACTCCGGCCGTTGTTGCGTAACTTTGCGGCCCCGTTTGGCGGGCTTTTTCGCCATTCAACCTGTTTTCGCAGTTGATGAGTAAGGCTAGGGCGTTCTTTCAGTTAGTTAAATTCCGGCTCGCCGTTACGGTAGCCTTCTCCAGCGCCATCGGCTACCTGCTGGGAGCCCGTGAGCTGGAGTGGGGCCAGGCCCTGCTGGTGATGCTGGGCGGCTTGGCCGTAACGGGCGCAGCCAATACCATCAACCAGATTTTTGAAATCGACCTCGACCGCCAGATGAAGCGCACGGCCCAGCGGCCGCTGCCGCTGGGAATTCTGAGCGCTACCGAAGCCTGGGTGTTCACCGTTGTGCTGGGCGGGGCAGGGCTGGCCCTGCTGGCCCTCGCGTTCAATCCGCTGGCGGCCGCCCTGGCCCTAGTGTCCCTGATTCTGTACGGCTTCGTTTACACCCCCCTCAAAACCATTTCGCCCATTTGCGTGGCGGTGGGGGCTATTCCGGGCGGGCTGCCCCCGCTCATCGGCTGGGTGGCAGCCACCGGCTATCTGGGGTTGCAGGGCTGGATTCTGTTCGGCATTCAGTTTATGTGGCAGTTTCCGCACTTCTGGGCCATTGCCTGGGTGCTCGATGACGACTACAAGAAGGCCGGCTTCAAGATGCTGCCGACGCCCGGCAAGAAGGACCTGCGTACCGCCTTCCAGATCATGACCTACACGCTGGTTCTGATTCCGCTCAGCCTGCTGCCCTTTTATTTCGGCATGACGGGCACCGTGTACCCGATGGTGGCGGCCGTGTGCGGGGTCTTGTTTCTGATGCAGACGTTTTATCTCATGCGCACCATCAGCAAGAAGGCGGCCATGAGCATCATGTTCGGCTCCTTCCTCTACCTGCCCATTGTGCAGATTGCGCTGGTGCTGGATAAGCTGTAGTTCTTTCCTTTGGAAGGGAGATTTGAGACGTGAGAAGTGAGACAAAAGCCTGCTTCTGCGTGTTAAAATCAGGCAGGCTTCCCGGTGCCTGCCATTCGCCTTCTCACTTCTACGCTCTCACTTTTCACTTCTGAAAATATGGATTCTTACGAATCGTTGAGTACCAAACAGCCCGCCACCGGCATCCATCCGGCGCGCTTCCTGCTCATGCTGATGATGGTCAGCATCTTCATGATTTTCGCGGCCTATACCAGCGCCTACATCGTGCGCCGCAACGAAGGCAACTGGCTGGAGTTCAACCTGCCCGCCGGATTCCTGTATACCACCGTGGTACTGTTGCTCAGCTCGGCCACCGTGCAGTGGGCCTGGCTGGCCGCCCGCAAGAACGACCTGAAGCAGGTGCGCCTCGCGCTCCTGCTCACCCTGGGCCTGGGTCTGGCGTTTCTGGTGGGCCAGTACCTGCTGTGGGGGCAACTGGTAGACCAGCGCATCTTTTTCGCGGGCACCGATGCCAACCCTTCCGGCTCATTTCTGTATGTACTTACCGGCGTGCACGGATTTCACCTGATCACCGGATTAATCTTTCTGCTGATTGTAGTGCGGAAAAGCTTTAATTATCAGGTGCATTCGCGCCAGATGCTCTCCATTGGCAACGTCACCATTTACTGGCACTTCCTCGGCGCGCTTTGGTTGTACCTGTATTTGTTCCTACTTTTGAACCACTGATTTTTGTAAACTCCCCCCGCACGCTATGTCCACGATTTCCCCGACGACGCAGGCAGTTTCTGATTCCGCCCTGGATAAGCCGCGCACCGGCACCTGGGACGGCGGCAACGAGCCCTTCAACGCCAGCTACGGCAAGCTGATGATGTGGTTCTTCCTGTTGTCGGACGCCTTCACCTTTGCCGCCTTCCTGACCACCTACGGCCTGATCCGGCACCGGTATATGGCGTACGCGGGCTCGCCCGAAGCCTTTACCTTCTCCACCAAGTACTGGCCCATCCCGGAGAAAGTCTTCAACTCCTTTCCTGGCCTGCACGGCATCGATCTGCCCCTGGCCTTCGTGGCCCTGATGACGATGATTCTCATCTTCTCCTCCGTGACGATGGTACTGGCCGTAGAAGCCGGCCACCGCTTCGATAAGAAGGACGTGCAGAAGTGGCTGCTCTGGACCCTGCTGTTCGGCACGACCTTCGTAAGCTGCCAGGCCTGGGAATGGGGGCACTTTATCGGGGGTACCGACGCGGGTACGCTCATGAACGATGGCACCGTATTCCACGGGGCGAACCTATCCGTGAACCAGTACGGTCCGGTGCTGTTTGCCGACCTGTTCTTCTTTATCACCGGTTTCCACGGCACCCACGTTTTCTCGGGTCTGTGCCTGCTCACCTACTGCTTCATTGCCACCACCAACGGCACCTTTGAGAAGCGGGGTCACTACGAAATGGTAGAGAAGATTGGCCTGTACTGGCACTTCGTGGACTTGGTGTGGGTGTTCGTGTTCACCTTCTTCTACCTCGTTTAATTTCACCCGACTGCGGCCGGCGGCCGGTGCGGAGCCCCGGGCTTCGCMCCGGCCGGCCGGGTTCTGTTCTGCTACTTTCTACGCTCATGGCAAATCCTAGCACTCAGCCCATTCACGCGGGCGAAATCCCGAAGCCCAACACGGCCTGGATCTGGAAAACCTTCTGGATCATTACGGCCATCACGGCGCTCGAGTTCGCCATTGCGTTCATGATGCCCTCCAGCACGCTGCGCAATACCATCTTCATTGTCCTCACCATCTTCAAGGCCTTCTTCATCGTGGCCGAGTTCATGCACCTCAAGCATGAAACTAAAGGGCTGATCTGGACCATTCTGGTACCCATGTCGTTGCTGATCTGGCTGCTGGTTGCGCTCATTACTGAGGGCAACGCCATTCACAACGCCATATTCTAGCTGATGCGGCCCCAACAAGTTTTACTGTTGGGCCTGATTCTGCTGGTTCCGGTACTCGCTTTTCTGTTCCTGAAAAGCTTTGGTACCAACCGTTACGCGCTGCCAACTTACCTGCCTGAGCGAGTCGATTCGACGCTGGTGGCCGGGAAGTGGCAGCGCGATACTGTTTTTCACCAGGTAGGTGAATTCCGGTTGCGCACGCAGGCGGGGCGGGAGGTAACGGGCACGGAACTGCGGAACAAGGGCCTGTACGTGGCCAGCTTCTTCTCTCCCGACTGCGGCCTGCCCTGTGAGCGGCAGAATGCCCAACTGGTGCGGGTGCAGGAGAAATTCCGCCAGGAGCCCCGGGTGCGCCTGGCCTCGCTCAGCGTCAATCCCACCCCGGATTCGGTGGCCGTGCTGGCCCGCTATGCGGAAGGCTCCGGGGCTATTGCCGGCAAATGGTTTTTCCTGGCCGGTGACAAAACCGTGGTGGACCGGTTACTTACCCGGGAGTTCGGCCTGCGCCCCGTGCCCGGTGCCCAACCTACCCAGGTTGTGCTGCTCATTGACCGCGACGGCTACGTGCGCGGCCGCTACGACGGCACCAGCGAGCGGGACATGAATCGCCTCATCACCGAAATCGACGTGTTGCTCTACACTTATGACCACCCCTGAACCCACTCTGAACCCGGCCGGGGCCACCAAGTACAAGGTGCTGGCGGTCGTGCTGGCAGCCGTTATCCCGATTGCGGTAGCGGTGCTCTACTACTTCCCCGGCGTGTTCGTGATTCCGGGCCTGAACGTGAAGGCCCTGCCCGCCGTGAATGCGGTGCTTAACTCGCTGACAGCCCTGTTTCTGATGCTGGGCTACTACTTCATCCGGCGCAAGCAGGTGGCCCGGCACCGGGCCATGATGGGCGCGGCATTTCTGCTGGGCTCCGTGTTTCTGCTCTCCTACGTGGCCTACCACTCCCAGGTGGCCAGCACTAAGTTCGGGGGCGAGGGGCTCATCAAGGGCATCTATTACTTCATCCTGCTGACCCACATTCTGCTGGCCGCCGCCACGGTAGGGCTGGTGCTGTTCACGCTCTACTTCGCCCTTACCGAGCAGTTTGCCAAGCACCGCCGCATTGCCCGCTGGACGTATCCGGTGTGGCTCTACGTATCGGTGACGGGCGTTATCGTGTACTTCATGATTGCGCCTTACTACACCTGATTTCCGGCCCTGAACCTGCCCGCCAGGTTCGGGGTTATTCAGACACCCAACCTATTCCGTTGACGTCATGAAGAAAATAACCGTAAACGGGCTGTTTGCCCTGCTGCTACTGCTGATGAGTTTGCTGCCGCTGGCGGGGGCCGCCCAGTGCACCATGTGCAAAACCCAGGTGGAGGCCGCCAGCAACGAAAAGGACGGCTACGATACCACCGGCCTCAACAAGGGCATCGTGTACCTGATGACCATTCCGTACGTGCTGATTGGTGCCGTGGGCTTTTTCTGGTACCGCCACACCCAACAGCAGAAGAAGAAGGCCAGCACCAATGGCGGACATTGATTCGACGCTGGTGGCCCTGGTGCAGCAACGTTGCCCCCGTTGCCACCAGGGGCCGCTGTTCACGCATTCGGCCCTGAATCTGGCTCATTTCACCGAAATGCCGGTCAGTTGTCCGGTCTGCGACCAGACCTACGAGCCCGAGCCGGGCTTCTACTTTGGGGCCATGTATATCAGCTTTGCCTTCTCGACGGGCATTATGCTGGTGGTGGGGCTGCTGGTATACAACCTGCTCGGCGACCCGGATACGTGGGTGTACGTGACGGCCGTGGCGCTGGTATCCCTGCTCCTCACGCCGCTGAGCCTGCGCTATTCGCGCACCCTGATGCTCTACCTGTTCGGCGGAACCCGCTACGACCCGAAATACGCTGCCGGCCGCTGAAGTGGTGTCTCCCCGCCGGAGTTAGGAAATGCCGCCGAGGGGCGGCATTTTTGTTTGGTATCATGGTTGCAGTATTCCCGGCTCACGAGCAGCGTACGTAGTGAAATTCCTTCGACTTACTCCCGTCTGGCTGCTGTTACTGGCGCTATTTTGCTTTGCGGGTGCCTACTTCAGCAATCGGTACAGCCAGAACCCGGCCCTGGTGCTACAAGCTTCGGCTACCCGCCTCCAGGAGGCCCTGATGGAGGCGGAGCTGACGGGGGAGCGGGAATCCACGGATTTGCTGCAACGCTTGGCCACGGGCCGGGTGAGCTTCCGCAGCCTCGCCAGCCACACCACTTACCCCACCTTCATCTTCCGGGGCGACCAGATCGTATACTGGTCGGACCATACGGTGCGGCCCGATGCCGAGCAGGCCACCCAGCGCTACCACGAGCGGCTGCTGGAAACCCGCTTCGGCAAGTTTCTGATGCTGCGTCACGTGGAGGGTCCTTACGTGCTGCTGACCTACATTCCGCTTGAAATCAGTTACGGCATCAGCAACCGCTACCTGCGCGACGGGAACGGCCAGGGCATCTTCCAGGGCCAGAACGTGCGCCTGCTGGTGGAAAGGAAGCCCACCGGCCGCCCCCGGCTGGTATCGAACGAGGGCAACTACCTGTTTTCCATTGAGAGCCTCCAGGCCGACCCCATCACGGGCAAGTACCTGCCGTTGCTGCTGCTGCTGCTGGGCGTGGGCTTTTATGTGGGGGCCTGGGTGGTACTGGCCCGGCAGCGGTTCGCCCGGCACCAGATCCTGACGGGCACTGCCCTGGTAGTGGGGCCGCTGCTGGTCCTGCGGGCGCTGATGCTGTACTGGGGCCTGCCGTTTTCGTTTCTGGAAGTAAGCCTCTTCGACCCGCGGGTGTACGCGGCCTCCTGGCTTTCGCCCTCCCTCGGCGACCTGCTGCTCAACGCGCTGGTGCTCACGCTGGTGGCCTGGTACGGACTGCGGCTGTTCCGGCGCTACGGCTTGCTGCGGCTGGCCCAGCGCGCGAAGGGCTGGCGGGTGCGCGTTGTGCTGGGCGGGCTCACGGTGCTGGTGTTTTTCGGGCTGCTGGAAATGCTGTTCGACTTTTACACCAGCAGCTTCAGCAACTCCCAACTCATCCTCGACATCACCCAGGACATTCAGGTCAGCCTTTTTAAGGTGCTGCTGGGCTTGGCCATTGTGCTGCATACGGGCAGCTATCTGGTGGGCTTTTATATGCTCTCCCACCTGTTTGCCAGCCTGGTGCGGCCCTCCACCCGCCGCCTGGGGGTGGGGTTGCTGCTGGTTCTGAGCGTGCTGTTTCTGGCTATCGGGCTGGGCCTGGGCCTGGTACACGCCATCCTGCTGGGCATTACGCTCGCCTTTTTTCTGGTTCTGCGCCTGACCGGGCTCAAGTCTACGGGCGTAGTGATGCCTTATCAGGTGTACCTGTTCATCTTCCTGATGCTGGGCGTGAGCTCGGCCGTAGGTGCGCTGGCCCTTTACGCGCACTTCAACCGGCAGTTGCAGATAAACAAGCAGGCGCTGGCGGGCAATATGCTGGCCGATAACGATTTGCAGGGGGAATATCTGCTGGTAGAGCGCGGCCGGGAAATGAGCCAGGACCCCGTTTTGCGCACCATGCTGGCCAGCCCCTTCGTGAATCTGGACCTGATCCGGCAGAAAGTGGTGAAGTCCTACCTGCGCGGCTACTTCGATAAGTACGAGGTGCGGGTCATTCTCTTCAACCCCGAAGGCCGGGGCGTAGCCGTGGGCGGCAACCTGCGCACCACCCGCAGCTACCTGCTGCGCAACGCCAGCCCCACCGACCACCCCAACATCTACCTGGTCCGCGACGGTGGCCAGTCGTTCAACTCGCGGCGCTACGTGGCCTTCGTGACGGTGCCCGCGCCCAAGCTCGCCGATGGGGCCAGCACCATTGTGCTGGAGCTCACCCTCAAGAAGCTTACGGCCAACAGCGTGGTGCCCGAGCTGCTCATCGACCAGAAGTTCTTCCAGCCCCGCCTGGGCACTGACCTGAGCTACGCGGGCTACGAAAACGGCCAGCTGATGTACAGTGAAGGCGACTTCGACTACGTAAATACCCTGCCGGCCAGCTTCTTCAACGACCCGCGCCTGTATACCACGGGGCTGGCCCTGGACGGCTACCACCATCTGGCCGTGCGCAGCACCGACCGCAGCCGGCGGCTGGTGGTAGTGACGACGGCCACGTATTCGTTCTCCGACTGGCTGGCCAACTTCTCCTTTCTGTTCCTGCTCTACAGCTTCTGCTGGCTGCTGCTGATGAGCGTAGTGCTGCTGGCCCGGGGCCAGTACCGGCACTTGCTGCGCACCAATTTCAGCACCAAGATCCAGGTGTTTCTGAATGCGGGCGTGCTCGTGCCCCTGATTGTGGTGAGCGTGGCCATTGCCAGCCAGGTGACCAACTCCTACAAGCGCGACCTGCTGCGCTCCTACCAGCGCCGGGGCCAGGCCGTGCAGGAAAGCCTGCTCAAGAACCGGGCGCTGCTCGACGACGACGCCAACCGGGCCGATCTGGTAGAATTGGCCGAAAACGTGTCGGCCCTCACCGAAACCGACCTCAACCTCTACGACGCCCACGGCGAGCTGCTGGTGAGCAGCCAGCCCCTGATTTTTGAGGCCAACCTGCTCAGTACGCTCATGAATCCCCAGGCCGTCACGGCCCTGGCCGAGGACGGGCAGCCCCGGATACTGCTCACCGAGCGGGCCGGCTCCCTGTCGTTCAATGCGCTCTACCTGCCGCTCCGGGCCGCCGCCGTGCAGCCCGGGCGGTCGGGCGCGGTGGTGGGCTACGTGGGCATTCCGTTCTTCGACTCCGAGAAGGACCTCGACAACAAGCTCACCGAGCTGATTTCGACTATTCTCAACATCTTCACCCTGATGTTTATCCTGTTTCTGGTGCTGGCCTTTTTGGCCTCGCGCATTCTCACCGAGCCCCTCAAGCTCATCACCGAGAAGCTGCGCCAGACCACCCTCACGGGCCAGAACGAGATGCTGGCCTACGAGTCGGAGGACGAAATCGGGCTGCTCGTGCGCGAATACAACCAGATGCTGCTCAAGCTCGATGAAAGCAAGGAGGAGCTGGCCACCCAGGAAAAGGAAGCCGCCTGGCGCGAAATGGCCCGGCAGGTAGCCCACGAAATCAAGAACCCGCTCACGCCTATGAAGCTGAGCCTCCAGTTCCTGCAACGCGCCATCCAGGACCAGCGCCCCAACCTGGAGGAGCTGCTGACCAAGGTGTCGCAGACGCTCATCACCCAGATCGACGTGCTCACGGACATTGCTACCTCGTTCAGCAACTTTACTAACCTGCCCGCGATGCGCCCCGAGCGCCTGGATGTGGTGCCCATTCTGCGCCGCTGCGTGCACCTGCACCAAGGCCGGCCGGGGGGCGGGGACATCCGCCTCACGCTGCCGCCGGGTGCCAGGGCCGATCAGTTCGTGGTGTTTGCTGATGAAAGTTTGCTGGTGCGCACCTTCAACAACCTGCTCATCAATGCCCTGCAAGCCGTGCCCGAGGACCGCGCCCCCCAGGTGGTGGCCATTCTGGAGCCCATCAGCAGTG
The DNA here is from genome assembly GCF_003583925.1 of Hymenobacter rubripertinctus. GTDB lineage: Bacteria > Bacteroidota > Bacteroidia > Cytophagales > Hymenobacteraceae > Hymenobacter > Hymenobacter rubripertinctus. The sequence continues at coordinate 86,988 of NZ_QYCN01000006.1, read as the reverse complement.
GCCGGGTGCGCATCTGCATTGCCGATAACGGTACCGGTATTGCGGCCGAGGTGCAGAGCAAAATCTTCGTGCCCAACTTCACCACCAAGGAAACCGGCTCCGGAATCGGGCTGGCCGTAGCCCGGCGCGGCATCGAAAGCGCCGGCGGCCACATCTGGTTTGAAACCGAAGAGGGCGAGGGTACGCGCTTCTTCATCGAGCTGCCGCTGGCGGGATAGGGGAAGAATGCCGTCTCAGCGGCTGGTGACTTCGGGCCGGCGGCCGGTGAGCGTGTCGGCGGGCAGCAGTGGGGCCATGCGGCGGCAGCGGTCAAGGATTTTCAGGGAGGTGACAACAACGCGACAATGGGCGGTGCGGTGCGTATGACGTTCCGCCCCGCCCACCGAACTTGTACGTTTCCAACTTGCTGCTCTTGGTGCTCCTGGCGGATGCCTCCCATGTGCCTGGCTTGTGCTGGCTTCGGTAAGCCGTGGTTGCCGCCCTCACGAAACAGGACGAAAGCAAGAAGTCGCAGATTCCCGGTAAGGGGCTTGCCTGTAACAGGGTTTTTTGTCTCGCTCGGGCTTTGCACGCTTTTGTAATGACCGACTACCAGGCACTAACCGTCGGCGCGAGGCGTTGTCACGGCTCCGAAGCTCGGATACCCTATTTTTACCGAATGAGTAGCAGCCATCCGCCGTCCTTACTGCGCCTTTGCGGGCTGCTGGCGTGGCTGCTGCTGTTGACTTTGCCCGTCGCCCAGGCCCAGCAGCGGCCCGACGCGCCGCCCAGCACCCGCCGCTGCGCCTGGGTGCGCCTCACGCCGGGCCGGGATACGACATTTTTCGGGCTGCGCGATACGCTCACCATCGTGCCGGCCTCCGTGAGCGTGGAGGGCCGCGCGGTGCGCTACGACGCCGGCCGCGACCAGTACCGTTTCCTGCGGCCCACTTCGCGCTTTCCCCACCCCGAGCCCGGCCGGCCCGACATTGTGCTGGCCGCCGGGACCGACTCGGTGCTGGTGTGCTACCGGGTGCTGCCTCTGCAACTCTCGGCGGCCCACTACCTGCGGCCCCGCCGCCTCATGGACAGCCTCCGGTTCTGGCAGCGGCCCTCGTTCGGGGAGAACGATTTCTCGGTGAAGGAACAGATTCTGAGCACCCCGGGCATCAATAAAACCGGCAACCTGTCGCGGGGTGTCTCGTTCGGCAACGCCCAGAACGTGTTCGTCAACTCCTCGCTCAACTTGCAGCTCGATGGCAAGCTCACGGACCAGATCAACCTGACGGCCGCTATTTCCGACCAGAACGTGCCCTTCCAGCCCGAGGGCAATACCCAGCAGCTCCAGGAGTTCGACCGGATTTACATCACCCTCACCCACCCGCGCTGGAGCCTGACGGCCGGCGACGTGGTGCTGCGCAACAAGCCCGATTACTTCCTGCGCTTCTACAAAAACATCCAGGGCGCGGCGGCCGAGGTCAATTTCGGGCAGCTGCCCACGGGCGGTTTCGGGGGCGGCGTGGGCCAGGGCGTGAGCAACCAGCAGCTGTTGCCGTACCCCAACGCGGCGGGCGGCAGCGCCGGCACCTTCCTCCCCACCCCGCCCACCGTGGCCCCGGCCGCCGGCTCGGGCCAGCCGCCGCCCGACCCCTACGCCCGGCCGGGGGCCGCGCCGGGCACGCTCACGCCCAACGGCACGGGGCCTAACGCCAGCCAGACCGTGACCACCCGCGCCGAGGGCCAGGGGCCGCGCCGGGCGCTGCTGTCCACGAAAACGGGCGAGGCGTTTGCCACCACGTCGGTGGCGGCGGGCGGGGCCAAAGGCAAGTTTGCCAGCATCGATATTGCCCCCCTCGAAAACGTGCAGGGTCCCTACCGCCTGCGCGGACCCAACGGGGAGCAGTTCATCATCGTGCTGGCTAATTCCGAGCGGGTCTACCTGGATGGGCGGCTGCTGGTGCGGGGCTTCGATGCCGACTACATCATCGACTACAACCAGGCCGAGCTCACGTTTTCGCCCCGCCACCTCATCACCCGCAACACCCGCATCAAGGTCGATTACGAGTATTCCGACTTCAACTATGCCCGCTCCCTGCTCCAGGCCAGCCACTACCAGCAGCTGGGCCGCTTGCAGGTGCACGCCAACTTCTACCGCGAATCCGACAACCCCGACAACTCGCCCAACCTCACCCTGAGCGAGGGCCAGAAGGCGCTGCTGCGCCGCAGCGGCAACGTGAGCCGGGTAACGGCCCCCGGCGATACGCTGGTGCGCTACGACCGCCAGCAGATTCAGTACCGCCGCGAAATCCAGCCCGACCCCGCCACCCAGCAGCCGGTGAACGTGTTCGTGTATCCGCCCCTGGATACGCTGGCGCTGGTGTATAACGTGCAGTTTACCAACCTGGGGGCGGGGCGGGGCTCCTACAACCTGAGCCCCGCCGATGCCAACGCCAACGGCCGGGTGTACACCTTCGTGGGCCAGAACCGGGGGAGCTATGAGCCGGTGCGGGTGCTGCCCACGCCCTTGCAAAAGCAGCTCCTCACGGTGGGCACCAGCTACGCCCTCGATTCCACGGCCACCGTGTTCGTGGATCTGGCTTCCTCGGAGCTGGATCTGAACCGGTTTTCGCCCGAGAAGGCTCAGGGCCAGGCCATGCGGGTGGGCTACCTCGTGCAGGACCGCCGCGTGCGCCTGCCCGGTATGGTCGGCTACCGGCTGCGCAGCTCCCTCGACTACGAGTACACCAGCCGCCGGTTCGCGCCCATTGACCGCTACCGCGACATTGAGTTCGACCGCAACTGGAGCGTGGACAACACGCTCATCACCAACAACCAGCGGCCCCGGGAGGAGAACATTCTCAACGCCTCCGTGGGCCTGGTGAAGGACGCCGATAATGCCGTGGGCTACCGCCTGAGCCGGCGCTACCGGGCCGGCGAAGTGAGCGGCCTCCAGCACTGGGTAGACGCGGCCCGGCAGGTGGGCCGGGTACAAATGCGCGGCAACCTGTTCCTGCTCAATTCCACGGCCGGCCGGCGCGAATCGCGGTGGGCGCGGGGCGAGGCTACGGCCCGCTACGTGGGCGGGGCCGTGGTGCCGGGCTACGCCTACCGCTTCGATAAAAACCGGGTGGCCCGGCCGGGCGGCGACTCCCTGACCTCGGCCAACTACTACGACGAGCACGCCCTGTTCGTGCAGAGCCGCGACACGGCCCGCATCCGCTACCGCCTCGATTACAGCTACCGCCGCGACCAGACGCCCAACCAGGAGCAAACTTCCCTGCGCGAGCAGGGTCGGGCCCAGACCTGGCAGGGTACCTTGAACTCCCGCCTCAGTGCCACCCAGGACCTGGCCGTGCTGGCCACCTACCGCGACCTGCTCACCCGCGATACCACCGGCCAGACCGCGCCCGGCGGCTCCGTGGGCATGGTGCGGGAAAGAACTGTACTGGGCAAACTCGACTGGAACGCCAGCTTCCTGCAAAACGTGGTGCGCTCGGAGCTGAGCTACGCCGTGGGCACGGGCCGGGAGCTGCGCCGCGACTTCGCCTACCTGGCCGTGCCCAACGGCCAGGGCACCCACTACTGGAACGATCTGGACGGTAACGGCCGCCAGGAGAAGAACGAGTTTTTCGAGGCCCAGACCCCCGACGCGCAGTTCCGGACCTACATCAAGGTGTTTTTGCCGACTGACGACTACCTGCCCGCCTTCACCAACCGCTTCAGCTACCGGCTCACGCTCACGGCCCCGCGGGCGTGGCGCGAGGCCACCGGCTGGCGGGAGCTGGCCAGCCGCTTTAGCACCCTGACCACCGTCACGCTGGACCGCAAGAGCACCGAAAATACCCTCAACGCCCGCCTCAACCCCTTCGCCTTCCAGACCGCCGATTCGCTGCTGCTGAGTTTGAACAAGCTGCTGCGCAACACGCTCTATTTCAACCGCTCTAACCCCATTTTCGGGGCCGAGCTCACGGTGCAGCAAACCCAGCAGAAGGTGCTGCTCACCCAGGGTTTCGACACCCGCAACCTGGCCAGCCAGAGCCTGCTGCTGCGCCGGACCCTGGCCCAGTCGTTCACCGGCCGCCTCAGCGGCACCCGCAGCATCCGCGAAAACCAGTCGGATTACCTGCCGGCCCGCAACTTCCGGGTCGAGCAGTACGAGGCGGCCCCGGAGGTGAGCTACCAACCCTCCCAGGTGTGGCGCTTCACCACCAGCTACCTCTACACCACCAAGCGCAACACGGCCGGCCCCAACGAGGACACCCGGGGAACTTTCCATGATCTGGGCCTGGAAACCCGCATCAGCCAGGTAGGCAAGCGGACGGTTTCGGCCACGGCCCGCTTCGTGCGCGTGGGCTTCGCGGGCGACCAGGCCAGCCTGGTGGGCCTGGAAATCCTCAACGCCCTGCGCCCCGGCAGTAACTACACCTGGAACCTGAACCTGGAGCAGCGCCTGAGCAACGGCCTCAACGTCACCCTCGCCTACGACGGCCGCAAGCCCCAGAGTATGAGCCCCATCCACACCGGCCGGATGCAGGTGGCGGTGCTGTTTTAAGATTGATATCGTTTAACTGTCATGCTTCGGCTCCGCTCAGCATGACAAATGGGGTTACCAATAAACACTACTTCGACTCCACCAGCCGCCGCAGATGCGGCAGTACGGCCAGTTCCGTCTGGCCGGCGGGCTTGTTCAGGGCGTCGAGTTGCTGGAGGGCGGCGGCGCGCCAGGCGACCGAAGGGGCCTGGCCTTTTTCCAGTTGGGCCAGTCGCTCTAGGCCCAGGGCGGCGGCCGTGCTCAGGGCCGCCGAGAGCGGGGCGTACTCGGTGAGGGTGGGGGAGGCGGCCAGCAGGGGCACCAGCCGGGAGTTGTTGGCCTGCCAGGTTTGCAGCTGCTGGCGCAACGTGCCCAGCAGCACGCGGGCGGCGGGCGTGGCGGGCAGCCCGGCCCCGGCGGCGGTGTGGTAGTTGAGCAGCGTATCCACCTGGCAGCCAAACTCCCGGGCCACGTCCGATTCGGCGGGGGCGGCATCCACGAGGCGGTTGAGGGGCGTGCTGGGCACGTAGGTGAAGCCCTGGAAGTGGCGCTTATACTCCTTCACGGGTTCCAGCACCCGGGCCAGGGTACGGAGCGGGGCCACGTCGGCGGTGGGGCCGGCCAGCTGCCGTAGCAGCTGCTCGGGGGCGCGGCGGTGTTGCAGCCCCAGCCCCTCCAGCTGCCCTGCCACGGCTCCGAGGCGGCGGTACATATCCGGCACGCTGGTTATTTCACGGGCCGACCACAGCCGTTCGGCCACGGCGGCGGCCCGGGGCCAGATGCGCGAATCGACGATGACACTGTCGGCAAACTCGCTCCACATGGTGGCTTCGCCGCCCAGAATCAACTGTTGCTGGGTAGCCGTGAGTGGGTTGTTAACAGGTAGCGGGTCGGTGGCGTAGTGGCTGGCGGCACTTTGGTTGAGGTCGAGGTAGTAGCCGTTGGAGAGGATGGCGCGGTTGCCGGCCTGGGCCGCGTCGTAGAGGCCCTTGCGCCCCCGCCAACTTTGAATCACGGCATCTTTGGGCAGGCCGGGACCCAGTATTTCGTCCCAGCCCACCATCTGCTTGCCGTATTTGCTCACCATCGCCAGCACCCGGCGGTTGAAGTAGGTTTGCAGCGCGTGCTTATCGAGGGTCTTGCCGTCGGCTTTCAGCATCCCATTGGCCTTGGCAAACGCCATGATGCGCGGCTGTCCCCGCCACTGCCGCCCGTCGTTTTCGTCGCCCCCGATGTGGAAGTAGGGGTCGGGAAACAGGGTCGTCATCTCCCCGAACAGGGTGTCGAGCAGGGCATAGGTGGATTCCTTAGTCGGGTCGAGGGCCACGTTGGCCAGGCGCCAGCTCCGGTACACGGTTTTGTAAAGGGTGTCGCCGGAGGCCAGCTGGGGGTAGGCAGCCTGCCAGGCGATGGTGTGGCCGGGCACATCGAACTCCGGCACCACCCGGATGCCGCGGGCGGCAGCGTAGCGCAGCACCTCGCGCACCTGGGCCTGGGTGTAGTACTGTCCGCTCACCTCGTGCAGGCGGGGCAGCGTCCGGCTCTCCACCCGAAAACCCTGGTCGTCGGCCAGGTGCCAGTGCAGCACGTTGAGCTTCACGGCGGCCATGCCATCGAGGTTGCGCTTGATGACGGAAACGGGCATGAAGTGCCGGGCCGCATCAATTAACAGCCCCCGCCAGGCAAAGCGCGGCTGGTCCTGAATATCCACTTCGGGTAGCACCGAGTGGCGGCCTTCCAGCTCCGGGAGCTGCTCGAGCGTGGCCAAGGCCCGCAGCACGCCCAGGCTGGTCGGCGCGTCAATCGTGATGCCGGTGGGCGTCACGCGCAGGCTGTAGCGTTCTTCATCAAACGTTTCGGGCTGGCCTATGTTACCGTACCGTACCAGTAGCGGTAGCGTGGCGGCAGCGGCGGCAGTGGCCGGGGCCTGTCGGCGGAGCCGGCGCAACGTGCGGGCTACGGCGGCGGCGGTAAGTGTATCGGCCGGCCCCTGCAACTGGGGCCGCAGCATCGTTTTCCAGCTTAGTTTCCCTGTGCCCCACCGCACCGACGTAGGTACCGGCAGCAGATTACGGGTGTCAGCCGGCGGCGCGGACTGGGCGAAAACCGGGTAATTGAGCAGGAAAGCGAACAGCAGCAGGAACGGACGCATAAGCAACTTCAGCGCAGCAAGGTGGAGCCGCGAAGGTAGCAAGGCCCGGGCCAGGGTTTAGTTGCCAGTTGTTAGTTGCTGGTTATCAGTGGTCAGTTGCCAAGGGAAAGGAACTGTCATCCTGAGCGGAGCGAAGGATCTTATCACGTTGGAGCGACAATCCTATTAACGACTCGTTATGACGTGACAAGATCCTTCGCTCCGCTCAGGATGACAGTTCCTTTCCCCTGGCAACTGACCACTGCCAACCAGCAACTGAACTCAAATCAACCCTCTGGCTTTGAATTCCAGGTACTTATTGATGGTGTTCACCGTCAGGTTCTGGGGGGCGGTGAGCAGGGCGTGGATGCCGTAGCGGCTCAGTTCGCGCACAATCTGGCGCTTTTCCTGGACAAATTTCTCGGCTACCGTCTGGTTGTACACGTCCTGGGTGGTGGCGGCGGGGGCGTGGAGGTAGGCGTCGAGCTCGGTGTTTTCGAAGAACACGACCAGCAGCAGGTGGTCTTTGGCGAGGCGGCGCAGGTAGGGCAGCTGGCGCTGCATGCCGTAGAGCGTTTCGAAATTGGTGAACAGAATCAGGAGACTGCGCTGCCGGATCTGGTGGCGTACCGTAATGTAGAGCCGTTCGTAGTCGGTTTCCAGGTACTTGGTTTTCTGGCGGTAGAGCACCTCCAGCAGCTTGCGCAGCTGGCCGCTGCGGCGGTCGGCGGGCACAATGGCTCCGGGCTGGTGCGAAAACGTGAGCAGCCCGGCCTTGTCGTGCTTGAGCAGGGCAATATTGCTGACCACCAGCGTGGCGTTGATGGCATAATCGAGCAGGCTCAGGCCCTCGAACGGCATGCGCATCACCCGCCCCTTGTCAATGAGGCAGTACACCTGCTGGGCGCGCTCATCCTGGTAATGGTTGACCACCAGCGCGTCGGCGGCTTCGGGCGTGGTGGCGCGGCGGGCGGTGGCTTTCCAGTTGATGCGGCGCGGGTCGTCGCCGGGCACGTAGGGCCGGATCTGCTCGAACTCCATGCTCTGGCCCACCCGCCGGATGCGCTTCACGCCCACCTCCGTGAGGCGGTTGCTGATGGCCAGCAGTTCGTACTGGCGCATCTGCAAAAAAGAAGGGTACACCGGTACCACCCGGTTTTCATCGAACCGGAAGCGCCGCCGCACCAGCCCCAGGGGCGAAGCCGCGTACACGTTCAGGGCCCCAAACTCGTACTCGCCCCGCCGGGTGGGCCGTAGTTGGTACCGAATCAGGTGGGTTTCGCCGGGCGCCACCAGGGCCCGGAACAGCACGTCGCGGCGCTGAAACTGGTGGGGCACCTCGTCGATGGTTTCGGTGCGCAACGGGAAGCGGAAGTGGTTTTCCAGGTAGATGGCCACCTCATTATCGGAGCCATTAGCCAGTTTGTCGCCCAGCACCCGCCGCCCGAACACGCTACCGCCGGTGCCGTAGAGCAGCCCCGCATCCAGGGCCGTGAGCAGCCCCAGCAACCCCAGCAGCAGCTGCAAAGGCACCAGCAACCTCGGCAGAAAGAACGCCACCACCAGCCCGGTAATGACAACCAGGAGGGCCAGGAAGAAGCGGCGGGTCAGAAAAAAGCTGCGCAAAATGGCCATGATTAGAAACTAGAGCTAGAAGCTAGTTCCCCTCCTTGGAAAGGAGGGGCTAGGGGTGGTTGATGACGGCCGGACGATATAACGTAGACCGTTCCGCTAAACAACATCAGCAACGAGCCAACCACCCCAGCCGCCGCGAAGCAGCGACGTCCTCTCCTCAGCTGAGGAGGGGAGTGACGGTCTTTACCATTTTCCGCCTAACGGGGAACTTCAATCTGCTGCAAAATCTGCTTCACCACGTCATCCGGGGTGCTGCCTTCCATTTCGCGTTCGGGCGTGAGCTGGATGCGGTGGCGCAGGACCACGGGGGCCAGGTACTGGATGTCTTCGGGCGTCACGAAGTCGCGGCCGCGGAGGGCAGCCAGGGCTTTGGCGCCGTTGAGCAGGGCCAGCGAGGCCCGGGGCGAGGCCCCGAGGTAGAGGCCCTGGTGGGCGCGGGTCTGGCCCACGAGGCGGGCAATGTATTCGAGCAGCTTGGGCTCCACGTGCTGGCATTGCACCTGTTCGCGCAGCTGGCGCAAATCCTCGGCCGACACTACGGCCTGCACCGCCTCCAGGGGCGCGCCCCCAAAACCGGCGTGGTGGCCTTCCAGAATGGCTATTTCCTCCTCCACGGTGGGGTAGCCCACATGGAGCTTGAACAGGAACCGGTCGAGCTGGGCCTCGGGTAGGCGGTAGGTGCCTTCCTGCTCGATGGGGTTTTGGGTGGCCAGCACTACAAAGGGCGTGGGCACCGGGTAACGGGTGCCGTCCTGGGTCACCTGCCGCTCCTCCATCACCTCAAATAGGGCCGACTGCGTTTTGGCGGGTGCCCGGTTGATTTCGTCAATCAGCACCACGCTGGCGAAAATGGGGCCGGGCCGGAACTCGAACTCGCCCTTCTGGGGCCGGAAAATAGCGGTGCCCAGCACGTCGGAGGGCATCAGGTCGGGGGTGAACTGGAGGCGGCTGAAGGGCACGCTCAGGGTGCGGGCCAGCAGTTTGGCGGTGAGCGTTTTGGCCACGCCCGGCACACCTTCCAGTAGCACGTGGCCATCGGCCAGCAAAGCTGTGAGCAGCAGTTCGGCCAGGTCGCGCTGGCCCACAATCACCTTGCTCAGCTCGGCCCGGATGGCATCGGCGTGGCGGCTGAGGTGGCTCAGATCGGTGCGCGGGGCGAAGGGCGCGGCGGTGGTGTCGGCCGTGGTTTCCGGGGTTGGGTCAGCGGGAGGGGGCGGGGAAAGGGGAGCCGGAGCGAAGTTTTCCGGAGACATATCAGCGGTATTTTCCATCTTGAAGCGAATTGCGGAGCAAAAGAGTGAAGTGGTATAATTACATCTGTTAAACAGGATATCACACTGAATAGCGGATTTAAATAGTATGAGACGGTGTATTGGAATAATTATAAACAGGTAAAAGACAATTTAAGCAGATAATACAATTTCAGCCGACCGCCTGGCGGAAGTGGTTAATGGCCTGATGGAGAGCAAGAAGGTCGGCGTCGGAAACCTGCCGGGCGGTGAGGGTAAGGTTGATGCGGCGCACCAGCGCATCCACGGCCGGCCGGGCCACGCCCGATTTCTGGGCCAGCCGTTCCCGGGTGGCGGTATCGGCCAAATCGAGGGCGGGCTCGTGGTAGCGGGTGCGCAGGTACTCCTGAAACAGCCCGATTTTCTTCTCCGCGATGGGCGCGTGGTTGCTGCCCTGGCGGTACAGCCCGGCCACAGTGCGCGTGAACAGGAGCGTGGTGTTGGGCAGGGGCTTGAGGATGGGAATGACGCGCTGCCGCCGCCGGGCCTCAAACAGGGCAAACAGCCCCGCGCCCACCAGCGCTGCTACCAGCGCCCAGCGCAACGCCACGTGCTGCCGGAGCACCCGCAGCAACGACTGCTCGCCCAGCGGCCCCTGCTTCTGGTACTCGTCCCAGAACACCGGCCGGCCCACGGGCAGCCCCGACAGCGTGGCGAAGGCGAATCCCGCCGTGGCGGGCCGCAGCAGCAGCAGGTTGCTGAACGCGGCCGGCGTAGTGCTCAGCAGCAAACTACCCCGGCCCACCGGCACCCGCACCAGCACGGGGCGGCGGCGGGCATCCCGGGCCAGCACCGTGGCTCGGCTGCCCTGGTGCGCCACAAAATAGGCCGGCACCTCGGTCGCCGGTAAGCGGTAGGTGCGCTGCGCCCCGGCCGGTGGATTCACCAGCGTTACGCGGGTAGTCTGGTTGCTAACGGGGCCGCGCCAGGCCCGGCGCAATTCCAGCAGGCTGTCCAGCTCCTGGGCCGGGCGCACGTCGAGGCCCAGCGAATCCAGCAGCACGTCGGTGATGTGCTCGGCGGCAATGAAGGCCGCGTTGCCCCGGCTCAGGTAGCGCAGCAGCGCGTCGCGGTCGAGGCGGGAGCAGTTGAAGTAGTCGTTGATGAACACGTACGTGCCCGGGTCGGGGCGCAGGGCGGGCAGGGCGGGGGGCTGCGCAAGGGTGCTGTCGGGGGCCAGCTCGGCGGCGGAGAACTGTTCGGCCGCGTCCAGGGCGGCATCGGGGCTCAGGCCGGGCAGCAGTTGGCTGGCAATGGGCAGGCGCACAGTGCTGATGAGCTGGCCGGGAAACAGGGCCGGCAGCTGGTCGAAGAGCACATAGGTGCCGTAGGGAATTTTGTCGCGGTTGATGAAGGTGGGCCGCCAGTTGGTAGGTTGGGGCCGAAAGTATTCCACCGTCACGAAGGCCACGAACAGCACCCCCAGGGCCAGCAAAAAAGCACGAAAACGCGTCATTGAGGTTGCGCTGTTAGCTGACAGCTATTAGCCGTTAGCTTTTGTTCTGGTTGGATACGGGGCATTTTGGTGGCGCGGCGGCTACTGTTTGCGGCCTGAAAGCGGAAGTAGGGCAAAAGCATTAGGAACATTAGCAGCATGAAGATCAACTCTCATCAACTCACCGCTGACAGCTTGCCCGAAAGACGACGGATAAACTCCTGGCGGTCTTCGCGCAGGGCCGGATACTGGGCGGCCGAGAGCGGCAGTTCCCCGTACCACACGTACTCGAACTGGCGGGTGAGGCTCCGGAAACCGGCGGCCCAGCGCGTGCCGGCCAGCTCGCGCAGGTAATCGTGGTTGGTTTTGTCGGGCTGCCAGCGGATGAGGTGGCGCTCGGTGAGGTGGCGCAGGGCCAGCAGGTAGCCCAGGCGCACGGCCAGGCGGTAGTTGCCGGCCTGCTCGGCCCGAATTAGCTCCTGGTCGAAATCGATGCGGTGAATGTCCTCGCTCAGCGTTTCGTAGGGCAGCGGTACGGCCCGGGCGCGCCGCCCGAACAGGCCCGTAATATCCAGCCGGAGCAGGCGCAGCCCCACGTAGCCGAAGGCGGCGGCAAACAGCGCGTACACCACGTAGCGGCCCCGGCTCTCGTAGGTCGGCCCCGAGAACAGGGCCGTCAGCCAGCGCAGCAGCTCCCGCCAGAACCGCGTCCAGGCGCTGTCGGAGCTGGAGTGGATTTCGGGCTCCACGTACCGGAACTCGGGCCGCCGGGCCAGGGCGGCGAGGCGGCCGGCCGCCGGCGGCCGCAGCCGGGCCGGGGTGGCCGTATCGGTGGGTAGGGGCACCAGGCGGGTATCCGAGTGGGCGACGGTGGTATCGGCGGGGGGCAGCAGGGGCGGCTGCGGGAGCTGCGGCCCCGGCCCGGCCCCGGCCGGAGCCGCCAGCAGCAGCAACCCGATAACGGCAGTGGCCGAAACCGGGGCGAAAGCGAATGTCGGGCGGGAGCAGTTCAAGGGCGGCAAATTAGCGGGCAAGGAAATAGCAGGTGGCCAGACCAGCTTAGTATTCGCCGTCGTCGTCGGGGCGCAGGCCCTGGGCTTGGGTCAGCACCACGGGCGCGCCAATGGAATCAATCAGCAGCCGGGTGCCTTCGCCGTCGCGGCGCTCCACCAAATTGAAGTACTGGAAGCTGAGGGCAATCATGATAAGCGGGTAGAAGGTGAGCAGGATGAGTGTCTGGAGGCCCGCATACACGATGAGCAGCACCCGCGCCAGCGGCCCGAGGTCCATCGTTTCGCCTTTCATCAGGCTCATGAAGGGCAGCCCCACGGCCGACAGGCCCGCGACTGCCAGAATCAGGATCAGGTACATGATGAGGGTAATGACCACCAGTAGCCCGAAGGTGGACCACCACTTGCCTTTGATTAGCTGGAAGCAGCGTCCGATGCTGCCGAAAAAGCCGCGTCCCTCCCGCAACCACACGATAAAGTACAGGCTCAGGGCCACCATCACGTAAAACATGAACACGTAGAGCCCCAGAATGAGCACAAAGCCCAGCCAGGTCGCGCCCACCACCGAGGCGAAGAATACCATACCCAAACTCAGCACCATGCCCACGGCCATCGAACCCGCAATAAACAGCAGGCCCAGCCCCAGGAAAGAGCCCACCATGCCCAGAAACCGCGCCTTTACTACCTGCCACACCTGGCCCGGCGTTACCGGGCTGTCGGTGGTGCGGTCGGCCTGGAGCACCACGTAGCCATACACCACCAGATGCACCATCGCGAACAGGAGCAGGCCGCTCAGAACTGTTATCCAGAGGCCGGCCGAGGTGAACACTTCGGGCAGCACCCCCGAGGGCAGGCCGGTGCGGGCCTGCCGGGCCATGGTGCCGAAGGAGGCGAACAGCTGGCTCTGCATCAGCCCACTGCCAATGCCAGTGAGCAGGGCCAGCGGGAGCACCAGCACCAGCATCACCCGCAGCAGGGGCGTGGCATGAACCCGGATAAAGTCGAAGGTCGCCTCCATTTTCTGGCTGAAATCCCGGCGGCGCAGGAAATCGGTGGGGCGGTTAAAGGCAAGGTGGCGCATTGGTTTTCGCTGTTGGCTGTTGATTCATAGCTGCTGGCTGCTGGCTGCTGGCTGTTCGGTGGAAGATTCGGAGACTGAACGGGCGCGTATTGGCGGCTGGCTTTTTGCTATCGACTTTTCTTCGTTCGATGAGGTGTAGTAGTCAGTGATTCTCGTTCCTTCAGCTACCCGCTTTTCTAGAAAGCCACCACGGATAGGCCACAAAATAGCCCAGAATAAAGGTAGCCGACAGCCCGATAATACTCAGGCTGGCCGGCAGTGGCATTTCGGTATGACGCGTTACGAAGCCCTCCAGAAAGCCTGCTACCACGAATACCGGCACCAGCCCGACGACCAGCTTCATGCCGTCGCGGGCTCCGTGGCGCAGGGAGTCGCGGCGGGAGTAAGTACCGGGGAACAGCAGGCTGTGGGCCATAATCCAGCCGGCCCCGCCGGCCAGCACGATGGCCGAAATTTCGAGGGTGCCGTGAATCCAGATGGTGAGCACCGAGGGCAGCAGCACGCCCTGCTGGTAGAAAAACCACTGGAAGGAGCCCAGCATCACGCCGTTGCGAAACAGCATGAACAGCGTGAAAAGCCCCCCCGTGATGCCCCCGGCGAAGGCGTAGAGCGACACCTTCACGTTGTTGAGCGTGATGTAGAGAAACATCGGCGCTTCTTCCTCGCCCTTGTACACGGCCATCGGGTCGCCTTTCTGGATGTTGGCCAGCGTCCGGTTCACGTACTCGTCGCCGAGCACCACGCGCACGAACGTGTCGTCGTAGGCGGCCGAGAGGGCTCCGATGAATACGCACACCAGAAAAAACGCCAGCGTCGCCAGCAGCTGGCGGCGGCGGCGGGCCACCAGCAGGGGCAGCTCGCGCAGCCAGAAATCCAGAAACCGGCCGGGCTCCTGCCTTTTGTTTTTGTAGAGGGCCTGGTGTAGCTTGCCCGTTAAGCCGTTCAGGTAAGCCGTCGTGGCCGAGTCCGGGTAAAAGGTCCGGGCGTAGGATAGGTCATCGGTCAGTTCCACGTAGCGCCGGGCCAGCTCCTCGGGGCCGGCAACGGGCTGCTGCTCGTACTGCTGCCACCGGGCTTCGTGGAGGCGTAGAAAGATGGTTTCGCGCATAGCCTAAGCAAGAAGCCCGATCGGGGCTAAAGGATAAAAATCGAGGCGGATGAAAGGGGCCGGAAACGCGGCAAAAAAGGGCATTCATCCTGCCTGGACCGGTGCTCTGCTTTTGTCGAAGGTTTCTGCCCTAGTCCTATCCGCCGGGCTAAATATACAGGTTTCCCTGGGCCATAACCGGCCCTTTTTTTTAGATTCGCTATGAGTACGATTCGCATTCAGACCACCCAGAACGTGGTGCTGGAATATGAGGCCGCCAGCGTGGGCGACCGGGTGCTGGCCCAACTGCTGGACTTGGTGATAATGGGCCTGTGGGCCATTGGTGCGAATTTCCTGATCAATCAGGTGGCCGGTGTGTTGGTCGGTCAGCGGGTGCTTCAATATCTGCTGGTGGCCATTCCGCTGCTGGTGTATCATCCGGGGTGCGAAATCTTTTTCAATGGCCAGAGCCTGGGTAAGCAGGTGCGTAAAATCAAGGTCACGCGCCTCGACGGCACCCGCCCCGGCCCCGGCGACTACCTGCTGCGCTGGCTGCTCGGGCTGCTCGAAATCGGCATGACGCTCGGTTCGCTGGCCCTGGTGGCAGTGCTCTTCAACGGCCGGGGCCAGCGCCTCGGCGACCTGGCCGCCGGCACTACCGTGGTCAGCCTGCGCCCCCGCAGCCCCGATGTGCAGACGCTCACGGCCAACGTGCAGGTGCCGGCCGGCTACCAGCCCGTCTTCCCGCAGGCCCGCCACCTCTCCGACCACGACGCGGCCCTCATCCGCCGCCTCTTCCAGCAAGCCGCCAAACAAGACGACTACCTGCTGCTCAATGAACTCGCGATGAAAGTGAAAACCGTCACCACTATCCGTACCGAGCTACAGGACGAGCCCTTTATCCGCACCATTCTGCGCGACCACGCCTACTTCGCCGCCCAGGAAAGCGCCCACGGGTAGCGGTGAATGCGTGACCCGGTGAATGCGTGCTGCTTTGGCGAGGCACTTCATCCGTCATGCGGACCGAAGACCGGATACGCAAAAAGCCCTGACATCCGCGCGGATGTCAGGGCTTTTGCCTGACTCAGGAGTCGGTGAACAGTTCACCCATTCACCGAGTCACGCATTCACGCATTCGGCACTATTGCACCAGCACGCGCTGCACGCCGGCCGACTGGCCATCGACGAGCAGGCGCAGGAAGTAGACACCGGCGCGGTGGTGGGCGGCGCTCCAGGTGAGCGTGTGGGCACCGGCCGTAAGCGTGCCGGCCGAAACCTGCTCCACGGTGCGGCCCAGGGCGTCGGTCAGGACCAGCGCGGCGGCCCCGGTGCGGGGCAGGCGGAAGCTAACCTGGGCGCTGGAGGTTACGGGGTTGGGGAACAGCACGAAACCAGTGGCGACGGTCGGGTTGCGGGTGCCGGTAGTTACGCCGGCCGCGCTGGCAATGGCCAGGTCGCGCACCGCAATGCCGTTGCCGATCAGGGCGGGGGCCGTGGCCGCGCCGGTGCTCAGGTTCAGGGCGTAGAGGCTGGAGTTGGCCGAAGTGCCGGTAGCCGCCACCAGGTAGGCCGTGTTCACGTTTTCGGCCGTGCTGTAGATGTCCATATCCACGTTGGGGCCGGCCGTTACGGTAATGCCCGAGGCGCCAATAGTCTTGAGCGTGCCGTCGTTGGCGGGCACCTGGTTGGCCAGGATGTTCAGCGCCTCATCGTAGCCGAAAAGCTGGGTGGTGCGGGTAGTGCCGCCCGGGCCGGGGTAGCTGTTGGTATAGGCCGCCGAGCCGATGGCAGGCGTTTTACCGGCGTTGACGTCGCCGGCCAGATAGGTCAGCGACACATCGACGAGAGGCGCGGCGGTGCCGTCGTTGGGGTTGATGCGGAAGTTGGCGCGGTTCACGCCCTCTACCCGGATGCGGTCTACGGTGGGGTTGAAGTCGAAGGCAATGCTGCCCGAACCCAGCGGCAGGGCCAGGTTGGTGGTGCCGCTCAGGTTGGTTGCCACGCCGGTTACGGCGTTGAGGGTGTACAGCTGCCCGGTTTGGGTGGCGGCATCATAGCCCAACGCATACAGGGCGTTGTTGAGGGGGCGCACATCCATGCCCACCAGCGTTTGGGTAGCGGCCACGCCGGTAATGCCCACCGAGGTACGAATGGCACCGGGCAGGGCGGTATCAAACGAAATCAGGTTGCCACCGGCCAGCGCGTAGGCCTGGTTGCCGGTAATGGCCGGCAGGGTGGKGGGGCGGGTAATCTGCACGGCAATGTCCGTAACGGCCACGATGGGGCCGGTTCCGACCGCACCTACGGCCGTGGCAGTGCCGCTCGTCAGGTTGAGGGTGTAGAACATGGTGGAGGCCCCCGTCAGCCCGCTCACCGTTGCCACCGACATATAGGCCGTCTGGACATTGGTAGTCGGGGCAACATAAATGTCGAGGTCCGAAATCTGGCCGGCCCCGCTCACGGTGATGCCCAGCGGCCCCACGGTATTGAGCGTGCCTTCGTTGGGCGGAATCTGGCTCACAAGCCGGTTGTTGGCCTCATCCAGGTCGTAGAGGGTGGTGCTGGTGGTGCCGATGTAGCTGTTGGTGTAGGCCGAGGAGCCGACGCCGGGCGTCGCGGCGGCGTTGACGTCGCCGGGGGCGTAGGTCAGCGTGCCATCGGTGGCGGCCAGGGCACCGTTGTTGGGGTTGAGGCGGAAGTTGGCCCGGTTGCCGGCCGTCACCCGGATGCGGTCCACGGTGGGGTTGAAGTCGAACCCGATACGGTTCAGGTCGGTGCCCAGGTTTAGGGTGAGCGCCGTGCCGATGGGAGCCGCCAGACCGCTGACGCGGTTGATCGTGTAAAGCTGGGCCTGGGTGCCGCTGACATTGTACCCTAGGGCGAACAACTCCCCGGTGGTGGGGCGGAAATCGATGCCCACAACGGTCTGGCCGGCCACAACGCCCGTAATCGGGACGTTCAGCGTAAACGTGCCGGGAGTAGCCGCCTCAAACGATACCAGATTGGTGGCCAGCGTGGCAGTGATGGAGAGGCCGTATACCGTTTGGGCCGAGGCCGCAGTTGGGGCGGTGGTGGCCGCCAGCAGGGCCAGCGCGCCGAGCAGGAAGCCGCCCCGCCGGGACGTCATCCGACGAGTAGAAAGTGTTTGCATGAGTGGGTAAACGTTTGGTGAATGAAATGAAGGATAAAATGATGGAAGGGTTGGGAACCTTTTCACGTACGCACAAATCATAGCCGGCGGCTTCCCCGAATCTGGTATTTAATCTGTTTTTAATTCTAAAACGAAACGGGCGCAGTTTTTCCGTGAATAGCCCAACTATTGCGCTGCCCTAAAGCCGCACCGGCGGCCCGTCGGTAGCTGACGAGCCGCCGGTGCGGTAAGTAATCTGCAAGGTGGCCCCAGAAAATCTACGCCACCGTGATGGGGGCGTGGCGGGGCGTGGTTTTGGGGGTTCGCTCCTCGCCCTGGCTCAGCAGCTCGTCGTCGCGCTCGGTCTTCTTCACCCAGCTCACCGAGTACAAATCCTTGCGCCGGTCGCGCAGGTTGCGCACGGCCCCGCTGGTGTTCAGGTCTTTCAGCAAGTCCAGGTTGAGGTCGGCAATGAGCGTCATCTCCGTGTTGGGCGTGGCCTCGGCCACGATGGAGTCGTGGGGGAAGGCAAAGTCGGAGGGGCTGAACACGGCGCTCTGCGAGTACTGGATGTCCATATTCTCGACCCGGGGCAGGTTGCCCACCGAGCCGGTAATGGCCACGTAGCATTCGTTCTCGATGGCCCGGGCCTGGGCGCAGAGCCGCACGCGCTGGTAGGCGTTCTTGGTATCGGTCCAGAAGGGCACGAACAGGATTTTCATCCCCTCGTCGCTCAGCATCCGGCTCAGCTCGGGGAACTCCACGTCGTAGCAGATCAGGATGCCGATTTTGCCGAAGTCGGTATCGAAGCAGCGCAGCTGGCTGCCCCCGCGCATGCCCCAGTAGCTGGCCTCGTCGGGCGTTACGTGCAGCTTGTACTGCTCGTCCACGGTACCGTCGCGGCGGCACAGGTAGCTCACGTTGTGCAGCTTGCCGTCTTCGTAGAGCGGCATCGAGCCGGCAATAATGTTGATGTTGTAGCTCACGGCCAACTCCATCATCTTCACCTTGATGGGCTCGGTGAAAGCGGCCATCGAGCGAATAGCCACCGAGGGCGACTCCTCATTGGTGAGGGCCATCATCGGGGCGTTGAAGAACTCGGGAAACAGCACGCAGTCCGACTTATAGCCGCTCACGGTGTCCACAAAGAACTCCATCTGCTGGAAAAAGTCGTCCAGGTCGCGGGTGGCGCGCATCTGCCACTGCACAATGCCAATGCGCACGTTGGATTTCTGGTTGCCGATGAGCTTGTCGGTTTCCTCCTCGTAGTACACGTTAATCCACTCCAGCAGCGTGGCAAAGGCCTTGCTCTCGGAATCGTAAGGCAAATACCCGCGAATGATTTTGCGGACGTAGAAGTCGTTGGCCAGCTGGAAGGTGAGGATGGGGTCGGTGAGCTCCTTGTTGCGCACCATTTCCACATACTTGGCGGGCGTCATCTCCCCCGAATAATTGCTGTAGCCCGGAATCCGGCCGCCGGCCACCATGGCCCGCAGGTTCAGGCTCTCGCAGAGCTCCTTGCGGGCGTCGTAGAGGCGGCGGCCCAGGCGCAGCGAGCGGTACTCGGGGTCCACGAACACATCCACGCCGTAGAGCGTGTCGCCGTCGGTGTCGTGGGTATCGAACTTGCCGCCGCCCGTGATTTTGGCGTAAGTATGCTTATCGCCGAACTTGCTGTATTCCACGATGATAGCCAGCGCGGCGGCTACTATTTTGCCGTTGTCCTCAATGCAGATCTGGCCCTCGGGGAATTTCTTGATCAGGGCGTTGTACTCATCCTGGGCCCAGGAGCCCTCCATGTTGGAGTACACCTTGTCCATAATGGTTTTTACCTCCTTGAAATCGGTGCGGCGCAGGGTGCGCAATACCAGCTTGTGGGCTTCGGGCGCGGGGGTAGCGGCCGGCTCCGGGTGGGCGGGCATTGCGGGCAGGGTATTCTTTTTGGCGGCCTTACCGCCGGTTTTTCCGTGTGAACTCGTGGGCATATACTCGTGGTATGAAGTCGTAAAAGCGTACGCAAAGGTACAACTCCCGCAGCGGGAGCTTTTTTTAAGTACGATAAGCCCGACAGTTTTGATGGGAAAAAAGCGCAGATAGCCGTGGGCGGCAGTCAGGAAAAGAATTCAGCGCCAGAGCTACCGCCCACTACTGCCGCCCACGGGTACTCACTGCCGGATCAGGCGGCGCACGGCCACGCCGGCGGCGGTTTCCACCTTCAGCAGCACCACGCCCCGGAAGCTGCCGAAGGCCTCAGGAGCCAGTTGCAAAGTGCCCGCCGGGGCCTTAAGCCGGTGCTGAAAAATCCGGCGGCCCGCCAGGTCGGTAGCCGTGAGGGTGGCCGTGCCGGGGGCCGGTAGCCGCAACGTCAGCACATCGTGGGCGGGCAGCGGGTTGGGATACACGGCCAGCAGGGCTTCCGGCAACGGGGCGGTGGTGCCCAGCGGGCCGACCAGGCGACGGTAACTGTCGCGGTACTCCACTTGGGTGATGACTTCCTGGCTGGCTACTTCGTTGGTAGTGATGGTGAGCAGGGGCACATGCTGACCCGCGGCCAGCCACTTATACTCCCGCGTTACCGGCAGATCGAGGCCCTGACTGGTGGTGCCCACGCTCACGCTGTCGTGGTCTTCGAGGCGGGTAACCACGCGCACGGTGGCAAAGGTGCCGAAGGGCGTTGTGAGCGTACCCCAGGCGTCCACCTTGTTCACGCGCTTGCGCCGCTGGCTCAGGTACCCCGTGCCCGGCACGTTGATGCTGAAAAACGACCGGCTCGAATCGGGCTGGCTGGCGTAGCTCAGGGGCAGGCGGTACACCACGTCCTGCTCATTGGTACTGGCAAAGAGCACTGGCAGGGCAGTGCCGCCCACCGTGGCCCCGTAGCCCACCGACCGGAACTCGGTGGCCGAGGCCCGGAAAAACTGGTAGGGCTCGGAGAACGGCAGTACCACGGTGGGCGGCAGGGGCAGGCTTCGGGCGGCGGCCACCGTGGCCCGGTTGGGGCCGCTTACCGCCGAACCGTACGTGAGCGTGTACAGGGGCTGGTTGGGAATGCCACTGAACCGCGCCACGTTCTGGGCCGTGGCCACCAGGGCGCCGTAGTTCCAGGTCTGGCCGGGGCCGCGGCGGCTTAGAGGCGGCGCGCTGACGGGCAAGGCTACGGCGGCCGTACTGTGGCGCAGCGTATCGGTGGGCACCGGCATATCGGCCACGGTGATAACGGGCGAAGTCTGCGCCCAGGCAAGGCCGGGGGCGGTCAGGCAGGTCAGAAGCATGAGCAGGCAGCGGTAGCGCATAGGTAGCAGAAGCGGAGGATGAGAGGCTAGCAGCCGGGCAAATTCTGCCCGCGACCCGAAAACCCGCTGGCAGGTCCGGAAGAAAGCTAAACAAGTCAGAAGATACGGGTTAGCGGGCGAACTGAGCTGAATAGTCCATTATTTTATTGCTTTACGAGTATGGCAGGCCGGGCTGCCCGCTGCCCGCGCGGAACCCATCTGCGGGTATGCGTGTACCTTGCCGTATGCTACCGCCGCCCGAACGTCGTCTGCAAACCCTGGCCGCCGTGCTTCAGGTCCCGGAAAGCTTTCCGGCCACTGCCTGGCTGTGCGCGCCGCCCCGGCTCATCGGCTGGCAGCCCGAGAGCCCGGCGGCCGTGCTCATCACGGCCGCCCCCGGTCAGGCAGTACCCAGCCCGCCGGGCCTGGTGCGCACGCTGTTCATGGACGAAGTGCAGCTGCTCATCAGCCGCCTGCTGCTTCAGGTGCCGGGGGCCACGGCGGCGCTGCGGGTGCAGACGCTGCACCGCTACAAAAACCACGACGAGTTTCCCGCCCTCACCAGCCAGCCCGACGAGCTGGCCCTGCACCTGGCCGATGCTGTGCGCGCCGGCTCCCTGCCCGCCCACCAGGCCCTGGCCCACTTCCGGCGCTATTTCTCCCACTTCACCCTCGAAGCTGCCCGCCACATCCTAACCCAGGCCATGCTGCGGGGGGGAGCTTAGCTGGTAGCTAATAGCGGACAGCTTTCATCTGGCGAACTTACCCCGCCCAAAAAAAAGGGTACCGCACTCAACACAGTGCGGTACCCTTTGCGTTTTTCAGCTATCAGCTATCAGCTATCAGCTATCAGCTATCAGCTATCAGCTATCAGCTCAAATAACCATTTCCGGCACTTCGCCTTCGGGAATAACGAGCTTGCCGGCGGTGGCGGCTTTAATCTGCTCCACCGTTACGCCGGGGGCGCGCTCACGGAGCACGAAGCCATCGGGCGTTACGTCGAGCACGGCCATTTCCGTCACGATTTTCTTCACGCAGCGCAAACCCGTGATGGGCAGCGTGCAGGCGGGCAGCAGCTTGCTGCTCCCGTCGCGGGCCACGTGCTGCATGGCCACGATGATGTTCTTGGCCGAGGCCACCAGGTCCATGGCGCCGCCCATGCCCTTCACCATCTTGCCCGGAATTTTCCAGTTGGCAATATCGCCGTTTTCTGATACTTCCATGGCCCCCAGAATCGTCAGGTCCACGTGCTCGCCCCGGATCATGCCGAACGAGTCGGCGGAGCTGAACAAGCTGGAGCCGGGCAGCGTGGTCACCGTCTGCTTGCCGGCGTTGATGAGGTCGGCGTCTACGTCGGCTTCGGTGGGGAAGGGACCCATGCCCAGCAACCCATTTTCGGACTGCAACTCCACGTTGATGCCCGCCGGAATATAATTGGCCACCAGCGTTGGAATGCCGATGCCGAGGTTGACGTACGAGTTGTTTTCTACTTCCTGCGCAATGCGCCGGGCAATACCGTGTTTGTCGAGCATCTTTTCAATTAAAAAATTAAAAGTGAAAAATTAAAAATTGACGCGAAACGAAAAACAGACTGTTCCTGATTAGCTGAACTAAGCCCATTTTTAATTTTTCACTTTTAATTTTTAATTGAAGAAACCGTCCGCTGTTCAATGCGCTTCTCGTAGTTTTTGCCCTCGAAAATGCGCTGCACGAAGATGCCGGGCGTATGAATCTGGTTGGGGTCCAGCTCGCCGGCGGGCACCAGCTCCTCCACTTCGGCCACCGTGATTTTGCCGGCCGTGGCCATCATGGGGTTGAAGTTGCGGGCCGTTCCCTTGAAAATGAGGTTGCCGGCCGAGTCGCCCTTCCAGGCTTTCACGAAGGCGAAATCGGCGTGCAGAGCATGTTCGAGCAGGTACATTTTGCCGTTGAATTCGCGGCTCTCCTTGCCTTCGCCCACCTCCGTGCCGTAGCCGGCGGGCGTGAAAAAGGCCGGAATGCCCGCGCCGCCGGCCCGGCACCGCTCGGCCAGCGTACCCTGCGGAATCAGCTCCACCTCCAGCTCGCCGGCCAGCAGTTGGCGCTCAAATTCGGCGTTTTCGCCCACGTAGCTGGAAATCATTTTGCGCACCTGCCGGGTCTGGAGCAGCAGGCCGATGCCGAAATCATCGACGCCAGCGTTGTTGCTGATGCAGGTAAGACCCTTCACGCCTCGGCGCAGAATTTCCTGGATGGAGTTCTCCGGAATACCGCAGAGCCCGAAGCCGCCGAGCATCAGCGTCATGCCGTCGGTGAGACCCTCCAGGGCTTCCTGGGGGCCGCTTACTGTTTTGTTGATCATATCTGGGTGGGTGGGTTTGGAAGCGGCAAGGTAGCATTTCCCGCAGAGGTGCGCGGAGGGAAATGCTACTCCAATGCTGCCCGCGCCGCCGCCGCATCGAAGGCCAGCTGGGCTTTCAACGCCTCCAGGCCGTCGAACTTCTGCTCCTCGCGCAGGCGGGCCACAAACTCCACAGTCAGGGACTGGTCGTAGAGGTCGCCCTCAAAGCCTACTAAATGCACCTCCACGGTCTGGGCCAGGTTGCCGGCCACGGTGGGGCGCACCCCGATGTTGAGCATGGCGGGCCAGGTTTGGCCAGCGGCTGTGGTGGCGCGCACGGCGTACACGCCCCGGGCGGGCACCAGCTTCAGGGCTTCGGGGCAATGCAGGTTAGCCGTGGGCCAGCCAATGGTGCGGCCCAGCTGCCGGCCCTTCACTACGGTGCCCGTAAACGGGTAATCGTAGCCCAAGTAGCGGTTGGCGGTGGCTACGTCGCCGGCTTCCAGGGCCCGGCGGATGCGCGTGCTGCTCACGCCCACCGCGTCCACGTCCTCGCGCGGGATTTCTTCCACGCTCATGCCGTAGCGGCCCGAATGCTCGCGCAGGTAGTCGAAACCACCTTCCCGGTTGCGGCCGAAGCGGTGGTCGTAGCCGATGACGAGCTTGCCCGTGCCCACCGTATCGAGCAAAATGCGCTGAATGAAGTCTTCCGACGACCAGGCCGCGAATTCGCGGGTGAAGGGAATCACGAGCAGGTAATCCACCCCGAATCCGGCCAGCTTGGCGGCGCGCTCCTCCAGGGTGTTGAGCAGGTGCAGGTCGAGGGGCTCGGGGTGGGCGGGGGGCGGGGCCAGCACCAGGCGCGGGKGGGGCCAGTAGGTAATTACCACGGCCGGCCCGCCGCTGTTGCGGGCTACTTCCCGCAGGCGGGCCAGAATCTGCTGGTGGCCCACGTGCACACCATCGAAAGTACCGCTGGTTACTACGGCATTACCGAGGTGGGGAAACGCGGCCGGGTCCTGAATAACCTCCATAAATCACTAATTCGCGCTGATTTTCTTGCTTACGCTGGGTCCCGCTGCTTCGGTCGGATCGGGTTCAGCGGCCAACGGCGTCGCCGCCGGCCGCCGCCGCTTCGGATTCGGACTCCGGCGCGGCGGCGTGGGTGGCGTTGAAGTATTCCAGGCCGGCGCGGCGCTCGGGCTGCCGTTCCCGGCGGGGGCGGGGCGGGCGGTTGGCTTCCCCTTCGGGGCGGGGCGGGGCCAGGGCCTGGAGCTGGTCCATCGTGAGGGCGTCGGCCAGGGCGTACTCCCCGATGCGGGTGCGTACCAGCTTGGTCAGGTGGGCACCGCAGCCCAGGGCCAGGCCCAGGTCGCGGGCCAGGCTGCGGATGTAGGTGCCCTTGGAGCAGGTGATGCGGAAATCCACTTCGGGCAACTCAATGCGGGTCAGCTCGAACGCCTCCAGGGTTACCTGTTTGCTCTTGATAACGGCCTGTTCGCCCCGGCGGGCCACTTCATAGGCCCGCTCCCCATTCACCTTCACGGCCGAAAACAGCGGGGGCGTCTGGGTAATTTCGCCCAGGAACTGCGCTACGGCGGCCCGGATGGCGGCTTCGGTAAGGTGGGCGTAGGGCTGCTCCTGGTCCACGGGCGTTTCCAGGTCGAAGCTGGGCGTGGTCTGGCCCAGGCGGAAGGTGCCGGTATACTCCTTCTGCTGGGCCTGAATCAGGTCAATCTGCTTGGTTTTCTTGCCGGTGCACAGAATCAGCAGGCCGGTGGCCAGCGGGTCGAGGGTGCCGGCGTGGCCGATTTTCTTGATGCGTAGCGTGTTCTTCACCTTGCGCACCACGTCAAACGACGACCACGTCAGGGGCTTATTCACCAGCAGCACTTCGCCGGCCTCGAAATCAAACGCACTCAGGTTGAGCTCACTCATAGCAGTTGCAGGTCAATGCCCAGCCCGATCATCACCAGCAAAATGCCACCCACGATGATGCGGTAAATACCAAACGCCCGGAACCCGAACTTGGTGACGAAGCCAATAAACAGCCGGATAGCCAACAGGGCCACCACGAAGGCCACCACGTTGCCGAACAGAATCAGCTTCACGTCGGCCCCGGTCAGGCGGCCGCCATCCTGGTAAAAGTCGAGCAGGTCTTTGGCGGCGGCGGCGGCCATGGTGGGCATGGCCAGGAAAAAGGCGAATTCGGCGGCGGCTTTGCGGGTCAGTTTCTGGGTGAGGCCGCCGATGATGGTGGCCGCCGAGCGGCTCACGCCCGGCACCACGGCCAGGCACTGGAACACCCCAATCACGAGGGCCTGCCGGAAGTTGGGTGTGGTGGTCGGGTGGCCGCCATCCTCCACTGTTTCCTGCGGAAACCACTTATCCACGAACAGCAGCACGATACCGCCCAGCAGCAGCATTACGCCCACCGTCGTGACGGATTCGAGCAGGATGTCGATGTATTTCTTGAGCGTGAGGCCCACCACGACCACCGGCAGAAAGGCTACCAGCAGCTTGAGGTAGAAATCGAAGCTCTGGAAAAAGCGCCGCCAGTATACCACCAGCACCGACAGAATGGCCCCGAGCTGAATCACGACCAAGTAGAGCTTGGTGAAGGCCGTGGCCGGAATCCCCAGCAGGGCCGAGGCAATAATCATGTGGCCGGTGCTGGAAACGGGCAGAAATTCGGTGATGCCTTCGACGATGGCGAGAAGCAGCGCGTGCCAGTAGGTCATGCTTGGGGGCTAGGGACTTAGGGTTTGGGAAGCAGGCGAAAAACAACTGTCATCCTGAGCGGCGAGGAAGGACCTTATCCCATTGTCACAAGTCATGACAACGGGATAAGGTCCTTCCTCGCCGCTTGATGCGCGGAATGCTCAGGATGACGGAGTACGACGTTCTTTTACCGCTTATAAGTAGGGGCGGCGAAGGTGGGCGACGGGCTGAGCGGCGGAACCGGCTGGGAGGGCACCGTGTTGACGGTGGCCGCGTCGCGGGCTACGGGGGCGGTGGTGCCGGAGCGGGCCATAATAGCCCAGAACTCAATGCCAAAACCGATGGCCAGCAGAATCGGCCCCAGGGTGATACCCAGGAAGCCCTCGCCATACTGGGTGGGGTCGAGGGTCATGGTGATGAAGCCGGCCGCCAGTACGGCCAGCCCGATGAACATCAGGCGGTAGTTGCGCGGCCCGAAGGCGAAGCGGGGAGTAGTCGGTTCCATGAGGGCAAAGGTAGGGGAGTTGAAACAAGCCGCCGCACAAATTCAACCAATGCGGGTTTGGGGGCAATGAGCTGTATGGAGTTGAGAAGTTAAAAAGGTGAGGCGTTAGAAAGTGCGCGCTCATTCTGATACTCCGCGCAGCAACTAACAAGGTCCGGCAGTCTTTGCGCTGAAGCAGGAATCGTGGCCGAGGCAGAGCCCCCAAAGGCAACGCGCAGTGTGCCTGGAATAAGAGTACACGCATTCACTTCCCAACTCAATACAGCTCATCCAACGACATACCGCTGTACTTGCGCACGGCGCGCCAGGAGCTGAGAAAGCCGATGCCCATGCCCAGGG
The DNA here is from genome assembly GCF_003583925.1 of Hymenobacter rubripertinctus. GTDB lineage: Bacteria > Bacteroidota > Bacteroidia > Cytophagales > Hymenobacteraceae > Hymenobacter > Hymenobacter rubripertinctus. The sequence continues at coordinate 60,523 of NZ_QYCN01000006.1, read as the reverse complement.
CCATCAGCAGCACGCCCAGGGCCGCGAACAGGCGGTCGTCTTCGAGCAGGCGCAACTCGGCGAGTTGCAGGTAGGCGTACTGAAGCAGCGCCGCCAGCAGCAGGCTGGCCAGCAGGCCGCTGGCGAGGCCCTGCCACACGGCCCGCCGCAGAAACGGCCACTGAATAAAGCCCGGCGTGGCCCCCACCAGCTGCATGCTCCGAATCAGGAAGCGCTGGGAAAACAGGGCCAGTTTGATGGTATTGTTGATGAGCACTACCACCACGAACGTAAGGATGGCCGCGAAGCCAATGAGCACCAGGCTCACGTTGCGCAGGTTTTTGTTGACGGACGTAATCAGGCTCTCCACGTAATCGACCTCGAACACACCCGGCTCCTGGCTTAGCTCCTGCTTAATACGGGCCAGATTTTTGGTGTCGGCGTAGTCGGCGTTGAGTTTGAGCAGGTAGGCGTCGCGCAGGGGGTTGTCGCCCAGAAACTGCTGGAAATCCTCGCCCGTCTGGTCGATGAGCTGGCGGGCGCCTTCTTCCTTGGACAGGAAGCGCACCTGGGGCTGCTCGTTCTTGCGGGCCACGTAGGGCTTGCGGGCCAGATCCTGCTGGAGGCGCAGCAGCTGGGTTTCGGGCAGGTTGCGCTCCAGGTACACCTGCATCTCCAGGTTTTCCTTCACCAGCGTTGACACCTGGTGGGCATGAATCAGCAACAGCCCGAACAAGCCAATTACCAGCAGGGCCAGCGTAATGCTGAACACCACCATCAGGTGGGGGTAACTACCGAGCTTTTTCTTGCGGGTGGGCTGCTTCATTTTCAGTGAATGAGTGACTCGGTGAAGGAGTGAAGTGAGGAATGAGGGACTCGGGAAAGGAGGGTATGCGGCGGAGAGAACCGTTTACTTATTCATCAAGTCGCTTACTCACAGTACGGTACGTGGGTCTTCGTCGATTTCCAGCTCCCGGGCTTTGCGGGCGTTCTGGTCGCGGCGGCTCAGGCGTTTACGGGCGAACAGCTCCCGGAAGGTATCGAACTGCTCGGTGTGCAGCAGCGAAACGCCGGCCCGGGCCTGGTTGGCCTGGCTCAGCCCGGTAAGGTCGCGGGGGGTGGTTTCGTAGCGCAGCTTGGCCCGGAACTTCCCGTCGGGGCGCAGGTAGTATTCCAGGCTCAGGTCGCCGATAACCGAGGTCTGGCCCGAGGCCACGCTCGTGCCCCCGCTGCTGGTGCTGGTGGTGTTGCTACCGAAGCTGCCGTCGCGCGTGATGCGCAGGCGGCCGTTGAGGAAGGAGTAGCTCAGGCGCAGCTGCAAGGCGGCCAGGTCGTCGGCGGTGAGGCCGTTGATGTTGAAGCTGATTTCCAGGTTGGGGTCAATCTGGGACGTGAGCAGGCCCAGTTGGGTGCTCAGAATCTGGCCCAGGCTGTTGCCCAGGGCGTTGTTGCCGCCCTCCAGGCGCGTCACGGCCAACGAGCCCACCGGCGTGAGCTGCCGGAATACCACCAGGCTGAACACCTGCCGGTTCAGCTCCTGCTCGTCGTTGCGGATGGCCGACAGGAAGGGGGCCAGGTCGCCTTCCAGCGACGAGGGAATATCGTTGAATTCGAGGTTGAGCTTGATGATGGGTTGCAGCAGCGGCCCGGTCAGGTTCATCACGGCCGTTACGGGCACCACGGCCGCGCTGGTGTTGTTGGAATTGAACAGCACCGGGGCCAGACTGGTCCGCTGGGTGTAGGTGGCCGATACGTTCATTTCGCCGGCCAGCGGGTCGCCGTTCCAGGCAATGGTGCCGCCCGGCCGCACCACAAATTCCTTGTTCACCAGGCCTTGCAACGTGAAATTGTAGGCCCCACGCACGATTTCCACCTGCCCGTACATGTTGAAGTCGCCCCGGGTATCGATGTTGAGCCGCAGCTGGCCGGTGGCCGTGCCCCGGATGATGTCGCCGGTGCTTTCATCGAGCAGCAGCTCCACGTAAGCGTCGGGCGTGATGTCGAGATTCATGTTCAGGCGGATGCCCGACAGGTCGGTGGTGGCCGTCACGGTTGGCCCCCGGGCCGCCAGCGCCGCCCGGGCCGAGTCGGTGAGGTTGCGGTTCACGAACTTGATGTAGCTGGCCTGTTCGGCCTTGGCCGCGTTATCGAAGGGCAACGACACCCGGGTGCCCGCCTCGCTGCGGGCCGTCACGTTCACCAGCAGGTTGTCGGCGGGGCCGCGCACCAGGGCCGTGCCGGTGGCGTAGGCCTGCCCGAAGTACAGCTCGTTGTCTTTGCGGGTGGTATTGAGCACCTGGAGCTTGCGGAAGGAGGCCGTCAGATCCAGGCGCATGTCCTGAAAGCCCCGCTCGTAAATATTGCCGTTGATGGTGCCCGAGTTGCCCTGCACGTCGCGCACCGTGATGTTCTGGAGGGCAATGCGGTCTTCCAGAAACCGGATACGGTCGGTGAACGTGTAGGTGGTGCCCAGGTAAATGAACGTCAGCCGGCCGTCGGTCACGTCGATGTTGCCCGTGAGCACGGGGGCGCTGAACTTGCCGCCCAGGCGCAGCGTGCCCACGCCGGTGCCGCTCACATCCTTGAACAGCGTGTTGAGGAAGGGCTGCGCGATTTTGATGGGGGCCTGCTCCAGCACCCCGGTCAGGTTGAGCTGCTGGGTGTCGGAGCCGGGGGCCAGGTAGCCCGTTACGGCCAGCACCCGCCGCGCCTCCCGCTCTACGTCCAGGTTCACGCCCAGCCGGTTGGTGGCGTTGTCCCAGTCGCCCTTGCCCTCCACGTTGCCGATGAGCACGCCGTCCATCTTCAGCGAATCGACGCGGAGGGTGGAGTTGATGACCAGCGGCCCGAATACGCCGCTGATGGTGCCCAGTGCATTCACCCGGCCCGCGAATTTCTGCCCGCCCGTCAGGCCGTTCAGGGTAGCCAGCTCAAAATCCTTCACCGTCAGGGCCAGCGGCTTGGCCGAGTTTTCCGACAGGAACCCCTGGGCGCTGATGCTCTGCTCGCCGTTGCTGAGCGTCACGTTCTGGAAGTCGAACTCGCGGCCCCCGCCCGAAATAACGAGGGAGTTGTCGGGCGCAATCGTCCAGTTCTTGCCCAGCAGGTTCACGCCCGACTGCCGGAAGGTGATTTTCACGGCGTCCTCTAAAAAGGCCAGTGCCCCGTTAATCTGGGCCTTGTTGGTGGTGCCGGTCTGGGCCAGGGAGGTTGAGAAGTTGATTTTCTCCTGGTCCCAGACGCCCTCCACATAAAACTTCTCCGTTGCGCCCAGCCCCGGCACCCGCTGCCGCTCCGAGGTCACGCTGGCCTGGGCCAGCACCTCGGGCTGGTAGGGCAGCTTGGACGTCACCAGATCAAACTCAGTGTCGCGCAGGCGCAGGCTGTCGTAGCGCAGGTCGGCCACCCGCCCGCCCAGCTGCAAAATGGAGGTCTGCCCGTTGCGGAACGAGCCCTCCATGCGGGTGGAATCCGACACCGTGAGCTGGGGCACGAACAGGTGCAGCACCGGATTGGGCTGCTTGAGGTAGAGGTCGAGGGCAATCTGGTAATCGGGCAGGGGGCGCTGGCGCTTGCGGCGGTAGTAGTCGGCAATGGCCGCGTCGTTGCTGGCAAAGTTGAGCCGGTACTCGTCGATGAGCGTGGCCACGTCACCGATAACGGTGGTGGGCGTAAAGTCGCCCGTGAGGCCCAGGTTCAGCACTTCGGAGCGCACCGTGATGCGGCGCTGCCCGTCCTCGCGCAGGCGGCTCACCACGTCGAGCGTGTCCACGTTCACGGTGCGGCCGGCGTAGCGCAGGCGGGAGTCGCGCAGGCGGGCGTAGCCCAGCAACTCATCCAGGCGCAGGCCCTGGAACTTCACGTCGGCGGTGGTGGCCACCGTTATGCTTTCGCGGGTCAGGCCCAGGGCCTGCAAATCGGCCCGGCGCACCCGCGCCCGTAGGTCGAAGGCCTGGGCCCGCGGGTTGAGGCTGATGGTGCCGTCGGCGTCGAATTGCAGGTTGGGGTCGTTGGCCGCGATTTTACCCGTGAACGACTCGCGGCTGAAGCGGCCGTTGGTTTTGATGTTGCGGTAGCGGTAGCCCTTGAGCCAGATGCTGGCCACCGAGGCGTTGGCCGTGAGCCGGGCGGTGCGCAAATCGAAGCCCGTGCCCTGCACCCGGCCGTTCATGGTAATGTCGCGCACCACACTCTCGTCGCCCAGCAGCTTGCCCAGCTGGAAGCCGGTAGTGCGCAGCTGGCCCTCGTAGCTGGAGTAGCGCGGGTCGGTTTTGAACTTGAGGTTGACGTCGGACGTGACCGAGCCCAGGGCCGTTTTAAACGAGCCGTTGGCCACGAAGTCGTTGTAGAAACCCAGAAACTGGCCGTTGAGCCGCACCGTGCCCAACCGCTGCACGTAGGGCCAGCCCTGGGCCGGAATGTAGCGCCGGATGTCGGAGCCCGCCACCACCGAAGGCTCCAGGCGCATCACAATAAAGCTTTCCTTGAAGTTGGGCAGCCCCTCCACGTTGATGCTGCCCCGCACCCGCGTGTTGCGGCCGTAGCGGATGTCGAGGTTTTTGGTGGTGAAGTTGCGCACGTAGCCCTTGGCCTGCCCCGAAATGAGCACGGTTTCGTTCAGGTCGCGCACTGAGGGGTCGGGGGCGAACTTGGCAATGTCATCCGAATAGATCCGGCTGGGCTGGAGGCGGGCAATGACTTTAACCGAGTCGTTGAAGTCGGTGAAATTGAGGAACTGACGGTACTCGAAGCGCAGGTAGTCGTGGATCTGGCTGTTCTGCACGCGCAGCATGAGCTTGTCGAACTCCCAGAACCGGCTGGCGTAGGTCATGTTGGCCGTCAGCTCCCGCAGGCGGGTGCCGGAGGGCGTATCCACGGTGCGCAGGCCGCTGATGTTGGCATGAATCGAGTCGCCCCGGAACCAGAGCTGGTCGGCATCGGCGTAGATGCTGTCGAGGCGCATGTGGGCATAATCCATCGTGCGGCCGTATTCCGGAATGCGCGCTACGTCCTGGCGCTCCAGCACAAACTGCCCGTTACGCAAACTCAGGGCCTGCACCTGAAAGTCGAACGGCTTGCTGACCTTGGTCGTGTCGGCGGGGCCGAGCAGGCGTTTCACCGCCCCGATAAACTGGTCGAGGGTGGTGGAATCGGGCTGGTTTTTATAGGTAACCAGATGAAAGCGCGGCTCTTCCAGCGTGAGCCGGCCCACGTGCAGGTGCGTGGGGTCGAAGATGCTGAAGAGCTTGATGTCGGCGTCGGCCCGCCCGATACTGAACAGCGGGTTGCCCCGCCGGTCGAGCACCCGCACGCCCTCCAGCAGCACCCGCGAAAAAGGCCGGATATCGACCCGGCTCACCTGCACTTTCTGGCCCAGCTTGTCGGTAAGCATCCGGGCGGCGCGCTGGGCCAGGTTGGTTTGCACGCTGGGCACCCGAAGCGCCACCAACGCCCCCACCACGGCCAGCAGCAGCAGCAGCAGCAGGGCAAACAGCACTTTCAGGAGGATGGACAGGAAGCGGGGCACGGGACAAAGATAAGAGCTAGAAGTCAGGAGTTAGGCGCTCAAATCGACGACGTAGGGGCGGGGCTTGCCCCCGCCCGCCGGTGGAACGATGCGGGAACGATGCGGGAACGGGCGGTTTAACGTAGGGCGAGGGCAAGTCCCGGCCTTACGTCGTGCTGGTTCGTTGTAGTTTTGCTTCCGGCTCCTGTCCTCCAACTTTACGCTTCTACCTTACATGATCCTCCTCGCCATCGAATCTTCCTGCGACGATACGTCCGCTGCCGTGCTGGTGGATGACGAAATCCGGGCCAACGTGGTGGCCACCCAGCAGGTGCACGAGCAGTATGGCGGCGTGGTGCCCGAGCTGGCCTCCCGCGCCCACCAGCAGCACGTGGTGCCGGTGGTGGAGGCCGCCCTCAAACAGGCCGGCATCAGCAAGCACGACCTCGACGCGGTGGCCTTCACCCAGGGGCCGGGGCTGCTGGGCTCGTTGCTGGTGGGCGGCATGTTCGCCAAAACCCTGGCCCTGGCCCTGGGCAAGCCCCTGATTGCCGTCAATCACATGCGGGCCCATATTCTGGCCCACTTCATTGAAGAGCCCCGCCCGCAGTTTCCGTTCCTGTGCCTCACCGTGAGCGGCGGCCACACCCAGCTGGTGGTGGTACGCAGCGCCTTCGAGATGCACATCATCGGCCAGACCACCGACGACGCGGCCGGCGAGGCCTTCGACAAAACGGCCAAGCTGCTCGGCCTGCCCTATCCCGGCGGCCCCCACCTCGATAAGCTCGCCCGCCAGGGCAACCCCACCCGCTTCCCGCTGCCGGTAGGCACCATGCCGGGCTACGATTTCAGCTTCAGCGGCCTGAAAACGGCGGTGCTCTACTTTATAAAGAAGGAAACGGCGAAGAACCCGGACTTCGTGGCGGAAAATCTGGCCGACCTCTGCGCCAGCATCCAGCACACCATCATCCAGACGCTGCTGCGCCAGCTGCGCCGCGCCGCCGCCGACCAAAACCTGACCCAGGTTGCCCTGGCCGGCGGTGTGGCCGCCAACAGCGGCCTGCGCCAGGCCCTTCAGGACGAAGCCGTTGCCCAGGGCTGGCAGGTATTCATTCCCGCCTTCCAGTACTGCACCGACAACGCCGCCATGGTGGCCATCACGGCCAAATTCCACTACGAAGCCCACGACTTCGCCAACCAGCTTGTCAGCTCCGATCCAAGGTTGAAGCTGGCGTAGGTATCAGTTGCCAGTTGCCAGTTGCCAGGGTAAAAAGAACGTCATTCCGAGCGGAGCCGAGGAATCTCGCGTGCTGACGTTGGATTACCATTACAACATCAGCACGCGGGATTCCTTGGCTCCGCTCGGAATGACGTTCTATCCCTACTCCCTACTCCCTACTCCCTACTCCCTACTCCCTACCAATGACCAACCCTTTCCAGCCCGGCGACGAGCAGACGTACCAGCTGACCGTGACGGCGGCCGATTTCGCGGTGCTCGATGGACGGCTGATTCATCCGGTGCTGAGCACGTTTGCGCTGGGCCAGGCCCTGGAGTGGACGAGCCGGCAGTTTGTGGAGCAGATGCTGGAAGTGGGGGAGCAGGGCATTGGCACGCTGCTGACGGTGGAGCACCGCGGGCCGGCCTTCGAGGGGGAAACCGTGGAATTTCGGGCTATTTTTGAGCAGCTCAACGGCCCCGAGCTGCTGTGCCGCGTAGAAGCCCGGGTGGGTGGGCGGCTGGTAGCCACCGGCCGCACCGGCCAGCGCATCGTGAGCAGCGCGAAGCTGCAGGCCCGGTTTCGGGCGCTGCGGGGGTAGGGGCGAGGTGCCCACGCCCGCCCGGGCAGCAGGCCATCGGCATATACAATCAGCGAAATCAGCGCACCAACCAGCGCACATCAGTGATGAAGGAAGAAAAGGTTAAGCACATCAACATCCAGAACCGGCGGGCCCGCTTCGAGTACGCCTTTCTGGTGAACTACACGGCGGGCATGATGCTGCAGGGCACCGAAATCAAGAGCATCCGGGCCGGCAGCGTGCAGCTCGGCGACGGTTTCTGCGTGTTCCACCCCGATGGCAGCCTCTGGGCCCACAACATCACCATCGCCCAGTATACCGAGGGCACGTACAATAACCACGAGCCCAAGCGTGCCCGCAAGCTGCTGCTCAACAAGCGCGAGCTCAAGCAGCTGGCCGCCAAAAACCAGGAGCAGGGCCTTACCATCGTGCCCGTGCGTCTGTTCGTCAGCGACCGGGGGTTCGCCAAGCTCGAAATTGCCCTCGCCAAGGGCAAGAAGCTCTACGACAAGCGCGACGACCTCAAAGCCAAGGACCAGAAGCGCGAAATGGACCGTGCCCGGGACTATTAGGTGAACTGGTGAGTTGATGTTCAGCGGCCCTGTTGGCGCGGAATTGTCTGCTTACTTTTCTGCCCTACCTTCTGCTGATTACCGCTTTACCAGGCTCAACCGCGCCGGTAAGCTCCCCGAACATCAACTCACCACCTCACCAGTTCACCGTTTTGGAACACGGAATTTGCGCCCTGAGCGCCGTGCCGGTACGGGCCGAACCCTCCGATAAGGCCGAAATTGTCACACAACTCATCTTTGGGGAGTGCTATTCCATTCTGCTCATGCAGGGCAACTGGGTGCAGGTGCGCCTGGCCGCCGACCAGTACGTGGGTTGGATGGACGGGAAACAGCACCTGCCGGTAACGCCCGACTACCTGCGTCAGTGGCAGGCTGAGGACCATCCGCGCACGCTCGACGTGGTGCAGATGGTGAGCGACGACGCCACCAAAATGCCCGTGACGCTGGGCACGCGTCTGCCGTTTTTCGATGGCATGACCCTGCGCCTCGGCGACAAAACTTACTTCTACAACGGGGCCGCTACCAACCCGCGCAACGGCCACGGCCCCCAGGGCGCAGTGGAAGGCCGCCGCCGCCTGCTCCAGAAAATGGCCCTCATGTACCTGAAAGCACCCTACCTCTGGGGCGGCAAAACCCTGTTCGGTATCGATTGCTCGGGCCTCGTGCAGCAACTATACGGCCTAGTGGGCGTGCAGCTCCCGCGCGATGCCCACCAACAGATTCAGGTGGGCCAGCCGGTGCACTTTGTGGCCCAGACCCGCCCCGGCGACCTGGCTTTCTTCGACAATGCCGAGGGCCGCATCGTGCACGTGGGCCTGCTGCTCGACGACCAGCAAATCCTGCACGCCAGCGGCGAAGTCCGCATCGACCCGCTCGACCACAACGGCATCTTCCGCCGCGACCAGCAGAAGTACAGCCACAAGCTGCGCCTGATCAAGCGGATTCTGAGCGAGGAGTAGGAGGGGAAACGGTGAGATAGTGAGTTGCTGTTCGAATAGGCCTGGCGGCGCTAACTGCGCCAATTCAGAACCGCCCGAATAACAATTCACCATTTCACTATCTCACCATTTTACCTTTCGCAACCAGAACCGCTGGCCTCTTGTTAATGCGCTAAGAATCATCTAGCTTTCTGCCAGAGCAGATTCTTTTTTCTTCGCGCTATATGGACCAAAAGGTGCTTGTGTTGAACGGCGACTATACGGCTATTACGCTGTGCAGCGTCCAAAAAGCCTTCGTGCTGCTATATCTGGAAAAAGCCGAGCTGATTGCCAAATCAGAGCACGGCGTGTTGCGCACCGTCAGCCGGTCGTACCCCAAGCCCAGCATCATCCGGTTGCAGCGCTACGTGCGCGTGCCCTACAAAGGCATTGCCCTGAGCCGGCATAACGTGATGAAGCGCGACAACTTCGAGTGCCAATACTGCGGCTCAACCAAAAACCTGACCCTCGACCACGTGCTGCCCCGAAGTAGGGGAGGCGATTCGAGCTGGAGCAATCTGCTCACGGCCTGCTCCCGCTGCAACCACGCCAAAGGCCACTACACCCCCCAGGAAGCCGGCCTCACCATCCGGCAGCAACCCAAAAAACCCACCCTCACCGGTTTCCTCAAGCTCAGCGCCGGCACCCTCGACCAGAACTGGCATCCCTACCTGCTTTAACACCGGCGGCCCTATGGCTGACCGGTTTTTTTACGCCCGGCACACCCTCAAAAAGCCCGCAGGAGCATAGCTGCKGCGGGCTTTTTGAGGGTGTGCCGGAGCCGGCCAGTCAAAACCACTGGCCGGCATTGGTCGGAAAGATTAGTAGCGGTCGGCGGTTTTCTGGATGTCGCCACCCTGCACGAACGTTATCAGGTCGCGGTTGAGGCGGTCCTTGTCGGGGATAAAGAGGCCGTGGGGAGCCCCGGCGTACTCGATGAACTCAGCATGCGGCACGTAGCGGGTCATTCGCTCACCGCTCACTTTGGCCGGTACCAGCGTATCGTCGCCGCCGTGGATAACCAGCGTGGGCACCTTGATGGTCGTCAGGTCCTGGCGGAAATCGGTTTCCGACCAGGCGCGGGCACTGGCAATAGTGGCGTGCGGATCGGCTACTTCGCACATGGCCTGGGTCCAGGTCAGGGTGGCGTCGCTGACGGGGTTACTGAGCAGACCCGTGCCGTAGAAGTCTTTGCCGAAGTCCTGCAAGAAGCTGAAGCGGTCCTTCTTCAGGCCCTCAATCATCTTGTCGAACGTTTCGCGGTCTACGCCCTCGGGGTTGTCGGTGGTTTTGAGCAGAAAGGGCGTTACGGAGGACACAAAGGCTACCTGCCGGACGCGGGCGCCGCCGTGCCGGCCCATGTAGCGGGCCACTTCGCCGCCGCCCATCGAGAAGCCCACCAACGTTACGTCCTGCAAATCAAGCTGGTCGAGTACGGCCTTCAGGTCGTCGGCGTAGGTATCGTAGTCGTTGCCTTCGTAGGGTTTGCTGGAGTTGCCGAACCCGCGGCGGGTGTAGGCAATTACCCGGAAGCCCCGCTCGGTGAGGGCCGTGAGCTGGTATTCCCACATTTTGTAGGACGCCGGCCAGCCGTGAATCAATACAACGGGCTTGCCCTGGCCGTGGTCGATGTAGTCAAGTAATACGTCGTTGCCGTGGGCATCCCGGCCCGCTTTAATAAAGCTCATGAGGAAGAAAATGGGGTGATAAAAAACCGGCCGCGCCCGCATAAGCAGTGCGGCTGGTTGCTACATACGCAGGAGCTTGCGGGGCGCTAAATAATGCCAAGATATTGCACGGAGTTGAACTGCTGGCCATAATCTGCGTTCTTTGACCCATGAGCTCTATTTTCTGCTTCCGTCCGGCCCTGCTGCTTCGTCAGCTGTCCGCCCCGCTGGCCCTCGGCCTGCTCCTGACCGCCTGTAACTCGGGCTCCGATACTTCGGACGCCACCACCGCTACGGCCACCACCAAGCCTGCCGGCCCCCAGAACGACGATGGCTCCTGGTACCGCCAGTACCGTGGCCTGCTGCCCGGCTCCGCCGACAGCATTACCCTGCACCTGCAACGCCTGGGCAGCCCTTCCGGCGAAGCCGCCCTGAGCCGGCTGGTCGGCTTCTATGCTGCCTCCGACGGCCACCCCTACGAAATTGCCGGCGACCTGGGCCTGCGCGGCGACAGCCTCAACCTGCATAACATCAGCAATGAGCTGGCCGGCGACGAGGACGAGGAACCGGCCGAGATAGCGCCCCAGTGGCTGCTCAAGGAGCAGGGCGACGCCCTGGTGGGCATCCGCAACGGCCAGCCTGTGCGTTTGCGCCGCCTGGAGCCGGTGCGCGGCATCCAGTTTGAAGCCCACCGCCTGTCGGCCGAAGTGGCGGCCCGCCCTGGCCACCCCGAAGACAGCGTGAGCGGCCGCCGGACGATGCAGCTGCTGCTGCCTTTCCAGGCACCTAACCAGGAGCTGCTGGCCGCCAATATCCGCCGCGGTTTGCACGGCGACTCCCTCGACAGCATGCCCGTGCCGGTCCTGGATTCGATTTGGCAGGAGCAGTTGCGCGCTTTCACCCGCGACTACCGCACCGACGCGGCCCCGCTGCTGGCCGCCAACGCCAAGAAGTCGCCCGCCGACTACCAGCCCCTCGAAAACCTGGCCTACGAGCAGGAAGTGAACACGTATGTACTCTGGAACGAGGGCAACCTGCTCAGCATGGGCTACTTCGGCTACGACTATTCCGGCGGGGCGCACGGCATCTACGGCACCTACGTGCAGAGCTACGACACCCGCACCGGCCACTCCCTGCGCTACGACGACATCTTTAAGTCGGGCATCAAACCCCAGCTCCAGAAGCTGCTGGGTCAGTACGCCCGGCCGGTGGTGGGCCTGAAGGCTTCGGAGCCACTGTCCAAGGCCTTGGCGGTGAACACGCTGCCCGTAACGCGCAACGTGTACCTGACCAGCGGCGGGGCCGTGTTCGTGTACCTGCCCTACGAAATTGCCTCCTACGCCAAGGGCCAGATCAGCGTGTTTGTGCCCTTCTCAGCCTTACAGGGGTTGCTGAAGCCCGGTTTGCCAGTGGGTAACACGGCGGCCGTGGCGAGTCGGTAAGCCGGCGCGAATACCAACAGCCCGTTGTGCCTGGCATGACGGGCTGTTTCTATGCCCCAAATCCTATCTGTTGGCGGCTGCCTGAACATTAATGGATAAACCGACTTTAGAAGGTGCAAAATCCCGGGCTTTTGGAACGAGCCGCGCAACCCGGCTGTAGAAGCGGTACCTTTGAAGTCGTTTATTTCCCCACCCCCATGCTAGCACCTAAGTTCGCGCCTTCCCGCTCCTTTCATCAGGAGTTGAAGCGCCGCACGAATGCGTATTTCGCCGAAGCCGGCAAGGCTACTACCGGCGGCAACTCCCTGTTCATCAAGGCTGTGTTGCTCACTACGGCTTTCGTGGCCGTATACCTGCACCTCGTGTTCCGGACCCCGCCCGCGCTGGTGGGCGTGCTGGAGTGCATCCTGCTGGGCCTGCTGGGCGCGGCCATTGGCTTCAACGTGATGCACGACGGCGCCCACGGCTCGTTCAGCAAGCGCAAATGGATGAACCAGTTCGCGGCCTTCACCCTCAACGTGATGGGCGGCAACTCCTTCATGTGGCACAACAAGCACAACCTCATCCACCACATGTACACCAACGTGGAAGGCGTGGACGACGACCTGGATGCCCAGCCCTGGCTGCGCCTGAGCCCCGAGCAGCCTCGGCACGGCTTCCACCGCTTCCAGCACTTGTACTTCTGGTTCTTCTACGCCTTGCTGTTCATCGCCTGGATTTTCTTCATGGATTACCAGAAGTACTTCAAAGGCAAAATCGGCGAAATGCCTATTAAGAAGATGACCGCCTCCGACCAAGGCGTATTCTGGGGCTTCAAGGCCCTGCACCTGGCCCTGTTCGTGGCCCTGCCCATCTACACCGTAGGGTTCCTGGGCTGGGTGGTTGGTTTCCTGGCGTTTGCCGCCGTGGCCGGCTTCACGCTCAGCATCGTATTCCAGCTGGCCCACACCGTGGAGCACACCAGCTTTGTGGTGCCCCACGAAACCACCCGCAAAATCGAGGACGAGTGGGCCATTCACCAGATCCGGACCACCGCCAACTTTGCCACCGATAACAAGGTTATCAGCTGGCTGGTGGGCGGGCTCAACTTCCAGGTCGAGCACCATTTGTTCCCCACCATCTCCCACGTGCACTACCCGGCCTTGAATAAAATCATCCGCCAGATGTGCGAGGAGTTCAACATCGAGTACAACGAGTACCCCAAGATGCGCTACGCCGTAGCCTCCCACGTTGCCCATTTGCGGGAGCTGGGGCGGCGGTAACTTTTCGTAATTGATTTTCTGGAAAGAAAAAAAGGAGCGGAAAGTTAATTTTCCGCTCCTTTTTTTAATGTTTAATAACCTCTCTTTAAACCGCTATATGAAAATTGCTCCAATCGTTATTATTTCATCGTTGTTGATTGCCTGTGACAAACATACTGAATCTAATACATCTGCTTCGGTAAGTAATTCCGTGACGCAGCCGATATTTCGGCCCCTTAATCTAAATAACAACAGAATTCATTTACAGATACCCAGGGATTGGACGCACTTGCGTACTATTCATGAGATGGGGCCGGACTGTGTAGTGTGCTCAGGAAGCGAATATGAATACGCTGTCGGTACTTCTGATAGTACATCACTGGTTTTGGTGTAACAGTGTTTCCTGCGGGTGACAATCGATTTCGAAATGCCGCACAGGAGTTGCGGTTTTCTCTCGTGAAAGATTTGCAGGCTATAATGGTCGATACACTTATTGACGTAGCTCAACAAACCAGCATTATCTATTTCCAATCTTGGCGTAATCGGAGAGAGGTTTATTTTGCTATAAAGAAAATTGTCAGTCCTTACCGGATCCTGTCGGTCTATGTGCAGACCGCTAAGACGGTAGACAATATGGGTTTGATGAAGAAAATAATACGGTCAGTGGAAGTCAATCCTTCCTAATATGGCAGAGCCATTTCGAAGATAACTGTAGCTAGTATCTCTCGCGCATACTCCTTATCTTTGCGCCCCCGCCAGGGTGGCGGGACTGGGGCTTCGGCCCTGGGTATCAAACAAAAACGCGTTCCGGAGGATGACCCTGGACCGGACGTGTACACAAGGGTCCATGTTACATCATGGCAGAATTAGTTGACAATTTCGACTGGGACAACGTAGACGCCAGCGGCTTCGGGGGTAATTACTCCGCCGAGCAGCGCGCCGAAATGGAGGAGATGTACACCGGTACGCTCACCACCGTTCAGGAAGAAGAAGTAGTAACCGGCACCGTGGTAGGTCTGACCGACCGCGACGTGATCCTGAACATCGGCTTCAAGTCCGATGGTCTGGTGCCCCTATCCGAATTCCGCGACCTGCCCGACCTGAAGGCCGGCGACACGGTGGAGGTATTCATTGAGGAGCAGGAAAACGCCAACGGCCAGCTCATCCTGAGCCGTAAGAAAGCCAAAATCAAGCAGGCCTGGAAAGCCATTTACGACGCCCTGGAGAATGACTCCGTTCTGGAAGGTGTTGTAAAGCGTCGCACCAAAGGTGGCCTCATCATGGACCTGGACGGCGTAGAAGCCTTCCTGCCCGGCTCGCAGATCGACGTGAAGCCTATCCGCGACTTCGACATCTATGTTGGTCGTCGCATGGAAGTGAAAGTGGTGAAAATCAACGCCGCTTTCGATAACGTGGTTGTTTCGCACAAGGTGCTCATCGAGAAAGACCTCGAGAAGCAGCGCGAAGCCATCCTCAACAACCTGGAGAAAGGTCAGATCCTGGAGGGCGTTATCAAGAACATGACCAACTTCGGCGTGTTCATCGACCTCGGCGGTGTCGACGGTCTGCTGCACATCACCGACATCTCGTGGGGCCGCATTGCCCACCCGAGCGAAGTGTTGCAGTTGGATCAGAAGCTCAATATCGTGGTTCTCGACTTCGACGAAGCCAAGAAGCGTATCAGCCTCGGTCTGAAGCAGCTGACCCCGCATCCGTGGGATTCGCTGCCCGAAGACATGGGCGTTGGCACCAAGGTGAAGGGCCGCATCGTGAACGTGGCCGACTACGGCGCGTTCATGGAAATCATCCCCGGCGTAGAGGGCCTGATTCACGTGTCGGAAATGAGCTGGAGCCAGCACCTGCGCAACCCGCAGGACTTCATCAAGCAGGGCGACGTAGTAGAGGCGCAGATTCTGACCCTCGACCGCGAAGACCGCAAGATGAGCCTCGGCATCAAGCAGCTCAGCGAAGACCCATGGACTCGTGGCGACTTCTCCGAGAAGTATGCCATCGGTACCAACCACAACGGCCTGGTGCGCAACCTGACCAACTTCGGCCTGTTCGTAGAGCTGGAAGAGGGTGTAGACGGCCTCGTGCACGTTTCGGACCTGTCGTGGACCAAGAAGATCAAGCACCCATCCGAAATGGTGAAGGTGGGCGACCGTCTGGACGTGGTAGTACTGGAGCTCGACGTAACCAACCGTCGTTTGGCCCTGGGCCACAAGCAGCTGGAGGAAAACCCTTGGGACACGTTCCAGACGGTATTCACCCCCGGTTCGATCCACAAGGCGACCATCACCGACAAGAACGACCGCGGCGCGGTGCTCGAGTTGCCTTACGGCATCGAGGGCTTCGCTTACCCCAAGTCGCTCCAGAAGGAAGATGGCTCGCAGGCTGAAAACGGCGAAACCCTCGACTTCCGCGTGATTGAGTTCTCGAAAGATGATCGTCGCGTGGTACTGTCGCACAACGCCGTGTACAACCAGCAGGCTGAAGAAGAAGGCCGCGCTGCTAAATTCGCCAAGAAGAAGCCGACCTCCGGGGCTGCTGCTGCGCAGGGCGAAGGCAAGCTGAGCGACCTGAAGAAGACGCCAACCGCTGAGAAATCGACCCTCGGTGACCTGGACGCTCTGTCGGCGCTGCGCGACAAGATGCTGGGCAACGAGCAGGGCGGCGAGTAGTCACTTCGCTTACCACACTTAAATAAGAGAGGCCCCGACGCAAGTCGGGGCCTTTTTTTGTTCTATGCCCACGGGCGTGAGGCGGTAAAATTTCCCGCACGCCCCCAACCACTTACGGCGAAGTGGCCCGAAAAATGGCCTGCTGCTTTGGCGCAACCCGGATTAAGGCGTATGTTTGCATCCTCAAAGCCCTGGTGACGTGACCGAGCGGCTAGGTAGAGGTCTGCAAAACCTCCTACGGCGGTTCGAATCCGCCCGTCACCTCTTGCTGTTTTCAGCGTGCTCAGGCCCCGGTTGATTCGTTTCAGCCGGGGCTTTTTGCGCTCCGCTGTTTCAGACAGCAAGGCATTATTGAACACGTGGTAAAGAACCTGACCAATAGTTCCCTCACGTTCGAGCTGACTAATTCGGGCAACGGGCAGAACAAGGTGGTGCATACAATTTCGCTGGCTAAGCAGCCATAGCACCAACTCAAATTCGGCTCTATCATAGTCCCGGTTGATTCGTTTCGGCCGGGGCTTTTGATAGTGGAAAAACTTCCGCCGGAAAAAAAATACGGAGCGGTTGAGGCTGAGGATGAACCGGCTACGGACGAGCTGAAACCGAAAAACCGGGTCAGGTTTCCTGCCACATTATCCCTACATTCCGTTCCTGCGTAGAATCGCCCACGTCCCCTTTTTTCTTCTTTCTCCCTTTATGAAAATTATTGACCTCCGCACGATGCGCGGCCCCAGCTTCTGGTCCGTGAAACATTACAAGCTGATTGTAATGAAAGTGGATTTGCAGGACCAGGCCGAGGTGTGGTCGGGCGCTATTCCGGCGCTGGCGGAGCAACTACCGAAGCTGCTGCCCGGACTGGGGGAGCCCCAACCCGCCGAATCGGAGAAATCGGCCCAGAAACACCCCCCCCTCACGGCCGAGCAGCTGGTTGATGGTGAGCCGCTGGGCCACGTGATTCAGCACGTGGCGCTGGCCTTGCAGCGGATGGCGGGTATGCCCGTGTACTGGGGTAAGTCGTACCCGGCCCACGAGGCGGGCGTGGAGTTCGTGGTGTTTTCCTACCAGGAGGAGCGGGCCGGCCGCATGGCGGCCGAAGCGGCGGTGCAGATTATAGATGACATCTGCCACGGCCGGCCGGTGAGCGTGAAGGCGCTGGTGGACGAGCTGCACGAAATCCGGGAAGAAGAATTTTTCGGCCCCAGCACCTGGAGCATTGTGTCGGAGGCGGCTTCGCGCAACATTCCCTACATCCAGCTCAAAAACAGCAACATCATTCAGCTGGGCTACGGCGTGAACCAGAAGCGTATCTGGGCCACTACTACCAGCTATACCTCTCACGCGGGCGTGGAAGTGGCTGGCAATAAGAACCGTACCAAGGCCATGCTCCACGATTCGGGCGTGCCCGTGCCCAACGGCACCACGGTCTACTCCGAGGACGAGCTGCGCGACGCCATTGAGGAGCTGGGCTTTCCCATCGTCACCAAACCCCTCGACGGCAACCACGGCCGGGGCGCTACCATCGGCATCACCAACTGGAACGATGCCGTGGAGGGCCTCAAAGCCGCCCAGAAACACTCCCGCGCCGTGATTGTGGAGCAGCTCGTGGCCGGCTACGATTACCGCATGCTGGTAGTGAACGGCAAGCTCATCGCCGCCGCCAAGCGCACGCCCGCCGCCGTCAGGGGCAACGGCACCAGCACGGTGCAGGAGTTGATTGAGGACGTAAACCGGGACCCGCGCCGGGGCGTGGGCCACGAAAAGGTGCTCACCAGCATCAAGGCCGACCAGCACACCCAGGACTTACTCAAAACCCAGGACCTGACCCTGGACTCGGTGCTGCCGGCCGGGCAGGAGCTGTTTCTCAAGAGCACAGCCAACATCAGCACCGGTGGCACTGCCACCGATGTGACTGACCTGGTGCACCCCTACAACGTGCTGCTGGCCGAGCGCGTGGCCGGCATCGTGGGCCTCGACATCTGCGGGATTGATTTGCTGACCTCCGACATTGCCATTCCGCTCAACGAAACCCGTGGGGCCGTGATTGAAGTGAATGCGGCCCCTGGTTTCCGGATGCACATTTCGCCCACCGAAGGGCTGGCCCGCAACGTGGCCGCCCCGGTAGTCGACATGCTGTTTCCGGCCGGCAACAAGGCCCGCGTTCCGATTATTGCCATTACGGGCACCAACGGCAAAACCACCACTACCCAGCTGGTGGCCCACATCGTGTCTTCGAAGGGCCTCAAGGTAGGCTATACCACCACCAACGGCATCTACATCCAGGGCACCCAGCTGCAAAGCGGGGACTGCACGGGTGGGCAGAGCGCCGAGTTCGTGCTCAAGGACCCCACCGTGAACTTTGCGGTCCTGGAAACGGCCCGCGGCGGGATGCTCCGCTCGGGCCTGGGCTTTCATAACTGCGACGTAGCGGTGGTGACCAACGTGGCTGCCGACCACCTGGGCATGCGCGATATTTATACTGTGGAGGACATGGCCGCGGTGAAGGGCGTGCTGCCGCGCACGGTGCGCAAGAACGGCTGGGCCGTGCTCAATGCCGACGACGACCTGGTGTACGCCATGCGCGAAAAGCTGGAGTGCCGGGTGGCCCTGTTCAGCATGAACGAGCACAGCCCCCGCATCCGGGAGCACGCCGAAAACGGCGGGTTGGCCGCCGTGTACGAGGAAGGCTACATCACCATTTATAAGAACAGCTACAAGCTGCGCATCGACCGGGCCGCCGAGTTCCCGATTACCTTCGGGGGACGGGCAACCTTCAACATCGAAAACGCGATGGCCGCCGCGCTGGCCTGCTACTGCTACGGTTTCGACAAGGACGATATCAAGCTGGCCCTGCGCACCTTCGTGCCCTCGGGAGTCAAAACACCGGGCCGCATGAATGTGTACAAGTTTGCCAACTTCGAGGTAATCGTGGACTACGCCCACAATGCTCACGGCATGGAGAAGTTCGCCCAGTTCCTCGACGCGACCGAGGCCACCCACAAAGTGGGCATCATCTCGGGCCTGGGCGACCGGCGCGACGAAGACACGCTGGCCTTCTCGCGCATCGCTGGCCGGGTGTTCGACGAAGTGATTCTGCGCCAGGACAAGGACCTGCGCGGTAAAACAGCGGAAGAGCTCCGGGAAATCATGATGCGCGGCCTGCGCCTCGATGATCCGGAGGTGCCCATCACCTACATCGAAAACGAAATGGAGGCCATCGACCATGTGCTGGCTACCGCCCGCCCCGGCTCCGTCATCACCATGTTCACCGAGGACATCAAAGCCACCCTGAAAAAGCTCGACGACTTTGAAGCCCAGATCACGGATTAGCACGGATTCCACGGATTTTGTAGCCTATTAAAAAAGCGAAAGGCCACCTCAACTGAGGTGGCCTTTCGCTTTTTTGTGGCAGTAGACGATGCCGTTAGGCCCAGCTACAAAATCCGTGAAATCCGTTAAAATCCGCGCTAATCCGTGATCCTTATTTGAGGGTGAAGGTGGTTTTGCCAATCATCACGCCGCCTTCGTAGAGTTCCACGGTGTGCAGGCCGGTTTTGTAGGGCGCGCCTTTGGCGTACAGGAACTGCACGGGCTGGCGCGTATTGTCGAACACGAGGTCCTGCTTAGCCGTGTAGAACGCCTCGGAGCCCTCAATCATGAACGTGCCACCGCCGGTGCTCAGGTTGTAGAGCGCCGCGCCGTCGGGCTCGATCAGGCGCATCATGATTTCCTTGGTTTCCTTCGGCGAAACGTCGTTGCGGGCCAGGTTAAAGGTTACTTTGATTTTCTCGACCCGCTTGGCCTTGAACTCATTGTCGGTGTCCTCCTTCTCCTTGTCGCGGCTGTTGACGACGCCCACGCGGATGTTTTCGGCTTGCAGGCGCGAGGCCACGGCTACTTTTTCGATCAGCTCACGGTTGGAGCGCACTACCGACGAAATGGTATCGGTAAGCTTGTTTTGCCGCTCCTTAAGGGTGGTGGCTTCGGTGTAAAGCGCCTCGTTATCAGCCTTGAGCTGGGAAATTTCTTCGTCCTTCTTGCGCAGCTGCACCTCGAAGCTGGCGGCGCGCTGCTTGAAGCGGCGCTGCTCGGCTACGCTGAAGCTGCTGGCCCGGAAGGAGCGCAGTTTCAGCAGGTCGGAGTTGATCTGGGCCAGCTTGGCTACCAGCGAATCGTTGGCCAGGCCCATGCCCTGCACTTCCTGACTCTGGCGCTCGTAATCAGCCTTCAGGGCTTCGTACTGCTTGATCTGGTCTTCGAGTTTGGCATCTTTGGTGACGACATCGGCCTGGAGCTGCTCGTTCTGTTTGGTCTTTTGCTGGTTCATGTAGAACAGGAACCCATTGATGCCCAACAGCACCAGAATGAGGGCCACAATCAGCAGGACGCGGTTGTTGTTCTTCGGCTCGGGGCTCTGATCTTGTTCCATAGTCGAGAGGGGTTAAGTGAAGCCCGGAGAGTCCGGGCGCAGGTACTACCTTTGAGACAAAAATAACGGAGTTCCTTACCCCGGCAAGCGCCGAAGGTACAACCCTGCCACGATATGCCCCCGGATTTGCCTTTTGATGCTGCTTACTGGCAGCAGCGCTACGTAAGCGGCCAAACCGGCTGGGATGCGGGCGCCATAACGCCGCCCCTGCGCGAATATTTTGCCCAGTTGGGTAAGCCCGATGCCCGTCGGATTCTGATTCCCGGGGCCGGCAACGCCTACGAGGCTGAGTATCTGCACGCTGCCGGCTGGCCCAACGTGTGGGTCGCCGACCTGGCCCCCGCGCCCCTTGAAGCCCTGGCCCGGCGCGTGCCCGATTTTCCGGCGGAACACTTGCTGCGCACCGATTTTTTTGCCCTCCAGCCCACGCCCGCTTTCGATTTGCTGGTCGAACAAACGTTTTTCTGCGCCCTCGACCCGGCCCTGCGGCCCGCCTACGCCCGGCAGGCTGCTGGCCTGCTCCGGCCCGGCGGTACGCTCATGGGCCTGCTCTTCGACACCGAATTTGAGAAGGCCGGCCCGCCCTTCGGGGGCAGCCGCCCGGAGTACGAGGCGTATTTCGCCCCTTACTTCGACGTCCAACACTTCGAAACCGCCACCAACTCCCTTAAGCCCCGCCAGGGTAAGGAGCTTTTTATCTGTTTGAAACGCAAGCCGCTGATAGACGGTGATGAATAAGAAAGAACCGTCATCCTGAGCTGGCGAAGGACCGTGGTTTCACGTCAAAACGAGTCGTTGATAGGACTGTTCCGGCGTGAGAGGATCCTTCGTAAGCTCAGGATGACAAAACCGTTTCCCAGCCCAAGTCCCCAAGCCCCCAACCACCATGATTGAAGCCTTAGCCAACGTGCTGCCGCACTTCCGCAACACCAACTCCGGCCAGTTTTTTCTGATGGCCGGCCCCTGCGTGATTGAAGGTGAAGACATGGCCCTGCGTATCGCCGAGCGGGTCCAGCATATCACCGACAAGCTCCAGATTCCCTTCATCTTCAAAGGCTCCTACCGCAAGGCCAACCGCTCCCGCCTCGATTCCTACACCGGCATCGGCGACGAGAAGGCCCTGCGCATCCTCCAGAAAGTGAGCCGCGAAATCGGGGTGCCCACCGTCACCGACATCCACGAATCGGGCGAAGCGGCTATGGCAGCCGAGTACGTAGACGTGCTCCAGATTCCGGCCTTTCTGTGCCGGCAGACCGATTTGCTCATTGCGGCTGCCCAAACCGGCAAGGTCGTCAACGTGAAGAAAGGACAGTTTCTGAACGGCGAATCCATGCAGTTCGCAGTGGACAAAATCCGGCAGTCGGGCAACGAGCACGTGCTGCTGACCGACCGGGGCAACTCCTTCGGCTACTCTGACCTGGTGGTGGACTTCCGCAACCTGCCCGCTATGCGCGCCTTCGGCGTACCGGTAGTGATGGACGTAACCCACTCGCTGCAACGCCCCAACCAGAGCAGCGGCGTGACGGGCGGCCAGCCGGCGCTCATCGAAACTATTGCCAAAGCCGCCATTGCCGTGGGGGCCGACGGCCTGTTCATCGAAACCCACCCCACGCCGGCCACCGCCAAATCCGACGGGGCCAATATGCTGGTCCTGGACCAGCTGGAAGACCTGCTGGTAAAGCTGACCCGCGTGCGGGAAGCAGTGCGTTGAGTTTTCAGTTGCTGGTTGTCAGTTGCCAGTAACAGAACGTCATCCTGAGCGGAGCGAAGGATCTTTTCACGTTGGAACGACCGTAATAACGATTCGTGCTGACTTGAGAGGATCCTTCGCTCCGTTCAGGATGACGTTCTTTTACTGACAACTGACAACTGACAACTGACAACTGACAACCAAAAACTACGCCCCGAATGCCCGGGTTTGCTCCAGGAGCTTATCCAGCAGATTATCGAAGCGCAGCGCGAAATGCTGCTTGGGCTGGTTGGGGCGGAAGAAGACCAGGCCGATGTAAAACAAGTCGATAGTCAGCGTCACGTCGGGGTGCTGCTGGATGGTGGCCCAGGCCCGTTCCATGTCCGCCGACCAGTGGATGTCGTCGAGTACGAACACGCTGTGGTCGGTGCGGTGGCGGTTCAACTGCTCGAAGTAGCGCAGGGTGGGCTCGTAGCGGTGGTTGCCGTCGAAGAAGGCAAAATCGACGGGGGCGGGCAGCGCGGCCAGGGTGGGAGTGAGGGTGTCGTCGAGGTTGCCTTCGATGAGCGTTACGTTGTGTATGCCCACTGCCTGGAAGGTCTGGCGGGCTACGGCCGCCGTGGCCGGGCACCCTTCAAAAGTGAGCACCCGGGCCTGGGAGTTGGCCGCGGCCAGGTAGGCCGTGGTGAGGCCCAGCGACGTGCCCAACTCCACCACTGTGCCCGGCTGAAAGTGGTTGACGAGCCGGAACAGCAGCTGCGCCAGCCTTGGCGGTTTGGCAGCAGTGCGGGCAATGTCGCGCAGGCGGCGCGTGCGGCCCGCCCCGGTGTGCGAGCCTGCCCCGAAGTCGCGCACCGCAATGGCGGTAGAGTCGGCCAGCAACTCGGTGCGGCGTGTTTCCACGCGCGTGTTGGCCGCAAACGTGCCAGCGTGGTTGATGACGTGGGTGTAGAGCCCGAACACGAAGGGCGAATGCAGCCCGTGGGCGTTGCCGGAGCGCAGCAGAAACCGCAGGAAGCTGAGGATTTGGAAAAGCAAGACGCAGTAGGGCAAAGTGGGGCGTTGCCCCGGTAAAGTAAGCAGGTGAGCAAAGCTACTTCGCGCCGGCCAGAATGCCCGTCCTCCCGTCGCAAAGCCTCACCCGACGCGGGCAACCCGCTGCCAGTTGTGTTTGGTATACACTCTTCATCTAAGGACGACTCGTGTATACCTACCCTAGTATACAGACCTCATCCGGGGAGGAAGCGTGTATACTAGGGCAGGTATACACGCTTCCTCCCCGGATGAGGTCTGTATACGGAATGCGAAAATGGCCCCGGGATTGCGCGGCAGGCCGCGAGCCGTTTTCAATGGCATAAAAAAGCCGCCCCCGAAGGAGCGGCTGATCTGGGAGCTGAGGAAAAAAACGGTTAGTTGAGCCGGTAGGGCACTACCAGCGTAAACTCCGGGATTTCGACGGTGAACTCGCTGCCATCCATCAGGCGCTCCATCTGGTAGGTTCCGCGCATCTTGCCCAGGCCCGATTTCAGGTTGCAGCCCGACACGTACTGGTGCGATTCGCCGGGCTCCAGGGTGGGTTGCTGGCCCACAATGCCCTCGCCCTCCACTTCCCGCACCACGCCGTTGGCATCGTAGATAAACCAGTGGCGGCGCAGTAGCTTCACCGTATATTCGCTGTTGTTGCGGATATCGATTTTGTAGGCGAAAACGTAATGCTCCTGACCCGGGCTGGAATAATCGGGCAGGTAATTGGTGGTAACACTAACGGTTACGCCCTGAGTGGTGGTGGTATTCATAACAGCTGAGTTCCAGAGAAGAAAAAAGCTAACAGCGCAGGCCGGAAATTGGTTTATCTACGGTAGCCAAGCAAGGATTGGCGCAGGAAACCGAAAAAATAATTGTTGCCCCTATGTCGGTAAAGATAGAAGAAAGCTGGCGTCGTGCGTTGGCGCCCGAGTTTGAAAAGCCCTACTTCCAGCACCTGATTGCCTTTGTGAAGGGCGAATATGCCACGGCGGCGGTGTACCCGCCCGGCCCCCAGATCTTCCACGCCTTCGATGCCTGCCCCTTCAGTAAGCTTAAGGTAGTGATTTTGGGCCAGGACCCCTACCACGGCCCGGGCCAGGCCCACGGCCTGAGTTTTTCGGTGGCCGAAGGCGTGCGCACCCCACCTTCGCTCCAGAATATTTTCAAGGAGTTGCAGGCCGATTTGCCCGCCACGCCGCCCGCTGCCAACGGCAACCTCGACCGCTGGGCCGAGCAAGGGGTGCTGCTGCTCAACGCCACGCTCACGGTGCGGGCCAAGGAGCCCGCCAGCCACCAGAAGAAAGGCTGGGAGCAGTTCACGGATGCCGTCATCCAGCATATTTCCGATGAGAAGGAGCACGTTGTGTTCATTCTTTGGGGGGCCTCCGCCCAGAAAAAAGGCGAAATCATTGATGCCCACAAGCACCTTGTGCTCAAGGCGGCCCACCCCTCGCCCTACGCCGCCGACCGGGGCTTCTTCGGCAGCCGCCCCTTCAGCCAGACCAACGACTACCTGCAACAGCACGGCGAGCAGCCGATTCACTGGTAGATAGATCACACATGGATCACAGATGTTGCTGATGTTGCAGATGAAAGGGATGACGTTCAACGGCCGCCAGGACGGATGAGAATATCTATCTAAAAAGAGAAAAGCCATTCGGGTAGAATGGCTTTTCTCTTTTTAGATCATCGGTAATGAAACGCGCTCATCTGCTACCGAACGTCATCCCTTTCATCAGCAACATCTGTGATCCTAGTCGACCAAGTTGAAGAGGCGGTTCCAGCGGATGCGGTGGATGAAGTCGGCGTTGGGGTCTACGGAGAGCCAGATGAGCACGGCCTTGCCCACGATATGGTCGGCGGGTACGAAGCCCCAGAAGCGCGAATCGAGGGAGTTATGGCGGTTGTCGCCCATCATGAAGTAGTAGTTCTGCTTGAAGGTATAGCTCGTGAGAGGCTGGCCGTTCTGCAGAATCTGCCCGCTGGCGTCCACGCTCATGCCCTCGTTGTGCTCGTAGCGCAGAATGATTTTCTGGTACTGGGGTGAATTCTGGGGCGTGAGCTGCACCGTCTGGCCTTCCTTCGGAATCTGGAGCGGGCCGTAGTTGTCCTTGTTCCAGGTGGGGAAGGGCGGGTTCTGGAGAGGTTGGCTGTACGGGTAGTCGGGGTTGTTGGGGAATACCTCCTGGCGCTCCTTCTGGCCGATGGGTGTTTTCAGGTCGATGATGCCCTTCACGTAGGACTGCTGCTTGAAGTAGTCGTAGGCGGCGCGGGTCATGCTCACCTCAAAACCGCGGCCGTACTGCTCGGTATCCATCTGATAGGGCAGGCCCTCGGGCACGCCGTACTCTACCACGCCGTGGCTCTTGAACGCGGCCAGCAGGTCGTCGTTCGACTCGGGGACTTGCAGAAAGTAGCTGCTCTGCATCTCGGGGAAGTTTTTGGCGGGCTTCCCGTTGATGAACACCTGGCCCTGACGCACCTCCAGCACGTCGCCGGCAATACCGATGCAGCGCTTAATGTAGTTGGTGCGCAGGTCGGCGGGGTGCTCGGCCTCGAAGGGCACGTTGAACACCACCACGTCGTTGTTCTTCACCTCCGAAAAGCCGGGCAGCCGGTAGCTGGGTAGCTGAATCAGCTCGGAGTAGCTTTTAAGGCTGGTGCCCCACACCGTCTGGTGGGTCAGGGGTACCTGTAAAGGCGTCTGGGGCGTGCGCGGGCCGTAGTGCAGCTTGCTCACGAACAGGTAGTCGCCCACCAGCAGGGTGTGCTCCATGCTGGGTGTAGGAATGGTGTAGGCCTCAAACGTAGCCCAGCGGATGAGCGTGGCGGCCACCACCGCGAACAGGATGGCGTCGCCCCACTCCCGGACGGGGCTTTTACGCTTCTTGGACACCTGCCCGGGGGGTACCGGAGCCGATGGATTCTGTTCGAGGTATTTCTCCCAGGATTGTACTGCCATGATGTATCAGTTAGAAAGTCGGGAAGGTAGAAAGTTAAAAAGTTAGGCTGCTAAAGAAGGGAGAATGATTCACCTGCTTTCCGATGAGGAGGCGATGCACATTCTGCCCTGCCGACCAGTACACTTACCAACTTATAACCCCAGCAAATCCTTCATGCCGAACACGCCCTGCCGGCCCGGGAGCCACTCGGCGGCCAGCAGCGCACCCTGCACGAACCCTTCGCGGGTGTGGGCCTCGTGCTTGAGCTCGATGGTATCGGCGGGGGAGGAGTAGGTTACGATGTGGGTGCCGATGACGGCGCCCTCGCGCTCCGAAATAACGGCCAGCTCGTGGGCTTCGGTGGCGGCATCGTTGCGCCAGCGGGTTTTGCCGGGGAAGTGGCGCAGAATGCCTTCGGCCGTGGTGAGGGCCGTGCCGCTGGGCTGGTCCACCTTCTGGGTGTGATGAATTTCGCGCACCTGCACGTCGTAGCCGCCGAACTGGTGCATTTTGGCCGCCATGTACTCGTTGAAGTGGAAGAACAGGTTCACGCCCACGCTATAGTTGGAGGCGTAGAACAGGGGCGTGCCGGTCTGCTGGCTCAGGGCCTTAGCCTCGGCGAAGTGATGGAGCCAGCCCGTAGAACCGCACACCACCGGCAAGCCCTGTTGCAGGCAGTCGGTCACGTTCTGGAAAGCTGCGTCGGGGTGGGTGAACTCGATGGCCACGTCCACTTCGGCGGGCGAGAAATCGGTGATGCGGGTTTCGGGCCGGGCCGGGTCGATGATGCCGGCAATCTGGTGGCCCCGGGCAATGGCCTGGGCCTGGATAGCCCGGCCCATTTTGCCGTAGCCGATCAGGAGAATCTTCATGGAAAGCAGAATTTCAGAACGCGCATTGGCACCGGCCGGCCGCCCGGAGGCATTGGGCCGGCTCGCGCCAACGTATTATTTCAGGTACAGAGTAAGGGCCAGCCCGGCCCGGGGGGCAATGGTTTGGGTGGGCAGCAGGGCTGGTTCGAGGCGCAGGCCCAGGTCGTCGCTGATGTCGAAGTCGCGCAGGTGGGCATCCACCAGCGCATCCAGGATGGTCACGCCGTAGACCAGGGCCGTGTAGGCAATGAACGTGTCGCGGTTGCGGCGGTAGAACACGATGCCGCGCTGCACATTAATAGGGCTGGATTCCTGGACCACATTCGCCCCGGACAGCTCGCTGATTTGCTTGCCGGCCAGCAAATCAGCCTTGCCCTGCACGTATTCCTTGTAGCGCGACTGGTAGAAGAACAGGCCGTAGCCCACGCCGCCCAACCCGCCGTACACCAGCGGCAGCTTCCAGTAGCGGCGGTTGTAAATCTGACCCGCGCCGGGCAGCATCAGGGCCAGCAGGGCCGCCTTCTGGGGCCGGGTAACGGGCCGCCCGAACAGGCGCTCGGTGCGGCGGGTGGAGTCGGCCACGGGTTTGGCGGCCACCCGCACCGAGTCGGACCCGGCCGTGACTACCTGGGCGTGGCCTGCCTGGGGCAGCGCCAGCAGCGTGCCCAGCAGCAGCGAACAGCGAAGGGCCGAAAAAGAGCGAAAGTGGAGCATACGGATGAAGCAGTTGGCGAAAAGCAAATCCCGGACAGCAATTGAAATCAGGCCGGGGCGGTCTGGCTATTGTTCAACGGCTACTACTGGTCGGCTAGTATACCAAGCGCGTATTAAAAGGCAACAAAGGGTGGAACCAGGTCCGCCCTTCGCCGTGGGGGTTAAGCCGGGTGCAGAATATGCAGGATACGCTGCATGTCCTCCACCGAGTCGAAGGCAATTTTGATTTCGCCCCGGCCCTGGGGCCCGGGCTTTACCAGCACCCGGCTCCCGAACCGCTCCGAGAGGTGGCGCTCGGTACGCTTGATTTCGGCTACCGGTACGGCCGGTTCGGCGGGCTGGGTAGTTTTCTTCTCGGCATCCGGGGCGGCGTGGCCGGCGCCGCTGCGCACGAGCTGCTCCACCTTGCGCACCGAGAGGTCCTCGTCTACAATGCGGCGGAACAGGGCCAGCTGCTGGTCCATGCTCTCAATGCTGATCAGGGCGCGGGCGTGGCCCATGCTGATAACCGTGTCGCGCAGGCCAATCTGGATATCGGGCGGGAGCTTGAGCAGGCGCAGGTAGTTGGTCACTGTCGAGCGGTTTTTGCCCACCCGGTCGCCCAGCTCTTCCTGCTTGAGGTTGCACTCGCTCACCAGGCGCTGGTAGCTGAGGGCAATTTCGATGGCGTTGAGGTTCTCGCGCTGGATGTTCTCAATCAGGGCCATTTCCAGCATCTGCTGGTCGTCGGCCTTGCGGATGTAGGCCGGAATGGCATCGAGGCCCGCGAGCTTGGACGCCTGCAAGCGCCGCTCCCCGCTGATGAGCTGGTAGGAGTT
Source organism: Hymenobacter rubripertinctus (assembly GCF_003583925.1). Lineage (GTDB taxonomy): Bacteria > Bacteroidota > Bacteroidia > Cytophagales > Hymenobacteraceae > Hymenobacter > Hymenobacter rubripertinctus. Next base: position 32,173 of record NZ_QYCN01000006.1, on the reverse strand, counting down.
GGTGCCAGTCTGGCGCAGCGTAACGGGCTGGATGATGCCCTGTACGCGGATGCTTTCGGCCAGGTCCTGGAGGGCATCCTGGTCGAAGTGGGTGCGGGGCTGGTAGGGGTTGGCCTGAATCTGGCCCACCGGAATCAGGCCCACGGAGTTCACGGGGTGGGGCACCAGGCCCAGCCGCTCGCTCTTCTTCTCGTAGCTGCCTTCAATCAACGCGTTCAGGCCCCGCCCCAACCCGCCCACCCGGCGCTTGGGAGCCGCAGCCGGCGTATTCTTCTCTTCGGTTTTTTCAGTCATACCTGCAAGCCGCCTTCACCCAATAGCACGGAGCCAAAGCGGAAATCAAAAATACACAAACGCGCGGGATGGCGACGAGAAAATGTTCCACGCCCTGCGAAAAATCGTGAAACACAAGGCCAGAAACTGTCATTCCGACGAAGGAGGGATCTGGGTCAACGTCAGCGAACAGACAGTTCAACGACCTGACCCAGATTCCTCCTTCGTCGGAATGACAGTTTCTGGCAGACTATAAGCTACTTGCCTTCTCCGGCGAATCCTGCCGTGTCTTCGCGGGCCTGTTCGGGCTCGTCGGTGGCTTCGATGTTCTTCTCCACGATTTCGCGGGCCAGGTTCAGGTAGCTGATGCTGCCCTTGCTCTCGGCGTCGTGCAGGATAACGGGAATGCCAAAGCTCGGCGACTCGCTCAGCTTCACGTTGCGCGGGATAATGGTGTCGAACACCAGCTGCTGGAAATGGAGCTTTACTTCCTCCACCACCTGGTTGCTCAGGCGCAGGCGCACGTCGTACATCGTGAGCAGGATGCCCTCAATTTCGAGTTCCTCGTTGAGGCGGCTCTGGATGATTTTGACCGTGTTGAGCAGCTTGCCTAAGCCTTCGAGAGCGAAATACTCGCACTGCACCGGAATGATAACCGAGTGGGCAGCCGTGAGGGCGTTCACCGTAATCAGGCCCAGCGAAGGCGAGCAGTCGATGATGATGAAGTCGTAGAGGTCGGCCAGCGGGCGCAGGGCGTCCTTCATCTTCTCCTCCCGGTTGGGCAGGTTAATCATCTCCACCTCGGCCCCCACCAAATCAATGTGGGAGGGCATCAGGTCGAGGTGGGGCAGAATGTTGGTCTGAATGATGATGTCCTGGGCGTTGATGCCGTCCACCATGCACTCGTAGATGCTGTTTTCAATGTCCTTCGGGTCGAAACCCACGCCGGAAGTGGCGTTGGCCTGGGGGTCGGCGTCCACGAGCAGGGTCCGATACTCCAGCGCCGCCAGGGAGGCTGCCAGGTTGATCGAGGAGGTGGTTTTGCCCACGCCGCCCTTCTGGTTCGCTACCGCAATAATTTTGCCCATGAGTCAGTTGTCAGTTGTCAGTTACCAGTTGCCAGGTAGTGCTGGCTGCATTCCGAAGACTGACAACCGGCAACTGGCAACTGACAACTCAGAAAGAAATCGTTTCGCCTACTTTCAGCAGCACCAGCTCCTTGCCGGCGGCCTGGGCTTTAGCCCGGGCTTCGTCGTGGTTGATGCTGATGGGAGGGAAGGTGTCGAAGTGCATGCCGATGACTTTGGTGGCGCCCACCCAGGTGGCGGCCGTCAGCGCATCGTCCACGCCCATCGTGAAGTGGTCGCCCACGGGCAGGATGGCGAAGTCGAGCTGGTGCTGCTCGCCGATGAGCTTCATGTCGTAGGTCAGGGCCGTGTCGCCGGCGAAGTAGAAGGTTTTGCCTTCTGCCTTGATCACGAAACCGGCGGCCAGCCCGCCGTAGGAGCCGTCGGGCAGGGAGCTGGAGTGGGCGGCGGCCACCAGTTGCACGGTGCCGAAAGGGAGTTCCACGGTGCCGCCGATGTTCATTTTCAGGTCGGCTTTCAGGCCCTTGGCTTCAAACCAGGCCAGCACTTCAAACATGCCCAGCAGCTGCGCGCCGGTCCGGTTGCCGATTTCCTCCACGTCGGCCACATGGTCGCCGTGGCCGTGGCTGAGGAAGATGTAATCCGCTTCGATTTTATCGACTGCCACGTCCTTGGCCAACGGGTTGGGGCGGATGAAGGGGTCGAAAAGAACGTGGCTGCCCCCGGTTTCCAGGAGGAAGCAGGAGTGCCCGTAGTAGGTCAGATTCATAGAAGGAACGGTAAGCAAAGCGGCAGGGTGGCCGCCAACCCAGGATGGGATACCTTTGCAAATATACACTGTTTCATGGTTCCCCTGCTCCCGTTTTCGCGCCGCGCCGCCGGTTTTGCCCCGTTTCTGCTGCTCGCGCTGAGCGCCTGCACCGAGCAGACGCCCGCCACCGATGCCCGCCGGGTGTTCCGCTACAATCAGCCCGAAAGCCTGACTTCCCTCGACCCGGCCTTCGCCCGCAACCAGGCCAACATCTGGGCCACCACCCAGCTCTACAACGGGTTGGTGGAACTCGACGACAGCCTGCGCCCCGGCCCGAGCGTGGCCCGGCGCTACCACGTATCGCCCGACGGCACCACCTACACGTTCTGGCTACGGCCCGATGTGCGCTTTCACGACAACGCCGTGTTTGCCGGCGGCCAGGGCCGGCGCGTGGTGGCCCAGGATTTTGTGTACTCCTTTAAGCGCCTGCTCGATGGGGCCACGGCCAGCCCCGGCGGCTGGATTTTCCGGGGCAAAGTGCTGGAACAGGCCGGGGGCGAGCCGTCGGATACCTGCTTCGTGGCCGTAAACGACTCCACGCTGCGCATTCACCTCAAGGAGCCGTTTATTCCGTTTCTGGGCATTCTTACCATGCCTTACGCCTACGTGGTGCCCCACGAGGCGGTGGAAAAGTGGGGCAAGGATTTTAGGGCCCACCCGGTGGGCACCGGCCCGTTCCAGTTCAGGGAATGGGACGAGGGCAACGCCATCATTTACCACCGCAACCCCACCTATTGGAAGCAGGACGCGCAGGGAAAACGGCTGCCCTACCTCGACGCGGTGCAGATTACCTTTATCCAGGACCGCAAAACGGAGTTCCTGACCTTCATGCAGGGCAAGCTCGACTTTCTGAGCGGCATCCGGAGCGGTTCCCGCGACTTGATCATGTACCCTGATGGCAGCATCCGGGAGGATTTCCGGGGCAAGTTCCGGATTCAGAAGGTGCCTTACCTCAATACCGAATACATCGGCATGCAGCAGGACCTGCGCAACCTGCGCGGCGACAACCTCGAAACCGGCCGCGCCTTGCAGGATAAGCGGGTGCGCCAGGCCCTCAACTACGCCCTCAATAAGGCGGAGTTTCTGGCCTACTTCCTCAATGACGTGGGCCAGCCCGGCCTGTCAGGGTTCGTACCGGCCTCGCTGCCCTCGTTCAGTGCCGCCAAGGTGCCCGGCTACTCCTACCAACCCGCCAAGGCCCGGCAGCTGCTGAAAGAAGCCGGTTACGGCCCCGGCAAGCCGTTGCGCCTGCGCCTGAACACGGTGGCCGAAACCAAGGAATACTGCGAGTACTACCAGAAAAAGTGGGCCGAGGTGGGCGTGCAGGTTGATATTGACGTGAACCAGGGCGCGGCCCACGGCGAGCTGATCGACAACGGCCGCGCCGCCTTCTTCACCCGCAGCTGGCTCGGCGACTACCCCGACGCCGAAAACTACCTGGCCCTGTTCTACAGCCCCAACTTTGCGCCCGCCGGCCCCAACAAAACCCACTTCCAAAGCCCCGCCTACGACCAGCTCTACCAGCGGGCCAAGCTGGAGCAGAACGACGCCAAACGCTACGCCCTTTACCAGCAGATGGACCGCCTCGTGGTGGAAGAATGCCCGGTCATCAGCGTATATTATGATGAAGTGGTGCGCCTTACCCAGAACAACGTGCAAGGCCTCACGCCCAACCCCATGAACCAGCTGGTGCTGGAAAGGGTGAAAAAGAATTGACGGGCTGTCATCCTGACGAAGGAAGGATCTTATCACGCCTGAACGGCCATTAATAACGACTCGTTCGAACGTAATAAGATCCTTCCTTCGTCAGGATGGCAGCCAGTTTTTAACTCCCTTCGCTAGGGATTCGTGCTCCACATGCTGGCTTCCTTGATGAAGATGCGGCGGTTGAGCTTGAGCTGGCTGATGACGATTTCGGCCAGGTCCTCGGGCTGCATCACTTTGTCGGGGTTGCCGTCGGTGAGGTTGTTGCTGGTGGCCAGCTCGGTGGCTACGGTGCTGGGCGTGAGGGCCGACACGCGGATGTTCTGCTTGCGCACCTCCTGCATCAGCGACTCGGTGAAGCCGAGCAGCGCGAACTTGGAGGCACTGTAGGCGCTGCCGCCCGCCGAGGCCCGCAGGCCGGCCGTGGAAGCCACGTTGATGATGTCGCCGGTCTGGCGCTCCACCATCTGGGGAAGCACGGCGCGGGTGGTGTAATACGCGCCCAGCAGGTTCACCTGAATGATTTTCTCCCATTCGGCCGGCTCCATGTCCAGGATTTTGGCGAAGGTGCCGATGCCGGCGTTGTTGATGAGAATATCAATGGTGCTCAGCTCGCCGAGGGCGGTGCTCACGGCCTTCTCCACGTCGGCGCGGTCGGCTACGTCGGCCACTACTACCACGGCGGCAGGGCCACCGAGTTTCTTTATTTCCTGGGCTACGGCTTGCAGGTCTTTTTCGGTGCGGGCCAGCAGGGCCACGCGTACGCCTTCCTGGGCCAGGGCCACGGCAATAGCGCGCCCGATGCCTTTACCCGCGCCCGTAACGAGGGCGGTTTTGCCGGTTAGATTTTCCATGAGGAGAGAGTTTAGTTGGATAAGCAGCTATAACCCAACTGCCCCGTAAAGGTTGACTTCCGCGCTTATGCAAGGTGGGGAAGAACAGTTCTGCTTACCTTTCGTGAAACCTTGAACCTTGCCCAAGGTCCGTTCACAAAATCCGTGAAATCCGTTAAAATCCGCGCTAATCCGTGATCTGATGAAGAAACTTCTCCTTCCCGCTCTCCTGGCCGGCGCGCTGCTGGCGGGCTGCAACCAGCAAAAACCAGCCGACGACAATGCCGCCGCCTACACCGTGCCGAACCTGACCAACGTGAAGGAGCTAAAAACGCTTTTCGAGTACTACTGGGAGGAAAACGCCCGCCTGTTCCCGCTCGAAGCCACCACCCAGGGCGACAACCGCTTCAACGACCAACTGCCCAACGACGGCACCCGCGCCTTCCGCGAGCAGCTGCGCGGCTTCTACCAGAAGTACCTCGACGGCCTGCACAAATTCAAGCGCGAGGAGCTCTCGGCCAACGACAAAACCAGCTACGATATCTTCGAGTACGACCTCCAAAACAAGCTCGAAGGGCTGAAGCTCAACACCTGGATGATGCCCTTCCAGCAGTTCTGGGGCCTGCCCATCAGCATGGGCCAATACGGCTCGGGCGAGGGCGTGCAGCCCTTCAAAACGGCCCAGGATTACGACAACTGGCTGGGCCGCGTGCGCGGGTTTTCGGTGTGGGCCGATACGGCCATCAGCAATTTCCGCCAGGGTATGGCGGCCGGCGTGGTGCTGCCCCGGGCGCTGGTGGTAAAAATGATTCCGCAGATGCGGGCCATGCAAACCACCGACGCCACCAAAAGCCTGTTCTACGGCCCCATCACGAAGCTGCCTGCCGGCCTGGCTGCCGCCGACAAGGAGCGTCTCACCAAGGCGTATCAGGAAGCTATCCTCACGGAGCTGGTACCCGCCTACAAAAAACTGGGCGACTTCCTCGAAACCGAGTACCTGCCCAAAGCGCGCACCAGCACCGGCATTGCGGGTATTCCGGGCGGGGCTGGGCTGTACAAGTACTACGTGAAAACGTGGACGACTACCGACAAAACGCCGGAGGAAATCTACCAGACCGGCCGCCAGGAAGTGGCCCGCATCCGGCAGGAGATGGAGCAGGTGAAGCGGGAGGTAGGCTTCAAGGGGAGCTTGAAGGCCTTCTTCGAGAGCCTCAAAACCGACCCCAAGCTGATGCCCTACAAAACGCCCGCCGAGGTGCTGGACGCTTTCCGGGCCATTCAGGCCAAAATGCAGCCCAACCTGAAAACGATGTTCGGCCGCACGCCCAAAACGCCGTTCGAAATCCGCCAGACCGAGGACTTCCGGGCCGCCTCCGCCTCGGCCGAGTACAACCAGGGCAGCCCCGACGGCTCCCGCCCCGGTGTGTTCTACCTCCCGATTCTGGACGCCACCACGTTCAACGTGACCTCGGGCATGGAGTCGTTGTTCCTGCACGAGGCCATTCCGGGCCACCACTACCAGATTTCCTTGCAGCAGGAAAACACCGATCTGCCCAAGTTCCGGCGCTTTGCCTGGTACGGGGCCATGGGCGAAGGCTGGGCACTCTACTCCGAAAGCCTGGGCAAGGAGCTGGGCCTCTACACCGACCCCTACCAGTACATGGGTGCCCTCGGCGACGAAATGCACCGCGCCGTGCGCCTGGTGGTAGATGTGGCCATGCACACCAAAAACATGAGCCGCGAGGAAGCCATCCGGTACATGATGGCCAACGAAGCCATCAGTGAGGAAGGAGCTACGGCCGAAATTGAGCGCTATATGGCCATTCCGGGCCAGGCCCTGAGCTACAAAATTGGAGCCCTCAAAATAAGGGAGCTGCGCCAGAAGTACGAGCAGCAGCTGGGCGGCAACACCAACCGCCTGCGCGAGGAGTACGCCGGCCAGAACCGCGCCCACTTCAACCTGAGCGATTTCCACGACGAGCTACTGCACGACGGCGTGATGCCCCTGGCCGTGCTGGAGCGCAAAATGGACACCTGGGCCGCGAACGAGAAGTAGACGCTAAAAGCCCTGTCATTCCGACGAAGGAGGAATCTGGGTTAACGCTACCGAACAAAACCGTTCAGTGGCGTTAACCCAGATTCCTCCTTCGTCGGAATGACAGGGTATTTACCTATCAAAAAGCCCCGAAGCAGCTTGCTTCGGGGCTTTTTGATGGAGACAAGCTATCAGCTAATGGCCAACGGCTAACAGCCAGAATAGCTAGTCCAGGATGTAGCGCAGGCCCAGCTGGGCGCGCCAGCGGCTGTTGAGGTCGGTGTTGTTGACGAACGTTTGGTTACCGCCCCGGAACTGGTAGGTAGGCACCGTGCCCTGGTAGCCCACGAACTCGATGGGCCGGTTGTTGGCCACCGTCTGGCGCACGCCCCAGTCGGAGTTGAGCAGGTTGCCCAGGTTCTGAATGTCGAAGCTGATCTGGAAGGTGTGCTTCTTCTCGCCCGCCATGAGGGAGAAATCCTGGAGCAGCTTCATGTCGAGCTGGGTGTACCAGGGGCTCAGGTTGCCGTTGCGCTCGGCGTACTGGTCCCGGCGGGTGCTCAGGTACTTGTCTTGGCCGATGTAGGCGTTGAGCTGCTGCCACTGCTGGTCGGCTGAAACCACGGTGCCGGCGGCGTTGGTGTAACTCACCAGCCGAATCTGGTCCTGGGAAGCGGGTACGAAGGCCAGGTCGTTGCCGAAGATACCGTCGCGGTTCATGTCGCCGGCGTAGGTGTAGGTAAAGCGGTTGCCCTGGGCCGCCTCGAAGAAGAAGCTGATGGTGGTAGCCAGTTTTTCATCGGCGTAGGCAAAGCGCTTGCCGGCCGCCCCAATAACGCGGTTCTGGAGGCCGAAGTCGCTGTACGCCAGTTGGGGGTTGTTGGCGTTACCCACCACGGGGTTGCGCTGGAAGGCATCGGCGGCAATTTCGCCGGGGTTCGACGTCACGTCCTTGGCCCGCGAGTAGGTGTAGGCCGTCATCAGGTACAGGCCGTTGCTGAAATCCTTCTTGAGCTGGCCCGTGAGGGAGTACTGATAACCCTTTCGGGTGTTTTCGAGCACGATGACGCCCGCGTCGAGGAAGCTGAACTGGCCATTGGGGCCGGTGAAGCCGGGCGTGATGCGGGGGCCGGCGGCCGGGTAAATCAGGCGGTCATCGGCGCCGCCGGCGCGGTCGGTGGGCGTTACCAGGTTGTAGTTGCGGTGAATGGCCGCGTTCATATCCTTGGTGTAGATGCCTTCCAGGGTAGCCACCACGCCACCAGGCAGCTCCTGGTCGAGGGCGAGGTTGGAGCGCCACACCTGCGGAAACTTGAAGTCGCGGCTCGTGCCGTTAATCTGGAACGTGTAGCCGGGGTCAAACTGCGAGTTGGAGGCCTGGTTGCTGATCCAGACGAAGGGAATCCGGCCGGTGAAAATGCCCGTACCGCCCCGGATCTGGGTGGTGTAGTCGCCCTCTACCGAGTAGTTGAAGCCCAGGCGCGGCGACCAGAGGGGCGTAGCCTTCGGGAAGCGCGTTACGTCTACCTGGGCCGGGTTGCCATCGGCGTCGAGCAGGGGGGCGGTGGCAATCTGCTGGTTCTGGGGCACGTCGGTGTTATAAATCGGTATGTCGGCCCGCACGCCCAGCGTCAGCTTGAAGGCCGGCGTTACCGTCCACTCATCCTGCACATACAACCCCAACTGGGCCACGTTCACGTCCACGGACTTCACGCGGGCCTGGCCGCCAGCCGTGGCAATGCCGTTCAGGTCCACGAAATCGGGGTTGGTGCGGTCGGTTACCTCAAAGAAGCGCGCCACGTCCAGCCCACCGAAGAACGGATAGCCGAAACGTTGCAGGTTGAAGGCATTCACAAAATCGAACCGCTCGTAGGTGAGGCCGGCTGTGAGCACGTGGGCCCCGGCGAAGTAGCTCAGGTTGTCGGTAAACTGGGTGATGTTCTGATCCAGCCGGTTTTCGGCCGAAAACTGCTCGGTACCCACGCTCACGTAGGTGGTGCCGTTTTTGGTGATGTCGATTTGCGGGAACAGCTTGGCATCGGGCAGGTCGCGGAAGTCGCGGAAGGCCGAGAAGCTGAGCTGCGCCTTGTTGCTGAATTTCTCGCCGAAGCGCGAGTTCAGCTCGCCCACCACCGAGTTGAGGTTGTTGTTGATGGTATAGCCCGAGTTGGAATACTGGAGCGTGTTCACGCCCTGCACCCGCGAGGAGGGGGCAATGGCAATGGGGTGGGGGCCCTGCTCGCGGTAGCTGTTGAGGTAGTTATAGCGTAGCGAGAACGTGTTTTTGGGGTTGATATTCCAGTCGAGCTTCACCAGAAATTTGTCGCTGCTGGTGCGGTAGGTGTAGTCGCGGTACTGGCCCGGGTCGTAGCCGTACACATCAATCAGGCGCTGACGAATGGCCATCAGGTCCGACTCCAGCACCCGGCTCACGCCGGAAGCCTGGCCGTTGAGGGCCTGCTGGGCTTCGGCGGCGCTGGTGGCGGGGCGGAAGGTGAGGGCCGGGTCGTCGCGGCGGGTGCGCTCGGCGTTGGTGAAGAAGAACAGTTTGTTCTGGATAATCGGCCCCCCCAGCGAGAAGCCGGTCTGGTTGAACTTGAGGTCTGGATTCGTGATGCGGGCGTCGCCTACTTTCTCGCCGATCAGGTTCTCGTTGCGCAGAAACGTGTACACCGTGCCCTTAAAGGCGTTAGTGCCGCTCTTGGTTACGGCATTCACGCCGGCCCCGGTAAAACCACCCTGGCGCACATCGTAGGGGGCCAGGCTCACTTCGAGCTGCTCAATGGCATCGAGGCTCACGGGCTGAGAACCGCTCTGCCCGCCGGGCGTGGGCGAATCGAGGCCGAAGGAGTTGTTGAAAATCGAGCCGTCGAGCGAAAAGTTGTTGTAGAGCGTGTTCCGGCCGCCAAAGCTCAGCCCGCTGCTCTGGGGCGTGAGGCGGGTGAAGTCCTCCTGGGAGCGGCTGATAGTGGGCAGCGTGCGGATGGCGGCGTTGTTGATGTTGGTAGATGCGCCGGTGCGATCCTTGTTGAGCTGGCCGTCGCGGTTGCCTTTCACCACCACTTCGCCCAAAGCCTGGGTGCCGTCGGTGAGCTGCACGCGGCTCTCGTAGGTTTTGCCCAGCACCAGCTGAATGTTGGTAGCCGTGTAGGTCTGGGAGCCCACAAACGATACTTTCAGCTCGTAAGGGCCGCCCACGCGCAGGTTCAGCAGGTCGTACTGGCCGTTGTCGCGGGTGGCGGTGCCGTACTGGGTGCCGGTGGGCAGGTGGGTGGCTACCACGGTGGCCCCGGGCAGCGGTTCGCCTTTACTGTCGAGCACAAGGCCCTTCATGGCGGAGGTGGTGACGCCCTGGGCCAGGGCTAAATTTCCGCTCGTGAAAAGCACAAAGCCGAGCAGTAAAAACAGGAGGAGTCTGTTTTTCATAAAAGGGGGCTTTTTTGTTTATCCAGGGCTTTTCCCCGGAATTTCGACGCGAAAGTAGATGAAGTAATTGTGAAGTATGCTTGCATACCAATTTGGTAATAGTAAGGAAACATTGGGTCACTTGTCTTACTATCAGGCAAATAAGCTATAAAATAATCCTGTTTTCCGGATATGCAAGCATGTTGCCGAGGGGTGGCCCGCAAGGAAACGGCGCAATGCAGTGGGCAGGCCAACGGCTGCGGAAATGCCGGGCCAATTGCAGTGGCATTGAATTTTTTGCACCAAACAGCCCGGCGGGTTAGGGTTCTGATAGTGAAAAATTTTGGCTGCCGGTCCGACTATCGGGGGCCGCTACGCGTTAAGAAGCCCGGAATAGTCCCGCGTATCTTTATTTCCTGACCATGACCAAACACCACTGGCAAACCATCGGCCTGGGCACCCTGGCCGGTTTTCGGAGCATGACGGCCCCCGCCCTGCTGAGCAGTAACCTGCTCACCTACCACCCAAAAGCGCTGGCTGGCTCCCCGTTGCGCTACCTGCAAAAGCCTTGGGTGGCCCACGGCCTCAAGCTGCTGGCCGCCGGCGAGATGGTGGGCGACAAACTCCCCCAGACGCCGGACCGCATCGAGCCGGCCGGCCTGCTGGGCCGGGCCGCCGCCGGCGCTTTGGTGGGGGCCACGCTCTTCAAAATCAGCCACGACAAAACCCTGAACGGGGCCGTACTGGGCACCCTGGCTGCCGTAGCGGGTACCTACTTGAGCTTCTTTTTGCGCAAGCAGGCCACCCTCGAATCGGGGTTGCCGGGCGGTTTGGTAGGCGGGCTGGAGGATCTGCTCACGCTGGGTTCCGGGCTGGCGCTCACCAAGGGCACCCACGTGGGGGAGCCGGAACCGCGCCGCTGGGCCTTGTAAAACGGTACCAACAACCGCCAACCAAACAAAGCCCCGCCGGATAGTCCGGCGGGGCTTTGCGGTGGAAGGAGAGCAGGTAAATAGGGAGAAAACCGGGAAACCCGGGTACTGGCGCCCGTAGGGCCAAAGGTTATTCTTCGCGGGTGCTGGCCCGGGCTTCGGTATTGGTCTGGGGCATGGTGCTGGTGGGCGAGTTGCCGGGGGCGGCGTCCAGGGCCGCATCGACGGACGTTTGCTGGTCGGCGGCCGAGCCCTTGCCGATGGGTGTATGCACTTCCTGGCTGCCGCTGATGCTGTCGAGGTTGGTTTCGGTGGCCGTGGCCTTGGGGGCGTTGGTGAAATCCTGGCTGGCCTGCGGGTCTTTGCCGGGCGTGTTGTTGTAGTCGCAGGCAGTGAGGCTGGCAGCGAGGGCGGCAGTGAGGGCGGCGACCAGGGCGAAGGAAAGTAGACGTTTCATGGCGGAGGCTGGAATAGCAGGGGGAGAAAAGGCGGCGAATAGGTTTTCGGCAAACGTGCCGGACGGCGCGGTGGTTGCGCTCAGCCTTGCCGGAGTAGGCAGCGGGCGTATCTTTGGCCCATGTCCACCCCGGCCCTGATGAACTGGAGCGGCGGCAAAGATTCGGCCCTCGCCCTCTACCACGCCCTGCGCAACCCCACCCTGCGCGTGAGCGACCTGCTGACCAGCGTGAACGCCCACTATGGCCGCGTGTCCATGCACGGCGTGCGGGTGGCGCTGCTGGAGGAGCAGGCCCGCCGCATCGGCCTGCCCCTCACCCGCCTGGAGCTGCCCGAAATGCCCGATATGGCTCTCTACGAGCAGCTGATGCGCGCTACCCTGGCCCCGTTGCAGGCGAAAGGCATCCGCCAGGCTATTTTCGGCGACATCTACCTCGAAGACCTGCGTCGCTACCGGGAGCAGCAGCTGGCCCAGGTGGGCCTGGAGGCGGTGTTTCCGCTCTGGCAGCGCCCCAACGCCGATTTGCTGCGCGAGTACCTCGACCTGGGCTTCCGGGCGGTGGTGGTCTGCGTAAACGAAAAGTACCTGGATCAAAGCTTCTGCGGCCGCGAGCTGAACGCTGATTTCCTCCGCGACCTGCCGCCCGGCGTGGATTCCTGCGGTGAAAACGGCGAGTACCACAGCTTCGTCTTCGATGCGCCCTACTTCAGTAGCCCCATTCCGTTCCGGCGCGGCGAGCTAGTCCGCCGCACCTACGCCGCCCCGGCCGGCAGCGCGGCCCCCGCCCCGCCCGCTTCCGCCGCCGCCGATGAGACTGAACCAACCCCGGCTCCCAGCCCCTTCGATACCGGTTTCTGGTACTGCGACCTGCTGCCGGCCGATGAAGTCGCCGCGCAGTAAACGCGGCCGGATGAAACAATTCCGCCCGGCGGGCAGTCCTGTAATCAACCTGCCAGTTTCCTTCCCTACCCGCCTCCTATGTCCGATTCGCCAACCATTATCCTCTTCGATGGCGTGTGCAACCTCTGTAACGGGTTCGTGCAGTTCGTGCTTGAGCACGATGCGGGCGGGCAGTTCCGGTTCGCGGCTTTGCAGTCGGGAGCAGGGCAAGGGCTGCTGCGCGAATACGGCCTGCCCGCCCCCACCGAGCCCGATTCGGTGGTGCTACTGGCCGATGGCCGGGCCTACACCCACTCGGCCGCCGCGCTGGGTATCCTGGCCCGCTTGAGCGGCCGCTGGGCCACCCTGGCCCGGGTGGGCCGGTGGTTTCCGCGCCCCCTGCGCGACGCCGTATACCGGCTGATCGCCCGCAACCGCTACCGCTGGTTCGGCCGCCAGGAATCCTGCTGGCTGCCCACGCCCGCGCTGAAAGCCCGGTTTCTATAGCTAAACCATCATCTTTTAAGTGAAACTATCATTTATACACCGCCTATTTCCAGTCCAATCCCGTTCCCTCACTACTCACTACTCACTACTCACTACTCACTACTCACTACTCACATGCAAGCCCTCGTTCTAACCGCTATCAACCAGCCCATCACCCTGCAAGACGTTGCCACCCCCCAGCCCGCCGCCGGCCAGGTGCAGGTGCGGCTCTACGCAGCCGCCCTCAACCACCGCGACGTCTGGATTCAGCAGGGCCAGTATGCTGGGCTGAAATTCCCCATCATCCTGGGTTCCGACGGCGCGGGTGTCGTGACGGCCCTGGGGGAGGGCGTTGAGGCCAGCTGGCTCCACCAGGAAGTGCTCATCAACCCCGGCCAGCACTGGGGCGACGAGCCCGCCGCCCAGGGCCGCGACTTCCAGATTCTGGGCCTGCCCCAGGACGGTACGTTTGCCGAGTACGTGTGCGTGCCCGCCGGGGCAGTGCAGGCCAAGCCCGCCCACCTGAGCTTTGAGCAGGCCGCTGCCTTGCCGCTGGGGGGCGTTACGGCCTACCGGGCCACCTTCACGCGGGCCCAGTTGCAACCCGGCGAACGGGTTCTCATCAGCGGGGTGGGGGGGGGGGTGGCCCTGCTGGCCTTGCAGATGGCCGTAGCCGTGGGAGCCGAGGTGTGGGTGACGTCGGGCTCGGAGGAGAAAATTGCCCGGGCCATAGAACTGGGCGCGAAGGGCGGCATCAATTACAAAACCGGCAAGTGGCCCGCTACCCTTACCAAGCAGGCGGGCGGCGGCTTCCACGTAATTGTCGACAGCGCGGCCGGACCGGGCTTCAACGATCTGGTAGACGCGGCGGCTCCCGGCGGCCGCATCGTGTTCTACGGCGCAACCCAGGGCGACGTGCCCGAGCTGGCCGCCCGCAAGGTGTTCTGGAAGCAGCTTTCCCTGCTGGGCTCCACCATGGGCACCGAGCAGGATTTCGCCGCCATGGTCGGCCTGTTCGAGCAACACAAACTCGTGCCGGTAGTAGATGAAACCTTCCCGCTGGCCGCCGGCGAGCAGGCCCTGCGCCGCATGGCCGCCGGCTTGCAGTTCGGAAAGCTGGTACTAAAGATACAGGCAGATAAAAATGCGTGAAAAGGGCGCTGAAAGGGATAATAAAGCGGTTGATCGGGAATTAACTTGTTGCTAATTTGGTTAGCTTTGAGTCCGGTAACCGTCTAATTTTTTGCCTTATGAAGATGCCCGCTGAATATCTGAGCTGCCCGGTTTTTGAGCTGACGTATCCCACTGGGGAAGTGATGGAGGCGATGCCGGTAGTGGCCTATGCCGATGCTGTGCAGGCCGTGGAGGCGGCTTTGGCTGATGCCGAAAAGTATAAGTACCTGCTCATGCGCGCCCTACGCCGGAGTGCTACCGCCAGCCCGCAGATCTACCCCAGGCTTTCGGTGCTCCCGTTTCCTGAGCCCGGTACCGATACCCGCGTGCTACCCCTCTACCCGCCCGACGAGCTGGCGGCCTGATAGCCGCTCCGCTCACTTCGCATTTACGCAGAATGCCCCATTACCCGCACGCGGGCAATGGGGCATTCTGCGTAAATGAAAGGCGCATCAGCAACGCTGGACTGCTTTCACGGGCGCAACATTCACCAGCTCCCGTTGCCGGTTGAAATAGCAGCCAAATGCCGCCGTCCGCGCTACGGCCGGAGGCGCGCTCCCAGCTGCTGGGCCAGGGCAATGGCCTGGGCACGTAGTTCCGGCACGGCCGTCGACTCGAAGTTCTGGGGGCGGCGGCTGGGACCCAGTGTGAACAGGACGTCTGATGGCCGGCCGGCCGCGTCCAGCAGTGCCCCGTGGGCGTCGGTGCTGATCCCCAGGCCGAGCGGGTCGGGCACGAGCTGGCCGGCTCCGCGCAGGTGGGTTACCAGGGGTTCGGCAATGCGGCGGTAATCGAGCAGCGGCCCCGTACAATTGATGATGTGCCGGGTCGTGAGCGTCTGCGCGGCCGCCGCGCCGTGCTGCACCGTTACCACCAGGTCGTCGGCTACGGCCCTGATGGCCTGAACCCGGCCCGTGTGCTGGCGAACGAAGCCGGTCGCCAGCAGCTCGTTCAGGACGGCGGCATTGTGCGGGGGGCTGCGGTGGCGCAGTACTGCCCACCGTCCGGCCAGGTGGCGCAGAAACCGGGCCTGTTCAGCCAGGGGCCAGGCCGCCCAGATCCGCCCCGAATCCGGGCGCAGCGAGTCGATAACCAGCCGCCAGTCGAGGCCCTGCTGCCGGGCGGCGCGCAGGTGGCGGCGCACGGCACGCAGCACGTCCAGTACCGTCGTCAGGCCCGCCAGGTCTGCCGCGTAAAAGCTGGGGTATCTTTCATGAGAAAGCAGGTGGGCGGTGGGCCAGCGCCCGTGCTGGGAAACGACTGTAATCTGGCCCTGATGACCATCGGCGCGCAGGCCCAGCAGCACATCGACGGCCGTGAGGCCCGTCCCGATGAGCAGCACCGTTTCATCGGACCCAATTGTGCGCAGTCCTCCCTGCGCCCAAGGGCTGGCGTGGTAGGTGGGATGAAGCAGGTATGCGAAGTCGGTGGCAGTGGGTGGGAGAGGGGCAAAGTTGCCCAGGGCCAGAACCACGAAGTCACTCTGAATCAGCAGGTCGTTGCGCAGCTGCACCACCGCGCTCCGGCCATCGGGGGCCAGGGTCACTGATTTGGCGAGCTGGTTGTGCCACTGGCACCGGATTCCGTTCAGTGAGGGCCACTCCAGCACCTGGCTCACCAACTGCTGCAAATAGCGGCCATAGCTTTGGCGGGAGCAGAAGTCGTGCTCGCGGCATTCCCCCGGTTCTGTAATGCGGAGCCAGTTGCGGAAGTGTTCGGGCTGATCAGGGAAGGCGCTCAGGGATTGGGCCCGCACGTTCAGCAGGTACTCCGGCCGCCGGGCAGTGTAGGCCAGTCCCGGTCCCGGAACCGGCCGCGGCTCCACCAGATGAACATCGCAGGCAAAAGGCTGGTCGCCGGCCAGCCGGGCCAGTTGCACGGCCAGCGTGGAACCCGAAAATCCGCCGCCTATGATGGTAATGGTTTTGCGCTGCACCAGTTTCCGGAGATTAGAAAGGTTGAAGGTACTATTATCTCAGAAAAATGCTATGAAGATTATGTTCAGCCAGAAAAACTGGTTTCCAGTACTGCGCAACTCGCGTTAAGTAGCGCAACCGGCAGCTAGCAGACCATCAGGCGAAAAGCCCCGCGTGCGCGGATTTAGTAGTAGGCGTTGGGTAACAGATACTGGCGCACGTAGTCCGCAATGCCGTCTTCCAGCCGGGTGAAAGGCTGCTCGTAACCGATGCCGCGCAGCTTGCTCATATCGGCCTGGGTGAAGTATTGATAGGTGTCGCGGATGTCCTCGGGCGTGTCGCGGAAGTGGATGTCGGCGGTGCGGTCCAAGGCGGCAAAGGTGCTCAGCGTGAGGTCGAGGAAAGTGCGGGCCTCGCCGGTTCCCAGGTTATAGATGCCGGAATGCTGACGGGTCTGCATCAGAAACAGGCACACGTCCACCACGTCCTTCACGTACACGAAGTCGCGCTGCTGCTCGCCGTCGGCGAAGTTGGGGTTGTGGGAGCGGAACAGGGTCATCGAGCCGGTTTCCTGGATCTGACGGAAGGCGTGCAGAATCACGGAAGCCATGCGGCCCTTGTGGTACTCGTTGGGACCGTACACGTTGAAGAACTTCAGTCCGGCCCAGAAAAACGGCTTTTCCGGCTGCTGCACGGCCCAGTTGTCGAAGTCGTTTTTGGAGTCACCATAGGGGTTGAGGGGGCGCAGCAGCGGCAGCAGGGCATCGTCGTCGGAGTAGCCCAGTGTGCCCGAGCCGTAAGTGGCGGCCGAAGAGGCGTACACCACGGGCAACTGGTAGCGGCAGCAGGCCCGCCACATCTGCTGGGAGTATTCCAGGTTGAGCACGTTGAGCACGTCGCGGTTGGTTTCGGTGGTATCGGTGCGGGCTCCGAGGTGGAAGATGAACTCCACGTCGGCGTGGTGCTCATCGAGCCAAGGGAAAAACTCCTCCCGGTCCACGTATTCCTTCAGGTGCTTGCCCGACAGGTTAGCCAGCTTGCGCTCATTGGTGAAATTATCCACCACCACGATATGGTTGAAGTTGGCGGCGTTGAGGCGGGTGACGAGGGCACTGGCAATAAAGCCGGCCGCTCCGGTGACAACAATCATAAGGCAGAGGTTTAGGCTCAAAAGTAACCCGTAAGCAGAGAATGATACGCAGGCCGCGCGTTTTGTTTAGTCTGAAGTCAGCAAGCCGACCTGCCCTAACGCCGCCAGCGCCGCCAGCGCCTCCTGGCCGGGCGTCCGGCCCGGCCGGTTACCTTTGCCACCATGCTCCGCTCCCCCGTTGCCCGTTTCCCCCGGCGTTGCCCGGCCCTGCTAGCCCTGCTGGCCCTGTTGGCCGCCTGCCGCCCCGATGCGCCCGCCACCAGGGTTGCTGCGGAAGCCGCCGCCCCCCAGCACCTGCGCGACGACCTCGGCCGCGCCCTCACGGTGCCCGCCCACCCGCGCCGCATTATGGCCCTGGCGGCTTCCATGACCGAAATGCTCTATGCCGTGGCCGACACGGCTACCATTGTGGCCCGCACCCAGGTCTGCGACTACCCGGCCGCCGCGCTGCGCAAGCCCATCGTCAGCAGCTACCCGCTGGATCTGGAGCGCCTGGTGGCCCTGCGGCCCGAGGTGGTGTTCACAACGGTTGGCATTACCTCGGAGGCGGATGCCCAGCGGTTGCAGGAATTAGGCATCCCGGTCTATTATCAGCAGTACGATACGGTAGAGGATATTTTCCGGGGCCTCACCGATCTGGGCCGCATTCTGGGCCGCCAGGCCCCGGCCCGCCGCCTCACCGATTCGTTGCGGGCCGAGTTGCGGGCCATCCGCGCACTGCCGATACCGAACCCGGCGGCCTCAGTGCTGGCCATCACGTGGCAGGACCCGATTTACGTGTACGGCCAGAACACGCTGTTCACGGACAAAATCCGGCTGGCCGGCGGCCGGAACGCGGTAGTAGAAAAGTTTGCCCAGCCTTATCCGGCCCTCACCCGCGAATACATTCTCAAGCTCAGCCCCGATGTGCTGATCGGGGGCAGTTTCGGCCAGCTCGATAGCACCTTCTTCCGGCTCTATCCCGAGCTCAGGCGCCTCCCTGCCTACCAGACCCGCCGCATCTACGGCACCACCGATAATCTCCTGTCCCGTCCCGGACCCCGGGTGGTGGAGTCGGTGAAGGAGCTGCGGGCCCTGATGCTCAATTAGACGGGGCCAGCCGCTCAACCTGGTCAGCGGCTGGCTCAGCCCTTCCGATTCAAGCTCCCTCCCTCCTCCCTCGCCCGATGACCCGCCCCGCTCTGCCCTGGATTATGGCCTGCCTGCTGCTGATGGTGGGCCTGTTGGCCGTGGGCCTGCGCGTGGGCAGCTACGAAACGGATTATGCCCTGATCGGCCGCACGTTGCTGCACTACGATGCCCGCGACCCGGCCCAGCTGGTGCTGATGGAGCTGCGCCTACCCCGGCTGCTGCTGGCTTTGCTGGCCGGGGCCGGGCTGGCCATGAGCGGCTACATCATGCAGGCCATGGTCAACAACGCCCTGGCCGACCCCTACCTGCTGGGCACGGCCTCGGGCGGGGCGCTGGGGGCCAGTCTCACCTTCCTGTTTCTGCCCGGCCTCACGGTGGCGGGCTTCTATGCGCCCCCGCTGGCGGCCTTGCTGGGCGCTTTGGGCACCACGCTGGTGGTAGTGGTGGTGGGCAGCCGGCGCGGCCGTATCGTGCCCACGCTGCTGCTGCTGGCCGGCGTGGCCCTCGGCTCCCTGACCACCGCGCTGGGCGGGCTGCTCACGTTTCTGGCCGCCACCGAGGAAAAGCTGCGCACCATCACGTTCTGGTCGTTGGGCGGCTTCGAGCGGGCCAGCTGGGCTACGCTGCCCTACCCGGCCGTGGCCGTGGGGGTGAGCCTGGGGGTGCTGGCCCTGCTGCACAACAACCTGAATTTGCTGCTGCTGGGCGAGGAGCGGGCCACGGCCCTGGGGCTGCCCGTGGCCCGTACGCGGTGGCTGCTGCTGCTCGTGGCCTCGGGCCTGACCGGCACTGTGGTGGCCCTCTGCGGCCCCATCGGGTTCGTGGGCCTCGTGATTCCGCATATCACCCGCTGGCTGTTGGGTACCACGGGCCGGGGCAACCTGCTGTTCTGCGCGTTGCTGGGCGGCAATTTTCTGGTCCTCTGCGACCTGCTGGCCCGGCTGCTCTACCCGCCCGCCGGCCTGCCCGTGGGGCTGGTCACGGCCCTGTTCGGCGTACCGTTCTTCGTATATTTGCTGCGCCGAATGGGGGCATGAGCAGCTAAGGGGTTTGGTGCCAGGGAATTATTGTCCGGCACTCAACCCCCGGAGTAAAATATTCACCACGCCCCCCGGCCTTCCAAGCACACAACACCCCCATGATTTACATCAGCCGCCAGGAACACTTTAACGCTGCCCACAAGCTCCACAACCCCAACTGGAGCGAGGAGCGCAACCGCGAAGTATTCGGCCCCTGCGCCAACGTCAACTGGCACGGCCACAACTACGACCTCATCGTGACGGTAAAGGGCCAGCCCGATCCGGAAACGGGCTTTGTCATCGACCTCAAGCAGCTTAGCACCCTCATTCTCACCCACGTCATCGATCAGGTCGACCACAAAAATCTGAACCTCGACGTGCCCTTCATGCAGGGCCAGCTCGCCAGCACCGAAAACCTCGTTGTGGCCTTCTGGAAAATCCTTCAGCCCGAAATCGAGCGCATTTCCTCCGCCCGTCTGCACTGCCTCAAACTCTACGAAACCCCCCGCAACTTCGTGGAATACTACGGGGAATAGATAGTATGAATTATGAATTATGAATTATGAATTATGAATTATGAATTATGAATTATGAATGCACTTTTTTGAAAGCCGAAAACGGATTGTGAATTGAGTCTGTGGATAGTTGTTGCAGTTGGCACGACCGAATTCATCACGCATAATTCATCATTCATAATTCCCAAAAATGAAGTACTACCTGATAGCGGGCGAGCGGTCCGGGGATTTTCACGCCTCCAGCCTCATGCAGGAGTTGCGCAAGCAGGACCCGGCGGCCGAGTTCCGCTTCTGGGGCGGCGACCTGATGCAGGCCGAGGGCGGCGAAATGGTGCGCCACTACCAGGAAATGGCCATCATGGGCTTCTGGGAAGCTGCTACCAGCGTGCTCAAGTTTCGCGGCTACCTCAAGGAGTGCCAGCGCGACTTGCTGGCCTGGCAGCCCGACGTGGTGATTCTGGTCGATTACGCCGGCTTCAACATGCGGGTGGCCAAGTTTGCCAAAGCCGCCGGCCTGAAAGTGTTCTACTATATCTCGCCCAAAATCTGGGCCTGGAACCAAGGCCGGGTGCACCAGGTAAAGGCCGTCGTCGACCGCATGTTCGTGATTCTGCCCTTCGAGCAGGAATTCTACCAGCGCTTCGATTATAAGGTCGACTACATCGGTAACCCGATTGCCGACAGCGTGGGCGAGTTCCAGAAGTCCACCGATTTCTATGAGCGCCACCACCTCGACCCCGCGCGGCCCATTATTGCGGTGTTGCCCGGCTCGCGCAAGCAGGAAATCGAGGAGATGCTCTACGAGATGCTGGCCATTCTGCCGCCCTTCCTCGACTACCAGTTCATCGTGGCCGGCGTCGATAATCTCGAGCGCAACTACTACGCGAACTTCGAGCGCAACAACGTCCGCATCCTCTTCGACGAAACCTACGATCTGCTCGCCCACGCCACGGCGGCCCTGGTCACGAGTGGCACGGCCACCCTCGAAACGGCCCTCTTCAACGTACCCCAGGTGGTGTGCTACCGCACCAGCGCCGTATCGTACGCCATTGGCAAGGCCGTTATCAAGGTGCCTTTCATCTCCCTGGTCAACCTCATTGCCGGCCGCGAAGTCGTGAAAGAACTCATTCAAAGCAACTTCAACTCCCGCAACCTCGTCACCGAACTCAAGAAAATCACCGCCGACGAAGCCTTCATTGCCCAACAGAAAGCCGGCTACGCCGAAATCCACGCGAAGCTGGGGCAGCAGAAATCCGCCGAGAAGGCCGCCGGGCTGATGGTGGGATATTTGAAGGGGTAAAAAGTGTTCGCACTCCATAAGCCGGGGGCATCATTCCAGTTGGAGCGATGCCCCCGGCTCGTTTTAAAACGCAGTTCGCAACAGCCGGCCCCGCCGTGTTTTTCGGCTCGTCGGCAGCTAACGGGTAACAATGCTAATCGGTATCAAGCCAGCTATTTTCGGGGGCGTGTATACTAAAGCAGATTAACTGCGGTTTGAAGAAAATCCGACATGCTTCCATCCGTTCTATCGTGCCTTAGATGATCCAAATCAATAAGTTCCGCAAGACTTACAACGGCCGGGTCGCGCTCCAGATTGATGCGTTCACGATTCCGCCCGGGATTTACTGGGTCCGGGGCATCAACGGGTCGGGCAAGAGCACGCTCCTGAAGGCCCTGGCTGGCATCGCGCATTTTCAGGGGGATATTATTCTTGCTGGAAATCTGAACAGCAAGCAGCAGTCGGTAGCCTATCGGGGAGCGGTGAACTTTGCTGAGGCCGAGCCCGTCTTTCCCGAATTTCTGACGGGCAATGAGCTGATTCACCTGTTCAAAAAGGCGAAGAACGCGCCGGACCGGCAAGAGGATTTTTACGTGGACAGCATGAGTATGGCTTCCTATCTGCCCGACCCGGTTGGCACGTATTCGAGCGGAATGCTCAAGAAGCTTTCCCTCGTGCTGGCCTTTCTGGGGCAGCCTGCCTGCATTTTGCTCGATGAGCCCCTGACCACGCTGGATACGGATTCGCTGCCCGTAGTGTATTCCTGGATTGCCCGCCGGCATCACCAACACCAAACCACGTTTTTGCTCTCCTCCCACCAGGAATTTGAAGGAGAAACACTGCCCGACGTGCGGAAAATAGTGGTCGAACAGGGTACCATCCGCTACGAGCCATGAAACGGCCCCTGACGCGCGTGTTGGTGAAGGTGATGGCGAATGGGTTTTACCGGCAACATACCGGCCTGTTGCTAACTCTGTTCATCCTCATTTTTACCAACTTCTTTTACACCAACGTCCTCAACCAAACGCATCTGACGCCGGCGCAGATTGTTGAGAATGCGCTGAAACTGGCCATCACTACGGTGAGCGAACCACTGGGCGTAGTGCTGCTGTTTGGCCTGTTCTTCGGGTACACCGTCAAGTCGTGCCAGTACGTGGCCGGCCGGTTGCAGGCAGTGGATGTGCAGTTTCTGTTCTATAGCAGCAACGCCCTGCCGAGGCCGCAACAGGTGCGGTCCTGGGCCGTGGTGCAATCGATAATAGCGTTGCCGATTATCGTGCTGGGCGGCTACGCGCTGCTGGTGGGGCTGGCGTTCGGCTACTGGCTGGTGCCCCTGCTCATTCCGGTGTACCTGCTCGGCCTACTCGGAGCCAGTGCCCTGTATTACACCCACCTGCTGAACAATACGGCCGCCGGACCGGACCAAGCGAGCCGTCTGCCTTGGCTGCGCCGCTGGCCCAAGCCGTTTTTCAGCCTGTTTCTCTACGAAATCGTTGCCCGCAAACGCTTGGCCTACGGCATTACCAAAGCCTTATCGGTCGTGATTATTGCCGGGTTTTTCAGCGTCTTGCCCGATGCGCATACCGATGTGCGGCTGCTGGCCCTGCTGAGCCTGTGCATTGCCCTGGCGCACGTAGTGCTGGTTTATCAGTCGAGCGAATTTGAGCTATTCTATTTGCGTTTTGCCCGTAATCTGCCCTACAGCCGCTGGCAGCTATATGGGCAGCAGGCGGCATTGTTCGGGTGCCTGGTGCTGCCCGAAATCATATGGTTTTTAGTGGCCGGGCAATTCCGCCAGGGGCTGGTTGGGATATTGCTGCTACTGAGCGTACTGATGCTATTCCGCACGCTGCTCTACCGGATTGGCCAGCGCATGACCTGCTATCTGCGGACCGCATTCGGACTTTTTATCGTCTTTCTCCTGCTCAATCTCTTTGGATTTGCTCCCCTGTTAGTTTGTGCCAACCTGATAGTTGCCTGGGGGTTGCTGTGGCGCTACCGGTATCAGTCCTTCGGGTAGAGCAGAACGAGCGAATAACAGCGGGAATTAGATTGTTTACACGCGCTAAAAAAAAAACGCAACAGCCCCGACAGGATATTCTGTCGGGGCTGTTACGTTATAATCGGGAATCGTTACGCCGCTCGTAGTTGCTTAATGGCGGTCTGCTCGAACTTGCTCCGGGCATAGTCCTCGTCGATGACCAGTTCTTTTACACCTTCCTCGGAGGGCATGTCGAACATGGCGTCGGTCATGATGCCTTCGCAGATACTACGCAGGCCCCGGGCGCCGAGGCGGTACTCGTCGGCCTTCACCACAATGTACTCCAGGGCGCCTTCCGAGAAGCTCAGCTCAATGCCTTCCATGTCGAAGAGGCGCTGGTATTGCTTGACGATGGAGTTTTTGGGCTCCGTGAGGATTTTGCGCAGCGTGGCGTGGTCGAGGGGGTTGAGGTGGGTGAGCACCGGCAGGCGGCCAATCAGCTCGGGAATGAGGCCGAACGACTTCAGATCCTGGGCCGTCACGTAGCGCAGGAAGTTGTTGGTGTCCACCTTCTCGTCGAGCTGGGTTTTGGCAAACCCGATGGGCTTGGTGTTGAGGCGGTTTTTGATGATGCGCTCGATGCCCACGAAGGCCCCACCGCAGATAAAGAGGATGTTCTCGGTGTTTACCGTAATCATCTTCTGCTCGGGGTGCTTGCGGCCGCCGTGGGGCGGCACGTTCACCGTGGTGCCCTCCAGTAGCTTCAGCATGGCCTGCTGCACGCCCTCGCCGCTCACGTCGCGCGTGATGCTGGGGTTGTCGCTCTTGCGGGCAATCTTGTCGATTTCGTCGATGTACACGATGCCACGCTCGGCCGCTTCCACGTTGTAGTCGGCGGCTTGCAGCAGGCGCGTCAGGATGCTTTCCACGTCTTCGCCCACGTAGCCGGCCTCCGTGAGCACGGTGGCGTCGGCAATACAGAAGGGCACTTGCAGAATGTTGGCCAGCATCCGGGTAAGGAACGTTTTGCCGGTGCCGGTTTCGCCCACCATAATAATGTTCGACTTCTCAATCACCACGTCGTCCTTCTGCGGGGTTTGCATCAGGCGCTTGTAGTGGTTGTACACGGCCACCGACATCACCTTCTTGGCTTCGTCCTGGCCCACCACGTACTGGTCGAGGTACTCCTTCATCTCCCGCGGCTTCACGAGGTTGAACTTCGGCGCCTTGGAATTGGACCGAATCTTATTCTCCTCGTTCAGAATTTGCTGGGCCTGCCCCACGCACCGCTCGCAGATGTGGGCGTTAATGCCCGAAATCATCACCGTAACGTCTTTTTTGCTCTTACCGCAGAACGAACACGTAATATCTGCCATTGCCAAAGGAACTCGCTGGATAGGGGAGGGAAAGGGCATTCGCCCATCCCTGCTTCAAAGGTACGAAAAGCCTAACGTCGGCAAGCCCGTAAAACGTGCCGTTGGGCCTGAAAGCGAAGTAAACAAAAAAGCCCGCAAGGGCGGGCTTTTTTGGTATCCGGCTGACAAGCAGAACGGTGCCCTGCCGGGCAAAACACCATTCTTTTACTTCACCCGGTCAGTTAGGCGGCTTTCTTCTTTTCGAGCACTTCGTCAATCAGGCCGTATTCTTTGGCCTCATCGGCGCGCATCCAGTAGTCACGGTCGGAGTTGTCGTGAATTTCCTGGTAGGTTTTGCCGGTATGCTCGGCCAGAATGTCGTAGAGCTCCTTCTTGAGCTTGAGGATTTCGCGGGCTGTAATCTCAATATCCGACGACTGACCCTGGGCACCACCCGAGGGCTGGTGAATCATCACGCGGGCGTGGGGCAGGGCCGAACGTTTGTCCTTGGCGCCACCGGCCAGTAGCACGGCGCCCATCGAGGCGGCCAGGCCGGTGCAGATGGTAGCCACGTCGGGGTTCACGTACTGCATGGTGTCATAAATGCCGAGGCCGGCGTACACCGAGCCACCGGGCGAGTTGATATAGAGCAGAATGTCCTTCTTGGCATCTACCGACTCCAAAAACAGCATCTGCGCCGTCAGGATGTTGGCCACGTAATCGTCCACGGCGGTGCCCAGGAACACAATGCGGTCCATGATGAGGCGGGAGAAAACATCGATTTCGGCGAAACGGGTGGGGCGCTCCTCAATCACCGAGCGGGTCATGTTGGAGGGCAGCATCATGCCATTGCGCACCTGGCCCTCTACGTGATTCAGATACTGGTCAACGCCCAAACCATTCAGGCCCTGGCCTTTCACGGCGAACTTGCGAAACTCTTGTCTATTCAGCATGGAGAGAAAAAAGGAGTTAGAATACAGAAGCTAGGAGCTAGAATCGATAGGCTAAGAACGAGGGGGCAGAAGCAGAATTGCGATTCTACCTTCTAGCTCCCGACTCCTAGCTTCTCAATAAAAAAAGCCCCTACGACAAGTAAGGGCTTTTTTGTTGGTTTTGAAAACCCGAACGGCGGCAGAATTAGCCGGCGTTCTGATTGCGGAAGTCCTCGGCCGTAATCTCGTTGTCGTTAACAACAACTTTGCCGCGCAGGTTTTCCAGCACTTTCTCTGCCAGAATGGCTTCGTACTCCTGCACGTAGTTCTTGCCGTTTTCCTGGCGCAGGAAGTTGTCGGCGAAACCGCGCACCGACTCTTCGAGCTCGGGCGTCATTTCCATGTTGAACTGACCCAGGATTTTCTGCATCGTGCGGTCCACGATTTCCTCGTTTTCCACCTTCAGCGCGTTGGCTTCCACCACCTTGTTGCGGATCATTGACCACTTCAGCTCCTTCTCGTAGTCGTCGTAGTGCTCCTCAATCTGCTCGGCAGTCAGCTTGCCTTCGTTGGCCCGCAGCAACCACTTTTTGAAGAACTCCTTGGGTAGTTCAATGGTGGTGTTCTCCAGCATTTTGTCAATAAGCTGACGATTCATCAGGTTATCCGACTCCCGGTCGTAGTTCTCCATCACGGTGGAGCTCACCTTCTCATCGAAGTCTTCCTTCGACGTTACGATGTCCTTGCCGAATACTTTGTCGAACAGCTCCTGGTTGAACTCGGCGGCGGCGGTGCGCTGCACTTTGTCCACGGCCAGCGTGTAGTCGCCTTCCAGCGAACCGGCTTCTTCCTTGCTCATGCCGGTGAAACCAGCAATGGCAGTAGCGTCGCCGTCGAAAGCATTTTTCAGGTCGAACGTAATCACGTCCTCCGCCTTGGCACCCACGAATTTGTCGGCGTCGTTCTTGAGCTTGCTGGTCGGTAGCATCACCATCCGACCTTCGCCTTCCTCGTCGGCCTTCTTGAGCTTGCCAAGCAGGTAGTCGCCGGCTTCGGCGGTTTCGGGCTCGGTAGATTCGCCAAACTGGCGCTCCAGCTGCTCGTAGGTTTCCTTCAGCGTGTTCTCGTCGAGCGTCACCTTGTGGCGGTCCACGGTCACGGCCTGGTCGGCGGGCAGCTCGAAGTCGGGCAGCAGGCCCAGCTCGAACTGAAACGCGTAGTCCTTCTGAGCATCGAAATCGATGTCGGATGCTACGGGCAGGGGCTCGCCCAGAATTTTCAGGTCGTTGCTCTTGATGTACTCATCCACCGATTTGCCCAGCAAACCGTTGATTTCGTCCACCAGGATGCCTTTGCCGTACATTTTGCGCACCAGCGTAACGGGCACCTTGCCTGGGCGGAAGCCTTTGATCTGCGCCTTCTTGCTGTATTCCTTCAGCTTGCTCTCCACGGCGGGGGCATAGTCAGCCTCCGTGAGGTTCACTGTCAGGATGGCATTGAGCTGGTCGTCTTGCTTGTCGAGGGTAATGTCCAAAACTAAGGGTCGGTTAAGGGTACTACGTTGGGGTAAAGAGCCGGCCGCAGCCGGCACAAAAACAGAAACCCCCAACGGGTGGGTTGAGGGTTTAATAATGATTTCAGCCAAACCGAAATCCACTATGTGCGGATGGAGGGACTCGAACCCACACGCCTTGCGGCACCAGATCCTAAGTCTGGCACGTCTACCAATTTCGCCACATCCGCATTACGAAGTCGTTTACCTCGGGGGCGCAAAACTACGCAAGTGTCGGCAAATAACCAATGAATTTTCGGATAACGTATTGTCCGGGCCGGCAAATTCAGGGGAAACAAGGCCCGGGCGCGGTGCCGTTTGCAAAGCAGCGGGTTAGCAACAGGCGCGCCGGCCGCTTCGTGCGTTGGGTGCTGTGCACCAAGTGGCCGCCGTTCTTGTTGCTTTTTAACTAGAATGCGTCCGGCCAGTGCCGTACCTTCGCTACTCGTATTTCTGGCACCACCGGGTGCCGCCTGCCTGCCATGTCCACTGTCATCGACCCCGAAGTAGAGCGTCAGGAAATTCTGCGTCACTACCGCCGCCTGCTTCGCACCGCCAAACCCTCCCTCAAGGACGGCGACGCTAAACTGATCAAAAAGGCCTTCAACACGTCCCTGGAGGCGCACAAGGAAATGCGCCGCAAATCGGGCGAGCCCTACATTATGCACCCGCTGGCCGTGGCCCAGATCGTGGTGGAGGAAATCGGCCTCGGCACTACCAGCATCGTGTCGGCGCTGCTGCACGACGTGGTGGAGGATACGCCCTGGGAGGTGGCCGACGTCAACCGCGAGTTTGGCCCCAAGGTGGCGCGCATCGTGGATGGGCTCACCAAAATCTCGGGGGTCTTCGACTACGGTACCTCCGAGCAGGCCGAGAACTTCCGCAAAATGCTGCTCACCCTCTCCGACGACGTGCGGGTGATTCTTATCAAGCTGGCCGACCGCCTGCACAACATGCGGACGCTGGACTCGATGCCGCGCCACAAGCAGCTCAAAATTGCCTCCGAAACCATCTACCTCTACGCCCCGCTGGCCCACCGCCTGGGCCTGTACGCCATCAAAACGGAGCTGGAGGACCTGTATCTGAAGTACACCGACACCGAAGTATATAACGAGTTGGTAACGCAGGTACGCCAGAGCCGCGTTTCGCGCAACCGCTTTATCAAGGACTTCGTGCAGCCCATTGATGAGGAACTGAAAGCGCAGGGTTTCCAGTACGAGGTGAAGGGGCGGCCCAAAAGCATCTATTCCATCCTCAAAAAGATGCGCAAGCAGAACATCACCTTCGATGAGGTGTACGACCTGTTTGCCGTGCGGGTGATTCTGGACGTGCCGCCGGAACAGGAAAAGGCAGCCTGCTGGCAGGTATACAGCATCGTGACGGATTTCTACCAACCCAACCCCGACCGCCTGCGCGACTGGGTAAGCACGCCCAAGGCCAACGGCTACGAGAGCCTGCACACCACCGTCATGTCGCGCACCGGGCAGTGGGTGGAGGTGCAGGTGCGCAGCCGCCGCATGGACGACATTGCCGAGAAAGGCTACGCCGCCCACTGGAAATACAAGGACACGGGCGTACCCCAGCCCGAGTCGACGCTCGAAGCCTGGATTAACAAGGTGCGTGAGATGCTGGAAACCAACAACTCCAGCGCCCTCGAATTCATGGACGAGTTCCGCCAGAACCTGTTCGTGAAGGAGGTGTACGCCTTCACGCCCAAGGGCAAGCTCATCATCCTGCCCGACAAGGCCACGGCCCTCGATTTTGCCTTCGAAATCCACACCCACATCGGCCTGCAATGCCTGGGGGCCAAGGTCAACCAGAAGCTGCGGCCCCTGAGCTACCAGCTCCGCAACGGCGACCAGGTGGAAGTGCTGACCTCTCAGAAGCAGAAGCCCACTGAGGAGTGGCTCCAGTACGTGACCACCTCCAAGGCCCGCACCCGCATCAAAGACTGGCTTCGCGACGACCGCAAAGCCAAATCGGAGGACGGGCGTTTCTTGGTGGAAAAGCGGTTGGAACTGCTGGGTGTGGAAGCCAGCCAGGAGAACCTGAACCGCCTGCTGGCCCACTTCAACACGGCCAACCTGCCCGAGTTCTTCTACCGCGTGGCCGTGAGCCAGGTTGATGGCCGTGAAATCGTGGCGGGGCTGTTTGACACGACCAGCGAAACCCCGCGCCTGCCTTCCCGCCTCGAACCCCGGGCCTTCGACCACGAAGTGCAGAAGGTGCGGGGCGTGAACGCCAATATGCTGGTCATCGGCGAGCGAACCGACAAGTTCGACTATACCATCGCTCCCTGCTGCAACCCCATCCCCGGCGACGACGTGTTCGGCTTCGAAACCGATAACGGCATCGTTATTCACCGCACCTCCTGCCCCAAAGCCGTGCAGATGATGTCGAACTACGGCAACCGCATTGTGCGCGCCAAATGGACGGAACAGCTGGAGCTGGCTTTCCTGGCCGGCATCCGCATCAAGGGCTCGGATAGGGTAGGGCTGGTCAACGACGTGACGCGCATCATCAGCACCAGCCTCAAGGTGAATATGCGCTCTATCACGATGGACTCGAACGACGGTATCTTCGAGGGCCAGATCATGGTGTTCGTCAACGATACCGCTCACCTGGACCGGCTTATTCAGCGCCTGAGTAAAGTAAGCGGGGTGCTGACGGTGGAACGCTTCGATTCCTGAAGTGGTCTTAAAAAGTATTTCTCAAAACCGGGCGCACAAAACAGCACAAGAAAAGCGTGCCCCCCAGATTCCAGCGCCCGTTTGGAGACTGGAGTTCCAGTCACGAATCAAACCGGTTTTCACTCCTTATATATAAGGCCCCATTATGGCATCTTCAGCAAAGCATCTGGACAAGGAAAAGTATGAGGAGGTCAAGAAGATTTTCACTGCTTACCTCGAAAATAAAGGTCTGCGTAAAACGTCGGAACGGTACGCCATTCTGGAGGAAATTTACTCCCGCACCGGCCACTTCGACGTGGAAGAGCTCTACGCCGGCATGAAGCAGCAGGGCTTGCAGGTGAGTCGGGCTACGGTGTACAATACCCTCGATCTGCTGGTGGAGCACGGCCTCGTGAGCAAGCATCAGTTCGGGCGCAACCTGGCCCAGTACGAAAAAAGTTATGGCTACCGTCAGCACGACCACGTCATTTGCACCGAGTGTCACAAAGTGGTCGAATTTTGCGACCCGCGCATTCACGGCATCCAAACGATGGTCGGGGAGTTACTCAACTTCCATATCTTGCACCACTCTTTGAACCTTTATGGCGTGTGCGGCGACTGCCGCGCGAAAGCCGCCCGCTCCCAAGCCGATGAAAACTGATTCCACCGTCCAAGACGGTATTCTCTTTGTGCGCCTCTCCGGCGACCTGATCGGCAGCCCCGATACCCAGCAACTGCTCCAGAACGTGGACCAGCACCTCGGGGAGGAACTGCGCTATTGCGCCGTCGATTTATCGGGTATTCGCTACATCAACAGCACGGGTATCGGGGTGCTGGTGTCGCTGCTGACCAAGTTCCGGAGCCGCGGCGGCGAGCTGGTCCTTATCAATCCGGCCGACCATCCGCGCAAAATGCTGGCCTTAACCAAACTGAACGCTATTTTTTCCGTTGCCGACGATGAGTCATCGGCTGCTCAACTTCTGAAAACCGCGAACTAATGCCCGTTGATGTACTAGTAGGATTGCAGTGGGGAGATGAAGGCAAAGGCAAGATTGTCGATGTGCTAGCCCCCACCTACGACGTAGTAGCCCGTTTCCAGGGTGGCCCCAATGCCGGTCACACCCTCACCTTCGATGGTATCAAGCACGTGTTGCACCAGGTGCCATCGGGTATTTTTCATCCCCATATTATCAATGTAGTCGGCAACGGCGTGGTCCTCGACCCCGTGGTATTCCGGCAGGAGCTCAAAAAACTCACCGACCGGGGCGTGAACTGGGGCCAGAACTTGTACGTTTCCCGCAAAGCCCAACTGATCCTGCCCTCGCACCGTGCTCTGGACCGTATCAACGAAGAAGCCCGGGGTGGCAGCAAAATTGGCTCCACTCTGAAAGGCATCGGCCCCACGTACCAGGATAAAATCGGCCGCACCGGCCTGCGCGTCGGCGACATTCTCCTGTCCGATTTCCGGGAACGGTACCAGGAAGCCGTGGCCCGCCACGCCACCATTGCTGAATTCCACGGCCGCGGCCTCGAAATTGAAGAATTCGAGGCCGATTTCTTTTCCGCCGTTGAGTTTCTGCGCACTCTTCAGCTCACCGACACGGAGTATCTGCTGAACGACCTGCTCCGCCAGGGCAAAAACGTACTGGCCGAAGGGGCCCAGGGCTCCATGCTGGACATTGATTTTGGTACCTACCCTTACGTCACGTCATCGAGCACTATCGTGGCTGGGGCCTGCACCGGCCTCGGCATTGCGCCGCGCCATATCAATAAGGTTTACGGAATCAGCAAGGCCTATTGCACCCGCGTGGGTAGCGGCCCCTTCCCCACCGAACTACACGATGGGGTAGGGGAGCAGATTCGTACGGCCGGCCGCGAATTCGGTGCCACCACCGGCCGCCCCCGCCGTTGCGGCTGGATCGATCTGCCGGCCCTGCGCTACAGCATCATGCTCAACGGGGTTACCGAAATCCACCTCATGAAGGCCGATGTGCTCGATGAGTTCGATGAAATTCGGGTCTGCACGCACTATGAGCTGCCCAACGGTGAGAAAACTGACCACCTGCCCGATTATGGCGACCTGGAAAAACTGACGCCGGTGTACCAAAGCCTACCGGGCTGGCGCACCAACCTTCAGGAAATAACCGATCCACAGGCCCTGCCCCAGCAACTGAAGGACTACGTTCACTTCCTCGAACAGCGTCTGGAGGTTCCCATAAGCATCGTCAGCGTCGGCCCCGATCGGGTAAGCACACTGCACATGGCATAATAGGCGATAAGTTTCACTTCCCTGAAACCCGGATTGCGAACGGCAAGCCGGGTTTTTTCATGTGCTTATCCACAGCACTAGAAAAAAAATCAGGATAATACGAACTTAATCGCGACGCTAAACTGTTACTATCCAGCCTACTCGAAACTACAGATGACTGGGTTGTCAAAATAAGTTGTCGTCCGGGTTTGCACAGTTAGCAGAAAGGGCGCACTTTTGCACTCCCAATCCGAAACGCGGAAGGGACCGGCCGCTCAGGCAGCCCGGGCTTGAAAAAATAGTTTTGCTGCGGGCTTGCAAACTTCCCACCGGGTTTGCTACCTTTGCAC
>NZ_QYCN01000050.1 GCF_003583925.1 Hymenobacter rubripertinctus | reverse complement strand
CGGAATGGGATTTCGGCCGCTGCCAGGTCAACATCCTGCTCGTCACCATCGGCCGGGGCGAGTTGCAGCTGCCCCTGTACTGGGAATTGCTCGACAACCGCAGCGGCAATTCGTCGGCCGCCGACCGCATCGCCCTGTTGCAGGTCTGCGTCCAGGTGCTGGGCAAACACCGCATCGGGTTGGTGCTGGGGGACCGCGAATTCGTGGGCCACCAGTGGCTGAAATGGCTCAAGGCCAACGGCTTGAACTTCGTCATGCGCCTGCCCAAACACCACCTGCTCACCCACCCCGGCGGCCAGCGGCAGGCTGTTGCCGACCTGGGCCTGGCCCCCGGGCAGGTGCGCCGCTTCGGCCACTGCCAAGTCGATGGGGTGTGGGGCCAGGTCTGGGTCAAAGCGCTGGCCGACAACGAGTTTTTGTTCCTGTTTGGCAATGTGGGCCTGGCCTACATGGACCAGCTCTACGCCAAACGCTGGACGATTGAGCAGTGCTTTCAGAACCTGAAGGGCCGCGGTTTTAACTTGGAAGCCAGTCATTTACGCTGCCATCGCAAGTTGCGCAAGCTCGTGGCCCTGGTCAGCCTAGCCTACGCATTGTGCCTGAGTGTGGGCACGGTGGCCAACGCGAAAATCAAACCTATTGCCCGCAAAAACCACGGCTACCGGGCCACCAGCCTGAGTCGGCACGGCCTGAACCTACTGCGCCAACTCACCCGGCCACATACGGCCCCTGACCAGCCGCTGGCACGCAAAGTCCTGAACCTACTGGATGCATTTAGTCGCTATCTTGCTCGTGGACAACCTACTAAAATAGTAGGGTAGAGTAAGGTTTTCGTATTCTACTTCCTTCGCCTGCCAAGCTACGGCTGCCCAAAAATAGCGGAGCCGGGCGCAGGCTCCCCGATTGGGAAACGGCGCCCGGCTCCGCTATGTGGGAAAACGGGTGGTGGAAAGGAAGGGGGAGGAGCTTAGGCTACCGTGGATTGGGTGAATACACGGTTCAGAATGCGGCGATAGAGTCTGGAGAATTGCTGATAGCACCAGCCTTTCAGTTCCGAAAGTTCGGCAGGCACCAGGGTTCGTAAGGCTTTCCGCAATTCTTTCTCGAAGAGAATTTTGTCGAAACTCACCTTGAGTAAAATGGTTTTGGCGTACTCTAGCATAGTTTTCAGCTGGTTTTCAGGGGTGGCAGAAGGACGTGAAAATGGTGGGTAGATGGTTGTGCAAAGGCATTAAGAAAAGGCTGAAGCGAAATAATCGTTTTTGAATCCTTCTTGAAAGTTACAAAAAATTATTCTTCAAATACAAGCTCGGCCGGTGCAAAATCATGGCCGAAACCTGTCGTTTTCCACAAAAAAGGAGCGGCTGAAAACCGCTCCTTTCTCTGCAAAGATCTGTTTCCGGCGTTTCCCGGGGGTAACGCAGCCGTTATCAGTACGTGAACAATTGCAGCAGCGCAGTGGCCGTGATGGCATTCACCGGCTCATCGAAGGCTTCCGCAACTTTGGCCAGGATCTGGGCTGCGGTCAGGGCCGGGGTGCCCACATTGATAGGCAGAGTGGAATCAAACGGCACTTTGGTGAGGATCGTCCCGATGTTGACGTATTGGGTGGCGTTATCCTCGCCCTCGTA
The DNA here is from genome assembly GCF_003583925.1 of Hymenobacter rubripertinctus. Taxonomy (GTDB): domain Bacteria; phylum Bacteroidota; class Bacteroidia; order Cytophagales; family Hymenobacteraceae; genus Hymenobacter; species Hymenobacter rubripertinctus. The sequence goes on along the minus strand of NZ_QYCN01000050.1, from coordinate 19,617 downwards.
CACTTTGGCCGCGCCCGATCCGGGCGTGGTGATAGAGGCATCAGCGGGGCTGACCCAGCTTTTGACGCTGGCCCCGCGCTGCCGCCGCATGGTGCGGATGTGCGAGGCGTGCCGCGCTTCGGTCGAGTGGGTACGCAAGGCCGCTTCCAGCATATAAGCATCCGTCTGGAGAAACTCAACCTGCCCTTTATAGGCGCGTACGCCGGCATCTTCCAGCAATTGGGCCACTTGCAGGAAGGTGTCCGGGTTGGTCTGAATATCGGGGTAGAGGGCGGGCTGAGTGCCGTTTTTGCTGCCCGTGAAGTCATAGCGAGCGGCTGGTTCAAGGGCACTGCCCGCGTCTGTGATCAGGCGCTGAAACAGCGTGACGTGCTGGGCCTCATGCCGCTGAATGGTCTGGAGGGCCGTTTTTTCGGTAGCCGAAAAAGGCACGGCGGAAAAGCCAGTCACCAGACCCAGCGCCCGGGAGTAGAACTCGTTTTCGAGTAGCTCCAGTTGCAGAGCCAGGCGCAGCGCATCAAGGCGGGTGCGGGTATCCTGGGGGGCGGCAGCAGCGGCGGCGGCGGGCAGCGCCAGTCCGGTGAGCAGGGCAGGCAGCAGCGCGGTACCGGCCTTCCCGAGTTGGCTCAGGGCAGTGCGGCGCGGCGCGGCGGCCGGGAGGGTGGGCGTATCGAGGTCGGCCAGCCGGGCCAGCAGGTTCAGAAAATCCATAGGAAAGAGGCGGAGCGCGGCTTAGAGTAACATGAGGGCGTCGGTGTTGAGTACTACCGGCACCAACGACGCAATGAGGGTGGCTACTTCGGCGGGCGTTTTCACGGTGTCGAGGCCTGCTAGGCTGCCGGAGGTCGTAATGACGTCGGAGGCGGCAAACGAATTTGGCTCGGCCTGGTCGCGCACGAAGGCCGCGTGCCGGGCTTCTACCGATGCCAGCTTGGCCAGCAGTTGCAGGTACTGGGTGCTGGCAATGCGCCGGCCCATCCCGTTGTAGGCACCTACGCCCACATCTTCCAGGGTGCGGGCGGCGGCGTATACCCCGGCGCGGGTCGTGAGCGTAAAGGCCGTAAAATTGAACGCCAGTGGAGTCGTTAGGGCAACATCATAAGCGTTGCTGCCCAGGGCGAACTTCAGAAACTCGCGGTGAATAACTTCGTGGTCGCGCAAATCGACGAACGCCGCTTTATCGGCGGCGGTAAAGTCGCTGGGGAAAGCATCCACTACCTTCTGGTAGAAAGCGGCCTCCAACTGCTCCAACAGGTAGGCCAGGTTCAGCAACCCATTGTCACTGCCCGCGAAATTGAGTGAGCTGGTGCTGTTTGTCGGGGTCGGGGTCGAGTCCTTGCCGCAGCCGGCCAGCACCAGGGCGGAGGAAGCGGCCGTAGTGCCGGCGACCCGCAGGAAAGTGCGCCGGCGCAGCGCACGGCCCAAAAAAGAAGTATCTGCCAAATCAGCCATACACGAAAATAAACCCGACAAGCAGCAGCCCAACACAGGCTGCAAAGTCCCGGCTCGCAAAGGTACTCCGATAAACCAGGATGCACCAAATAGAGGAGCCTGTCCGGGCCGGGAAGGTGGCACGTGGGCAATAAAAAAGGACGGCCCCCGGGCCGTCCTTTTTCAGAGACGTTGCATAGCAAACTCAAGGCCTAGCCAAACAGCGTAACACCGGTTTTAACAAACGTCTTGGCGATAGCCGAAACCGTTGGCACGTCCAGCGGCTCATCGAATGCTTCCGAAAAAGCAGATGCAGGAAAGTTGAACGAGGCTAGCGCCGTCTGCAGATTCACACCGGGCTTGGTATCAGTAGCGCCCTGCGTTACGTTATCTTCAGCGGGGAAGGTAATGCCGGCCGGGGTATACGCTGGGGCCGAGCCCGCCGCGTAAATCGGAGCCGTCTGGGCCGGCGAAGCGCCACCACCGTCCTGACCCGTAATCCAGCTCTTGGGCGAAGCGCTGGTGCCGGCACCTGCCGTAGCCGAAGCTTGGTTGTTGGTAGCACCACCGCGGCGCATAGTGCGCAGCCGCGAGGCGTGCCGCGCCTCTACGGAATGAATGTTGAGGGCCGCCGTCAGCACATCCTTGTTGGAAGCCAGGTAGGGAGCACCGCCTTTGTAGGCCCGCACGCCGGTATCTTCCAGCGACTGGGCTACGGCCAAGAATAGCGCCGGGTTGGTGAACACACCCGTGAAAGGTCCGCCAGCGCCACCTTTGCCACCCGTGAAGTCGAAATCCGACACTGCCGGAGCGGCAATGGCGTTGGTGCCCAAGGCGGAACGCAGAAAGTTGACGTGGTTGTTTTCGTCCGTCCGGATTTTGTTCAGCGAGCTGAGGTTGGTAGCGCTAAAGCCGGCGCGGAACGCCGTTTGAGCGGGTGTAATAGCCGTATTGCCCGACCCGGCACCGGTGAATATGGTGCCGTCGCCCTGCAACCCCAGGTTGTAGAAGTAAGCCTCCAGGTACTCCAGCTTCAGGGCGAAGTTGAGTACGTCGTTTACGCTGGGGGCACTCGACGTCTGGCCGTAGGCCTTGTTGAAGATTGCACCCATAGCCAATGGCAGCGCGGCGGCCGTCATCTTTTTGCCAAAACCAGTCATGTGTTGAAACACGCGGCGGCGGGAGTCGAAACGTTCGAAAACTTCAGGATCAGTTTTCTCGATTTCGGAGAGAATTTGGAAGAAATTCATAGTCAAGGCGAAGTTTAGATGGAAGTAAGGAACAGCACTGACCTATACTAGGCCTGACACGTTCAGTTTTGACCCTGCCATGAGGAAATTGTTGGCCATGGTGGCTACCTCAGTAGGCGTCTTGGAGATTTCCAGACCGTTTGTGCCTGTAGTCACGACATCCGAATCTACGAAGGAGCCCTCCGAAATTAGGTCGCGGATCAGCGCCGCGTGACGGGCTTCCACCGAAACGATTTTACCAGCTGCTACTAAGTAGTTGAGGCCTGCAACGTCGGCACTCAGATAGCGGGCGGCCCCATTGTAAGCAGATACGCCCAGATCTTCGAACGCTTTGGCAGCATTTAGTACGCCGAGCTTGGCGGCGCCGGCAGTCGAAACCCGGATGCCAAAATCGATGCCACTGAAGTCAGGCTTCAGGTCGTCCGTAATCTTGGCCGTAGCCGCGTCGCGGCCCAGAGCCGCCTTGAAAAACTCGCGGTGAATTACTTCGTGGTAATACAGGTCGTCCATGATCTGCTTTTCGGCGCTACCGGCAGCCAGACCCATGTAATAAGCACCCGAGCGCAAGGTGGTGTAGAAACCGGCTTCGAGCTGCTCCAGGGCGTAAGCGTAATTGAGAACACCGACGCTGCCGGCACCCACGTTGACCATACCAGGGATAGGATTTCCCCCGTCGTTGTCGTCGTCGCAACCGGAGAGCAGCAGAGCCGTGGCTCCGGCCGTTGCCCCGGCGTACATGAAGAAGGAGCGGCGCTTGATGGGCGTGTACAGCGGCTTGGCGAACTCGGCGTCGTCGCTGGCGTTATGCTTGATGTTGGACATGAGAAAAGGTAGTTGGGTGAAAAGTAAAGGCAACGGCCGTCCGTCTGCTCCAAAGCAGGGCTTTGAAAAAAAACCGGAAACTGGCAAAACCAGCGTGTAGTGGTGGTTTGGGAGGAATTACGCGCCTCCTCTGGTATTGGATTGTAGAAAGCCAAAATATTGTTCAGGATATTTGGCGGCTACCAGCTATGAATCCGGGATATAATCCTGGTGGTGTGGGCCGAAGCCCCACTACGAGGGTTATCTGGCGCAAGTGGTTGCGGACGACCGTCGCCGGGGCGGAGTAGGGCAGCGGCGGTTTTTGCGTAGCTTTGAGTTGTTCCCAGTTGCCGCCGGTCTATGCGTTTGTTGTTACTGCTGCTGCTGTGCCTGCTGTTGGCAGGAAGTGCCGGGCCGGCAGCTGGGCAGCCCAGTACGCCGCCCAGCGCCGAGATTGTCCTGGGGCCGGCCGCGTTTCCCATCAACGAGTACTACATTATCAGCTTTCGGCTGCGCGGAGCCCCGCTGGAGCGCTACTCGGCGTTTCCGGACCTGGAGGGCTTCAAGAAAAGCGGCAAGTCGAGCACGACGACCACGCGCATCGTCAATGGGCAGACTTTCACGGAGCTCACCATCACCCAGCGCTACGCGGCCTTCACAGAGGGTAGCTTCGAGCTGAAACCCTTCGGCATGACGGTGAACGGGCTGGAGCTGAAATCGGAAGGTGCGGCCCTGAAGGTGGGGTCGCAGCAGAGTGCCGCACCTGCTGCCCCCGGCACGGCTCCGTTGCAAGGGCTGGGGCTGCTGGATCAGCTGTTCGGCAAGCCCAAGCCCCAGGAGTACGTGGAGCCCCGGGATGAGGCATTCCTGGCCGTGGTAACCGATAAGCAGCGCGTGTTCGTGGGGGAAGGCGTACATGTGGGCCTGTACTTCTACCTGCGGCCCCAGGATCAGTCGGTGCTCAACTTTTACAACTTTGCCAGCCAGCTACCCGGTATTGTGCGGCAGCTGCGCCAGCGCACAGTGTGGGAGGAGAGCTTTGATGAGCAGGAGGTGCTGCCCGAAAACGTGCAGGTCGGCGGCCAGCCATTTCTGCGCTACCGCCTTTGGGAGGCCGAGTTGTACCCGCTGAACGCGGAACCGCTCACGTTTGGGGCCGTGGAGCTTCAGATGCTCAAATACAAAGTTGCCAAAAAACCGACTGAGGGCCTGGATGACCGGCTGGAAGGCTACAAAACCTACCGTTCGGCAGTTCGCGTGGTGCCCGTGCTGGCCCTGCCGCCCCACCCGCTGCGCGACCAGGTGCCGGTGGGCAACTACGAGCTGAAGGAGTTTCTGGACCGCACCACCTTCCATACCGGCCGCACCTTCGCCTACACGCTGGCGCTGGAAGGGGAGGGCAACCTGGCCGCAGTCAACCTGGCCGCGCCCCCTCCGCCGGCCGGCCTGGAGCTGTTTGGCCCCGAGGTGCAGCAGACCCTCACGCGCCAGAACGGCCGGGTGGGCGGGCGCAAAAGCTTCCGGTTCCGGCTGGTGGCCCGGCAGCCCGGTGTACTTCGCCTCGACACGTTATTCCAACTCATCGTGTTCAATCCTGCCTCCGCGCACTACGATACGCTGCGCTCCAGGCTGCGCCCTCTGGTGCTGGGACCCGAGCGTTCGGCTACCACCCTGCGTGCCAACCCTACCGACCCGTTCTATGGCGCGGCGCTGGCTGAGGCCGATCCTACCCCCCAGGCCCGGGACGCCTACGGTGACGTGCGCCGCTACGCCAACCTGTTTCTGGGGGGGCTGCTGGCCCTTGCTTTGGTTGGCTGGTGGCGGGCGCGGCGCTGAAGTGAGGAATGAATGACCCGATGAAAGGATGCTTGCGCTGCTGGCCGGAGCGGATGCCCCGCTTTAGAGCGGGCTGCAACTGCTTTTTCCAGCTCATCAGAATCATTGGTACGCTCCGGGTGCCTGTATATTTGCCGCAGTAGCTCTGGAGTCACTCAGTCACTCAGTTACTCAGTCACCGAGTCGCCCGTTTGCTACTTTACCGATTTTCTCATTCACTATCTCGCCGTATGAACACTTTTGGCCACCTGTTTCGCATTACCACGTTTGGAGAGTCGCACGGGCCGGGAATTGGGGTGGTGATTGACGGCTGCCCGGCGGGCCTGGCCGTGGATGACGCGCAGATTCAGGCGGCCTTGGACCGGCGGCGGCCGGGGCAGTCGGAGCTGACGACGCCCCGCTCGGAGGCCGACCGGGTGGAGGTGCAATCGGGCATTTTTCGGGGCCAGACCACCGGCACGCCCATCAGCCTCTACATCCGCAACCAGGACCAGCACAGCCACGACTACTCCCACATCGAGCACGCCTACCGCCCCTCCCACGCCGACTACACCTACGACCAGAAGTACGGCCGCCGCGACTTCCGGGGCGGGGGCCGCAGTTCGGCCCGCGAAACAGCCGCCCGCGTGGCCGCCGGGGCCGTGGCCCAGCAGCTGCTCAATCAGCATAGTATTAAAGTAGCCAGCTACGTGTCGCAGGTGGGGGCGGTGGCCGTGCCGGTGGGCTACGAGCAGCTCGATCTGGGCCTGATTGATACCAACCTCGTGCGCTGCCCCCACCCCGAAACGGCCGAGCGCATGACCGACCTCATCCGCCAGACCCGCGACCGGCACGATACGGTAGGCGGCCTGGTAACGGGCGTGGTGCGGGGCCTGCCCGCCGGCCTTGGCGAGCCGGTGTTCGATAAGCTCCACGCCGAACTGGGCCGGGCCATGCTGGGTATCAACGCCGTGAAGGGCTTCGAGTACGGCTCCGGCTTCGCGGGCACGCTGCTGTTCGGCTCCGAGCACAACGACGCCTTCTACACCGACGAAGCCACCGGCCAGGTGCGCACCCGCACCAACCACTCGGGCGGTATCCAGGGCGGCATCAGCAACGGCCAGGATGTGTACTTCCGCGTCGCCTTCAAGCCCGTGGCCACCATCCTGCAAGCCCAGAACACCATCAACGACCAGGGCGAAGCCATCAGCCTGGCCGGCCGCGGCCGCCACGACCCCTGCGTGCTGCCCCGCGCCGTGCCCATCGTGGATGCCATGACCAGCCTTGTGCTGGCCGATCTGCTGCTGCGGGCGCGGGCGAATAGGGTTTGATTTTTGACCTGTTAGCTGGGAGCTATTAGCTGTTAGCTCCCGTTCGACGGAAAAGCTAACAGCTAATAGCTCCCAGCTAACATAAAGCTACCTTTGCAACTATTGCCGCGCTGTGCGGTTTTAGGTATTCAGGCCGCCCACATAAAGGCCGTTTTTTCTCCCGCTTGTCTCCAAGTCTTTCAAACATGGCTGAACAACTCACCGCCCCCGCCGGCCCGGTATCTATTTACGCCGAAGCCTCGCCCAACCCCGAATCCATGAAATTCGTGCTCAACGCCCAGCTTCTGGCTGACGGCGTGAGCGTGGACTACCCCAACCTGGAAGCCGCCGCCAACTCGCCGCTGGCCCAGGAGCTGTTCAACTTCGATTACGTGGGCCGCGTGTTCGTTGCCCAGAACTTCGTGACCATCACCAAAACTACGGAGCACCAGTGGGCCCAGCTGATTCCCGAGCTGCGCACCTTCCTCAAGTCTTACATTGAGGCCAACGGCCCCATCTTCACCGTCGACCCCGCCGCCGAGCAGGCCGCCGCCCAGCAAGCAGCCGCCACGCCCGCCAACGCCTCGGAGGCCGATCAGGCCACGAGCCAGAAAATCATCGACCTGCTCGATAACTACGTGCGCCCCGCCGTGGAGCAGGACGGCGGCAACATTACCTTCAAAAGCTTCAACGACGGCATCGTAACCGTAAATCTGCAGGGCTCGTGCTCCGGTTGCCCCTCGGCTACCGTTACGCTCAAGTCCGGCATCGAAAACCTGCTCAAGCGCATGGTGCCCGAGGTGCAGAGCGTAGTCGCCGAAGGCATCACCATTTAATTACAGATGGTGCAGATGAAAACGATTTGTTCTGTTTGATTCTGATGGTGACTTCTTGAGGTCAACTAAAATAGCCCGGCCAATTGGTCGGGCTATTTTAGTTTTTGTTCGATTCACAATTATCCCAAACAGAAAGAGCCCGACCAATTGGCCGGGCTCTTTCTCATTTTAGAAGAAGGCAGAACGAATCATTTTCATCTGCACTATCTGCAACATCTGTGATTTATTTTAGGTATGCGACGTGCTCAGTTTTGGTGCGCCAGCCTCGTTGGCAGCATTCATGCGCTCCTTTTCCTTGCGGCCATAGGTGTCGAGAATCAGCGGGGCCGCGATGAACAGCGACGAGTAGGTGCCGAACGCAATACCGATAATCATGGCGAAGGAGAATGAGCGGAGGGTTTCACCGCCGAAGATGTAGAGCACCACCATCACAAGGAACACGGTGGTAAACGTAATCATGGTGCGTGAGAATGTGCTGTTGAGGGCCGGGTTCACTACCTGAGCGAACGTGAGCTGCTTGTTTTCGCGCAGGTATTCCCTGATTCGGTCGTAGATAACAATGGTGTCGTTCATCGAGAAACCGATGGTGGTCAGCACAGCGGCCACGAATACCTGGTCCATCTCGTAGTTGAGGCCCATGGCCCGGGCAATCGGGAAGGAGGCAATCACGATGAGCGCATCGTGGAACAGGGCTACCACGGCGGCCATCGAGTACTGCCACTTCTCGAAGCGGAAGAGTACATACACGAAAATAGCCAGCAGCGTCAGGCCCAGGCTCAGCACCGAAGTCCGCTTGATGTCGTCGGCGATGGTTGCGCCCACTTTCGACGTGCTCTGGATGCGCGGGTTCAACGCCCCGTACTTGTCGCCCAGGCCCTGGAGCAGGGCCGTTTGCACTTTCTGGTCAGCTTCCACGCTCTCATCGTCGGCCAGGTAGCCGGTCGTGATGCGCAGGCGGCTGTCGGTGCCGAAGGTTTTGGCCTCGGTGCCGGCCCCGCTGAAGTAGTCCTTGGTGAGCAGGTCGCGGGCTTCGGAAGCCACCACGGGCTTATCGAAGCTTACCACGTAGGCCCGGCCGCCGCGGAAGTCGACGCCCAGGTTGGGGCCGCCCTGCAAGTACATCAGCACGAAGCCGATGATGATGAAAATGGTCGAGAAGGCGTAGGCAATTTTGCGCTTGCCCACGATGTCGAAATTGAGGTTCTTGAACAGGTTGCGCGAGAGGAAGGTGCTGAAGTTGAGCGAGGTTGTTTCCTTGCCCTTAATCATCCACTCAATAATGAGGCGCGACACGTACACGGCCGACAGGAACGAAGTGAACACCCCAATCAGCAGCGTGATGGCGAAGTTCTGCACCGGACCCGTACCGAAGATGAACAGAATCAGGGCGATGATGAGCGTGGTCACGTTGGCGTCGAAAATGGCCGAGAACGCCCGGGCATAGCCTTTATTGATGGCGTCCTTGGGCTGGAGGCCGTGGTCGAGCTCTTCCCGGATTCGCTCAAAAATCAGCACGTTAGCATCCACCGAGGCCGCGATGACGAGCAGCAAACCGGCAATGCCGGGCAGGGTGAGGGCGAAGCTGAACTGGGCCAGTACGCCCATAATCAGGAACAGGTTGAAGAGCAGGGCCGTATCGGCTACCACGCCGGCGCGGCCGTAGTAGGCGGCCATAAAGGCCATGATAATCAGCAGGCCGCCGAGCGTGGAGTAGAGGCCCTGATTGGTGGCTTCACGGCCCAGCGAGGGGCCTACCACGGCTTCTTCCACGATGCGGGTCGGGGCGGGGAGCTTACCGGCTTTCAGCACGTTGGCCAGATCCTGGGCTTCCTCGATGGTGAAATTGCCCGAAATGCTGGAGTTTCCACCGGCAATTTCGGTCTGCACCACCGGAGCCGAGTACACGTAGTCGTCGAGCACAATGGCTACCTGGCGGCCGATGTTGGCGGCCGTCAGGCGCTGCCACTGGCGGGCTCCGTTGGGGTTCATCTGCATGCTCACCTCGGCGCGGCCGCTGAGCTGGTCGAAGTCGCCGCGGGCGTCGCTGACCACTTCACCGCCGATAGGGGCTTCGTTATCGCGGCTTTTCCGGATGGCGTAGAGCTGCAAGTATTCCTGCCCTTCAATTATTTCCGGCTTCACGCCCCACATGAACGTGAGGTTGGCCGGTAATACGGCGCGGGTGTCGGGGCTGCGGAGCACGGCATTCACGCGGGCCGTGTCGCGGATGTTGGCGCCCAGCGTGCCGGGCATGGTGAACAGGCTGGCCAGCACGTTTTTCTGGGGCGCGGCCGAGTCGGTTTTGGCGGCGGCGTTCTTCTGGGCTAGCTGCGTGGCCAGGGCCGAAGTGTCGCCGGCCAGCGTGGTGGCATCGGCGGCATTGGTGGCGGTAGCGGCGGCCGGAGCAGCCGCTACTTCCTTGGCGCTGAGCACCTGATTGAGCTGGCCCAGGTAGGGCGCAAACTCATCCTGGCGCCACACTTCCCAAAACTCCAGCTTGGCCTGGCCCTGCACCAGCTTACGCACCCGGTCAGGGTTATCCACGCCGGGCAGCTCAATCTGAATGCGGCCGGTGCCCTTCACGCGCTGAATGCTGGGCTGGCTGGTGCCGAATTTGTCGATGCGGGTGCGCAGGATGTTGAACGACCGGTCGATGGCGTCCTCAATCTGCTTGTTGATTTCGGCAATAACCTTCTCGTCCGAGGAGTTGATGTCGATAGCGCCCTTGTTGGTGGTGTTGGCGAAGATGCGCGAGAGTTTGTCGTTGGGGGCCACCTGGCGGAAGGCCTGTCCGAAGAGCGTCGTGAACGGGGTGGACGGGTTGGTCCGGCGCATTTCCTGGGCCTGGTTCAAGGCCTTGTTGAAGTTGGCGTCCTTGGATTTGCCGCTCATGGCACGCACGATTTCCACCGGCGAAACTTCCAGCGTCAGGTGCATGCCGCCGTTCAAATCCAGGCCCAGACCCAGCTCCGACTGCCGGACTTCCTTGTAGGTGAGGGGGCCAAATACGGGCGCGCGCCACACCGAATCGAGGTAGTGCTGGCGCTGCTTTTCGTTGAGCTGGCCGCCGCGCGTGGCAAAACGCGCCGCATCCCGCTGCACCCCTTTGGAAACCAGGGTCAGCGAGAGGAAGTAGATGCACAACGCCGACAGAAGCAGCGTCAGCGTAATGATGAGTCCTTTATTACGCATGAAAAAGTAAGTTGATAATCAGAGGAAAGAAGACGGAACCGGGGCCGGGCCGCAATGGCGGGGCAGTTCCGGCGGGCGGCGGCGGCGCTGGCGGTGCAGCGGCGCAAATCCAGCCGGGGCATCGGGCGGGGTAGACTAAGGAGCCTGGGGCGACAGCGCCGTCACGAGCAGCCGGATCCGGAAAAGGCCGGCAACGCCGTTGGGCCGGGGCCGGCCACTGGGCCGGAGCGCCCGCCGCCACCGGGGGACAGAAAGCCGGATGAGCAGCGGCTGCCAGGCATCGGCAACCGGAGCTACCAGCGCGCTGAAGGGCGAAGTAGCTTCCAGGTTCACGCGCTGCTTGACCACGGCCGTGCGGGCCGCCACGGCCACGCGGGCCGGCGAACCGGCGGGCAGCACCCGTAGCGTCGCCACCGTTTGGTGGTTCAGGCCCAGCACCATGAACACCGTCAGGGTGAGCAGGGCGAAGCGCAGGCGTGGGTAGAGGGTGGCGAAGGAAAGCAACGGACGAGGGGTAATGACTACAAATATAGGTTTTTGCCCCGGGGGCTGCAAAGTCTTGGCCCCGGGGAAGGCATAATCAGCAAAAAAGCCTCTGAACGGGTCAGAGGCTTTGAATTGGGCGAGCCGGAAAGCAGCGGCTACCGGCCCGTGCCGGCGGCTACTTTGCTGCGCAGAAACGATACGAGCACGTCCAGGCCCTTGTCGAACTGACGGTTGTTGGGAATGATGAGGTCGGCATCCTGCTTGAAGGGCTGGATGTACTTCTCGTACGTGGGGGCCACATGGTTGGTGTAGCGGTAGAGCACGTCCTCCAGGTCGTAGCCCCGCTCGTCCCGGTCGCGCACGATGCGGCGCTGGAGCTTCACGTGTTCCTGGGCGTCGATATACACTTTCAGATCCAGCAGCTTGGCTACCTCCTGAAAGTAAAATACAAAAATGCCTTCCACCACCACAATGGGCGCGGGCCGGAATACCAGCTCGGCGGGTACTACGTTGGGGTTGTTGAAGGTGTACTCGGGCCGGCGCACCTCCTGGCCCTGACTGATGCGGAGCACGTCGGCGGCATATGCAGCCGAGTCGATGGAAGTGGGCAGGTCGAAGTTGGTAACCCCCTGGGCATCGACCAGCTGGCTTTCCCGGGGGTGATAATAATTATCCTGCGAAATCAGGCAGATTTCTTCTTCGGGAAAAGAAGCCAGCAGCCGGCGCAGAAAGGTGGTTTTGCCGGAGGCGCTGCCGCCCGTGATACCGACGATGAAAGGGTGTTGCATGGGGTGGGGAATAGGCCCGTACCGGCAGGGCCAACCCTGCAAAAGTAACAAATCCGGCGGAGGCTGCCGGAGAAAGTGAGAAATGAGCGGCTAGAAGGACGAAATCCGCTTAACCGGGTTCGCGTTTCTCCCCTACGCACTTCTCAAAAAAGCCACTAGGCCGGCTACGGCGCGGCTGCGGTGGCTGAGGCCGTTTTTCTCGCTCAGGCTCATTTCGGCGAAGGTGCGGCCGTCGCCTTCCGTGGGCTGAAACACGGGGTCGTAGCCGAAGCCGCCTTGGCCCCGCTGCTGCTCGGTGATGCGGCCGGGCACGGCCCCCGCAAATTCGTGGACTACTCCGCCGGGCAACACCAGCGCCACCACGGTGCGGAAATGGGCGCTCCGGTCGGGATGGCCCTGCAACTCGTGCAGCAGCTTGGCCATGTTGTCTTCGGCCCGGCGCTGGGGGCCAGCGTACCGGGCCGAGTACACGCCCGGCGCACCCGCGAGGGCCGTTACTTCCAGGCCGGTGTCGTCGGCGAAGCAGGCCACTCCGAAGTGGTCCCACACGTATTGGGCCTTTTGGCGGGCATTGCCGGCCAGCGTGTCCTGGGTTTCGGGCAGCTCCTGGTGGCAGCCGATGTCGGCCAGGCCGACCAGTTCCACGGTGGCGGGCAGCAGGGGGCGGATTTCGTCCAGCTTGTGGGCGTTATTGGAAGCGAAGCAGAGGCGCATGGTAGAGCAGGGGTTTGAGCGGGAAGCAATTGCCGGCAAGGTACGGACATAAAAAAACCGGCCCGGAGCCGGTTTATCAAAAGCAGCAGGAGCCTGAAGTGGCCGCATCAGCGGAACATCACCTTAATCAGGCCCCAGGAGCGAACCATCGGGTTGTCGTCGGCGGGGGCGGGCGTGGTCTGGTAGGAGCGGGTGCCGGAGGCGGTACGCACCAGCAGGCGGTAGGTCACGGGACCCTTCAGAACATGGTCGGTTTCATCGAAATAGCGGTATTGGGCCTGGGCGGTGGGGCTGAGGCTGGTAATCTGGTCGAAGTCGGTATCGGCGGCATCCTGGCGGTACACGTCGTAGCTGCTCACGCCCTGCTCGCTCGGGGCCTGCCACTCCAGCCGCACGCCCCCCTCCTGCGTTTGCGCACGGAAGAGCATGAATCCGGCCCCGTAAGTGAGGGCCGAAAGCAGGAGTAAGGCAAGCAGAACAGGCGTAAAGGAACGGACCATAACGGGGATAAGCGTAGTAAAAAAAACAACACGCAAGTATACAGGTATCTGGGCAGAAAACAGATAATGGGAACGTGAAGGATTGTGGGAATCAGGAAAAGATGCGAATAGGTTTTAAAATTCAGGCCTAACGTGTACTTTTGCAGTCCCTTCCGCAAAATCGGCAGGCAACAAGGTACAAACGTCACTACGACCATGAAAAAAGAGATTCACCCCGAGTATCGTGAGGTGGTGTTCCAGGACACCTCCAGCGGCTTCAAATTTGTGACCCGTTCGACGATGAGCTCCGGCGAGAGCATCACGATGGAAGACGGCAAAACTTACCCCGTTATCAAGGTGGAAGTGAGCTCGGAGTCGCACCCCTTCTATACGGGCAAAAATGTGCTGCTCGATACGGCCGGCCGCGTGGAGAAATTCCGCACCCGTTATAGCAAGAAGGCCTAGTTAACGCTAGCTGTTAGCTGACAGCCATTAGCTGCTGGCTTTCGTTTAAAACTCCCTTCGTATTCCGAAGGGAGTTTTTTATTTGCCATTTTTGAGGCCGGTTTCATCCCCTTCAAGCTTCCCTGAAATAAGCTATCAGCCAATAGCTATCAGCCAACAGCCAACAAATGCACGTTCTGCTCTTCGACGACCCGGCCATCCGGCCCCACCTGCTGCCCTTTACCTTCACGCGGCCCGTGGCCGCGCTGCGCTGCGGGATTCTCACACTGGCCGAAAAATGGCAGCACCGTCTGGCAGTCGAACAGGTTGGCTACCTCACCGAGGACTACCTGCAAGCCAAGTTCCCGGCCGGCGAAACCCAGGGTCCGGCCCTGGTCATCAACGGGGCCGTATGCCCCGACGAGCTGCTGATCCGGCAGGTGCAGGCCCTGGAACCGGGCGAGGCTCTGTTCGATGAGCAGCTGCTGGTGGCCGCTCACCTCTCCGACGCCACCCAGGTGGCCGAGTTGATTCAGGAGGGCTTCCGCAAAACCCGCAATGTAGTGGAGCCCGTAGCGGTGATCCGGCAGCCCTGGCACCTGTTTCTGCGCAACGGGGCCGAAATCCGCCGCGACTTCGACCTGCTGACCCAGGGCCGCGAATCGGCCCCGGTGGGCGATGCGCACACCATCGTGTACGGGGCCGAAAACATCTTCATCGAGCCCGGCGTGAAAATCCGGGCGGCCATTCTCAACGCCGAAAACGGCCCGATTTATTTGGGCAAAAACTCCCAGGTGCACGAGGGCGCCATCATCAGCGGGCCGCTGGCTTTGTGCGAGGGCAGCCACATCAATCCCGGGGCCAAAATGCGCGGCGACAACACCGTGGGACCCTTCTGCAAGGTGGGCGGCGAAGTGGGCAACAGCATCTTTTTGGGCTACTCCAACAAGGGTCACGACGGCTACCTGGGCAACTCGGTTATCGGCGAGTGGTGCAATCTGGGGGCCGATACCAACACCAGCAACCTCAAGAACAATTACGCCCCCGTCAAGATCTGGAGCCACGTGGCCGGCCGGTTCGTGAACACGGGCCAGACGTTCTGCGGCCTGATGATGGGCGACCACAGCAAATGCGGCATCAACACCATGTTCAACACCGGTACAGTGGTGGGCGTGGGGGCCAACATTTTCGGGGCCGGCTTCCCGCGCACCTTCATCCCGAGCTTTAGCTGGGGCGGGCCGGCGGGCTTCGAAACCTTCCGCCTACCCAAAGCCGGCGAAGTAGCCGAGCGCGTCATGGCCCGTCGCCAACTCGCCTACGACGAAACCGAGCAGGCCATCATGCGCCACGTGTACGAAGCTACGGCCCCGGACCGGGTGTGGGAAAGAGCTGTAAACTAGTTTTTGGTTGTTCGTTTTTGGTCTTTGGCCCCATGAAGATGGCTGAGGTAGGGACCAAAAATCAGGAACCAAAAACCAAAAACCATACATAGTAATGCGTTTTTCTGACATTCCGGGGCAGCAGGCCGTGAAGCAGATGCTCGTGGGCAGCGTGCGGCGCAGCCACGTGGCCCACGCCCAACTGTTTCGCGGGGCCGAGGGCTCGGCGGCACTGGCCCTGGCCTTAGCCTACGTGGCGTTTCTGAACTGCGAGAGCCGCCCGCCCGAGGCCGAGGATTCCTGCGGTACCTGCCCGAGCTGCCAGAAAATCGACAAGCTCATCCATCCCGACCTCAACTTCATCGTGCCCGTGACCACCACCAAGGCGGTGGCCAAGGATGCCACGAGCAGCAAGTTTGGGGCGGAGTGGCGGCAGTTCGTGCTGGCTAACCCCTACCAGGGTCTCAACGACTGGATGCAGCACATCGGGGCCGAGAACAAGCAGGGTAGCATTTCCAAGGATGAAAGCGTACAGCTGCTGCGCCTGGTGAGCCTGAAGGCGTTTGAGGCCCGCTTCAAGCTGGTCGTCATTTGGCTGCCCGAGCTCATGCACCCAGCCGCCGCCAATGCCGTGCTCAAGCTGCTGGAGGAGCCGCCGCCCGCCACGGTGTTTCTGCTGGTGAGCTTCGCCCCCGAGCAGCTGCTGCCCACCATCATCAGCCGGGTGCAGCCGGTGGTGGTGCGTGCCCCCTCGGAAGAGGAGTTGGCGGGCTGGCTGCACACGGTGCACCAGCTACCGGAAGTGAAGGCCCGGCAGCTGGCCCAGCTCACCGACGGTAACCTGGGCGCGGCCCTGGCCGCCAGTACCGGTACGGCCGCCGAGCACGATTACTACGCGCTGTTTGTGAGCTGGATGCGGACCTGCTACGGCAACAAAGTGACCGAGATGCTGAGCCTGAGCGACGAATTTCAGAAGCTGGGCCGCGAAAACCAGAAGGAGTTCTTTCAGTACGCCCTGTCCCTGCTGCGCAAGGTGCTCCTCTTCGGCCTCGACCCGCAGCTGGTGCCCCATTTGCCTGCCGGGGAGCAGGGCTTCATCAAAGGCTTCAGCCCCTTCGTGACGCCCCGCAACGCCGACGCCATCACCCAGGAAATCAACGATTCTCACTACCACATCGAGCGCAATGCCAACCCGCGCATGGTGTTCATAGATGCTTCCCTGCACCTGGCGGAGCTGCTCCGGAGGTAGCTGGCAAGTCGGCGTCAGTCGGCAATAAGTGCCTTGAATGCCTCCAAATGCAGAAAATATAGTTTGCTAACTTGCTATAGTAGCTGCTAAAACTGATATAGGCCGGGCGGCTTCGGCGGGGGGCTTATCTTTGCCGACACGAAAGGGGGCGGCGTATTCCGGCCCCAAGTTTCCTGATTTCTGACGCAACTTCCTATTGAAGACTTCCATTCGCATTGGTACGCGGGGCAGTAAGCTGGCCCTCTGGCAGGCCCACCACGTGGCCGACCTGCTCACGGCCGCCGGCCTGCACCCGGAAATCGTCATCATTACCACCAAAGGCGACGTGGTGCTGGACCGCGCCCTGGACAAAATCGGGTCCAAGGGCGTATTCACTGAGGAGCTGGAGGACGGCCTGCGCACCGGCCATATCGATGTGGCGGTGCATAGTGCCAAGGACGTGCAAAGCACCATCCCGGCCGACCTGGAGCTGCTGGCCTTCATGGAGCGGGAGCAAGTGAACGATGTGGTGGTGAGCTTCGACGCCGACCTCGACCTGCAACGTCCCGACCTGGTGCTGGGTACCAGCAGCACCCGCCGCAAGGCTATGCTGCGCCGCTTTTTGCCCCATGCCACTACTGCCGAGGCCCGTGGCAACCTCCAGACGCGCCTGCGCAAGCTCGAAGAAGGTCAGTACCACGGCTTAGTGCTGGCCTATGCCGGCGTCCACCGCATGGCCTACAACGGCCTGATCCGGCATGTGCTGCCCGAAACCCAGTACGTGCCGGCCACCGGCCAAGGCAGCGTGGCCATTGAGTGCGCCCGCAACCTGGAGCCTGCCCTCAAAGCCGAGCTGCACCGCCTCCTCGACCACCCGCCCACCCACGTTTGCCTGGCCACCGAACGGGCATTTCTGCGCACCATGGAAGGCGGGTGCAGCATCCCCAGCTTCGCGCTGGCCACCCTCAGCCCCGACGGCCAGACGGTGCAGCTCCACGCCGGCCTCATCAGCCTCGACGGCCAGCAGCTGCTCGAAGAAACCCGCACGGCCCCCGTTGCGCAGGCCAACCAGCTCGGCGCGGAAATAGCCGAAATCATCCTGGCCCGCGGTGGTCAGCAAATCCTCAACGAAATTCGCCAGCAAGCGGGGAATGACGGTGAATGAGTGGATGAGTGACTCGGTGAATAAGCAACCCCAAGTCACTCATTCTCTGCCCGCTGCCGCTGGCCGAATAGCGCATACAGAATCAGGGCGAAAACGGCCCCGCTGGTGTCGGCTAGCATGTCTTTTTGGGCGTCCCAGATGTCGCCTTGGCTACCCAGAAAGGCGGCTCCGGCGTCGCCGCCGGCCAGTTCGGCGTACACCCACTCAATCAGCTCGTAGCTCATGGCCACCGTGCCGATGACGCAGAGCGGCAGCAGGTAGCTGATAAAGCGGCTGCGGATGAGCTGGCGGGCATCAGTGTACTCGATAAGGGCGTAGGCGTAGAAACCGACCGAGAAGTGCGCCACCCGGTCGTACATGTTGCGCTGGAAGCCGAACAGGTTGTTGAACCAGTAGAAGGGGACTTTCTCGAACGTGTAGTGCCCACCCACCGTGTGCAGGAATAGCAGCACGCTCATCAGGGCATAGGCTAGGTTGGAGAAGCGCACCCCGCGCAAAAACAGCACCACCAGGGCCACTACAAGCAGGAAAATCGGGACGTTTTCGGCCCACCAGGTGCCCCGGTCGGTGGGGTGAAGGCCCAGGGCCACGAACTCGACCAGATAGGCGGCCAGCAGCAGTTTAGGAAACCAGAAGGAGCGGGCCGGAGCCGGGGCAGAAAGCATACGGAGCAGTAAAAAACGAAACGGTGGAGCAACATACGCAAACGGCCCGGTTGGGTGGGTGGGCCATGCCGAACTATCTTCCGGCTTTTAACGCCTGCACCTATGCCAAACCTGCCCGCGCCCGATGAGGGCCTCACCACGCCGCGCCTGCTGCTCCGCCCCTGGCAACCGCCCGATGCCGCTGTGCTCCTGCAACTCATTGAAACCGACCGCACCCGCCTGCTCCGGGATTTTCCCAAAACTACCGCTGCTATTCAGGATCTGGCATCGGCGGCCCGCTTCATTGCAGACAAAATGGCCGACTGGTCACGGCAAGCGGAATTCCAGCTGAGCATCTGGGAGAAGGCCAGCGGGCAGTGTATAGGCTTCATCAGCTTCAAAAACGTAGAATGGTCGGTGCCCCGGGCGGAGCTGGCTTACCTGGTTGCCTCGGGCCATGAAGGACAGGGGCTGATGACGGAAGCCGGCCGGGCGGCCGTGCGCTGGGCCTTCGAACAGCTGCGGATGGAACGCCTCTACTGCCACGCAAGCACGCAGAACGCGCGCAGCCTGGCGCTGGCGCTGCGGCTGGGGCTGCAACGGGAAGGCGTCCTGCGCCACAACTTCCGGGGCGGCGACGGCCAGTTGACCGATTCAGTGGTCAGCGGGCTGATTAAGGCAGATTTTTCAGGGGATGCCCCGCAAACCGCGTAATTTTGCTGCATCATCACGTTAGCTCTGATTTTCACGCATGAAAAACTTCCTTCGCCAAACGCTGCTCATCGGCTTGTTGCTGGGTCTGGCCGTGCCCACGGTGCGGGCCGCCAAAGGTCCGCGCAAGAGTAAAAAGGATCAGGTCGTGACGATCAGCACTACCCTGGGCGATATCCGGCTGGTGCTCTTCGACCAGACGCCACTGCACAAGGCAAACTTCCTGAAGCTGGCCGCAAGCGGATTCTACAACGGCACCACGTTTCACCGGGTTATTCCGAACTTTATGGTGCAGGGCGGCGACCCGAATTCCAAGGACACCGACCCCAGCAACGATGGCGCAGGCCAGCCGAATGAACAGCTGATTCCGGCCGAAATCCGCCCCGAGCTGACCCACCGGCGCGGGGCCGTGGCCGCCGCCCGCTCCCCCGATTTCGTCAACCCCCAGCGCGCCAGCAGCCCTTCCCAGTTCTACATCGTGCAGCACCCGCGTGGCACGCCCCACCTCGACGGGCAGTACACCGTGTTCGGTCAGGTTATCAGCGGGCAGGATATAGTAGACAAAATTGCCCAGCAGCCCACCGCCGAGCGGAACCGTCCGGTAACGGACCTGCGGATGACCGTGAAAGTGGAAAAGGTGAAAAAGAAGAAGATTACCGAGCTCTACGGCTACCAATACTAAGGCCCCGGGGTGTCCGGAGCGTGCACCATAAACCGGAGCCGAACCAGGCATTTGGCTGCTTCGGCGGCCTCGTTGTCCTGACCAATCTGGGTTGGCGCAAGGGGTATTCGCTCTAGGGCTACCGCACCAAATAGGGTGATTTTGGCTGGGATGGTACCTTCGTCAGATGAACTTGCACCACCATTTTGCCGACGTCCAGGACTTTCGCGTAGCGGGTCGCTGCTCCCACGCCCTGAGCGACATTTTGCTTATCGTCCTGCTC
>NZ_QYCN01000049.1 GCF_003583925.1 Hymenobacter rubripertinctus | reverse complement strand
GACGCAACGCCTGATTGGGCTTGGTCTGGCGCTTATAAAGCAGTCCCAGTGGCAGGGCGCGGTTGTTTTTGAAGAAGCCGTCGAGCACGGGGCTGGCCGTCAGGCCCAGTTGGTGGCGGTAGGTGGCCACGGAGTCGGCGGGGGGGGCGATTTGGGCGGCGGCGGCCAGGGGCAGGGCGGCGGCCAGGGGCAGGGCGGCGGCCAGCAGCAGGCAGGCAACAGGTTTCATAGCGTGGGTAGGAAGAGGAAAAGGAAAGGCCCGAAAAAAGCCACGCGGCCCCCGGCAGCCCGAGTGGGGGCAGGAGGCAGGCAGTGGCGGTGTGTGAGTGGGGTAGGCAAGCAGCGCGGCCCGGCGCGGGAAGTAGGATAAGGGCGGGCGGCGGCGGTAGAAGGATAGAGCGGTAACTAGGGCAAGATTAGGCCAAAGCAAGCAAGCAAGCAAGCAAGCAAGCAAGCAAGCAAGCAAGCAAGCCGGAAAAAAACCTCATATCCGCAATTACCCTCTACTGATACCGTGTGATTCCCGGTTGGCCGAAGCTAAAGTCGCTGAAGCCGTAGTAGGGGCGGGAGTTCTCGAAAATGCGGATGCCGTTGGGCGTGCTCAGGCCCCGGGGGTAGAAGCCCAGCGTGAGCTGGAGCGTGCGGATGGCCGTGTACTCGTTGCGGAAGCGCAGACCCAGCCCGAAACCCGTGTAGGGCGACTCCGCGAACGGCAGCACCCGGCTCGGGGTGCGGGCATTGAGCCAGGCCACATCGGCAAAACCCACCACCGCCATCCGGAAGCCCAGAAAAGCCAGGGGCGTGTACATGGTGGCCTCGTAGTTGAACGTTACGCGGCTGGTGCCGGCCAGAAAGCCATCGGGCTGGAAACCGCGCAGGCCCCGCTCGCCATCGATGAACAGCTGCTCGCCGGCCCGGCGGTTGAGGCCCAGGCTGGTGCGCTGCCAGAAGAAGTGCCGCCATTGCAGGTTGCCCGTGTGGTAGAGGCGGGTGAAGTACAGCAGCTCCCCACTCAGCAAGCCCTGCTGCCAGTCGTTGTCGCGGTTGCGGACGTAGGAGCCGAACTCGCCGCTCAGGTACAGGTAGCCGCGCAGGGGCCGGTAGGTGGCCGTGGAAACGCGCACTCCGAAGTAGCGCCGGTTGCCGGCTTCGTTGAACTCGTAGCCCGTGGTGGCACTCACCAACGAGCCCGTCGGAATATCCTCGGTGCGGCCGAACCCAAACAGGTACTTATCCTTATAATAGCGCCGCACGCTGTAGCCCAAGGTGCCCAGCACCAGACTGGCACTCTGGTACTCCGGAATGGGCTTTTCGTTGAACTGGGTGCGCGTTACCCGGCCCGAGACGATGATGCGACCGGGGCTCTCGTAGCCCAGATCGTAGCTTTTGGGGTGGAAGGCGCGGCCCAGCCAGGCATCCTGCACCTGGTAGCGCAGAGGTTTGAAAATATACGGGTCGTTTTCCGAGCCGTCGCCCTCAATGGCGGCCAGCTGGTTGAACGTGACGTAGCTGACGGCCCCGGCGTAGCGGGTGTTGATGGAGTAGAAGTCGCGGCTGAACGTAACGCCGGCTTCGCGGTAGCGGGTTTCGTCGCGGTAGCGGGCCTGCCCGTAGAGGAAGTTGCGGAACGGCACCTGGTAGCTGCCCACGTAGCGCCAGCTCTGGGCCTGGGGGCCGGCATCGGTGCGGCCATACTCCAGGCGGTTGCGCAGCTGGTGGCCCTGGCCCAGAAAGTTCACGTCGCGCAGCCCGATAATGCCCGCTCCCACGTCGCGCAGCTGAATTGAGCCGCTGATGCTGAAAAGGTCTTTCGTGATAACCACCACATCCACGCTGTCGGTGGTCGTGGTACGCTCGTTCACGAACACGCGGGCGTCCAGAATTTCGTCCGTCTGGCGTAGCAGGCGTTCCGACTCAGCCAGGGCCTGGGGGTTCAGCTCCTGGCCCTCCCGGAACAGCAGCACCTGCCGGATGCGCGACCTGGTGGTTTTGAGGTGCAGCGTGTTGCCGGCCTTCTCCAGAATGTTGCGCGGCACCCGCGCCGAGTCGCTGAGGCTGTAGCCAAACGCGTCCAGCGTCTGAATCGTGACCTGGCGCACGATTTTGTAGTTGTGGCGGTCGAACTGCCGGTCGAGCAACGCCGCGTCCAGGCCGCTCTGGTCTTCACGCCGCTCCCGGAAAGTGAACAGGGCGGCGGCGGCCTTGCCGGCAATGGTTTTGCGCCGGGTGTACGCCTTCAGCCCCTGGAGCACCCGCTCCTGATCGAAGCGGCGGCGCAGCGAATCGGGCCGGACGCCGGGCAGCCGGCTTGTGTCGGGCGGAGCGGATACGGGCGTTTGGGCGGCGGCGGGCGTCAGGCCCGCCTGCCACCACAGCAACACTCCACTAAGCCACAACAGGTACTTCATCATCCGGGCAACACCAAGGTTGGCAAGTTACAACGCCCCGGGGGCTTTTGGTCGTTCACGAGGACGGTTTTCTGGCCTTGCGGCCCCGCTCCCGACTCCACTCCCGGCCTCCGCTATTCCCGGCAACTTTAACGGGCAACAAGGGAACAATTCTAATAAAATTAGTCTTTTAAAGATTGCGTATTTGCGCACAAGGTTCTATTTTTAAGCCAGCAAACTGCCCCATGAACGAACAGCGCCTTCAGGAAAAGCTAAGCATATTGGCAGACGCCGCCAAGTACGACGTCTCGTGCTCCAGCAGCGGCGGCAAGCGCAAAAACGTGGACAAAGGTCTGGGCAACGCCGAGGGCATGGGCATCTGCCACAGCTATACCGAGGACGGCCGTTGCGTGAGCCTGCTCAAGATTCTGCTCACCAACCACTGCATTTTCGACTGCGCCTACTGCGTGTCGCGCAAGAGCAACAACGTGAAGCGCGCCGCCTTCACCGTGGACGAGGTCGTGGACCTGACCATGAACTTCTACCGCCGCAACTATATCGAGGGCCTGTTTTTGAGCAGTGGCATCTTCTCCTCGCCCGATTACACCATGGAGCGCCTCGTGCGCATTATCAAGAAGCTGCGCACCGAGCACCGTTTCAACGGCTATATCCACGTGAAGGCCATTCCGGGCGCTTCGGAGGAGCTGATTCAGGAAGCCGGCCTCTACGCCGACCGCCTGAGCGTGAACATCGAACTGCCCTCGGAAATGGCCCTGCAAAACCTGGCCCCCGAGAAGAATTACGAGGAAATTCTGACCCCGATGGGCCAGATCCGGGACGGTATCCGCCAGAACAAGGAGGAAAAGGCGCTCTTCAAGAAAGTGCCCCAGTTTGCCACCGCCGGCCAGAGCACCCAGCTCATCGTGGGCGCCTCAGCCGAAAACGACCTGCAAATCATCAACCTGAGCGACTCCTTATATAAGGGCTACGGCCTGAAGCGGGTGTATTACTCGGGCTACATCCCCATCACCGACGATGCCCGCCTGCCCCAAGTGACGCAGCCGCCCCTGATCCGGGAGCACCGCTTGTATCAGTCCGACTGGCTCATGCGCTTCTACGGCTTCCAGGCCGACGAAATCCTCGACCCCGAGCACCCGTTCCTCGACCTCGAAGTAGACCCCAAGCTGGCTTGGGCGTTGCGCAACCGCCACGTGTTCCCGGTCGATGTGAATACGGCCGACTACGAGCTGATTCTGCGGATTCCGGGCGTGGGCTCCCGCTCTGCTAAGCGCATCGTGGCCGCCCGCCGGTTCGGGCCGCTGCACCTCGACCATCTGCACAAGTTCGGCGTGGTGCTCAAGCGGGCCAAGTTCTTCCTCACCTGCCGCGGCCAGGCCCTCTCCACCCGCGACTACGACGAGCAGACCATCCGCCGCCAGATCCTGTTCGGGGCCGGCTCCGTTCGCTCCGCCCTCGTCACCCAGCAACTCGACCTTTTTGCCCAAGCCAGTTGAGGATGGTTTTTGGTGGGTGGTTTTTGGTTTTTGGCTTCGGGCTATTGGAATCAGAACCACCAAAAACCAATAACCACCCACCAAAAACCAACCCACATGACCGTCTCGCACCGCACCACCGCCGAAGTACCCGTTGCCTCTGCCCAAGTACCCCAACCGCTGAAAGTGGCCCGGGTGGCGTGCTGCTGCAAGCTCGCCGACCTGCTGCCGGTGGTGCAGCAGATGCATCAGGAGGCCGCCCGCAATAATGGCCGGTTCCGCCAGCCGAAGGCGGCGTAACGCTGGGCAGAGTTGCCGGGGCCGAAGGCTTGGGCTACGTAGCTTTCTTGTGGTCGCGGTTTCCGCTTCTTTCCTCCCCGCTGACTAGCCCAGGGTTTCAACCCTGGGACCCGTAGCCATTTGTTTCTGCCCATGTCCCGTTTCCCCGTTCGCCGCCGTTCCGCCGCCGAAGCCCTGTCTGCCGCTGCTACCCGCCGCCGGACCGCGCCCGAACTGCGCAACCCGCCGCTGGACTACGCCTACGACGGCTCGTTTGAGGGGCTTTTGACGGTGGTTTTCCAGGTCTATGACCGCAAGGCGGCCCCCAACAGCATCCAGCCCCTGGGCGCGGTGCAGGTCGGCCTGTTCGCCCAGCCGGTGCAGGTAGATACCGACGAAACAGCCGCCGCCCGCGTCTGGGACGGGCTGCTGCGCTACATGGATAAGGAGGCCCGCACGCGGCTGTTTCACGCTTTTCTGAGTGAAGTGCCCGACCGGGAGCTGCTCATTTTCCGCTATGCCGATGCGGCCATGCGCGCCGGCCGCGACATTGCCGAGAACTACGCCGACGACAACGTGCGCCGTATCCAGCGCCTGGCCCAACAGATGTACCGCGAAAAGCACCGCATGGAAGCCTTCGTGCGCTTCGAGAAGACGAGCGACGGCCTGTTTCACGCCACCATTGAGCCCGATTTCGACGTGCTGCCCCTCATCGCGGCCCACTTTACCAAGCGCTACGCCGACCAGCGCTGGCTGATTTTCGACCGCCGCCGCCACTACGGCCTCTACTACGACCTGCACCGCACCGATATCGTGCAGTTCGATGCCGACACCGCGCCCCAGCGCCGGGCGGCCGTTTCGGCCACGGTGCTCGATGAGCGGGAGCCGCTGTTCCAGCTGCTCTGGCAATCGTATTTCGACCACGTGAACATCCCGGAGCGCAAAAACATCAAGCTCCACCGCCGCCACATGCCGCTGCGCTACTGGAAGTATCTGAGCGAGAAGCAGCCCCGGGAGCAGCCCTTTCAGCCCATCAACAACAAACGCCCTGTGCAGCCGGGCGGTCCGGCTTTGGCCGCGGGTGGCGAGGCGCAAGGGTAGGAGGGAAGCGGGAAAGCCGTAATTTGCGGCGCATCAGGAACTGTCATTCCGACGCAGGAGGAATCTGGGGCAAGCTGTTTCACTGATGCAGTTCAACTGTTTCCCCAGATTCCTCCTGCGTCGGAATGACAGTTCTGACAACTCCCTCCTCATGAACAAAACCCTCGTTTTCGGCGGCTCCGGCCAATTGGGCCAGTGCCTGCAACACGTTGCCCGGCAGCGCAGCTTCACCGATATCGTGTTTCTGCCCGAGGAGCAGGCCAACATCCTGAAACCGGACGTGCTGCGGGCCACCTTCGAGCAGCACCGCCCGGCCTACATCATCAACTGCGCCGCCTACACGGCCGTTGATAAGGCCGAGGACGAGGTGGACCTGGCCCGGAAGGTGAACCGCGACGGGGCCGAAAACCTGGCCCGCCTCTGCGGCGAGTTCGGCACCACGATGCTGCACATTTCTACCGACTTCGTATTTGCCGGCACCGGCAACGAGCCCCTGCTGGAAACCGACGAAACCGCGCCCATCAGCGTCTACGGCCTCACCAAGCTCGAAGGTGAGCAGGTAATTCCGGCCCACACCGAGCGGTATTTCATCCTGCGCACCAGCTGGCTCTACTCCGAGTACGCCGGTAACTTCGTGAAAACGATGCTCCGTTTTGGTAAGGAACGCGAGGAAATGCGCGTGATCTGGGACCAGCTGGGTACGCCTACCTACGCCATCGATCTGGCCGGCGCGCTGCTGCACATCATTGAGTCGGGCAGCACCGCCTACGGCCTCTACCACTACAGCAACGAGGGCGTTACGTCGTGGTACGATTTTGCGGTGGCCATTTTCGAGCTGGGCGGCCTGCCCACCCGCACCGTGCCCATCCGCACCGCCGAGTACCCCACCAAAGCCACCCGCCCCACCTTCTCCGTGATGGATAAGACCAAAGCCAAAACCGCGCTGGGCCTGGCCATTCCGCACTGGCGCGCTAGTCTGGTGGAATGCATGGGGCGGTTGGGAGAGTAAACGAGCCTTGTAAATCCGAGTAGTTACAGGGTATAATTACTCGTTTGTTGTGTAAGGAATAGGGAGCTATAGCTTGAATGTTTAGGAGAGGATAAACGTAAAACTACTTATCGGACTAACTTCTTCAGTGGGTCAGGCGATAATCCTCAAACTCCCAGTGGGCGACACGGCTTAGCTTATCAGCAAGCATTTCCCACGTGTCTTCCTCCAATGAGTTCACATATTTTTCCATTAATGCTACCACTTGCTTGACATTATAATCCCGCGCTAGAATAGTGTGTCGCAGGAAGCTTGCCGCCTCATCTGGGAACAGGATCTGTAAGTAGCCTGCTGATGCGACAAACACATCGAAGTAGTCTGCTCCTTTTTCCCCGATTGGGCCAATTGAGAAGGTTAGGGTATATGCAAACACTAGCGGAGCGTCAGGCTCATAGGTTGAATGGTCGTCTACCTCGCTCCTGTCATATCCTTTAACAATCGCCTTCATAATTGACTTTTCAAATGATAGATCATAGCCGGAAAGCTACTGTCTTCCCTGGAGATATTCATTAACAGAATAGGGGTTGTAGCGCTATTATCAGCATAATCCTGTTGTGTGCTTACAAGTACAAGTATAAGCCCCAGTAAATAGCGAATTTTGCCGATAATCGCACTGCGCCAATAGTTATTTACCTACTACCGTACCAGCTTTTTCCCGCCCATAAAATCGGTTCACGCCGTACGCCAGCGCCACCAGGCCCAGGCCCACGGCGCACACGCCGGGCCACTGGTAATGGTCCCAGGCGAGGCCGCCGAGGAAGGAGCCGGCGGAGGCCCCGATGAAGCAGGCTGTCATGTACACGGTGTTGAGGCGGCTGCGGGCTTCGGGGCGCAGGCTGAACACGCGGGTCTGGTTGGAGATGTGGGCCATCTGCTGGCCCACGTCCAGGATGACCACGCCCGCAATCAGGCCCGCCAGGTGGTAGCCGCCGAAACCCAGCAGCAGGTAGCCGCCCAGAAACAGCAGAATGCCCAGCGTGAGAGCGTAGTCCGGCCCCTTGCGGTCGGCCGATTTGCCGGCAAAGGAAGCGGCGAAGGCCCCGGTAGCGCCCACCAGGCCGAACAGGCCGGCCACGTCGCTATGGTAGTGGTAGGCGTCGCTTTCGAGGAAGAAAATCAGGGTGGTCCAGAAAGCGCTGAAGCCTCCGAACAGGCAGGCCCCCACGATGGCCGAGCGGCGCAGCACCGGCAGCTCCCGGGCCAGCGTACCCAGCGAGCGGAGCAGGCTGGCGTAGCTGCCCGCGTAGTGCGACTGGTTGCGCGGCAGCATCCGGGCCAGCACACCCGTGAGCAGTACCATAATAACGGCCCCCACCCAATACATCGCCCGCCAGCCAAAGTGCAGGCCCACGTAGCCGCTGATGGTGCGCGAGAGCAGAATACCAATCAGCAGGCCGCTCATTACTTTGCCCACTACCTGGCCTCGCTGCTCGTCGCTAGCCAGCGAAGCCGCCATCGGAATCAGGAGCTGCGGTACGGCCGAGAACAGGCCAATGAGCAGGCTGGCCCCGACCAGTAGCGCGAACGTAGGTGCGTAAGCGGCCCCGGCCATGCAGACGGCCGCGCACAGCAGCAACACCAGCGTCAGGCTTTTCCGCTCCCGCTTGTCGCCGAGCGGCACCACCAGCAGCAGGCCCAGCGTGTAGCCTATTTGCGTGATGGTCGCCACCAGACTCACCCGGCTTTCGGAAAGGCCGAACGTGCGGCCGATTTCAGCCAGCAAGGGCTGGTTGTAATACAGGTTGGCTACCACCAGGCCGCAGGTCACGGCCATCAGCCAAACTTGGGAAGAGGCCAGCGGCGGGGTGGCAGCAGGCGTTTCGGGCGGTGCCGCTACGGCAACAGATTGGCTCATCAACTAAAAAGTCGCTGCGCGGGAGGCACAGCGACGTAGGTACGGGCACTCAAACCAGCGAATTGCCGGAAAGGTTGCGCCCCGCCAAACTCATCATGTGCTACCCGGCCGTCTGCTGGCGCTTATAGAGGCCCGGCGTGATGCCTTCGTACTGCTTAAACAGCTTCTGGAAGTAGGCCGGGTTGTTGAAACCGGCCCGAAAACCCACGTCGGCCACGGTGGCGGTGGGCAGGCACAGCAGGCGCTTGGCCTCGGCAAGGCGCTCCTGAATGATGAACTCGACCGGCGTGAGGCCCAGCTCGCGCTTGAACACCCGGAAGAACGTGGCCTTGCTCATGCAGGCCAGCCCGGCCAGCTTGTCCACCGTAATCGGCTCGCTGAGGTGCTGCTTCACGTACTGCACCACGGCCGCGAACCGGTGGGAGGTGGCGTGCTGGCGGTAGTTGTGGAACAGCAGCTGCCGGGCCTGGGTCTGCATCAGGCGCACCAGCATTTCCTGGATCGTGAAGCCCGCCAGCACATCCTTCACGCGGCCGGTGCTGCGCGAAAGCTGCACGAGGCGCTCCAGGGTGCCGGTCAGCTCGGGCGGGTTGTGGAAGTGGGCGTGCGCGGGCGTGCGCGTATCGAGCTGCCAGGGTTGGTGAACCTCGGCGCGGGGGTATTCTTCGTTGAGCAGGTCCACCGTCTGGCGGATGGTGTCGGTGGGAATGGCCACGGCCAGGCACTGGGTGGGCGTGGTGACGTCGGCCTCCGGGAAGTCGATGTGCATGGTTTCGTGCTCGCCCACCACCACCGACTCGCCGGGCAGGTACTCGAAGGCCGGCCGGCCGGCCAGGTGCACCACCTTTTTGCCCCGCAGCATCGTCGTGAGCACCACCTGGCCCAGGCTCAGGGGCACGTGCAACGCCCGCTGGTGGGTTTCGAACACGCTCAGCTCAAAGGCGTCCAGCGAGTATACGGTGCGGTTTTCCACCAGCGTACCAAGCTGATGCGGGGCGAGCAGCGCAATGGGAGCGGGCAGGTGGGCCATACGTCGGGGCAAAAAGCAGAGTGGGGCAGCTAGCAACCAGCCGGGAGCCGGCACCACGGAACAAAGGAATAACCTGAACAGTTAGGTAGGTGAGTAAGTACTTACAAATTGCGATAATATTTGGCGTTTATGAGAGGATATTACACCAAATTAGGCATAAATGCTTCGTAATTTGACTCATCATCACATCTTTAACCCCACCTATTCATGGAAACTCTCGAAAAGCCCAGTACCCTCGTCGAACGCCCCAAATTCAAAGACCACTACGACAACTTTATCGGGGGAAAATGGGTGGCACCGGTAAAAGGCCAGTACTTCGATAACATTTCGCCCATCGACGGCAAGGTGTTCACCAAAGTAGCCCGCAGCACCAAGGAAGACATCAACCTGGCCCTCGACGCGGCCCACGAGGCGTTCAAAACCTGGGGCAAAACGTCGGCCACCGAGCGCAGCAACATCCTCAACAAGGTCGCCAACATCATCGAGGAAAACCTGCACCATTTGGCGGCCGTCGAGTGCGTGGAAAACGGTAAGCCCATCCGCGAAACAACCCTCGCCGACCTGCCGCTGGTCGTCGACCACTTCCGTTACTTCGCCAGCGTGATCCGGGCCGAAGAAGGCTCGGCCACTGAGCTGAACAGCAGCACGTTGTCGTTGATTATTGAGGAGCCACTGGGCGTGGTGGGCCAGATTATTCCCTGGAACTTCCCGCTGCTGATGGCCACCTGGAAGCTGGCCCCGGCCCTGGCCGCCGGCTGCTGCGTAGTAATGAAGCCCGCCGAGCAGACCCCGAGCAGCATCATGGTGCTCATGGAGTTGCTCCAGGACGTGCTGCCGCCGGGTGTACTGAACGTAGTGAATGGTTTCGGGCTGGAAGCGGGCAAGCCGCTGGCTTCCTCGCCGCGCATTAATAAGGTGTCGTTCACAGGCGAAACCACCACCGGCCGCCTCATCATGCAGTACGCCGCCGAAAACCTGATTCCCGTTACGATGGAGCTGGGCGGCAAGTCGCCCAACGTGTTTTTCAAGAGCGTGATGGATGCCGACGACGACTTCCTCGACAAGGCCATTGAAGGCGCGGTAATGTTCGCGCTCAACCAAGGCGAAATCTGCACCTGCCCCTCGCGGATTCTGGTGCAGGAGGACATCTACGACGAGTTTATGGCCCGCGTGGTCGAGCGCGTGAAGGCCATCAAGCTGGGCAACCCGCTCGATATGCAGACCATGATGGGCGCCCAGGCCAGCAACGACCAGTTCGAGAAAATCCTGAGCTACCTCGAAATCGGCAAGGATGAAGGCGCCGAAGTGCTGTGCGGCGGCGAGGCCTTCACCCAGGAAGACGGGGCGCTGGCCGAGGGCTACTACATCAAGCCCACCGTATTCCGGGGCCACAACAAAATGCGCATCTTCCAGGAGGAAATCTTCGGCCCGGTAGTGTCCGTGACGACGTTCAAGGACATGGACGAGGCCATCGAACTGGCCAACGACACGCTCTACGGCCTCGGGGCCGGCGTCTGGACCCGCGACGCGCACGAGCTCTACCAGGTGCCCCGCGCCATTCAGGCCGGCCGCGTGTGGGTGAACTGCTACCACGACTATCCGGCGGGGGCCCCGTTTGGTGGCTACAAGAACTCGGGCTTCGGCCGTGAGAACCACAAGATGATGCTCGGCCACTACCGCCAGACCAAGAACATGCTGATTTCTTACAGCCAGCAGAAGCTGGGCTTCTTTTAAACGTTAAGTTGATAAAGACAACTGTCATCCTGAGCTTGCGAAGGACCTTGTAACATCGTCGATAAAGTCCCTCAAGGTCCTTTGCAAGCTTAGAATGACAAATCGATTTTTCGTTGTTCCATTCACCTCGCTATCCATCGTGAAAACTCCCCGCGTCCTCGTTACCCCCGCCGCCGAAGCCACCATTGACCTGCTCCGCGATGAAAACGGCCCGCTGATGTTTCATCAGAGCGGCGGCTGCTGCGACGGCTCCTCGCCGATGTGCTTTACCAAGGGCGAGTTCCGGGTGGGCAGCAACGACGTGTGGCTGGGCCAGATTTACGGCTGCGACTTCTTCATGAGCGCCGCTCAGTTCGAGTACTGGCAGCACACCCAGCTGACCGTGGATGTGGTGAAGGGTCGCGGAGCCAGCTTCTCGCTGGAAATTCCGTTGGGCGTCCGGTTTCTGATTCGTTCCCGCATTTTCACTGAGGAAGAATCCAAGCACATGGCTCCGGTCTACGACGGCGAGGAGTACCTGACCCGCCCGGAACTGGCGAAGTAGCGCGGCCAAGCACCCGCCGCAACGCAAAACGCCCCGTCAGCAAGTGCTGGCGGGGCGTTTTGGTGCTTCTAAAGTTTGGGCTTACTTCACCTTCACGGGCAGGCCCTCGAGTTGCACGTAGCTGAGCTTCCAGGCATTTTTGGCGTTCTTTTTCCAGACCAGGATGAAGTTGCCTTCGCCCTCGCCGCGGGGTTGGTCGGCCATTTCGGGCAGCACGTCGGTTGAGAACGTGCCGGCCTCGTAGGCAATGGCCGGGCCGCTGCCCGAGTTGGTGCCGTAAAGCTTGAGGTCGGCGATGGTGCCCATGGTGGCGCGCACCCATTTGTCCGACACCTCGGCTTTACCGCTGAAGCGCGTGGCGCCCTGGGCGTACTGCACGTCGTCGGCCAGCAGCGAATCGAGCTGCACCGTGTTTTTAGCGTTCCAGGCCCCAATGAACTGTTGGTTGAGGCTTTGCACGTTCACGGCATCGGCGGCGGCATCGGTTTTCGTCTCGGAGCAGCCGGCCAGCAGGGCACCTCCCAGCAGGAGGCCAAAAATGCGTTTCATGGGAACAGAATTAGGTGGATAAATTGGGAGTGGAGCAGGCAAAGGGCCTAAGGCGCGAAAAGCCCAGATCCGCAGACCCGGGCTTTGAAACTACGCAAACGGGCCGGACTACCAGCTCTTGCGACGAACTTCGGAGGTTGGGTAAGCCGCCTCACGCTTGCCATAAGCCTCGTTGGGCAGGTAGCCCGCGCTCATGGCGTAGGCAGTGGGGGCAGCGCCGGGAGCGGCAAAGCTGCTCATCATGGCCGGGGCGGCAGCGGGGGCAGCGGCCATCGTGGCGGCATTAGCCCGGGCGGCGTCCGATTTAGCCTGGGCAACCCCCGAGCGGTAAGCGGCCCGGCGGTTGGCCTCGGCGCGGTTGGCAGCGGCTACGCGAGCTGCTTCGGCCCGGCGCTTGTTGTCGGCGGTGCGGCCGATGCTATACCCGAGGCCGGCACCAGCCGCGCCACCCACGGCCCCGCCCACTACGCGGTGCTTCTTGTTGATGATGGCGCCGGCGGCGGCGCCACCCAGGCCGCCGAGCACGGCCCCTTTGGCGCTGGAGCTAACCTTACGGTCCTGGGCAAAGCCGTGGAAGGCGGTAGTGAGGAACAGGACAAATGCGAGAAGCAGACTAACCTTTTTCATGGCGGATGATGCTAAAGTGAAGGGGCGGTGATGCCCCGGGTTGAGAGTGCGGTTTACAAGCACCATGCCAATACGCCGCTTCCGCCGCCGTGGTTAAGCGCAACCGTACTAATTTCGTGCTGCCGCCAAGCCACCCCAAAACCCGGCGGATAATCGAATGTAAGGCCTTTTTCGTAACTCAACCCATGAATACTACTTTTCTTTTCCAGGTCGAGGAAAGTCGGGTCCTGACGGGCTTAGGCGTGCTGTTGCTACCGGCCTCGATGTCCGAAATCCTGGCTTCTCTGGCCCTGCACACGAGCCTGTCAGTCCGGCTCATTCAACCCGGCAAACAGGAAATTTCCGCTACGGCCAGCGTGGAGGAAATAACCCGCGTCGGGGAGCCGGCCATGCGCGTATTGCTCCTGACGCAGGAAGGTGCTACTGCCGTGCCCATCGGGACGGAGGTGTGGGTGGTGCCGGTGACGTAAGGGGGTTTGCCGGTGCAGCAAACCCCCGCTGTCATAAGCCCAACGGTATGCAACTCCTGTTTTCGGACCGGTTTAGAGAGTTGGACATCATCCGGTGAGAGAGACAACGGCTCAGTAGCAGAGATTTGGGCCGTGCGGAAGCCGCTTACATCTCACTCACCGTTACCAGCACGTCGGTGTTGCGGCCGTGGTCGTCGGCGCAGGAGATTTTGAGCGGGCCGGGACCGGGGCGGAAGAACACGCGCTCGGTGGCGGCGGCGGCCCGCAGAAACTGGTCGTTCACGTACCAGTACACCTGGCGCACTTCGCTGTCGGTGGTGCAGCTGAGCAGGAGTTGGGGCTGCTCGCGGGCAGTCAGCACGTACTCGGTGTTGGCGGTGGGCGAGGTGATGCTGGGCGCGCGCTCGGGGCCGCCGCGTACCCGCTGGCACTGGGGGTTGTGGGGCGGCAGGCGGCGGTAAGGGAGGCCCTGACTTTCCTTGTAAGCCGCTACTTCGGGCAGCAGGTTGGGGTACAGTTCCCGCCGGAACCCGGCCGCCGGCGCGCAGGCCCGGCAGTAGGTAAAGCTCCCATCGGCCGAAACCAGCACCTCGCGCTGGTGCTGGCAGCGCTGCCCGCTGCTCACGTTGGGCAGGAAGTAGTCGATGAGTTGATTAGGACAGTTCTCGCCCGGCACCCGGCCCGACTCGGCGCAGACGAGCCGGAAATCGAGGGCGGCGGGGGGCGTGAACCAGTCGTTGGGCGAGTTGTAGGCCAGGGTATTGAACAGGTCGAAGAGCAGGGGCGTGGCCACATCGGAGCCGGTGAGGGCGGGGCTGCCCTGACCGCTGAAGTTGCCCACCCACACTCCGATGGTATAGTCGCGGTTGTAGCCGATGCTCCAGGCGTCGCGGCGGCCGTAGCTGGTGCCGGTTTTCCAGGCAATTTTGGGCAGCCGGGTGCTGCTGGCCGCCCCGAGCGGCAAATCGGGCCGGGTGAGCTGGCTCAGGATGTCGGTGACGAGGAAGGCGGCGGCGGGGGAGACGAGGGCCTCACCCCCTAGCCCCCTCTCCTTCAGAGAGGAGGAACTAGCTTTTAGTTTTTTAGACTTAGAGAGAAGACTAGTGGCTAGTTCCCCCTCTCTGAAGGAGAGGGGGTTAGGGGGTGAGGCCGTCAACCCCAACGGCCCATACTGCCCGCCATTAGCCAGCGTCACGTACAGGCCCGTCAGTTCTTCCAGATTCGCCCCGCAGCCGCCCAGGATGCTGCTCAGGCCCAGACGGGCGCGGTTGCGGGCGATGCTGCGGAAGCCGGCCCGCTGGAGCTGCTCAGTGAAAGTGGGCACACCCAGGTCCTGGAGGACGCGCACGGCCGGAATGTTGAGCGAGTAAGCCAGCGCCCGTTCCAAGGTTACTTCGCCGTTGCAGTGCTTGTCGAAGTTCTCGGGGCGGTAGCCCTGGAAGTTGGTGGGCACGTCGGGCAGCAGCAGTTTGGGCGTGACCAGGCCCCGATCCAGGGCCAAAGCGTAAAGGAAGGGCTTGAGGGTGCTGCCCGGGGAGCGCACGGCCATGATGCCGTCGTTCTGGCCCTGGCCCCGGAAGTCGCGGAAATCGGCCGAGCCCACGTAGGCTTCTACCCGCCGGGTACGGTTGTTGACCACCAGCACGGCGGCCTGCGAAATGCCCAGCTCACGCAGGCGGCGCACGTAGTTGCGGGTCAGGTCCTCGGCCTTGCTTTGCTTGGCCCGGTGCAGGCTGCTGCGGATGATGGCCTTGCGCGGATACTGGCGCACCAGCCGCCGCGCGAGGTGGGGGGCCAGCGTGGGAGCGGCGTGGCGCTGCACGTCCAGTGGTTCGCGCAACGCATCTTCGATATCCTGCTGCGGGAATAGCCCCGCCGCCCCGAAACGGCGGAGCCAGCGGTTCCGCTCCCGGCGTACGGCCGCGTTGTTTTTGCCCAGTACCAGGCCCCGGGGCCGGTTCGGGATGATGGCCAGCGTGACGGTCTGGGCCAACGAGAGGTAGTCGGGCGTTTGCTGGAAGTAGAGCAGCGCGGCCGACTTCACGCCTTCCACGTTGCCGCCGTAGGGTACCAGGTTGAGGTAGAGCTGGAGGATTTTGTCCTTGCTGTAATGGGCTTCGAGTTGGGTGGCGCGGGCCATTTCGAGCAGCTTGTTGCCGAAAGTGCGCTCCTTGGGTTCCAGCAGCCGGGCCACCTGCATGGTAATGGTGCTGGCCCCGGTCGTGCGGCCTTGCCCAAAC
The DNA here is from genome assembly GCF_003583925.1 of Hymenobacter rubripertinctus. GTDB lineage: Bacteria > Bacteroidota > Bacteroidia > Cytophagales > Hymenobacteraceae > Hymenobacter > Hymenobacter rubripertinctus. The sequence continues at coordinate 7,241 of NZ_QYCN01000049.1, read as the reverse complement.
ACGTTGCGCCCGGCCGCCTGCACCAGCGCCAGCGGGTTCACCCCAAAGTGCCACCGAAACCACCGGTCCTCCTTCTCGATGATGGCCCGGCGCAGCACCGGCGTAATCTCGCGCAGCTCCGTTTTCATGCGCCACTTCTGGGTGGGGTTGAGGTAGGCATGGAGTACCGTGCCGTCCTGGGCCAGCACCAGGGGCGAATACAGCGGCGCGGGCGGCACCGGAAACAGCCAGTCCAGGGCCAGCAGCAACCCGCCCAGGACGCCCAGGACCGCGAGAAACCGAATGGCCGTGCGCTGCTTCATGGGGCCAAGATACGAGTTGCCCACACGTTCAGGGTGGTGGCTTTCCTGTATATTCGTCATCCAGCTATGCTCCACCGCCATGCCCATCATCACCGATATTTCCCAGCTTGACCTCACCAAAAGCTACACCTACGCCGATTACCTGACGTGGCGGCTGGACGAGTTCGTGGAACTCATCAAAGGCAAAGTGCGCCAGATGAGTCCCGCGCCGAGAGTACGGCATCAGTCGGTTTCCTTTAACATCGGCGGAATAATTCGGAATAAAATGCGCGGAAGCACCTGCCAGGGCTTTGCCGCGCCGTTTGACGTGCGCCTGCTGAAAAGCAGCCCCGACGGCGACGCTCGTATCAGTACCGTCGTGCAACCCGACCTCTGCGTTATCTGCGACCCAACCAAGCTGGACGAATTTGGCTGCGTGGGCGCACCCGACTGGATTATCGAAATCCTGAGCCCCGGTAACATGGCCCACGACAGCAAAACCAAGTTCGACCTCTACGAAGAAAATGGGGTGCGCGAGTACTGGATGGTTGACCCCGGCCTCAAAAATATCATCATCTACACCCTCGGAAACGACCAGTACCAGCTCCGGGGCGAGTTCTACCAGCCCGGTCCGGTTCCGGTGGCCACTTTGCCCGGCGTAGAGCTGGAGTGGGCGGAGGTTTTTGAGGGAATCTGAAAAGCGGGTTTAGCCTGCTGTCAGCAAATGAAAGATGTGCTGCCCTAGTTTTGGTGGGTGCTGGTTCGAACTACTTTCCCGTCCTGGAATTCGAGTTGCAGACCCTCCCCGTCAATGGAAAAACCTGGCTGCATTCCCAGCGAATATTCCCAGGAAGTAGCCTGCTGGTAATAAGGTTTCCCCAGCAACGCCGAAACCTGGGCTGCGTCGAGGCCGATGAGCCCGCGCGAATCCCGGAGTTCGTCTACCATCTCGTAACGCGTATCGGGGCTGAATGCCCAACCGCTGGGGTTGAAGCTCCGGTGGGGATAATATGAGATTAGAAACAGCGCCAGGTACACGCCCGCCCAGCACAGCAGCGGCGTGGCCAGCCCGGCCGTTAGCAATGCCCAGCGCTTCGGGTGGGGCTCTTGGGGCCGGAAGCGGCGGAGGCCAGCGCGCACGAGGGCAAAGGCCACGGCGAATACCGGAAATCCATAAAACACGGCTACCAGCAAGTAGAATAGCAGGTCGGGTCAGAAGTTTTTCATAGTGATAATAAGGAAGGATGTGGCCCGGACTTCAGTCCGGGCCACATTGCTTATCGCACCCGTACCACGCCGGCGCCGCTGTAGCTGTGGTACTCGGCGTTGTACATGGCGTCGGCGCTGATGGGGCCCAGCTTGAACGTGCCTTTGCTCACGGCGCGGGCCAGGTAGTAGAATACTTTGGGCTTGGGCGTGGCGGTCGTGAACAGGTTCAGGCGGTCGTCGCGCACGTCGAGGTAGTCGGGTTGGGCGGCGTTGGTGGCCCAGGCCAGGTCGCGGACGGCCCCGATGCGCGGGTTCTCGATTTCCAGGCCCGCGGGCAGCAGGTCGGTGATGGCCACGTTGGGTACCTCCCCCGCCGCCTCGGCCGACTGCACGGTGATGCGCACCACCACCAAATCGTTCTGGCGGAAGCTAGTGCTGCCCACGGGGTTGCCGCTGCGGTCCAGGAACTGGCGGCGCACTTGCAGGTAGGCGTCCTCCTCCCGGATTTGGCCGGAGCGGGAGATGCCCTCGGTTTCCCAGAAGTAGTAGAGGCTGCCCTTGCCGCTGGTGCGCAGGGCCAGCTGGCGGTTGGCCACATTGGTTACCGTGAGGTCTTTGCCCGAGAAAGCCCCGATGCCCTTGCCGTCGGCCAATAGCTGGGCCGTGACGGTGCTGCCCGCGTTCTGGCGGGCCAGCTTGCCCAGGGCCAGCAGGGCAAAGGCGCGCTCCTGGGTAGAGAGCCAGCCGGCCTGCTTCACCTGGCGGCTGAGCTGGCGGCTGAGCGTGGTTACCTGCGGGTTGGCGGGGTCGGCGGCGAGCAGGGCGTTCAGGATCAGGGCCATGTCGCGGACGGGCGAGGCGAAGGAACCGGCCAGCTCCCGGCCCGCGATGCTGGGCAAGGCCCCGAAGCGGGCCGGCACGGTGCTCTGGTAAGCGCGCTGGTTGCCGCTCAGGGCGAAGGCCGCCGCCAGCAGGTAGCGCGAATCCTCGGCCAGCAGGGGGCGGTTGGCGCGGTAGTAGTTCAGGCCCACGGCATCGGGGCGGCCGCCCAGGGCCAGCACGTAGAGCGAGTAGGCAATTTCCTTCTTGGCCAAGGTAGTGGGCCGAATCACGCCGCCGGTCTGGATGAGGTTGTAGGTTTCGGTTTCGCGCTGGCGCACCCGGGCCTGGAGGTAGCCGAGCACCCGGTCGAGCACGCTCTTGTTCACCTCGAAGCCGGCCTGCCGGGCTTCGAGCAGGAAATGAGCGGCGTAGGTGGTGGCCCACCAGTTGTCGTAGTCGCCGCCGGGCCAGTAGCTGAGGCTGCCGTTGTACATCTGCTGGGCCTCCACTTTGCGGATGGCCTCCTGGACGTGGTAGTTGGGGTTGAACTGTCCCGTCTTGCTCTTGGTGCCGGTTTTCTGCCCCAAAGTCGCCGCCAAGTCACCATAGTAGAGCTGCGGGAAGGCAGCCGACACGGTTTGCTCCAGGCAGCCGTAGGGGTATTGCAGCAGGTAGCGCAAATCCTTGGCAAACTCCGTCATTGGGGAGCGGCTCACCACTAATTGGCTCCGCAGCGAGGAAGGCAGGAAATCGGTCTTCAGGTTCAGCGCCTGATTCGCGCCCCCGGCCACCACGCCGCTGCCCGTGCGCTTCTGCAAGGGCGAAGCGGGCCGAACGGGGATTTCGATGGTTTCGGTGAAGGTTTCGGTGCCGGCTTTCACGAGTGTCCGCACGGTGCCGTTGCCAATACCGGCCGGGGCCACTACCCGGAACAGGATGCGCTTCTCGCTATTCACGGGCAGCGTCAGGTTCTGGGTTGCTTTTCCAATAATCCGCAGCGGCCCCTCAACCGAGAGCGTTGTGGAGCCCACGGTAGGTTTGTTGGTCGTATTCGTCAGCGTCACGGGCACGTCAATCGTATCACCGGGGCTCAGGAAGCGGGGCAGGGCGGTGCTGATAACTACCGGGTCGGCTACGCGCATGGTGTGGTCGGCCGAGCCGAAGGCGTCGCCCTTGTAGGCCACGGCCATGATGCGGACGGCCCCGCTGAACTGGGGCACCTGGAGCTTGTAGCGCACTTTGCCGTTGGCGTCGGCCGTGAGTACGCCGCTCCATTTGGCCAGCAGGCGTACGCGGCGCGAGGGTACGGGCGTGGTGCGCCGGGCGAGGTCGTAGCCGTCGCCGCCGGTGGAGCTGGTGCCGAGCTCGGGCAGCAGGAAGGGGTACACGTCGTGGGCCGCCACTTCGAGGGCGCGCTTCTGGTAGAAGTAGCCGTGCGGGTCGGGCGTGCGGAAATCCTTCATCTGCAAGATGCCCTCGTCCACCATGGCCAGCGTTACCTGGGCGCCGGGGGCGGTAGTTACTTCAATGGTCTGGGCGGTCTGGGAGCGGCTCAGCGCGGGCGCCTTAATGGCTACTGACAGCCGCGAGCCGGGCTTTTCCACCACCAGCGGCACGAAGCCGCGGGCTACGGTCAGGGGCAGGCGGTTGTCTTTGATGGGGCGGATGGCGGTGGCCGTCACGTAGATGTTGGGCACGTGACCGCCACGAATCGGGATATTGACTTTGGCCGATTTCTCGTCGGTATCCACGTAAAAATGGTCGAGCACCCTGTTCCGCTCCACGGTCACGAGCACGCGGCCGGGGAAGGGCGTTTTGAGCAGCAGGTGGGCCACGTCGCCGGGTTGATATTTGGCCTTGTCGGCCTCAATGGTCACCTCGCCCTCGTTGCTCACCTCGAAGCTGTTGCTCTGGGTGTTGCCGTAGCCGTAGGCGTACACCCGCTGGGCCACGAACGTGGCGGCCCCGGGCCGGGAAATGCGGATTTCGTACTCGCCGGAGTAGGTGGGCGTGAAGCCCAGGCCGGCGTCGGAGCCGCCGTGGGCTACCGTCAGGCTGCGGGTCAGCACGGTTTGCTCGCGCTTCTGGGAGTTGTAGATGTAGCGGCCGCCGCGGCGCTCAATTACGGTTTCCCAGAGCAGGCGCACCACCCGCACCTCGGCCGCAGCCTGGGTGGGCTGGCCGGCGGGCGTAAGGGCCACCACCCGCACCGGCAGGGCTTGGCCGGTGCTCACCAGCTCGTCGAGGTTCTGGATGCCAAACAGCACCGGCTGGGTGTGCACCTCAAACGTGGCCAGCCGGTTGACGGGGCGGCCGGTTTCATCGAACACCGTGGTAAAGGCCGCGCCTTCCAGCAGGCCCAGATCGGGGTAGTCGGGCACTTCGTAGGTGGCCGTGCCCCGGCCGGCGGCGTCGGTGGTGCCTTCGCGGGTGGTTTTCTCGAACCGGTCGGTGAGGGGCGTGGCCTCTTCGTTGCCGCGCCGGTCGCCGCTGCGGATGGCGAAGGTGTAGCCGGGGTAGTCTTTGGGGGCGAAGCGCTTTTCCTTGAGCGAAAACTCCACTTCAAACTTGCGGTCGGCGGCGGGCGGGCCGAACAGGTTCTGGGCCGTAATCAGAGCCTGCACCGTTTGGCCGGGCTTCACCACGGCCCGGCTGGCTTTCACGGTCACCTTCATGCGGTCGGGAATGAACTCCTCCACCGAAATCTGGCGCGAGGTCAGCAGCACATCGTTGCCAGTGAGTACTTCCAGGGTGTAGAGGCCGGTCATCACGGAGGGCGGCAGAATGAACTGGGCCTCGCAGGAACCGGCTCCGGAGGTGGCCTTTTGCAGGCTGGCGTACTCCTTACCGGTGGGCAGCAGCAACCGCACCTTCAGGGGCAGGCCGGCGGGTGGGGTACCCCAGCTTTCGGTGCGCAGAATGGTGTTGGTCCGCACCGTGTCGCCGGGGCGGTACAGGTCCCGGTCGCCGTAGAGGAAGGCCTGGTAGCGGGCGGCGTTGCTTTGCAGGCCGCCCACGTCGAAGCGCGAGGTTTCCACGCGGCTGCGGCCCAGGTCGAGAAAGGTGAAGTCGTTGCCCTGGCGGGCGACCACCATGCCCAGCCGGAACCGGGCATTCTGGGCGGTGCTGTCGAATTTGGCCACGCCCTCGCCGTTGGTGACGCCCGTGCCCATTACCTGGTTGTTGGTGCTCAGGTAGCGGATTTCGACCCCGCTCAGGGCCTTGGCGTTGCGAATGGAGTTGGCGAAAACCAGCGTACTGCCGGCCGCCCCGGCCTTTACAATTAGCCCGATATCCGACACGGCCACCAGCTTGCTCACCTGCAACCACTGCCGCTCGGTATCCTGCACCTTAATAATATAGAGGCCCTTGAGCCCGTCGGCAAATTCGAGGTCCTTCAGGCTCAGATTCAGCAAACTCAGGCCCTGGCTTTTGGGCATTCCACTCACGGTGTAAGTCCGCTCCGAGAGTACGTTGCCCAGGTTTTCCACGTCGTAGTACTGAAACGAGCGGTTCACGTACTCGCCGTCCTCGTCCTGGCTGCCCTCGTCATCTTCGTCGTACTCGGGGTAGCCGTACTGGGAGCCGGCGCGCAGCAGTTGCTGAATATTATTGGCGTAGACCTTGGCAATGGTCACCTTCACTTTGGCCACCTCGTTGATGCGTACGCCCAGGTTTCGGCTGCCCAGGGCATCGAGGTACATGGCCTTGTCCTGGCTGGCGAAGCTGATGGTGGGCCGCTCGTCGGAGAAGCTCACGGTTTCGGTCACGTCATTATCGAGCTGCCCGCCCAGGTTGCCGTGCAGGCCACTGCCCAGGCGCACCTGGTAGGTCTTGCCCACCACGAAGCCGCCCTTGAGCCGGAAGCCGCTTTCCAGCTCCTCCACCTCATACGCCACCTGCGGCGACACGGCCAGGGCCGCGCGCAAATCGGGCAGGCTCACCGGCTGGTTGGTGAGAATGGTGATAATGGGGTCGGCGTTGGTTAAGCTGCCTTTGATGGAGCGCACTTCCAGGTCGCCGGGGTCGGGCACGGTCAGCTCCATCTCGTACTGGGTGTCCGTGGGCAGGTCGCCACCCACCGCGTTCAGGCCGTCGGCCAGGGTGAGGGTGAGGGGTGCGCCGGGCTGCACCGTTTGGTTGAGGCTCAGGCGCACCGTTGGGCCCGTCTCGGAGCTGGCCATGGCGAAGGCCACGGGCTCCCCGTTCTGGGTTACGCGCAGCAGGGGCTTCAGGTCGGCGGGCCTCACGGGGTAGTTGAAGGGAATTTCCACCCGCATTTCGGCGGTGCCGGCGGCCCGGGCCGAGCGGCCCCAGAAAGCCTGCGGGCTGTCTGGCTTCAGGTAAGGCGTGTGGAATTTGCGGCGGTTCTCGGGCAGTTCGGTGGCCGTGGCCCCGGCGGGCAGGGCCTCCTTGCGCAGGGTGGCCGTGAAGGCCGTGCTGGGCCGGAAGGGCGTGCTAGGCGAGAAAATCAGCTCCCGGTCGGTCGTCCACTTGAACTTGCCGCGCATGGCCGGCTCGAACTCCACTACCCGCGTGGTATCCCAACGGTCGAGCTGCTCGGGCCCCACTACCGCATCGGCAAACTGGAATACGATGTTCTGGTAAGGGTCAATTTCCGCGCCGTTGGGGTCGGGGGCGCCCTCATCGGAGCGCGAGCAGGCTGCGCCAAGCAGCAGCAGCAACAACAGCAGCAGCTGGCGGGCAAGTCGGGAGAGTAGCATAGTAGGGCGGAAGGATAGGTGCCGTAAGATATAGAAAAGGAGGGATGGGTAGGAAATTTGGCGGTGGTATAATGCGGGGTGAGTAGTATCTTACTCCCATGCTTCAGACCACGTTGACGTGTGGCAAGTGCAGCAGTGCTGACTTGCGCAAGAACGGCAGCCGCCACGGCCAGCCCAAATACCAGTGCAAAGCCTGCCGCCACCA
>NZ_QYCN01000048.1 GCF_003583925.1 Hymenobacter rubripertinctus | reverse complement strand
TGAACATCTTTCGCAAGTTCAGCCTCTTTCTTCTCACGCATGAACCGAGTAAGATTAGTCTGAAAAGAAAGCGTAAAAAGGCCGCCAGAGACGACGGATTTATGCTGGAACTGCTCAAAAGTGCCTAATTTGGTGCGGTAGCCCTATCAGGGACATGATATCGTGAACTATGGCCAGAATGCGGCGGCCGGGCAGTTTGCCACCGTGAACGGCACGCGGATTTACTACGAAACCTACGGCCAGGGTGAGCCGCTGCTGTTGCTGCACGGCAACGGCGAATCCATCAGCAGCTTCCGGCAGCAGCTTGCAGCGCTGGCCCGGGAGTACCAGGTTATTGCCGTGGACACCCGCGACCAGGGCCAGTCGGCCGCCACCAAAGGCCGGCTCAGCTACGATCTGTTTGCCGATGACATGCATGCCCTGCTGGAACAATTGCAGTTGCCGGCCGCGCACATCGTGGGCTGGAGCGACGGGGGCAACACCGGCCTGAGCATGGCCCTGCGCTACCCGGCCCAGGTGAAGAGCCTCGTTACGATGGGCGCGAACCTCTACGCCGACACGACGGCCGTGGACCCCAAAATGCTGAAGGAAGTCCGCCAGGGCAAGCTGCTGTTCACCGCGCTTTCCCCGTTTAAAAAGAGTTTCCGCCGGGGCCGCCGCCTGAGCACAATGCTGCTGAAATACCCGCAGATGACGCCCGCACAGCTCCGGGCCATCACGGCCCCGGTGCTGGTGCTGGCCGGCGAGAAGGACATCATCCGGGAGGCCCATACTCGCCTCATCGCCCGGAGTATTCCCCGGGGCGAGGTGGTTATTCTGCCCGGCCTGACGCACTACGCGCCCCAGGAAAACGGCCCCCTCTTCAACGAAACCGTCCTCGGCTTCCTGCGGCGGCAACGGCTCGGGCAATAAAGGGGCTTGCGGAAAGTGACGAATAAAGCACCCCGGCAACGCAAGCTGCCGGGGTGCTTTGCGTTATAGCTCTTTCAAGGGGCCAGGCGTTGGTTACTCAGATTTACTATTCAGAACAAAGGCTGACAGCTATCAGCTAAAAGCCAACAGCTCAGAAAAATGCTCCTCATTGATGACCTGCGGCTCGAAGCCGAAATTCTACCCCCGTTCAATTTTACCCACTGCCACGAGGCCGAGCAGGCCCTGGGTCGGGTGCTGCGGGAACTGCCCTCTTCGGTAGCCCGGGTGGAGGAGAAGCAGGCCGTGTTCCGGGCGCTGCTGGCCCAGTGGGACGTTATCGGGGAATTCAGCTACTCCCGCATTCAACTGCCCGAAGTGCAGCGGTTTCTGCACGAGGTAGTGAGCGGGCAGCTGACGCTGGAAACCAGCCGGGTGCGGCTGGCGGCCCGGTTGCTGCTGTCGGAAGAGGCCCGCTACCGCAGCCGGGCCCGCTACGTGCAGGCGGTGCAGTTTCTGCGGCGGCTGGAGGAGTTCTACTTCCGCCGCCTCGATCCGGCCGGTTTTCCGCCCTTCGCCCGGGTCCGCCTCACCGCCATTATCCGGTTTCTGGAGCGCTTCAGCCTGGAGTCGGCTGCCGGGGCCATTGCCGAAGACCGGTTTTCGGCGGGCCGGATGGTGGATTTTGCCCGTCAGCTGCATGCCGTGGAGCCGGCGGAGCTGGCCGAATTCTGGGCGGCAGTGTTCTGGGTGGAGGCCTGCTGGTCGGTGGCCAAAGGGTTGCGGGAGCAGCAATTCGTATTTCCCGAGTTTCAGCCGGCTGGCCTGGAGCTGACCGGGTTCTACCATCCGCTGCTCACTGCACCGGTAAAAAACACCCTCACCCTCAGCCCCGACGACAACGTGGTGCTGCTCACCGGTCCCAATATGTCGGGCAAATCGACGCTGCTCAAGGCGGTGGGCCTGTGCGTGTACCTGGCCCACGCGGGCCTGGGCGTGCCGGCCAGCGCGGCCCGGCTGCCGTTCTACGCCTCCATCGTGGTGGCCATCAACCTCACCGACAGCCTCAGCAGCGGCTACAGTCACTTCCTGGCCGAAATCCGCAACCTGAAAGGCGTACTGGCCGCGGCCCAGGGGCCGGGCCGCGTGTTTGCCGTGTTCGATGAGCTGTTCCGGGGGACCAACGTCGACGATGCCCTCGACATCACCCGGGCCACCGTGAGCGGGCTGGCGGGTTTCCCCGGGTCCTGCTTCCTGATTTCCACCCACCTGCTCCAGCTCGAAAGCCAGTTGCCCGCCCAGTCCGGCCGCCGCGCGTTCTGCATTGCGTGCACGCTGCACAACGGGGTGCCCGTGTTTTCCTACCGCCTGCAAGTGGGCTGGTCGAGCCTGAAAATCGGCCGGATTCTTTTCGAGCACGAAGGCCTGCCGGAGCTACTGCGGCCGCTCGGAGCCACTACTCAGTCCAGCAGCTTATAATACACGGTAAAAAGATCCTTCCTTCGTCAGGATGACAGTTCTTTCTGACAGCCAACAGCCAAACCTTATAGCCCCACCAGCCTTGCGCCGGCGGCGTCAACCGTCAGGCTAACCGGCTGGCCTACCACCAGGGCCAGGTTTTGGGGCTCGTGGCCGACGGGGAAGCCGTGGGCGACCGGGAAATTGTATCTGGCGGCGTACTGGTTAATGATTTCGCCGGGGGTGAGGCCGAAGGGCACGGCGTTGTCCTGGGGGTTGGTGAAGTGGCCCACTACCAGTCCGGCCAGCCCGGCCAGCTTGCCGGTGCGGTCCAGGTGCACCAGCATCCGGTCGATGGCGTAGAGGTACTCATCAATGTCTTCCAGAAACAGGATGCGGCCGGTGGTGGCTACGTCGGAGGCCGTGCCGGTGAGGGTTTGCAGGATGCTCAGGTTGCCGCCCACCAGTTCCCCAGAGGCCGTACCGAAGCGGTTGAGCGGGTGGGCGGGCGTCGAGTAGGTCAGGAGCTCACCAAACAAAACCCGCCGCAGGCTCTCCAACGACTCCTGCCCGGCTTCCTGGTGAAACAGCAACGGCATCACGCCGTGGATGCTTTGGAAGCCGCGCCCCAGCAGGTGGCAGTTGAGCGTCGTGATGTCGGAGAAGCCGGCCACCCACTTCGGGTGTTCGGCGAAGCGGGCAAAGTCCAGCCCGTCAATGATGCGGGTGGTGCCGTAGCCGCCCCGGGCGCAAAGAATGGCGCGGATTTCCGGGTTATCGAGCTGTTGCTGCACATCCTGAAGCCGCACCGCATCATCGCCCCCAAACTGGTGGTGGGCCACGTTGGTACTCGCGCCCAGCGTTACGCGCAGGCCCCAGCTTTCGAGCGTAGCCACGGCGGCGGCCAGCTCCGGGTGCGAGGCCTGGCGGGCGGGGCAGACGATGGCAACCTGGTCGCCGGAACGAAGTGGGGGCGGGGCGATAGTAGGCATGAGGCAGGAAGGTAGAAACGCGAAGGTAGCGCCAGGCTGTGGCTTCGCGCATCGGGAAACGCGGATAACCAGGAATGACGTGCCGGGTGACGTGCCGGGTGATGTGCCGGGTGACGTGCCGGGTGATGTGCCGGGTGATGTGCCGGCAACGCGAAACGTCTGGTTCGCACTATCCCGTTGCCGCCGCTGTTTCCGGCTTTCATCCGTTCTTTGCCCGTGCGCTTTCTTCTTCTTCTCTTCCTGATTGGGCTGCCCCTGGCCGCCCCGGCCCAGATTGACACCACCGGCGGGCGCTACCACCGGCCGCTGTTTGGCAAGGTGCAGGTGCGCCACAACGTGGAATTTGCCCAGGTGAACACGCTGCTGGGCCGCTCGCAGACGCTCTACGCCGACGTGTACGAGCCGGCCGGCGACACCGTGCGCCGCCGGCCCCTGGTGGTGCTGGCCCACGAGGGCGGCTTCCTCACCGGCACCCGCGACGATGCCGTGATGACCGAGCTCTGCACCCGCCTGGCCCGCCTCGGCTACGTGGCCGCCAGCATCGATTACCGCCTCTACTTCTTCCCCTTCGACAGCGTGGGCATCGGGCGGGCCGCCCTCCGGGCCACCCAGGATATGCGGGCCGCCGTGCGCTTTTTCCGCCACGATGCGGCCACCGCCCGGCGGTTTCGGGTACACCCGCAGTACGTGTTCGTGGGCGGCTCCTCGGCGGGGGCCTTCCTGGCGTTGCAAACCGGCTACCTCAACAAGGCCAGCGAAGTACCCGCCTACCTGGGCCTGGCCGAGCTCGGCGGCCTCGAAGGCAGCGGCGGCCACCAAGGCTACAGCAGCCGGCCCCGGGGCGTCATCAACCTGTGCGGGGCCCTGGCCCAGGCCAACTGGCTGGAAGCCGGCGACGTGCCCCTGTTCAGTGCCCACGGTACCCGCGACGGGCTGGTGCCCTTCGGCCGGGGCGAAATTGGGGCCCAGCTGCCGGCCCAGGTGGTAGCGGGCAGCGGAGCCCTGAGCCGGCGGGCCACCGCCGTGGGCGTGCCCAACGTGCTGCGCCGCCTGCGCGGGGCCGGCCACGTGCCCTACTCCTTCGAGCCCACCTATATCGACTCCGTCTTCACGCCGATGCGCGACTTCCTGCGCCCGTTGCTTGGCCGGGGTACGCCCGGCCCGCTGCTGGCCGCCGCCCTCAACCCCCGCCGCGATGCCCAAAGCACGGCCCTGCTGCCCTCGCGCCGGGCGGCTCTTGGTGCCCCGGCCGGGGCATCGGGCGAGGCCTTGCCCGCCCGCTTGCCGCTCCCGGTAGTTGCTGCCCGCGAATCAGCTGCTGAATCGGTGGAGTAAAGGCCCGGTCGAATAAGGCAGCCATTCCCAAAACCAGCATGAGCGTTGTGGAGAATTTTCAGATTTCTGCTGAATACTCCACATAGAAGCCGCTGAACCTTGTGGACTATTCAACAGAAATCTGAAAATTCTCCACAGGAAGGAGCTGGCTTTTGTGGAGTATTCAGCGGAAATCTGAAAATTCTCCACACTGCCTGCTGCCCGGGTTCCAAAGGTGAGCGGGGCTTATAGCCCCCCCGATTTCAGCGACGGCCAGCACCTCTACGGCCTCGCCCACGGGGCGCAGCCGGCCGGTGCGCACGATGAAGGCCCCGTACTGGCGCAGCGTGTCGCGGTGGCGGATAAGGTGTTGCAGCGCCACGTAGCCCACCACGTAGCCGTCCTCGTCGGCTTCCTCCGAAATCTCGCTGAAATCGAGCAGGTCGATAATCCGGGGCTCGTTGGTGCGCAGGTAGATTTCCACTTCCAGGTCGGCGGCGTACTCGGGGGCTTCGGCGGCTTTGTGGTACTGGTAGGCGAAGCCCTGACGCAGGGCGGCCAAATCGGCGAGCACAGCCGAGCCGGTGGGGTGCCCGCCGGCCCCGCGCCCGCGCAGAAACTGCTCCCCGGCAAAATCGGCCTCGATAACCACGCCGTTGAATTCATGGTCCACAGTGTACAGCGGCGACTCGGGGCCGACCAGCTGGGGGGTAACCAGCACGGTTACGCGGCCGTCGGGCAGGCGCTGAAGGCCAGCCACCACCTTTATTTTCTGGCCCTGGCTGGCGGCAAAGGCAATGTCTACGGCCCCAATGCCCTCAATACCCAGGTTCAGGATCTGCTCGGGTTCCAGGAAAGCCCCGTAGGCGTGGGCGGCCAGCAGCACGGCCTTGGAGCGCGGGTCGAAAGCGCCCATGTCGAGGCTGGGGTCGGTTTCGGCGAAGCCCAGCTGCTGGGCTTCGGCCAGGGCCGGGGCGTAGTCGGAGCCCTGCTCGCCCATGCGGGTGAGCACGTAGTTGGAGGAGCCGTTGAGAATGCCCGTGAGGCGGCGCAACGGCTCGGTCCCGAAGTAGGCGTCGAGGGTGCGAATGACCGGAATACTGCCGCACACGGCCGCCTCATATAATAAGGTGCCGCCCGTTTCGCGCTGGAGTTGCACCAGCGCGGGCAGGTGGCGGGCCAGCATGGCCTTGTTGGCCGTTACTACCCGCCGGCCCCGGCGCAAAGCCTCGCTCACCAGCCGGAAGGCGGTATCGGCATCGTCAATCACCTCCACCAGCACGTCCAGCGAATCATCGGCCAGCAGCAGGTCGGCGTCGAACTCGAACCGCTCGGCGGGCAAAGGCCGGGCTTTGGTGGGGTTTTTTACCACGATGCGGCTGATGACAAAGCCGGCTTCGGGGCGTTGGTGCAGGATATCGTAGAGGCCCTGGCCCACGCACCCGAATCCGATGAGGCCCACCCGCCACGGCCGGGCGGGCAGGGCGGGGGAAAAGGTAGGAAACTGATCAGGCGGGTTCGTAGGCATAAGTCTGGGTGGAGAATCGGGCGAGAAAATGGGTGATTTGGGCGGCTTCCAGCAGGAAGCCGTCGTGGCCGAAGGGCGAATCCATTTCGGCGTACATGGCCCCCCGGATGTGGCGGGCCAGCAGTTGCTGCTCCGCCACCGGAAACAGCACATCCGACGTGATACCTAACACCAGCGTGCGGGCCCGGATGCGGCCCAGCGCGGCGGCCACTCCGCCCCGGCCCCGGCCTACGTGGTGGCTGTCCATGGCCCGGCTCAGGGTCACGTAGCTGTAGGCATCGAAGCGGGCCGCGAGCTTGTCGCCCTGGTAGCGCTGGTAGGAGCTGGCCGGAAAATCGGCCAGCTTATCCTCGTCCGGCTCGGTTTGGGTACGGCCGTAGGCTTCGGCGCTGCGGTAGCTGAGCAGGGCCACCGCCCGGGCGGCCCGCAGCCCGGCCGCCCCGCCCGCCGGGGTGTCGGCGGCATAAGTAGCATCGGCAAAAATGGCCAGGCGCTGGGCCTCGTTGAAGGCAATGCCCCAGGCCGAGTGGCGGGCGCTGGTAGCCAGCAGCACCAGATTGTCGAATACGTCGGGGCGCTGCACGGCCCATTCCACGGCCTGTTGCCCGCCCAAAGACCCCCCGATCAGGGTATGAATGCGGGCCAGGGCCAGGTGTTCGCGCAGGGCTTCGTGCGCCGCCACCATGTCCCGGATCGTGATGAGCGGAAAGTTGCGGAAGGCCGGGCGGCCGGTTGTGGGGTCGGGGCTGAGCGGGCCGGTGCTGCCGTAGCAGGAGCCCAGCACGTTGGCGCACACGATAAACCAGTCGGCCGGGTCAAAGTACTTCCCGCAGCCGACCAGCCCGGCCCACCAGTCCTGCACGTCGGCGTTGGCCGTCAGGGCGTGGCAGACCCACAGCACGTTGTCGCGGGCCGGGTTGAGCTGCCCATAAGTGTGGTAGGTAACCTCCACCCGGGGCAGCACGGCCCCATTTTCCAGCCGCAACGGCCGGGGCAGACGAAACACACGGGAATCTTGGGAAGGCATTTGTTGGGTAGTGGGGGCTTGGAAGCTGGCCCCGTTCTTTTGGCCCGTTATCATCCAGCATCCTGTTTCAATTCAATAAAAACCAGCCTGCGGACGGAGCCGTTGGTGCGGCTCCGCCCCGGCTGATTGCGGACGGCCCAGGGACCCGCGCTTCTCTCTCACCAGAAGCAGGGCCGGGCGCGTCCGCGCGCTGCGGGCCGGAAGCTGAATGGGGGGCGGCAACTCTCTCACCTGCGGCCGCCCCGCCAACCCCACTCAGGCTCAGACTTCCAGCGGCGCAGCGTGTTCGGTTTCGGGCGCGGGCAGCAGATTATCGGCCGGGTGGTCGGGCGTGGCGGCGTGGCGCACCGCGTCGAAGGCCTGCTGCAAATCGGCCCGGATGTCGTCGAAATGCTCAATGCCCACCGACAGACGCAGGAGCGTGGGCGTAACGCCGGCGGCGCGCTGGGCGTCTTCGGAGAGCTGCTGGTGGGTGGTGGCCGCGGGCTGGATGATGAGCGTTTTGGCGTCGCCCACGTTGGCCAGGTGGCTTACCAGCTGGAGGTTGTCGATGAACTGGGTGGCGGTTTCCTGGCGGCCTTTGAGGGCGAAGGTGAGCACGCCGCCGTAGCCGCGCTTCAGGTATTTGCGCGCCAGTTGGTGGTAAGGGCTGCTCGGCAGGCCGGGGTAGTTCACGGCTTCCACCTGCGGATGCTGCTCCAGCCAGGTAGCCACGCGCAAGGCGTTTTCCACGGTGCGCTCCACCCGCAAACTCAGCGTTTCGAGGCCCTGCAAGAGCAGGAAAGAGTTGAACGGACTCTGGGAAGGACCGAAGTCGCGCAGCCCTTCCACCCGGGCCCGGATGATGAAGGCAATGTTGCCGAACGGCCCATTTTTGCCGAATACGTCGCTGAACACCAGGCCCTGGTAGCCCTCCGACGGCTCCGAGAACTGCGGGAACTTGCCGTTGCCGAAGTCGTAGGTGCCGCCGTCCACGATTACGCCGCCCACGCTGGTGCCGTGCCCGCCAATCCACTTGGTGGCCGATTCCACCACAATGTGCGCCCCGTGCTCCAGGGGCCGGAATAGGTAGCCGCCCGCCCCGAAGGTATTGTCGACGATGAGCGGCAAATCGTGCTGGTTGGCAATGGCGGCCACGGCCTCAAAATCGGGGATGCTGAAGCTGGGGTTGCCGATGGTTTCGAGGTAGATGGCCTTGGTATTCTCATCAATCAGGGCCTCAAAGCTGGCGGGCTGGTCGCCGTCGGCGAAGCGCACCTCGATGCCCAGGCGCTTGAAGGCCACCTTGAACTGGTTGTAGGTGCCGCCATACAGGTGGGTGGTGCTCACGAAATTGTCGCCGGCCTGCAAAATGTTGTTGAGAGCAATGAACTGGGCCGCCTGCCCCGACGCTACCGCCAGGGCCGCCACGCCGCCCTCTAGGGCCGCCACGCGCTGCTCGAACACGTCGGTGGTGGGGTTCATCAGGCGGGTGTAGATGTTGCCGAACTCCTTGAGGGCAAATAGGTTGGCCCCGTGCTCGGCGTTTTTGAACACGTAGCTGGTAGTCTGGTAAATGGGCACGGCGCGGGAGCCCGTCACGGGGTCGGGCTGCTGGCCGGCATGGAGTTGGAGGGTCTCGAAGTGGACGTGGGACGTGGACATGGCAAAGCGGGGTTAGATGACGGAACGTTTCGAAGAAGGGAAGCGCAAGGCGCTGGTTACCTGCGGACTAGAAGTGGGCGCAGGCTGCCCCGGAATGGGCATTGCCGGGGGCAAAACGGCCCAAACGGGCTGCGGTGGGGCGGCCGGATGCCGGAAGGCACCGCCGGTCAGGGCCGGGAAAACAGCAGGAGGGAGGGGGAAGGGGGCTGCGGAGCCGGGTTCAGGCTAGCAACAGCAACAACGCCGGCCGCAACAGCCGCGCATTCGCATTCGGCGGGCCGCTGGAGCGGCCATCAAAGCAGCCGGAACAACGCCAAAAACCCACGGCGAAACGGCAGGCCCGAAGGCGGCCGGAGCGGTGGGGGAGGATACGACGAAAGCGAGGGAATTTTCCATGGCACAGTGAGTTATAGGCCCCGCCGCCGTACGGTTCGTACAAGCTGGTCGGGCAGGAATTGGCACCTTTCGCGCGGTCGAAGGTTGCCAGTGGGTCGGGGAGCCTGTGCTCTCGCCACTTCTGTATAAATCCTATGAAAACTGTTCCGCCGCGAGCGGACCAGTACCGGGTTGGTGTTGCAAAGGTATGCGAGGAATTTTGATATGTGCAATAGGAGAGGTAAATATTTTTATAAAATGCTGGCTACCTGTTGAAGCAGGTGAAAACCACAATAAGTTGCTGAAAATTAAAAATTTAACTATAAATCCTGCCGCCCGGTTAGGACTCCTGATAAGTGCGGGTGACCGATGATACCGCATGTTTAGCTGCCTTTACTGCCGAAGCTTCACTGAAAAAAGCAGACTTTTTGAACACTGCGCACATAGAAAAAGCCACCCGTTGCGGGGTGGCTTTTTTGAATATTTCCGGGAAGAGGAAAGTCCTAAAGCTTCGGTAGCGTCAGGATCTGGCCTACTTCAATCAGGTCGGGGTTGGAGCCGATGACGGCCTTGTTGGCATCGTAAATCTGGTGCCACTTGGCGGCGTCGCCGTAGTGGTTTTTGGCAATCTTCGAGAGCGAGTCGCCGCTTACCACGGTGTAGGTGGCGCCGGCCGTGGTGTCAGCTGCCTTGTCGGAGTTGCCGAAGAAATCGGTGGCCCCGCCAGCGGGAGTAGTGGTAGGAGCAACTGGTTTTTTATCGCCTTTGTCGGAGAGGAAATCAAAAAGTCCCATGGGAATAGTGCGTTAGCGTGGAAGTGAGGAAAGGAGTAAAGGGAGCTGTCAAACAGCGGGGAATCAGGCACTCTTACGCCGTGGTAGGCAATAGGTTGTATACGGCCCGGAAACGGACGAATGCCGGGTAAACGCCACCGTAGCCGGAACGAACCTCGGGGGCGGCGTTGCCGTAAGAGGCGCAACACCGGCGGCCCGAATGCCGCCTTTCGTTTGCACATCCTTTCACCTATCCTTTCCCTCTCTCCAATGAAAACCCTTACCGCCACCTCCTCCCGCCTGCTGGCCAGCCTGTTCATGCTCGTGTTGCTCTTCACTGCTGCCTGTGGCGGCAAGGAAGGTACCGTGGAAAGCGTAAACCAGCTCTACGGCACCGATAGCAAAACCTGGAAAACCGACAAAGAAATGGACGCGTCGGGCGACAAAATGAAACAGACCGACGCTATGGAAGACCAGCGCGTGACCTTCTACGCCAACGGCCAGTACAACATGATGTCGGGTGCCCAGACCATGAACGGCAAGTACACCTTCGACCAGGGAGCCAAAACCATTATGATGATGCCCGAAGGCGGGGCTCAGTCGAGCACTTTCTCGGTAGTCACTCTCACCGACGACAAACTTACCCTCAAGGGCACCGACGGTTCGGAGCTGCGCCTGGAGAAAGAGTAATTCCGGTTCGTTAACCGAATCCGAAAAACACAAAAAGCCCCTTCTGCCGCCGGTGGAAGGGGCTTTTTTGCAGTCGCGACTACAGCGAGCCGCTACGGTCGCTAGGAGTGCATCGCCTCCTCGGCCTTCGGCTTGCCGTAGATGCGGGCCACCCAGCGGGGCAGGAACACGGCCCCGAGTACCAGGTAGAGGTAGTAAGTGGTGATGCGGTAGAGCAGGACCATGAAGTTGGTGAGGGTAGCCGTGCCGATGAACTTACCGAAGAAGGTGGGAAACGCGCCCTCGGCCACGCCCGCGCCGCCGGGCGTAATGGCAATCAGCAGGATGACTTTGTAGGTGAGGTTACGACCGAAAATCAGCCAGAACTCCGTCCACCCCACCTCCACGAACGCCCCAATCAGGCAGCCGATAACCAGGTAGCGGGCCGACCAGACGAAGAATGTGCTCAGGCCGGCCCGCAGCCAGTACACGAGGCCATTGCCGCGCAGCTCGGCCGAGGCCTGCACTAAATCGTGGCCCAGCTGGTAGGCGCGGCCCCGGAAGCGCCGCAGCACCCGCGTTGAAAACAGCCGTATAAGCAGCCGCTGCACCGCCCGGGGGTTGATGAAAATGGCATATACCATCAGCAGGGCGTAGGCCGTCACGAACACATAGCTCAGGATAAAGCCGATGCGCAACGTGGCAATCAGGCCGCCCTGCAGGGCCTCGTGGGGGTAGAGCGTGTCGCCCCCGATGGCCACCACCAGCGGCACCATGAGCACGTAGTACATATTGTCGAGCATGGCGGTGGCCATGATGTAGGCCACCGAGCGGCCCAGCGGAATGCCCTCTTTGTGCAGCAGCACCGGGGCCACGGCCGTGCCGCCCACCGCCGAGGGCAGGATGCAGGACGAGAATTCCCAGAGCATGATCACATCGAGTGAGGCGCGCCAGCTGAGCACTTTCTGGGTGAGGTAACGGATGCGGTACACGTAGCCGGCGTCGCGGGCCAGCAGCACCAGCACCATCACCAGCAGCCACCAGGGCTTGGCGTTGCTTAGCGCGTCGAGGTCGCCGGGCTGGTAGCTGCGCCAGAACATGAAGCCCACCACGCTCAGGCCAATGAGTACCGGCAGCACAATCCGCGAGGGCCGGAGCTTATCCAGCAGCTGTTGGTCTTCGGATTGGGCGGGGCTGAGCTCGGGCATAGGGTAAAGGTAGCGGGTTGTGCGGGGTTGGGTTGAGGTCGGGTAAGGGGGAGGATGGGACCGGGCTGGATAAGGAACCTGGAAAAAACGGGGTCATGCTCCATCTGGCGTCCGCGAAGCGGAGCGCAGTCGAAGCATCTCTACCGTTTCGTTGCAGTCGGCAGGCTACTACTGCGGTAGAGATGCTGCGCTCCGCATGACACGTTCTGGTTCACCGAGTCACCTGTTCATCAAGTCACTCATTCACCGAGTCATTCACTCATTCATCCACCAGCGCGGAAAACCCGTAACTTTGCCTGCTGACTTTAGCCGAACCTGTTCCGGAACATAACTTTCGGCCGTAGGCGGCTGTTGCCACGCTACTTATCCCCCGTTTCCTACCCTTTTGCGCATGATTGTCGAACCCGGTCCCCTGCTGGCGGAAATTAATTCCCCCGACGACCTCAAAAAGCTCAGCCCCGACCAACTGGTGCAGGTGAGCCAGGAACTGCGCCAGTTTATTGTGGATACGGTTTCGATTTACGGGGGCCACTTCGGCGCTTCGCTCGGCGTGGTGGAGCTGTCGGTGGCGCTGCACTACGTGTTCAATACGCCCCACGACCAGCTCGTGTGGGATGTGGGCCACCAGGCCTACGGGCACAAAATCCTCACCGGCCGCCGCGACCGGTTCCCGTCCAACCGCCGCTACCACGGCATGTCGGGCTTTCCCAAGCGCAGCGAAAGCCCGTATGACGCCTTCGGGGTGGGCCACAGCTCCACCAGCATCGGGGCGGCGCTGGGCATGGCCGTGGCTTCGGATTACAAGGGCGAGTTCGACCGCCAGCACATTGCCGTAATTGGCGACGGGGCCATGACGGCCGGCATGGCTTTCGAAGCCCTCAACCACGCTGGCGTCGAAAAGTCGAACCTGCTCGTTATCCTCAACGATAACTGCATGAGCATCGACCCCAACGTGGGCGCGCTCAAGGAATACCTCACCGACATCACTACCTCGCGCACCTACAACAAAGTGCGCGACGAGCTGTGGAACGTGCTCGGCAAGCTTAGCAAGTTCGGCCCCAATCCCCAGCAGATTGCCCGCCGCGTCGAGCAGGCCATGAAGGCCACGCTGCTCAAGCAGGGCAACCTGTTCGAGGCGCTCAACTTCCGCTACTTCGGCCCCGTCGATGGCCACGACGTGCAGCACCTGGCCACGATTCTGGAGGACCTCAAGCACATTCCCGGCCCCAAACTGCTGCACTGCGTGACGGTGAAGGGCAAGGGCTACGCGCTGGCCGAAAAGGACCAGACGCTCTGGCACGCGCCGGGGCTGTTCGACAAAATTACGGGCGAAATCTACAAGAAGACCCCCGACAAGCCCCAGCCGCCCAAGTACCAGGACGTGTTCGGGCATACCATTGTGGAGCTGGCCGAGGCCAACGACAAAATCATGGGCGTAACGCCGGCCATGCCCTCGGGCTCGTCGCTCAACATCATGATGAAGCAGATGCCCGACCGCGCCTTCGACGTGGGCATTGCCGAGCAGCACGCCGTGACTTTCTCGGCCGGCCTCGCCACCCAGGGCCTGGTGCCGTTCTGCAACATCTACTCCTCGTTCATGCAGCGCGCCTACGACCAGGTGGTGCACGATGTGGCGCTGCAAAACCTGCACGTAGTCTTCTGCCTGGATAGGGCCGGTTTCGCCGGTGCCGACGGCCCCACCCACCACGGCTGCTACGATTTGGCCTTCATGCGCTGCATTCCCAACATGGTGGTGTCGGCCCCCATGAACGAGGAGGAGTTGCGTAACCTCATGTACACGGCCACGCTGCCCGAAAACGCCGGCCCGTTTAGCATCCGCTACCCCCGGGGCGAGGGTGTGATGCCGGAGTGGCGCAAACCGCTGAAGAAAATTGCCATCGGTACCGGCCGCGTGGTGCGCGAGGGCGAAGGCGTGGCGGTGCTCAGCATCGGCCACATCGGCAACTACGCCACCAAAGCCACCGAGCAGCTCCGCGCCGAGGGCCTCAACCCCGGCCACTACGACCTGCGCTTCTGCAAGCCGCTCGATGAGGAGATGCTCCACAGCATCTGCCGCCGCTACCGCGCCATCGTGACGGTGGAAGACGGCTGCGTGCAGGGCGGCTTCGGCTCAGCCGTGCTCGAATTCATGGCCGACCACGGCTACAGCCTGCCCGTGCGCCGCCTCGGCATCCCCGACCGCGTAGTAGAGCACGGCACCCAGGACGAGCTCTACAAAGAGTGCGGCTTCGACGCCGCCGGCATTGCCACCGCCCTGCGCGAACTGAGCGGCAAAGCCGTGAAGCCGGTAGCGGAAAAGGTGCTGCTGTAAGCTGTCGTTGTTTGTATTGAGAAGCCCCGCTGGACTTTGGTCCGGCGGGGCTTTTTGTGTCTAGAATAAGACGTTGTCTTTGGCGTCGAAGTCAACAGCAGACCGAACATTGCTGTCAATATATTCCGCAATGGAAAGCAACGTTGTGGTCGGTGCGGGAAATAAAGGACCGTAGCCTACGAAGGCGTAAGCGCGCACCCGATGGTAGTCCGTGAGAAGACCATCGGCCTCAAATTGCTGGATGCTGGCCAAGAGCTGTTCACCAGCCTCAAGGAGCCGGGTTTCCTGGTTGCGGTCGTCCTCCACGTCCCGCCCCTCGGCCCTAATCTTGAATTCAACAAAACAAACGTTGCGGTCCTCAAAGAACACGCAGTCACAACGTTTGGGAGCGGGCTGAACCCGTCCAATCAGGCATTTATCAATGGCGGCTAAATGAATTGGGCGGTTATCAGGATTACGCACCTTAAAATGGCGCTCCTCGTCAAACTGCTCATCAGCTACGCGTGTTACCCATGCCTCTCCCGGCAAGTCGGCGTAGTAGGAAACGGACTCCGGGTAGACTTGAATGCAGCCTTTCTGCCGGCAATGCGTGAACCGCTTTTCAATAGCTGCCCGCATTACGCTGGCTGTTTCTTGAGGCGCAATAGTTTGCGGAAAGCGTCAGAAATCTGCCCGGATACTGCATCTAGCTCATTGCCACCAATCAAATCTGTCCGCTCATCCTGGATGGAGCGAACCGTACCATCAGCCACGTAGTAAGCGGAAAATTCATCTGGGTTTATCCACGAGGCCCGCGGCACAATCTTCTCGATTTCCGCCGCTAGTTCCGGCCGGTCCTGCCACACCTTGTACGCTTCCATCAGCAGGTTGCAGCTGGCAAGAATGTACGGGCTGTGCGTGGTTATCGTCAGGTCGTTCTCGCCGGCTGTGCACTTCTCCACCAGCCAGTTCATCAGGCCCTGTTGCGCGGTAGGGTAGAGGTTGAGTTCTGGCTCTTCAATAATGAAACTGTGGATTTGAAGGTCTTCTTTTGTTAAATATTCTATTACAATCATTAAAGGTAATAGGGATTGTACACCGCTTGCAGCTTCATTAAGTCGAATCATTTTTTTGCTGTTAGGTATTTTTATGTAGTCAATATTATCTTTATGAATATATTCTAAATTAATAAAATCTGCTTCTAATGACTCTATTACTCTCTTTGCATTTGTAAAAATATTGGAGAAATTAAGCAATATTTTAGGCAGCCCTATGTCGTCGCGTAATAATCCTGGCCATGAATATTCAATGGAAGATGAGAACATTCTTTCAGAAGGAATATATGTCGTGATACTATCGCTATTTAAAGCTCTATATGTTTTGTCTACTATGGATTTTAAATTTTCTATAGTTACTTTGTTTAATGATTTTAGTATTTCTTCTCTTCTGTCTACATCATATATGAGACTTAAGTCATTTTTGTATTTGTCATGTATACTTGTAGTTGAAACAATATAATTTTTATTTAATTTTTTTGTTCTTCCTGACATATTTTGAATAACTATACTAGATTTATTATTAAAATAATTACTTAGTAAATAATTGCTGAATGTGTTCTTCGCGTGCTTTTTGTCTTCGAATGAAAAGCGAGATTCCCTATAGATACAAATAAGCTTTGCCAGCGTACTCTTGCCGCCGCCAGTAGGCCCGATAAAAACCGTGACCCGCTTGAAGTCCACGGTGGCGTCTTTGATGGGGCCGAAGTTCTTGACGGTGAGTTGCTCGTTCATGGCGGTGGGGCGTGGGGCCGCCGGGGCAGCGGGAAACAAAGATAACTTTCTGCGCAGGTTGCGTAGCAGAGAGGGTTATACGTCCTTAACTGCCCTTTATGTCCACTGCCCCCAGCCAACCCACCCTCGTCTTCCTCCACGGCTTCGCCGAAAGCCCCGACATCTGGGCCGACTTCACCCGCGACTTCCCCACCCGCTACCGCCTGCTGATGCCCGCGCTGCCCGGCCACGGCCCCAACCCCCAGCCGGTAGCCGACTACACCATAGAAGCCCAGGCGCAAGCCGTGCTGGCCGAATTCGATGCAGCCGGAGCCAATAAGGTGGTGTTGGTGGGCCACAGCATGGGCGGCTACGTGGCCTTAGCGCTGGCCGAAGCCCACCCCGAGCGGGTGGCCGGCCTCGTGCTCTTCCACAGCACCGCCCTGCCTGATACCGACGAAAAACGCGCCGCCCGCGACGAAAGCGCCGGTTTCGTGCGCCGCCACGGCGTCGGGAAATACATGCGCTCTGCCATCCGGCCGTTGCTGGCCCCCGGCAACCGCAAGCGGCTGGCCGCCGAGCTCAAGCAACTGGAAGACACGGCCGCCGCCACGCCCGAAGCCACCATTCTGGGCTGCCTCGAGGCCCTGAAGCACCGCCCCGACAATATCCACATCCTGCGCGACGCGAAGTTCCCGGTCCTGTTCATCGGTGGTCACGACGACCCGGCCGTGCCCCTCGATACCTTGCTGCCCCAATTGGCCCTGCCCGCCCAGAGCCACGCGCTGCTGCTGCGGGGTGTGGGCCACCTGGGCTTCATAGAAGCGCCGGAGCTGACGCGCCGGGCGGTACTGGATTTTTGCGCCGCTGTTTGTTAGCACCACCAATCAGAGTTAAGAAAACGTCATTCAGAGCGAAGCGAAGAACCGTGCGTGAACTCGTTGCAACACTCATTCAACGAGTTCACGCACGATTCTTCGCTTCGCTCTGAATGACGTTTCTCCAGCTAACAGCTAACAGCTAACAGCTAACCCAGCAGCCCCATTTTCAGCATGGCCTCGGCAATCTGCACGGCGTTGGTGGCGGCGCCTTTGCGCAGGTTGTCGGCCACCACCCACATGTTCAGCGTTTTGGGCTGGGTTTCGTCGCGGCGCAGGCGGCCCACCAGCACGGCATCCTTGCCGTGGGCGTCCTGGGGCATGGGGTACACATTGTTTTGCACGTCGTCTACCAGTTCCACGCCCTCGGTGCGGCGCAGGATGTCGCGCACTTCATCCAGGTCGAATTCTTCGGCAAATTCCACGTTCAGGGCCTCCGAGTGGCCGCCCATCACGGGAATGCGCACGGTGGTGGCGGTTACGCGAATCTGGTCGTCACCGAAGATTTTCTTCGTCTCGTTCACCATTTTCATCTCCTCCTTGGTGTAGCCGTTGTCCTCGAACACGTCGATGTGGGGCAGCACGTTCAGGTCGATGCGGTGGGGATAGGCGGGGTTGGTGGGCTGCTGGCCGGCCCGCTCCTGCAAGAGCTGATCCACGGCCTGCTTGCCGGTGCCCGTTACGCTCTGGTAGGTGCTCACCACGATACGCTCGGCTTTGTAACGCTTGTGGAGCTCGTTGAGGGCCACCACCATCTGGATGGTGGAGCAGTTGGGGTTGGCAATAATTTTATCGTCGGCCGTCAGCTCCCGGGCATTGATTTCGGGCACCACCAGCTTCTTGGTCGGGTCCATGCGCCAGGCCGAGGAGTTGTCGATAACCACGGTGCCCACGGCGGCGAAGCGCGGGGCGTCCAGTTTGCTGATGGAGCCGCCGGCCGAGAAAATGGCCACGGCGGGGCGGGCCGCAATGGCGTCGTCCATGCTCACCACTTTATACTTTTTGCCCTGGAACTCGATTGCCTGCCCCACCGATTTGGCGGAAGCCACGGGCAATAGTTCCGTGACCGGGAAGTTGCGTTCGGCCAGTACTTTAAGCATCTCGGTGCCCACCAGACCGGTGGCACCCACTACGGCTACTTTCATATGCATCTCGGGTTGAGTGGTAAAGGTAAAGCGGTTATATTTCCTACGCACCTTTATCCATTCCCGCAGAGCCAGGCGGCCGGCGGCTCGGCGCGTGGCGGGTCCTGTCTTGCCGTTGCCGCGCCGCCCTGCGGGAAGCCTCCGCGAGAAAGTCCTTATTCATTCTATCGCTTATGAAAAAGCTGTTAAGCATTCTGCTGCTCCTGATGAGCAGCCTCGCGGCCCAGGCCCAGCTCACCGATACCTTCGCCGACGGCGACTTCACCCTGAACCCCGCCTGGACCGGTGATGCGGCCTTTTTTCAGGTGAATCCGGCCCAGCAGCTGCAAAGTAATGGCCCGGCCGTTACGGGTACCGTGCTCCAGCTCGTTACGCCCAGCCAGGCCAGCACCGGCACCAGCTGGACGTTCTGGGCCAACCTCAAACTGGCCACCAGCAGCGGCAACTACGCCGACGTGTGGCTGCTGGCCGACCGCGCCGACCTCAAAACCAGCGGCACCCGCGGCTACTTTGTGCGCTTGGGCGGCACGCCCGACGAGGTGGCCCTGTTCCGTAAAGACGCCACCGGCAGCCCCGTCTACGTCGTGAACGGGGCCGATGGCACGCTCAACTCCACCACCAACAACCTGGTGCGGGTGCGCGTCACGCGCTCGGTGCAGGACGTCTGGGCCCTGGAGCGTGACCTGACCGGCGGCCAGAACTTCGTGAGCGAAGGCACCGGCACCGACGCCACCTACCAGAGCAGCGGTTTCTTTGGCGTGCTGCTGACCTATTCTGCGGCCAACAGCAAGGCCTTTTACTTCGATGATTTTCAGGTAACCGACGCCACCCCGCCGGCCGCCGTGCAGGTGGCCGTAGTCGGCCCCCGAACCCTGGACGCCACCTTCAACGAGGCCGTGGCCGCCGCCCAGAACTCTGCCAGCTACCGCCTACCCGGCGGCCCGGCCGTGACGGCCGCCCAGCGCGACGCTGCTAACCCGGCCCTGGTGCACCTGACGCTGGCCGCCGATTTGCCGCCCGGCTCTGGTACGCTGGAGGCCCGCAACGTGGCCGACCTCTACGGCAACGTGGCCGCTGGTCCGCTCACGGCCACATTCAGCTTCGCGGGCGTGCTGGCGGTGCCCGGCTACTACCAGCTGCTCATCACCGAAATCATGGCCCGCGAAACGCCGGTCGTGGGGTTGCCGCCTTCCGAGTACCTTGAAATCCACAATCCTTCGGCCAGCCGGGTGCTCGATCTGGCGGGCGTGAAGCTGAGCAAAGCGGGCAGCACGGGCAACGCGGCCGTGTTTCCGGCCGGGGCCACGCTGCTGCCCGGCGAGTACGCGGTGGTGTGCGGCAGCACCCGCGGGGCCCAGTTTGCGGCCTTTGGGAAGGTGTTTGCCCTCACCAATTTTCCCACCCTCAACAATGGCGGCGATGAGCTGCTGCTGCGCGGCCGCGACGGGCGGCTGGTATACCAGGTGCACTACCTGGAAAGCTGGTACCGCGACC
This sequence comes from Hymenobacter rubripertinctus, assembly GCF_003583925.1. Taxonomy (GTDB): domain Bacteria; phylum Bacteroidota; class Bacteroidia; order Cytophagales; family Hymenobacteraceae; genus Hymenobacter; species Hymenobacter rubripertinctus. Next base: position 3,995 of record NZ_QYCN01000048.1, on the reverse strand, counting down.
CGGCCAAGCAAAACGGCGGCTGGAGCCTCGAAATGCTCGACCCCGCCAATGCCTGCGCCGGGGCCGAGAACTGGCGGGCCAGCCAGGACCTGAGCGGCGGTACGCCCGGCCGCCGCAACTCGGTGGCCGTCAGCAACCCCGACACCGCGCCGCCCGTGCTGCAAAGCGTGCTGGTGGTGAGCCCGACCGTGATCCGGCTGCAATTCAACGAGAAGCTCGACAGCGCCCGGATGGCCAACCCCATCTTTTACAGCCTGACGCCCGGTGTCAGCATTCAGAAAGTGCAGCCGGTACCGTTTGATTTTCGGGCTGTAGAGCTGACGCTGGCCGCCCCGCTGACGGCCGGGCAGGCTTATACCGCCGCCGTGCAGACCCGCACCGACTGCCTGGGCAACAGCACCGGCACGGCCGCCGCAGTGAGCTTCAGCTTGCCGGTGGCCCCGCGGTTCGGGCAGCTGCTCATCACCGAAATCATGGCCGACGAAACGCCGACCGTGGGTTTGCCGGCTTCCGAGTACCTGGAAATTCATAACCCCTCGGCCACGCGTGTGCTCGATTTGGGCGGGGTGCGGCTGCTGAAACCGGGCAGCACCGGCAGCGCCGCCGTATTTGCCGACACGGCCCGCCTCCAGCCCGGCGAGTACGCCATTGTGTGCGGTAGTACCCGGGGCGGGCTGTTCGTCGGCTTCGGGAAGGTGTTTGCCCTTACCAACTTCCCCAGTCTCAACAACGCCGGCGACCAGCTGGCCCTGCTCGGCCGCGACGGCCGCACGCTGTTTGAGGTGACCTACTCGGATAGCTGGTACAAGGACAACCGCAAAAAAGAGGGCGGCTGGAGCCTGGAAATGGTAGATGTGGCCAACTTCTGCGGGGGCAGCGAAAACTGGACCGCCAGCCAGGATGCCAGCGGCGGCACGCCCGGCCGGGCCAACTCGGTGCGGGCCAGTAACCCCGACCGCACCGCGCCGGCTTTGCTGCGGGTAGTGGCCCTCTCGCCCACGTTGGTACGGCTGTTTTTCAGTGAGAAGCTCGACAGCGCGGCCGTGGCCGACCCCGCCCTCTACACCTTCGCGCCGGCCGTGGCAGTGGTCCGGGTGCTGCCCCTGGGTCCCGAGTTTCGCACCATTGATGTGCAGCTCAGCGCCCCGCTGCAACCCAACCAGCCCCTCACGCTTACGGTGCAGCGGGCCACCGACTGCGCCGGTAACGCCAGCGGCCCGGCCACCTCGGTGCCGTTTGCGCTGCCCGCCCCGGTAGCGGCCGCTGATGTGGTCATCAACGAAATTCTGTTTAACCCGCGCACCGGGGGCGTCGATTTCGTGGAGCTGCTCAACCGCTCGGCCAAGTACCTGAATGTGCAGGGCTGGCAGTTGGGCGGCGAAAAACCCGACGGCGTGGTGGACCAGAAACCCCTCAGTGCCGGCCCCTACGTGCTGGCTCCCGGGCAGCTGCTGGTGCTCACGACCAACCCGGCCAACATCCTGAGCAACTACCCCAACAGCTCGGAGCCGGCCAATTTTCTGGCTATGTCCAGTCTGCCTTCTTACCCCGATGATGCGGGCGTGGTGGTGGTTTACTCGGCGACGGGGCTGCTGCTCGACCGGTTCGCCTACAACAAAACCATGCACCTGAAGCTACTCGACGACCTGAACGGGGTGTCGCTGGAGCGCATCCGGCCCGAGGGGCCGAGCACGGCCGCGAACTTCCACTCAGCAGCCAGCGCCGTGGGCTACGCCACGCCCGGCCGCCCCAACTCCCAGTACCAGCCCGACCCCGGCGGCGACAAACTCTTCCGTCTCGAACCCGAGGTTTTTACGCCCGATGAGGACGGCCAGCAGGATTTCACGACCCTCAACTACACCCTCGACGCGCCCGGCTACGCTGCCAGCGTTACGATTTATGATGCCCAGGGCCGGCTGACCCGCCGCCTCGCGCGCAACGAAACGCTGGCCACCACCGGCTTTCTGCAATGGGATGGCCTCACCGACCGGGGGCAGAAAGCCGCCGTCGGCTACTATGTGCTGCTCATTGAATTGTTCCGGCCCAGCAGCGGCGAAAAACGCGAGTACCGCAAAACGGTGGTGGTAGGAGCTAAACGTTAATCACAGATGTTGCAGATGGTGCAGATACCACAGATTCGTTCTGGTGGAAAATTAGTTCTGGCGGGGGGGGAGCGTTTGATGATTGCATCATTTGCCAGAACGAATCTGTGGCATCTGCTCCATCTGCAACATCTGTGATTTAAACTTAGAAGGACCGGCCGCATCCAACCGGCCATGACCACGACGACCACAACGACGCAACGACAACTTCAGCACCTGTACTGGCGGGCCGGGTTTGGGCCGACGCCCGGGCAGGTGGCCGCCGGCCTCAGCCCGAAGCTGGCCCTGCGCCAGCTGCTACGCGACTCGCAGCCATACGCGCCCCTCGACGGACCGGCCATGCGCTACGCGGAGGCGTTGCCCACGCCTTCGGCCGAAATGATGGCGGCCCAAGGGCGGCCCCAGACGGCGATGGTTACCACGACCGACCGCACCGCCAGGCCCGCCTCAATGGCTCCCGGCAAGATGACGGCCGAGCAGCGCAAAAAACAGAACCAGGACATTCGGAGTGCGTTTTACGCCATGAACACCGGCTGGCTGACGCGCATGGCCACGTCGCCGGCCCAGCTGCGCGAGAAGCTCACGTTTTTCTGGCACGGGCACTTTGCCTGCCGGGTGCGCCGGCCCGATGCCGCTCTGCAGCTCCACAACACCATCCGGCGGCTGGCCCTAGGCAAATTCCCCGATTTGCTGCTGGCCGTGAGCCGGGAGCCGGCCATGCTCCAGTTCCTCAACAACCAGCAAAATCGCAAGCAGCATCCCAACGAAAACTTCGCCCGCGAAGTGATGGAGCTGTTCACGCTGGGCCGCGGCCACTACTCGGAAACCGACGTGAAAGAGGCCGCCCGCGCCTTCACGGGCTGGGGCTACAACGCCCAGGGCCAGTTTGCATTCCGGGAGCGGCAGCACGACGACGGGGCCAAAACCCTGCTCGGGCGCACCGGCAACTTCACCGGCGAGCAGGCCCTGGCCGTTATTCTGGCGCAGCCCGCCTGCGCCGAGTTCATCACCACCAAGCTCTACCGGTTCTTCGTGAACGACACGCCCGATCCGGCGCGCGTGCAGCCGCTGGCCCAGGCGTTTTTCAGGAGCGGCTACGACATTTCGGACCTGCTGGAGCGGATGTTTTCGGCCGACTGGTTCTATGAGGCGGCCAACGTGGGCACCCGCATCAAGTCGCCGGTGGAGCTGCTGGCGGGCATCAAGCGCACCCTGGGCCTGCAGCTGGCCAACGAACGGCCGCTCATCGTGTTTCAAAAGGCGCTGGGCCAGACCTTGTTCGAGCCGCCCAACGTAGCCGGCTGGCCCGGGGGGCGCAGCTGGATCGATTCGTCGTCGCTGCTTTACCGCCTGCAACTGCCCTCGGTGCTGCTGCGCAACGCCGAGTTCAACGTGGCCCTCAAGCAGGACGAAAACGACGTGGCTCCCAACCTGTCGCGGGCCGAGCGCACCTTCGCCCAGCCAGTAAAAACCACCGTGCAACTGGCCCCGCTGCAACAGCTGCTGGCCGGCACACCCGCGGCCCGGCAACCCCAGCAGCTCAGCGAATTTCTGCTGCAAGTGCCCATCCGCCCCGAAAACCTGGCCCTGGTGCGCGGGGAGCTCCGCGACATGACCACCGCGCTGCTGAGCTTGCCCGAGTACCAGTTGATGTAGGCGGCGGGGGGTGAGGCGTTCTGGCGTTGCGCCTCACCCCCCGGCCCCCTCTCCGAAAAAGGAGAGGGGGTGCGTTCTGATAAGGTTATTTAGGGCTACCGCACCAAATAGGGTGATTTTGGCTGGGATGGTACCTTCGTCAGATGAACTTGCACCACCATTTTGCCGACGTCCAGGACTTTCGCGTAGCGGGTCGCTGCTCCCACGCCCTGAGCGACATTTTGCTTATCGTCCTGC
>NZ_QYCN01000047.1 GCF_003583925.1 Hymenobacter rubripertinctus | reverse complement strand
AAGAGGCCTTAGCCTGGCAAGCCAGGCGCAACGTCGCCGCCACCAAAGTCAATTGGTCCTTCACCACCGAAAAGGCCCGCGTTAAGTTGAAAAATAGATACGCTCAATTGACCAAAGTAGCTGACGAAATTAAACTGTCAGAACACTAGTTTCATTCCCATACTTCACACCTTACGCAGTTGGCCCACGGAGTTAGGTGATTCCTCGTTTCTGGTCAATTTAGGCTTGAAAAGCTTCGAAGTGCACGCGACCGGCCAAGGCTATCGGGTAGAAGGCGTACTCCAGTATTTGGGTGGCAACGAAGCATCGCTTAACCTCTTTGGCTTAGCTCGTTTGGTGCTGGGACACGGTAACGATGGCTTCGGGGCCGAATTTACCTGTTACTTTGACGACGAGCGTTTCGACCTATCGATACCCGCCCTCGACGTAACACTTCTGCTCAAGCCGGGCCTACTGGTGCCGGTGAAGCGCCAGGGCACGGGCTGGACGGACGTGCTTAAGCCTAGCGGCCAGCCCGAGGAACCAGCTATTACTATCCAAGCAGCGCGCCTTACCTACGGGTTGGATGTCGGCCTGGATCTAAATGTCAATCCTGCTGTTGCGCTCTCGCTCAATCCTGTACGCCTTCGCGGTACCTCTGTGGTAATCGAATTCAGCGGGTTACGGCCTTATCTACTAGCAAACACTGACTCCGGGCGCGCTCCTTTGGGCTTTCGTGGGCTGCTCGTGGACAAAGCTGTGGTGCATTTGCCTAATGTATTTACCCCGGTTACGACGGGCTCCACGGCCTCGCTGGTGGGCCATCAGGTTCTCTTAGGTACCGGCGGCGTATCTGGGCAGTTTGAATTACTATCCGACGACCCAGTCCAGGCTCCAGTACTGGGATTTACGGTTTTGGGTAAGATCGAAGTAGATATTACCAGCATCGCGCTGACACTCCTTAACAGTTCTTTTCTCTCCTCGCGTCTAATTGGCACAATACGTCTGCCCAACCCGCAGTCGGCCACAGCCCCTAAAATGGCATATGACCTGCGAGGTTCGTTCAACGGCGATAATTTTCAATTAGCTGCGGAAACGCGTAAGCCAGTGCCTACCCTCGACTTTGGCAGCTTTGGTCAGCTTGATTTACTGCGGGTTGAGGTAGGGAGGCAAGCGGGTGACTGGTTCGTGGGTGGCGCATTCAGCTACCGGCTCGACCAAACTATTCCCTTTTTTCAAAAAGCGCTGCCGAAAACCATCAACGTTAATTCGGTTTTTCTTAGTGAAGACAACACGTTAACGGAGTTACAAGCCGACTTTTTATGGGCCAATGGTCAGCGAGTTGGAGGCGATATTAATAGTGGAGCGGGGCTCTATTTACCCCTTAATATCAACATAGGCGCAGCAAGGGTGACGTCTTTTCGATTAAGAAAGGAATCTGCCAATGATGAACTTTCCACCTATTCTGTACGCTTCGATTTGGCGCTACAGTTGGCTTCAGGCGATAAGCAGCCCACTGGTAATAACGTCCCCGCTACCGGCGTGCTGGTGCAAGCTATCAACACAGGCTTCAGCCTGGAGGCTTCTTTCCCAAATGGCGGCGGTAACGTAGGGGCTGCCGAGGTAACGCTGGATGTGCTGCTGCCTACCGGCCTAGCAATTAGCATCAATATGGGGGGCGTGGKGGGGGCGGGCTCCCTAGCCATTTTAGAAGAAGGCCACCGATACCAAGGCTCATTAACGCTTTCCATTCAAGATAAGATAACGGTCAATGCCCTCGGCATTCTCACCGACCGCCTGCCCGATGGCACGAGTGCGACATCCTTTATTGCCCTAATTAGGGCCTCGTTCACCCCCATCCAGCTTGGGCTGGGCTTCACGCTCAACGGTATCGGGGGCCTGGTCGGCGTCAACCGGGCGGCCAACACCGACTACCTGCGCGGGCTGCTCGCCAGCGGGCAGCTGGACCAGCTGCTGTTCCCGGCCAACGTGCTCGACAACCCGGCCGCCGCGCTGGCCGTGGCCGATAGCAGCTTCCCGGCCACCGAGGGCCGCTACGTGTTCGGGCTGCTGGCTAAAATCGGCTGGGGCACGCCCACGCTGCTCACCCTCGACGTGGGCCTGATCATCGAGCTGCCCGCCCCCGTGCGCCTGGTGCTGCTGGGCGTGCTGCGGGCCACGCTGCCCAGCTTCGACAAGCCTATCCTGCGCCTGCGGGCCGACTTTGTGGGCAGCGTCGACTTCGGGGCCGGCAGCGTCGAGTTCGACGCCACGCTGCGCGATTCGAGCCTGCTCGACCGGTTCACGCTCAGCGGCGAGGGCGCCTTCCGCCTCTACCAGGGCCAGAACCCCGTCTTCCTGCTCACCACCGGCGGCTTCCACCCCGCCTTCCAGCCCCCGGCCAACGCCAACCTGCCCCAGTTGCAGCGTCTGCGCCTGGCCCTGGCCGACAGTAGTGACTTCCGGCTGGTGCTGCAAACCTACCTGGCCATCACCTCCAACACGGTGCAGGTGGGTGCCCGCCTCGACCTGTTCGTCGACCTGCCGCTGGGCTTCTACCTGGAGGGATACCTCTATTTCGACACGCTCTTCGAGTTCAACCCCTTCCGCCTCGACGTGCAGATCGGGGCCGGCGTGGCCATCAAGCGCAACGGCAACAACAAGCTCACCCTGCAGCTCTACCTGCACGTGACGGGCCCCGCGCCCTGGCACGTGACGGGCGAGGTGAGCTTCAAGCTCATCGTGCGCGTGCGCTTCAGCATCAACCGCACCATCGGCGGCGGGGCCCCGGCCCAGCCGCTGCCCAACGTGGACGTGCGCCAGTTGCTGCGCGAGGCGCTGGCGGCTCCCAGCAGCTGGGAAGTGCAGACTTCTGCCAGCGCCCTGGCCAGCCCGGTGGTCCTACGCGCCGAGCCCGACGCTACGCGCCTGCTCGTCGACCCGGGCGGGGCGCTGGTCGTGCGCCAGAAGGTGGCCCCGCTGGCCTTTGCGCTGGAGCGCTACGGCAACGCTCGACCCCAGAACGGCAACCGCTTCGATATCACGCAGGCCACGCTGGGCACGGGAGCCAACACCCTGCTCATAACGGGCGCGGACCTGACGGAGCTAACCGATTTCTTCGCCCCCGGCGAGTTCCGGCAACTAAGCGAGGCCCAGCGGCTGTCGGCCCCCTCGTTCCAACTCATGCGCAGCGGCGTGCGGCTGGGGTTGCTCGACGGCTTTACGGGCGGCTCGGCCACGGTGCAAAAGGTGGGCTACGAGCTGCTCGTGCTGGGCTCACCCACCCCGGCGGGTACGCCAATCATTCCGACCCCGTCCACCGAGGCCGCCCGCAATGCGGCACCAACTGCCGGCGCGTCGGCACCGGCGCGCCGGCAGTTGGTGCCTATGCCCGCCCAGCAGTTCCAGCAGCTCAGCCAGAACAGCGCCATCGGCCAAGCCTACGCCCAGGCGCATCCCTCGTACCTGGCCCCAGAGGAAGTATATTGGCGCGAGGATGCCTACGTGCTGGCCCGCGCCGACACGCTCACCCGCTACGCGGCCACCACCTACGCCAACGAGGCCCAGGCCACGGCCGCGCTGGAGGCAGCCGTAGCGGCCGATAGCCGGCTGCGCGGGGAATTACTCGTGGTGCCGGCGTATCAACTAGATCTGCAAAGTGTGTAGGTGTTTTTGCGCGCGAAAAAAGATAACCAGTCTTCCTCCGTTTATTCATTCACTTTTATTTTACTAGCTGAATATGGCCATAACCCTCACAGCAATTACCGGCTGCTATCCGCCAGCAACTCCTGGAAATGGCTATATAAATGTTACGTTTTCCCTTATACCGAATAATACACTACGCAAACTCCTTCTGAAAGGAAGCAATGGCTTAGTTGTAAGAACGCATGATCGGCCGTCCCAAACGGGCACAGAAACCGGATTTAATGACCTGCCCAATGACACCTATACTCTTGAGGCATCTGATTATCCGTACGGTGGAGGCGCGGCCACTGATTATAAAAAAATTAGCAATATCGTTGTAAGATGCAACGCCAATCCCAATCCTACTATTCCACCCGGAGTAAGTATTACCAATCAAGAGAAAATCTGTCATCCTGATGGGTATGGAATCCTCCGCCTGACTGTCGCAACGACAAGCCCTGCTAATTCTGTGGGGCAGTACACTATTCTGGTCGAACTCGCAATACTAAACAGCGATAATAGTAATCCCCCACTTGCCTCTAAAACAGTTTCCAGTTCAACCGGCATTGTTGAATTCGACCACCTGCTTGACAATGTTTATACAGTCCACTTGCTGGACCAAGCTAATATTAGTTCTAATAATTCTGGAATTCCAATTTCGTGCGGCAACTATAATCGTTTAGAAATCTACGACATCGTCCGAGTAGATGCCCGGGAAGACGGCACGGTACTGGGCTCGGCCGATGTATTCGCTCGCCCGGTAGCCGGCGGCGCGATTGACGTCACAGTACAAGGCCATTTGGGCGATGGAAACTGGACGCCGTTTTACAATCACGGTAGTTTCGTCAGCCACCGCTTTGATAACCTGACCGCCGGCAACTACACGGTGACGCTACGGGTAGGCGACGGGCAGCCCAACCTCACCCAAAATTTCACCATCGAGTCGTTCGTCGCTCCGGTGCAGCTTGGCGACCAGCTCTCGTTTCTGCCCTGGGTCAGGCACAAGCTCAGCCAAACTGCCGGACCGGCTGACGGCTCCCTGCGCCCCATCCTGCCCCTCCAGCTCACGCTGGCGGTAGAGGGAGGCGCGCCCTCAACAGAGCAGGTAACCGTTCCGCTGGAACTCTATGGCCCCGGCGACGTGGTGGGCCTCACCCCGGCGGCCGTATTGCGCACCACGCCCCGGCCTGATACGCAGAGTTTCTCCCCGCTGCAACTGGCCAGCATCGAGTTTCGGGAGGAGGACCTGCCCTGGCGCTACTCGCCCGAGGCCGTCACCGCCACCAACCAGGTGCGGCCCTGGTGCTTTCTGCTGGTGCTGGAAGAAAGCGAGTTCAGCGCCCTGCCCCAGGGCGCGGCCCCGCTGCCCGGTATCACAGTCAAAACCGGGGTGCCGCTGCCCGATTTCAACCAGCTACCCTTGCTGGCCCACGTCCAGGTGAACCGAGTGCTGGATACTTCGTCGGCCACGGCCGTAGAGGAATTTCTCTCCGGCCCGCTGCAGCAGAATCCCGCCCTGGCCTTTTCGCGCCTGTTCAGTCCGCGCCGCCTGCGGGAGAACACCCGCTACGTGGCCTTTTTGCTACCCACCTACGAAGTTGGGCGCCAAGCCGGACGGGGCCTGCCCATCACGGCAACCGAAGCCACTGCTTCTGCCTGGCCCGCGTTGGCCACCGACCTCAGCACCGCTGAGCCCCGGGAGTTTCCCGTGTACCACCAGTGGTCATTCCAGACGGGCGCCGACAGCGACTTCGAGTCGTTGGCCCGCCGGCTGACCCCCACCAGTACGGCCCTAACCGGCGTTAACCAACTCAGTATTACCACGCCGTTGGGGGCCGGCAGCGGAGCTCCGGCGGCCTATACCCTGGATTTGCCTGGGGTGCTGGAGCCGCTGGGCACGACCACCACGCCCCTGCCCGGGCCCGTGGCCGAGAGTCTGTACCAGGCGCTGGCTCCCGGCTTCGTGCCGGGGCTGGTGGGTAGCGGGGGTCGGCCGGTGGTGGCCCCGCCGCTCTATGGCCGCGCCTACCTGCCGTCGGCTACCCTGTCCGACCCGGCCGGCGGCAACGCCCTGGCCGCCTGGCCGGAGCAGGCCAACCTGGACCCGCGCTACCGGGTGGTGGCCGCCATGGGCAGCCAACTCGTGCAGGAGCAGCAGCAAGAATACGTGCAACGGGCCTGGGACCAGGTCCAGGACGTGCTGGTGGCCAACCTGAACCTGCGCGGGCTGCAGTTCGGCCTCGAAACGTCCGCCGCACTACGCCGCCAGCATTTACCCACGGTCGTGGCCAGTGCCGCACCCAACCTGGGCCGTGCAGAAGATACTGCCTTGCGCAGCAGCTCCCTGGTGGCCGATACCGCCGAAGCTTCCACGCTGCCGGGCGGGCTGGCCAACTACGGCCTCCAGCTGACGGCGCTGGCCCAGCCCCGGGTCCGCCTGGCGGCTACGGGCCTGAGCGCCCGCGAAACCATTCGCCGCAGCAACGTGCCGCTGGGCGCGTTCAGCCCCACGTTTCGCCGGCTGCTACGCCCTTTCGGCCCCTACCAGGTAAATCTGGCGGGCCGGCCCCTGCGGCCCACGCAGCAGCCGTCACCCGAAACGGAGCAGGCTCCGCTGGGCCCCGGCACGAGCCTGCGCCAGCGCGACGAGCTGCTGAGCCGGCTGCAGTCGGGTCAGGTGCGGGCCAGCGCCCCCAAAGACCAGCTCATCCGCGCCTACCAGTTCGACGATACGGCCCTCAACGGCCTGCTGGCCGACGAGCAGGCCGTGCCCACCGTGCTGCGGGTGCTCGACGAGCAGGGCTACCGGCAGATAACCGACGCGCAGCTGCTGACAGAATTTGGCGCGGCCTTCTCCGACCTGCGTACCCAAACCCGGTTTCGGACCATCGACCCGGTTCAGCCCCGGCTGGACCTGAGCGCGCTCAAGTCAGGCATGGTGGCTGGTACCGACCCCGAACGGGTGCTCCCTTCCCGGGCTCAGCAGGCACTCACGACCGTTTCCAAGTTCATCACCGGGGACTTCGAATCGGCCGACTTCGCCGCGGAGGATTTCCTGGTCGATGCCGTGCTGGAAGGCGTAACCATTGTCCCACCGCAACCCCTGCCATCACCAGTCCCCCAGGGGTTAACGCGGGAAACCAGCGGTGAGGCAGGGCCGGTGGCGGTCAGCAAGCCAAGTGGGGGAGAAGAGGCCGCATTGTCCGCTTCCTTAACCGGAACGGTTAGCCCCCTTCAGGCTCCCACATTCGGCCCACCCATCAAGCCGGTGCAGGTCGCGCCCGTTTTCCAGGATGCCTTGGGCGAACAGTTGCGCCGCCGCCATCCCGAGCTGCTGCTGCCCGGCCTGGCCGACTTCCCGGCCGATACGGTGGCGCTCATGCAAATCAACCGCGCGTTCATCGAAGCCTACCTACTCGGGGCCAACCACGCGCTGGGCTCGGAGCTGCTGTGGCGCGGCTTCCCCGTGGACCTGCGGGCGAGCTACTTCCGGCAGTTCTGGGACGTGAGCGATTACCTGAATACGCTGCCCGTGGCAGCGGCCACACCGGCGGCCCTGGCCCAGCGCGAGGAGAATCTGCGCGACGTGGCCCCGCTACTGAGCTGGAACGGGCGCATGCTGGGGGCCAACCCCGGGGCGGGACCCGGGGCCCAGGTAGTCATGGTAATCCGGGCCGAGCTGCTGCACCGCTTTCCCAACACCGTCATCTGCGCCCAGCCCGCCCAACAAATAGGCGAAACGGACATATATGAACCCGACCAGACTCCGGCCCGCACCCGCTACCCGGTCTACCGCCTGCCCGTCGGCCAGGACTTAGTGGCCCTGGCCTTCGACCTGACCCCGGCCGAGGCCCTGGGCAACAACACCGCGCAGTCCAGTGGCTATTTCTTCACGCTGCTGGAGCGTCCGGGCGAGCCCCAGTTCGGACTCGATGAGACGAGCCCCGCCTACGCTACGTCAACGGACCCGAATGCGCCCCCCGTCAAGTTGAGATCCTGGAACGACTTATCCTGGGACTATCTGGGGGTGGCCGCCGGCGACAACCTGCTTATTCTTCCTACCGGCAAGCCCGAAGTCGATACCGATACCTACCCCGGCCCCGTGCCGCGGGTGCGAAACAGCGCGGAGCTGGCCTATGCCCTGTTTCAGCAGCCCGTCATGGTGGCCATCGCCGCCCGCCAACTCCTTGGCTGACGCCGCCTAGCCCGCGTCGATTCATTCCTATTCTTTCGCCTTATCCTATCCATGCAAGATCTAACCGCCCTTTCCACTGCCTATCCCGTGTTGCTGTTTCCCGTGCGGGTGCAAACGAAGTTTTTGCCGACCAGCGCCGGGGGGCACGAACTGCGGGTCCGCTTTTACCCCGACCAAATCAGCCTCGACGCCCACCAGCCCGCCCTGAGCCTGCAGGAGGAGCAGGCCGGGCAGCGATACTGGGAGCAGGAAGGTGAGGCCTGGCGGCTCCGGGAAGGCGATTCGCTTACCGGCATCGGCCGCACGGAGCTGCACTCGCTCGCTTCCTGGCGCCGGCTGGTGGCGGGCTACGGCGCGCGGCGCGCGACGTGGATCGTTGAGCAAACGACGCCCACCAACCTGGCGGCCCTGACCAGCGCCCTCACGGGGGCCAGTGGTGAGGTACCGGACCCCACGTTTGTCGAGCGGCCGACGGCCAGCCCGGGGGCCGAGTCCGGGCCGGTCGCCCGGGCGCTGCCGGATTATTTTACCGTCACGCTCTACCAGCAGTACGAGCAGGCCGCGGACCTGCCGGCCGATCCGCTGCTGCAGGCCCACCTGCTCGACCACCTGGCCGTCCCGTACTCGCGCGCCACCTTCCCGGAATCCACCACCGAGTTCCTGCAACCCGTGCAAACAGCGCAGGCCGCCGACATCCCCGCCGTGCTGCCTGTTGGTTTCCGCTTGCAGGAAGCTGGTAATACGGCCGTGGCCGATGCCAAAACCGGCCTTGATGACCGCATGGCCTGGATGGTAGACTACGACGAAGCAGTGCGGCTGGGCCTCGCCATCACCATTCCGCTCAGCGAGAGCGAGTACGCCCGCGGATTCGAGCGGCTGGTGGTGCTGGGCGTGCGTACCGCGGGCAGCGCCACCGACCAGGCCCGCCTGATCGAGGGGCTGCTGCAGGCCCACCAGCACACCGACGGCCTGGCTCTCGTGTCCCAGGGCACCCCCACCAACAACACCGACCGCCAGGCCTCGGGCTACGGCTCCACCGAGCAGTTCGACGCCGAGGAAACCTTCCCGCTGCTGACCCAGGCCAGCCTGCCGCGCAAGGTCGAGCCCGACCCGGCCCGCCACCCCGACGGCCAGCGGCTGGGGGATGCCTTGGGGCTGGCCCCCGGTACGTTCGGCGCGGTAGCCGGGGCGCTGCTGACGGACGCCCGCGAGGCCATTGCCCTGAACAACGTGCTGTGGCCGGCGACGTACGGCTATTTTCTGGAGGAAATGATGCGGCCCGTGTTTTCGACTGCGGCCATCGACTGGACCCGCAGCTTCTTCGCCCCCCATGTGCTGGGCCGTGGCCCACTGCCCGCCTTTCGGGTGGGCAATACGCCCTACGGGGTGCTGCCGACGACGCGTTTTTCGACCTGGACGCCGGCCACGTCCCTGGGGCCTTATGGCCAGCAGCTGGCCCGGACCCTGCGCCGGCTGGATTTCACCTGGACCGAGCGGCTCAACAAGGCCGGCCGGTACCCGCAGAACGGCCCGGCCGGTGTGCCGCTGCCCGCCGCGCCCGACGACTACCGTAACCTGCTCACCGTGCTGGGGACCGAGGCCACGTCGGGCGAATTCTACCAGCGCTACATGCTGGGCCCCACCCTGACGGACACGCTCAACGCGTTGGCCACGGCCCGCAACCGCTCCATCTGGCCCGCCGTGGCCGCCGCCGAGGGGGGCGCCTTACCCCGCCGCACCCAGGGCCGCTTTGACGTGGCCGGCTCCGCGGCCAATCCGCTGTATCAGGAATTCCTGGGCCGTTTCGATGCCGACAACACTTTGGGACTGGCGGGGGCCGGGCCGCCCCGCATCTTCGAGCAGGCCTTTCAGAAGGGCTACGCCAAGCTGGCGCAAACCTACGCCGATGAGCCGGCGGCTGCCCGGGGGCTGGGCGTGCTGGTAGATGATTTTCCGTTCTCCGAAACTGAGCCGCTCCATCCCTTGCCCGGCACGCAGCTCAACTTCATCCAGTGGCTGGCCGCGCCCACGACCAGTTTCGACGACATCCGGCGGCAGAATTTCGCGACCCTCTACCCGGACGGGGTACCCGCCGATTTCGTGGCGCCCAACTCGCTGCTCTACCACCTGCTGCGGCAGGCCGTGCTGCAGCAGTACTGGGACGCGGCGGCCCGGACGATGAACCTGAGCGCTGCGCAACGGGCCGAGCCCGAACTATTCAACGTGCTGCGCGCCGATACGCCGCGCTGGCAGCTGCTCTACGACCGACCGGCCCTGACCAACGGGCAGCCGCTGCACGCCTACCTGCGGGCCGGGGGCGGCCTCCAAGGCGAGGCCCTGGGCACCTACTTCCAGCAAATCGGCCAATTGGCCGCGCTGCCCACGGCCCGGCTGGAGCGGCTGCTGACCGAGCACCTGGACTTGGGCAATTACCGCCTCGACGCCTGGCAGGTGGGGCAGGTCAGCCACCGGTTGCAGGAGCTGCGGCAAGCCAATCCGACGGGCCTGTTCTGCGGGGCCTTCGGCTGGCTGGAAAACGTACGAGCCGCCGACCGCTCGGTGCCGGGTCCCGACGGGGTGCGGGAAGACCCCGACAGCCTGGGCTACATCCACGCGCCGGCTCCCAACCAGGCCGTCACCGCCGCCATCCTGCGCCAGGGCTACAAGTCCCGGCAGTTCACGGCGGATGCGGCCGACCCGGACGGTAACCGGCTGGCGGTGAACCTGTCCTCGGCCCGGGTGCGAGCAGCCCTGGCCATCGTGGAAGGCATCCGGGGCGGGGCGTCGCTGAGCGCCCTGTTGGGGCAGCACTTTGAGCAGGGGCTCACGCAAACCGCGGGGCAGGCCGGCGGGCAGCCCTATGGGTTTTTCCTGCGCTACTTCCGGCTCCGTTTCCCTTACGCGCTGGCCAAATCGTCCCTCAATGACGCGACGGCAGGTACCCCGCCGGCCCCGGAGCAGGCCGCCCGGCAGCTCGTCGATGGGCTGGCGTTGCTGCGCACGGGCACGGCCCAAACGTATCCGTACGGCGTGAGCCAGCTACCCGCCGATGCCGGTTTGGCGGCGGCCGTGGCCCAGCAAATCGCTGCGTTGCAGGACACGATGGATGCGCTGGGCGACCTGGCCGTGAGCGAAGGCGTGTTCCAGGCCACCCAGGGCAATGCCGACCGGGCCGGGGCCATGCTGGAAAGCATTGCCAAGGGCAAGTTCCCGGTGGTGCCCGACGTGTTGGAGCCGCCCCGCGCCGGCAAGGCCCTGACCCACCGCGTGCTGCTGCACCTGCCCGCTACCGATTCGCCTTCCCTGGACCAGTGGGGCACCAACCGCACACCCCGGGCCCTGGCCGAGCCTGGTCTGAACCGGTGGCTGGGCTCCTTTTTCGGCGACCCGTCCCGGATCCTGCTCGAATACCAGTTTACGCCCTCCCCCGCAACCGGCGCAGGCGCGGCGGAGCTGGGCTCCGACGGCAGCCTGGCGGAGCAACCCGGTGCCGAACCCGTTAGGCAGGGCCCGCTCACCGAAGCACCTGACCAGGTAGATTCCGTGAACCTGGCCAGCTTACAGCTGCAACCGCTGGACTTGCTGTTCCTGCTCGACGGCACCGCGTTGCGCAGCGGGTCCGCCCTGGATGCCCTGCTGGCCGAGGCCGCCCGGGAGCAAAGAGCGGCCTCAGCACCCGAAGTAACCGGCGCGGTCGTGCTGGATTATACCACCGCCGGGGCCCTGGAGCTGCAGCGCCTGCTGCCGCTGGCCGGCCGGTTGCGCCAGCTACTGGGTGGCAGCCGCACGGCCCGACCCGAAGATTTCAGCCTGCCCGGCCTGGCTGACACATCCAACGGCCCCAGCCTCGACGAGGCAGAGGGCCGCAATCGGCTCACGGCCGTTGCCACCGTCATGCGGGCGCTGGTCACCGACTTACGGCAGGCCGTTAAGTCCCCGCTGCTGACTGCGGCCTCGCGCCGAGCGTTCCGCCGGCTTCTCGCCCGGGCCGTGCTGACGGGCATTCCCGAAGCCGTGGCGGCGCTGGGAGCCGAACCCGGCCAACTGGCTGCTGCCGCCGATCAGGTCCTGGTCCTACTCAATGAACGGCTGGCGGCCCACGAACGGGTCCTCAGCGGGTCCGAAGACCTGAGCCGGCGACTGCCCGACGCGGCCCGGGAATTGCTCGGCCGCGATTTTCGGCTGGCGTTGCAACTCAACCTGAATGCGGGTACCCAGTACCGCAACGCGGTGGATCGGGAAGCCGCGCTGCAAGTCGGCACGGAAGCGAATCCGCTGCTGCTGTCGGAATGGCTACAGGGCGCGGCCCGGGTCCGCGAGTCGCTGGATCACCTGGACAAGGTACTGATGCTGCACGAATTGCTGCGCGGCGATGAGCCAACCTTCCAGCCCCTCGCGCTGCAGCCGACGCAGTTGTCGGCCGGTCCCGCCCCCACGCCCGAATACTGGCTGGGCCTGCATTACCCGGCCGATTACCCCGTCCCGGGGGATGTTATTTCGCTCGTGCAGGTGCGCCCCGCGGGCTACAACGCCACGGCCGCCCAGCAGCACGTGCTCTGGCTGGATGAGTGGACCGAAACGCTGCCCGAGCCGGACGCGACGACGGCCGTCGCCTTTCACTACGACCAGCCCAATACGGAGCCCGCCCAAACGCTGCTGCTGGCCGTGGCCCCGCAGGCCGGCCCGGGGGGCTGGTCGTTTGCCGACCTGCTGGGTACGGTCAACGAAACCCTGGACCTGGCCAAGAAGCGGACGGTGGAACCCGATGCGCTGGCCTTCACCCACCTGGCCACGCTGCTGCCGGCCCTGGTCGCGCCCGTGGCCCAGCAGGAAGCCACCTTCAGCCTGGATTTTCGCCAGCTCACCAACCAGGCCCAGTACCAACCCAATCCCCTCTTACCCGAGTAAGGCGCGCTGTTTTTTTGCGTTACGACGACTACTGATCCGGTCCTGCCGGCCTTTTCGATCCTCTTCCTATGGCTATTGCTTCCCCCATTCCGGCCAGTCTGGCCCGTACCGTTATCGCCCACAACCGCCTGGAGCCCCGGCCCCGCAGCGCCGAGTTCAACCGCAGCCTGCGGGCCGAGGTGCGCGACGCGGCCTGGCTGCTGGCCCGGCAGTGGCAACTCGGTGAGTTCCGGGCCGAAGACCGCGGCAGCCCGGCCTTCGCCGAGCTGTCGGCCCGCACGGCCCAACCAGCTCGACTCCAGCTCGGCGCCCACCCGGCGCAGGCCTACGCGCCGGCGACGCCCTGGGAAGCCCAGCTCCAGGCCGAGCCGCCGCTCGTCGAGACGGGCCTACGCCTGCGCATGGGCCAGGCCTGGCTGCGCCTGCTGCGCGCGCAGGGGCTGGGCCAGTTCGCCGGGGCTTTCCGCACCCGCTACCCCCTGCGAGCCGTCCCAATGCCGGCGGAAGGCGCTTACGACGTTGCCTTTGCCCAGGCACAAACCACGGAAGTGCAGGCCATTCTGCGCACGGCCGGGGCCCAGGCCCTGGATGGGTACGCCTTGTTCGAAGCCCTACGGGCGGACCCCAACGCGGCTGGTACCGTGGTAGCCCAACCGGTCAACGAAACGACCCGGGCCGCGCTGGCGCGGGCGGCGACTAACTACGTGGCAACGTACGACCGGCTGTACTTCGACCGCCCGGCGACTTCCGCTTGGTCGGTCCCCGAGCTGGCCTATGACTATGCGCTGGCCGTGCCCGATGCGCAAGCGCCCGTGTTGCTGGCGGGCCAGACGCCGGCCGGCAACGGCCTGCATTGGCATTCGGTGGACGAAGCAGCGGCGGCGGCTCATCCGGCCCTGAGCAGCATGGCGGCGGGCAGTGCGCTCGACGTGCCGACCACCCGGTTTATCCCCACCGAAATCGAGTTTATCGGCTCGCCCGCTTCCCGCTGGTGGGACTTTGAGGACCACCGCGTGGATCTGGGCCAGGTAACGGGCGACTCCTCCGACTTTGGGCGCATGCTGCTCCAGGAATTCGCCTTCCTCTACCAAAACGACTGGTTCAGCGTACCCTACACGGTCCCGGTGGGAAGCCTGAGTACCGTGACAGCCGTAGTCGTGACCGACGTTTTCGGGCAATCGTACCGGGTGCATCCGGCCGGGGCCAGTCCGGCTACCGAGCCGGAGGCCCCCGAGCGCAAGCTCGACGACGATGCCGGGCGCTGGGGGCTATTCCGGCAGAGCCCGGTCGGGGAGCGGACGGCTTCCGTGCCCCGGCTGCTGATTCCCCACGCGGCACTCACCCCGCTCGTGGGCCGGCCGGTGGAGCAGGTCACGCTGCTGCGCGAAGAAGCCACGAACTTGGTCTGGGCCGTCGAGCAGACGGTTCCCGATGGCTTCGGCAACGGTATGGATGGGGCCGGGGCGGCCGCGCAAGTCGCCGAGTACCTGCGCACCCGCGCCACGCCGCCCGTGGCCACCACCGCAGCCTACACCTACCAGCTAGCCAGCAGCGTGGCTGAGCACTGGATTCCGTTCGTGCCGCGCCCTGCCGCGACTGGCTTGTCGTACCTGGAGCAGGGGGAGATTCCCCGCCAGGTAGCCGGGCTCACTCTAAGGCCCGCCGACCAGACCATTCAGCCGCGCACACCCTTGTTGCGCCAGGGGGGGAGTCAGCCCTACCTCATCCACGAGTACCGGGTACCGCCAAACGGGGTGCGGCTCGAAGGCGCTTACCGACGGGCCCGGGGCTTGGACGGCAGCGTGGCCTTGTGGTACGGCTACCAGCGGCTGCCCACCAAACAGATGGGGGGCAGTGGCTTGCAATTCGACACGTTGCTGCCCGGTGGTACGCCAAGCGGTACGCCGTCTGCTCCCCCTGATATCCTCGATACCCCTGAGCTGCCCGCTAAGGTGCAAGCGCCACCCTATGAGCAGAACCAACTCTTCAATCTGAATCGTTACGATCAGTACTTGAGCCTAGCGTTACCCGCCTTGCCCGCCCTCACGGTGGCCTTGTGGGTAAATGTGGCGGATGAGTCTTTCGCCGGTAACTGGCACTACCTGCTCGACGCCCGTAACCTACGGGACAATACCTGGTTCGCGTCCCTGGGCATCGGGTCTGAGTGGACCTGGTACCTGGACGGTGCGCCCGGCACCGCCGCGCAATTAGCGGGCACCTTGACGCTTGATACCTGGCACCACGTGGTGCTGACGACGGGCGCTACCCAGGCAGGGGATCTGCTGGTCAATGCCCGTTACACGCGCAACGAGTATACCAGCCCCGTGCGCTACGCCGATCTGCGCATCTATAGTCGCGCATTACTGGCCAGCGAAATAGCGGATCCGACCGGCAACTGGTCGCCCAACGGTCAGGTTGCGCGACTGAGTTTGGCCGCCGGTCCCCGGCTCACGCCTTCGACCCTGCAGGCCACGGATACGAGTGGCAACGGCAATCACGGCATACTGGAAGGCTTCTGATCTGTTCTGCAGCGGCTACTTGCAGGCGAGGGGACTACTTCTGCTTAATTTCAATTAGTTAATCAGCATACGGTATGGCACTCAAGGATTTTGACCAGCTCGTTGACGAAATCAACCAGGCGGTCCATACGGATGGTCGGGAGGGCAAAACAACAGGCATTGGTCTTAACTCAGTCCTGCAAAGCATAGCCAAAGAGCTGACCGATTTGCCCCAGCAGGTAGCGGCGCCGCCGGATAGTACGGGTAACACTGCCTATTCGGTGCTGCCCTATGCCCCCACCATCACCCTGGACCTGGCAGGGGCAGCCTGGCATACGCTGACAGTGGCCGGCAACCTAACCTTCACCGAAACAACCAATAAGGCGGCGGCCCGCAGCAAGGTTATTCGTCTCGTGAGCGATGGGAGCGCCCGCACGCTTATATTTCCGCCGGCCTGGGTGTTTGTGGGCGCTACGGCCCCGACCAGTCTCGCGGCCGGCAGGACGGCCATTCTGACGTTGACCTGCTTTGGGTCGACGGAGGACGATATCGTGGCCGGTTACGCCGCTCAAGCATGATCGGCCATTCGTTTTTCAATGCCGGATTCACCGGTTTGCTTATGGCCGGGCAACCGGCTCCGGCAGGCACTCTGCCGGTGGCTGCCCGGTGGGATTACGATCCCCGGACCATCAGCCTGGATGGCCGGAGTTGGCCCAACGCCGGCACCCAGCCGGGGCATGACTTAGTTGCCAATGGCAGCCCAGTAGTGGAAGGGCAAGGTGGTCCAAATGGCCAGCCCTGCGTGCTTTTTGCTGATCGGGGATTCTACGAAGGGACGGTGGAGATGGACCTCCTCGGCAACGCGCCCCGTACGCACCTCGTCTTGTTTGAGAGCCCCGGTACCACCTACATCGAGCTCATGGGCTGGGGGCAACAGGGCTATGCCCACCTCTATGACAGCATGATTTATGTAAACCTGGTCATTCAGCATTTCTACGGCTATCAGAACTATTCCGAAGCGGCTTTGCGCGTCGGCTCCTGGAATGCCTGGCTGGTGCGGACGGCCGAGTCAGTCGGTGGCAGCCAGCGGATGGATCTGTGGCTGAATGCCACGCACACCAGCACGGGGGCCCAACTCGACACGCTACCCAGTACGCTACGCATCGGCTCCGGTCACTACCAGGATTACGGGGGCGAACGGAAAATTGCCCGGGTCCTGATTTGGGACCGGGCATTGAGTGACGTTGAAATCAGGACTATGCAGCAGTGGGTTGCCTCAACCTACGGCCTGGATTGCGGTCCGGCAGTGGGTCAGCCAGTTTAGCTTCAAGAATAACGGAATTCCTGTAGATGGAAGTAGAGGCCCTCTTTAGCCTAGTGCAAGGTGATTGGGCAGAAGACCCGCCCTAGGCGAATCACCGCCGTGCATCATCGTCTTAGCTGTTCTCAATAATCATCGGACATTTCTTCCATCGCATTTTTAGCCTGCTTCAGGCACCCTGGTAATTAACTTAACAACTATCATTTTCATGGAAAGCAAGACACAAGCGCAACTTCTCGCTGAACTTAACGCCAACATCCGCAGTACCGGTAACGGAGGGAAAACGACAGCGGATGATGTGCGTCAAATCCTGACCAGCCTAATCGAAGAATTATTCAATCGCACCGCGGCACCCACGACCGATGACACGCTAGCGCAGGCTACTGGCCAAAGTACGACGTTGGCTATGAGCCAAAAAGCCGTCACGGATGCGTTAGCGATTTTCGTGACGAATCCCACCAACCTAGTTCATCCAAACCGGACGCGCGATTATTACGCCACGGCTGCCGCAGCCATTGCTCAAGCTAGCGCGGGTGACACGCTCGTACTGCCCGCGCCCGTATCGGATGTCACGGTTATTGGTAATGAAGCCCAGTTGTTCTTGTCTTCGGGACTATCGGTGCATACCGAGGGCTTTGACGTGGGCAGCCTGCTCACGTCTGGTGATGCGATTACGCTGGTCGGGGGAAGCGGGAAGTTTGTTGGTAACAACAGTCGCGTGTTTTCCAACTCGGATGGCGCATGGGGCATGGGAGCATACGGCAACGCCGTACCCGGGATGTTTTACGAGGTGTACGATCTACACTTTGCAAATCGCACCACTACCGCCGTTATCTTCAATTCGGACTGTGACGTTCATTTTTACAATTGCCATTTCAACTCCAGCAATGGAACGGCTGTATGGGGCAGGCTCAACAATCCACGGCTGTACTTTCATAACTGCCTGTTTCGCATTACGGGTACGAGCCACGCCGCGCGGTTGAGCGCCCCGGTAAAAATGGTTTTTGAGAACTGCCTGATTCAAACGCAGGACCGCACGGCCACGGACCATTTGTTGGGTAATGCCCAGGTGGGCGAAGTGCACCTGATCAACACCACAGTGCTGGCGGAAACCCCGGCTACCAGCGCCATCAAGGCGAGCCGTGTTGTGCTGCAAGGAAATACAAGTATCACTGGGCTAATTGAAGCAGCCACCATCATTGATGAGCGCCCGGCTGCAACCGGCCCCGGCCAGGTAGCTGATGTCATCGGCTCCATCCTAGAGTTTGTCTTTGAAGCTGATACGGCTGATGCCTTTGTCCGCACAATGGGGACTTATCAAGCGGGCGAGTATCGCACCAACTCTCTGCAAAACGTGGCTACGGTAGCATATACTATCAACAACGCGGCTAGTCCTGCTACGTTGCCATTTACCCTGATCATGGGTGACACACTGGAAGTGCGCATAACGCGGGCTAGCATGACACAAGCCGCAACTGTTATACTGCAGAGCTGATGCGCAGAACCACTTATTTCAGCAACCGCACTCGCCCCATCTCACGAGCGGTCCGCTTTCCGTTCACGCTCTCCAATCGGGGCGGAGCCCTGTTACCGCCTGGCTCCTCCTATACTATCGAGACGTGGTTCCAACTCCATACCTGGGCCAACGCTCCCTCTGTGTTTGGGGGTACTTATTCTGAAACGCACCAAAAGCTATTTCTTGGCAGTAGTTTTCAGCTTTATCTTATCAATACTGGGACCGACGTGGGAGTACTCGGGTTTGAGAGTTTCAACGGAGGCAGCATTGAAACGCTTGCAATAGTACCCGTACAACAGTGGGTGCATCTACGCCTGACGTATGATGCTACCGATCTACAAGGCACTATCTACCTCAATAATACACTAGTTGGTCAAGGCAGTTTCAGCGCCCCGCAACAGCAGTTTACGGGCTTAGATCTAGGCCACATAGGTAGCAACCGGTCAGTCAGCAACATGAACGGGCAGATGGATGAGACCAGAATATGGCCTTACGTGCGTTCGGCGGCACAGAATGCTGCAAGCTGGTACTGTCCCAACTACCTATTGCCTGATTTGTCTGAGGCTGCCGCTGCGTGGAGTTACGAGGACCCGATACCGCCCAATCCGGCATCATGGACCGGTTTTGCCGACGGGAGTGGGCACGGACAGTTTCTCATGTCCAGCACAAACCAGTATGAGGGCAGCCAACCAGTAAGCACAGTCCCTTTTCAAGCGCCCGTAGCGTGGAACCCGACGCGGTTGGGTAGTCTGCTAGCCGCTTGGTACGCTCCTGACAGCGCCATTCTAAGCCCCGATAATCGAGTTATACAATGGCGCGATAAAACAGGTCAACATGGTGACTCCGAGCTACGAAACGATGTTCAAGCACCACTGCTACTCAACGGCAGCATTCACTATACGGCTAATCGCTACAGCGGTCTGCACCAAATCATCGATATTTCTTCGAGTCAGTTGACGTTGCCACAACCGTTTTCTATTGTAGTCCGGGCCAGAATTGATGGTAATGAAGCGGCACCTGGAGCAACTGATTACTTGTTTGATGGATACAATAATTCGCGTACGCTCATCACTAACAATGGAAGCGGGGCCAACGATGAGCATTTTTACTTCGGGGTAGAATCGGGTGGTATGTACCCAATCAGCATTTCTCGCTCCACTTGGCAAGGGCAATGGCATACGTACGCATTGGTTGTGAATGGTTTGAATTCTGCTTCTTATCTGGATGGTAAGCTTATTGCCACGAATGACATTGGCCAATCAGGACTGAATGGGTTACGTTTTGGGGCCAGATTCAGCAATGAGCACGGTTTAAATGGAGAACTGCCCGAAGCCATTGTTTGCAGCGAGGCCTTAAACGCAACTAAAATGCTTCAAATACACACTTATTTGGCGGCAAAATATTCATGAAATTTACCCCTCCTTTTCCTGTACAATTCAAACAGGGGCAGTGGGGGAGAAAAAGCCCCGCCAAGCAGGGTGAAAACGGTTCAATTAACCTGTTCATCAGGCAGAGTTCAGCTAAGGTGGCCTTGCCGATAAGAAAGCTGAACTTAGCCAGATGAAAATCGGCTACGCCCGCGTCTCAACTCGCGACCAGAACCTGGAACTACAACTCGATGCCCTGACCCAGGCCGGGTGCGGGACCATCTTCCAGGAAAAAGTATCCGGGGCCACCACGGCCCGGCCCGAACTGGACAAGTTGCTGGCCAGCCTGCGTCAGGGCGATACGGTCTATATCTACAAGCTCGACCGGCTGGGCCGCTCGCTCAAGCACCTGCTCGACATGGTGGCTGAGTTGGAGTTCAAGGGCGTGGGCCTGGTTTCACTCACTGATGCCATCAATACCGCTTCGGCTCAAGGGCGGTTGGTGTTCAACCTGTTTGCCTCGCTGGCCGAGTTCGAGCGCGAGCTGATCCGCGAGCGGACCTACGCTGGCCTGGCCGCCGCCCGGGCGCGGGGTCGGGTGGGTGGCCGGCCGCGGGGGTTGTCGGAAGAGGCCCAGCGCACGGCCATGGTAGCCGAGACGCTTTACAAGGAGCAGCAGTTAGGCGTCAACGAGATTGCCCAGCGCCTGCGCATCTCCAAAGTCACGCTCTACAAATATCTGCGCCATCGGGGCGTCGTCATTCATGCGTATCGGAAGGGGCCAGCCAGCCAAGCGGCCGAGTAAGGGTAGGGCCGAAGGAAGAAGTTAACGCGATTAATAAGCAATCGGCCCGGTAGGTCACTGACCAGCGGCAACCACGGCCCGAAAGCGGTTTTCAACGATGTACTTCCGCTCCTGGCCGGAACCATAAGGCAGTTGGCAATCGATGGCCTCCCGCAGCTCTGGATGTTGTAGCAATTGATGGAATTGGGTGGTGATATACGTGCGGACTGTGGCGGCCGCCGCGGTTACTTCCGCCGCAAATTCCGTCCGGTTATCAACTACGTACACGATGTCCTCCAGATCGTTGCTCAGGCGAATATCGTCCATGCCGCGACTCCGTAAAGCAGCTAATTTCGTGGCCACAAAGTACACGGCTGGCAGAATGAAAACAGTACTCTCATCGGGCAACACGTAGGGGTGCGCGTGCGCAAAGCCCTCCGGATACCACGGGTTTGAAAAGCCCAGGATATTATCCTCCCCGATGGGCATGACGTCCACCACCTGTCCGGCGACCCGCCAGCGGCAGATGACGCTTGACGTTTGGTCATGGCGAAAGCCTAGTCCGCGCAATTCTTCTTCCAGTTCGTAATAGGCCATGCGGGGCACCACCTCGATGATACAATCTACATCATTGGTGGGACGTGATTCGGCCGCCTGTGGGGCCGTACTATAGAGGCCGGCCGTACTGCCGCCGACGAATACGACCCGCTCGCGCAGAGGCCCAAGTGCGCGGGCTACCGCTTGCAGGGCAGCCAGGTTGGCTTGATTAGACATGGACGGGGCAAGTAAATTCGCGGAGTAGTTCGCCTGCCAGCTTTCGCTCGCGCGGGCGGCCGACGCGCAGGGCATCGGCTAGGGCCAGCAACTCGTAAAGTTTGGAATCGGCCTTGGCCGCCTGGGGAGCCCGGGGGTAGAGTGGCTCGATGGCACTGCCCCAGTGCTCGCTTTCGGCATCCGGCCAGACGTACACCTGCTCGGCCACGAATTGCTCGCGTAGCGGCGCGGCGCTATGCGCAGTAGGCAAGCCCCGCACGTGCGCGCCGGGCTGAGTAGGAAACACTACCGCGAGCCCATGTAGCAGAAATTCGAGGAAAGTGCGGCGGGCCACTTGGTAATCAGGCCCACCCAAGAGGCGCGCATATTGACACCGCTTCAAACTAAATGATATCTCCGTCGGGCTCAGGTACAAGGCCTGGGCCAGCTCCTTGCTTTGCCAGGCAGTGTTATCCAAGAGCAATATTTTGAATAAGACGGCCACATCCTGGGGCCGCATGCCATTGTGGTGACGCATGTTGTTCCTTGTATTTTCAATTTGCAAATTGAAAATACAAGGAACAACATTTTTAGTTGATATCAAGTGGAACGCTATAACAGGATGCGCGACTTCTTTTAAAAGAGCGTACTAAAAGGGTGTCAGGTCAGCGGCTAACAGGTCTTCATCAGCAAGCATAATGAAGACCTGCTTCTTATCCTCAAGATCAGAGAATAGGTTTTTGCCAGCAGTTTGTCACGTTTGTTGAACGGTCGTTTAACAAACGTGACAAAGCCTTATCTTGCCCCTAATTCCCCCCTGAACTCGCCTCCTCCATGACGCGCTACGTCGCCTACTTCCGCGTCAGCACCGCCCGCCAAGGCCAGTCCGGTCTCGGCCTCGAAGCCCAGCAAGCCGCCGTGCGGACTTTCGTCGGATCCGAAGCCCACATCGTGGCGGAGTACGTCGAAATCGAGAGTGGCCGCAAGAACAGCCGGCCCCAGCTGCAGGCCGCCATCATCCACGCCAAGCAAGAGGGAGCCGTGCTGCTCGTGGCTAAGCTCGACCGGCTCGCCCGCAACGTGGCCTTCCTGGCCACGCTCATGGAAAGCCACGTGCGCTTCAAAGCCGTCGACCTGCCCGCGGCCGATGAGTTTACCCTCCACATCCTGGCCGCCGTGGCTCAGAAAGAGGCCACCGCTATCTCTACCCGCACCCGCGATGCGCTGGCGGCCAAGAAGGCGCGGGGCTTCCAACTCGGCACGCCCGCCAACCTGACGCCAGCCTCCCGCGAGAAGGCCTTGGAATCCCTGCAGCGCAATGCCCAACAGAGCCTGGCCAACCGGCAGGCTGCACAACTGGCAAGTCTGTTGCGGGCCACCGGCATGAGCCTGCGGGGTATCGCCGCTCGACTTAATGAATCTGGGTATCGGACTAGACGAGGGAAGGCTTTTCACCCCATGGGCGTCAAGCGATTACTGCCTCATGGAGCTAATGCCATATCCTAAGGTGGAGGGATCAAGGCAGGCAGCTTCTCCTCGACTGCCGTCATTCCACTTTGGTTTGCTGTTGACCTCTAATTGAAATATAGACTTCAACCTTAACCCACCTTGAACCACTGTCCTTTCTAGCTAGACCACCTCAAATTTGAGCAAGACCTGAAAAGCAACCTACCTTAGCTT
Organism: Hymenobacter rubripertinctus; assembly: GCF_003583925.1. GTDB lineage: Bacteria > Bacteroidota > Bacteroidia > Cytophagales > Hymenobacteraceae > Hymenobacter > Hymenobacter rubripertinctus. Next base: position 3,710 of record NZ_QYCN01000047.1, on the reverse strand, counting down.
ACCGTCCGTTTTTACTGGACCATCCCACGCCTCATCAATTTGAAACCGACCTGCTAAATCATCTACCTTAGCTCAGTGTCCGTTTTAACTAGACCACCCCAGTCTACTACGTACAGCTGAACGATTCGAAATTCTGAAATGCTGGGGTTGCTATATTGGGAGGCTGAACTGAGTAAATTAATGTTTTCAGCCCAGATAAATATTGTATAAAATCCATGCCTTCTTTTTCTAAACGCAACAATTACAGGTCTGAGGAGCAGCCTATAATGATCTACGAGTCCGCACCTAACGAACTGCGTGAATTCATTATTTCGGCAGCTACAGCTACTGGTCACGATGCTAAGCGTGTGCGGAGCGCTATATGCTATGTCCTCAGGAAAATAGCAGACTCCAACAACTGGAGTACACAACCGGTACTGACTGAAGCAGTTGACCTAATTGGTTCGTGCAAATGGTTCAAGGTCTATGACATAATCGAACAACTCTATAGCACTTCCGATGACCCCACAGCTTTTGCAGATGAAGTCAATGATTTTTTTCGCGAAAACGGAATCGGTTATAAGCTTGAAGATGGCCAAGTGCTTTTTCGTGGCACAGATAATTTTGAACAAACGATCCACGAGGCAGGGGACGTTCTCGGAGATGCTGGCCTTAACACAGCAAAGTCAGAGATTAATGAAGCCATAAAAGATCTCTCAAGAAAACCAGAGGCTGACATTACTGGTGCAGTCCAACACGCTCTGGCCTGCCTAGAATGTACAGCTCGTGAAGCAATAGGAGGCTCCAAGGATACTTTGGGCGCTCTGATCAAAAAGAACAGGGGTATAATCCCACCACCACTGGACGTTGTCGTTGACAAGATATGGGGCTTCTCATCGGAACAAGGCCGTCATTTGAGTGAAGGTGGAGAGCCGTCGTTCGAAGAAGCAGAACTTCTTGTTGGTCTCTCGGCCTCTATTTCGACTTATTTAGCTCGCAAGTTGTAGCCAAAGCCAACTATAAACGAAGATAAGCATACTTTTAAACCAATACTTCCATTTAATACCCACCTTATTATGCCCACCTATTTTGCACGTGTAGTACTCCACCGCACCGATAGTAGTGACGATTACACAGATTTACACACCGAAATGGACGTCATCGGGTTCAAGCGGAGTATTATCGGCAGTAACAAAAAGAGTTATAGACTGCCATCAGGCATGTACTACTTTGATAGCTCAAGATCTGGTGACCTTTATACGACTGCTAATGCCGCTCACGATGCCGCCGCTACTGCTGTGGCCAAAGTTATGAGGGATGAAAAGCTGTACGTCAAGAACGCCAATAAGCCTCCGACAATTCTAGTAATCACTGTTGATGAGTCAGTATGGACTGGCTTGAACCCAGAACCTATAAAATTGGCACCTCGACCAATAGGCTAGAACAGCTTGCCCCACCAATTTGAACAGGAATTCAAATCCAACCTACCTTAGCTCACTATCTGTTTTCACTGTACCACCCCACAGCGCCTGCGAACTGGGATCAAGCATTAAGAGCAGCATGATGAATTCCTTACTCAACGCTTAGCATAACTCCTACGTGTGGTCAGATAATGAAACGAATGTTGATCTAATCAACGTGCAGCATATCGTGGGAGCCGTTACCGGCTTGATTGAGAATCGTGCGTTGTTGCCCCTTACCATCGGGGTTTTTGGTGCCTGGGGTAGTGGCAAATCCAGTGTCATGAAAATGACAGAAGACTACTTCAGCGATAACGAAAAGGTGTTGTGCGTTCCGTTCAACGGTTGGTTGTTTGAAGGAAACGACGATGCCAAGTCGGCGCTGATGGGCAGTATCCTCGATGCGTTACAAGATCATTTGCCCACCGCAACCAAAGCCAAAAAGAAAGCGCAAGACCTATTGCAAAAACTGCTTAAACGAGTCGATTGGCTGCGGTTGATGGGCATGGCAGGCAAGCAGGTGCTCTCGTTTACGTTAACTGGCATGCCTCACATTGGTAGCCTCGGCGAGGCGGCTGGCTATATCAAGGACAAGGTAAAGGGGGTGTCAGTAGAAGACGCTAAAGAACTGATTAAGGAATCTCCCGAGCCAGCCGACAACATCCGCCGCACCGTGCGCGAATTCCGACAGGACTTTGCGGAATTGCTGAAAGAAAGCAAAATCGACACGTTGGTTGTCCTCATCGACGATCTGGACCGTTGCTTGCCCGATACCATCATTGAAACGCTGGAGGCCATCAAGCTTTTCCTTTACGTGCCCAATACGGCCTTTATTATTGGGGCCGACGAGCGCTTGGTGCAGCACGCGGTAAAGCGGCGGTTCCCGGAAATCGGCGATGACGCTTCCAGTAGCGCGCAGGAAAAATTCGATTTGGGCCGCGACTATCTTGAAAAGCTGGTGCAGATGCCCGTGCGCATTCCGCAGTTGGGCTATGCCGAAGTTGAAACGTACATCAACCTATTATTTGCGCAGTTACGGCTCGATGCTGGGCCCTTCGAGAAGGTGTGCAAGCAGGTATTACAGAAGGTACAGGCTGAAGTTTCCAGCACGGCGGTATTTAGCTTGGCTACTATTGGACAGTTTGTGCCAGACGCACCGGCTGAATTATTGGACGACCTTGCCCTCTCGCAACAAACCGCCGACGTGCTAACCCGCATCTTGCGTGGTAACCCAAGGCAAATAAAACGGTTCCTGAACACCATGCTGCTGCGCATCAACATGGCTAAGGCCAAGCACGCAACGCTGAAGCTTCGGGTGATGACCAAACTCATGTTGCTGGAGGAATTTAAGCCGATGACCTTTGGCCTGCTTGCCAATTGGCAAGCCGAGGCAGACGGGAAGCCGCCGGAAATTGCGGAGCTTGAAAACAGGCTGCGTGAGTCGTCAAATATACTGAGTGCAGTCCCCGAGCCGGCTCCGGAAGCGGCCACACCAGCGGCCAGTGATGAGGCCCAGGACCGCAACCTCATTCCTGAACGGGCCCGTAGCTGGGCCGACGATGAATGGCTGCGCGATTGGATTCAGTCGGAGCCCCCACTTAGCCAAGAGAATCTGGCCCCGTATTTCTACGTCGCCCGGGATAAGATAGGGGTGTTGCGCGGTGCAGCACTTCGGCTCAGCGAAGAGGCCACAAAAACGCTGAGGATGCTGTTAAGCGCATCTGCGGCGGAGCGTACTGGGGGCAACAGTAGCTCCGCTAAATTATCGGATGAAGAAGCCGCCATCTTACTGAAAGCCTTGGCTGACCGTAGTGGCCGAAGTGAAGATTTAGGCATAGAAGGTTCTCCTTTACGTGCAATAATTGAGCTGGCCAAAGTCAAAGAATCAGTTGCGGGCGAAGCCTTGGCGTTCATCGAAACCATCAATGTCAAGCGCCTGCCTGTCGGCATTCCTGTTCAAATAAAAAGTTTGAGTACTATCGTGCCGGCTTCTAAGCTAGCTGCAGACAGATTGCTGCAACGCTGGTCCACTGATGCGGAGAACCCCCAACTTATGCTTTCTGCTGGAAGAGTCATCAGCGGTAATGCAGTCCTTAATCGTAATTCTAGTAACCCCTTGCGCACTTAGAGTCTATCCGAATAGGGAATGAGGGTCAGCCAAAAAGACAATTGTACCACGTAATGCGCGCACAGGCAAAGTGGAGCATGGCCAAGTAGTTCTCCGGTTTTTTGGCCCAGCGAATCAGCAGATGCCGGAAGCGGTTGAGCCAA
>NZ_QYCN01000046.1 GCF_003583925.1 Hymenobacter rubripertinctus | reverse complement strand
AGCAGGGCCACTTGATCGGGGCGCTCCCGCACTTGGGCCTCGAACAGGCTCACCAGCGTCTGGGTCTGGTCGTAGGGGGCGGCCGTGGCGTTGAAGACTTCCAGCTGCTGAGCCCGCTCCGACTCACTCAAATACTCCAACGTCCCGATTGCCTGGTCGGGCGCCAGCAATAGGGCATCAAGGAGCTGCGCCAGGTGATTTGCTAACTGGGCCACCAGCGGGGCTTCCAGGATATCGAGGTTGTATTCAATGGCGACTTCCAGCGCGTCTTCCACCTCGGTAAAGTTGAAGATTAGGTCAAACTTGCTGAACCGGTGCTCCATGCCGGCGTAGGGGCTAATTTTCACGTCGTCGGGCTGGGCATCAGCGGCGTGCAACTCCGTGTTCTGCAGAACCAGCATCACGTCGAACAGAGCACTCCGGCTCATGTTGCGGGGCAGCCGCAGGGCTTCGATCAGCTCGTCAAATGGGTAGGCTTGGTGTTCATAGGCATCAAGAGTAATCTGCCGGGTATGCGCCAAAACGTCCCGGAAGGAATCTGAGCCACTGAAGCGGCTACGCAGCGCTAAGGTGTTGAGGTAAAAGCCGATCTGGTTTTCCAAGTCGGCATGCTCGCGCCCGGCAATGGGCGTGCCGATAATAATGTCTTCTTGGCCGGTATAGCGGTGCAGCAAAGCGTTTACGACAGCTAAAAGCCCCATAAATAGTGTGCTTTCCTCCTGCTGCACCAGCGCCCGGAGCTGACGGGTAGTGACGGAGCCAATCTGCCGGACGAGCATGGCCCCGTTGTAGGTTTTCATGGCGGGGCGGGGCTGGCGGGCGGGCAGTTCCAGGGTGGGCAATTCGCCTTGCAACTGCCCGAGCCAGTAGGCTTTATGTGGCTCGAATGCCCCCTGGCTCAACAGCCCACGCTGCCACACCGCGTAGTCTTTATACTGAATAGGCAATGGAACCAGTCGCGCCGGTTCGCCCTTCAGATTCGCCTGGAATAGCTGCTTTAGTTCATTGGTCAGAATTTCCATCGACCAGCCGTCGCTGATGATGTGGTGCATCACGAATACTAGCACCCACTGTGCGTCGGCAATCTGATACACGGCCGCCCGCATCAAAGGCCCCGCTGCCAGGTCGAAGGGGTGGCGGGCCACGTCGGGCACTAGACTTTTCAGGTACTCGGCAGGCCGGGATTGCCCACGCAGGTCTTGGTAAGCAACTCGGAACCCGGCTTCGGCAGCGGGCAGCACGTATTGGCGGATTTCGGCCTGCTCGTTTTCACGGAACACCGTGCGCAGAATCTCATGTCGCTCCAGCAGCGCCGCAAAAGATTGTTCCAGTGCCGGTAGGTCGAACTTCTCGAACAGGTATATGCCCGGCATATTGTGCGCGGCATTGCCCTGCTCAAATTGGCTGAGTACCCACACGCGCTGCTGAGAGGAAGACAACAGGTAGCTGGGCTGTACGGGCGCGGGCTGCAAGCTTTGGTGGGCGCTCTGCACCGCGTCGCCGATCAGACGGGCCTGGTCTTCCAGCACCGGAAAGGCAAACAGCTTCTTTAGCTCCATCTTCACTTCGAAGGCCTTCCGGATCTGGCTAATCAGACGCATGGCCTTGAGACTATGCCCGCCCAGATCGAAGAAATTGTCCTTCACCCCTATCGTTTCGCGGCCCAGCAACTGTTGCCAGAGCCCGATGAGCGTGGCTTCGGTTTCGTTGCGCGGACCCACATACTCTTGGACCCCAGGAGTCCAGCCACTGTCTGCGGTCGAAAGCCTCTTTTTGTCCACTTTGCCGTTGGCCGTCAGCGGCAACTTATCCAGCACATGGTACCGGACCGGAATCATGTAAGCAGGCAATTTGTCGAGCAGATAGGCCTGGATGGTGACAACAAATTCCCCGGCACTTCTGCCGGTAGCTGCTCTGGACACCAGGAAGGCATGAATCTGCTTTTCCCCACCCGACTCATTAACTTTCAGGACCGCGTCAGCTATTTCCGGGTGCTCGTGCAACACAAACTCGATTTCACTCAGCTCCACGCGCTGCCCTCTTATCTTAAGCTGGTCATCCTGGCGCCCCATGAGTTCGATGCTACCCTCGGGCAGGCGACGGGCCAAGTCACCGGTGCGGTAGAGGCGCTGCCCAGGCTTCAGCGGATGCCCGACAAACTTGTCGGCCGTGAGGGCCGGCTGGTTGAGGTAGCCCCGGGCCAGCCCGCTGCCGCCCGTACAGATTTCACCCGTCACAAAATCGGGACACGGCAGTCCGTACTCATCTACAATCAGCAGGTCGTAGTTAGGCACAAACTCGTCGAACCGGGTAACCGTGCCCGGCTGGCACAGCGCCCCTACCGTATCAATAGCCGTTTCGGTTTGGCCATACACGTTAAACAGCGTGTAACCCTTGGCCAAGATGGCATCCTTCAGTGATTCGGTTAGCCGGTCGCCGCCGCAGAGCAGGTAGTCCAGGAAATCGAGCCGGGGCGAGTCCAGAAAATACTCGGCAAGGGTGTCCGGAATTACCTGAATAAAATTGATTCGATATTTGCGCAGGTAGCCCAAAAACGAGTCTTTGTCCTGGCTTTCTTCCTTGATCGGCACATACAGCGTAAGCCCGTTCATCAGGGCCGAATAGATTTCCTGGAAAGCAATGTCGATTACGCTCTTCGTAAGCTGCACAATCCGGGTATCGTCGGTAATAGCGTACCGCTCATTGTACCAAAACAGCAGGTTCATGATGGCCGCGTGCTCAATCATGATGCCTTTGGGCTTACCAGTAGTGCCGGACGAGTAGATGACGTAGGCCAGATCGGTGGGCCGGGGTAGCGCTAGGGCTATCGGCCCGACCCTGGCTCCGATACCGGCCAGATTCACCAGCTGGCAGCCAGGCAGTTCGCTAACCACATCGTCGGCATCGGTCAGAATCAACGTCAGGTTCGCGTCGGCCACGATGTCGCGTACGCGCTCTGCCGGATATTCCTTGTCAATGGGCACATACGCCGCCCCGGCCCACAGAATGCCCGTAATGGTAGCCACCAGCAGGGCCGAGCGGTCCATCAGCACGCCCACCAAGGCACCCGGGCCGCCGGTTTGCGCCGTTACCATAGCCGCTATTTCTTCAGCTTGGGCCGCCAGCTCCGCATATGTCAGTACTGTTTCGCCGTAGACCAGCGCGGTCTTGCCGGGATGGCGGGCTACGGATTCCAGAAACAGGTCGATTACCGTTACGTGCTGCGGATAGGGGCGCGTGTTGTTCTCAAACCGCGTGCTCCAGGCCGCCAGCTTATGCGGCGGAATAACGTCGCAGGCCGCCAGGGCTTTGTTCTTATTCATCGAAAGGCCTAACACAACCTGGAGCAGGCTTTCCGCCATATCCCGCAGCATGGCCGCCGGATAGGCTCCCGAGCGGCAGCTGATGCTGATACAGGTTTCCGCTTGCTCCACTATCTCCACCAGCAACTCGTGCTCCGTTAGCCAAGTGCCCGGCTCCCGCAGCCGGGAATAGCTCAGGCCCACGCCCCGCAACGGAGCCAGACTGCCCGTGCGGCGCACGTATTCCTGGTTCAGGGCCGCCTCGTCGTAGTGCCGGTGCTTGTGGGCCGTATTCAGCGTCTCGTGCACCTGCCCGAGCAGCTCGTGGATCAGTGTTTGCCCGCCCAGGTGCAGCCGACAGTGCAGCGGGCCACTCGGTACTCCCTCATTCCCGGGCAACGCCAGTGGCGGCAAGGAAACAAGCAGTTCATCCTGGTGAGAGTATTTCCAAAGCACCGTCGTCAAGCCGCTCAGAAAAAGTTTGAGTACGTTCAGGTCTTTGTCGCCAGCTATTCTGCGAATAGCCGCCGCATCGGCGGGACTCACCGGCAGGCTCACGGTACTGGCTTCTGCCGCCACATCGGCCGGCGCGGATACGCCCGGCAGGCGCAGAGCTTTGGCATCCTGGAGGTGCTCTATCCAATAATTCACGGCACCGAATTCAATACTAGACATACTGGCTTAGGTTATTACAATCATCCGGGAACTGTGATGCTGGCGCAGCACGCGCGACTTACGCAGATCGGACGTGATATTCACCCGCTTCAGCCACCGGTCAGTGCCATCGAAGCGTGGGGGAAAAGCCTTACGGCCGTGTACGACCCGGTAGTTGTCGAGAAAGACCACGTCGCCTTGCCGCAGCACTAGCTCGTAAAGGGATTTATTGAACTCCTGCGTGATTTGGCGCAGCGCTTCACGGGCCGGCTCATCGCCCGGTACGGCCTGCATGAAGGAAGGGTCTATCTTGACGTAGGGGGCGCTAGCATCCCCGAATAAGACCGACTGGGGCAAAGTGCTTTTCAGGTGCTCGTTTTCGAAATTCTTGTCCATCTGAAACAGATAGCGCGGCTCGAACAACAGCTTTTTAGTTTCCTGCTCCAAGTGGATATCTTGGATCGAGCCAATGATGGTAGGAATCTGCTCGATGTTGCGCAGGCACATCAGGGCCAGGTAATCGGCCCGAAACGGGTGAAATGCTTCCTCCGTGTGCCAGTCGAGGTCAATCATACTGCCCGTGCTGAGCTGCTCTTTCTCGTGCGACCGGAGCGGGAGAATGTTGTTGATCAGGGCTCCATCGCGCTGGCAGCTCCAGCCAAAGGCATCCCCGACCTGGGAAATGAGCAGCATCAGTAGGAAGCCTTCCCGTCGCGCTGAGCCCTCGTCGATTTCCTTGCTGGTGGCGGCCGGGGTTTGCCCGATGCCGGCGTCGTCGATGTGGAAGCCTCGGAGCACCAAGGTGCCATTATGGTTTTCGCAGTATTTGAACTCGCTCAGGCTAAGTAGTACGCGCGTGGGCAACTGGGCGGCATAAGCCCGTACGCGCAGCAGAAAGCGCTCTTCGCAGGGCAAGCTATATTTTCCCATTAGCATACGCAGCAGCACATCGAGTTTCTCGTTTTCCTGCTGACTCAATTCAATTATATACATAGACTTATATTTAAGAAGGCAATTCTGCTAGTGGGGTCCGGCGATGGCCGGAAGAAATAATTCACGGATTTTTTTCCAGGTTTAGTGCAATAAATATCAAATTTTCGTTATAGAATAGTAACGACCGTTGGTCGCACGCCGACCTAGTACTGGCAGCAATGATCAGCAAAGCCGGAAACAGGGTAGTACCGGCCATGCCTACAGGCTCAAGTCGTTGATTAGCTCTTCCTCCGCAGAAGCCGAATAGAGGACCTTGCTGGGGTACGGTGACAGAGAGTTGGCTTGGTGGTAGGCTAATTGCCCAAGTTGTCTGATAGTCATAGCAGGGTTGGCAACAATAGCCGCCAACAGATATTCCAGGTGGTCGGCTAGGCGGAGGATAGTAGTATGCTTAAATAACGCGGTATTGTAGATAATTTTGGCCTTTATCGCATCATCAGCCTCTTCAAAGTCAAAAGATATATCAAATTCACTTGTCAGGCTCTGATTTTTTTCATAACCCGTTATTGTTAATCCAGATAGGTTGTCGGGGGCGGCTACCGGGCCGTCGGCGGTATTTTGCAATACCACCGTTACGTCCATCAATACGTTACGGCTCAAGTCGCGGCGCAAGTTCAGTTCCCCTACCAACTCATTGAAAGGGTATGCCTGATGCTCATAGGCTCCCAATGTTACAGCTTTTATATTTTCCAGCATAGCCAAAAAACTATTTTCCCCGCTAAACCTAGTGCGAAGGGCCAGCATATTCAGGTAAAAACCGATCTGGTCTTCCAGCTCCGGATGCTGACGGCCGGCAATGGGAGCGCCGATAACACTGTCTTCCTGGCCGTTATAGTAGAATAGCAGCGTATTGACAGCGGCTAACAAGCCCATGAACAGAGTGGCTCCCTGTGCACGGCTTAGGGCCATGAATGCCTGGCTCAATTCGGCGGGCAGCGCCTTTTCCAGCGTGGCCCCTTCGTAGGTTTTGGATTCGGGGCGCGGCTGGTCAGTGGGTAGTTGCATCACGGGCAATGTCCCTTCAAACTGCCGTAACCAGTAGTCGCGGTGCTTGCTGGTGGCGGAGTAGAACTGCTGCTGCTGCCAGGCGGCAAAATCCTTGTATTGAATACGCAGCGCGGGCAGTTGGAGCGGATAGTTTTGGTCGTAGGCTCTGTAAAGCTGCAGCAACTCCCGGATTAGTATCTCCATCGACCAGCCGTCACTGATGATATGGTGCATCACATAAACGAATATCCATTTGTCGTCTTCGATCTGCAGCAGGCTGCCCCGCAGCAACGGTCCAGCCTCCAGGTCGAAGGGCTGCTGAAATTCGGCTTGCACCAGCGCTGCCATTTCGGCTTCCTTAGCTCCGCGTCTATCGGCGTAGGCTAGGCGAAAGCCGTGGGCATCGGCGGGGTTGATCAACTGCCGGACGTCGCCATCAGCATCTTCGCGGAATACGGTGCGCAGAATTTCGTGGCGTTCCAGTACCGCCTGAAACGCGCGTTCTAGGGCATCCTGGTTCAAAGCACCTTCGAAGACGTAGGCGGCAGGCATATTGTAGGTACCGCTACCCCCTTCCAACTGAGCCGTGATCCAGAGGCGGTACTGCGACGAGGAAAGCTCGTAGTTGGGCTGCGGCGCCACCTTGGGAATGGCGCTGAAGGCTGCTGTGGCCGCCCGGCGAATCAACTGCGCCTGATCTTCCAGAATAGGGTTGGCAAACAAGTCCTTTAGTTCCACTCTGGCCTCAAACACTTTGTGCACCTGGCTACTGAGGCGGGTAGCCTTCAGGCTATGACCGCCCAGGTCGAAGAAGTTATCCTTCATGCCGATGCTTTCTTTGCCCAGCAATTCCTGCCAGATGAGCTGCAGCTTCTCTTCGGTTTCATTGCGGGGTGCTACGTAAGTCACGCCGGTTGCCAGGCCCAGCCCTTCCGGATCGGGCAGCTTGCGGCGGTCGACTTTGCCGTTCACGGTCAGAGGCAGGCGGTCTAACGGCACAAACTGACTAGGCACCATGTACGCCGGCAGGGTTTTGCCTAAGTGGGTGCGAATGTCGGAGGTAGTAACGGGTATACTACTCACTAAGTAAGCTACCAACTCACTGTCGCCGCTGCGGTTGGCTTTGGCCTGCACGGCTACGTCCTGCACGGCCGGATATCGGCGGACAGCATTTTCAATTTCGCCCAATTCAATCCGGTAACCCCGGATCTTGACCTGATCATCCTTACGGCCCATAAACTCGACGGTGCCATTGGCCAGCCAGCGGCCCAGGTCGCCGGTACGGTAGAGCCGCCCGCCGGTCCGGAACGGATCTGCTACGAACTTTTCGGCCGTCAGGGCCGGCTGATTTAAGTAGCCGCGGGCTACGCCGGCCCCGCCAATGCAGATTTCACCGACAACACCCACCGGCAGCAACTGCTGCTGCTCATTGGCGATGTAGAAGGCAGCATTCTGGTTGGGTGTGCCAATGACGGTGCCCCGGAATGCGTGCTGCACCGTCGAATACTGCATGATAGAGACGAAGACCGCAGTTTCGGTGGGGCCATACATCACATTGATACGGGCATTGGGAAACAGCTCCCGCAGGCCTTCCAGCACGTGCGTCGGCACTGCATCACCACCGATGAACAGGTCTGTCAGGCCCAGGTAATCGCCGGCTGAGTTGGTGCTGCGGATGTAGTTGACGACCTGCGCAGCCAGGGCCGGGACCGAATCGAAGGAATTAACGTCCTTCAACCGCTCGGCCAAGGCCGGAATGTCCTTCACCGAGGTATCAGGCAGCAACAGCACCGTGCCGCCGGAGAGACAGGGAAAGAAGAGCTGAAACAGGGAGATATCAAAGGCGTATGAGGCCACCGCAGGCAGGCTGATAGTTTGCCCGTGCAGGAACCGCGCCTGGCAACTCCCCAGGAACGAAACGATGCTACAGTGCTCGATCATGACGCCTTTGGGCTGACCCGTGGAACCTGAGGTGTAGATGATATAGGCCAGGCTGTGGGGGGCGACAGGCACCGTGGGCGGTGTGCTGGCGTATTGCCGGATGTGTACCAAGTCAAACTGCTGCTTGCGTTTGGCAATCCGGCCCGGGGCTTGGTGCCGGTCGATGCACATGAGGGCATCGTAGCGGAACTCGGTCAGCTCGTTGGCAATGGTGTAGATTTTATCGGTGTAACTGATGCTGGCAATACCCATGCGGTCGGCCAACAGGTCATCGAGGTAATGGCGGGACACGAACAACTCGGCCGACAAGTCAGTTTTGGTGCGGTAGCCTTCAGCGGCGTGGTGCCGGGCAAAGTCGGTGAGGCTATCAATCAGTTCCAGGCGCCGGTCTTCGTCCATGATGTCGCCCAGGAACAGCAGGCCCGTGGGGTTCATCTTGTCGATGACCTTGGTCAGCACCCGGCGCAGGTAGTTGTGCCCGTCGAAGCTCTGAATAACGCTATTGATGATGACCAGATCGAAGCCGCTGTCGTCGAGCTGGTCGATTTCGTGGGCCGGCAGGCACGAGAGGGTAATGTGTCCGTGGCCTTGCGTATCGACTTCCCGCCGGGTATTTGCCAAGATGGACGACGACAGGTCGGTGCCGTGGTAGGCCCCCACATGGGGGGCAATCTGGAACATGGTGAGGCCCGAGGCGCACCCGATTTCCAGCACTTTCATGCCAGGGTGCAGGTGGGGTCGGAGCTTGAGAAAGACATTTTCGCTGTATTCCCGCATTTCCTCCTCCCCCAGGTAAGCGCCAGTGTAGGAGCTCATCCAACCGCCGCCTGAAATGGCATCGGTGGCGGTGGTACCCACATGGTCCCAGAGGTCTTTGCGCATCAGGTCGTTGCGCAGCAGGCCTTGTTCGTTGTAAATATCAGTCGAGTCGATACAGATCAACGAGCGGAGCGGGTCCAGCCGCCATTGCAGACGGTTGGCAAACTCAATCTGGTCTTTTTCGGCGAGCAATACCTCGATACCGGCATCTTCGAGCATGAACAGCAGCCGCTCCTCGGGGTAGTTGCTGTCAAGGGGCACGTAGGCACCGCCGGCTTTGAGAATACCCAGGATGGAGACGAGCAGGTCAGCATTGCGGGACTGTAACACGCCCACCCGGCTTTCCGGGACCAGCTTCAGGCTGCCGCTCAGGAAACCGGCCAGTTGGTCGGCCCGCTCGTTCAGCTCCCGGTAAGTGAACGAACCGCTTTCGTCGACGGCGGCAATATGCTCGGGATAGAGTCGGGCTTGCCGGGCAAATACGTCGTGGAGCGTATCGGCGGAGGCGTGGAGCGCGGCAGGCTCGGTGAGGTAGCGCCGCAGCAGCAGCTGCTCCTCGTCGGGGCTTACCATCCTAATGGCGGAGAGCAGCGTATCGGGCTGGCTCAAGGCCTGCTGCAATACAGTTTTGAAGTGCCCAACCAGCCGCTGAATAGTGGTCAGATCGTAGATGGCCGAGTAGTATTCCAGGTTGATGGCAATATCATCCTGCTGCTCGGTCACAAACCAGGTCATGTCGAATTTGGCTGTTTCGGGTCCCTTCCAGCGCGCGAGAATGTTGGCCTGCAGGTTATCGAACTCGTTGCCGGCCAGCAGGATGGATTTGTCGGCAGTAGAGGTGGCGAAGTTCTGTACCACCATCGACACGTCGAACACCGGGTTGCGGGCCGGGTCGCGCTCCACCTTGAGCCAGTCGACCAGGTTTTCGAACTGGATATCCTGGTTGTCGTAGGCCACCAGGCACTGAGAGGCCACTTCCCGGTAGAAATCAGCAAACGTCTTGCTGCCCACCGGCTGGTTGCGGATGGCCAGGGTATTGACGAACATACCCACGATGCGGTCCAGATCGGGGTGGCGGCGGCCGGCAATGCCGCAGCCCACTACGAGGTCTTCCTGGCCAGTGTAGAGGTGCAGCACCACATTCAGGGCGGCCAGCAGGCTCATCTGGAGGGTGCCCTGGTGTTGGTGGCCAAAGCGCCGCACTTGCTGCGTCAGCTCGGGGCCGAGCAAAAACTGGTGGCTAGCTCCGTCGAAGCTGAAGTGCGCGGGCCGTGCCCGGTCAGTGGGGAAGTTGAGCTTGGACAGGCTCCCGGCAAATTCTGCGAGCCAATACTGCTTCTGGGTTTCAAACTGGCCACTGTCAAGCTGCTCGTTCTGCCATTCGGAAAAGTCGCGGTATTGCAGCGGTAGTGGAGGCAATGCCTGGCCCTGGTAGAACTGGAAGAAGTCGCCGATCAGTGCTTCCTGCGATGTGCCGTCGGAGATAATATGGTGAATATCCACGACCCAGGCGTAGCCCAGGCCCGTGACTTTAATCAGCGCCGAGCGCAGCAGCGGGGCCTGGGTCAGATCGAAGGCCCGTAGGTAGGCGTGTAGGTAGGCTTCCAGCGCCTCGGGGGCGCACTCGTGCTCATCCAGCACGAACGGTACTCGGGCGTGTACCTGCTGGCTGGCCATGCCCTCCACTTTCACGAAGGAAGTGCGCAGGCTATCGTGGCGCTCGATGAGTTGGGTCAGGGCCGAGGCCAGCTTTTCTTTGTCGATGGTGCGGCCCAGGTAGGTTACCAGGGGCATATTGTAGCTGGTGCTGTCCGGGGCCAGTTCCTGCAAGAAATAAACGCGTTTCTGGGCCGACGATAAGGCGTAATACTCCTTGGCCGGAGCCGGCTGAATGCTGACGTAGGCAGCCTCGTCGGCGGCGCTGATGAGCCGGGCCTGCTGCTCCAGCACGGCGTGGGTGAAGATGGTTTTCAGATCGAGCCTGACAGCAAACTGCTGGCGCACTTGGTTGATGAGGCGCATGGCCTTGAGACTATGACCGCCCAAATCGAAGAAGTTGTCGGCCACCCCGATTTTTTCCCGGCCCAGTATTTCGGCCCAGATCCCGGCCAGCGCGGCTTCCGTTTCGTTGCGTGGGGCCTGGTAGGCCACGCCATCGGCCCGCAGCTGCCCCCCCAGCCGTAGCAGTTGCGGGCGGTCTACTTTGCCGTTGGAGGTTAGTGGCAGAACCGGCAGTGGCACGTAGGCCTGGGGCAGCATATACGCCGGCAGCTGCTGGCTCAGGTAAGCACGCACTGGCTCCAGCTCGAAGCCTGGCTGGTTAACGATATACGCCCACAGGCTTTGCTCCTCTCCCACCGTTTTCACCAGTACCACGGCCGAGTCGATATGCGGGTGGCTTTGCAGCACGTTTTCAATTTCGCCCAGTTCGATGCGGTAGCCGCGCAGCTTCACCTGCTCGTCTTGGCGGCCCAGAAACTCCATAGTGCCCGTGGGCAGCCAGCGGCCCAGGTCGCCGGTTCGGTAGAGGCGGGCTCCGGCTTCGGCGCTGAACGGGTCGACCACGAAGCGCTCCGCCGTTAGATGCGGTTGATTCAGGTAGCCCCGGGCCACGCCGGCCCCACCCACGTACACTTCGCCCGACACGCCAATACCCACCGGCTGCCGGCGGCTGTCGAGCACGTAGGCTGTGCTGTTGGCCACGGGCCGGCCGATGGGAATGGCCTGCTCCCAGGTTTCGTCGATGGGGTAGCAGAGCGAGAACGTTGTATTCTCGGTGGGGCCGTAGCCGTTGATGATGTGCAGGGCCGGGTAGGCGGCCCGCACGGCGTTGACGTGCTTGGGGGAAAGCCGGTCGCCACCCACTAGAGCATAGTCGAGCCGGCTGAAAATAGTGGGGTCGATATCGGCAAGCTGGTTGAACCATGAGGCGGTAAACCAAGCCATTGTAATGCGCTGCGCCAGCAGGTAATGCTTCAACTGGGCGGGGTCCAGGAGTTGCTCCTGGGGCAGCAGGTGCAGGGTACCGCCGTTGAGCAGCATACCCCAAAGCTCAAAAGTAGTAGCATCAAACGACAGCGAGCCGGTTTGCAATAGCCGGTCGTTGGAGCTGAAGGCAATGTAGTTGGTATTTTTTACCAAGCGCACCACACTGCGGTGTTCCACCAGTACGCCTTTGGGCCGACCCATGGAGCCGGAAGTATACATCACATACGCCAGGCTGGTGGGCTGGTGTCGGGCCATCGGCGGCGACGTAGGGTAAGTAGCGGCCAGCGGCCGGAAACGAGCCAGCTCGGCCTCGTCGAATACCAGGGCGCAGCCACTGTCGGCCAGCATGTATTCCACGCGCTCCGGCGGGTAGTCGGCATCAATGGGCACGTAGGCCGCCCCGGCTTTGAGAATGCCCAGCGTGGCAATCACCCACCAAGTACTCCGCTCCAGCCGCAGGCCCACCAGCGCATCGGGCGGGAGTACATATTCGGACTGCAGGTAGTGCGCTACCTGATTGGCGTGCTCCTCCACCTGCTGGTAAGTCAGGGCTAAGCCCTGATACACCACTGCCACCTGGGCCGGGTTGCGGGCAGCCTGCTCCTCAAATAGCTCTGTGATAGTCTGGTGCTTCGGATAGGGCGTAGCAGTAGCGTTGAAATCGCCCAGCACCGCCTGCTTTTCCTGCTCCCCCAAGTACTCCAGCGCCAGCACCGGCTGCTCGGGCGCGGCGGTAGCGGCCTGTAATAAGTGCCTGAAATGCTCGCCGAGGCGGATGGCGGTGGCCGGGTCGTACAGGTCGGTGTTGTACTCTACGCGCAGGTGTAGTTGCCCATCGTTCTCCCCAAAGTTGAAGGTGAGGTCGAACTTGCTAGTTTCGTCATCCAGCTTGTCGTAGCCCCGGATGGTCAGCTCGTCCACTGTTCGCTCATTGCCCTGCCCCGCGTTGTCCTGCAGCACCACCATCACGTCGAACAGGGCATTGCGGCTCCCGTCGCGGGGCAGTTGCAGGCTTTCCACCAGCTCATCGAAGGGAAAATCCTGGTGTTCGTAGGCTCCCAGAGTTGTCTGTTTCACCTGCCGCAGCAACTGGCGGAAGCTGTCCTCGGGTCCAAACTGGGTGCGCAGGGCCAGGGTATTGACGTAGAGACCGATCTGCTGTTCCAGATCGGCGTGCTGGCGGCCGGCAATGGGAATGCCAACGATAAGGTCTTGCTGATTAGTGTAGCGGTACAGCAGGGTCATGACGGCGGCCAGCAGGCCCATAAACAGGGTACTTCCCTCCTGCTCACACACTTTTTTTAGCGGCTCAATGATGCTGGCCCCCAGCAGCATGGTCACAGCACCACCCTGGTAGGTTTTCAGGGCCGGACGGGGCCGGTCGGTGGGCAGTTCCAGCAGCGGCAGGCAGCCCTCGAACTGACGGAGCCAGTAGGTGCGGTGCTCCCGCATGGCCGGGGTGCCAAGTTGCTGCCGCTGCCAAGCCGCGTAGTCCTTATAGTGGATACCCAAAGCTGCCAGCGGGTTATGCCAGCCCTGGGCGTGGGCATGGTAGAGTGCGAGCAGCTCCCGCAGAATGACATTCATTGACCACCCGTCGCAGATGATATGGTGCAAGACGTAGGTCAGCAGCCACGTATGATCTTCAAGCTGGTAAAGCGTGACGCGCAGCAGCGGACCGGCCACCAGGTCGAACGGCGTAAGGCAATCCTGCCGTACGGCCTGGCTCAGTTCCAAGGCTTGCGGCAAGGCAGTGCGCAGGTCATGGTGGGCAATGCCGAAACCGGTTTCGGCAGCCGATAACACGCACTGCTTCACGTCGCCGGTTTCGTCTTCCCGGAACACGGTGCGCAGACTTTCGTGGCGCTCCACCAGCGCCTGAAAAGCAGCCCGCAGGCTGGCCTCGTCTAGGTTGCCTTCGAAAATATACGCTCCGGGGATGTTATAGGCCACGTTGCCTTCCTGAAACTGGCTGATAATCCAGAGCCGCAGCTGGGCCGCTGACAGGGGATGAAACGCCTGGGCCGGCACGGTCGGAATACCGGTGTAGGCTGCTTCCCGCGACTTGCGCAGCAGGCTGATGATATCTTCTTTGTAGTGCCGCAGCTGGTCTCGCTCGTCCGGGTTGAGGGCTTTGATATTGCCACTGAGCCGGATATTTTCCCCGGAATCGTCGAGGGCAATGTTGATGTCTTTCTGGCGGCAGTTCGCTAGGATATCTAATACGTCTTTCATGGTTTATACTGGGTCCGGTTTGCTAACTATAGAATTATTTCGTCTTGTCCCTCCACCACTACTTCACTCCTGTTTTCCATCCACTTCACCGTTTCGACATAGTTGGAGAGATGCTCGATAGTCGGGTCGATGAACAGATTCTTCAGATCGATTTTCACGCCGTACACTTCGTGGATACGTGATATGACGCGGGTTGCTTTCAGACTGTGCCCGCCCAAATCGAAAAAATTATCCTGAATACCGATGTTGTCGCGCTCCAGCACCTCTTCCCAGATCCTGATAATGTGTTGGTCGATGCTGTTGCGGTACGGCACGGGCGCGGCCAGGCTTTGGGCCGCTGCTTCTGGCCGGGGCAGCGCGGCCTTGTCGAGTTTGCCGTTCGAGTTGAGCGGAAAGGCTGGAACCGCCAGCAGGAAGGCAGGCACCATGTAGGCCGGCAGCAGCTCCTTGAGCTGCCGGCGCAACCGGGCCGCATCTGTGCTTTCATCATGAATGAAATAGGCGGCCAGTTCCACTTCCCCACCCAAGTTTTTGGTGGGCAGCACTACCACATCGGCTACGCCCGGCTGGCCGCTGATGGTCTTTTCCACCTCGGCCAGTTCGATGCGGTGCCCCCGGATCTTGACCTGGTCATCCTTGCGGCCAATGTACTCGATGTCGCCGGAGGGCAGAATGCGGGCATAGTCGCCGGAGCGGTAGAGTTTGCCAGCACCCGAAGGATGGTCAATGAACCGCTCCCGGGTCAGCGCGGGTTTATTGAGGTAGCCCCGGGCCACGCCGGCTCCACCCACGCACAGCTCCCCGATGACGCCCATGGGCACCTGCTGCAAGTCTTGGTCTAGGATGTAGCAGCTCAAAGTCGGAATGGGCAGGCCCACGTTGCTGCGGTTGGCGTCTATCTCCTCCAGCGTGATTTCCTTGTAGGTAACGTGCACGGTGGTTTCGGTGATGCCATACATGTTGATGATCCGGCAATCCGGGAAAGCCTGGTACCACTCGCGCAGAATGGCCGGCATCAGCGCCTCGCCCCCGAAGATGAGGTAGCGCACCCGCAGCGGCACCTGGCTTAACCGGGCCTGGTTGGTTTGCACTAGGCTACGGAAAGCCGTGGGGGTCTGGTTCAGCACCGTAATATTTTCCCGGTGCAGGAAGTCGTAGAAAGCAGCGCTGTCCTGGGCCACTTCCTTGGGCACCATCACGACCGTGCCCGCCTTGAGCAAGGCCCCGTACATTTCCCAGACGGAGAAGTCGAAGCAGTAGGAATGAAACAACGACCACCGGTCATCGGGTGTGAAATCGAACCGATCCTGCTCGTTGAACAGCAGCCGCGTCACGTTTCTGTGCTCGATGAGCACGCCCTTGGGCAGGCCGGTAGTGCCCGATGTATAAATTACGTAGGCCAAGTGGCCGGGCTGTACGGCGGCGCAATATGCAGCCCCCGAATAGTTGAGCTGGGTGGTGTCGACGAATACCCGGTTGGCCCACTGTGCCCGCACCTCGGGCTGGGGTGCTATATCGTGGAGCACCAGGCGGCTGCCGCTGTCCTCAATGATGTAATTGATACGCGGGGCCGGGTAGTCTGGGTCGATGGGCACGTAGGCAGCCCCGGCTTTCAGCACCGCTAGAATGGCAATTATCATCTCCTCACTGCGGCTGAAATGCAGCACCACGAGGTCTTCGGGCTGCACCTCATGTTCCTGCACCAATTGGCGGGCCAGCTGTCCGCTTCTCGTATCCAGGTCGCGGAAGCTAAGCTGCTGCCCGCCCACTACTAGGGCCGTACGCTCGGGGTGAGCCTGCACGGCCTGGTCAAACAGGCCTACGATGGTGGCCGTGGCGTCGTACGGCACCGGGGTCTGGTCGGCCTTGGAGGCCAGCAGCGCCACTTCGTCGGTATCAAGCAGGCTGATGTCCTTCACGGCAATGGCTGGCTGGGCGGCCACCTGGGTGAAGAGCCGTGCAAGATGGACTGTCATCCGCGCCACCGTTTCTTTCTTGAATAGGCTCGTGTTGTACTCCACCCCGAGCGCCAAGCCGTTGGCCGTTTCCTCGAAGGAAAACGTCAGGTCGTATTTGGCCGTGCCGCTGGGCAGCGACAGGGGCAAAAAACGCAGATCGGGCTGCACCTGCCACTTGTCGTGGCGAGGTCGCTCGTCGATGTTCTGCAGCACCACCATCACGTCAAACAGTGGCGAGCGGGACAGGTCCCGCTTCAGGCCCAGGCTTTCTACCAGCAGTTCAAAGGGATATGCCTGGAACTCAAAAGCCTGGAGAACAGCCTCGTTCTCCTGCTCCACCAGAGCCGCAAAGCTAGCCTCGCCGGTCAGCCGGGTGCGGATGGGCAATGTGTTAACGTAAAAGCCGATCTGGTCGTGCAGTTGGTGCTGTTCGCGGCCCGCCACAGGCGTGCCTACCACGATGTCGTTCTGGTTGGCATACTTTTTCAGCAGCACCTTTACGCCCGTCATCAGGATCGTAAACAGCGTGACGCCGCTTTGGGCCGCCACTTGCCGGATGCTGCGGGAAACGGAGGGCGAGAACTGAAACGAATGCACCGAACCCTGGTAGGTTTTGACTTCGGGCCGGTGAAAGTCCGTGGCCAGCTCGAGGGTAGGCACGCCATCGGCGAAGACCTGTTGCCAGAAAGCATTATACTCGCCGAGCCGCTCGCCCGTGAGCTGGCCGCGCTGCCACACCGCGTAATCCTTGTACTGCAGCTCCAGGGGCGGCAACGAACCGCTGCCACCGGTCATTAGGCTCTGGTAAGCCGTCACAACATCCTGGTATAGTACCCCCACCGACCACCCGTCGCTGACAAGGTGGTGCATATGGAAGGAGAGCACCTGTCCGGCCTGAGTCGTGAGCAGCAAGCAGCTAAGCAGCGGCCCCTTAGCCAGGTCGAAGTGCTGCTGCCATTTTTCGCGCAGAAAGTCCTCTTCCTCTTTTGCCGTCAGCACCCGGTCAAGGTGGATTTCCTCAATGGAGAACTCCGTAGCCGCAGCGGCGGGCATAATGACCTGCACCGGGTGTCCTTCCCGCTCGTCGAAAACCGTGCGCAGGCTCTCGTGGCGGGTTATTACCTGACGGAAGGCCGTTTCGAGCCGGGCCAGATCCAACGGACCCTGCACCCGGAAGGCGGCGGGCATATGATAGGCCGCAGAAGCTTCCCCGAACCCGGTCAGTACCCACAGTCTTTCCTGGGAAAAGGATATCGGATAGTACGGGCGGACTTTCGCCAACTGGATGGCGGCGGCGGCGGCTGGTGCTTTGGCAGCAATGAGGCCCATCTGAGCTTCAATGGTAAGAGAGGCAAACACTTCGTTGAGGGTCAGCTTTTTGCCGAATTCCTTCAGAATTAACGATCGAAGCCGGGTAGCCTTCAGACTATCGCCGCCCATTTCGAAAAAATTCTGGGTGATGCCTAGCGTGGGTACGTGCAGCACTTCCTGCCAGATGGCCAGCAGGCGACGCTGCTCCTCGGTAGTGGGCGGCACCAGGCTGCTGGTCTCCACCAAGCTGGCCACGGGGTCGGGCAGCCGGGCCTTGTCTACTTTACCGTTGCTGTTAAGTGGAACTTCGTCCATTACCACCCAGTAGGTCGGCACCATGTAGGCCGGCAGCCGGCTGCCCAGGTACTCTTTCAGAGCCGCGCTGGTGAGACGGACATCGCCCATCCAGTAAGTCACAATCTGGTGCTCGCCGGCCATTTCACGCACCACTACCACGGCCGTCGCCACCTGCGGGTGTAGCTCCAGCTGGTACTGTATTTCGCCCAGCTCGATGCGGTAGCCCCGCACTTTCACCTGGTCGTCTTTGCGCCCGCCAAATGCCACTATGCCATCGGGCAGCCACTTGCCCATATCGCCGGTGCGATACATCGTAAGACCGGGCACCCATGGATTAGCCAGAAACCGCTCGGCGGTCAATTCAGGCTTGCGGAAGTAGCCTTTCGCTACGGATTGCCCACTCAGGTAGATTTCGCCCTCCACGCCTTCGGGCACCAGGTTGCCGTATTCATCCAGCAGGTAGAGCTGGGTGTAGCCCACGGCCCGGCCAATAGGAATGAACGGATAGTCGTCGGCCTCAAACCGGTAGAAGGTGCTGTAGGTCGTGTCCTCGGTGGGGCCGTACAGGTTGCGGGTTTCGATGCGGCGGTAGTTCAGCTCCTCTTTGATGCGCCGGGGAATTGGCTCCCCGGCCATGTTGAGAGCCACTACATTGCGCCAACTGATTTTCTGATCCAGCAGGTTGCGCACCACCGATGGCACCGTGTTAAGCAGAATTTTCTCGTCCTGGTCTACAAATTCGGGTATTTCCAGGGCCGAGTCCAGCAGTCGGATGGTTTTGCCCTGCAGCAGCGGGAAAAAGAACTCGAACACTGACAGGTCGAAGCAGTAAGAGGTAGCAGCGTACAGCACCTCGAACGGCGTGTGGGCAAACTCCTCGGCGGCCCATTTCAGGAAGGCAATGGTGTTGCGGTGGCATATTTCCACACCCTTGGGCCGGCCCGTTGAGCCGGATGTGTAAATCAAATAGGCCGTTCGCTCCCGCCAGTCCTGGACTGCAACGGCGGCGGCAGCAGCAGCGGGTTCGGGCAGTTGCATCAGTTCCCGGAGGTGGATGATGCGGCCGCTATACCCTTCGGGGACCATGCTCAACCCCGTTTCGTCCACTATCAGCACAGGTAGCCGGGCATCCATGATGATATACTCCACCCGCGAGGCCGGGTACTTGGTATCAATCGGGACATAGGCCGCCCCGGCTTTCAGGATGCCCAGAATGCTGCTGATCATCCACTCCGAGCGCCCCAGCAGCAGCCCGATGGAGCAGGTCTCGCTGCCGGCCAGCAGTACCGACAGATAGGCGGCAATCTGGTCGGAGCTACGGGCCAGCTGCGCGTACGACACAGCAACATCTTTAGTCAGAATAGCAGGGTGCTGCGCATACTGTCCGAACGACTCAGCCAGCAATTCCGAAATGCTCCCTTCCGTTACTTCTCCAACCGGCTGATTAAATGCCGTTAAAATCTGATGTTTTTCGGCCGCTGTAGCCAGCTCCACAGTACTCAGCGCTAGTTGCGGTGCATCGAGAACCTGCCCGATAATGTGGATATAGGCCTGAAAGAACCGGGCTATACTTTCCTGTTCGAATAACCGGGTCGAATATTCAATTTCCAGGTAAAATTTCCCGCCCGGCTCAAAATCGAAATTAAACGTCAGATCAAACTTGGAGGGCCGGCGCTCCTCCCTGACGTGGTCGGCGGCATACAGGTAGGTATCGAGCAGGCCTATTGCCAGCCCGGTCTGCTTGTTGGAGTCGAGGCTGCCGTAGCCGGTAGAAGCGCTTTGCAGCACCATCATCACGTCGAAGAGCGGACTGCGCCCTGTGTCCCGCCGGATACTCTGGTCTTCGATGATTTTATCGAAGGGGTAATCCTGGAATTCAAAAGCCCGGAAAGAATGCTCCGAAACCTGCCGCAGAAACTCCAGGAACGAGTCCTCGCCGCTCAGTTCCGCCCGCAACGGCAGCGTATTGACGTAGAGGCCAACCTGGTTTTCGAGGTCGAAATGGTTCCGGCCCGAGACCGGCGTGCCAATTACGGTATCCTTCTGGCCCGATAATTTGAAGAGTAGAAGATGTAGCGCCGCGCGAAAGAAAACGAAGGGGGTAACTTGGTTCTTTCGGCAGAAAGTCAGAATCCGGTCGTACTGCGCAGGCTCCGGATAAAACTTGGACAGGCCCCCATCGAATGTTTTTACGGCGGGGCGGGCATGATCGGCTGGCAGATTGAGTGGGGCCACGCTGGTTTCAAACTGGCTTTGCCAGAAGTTGCGGGCCTCTGTGCCGCGCGTGCCATCCAAGCGCTGCTGCAGCCACTGCGTGTAGTCTTTGTACTGGATGCGCAGGGGGGCGGCGGCCTGGGGTTTACCACCATTTTTGCTAAGCTCCTCATAGTGGCGCAGCACTTCGGCCACCATCACGCCGATCGACCAGCCGTCGCTGATAATGTGATGCACGGCAAAGATCATGGCGTGGCCAGCTTGGGCCGGCAGCCGCAGCAGCTTCACCCGAATGAGCGGACCTGTTTCCAAGTCGAAAGCCCAATTGGCCGCCAGCGCCGCCTCGGCCTTGAGGTGGGTCCTTACGGCGGCGGCGGCGGCAACCGATAAATCGTCGTAGTCAAGGGCGAAAGGCAGCTCATCAAGTACCACCTGCCGCAAATCGCCATCCACCTCCCGAAATACCGTGCGTAGGCTCTCGTGCCGCTGTATGCAGGCCTGGAAAGCCCGGCTCAGGTTTTCCCGCACCACGTTTCCCAGTAGGTGCAGGCTGGTAACAATGTTATAGGCTGCTGTACCACCTTCAAACTGACTCAGCACCCATAGCCGCCGCTGAGCGTTGGAGGCGGCATAGTGCGGCTGCTTTTCAACGCCGGCAATGGGCGCGAATGCCCCAGAATCCATCGAATTTTTCAGAAAAGCAATCAGCTCACGCTTACTAGCTTTTATGCGCTCAATAAATTCCTCCGTCAGGTTTTTGGTTTCTCCCACCAGCCGCAATTGGTCGCCTTCCAGGCGGGGAACAACCTGATTTTTCTTTAGCTCGGTTATAATTTCAAGACTACTCATATAATAATGCTTTTTCCAAAATTCTGTTCACTTTTCAGCCATAACATGTTCTCTATGACCGTAATTAACCCTGTTAACGAATTGTCCTGAAACACTTTTGACGCATCCATATTGATACTCAGGTCGCGGCTGACGGTATTTATCAATTCCATTGCCCGTACTGAGTCGATACCCATTTCGGTCAGCTCCACATTGTCGGCCGAATTGATAGTTGGCGCAGTGCCAGTTTTAGCCGCAATCAAATCGAGCAGGTAGCTTTTGATAGTCGCGTAATTCCCGTTTTCCAGCACGGCCTGCCGCCGCCGCGCATCAGGCTCCAGCTCTATCCCACTCTTGACAAGTCCCCGCTTCGACTCAATGACTTGTAAGCCCTGCTGGCGGTACATTTCCTGGCATCGTACCCGCTGGAGCTTGCCGCTGGTAGTGCGGGGTATACCAAGCACCGTAGTCAGCACAATGTCATAGGGCCTGATACCAAAGCTGCCTCCGACGGCCTTTTCAATGGTCGTAATAACGGCCTCGCCGTCCAAGCCCCGCAGGGCCGTACGCCGCACTTCGGCCACAATTATCACCTCTTCCTCCGCACCTTCGGCCGGGGCATGGGCTAATACGGCTACCCCGTTATTTTCGAGGGCCGAATGGCTTTTAGCTACGCACTGCTCCACATCATACGGGTACAAATTCTCGCCACGGATGATGAGCATCTCCTTTATCCGGCCGTGTACATATAGTTCGCCCCGGTACAGAAATCCCATGTCGCCGGTGCGCAAAAATTGTTGCCCTTGCACCTCCACGAAGTATTCGACGTTATTTTTGGCCCAGTACCCCCCCGTGACGCTGGCACCGGCAATACAGATTTCCCCTTCCTCCAACTCCTCGCATTGCTGCTGGGTATCTAGGCCTAGGATTCGTAACGCCATGCCCTCGGCCACCTGTCCGGAACTGATCAAGGCTTTGGCTGAAGCATCCTCTTTATCTGTGAGAATTATCCGGGACTTTCCCTTTTTTATCATTAGCCTTTCAGGCTTGTGGCGGCCTCTACTGCCAGCTACAAGCAGGGTCGCTTCGGCCAAGCCGTAGCACGGATGGAAAGCCTCTCCATTAAATTTTGCCACTTTAAATACTGAACTGAAGCGCTGGATAGTTTCTGCTCGTACTGGTTCGGCGCCATTGTAAGCTACTTTCCACGACGAGAGGTCAAGGCGTGCTACTTCCTCCGAAGAAATTTTGCTCACGCAATGGTCATAGGCAAAATTAGGTCCGCCACTATGCGTAGCCTTATACTTGGCGATGCCTTTGAGCCAGCGTAACGGCATCTGGATAAAATGGTAAGGCGACATCAACACGCAGGTGCAGCCCACGTAAACCGTATGCAGTATATTACCGATCAGGCCCATATCGTGGTGGAACGGCAGCCAGGAAAATATCACCGACTGCTCATCACAACCAAACGTGTTTTTGATCAGGAGTTGATTGTGCATCAGGTTTGCACTAGTTACCACTACCCCCTTGGGTTGGCCGGTCGAGCCGGAGGTATACTGTAGAAAAGCGATGGCACCGTCCTCGGCTACCGGCGGCGGCACCGTCTGCGCCGCTACGAAATCGGTCGTAATAAGCCTGATAGCCTCAGTGCTGATAAAGTCAGGAAGGCCCTGCCGAATATAGGCCTCCAACTGAACACCCGTAAGAATGACACTGACTTGTGCATCTTGCATCAGGTTTATAAACCGGGCAAGTTGCTTGCTGCCCCTAGCCAGAAACACAGGTACGGCAATAACCCCCGCGTATTGGCAAGCCAAGAACGTAACGGTAAAGTCAACCGCATCCTGATACACCAGCAGCGCCCTTTTTCCCTGCAGCTGCTGATTGAGCAGTTCGGCAGCCAGTTGCTGCACCCGTGCATACAGCAACGAAAAAGTAACAACCCTTTCCTGCGCTTCTCCATCTTCTAGGAAGATGAAAACAGGCTTGTCCGGAAAAGCAACTGAATAATTTGATAAGCAATCAATTATAGTGTGCTCTGGTTTCATAATCATTAAGTGGTATAGCTGCCTGGCGTGCTGATACTGAAGCTGTTTAGAAAGTTCGCTTTATTGGTTGGCTGTTATCCTGAGCTTGCGAAGGGTCCTGTTACGCGGGCATATTTCGACTTATTTCCAAGTTGTGTCCGCGTAATAAGGTCCTTCGTAAGCTCAGGATGATAGACTTTTTGACTTTCTAAACAGCTTCAGTATCTGGTACATCATCAGCAGGCAGAAAAATCATTCATCAACAAGGTTTACATCAAAAGGCCACTGCTTCACTATTTTCAGCGGTGTTCAGGCTGGCTGAATCAATCATCTACGCAGCACCTAGTTGATTTGGCTAGGTTTTCTCTGGAACCTCACAGTGGCAGCCATATATTTGGCAATTAAACATGTAAAGTAATATCCATCAATAACTTATCCCTGTTAAATAACAACTTTTGCTTCACGAGTGTAGCAGCTGATCCTAACCATTGCTCTATATACAAGTAATGATTCGGAACCACGTCTAACGTATACCAGCTTGATACCCGCTATATAGCATATTTTATAATTTTATTAAAAATCCTGCATCAACAGTGGGTATGTTACAACAGAAGAAACAGCTTGTTACATAACGTGTTACTGTAAGGCTTGCTTGGTATGCGACAGCTCAGTAGCCTGACGACTATTACCGGAAATGCAATATACAAACTATTAACAATCATATTTAAAAAGATCAAGACTCTGCATACGTTAACCGACTTTTTTTACCTTATATAGCTTTCCAAATGTACTTGGATTTTCTTACCAAACAAATAAATTGTGCCTGTAGCCTAGACTAAACACATTTGGCAATTCGCACTAGGGGGGGAGGACAATTAGTCTATATGAGCCAGTCGAGGGCGGCAGCCAGATACCAAAATCCGAGAAACGCGGCGCTGGTTTTGTCGTAGCGGGTGGCTAAGCGCCGGTACTGTTTCATGCGACTAAAGAAGCGTTCTACTTGATTGCAGTCTTTGTACGCTTCCTCGTCCAGTGGCACCGGCTCCAGCCGGTTAGGCCGACTGGGGATGATGACCTGGATGGCATTATCGGCGTAATAGAGCCGATTAGCATTGCTGTCACACGGCTTGTCAGCCAGCACTTTACCTGGCTGACAAGCCCTCAAGTAGCGGTAGGGCCTGTGGGCAGTCGCCGGCTTGGCCGGTCGTCACCAGCAAGCGAACGGCCCGACCCAGTGTATCGGTGCAGGCACGGATTTTCGTGCTTAAGCCCCCACGACTACGGCCGAGGCATTCGGCTTTGGCATTACTTTTTTTGGCCTGCCGCGTGTTGGTGAGCCCGCAGAATGGTCGAATCGAACATAACGCTGTTCCAATCGGGGGACTGCAGGGCCTTGAACACGCGCTGCCAGATGCCTTTGCTGGCCTAGCGACGATAGCGTTGGCCGACCGTATCAGCCAGGCCAAAGCGGGCGGGTAGGTCGGCCCAGGGGGCGCTCGTGCGCATAAATTATACAATGACGTTGACACAGAGGCAATTGTCGACGTCCGTCACGCCGCAGTCCGTGACTTTGCCGGGCAGCACGTTTTGTACGGGTATTTGGGATGGCCTTTGCAGCTGCCATTTCTGCGCAAGTCGGCGCTGCAGCACTTGTCACACGTCGACGTTATCTGAAGCATCCGGCTAAGACACGAATCGTCTGTCATTCTACCATCACCAAAGTCTTGACGTCCAGACACTAAAATACGCGGTGGAACGTATCGTCGGAGGTCACGCCGAGCGGGTTAGTATGGCCTATTTATACTGACCAAAATCAGCAGTCCCGCAAAGCACAGCTAACCTACTGATGACCAAAACAGAAAGCAGTGGGTGACGAAAGTTATGGCCGGATTGTCGAAAGTCAGGGACCTTTGTCAGATGGGTGCTATGTCACATTTTATCTACTTAAAGTGAGCAATAGAGAACAAGCAGCAGAAATTTTAGCGCTCTAAGGTCAAAATACAAGAATAAGTATTATTTTTTATACAATAAATCATATTTACTTTTTCACTGCTTTTTGCCTTTAGTCCACTCCGTTTGCTGCCTATGTTTGTGATATGTCTAACTGATGCTACTGCCTTATGTATTAGCTGAACACAAAGCCAAACGATGTTTATAGAGTTCTTTTTTTCTCATATAGCCATTCTACCCAAATCAATCCACGCGAAAAATCTATTTAGTAAATAGCATTCTAATTTAGGTATAATTGCAAAATTCATATCATTATAATTAGTCTATCACGACAAAACAAGTACAGTAGTTATAATTTTAACAATCCGTCAGGCAGATGCTAACACGATCAATAGTATATACTATGTAAATATTAATATCATATCCCAATTTCAAAAATAAGGGGTTGCCGAAAACCAATCAAATAACAGAGCAGGCTCATTTTAAACAAACCAATAACCATGAAGAATGAATTTTTTAACCCAATTTTGTCTCTTGACAAGAGAACAATTATTCATTTGCACTTCAAAAGCATTGGCTTAGAAAATGAAAGTAACAAGATAACGACTGATAATCCCAGCTCCGCTGATGGAAATTCTTGCCGGGCTACCTGCGCTCCAGAAGTAACCCGTCAAGCTTAATAATCGATTTGCGTATTATATATTTATTAATTATAACGAGGAATACAGCAATACATAATAGATTATACAACGACGTAAGTAGCTGCCAAATATTTGGCAGCTACTTACGTCGTTGTGCTCCAGTACCTGATCACAGCATCTATCTGTATCCTATACAACTGTTCTAATGTCACTCAAATTTCGCAACTTCTTTATCCTACGGAGTCCTCTTTTGCCTTATCGGGTAATATATAACCTTACCCCGCAAGTTTTAAATGAATTATTTAGTGACCCCGTTTTACAGGAAGCATTATTTATTGCTTCTCCTGATTTGCATAGTACACTGTACGAATGGCTAAAAGTTGAAAATCCAACAACTAAAGCACATCATAAGATAACTATTTCACTTTGCAAATATGCCTTGCGCATGGCATATAGATGCACGCCCTTTGGGCTCTTCTCAGGTATATCTCTCGGTCATTGGGAAGAAAAGACAGTAGGCACTTTAGCCCCAATAAGCGACTATGAACGACATAGTCGGTTGGATATGGGGGTTCTAAATAGCTTGATTTACAAATTAGAATCAACGAGCTCTATCAGCAATATTTTATTTTATTACCCTAATAATACAATTTATAACACTGGAAATCGGCTAAGATATGTAGAGTATGAAATCATTAGTGGAAATAAGAAACATAGCTTAGTTGATGTAGCCAATTCTCCACTTTTGACTTCACTGCTTGAAGCAGCGGAAAAAGGAACGCTTAAATATGAGTTAGAACTTGTTTTACAACGACAAGGAATACCAAATCAAGAAGCAAAATCATTTATTGATCATTTAATTAGCAATCAGTTGCTTGTTAGTGAACTTAACTCTACCATTACAGGCATTAACCACCTATCTCGATTAGCAAAAAAGCTCGGACAACGTGGCGCTTTTTGTGAAGCATCTGAGCTTGAGCAACTGGGCTCCCTGATTAGGGATCTTAATCACCACCGCTTGGGAGTAGATAAAAAGGGATACAGCTTTATTGAAGCAAAGATTAAAGATTGGGGAGTAAGCTGGCAGTCAAACCGTCTACTGCAAGTAGATATGCGTAAACCAGTGCAAAAATTAACGTTAAACCCTCTTGTTCAAGATGAGTTATCACGCGTCATCGACTTATTGGCTCGTATAAATATATACAATGAAGGGGAGAAGTTAAAGAGCTTTCGGAACGCTTTCGTTGAGCAGTTCGATAGGCAAGAAGTGTCATTAGTTAAAGTATTGGATGCTGAGTTAGGAATCGGTTATCCAGTGGGACAATATTCAACGAACGACAATAATCCTTTGCTTGACGATTTGCTCCTGGCGGGAAGGCAAGAAACGAAAGCGACTTACGGTTGGTCAGACTGGGTAGCATTTTTGTTTGATCAATATACGGGTGCGTTGCGAAGTGGCTCAACTAGCATTGAGCTCAAATGGGACGTTCTTCAACCTATTTTAGAGCAATATGATGTCAACTTACCGCATTCTTTATATGCCTTAGGTACTCTTTTAGCTTCGTCTCAAGAGGACTTAGATGAGGGGGATTTTACCTTATTGCACCAAGTTAGTGCAGGTCCTTCGGCAGCAAATCTACTTGGCCGTTTCTGCCACATGGACCCTATGTTAACCGAATCACTTCAAGTAGCTTTACGGGACGAGGAAGAGCGTCATCCAGAAGCTATATTTGCGGAAGTGGTACACTCAGATCAGTTTCGAACTGGTAATATTGCTTCTCGTCCCATTCTACGAGGTTATGAAATACCTATAGTTACTCAAGCGAGTGTTGCACATGAAAATACAATCTTTTTAGATGACTTGCTAGTATCTGTAGTGGCAGATCGTGTTGTACTGCGTTCTCGAAAGCTTAACAAGGAGGTTATCCCTCGCATGAGTGCTGCACATGCTTATTATAGAGATTCATTACCTGCCTATCACTTTCTGTGCGATGTACAGTATCAGGGCACGCAAAGAAGTCTAAGTTGGGATTGGGGTATCTTACGCAATGCAGATTTTCTTCCTCAAGTGCGTTACGGTAGATCAATATTAGCACCTGCTCGCTGGAAACTTAAGGAATCAACTCTAATTCATATAAAGAATTGTGTGCAATCGCAACTTATTACCACTATAAAGGATATACGTAGCCAGCAGCAGATACCTCAGTGGGTTGTTGTGATAGAATCTGACAATAAATTACCCTTGGACTTAGAAAATTCGCTGCACCTGGATGTACTACAGAGTCTAATATTTTCTAAAACAGAATTAATTTTAGAAGAATCGCTGCTAAACCATAAAACACAGTGGGTAAGTGGTCCTGAAGGCAACTTTACCAATGAATTTGTCTGGCCAATCAGTGTACTTGGCGATCCTATTCTCTCTCCTTTTTCATCGAAGCAAGGTAAGCAGATAGATTGGAACACCCGTAATCTCATTCTCGGGTCGGAATGGCTGTATATAAAATTGTACTGCGGCTCAAAAACAGCCGATCAACTACTGACTGACTTGTTAGCACCACTAGCCCATCGGTTGACGTGTGACAATATCATAGATAAATGGTTTTTTATTCGTTATGCCGACCCTGAACCACACCTGCGTATACGATTTCATGGCAAGGAAAAGTTTTACAGTGAGGTGATTGCAGAACTAGAGCTTGCTTTACGTTCTTACTATACGCAAGGCCTGCTCAAGGGATTAAAAATAGATATATATGAGCGAGAGATTGAGCGTTACGGAGCAGAAGATATAGAAGCAACAGAAGATTTATTTTACCATGATAGCATTGCCGTAGTTGGTATATTAAATCTACTGGGTGAAACTTCAGGTGATCAATTACGATGGTTACTGGGATTAAGAGGCATAGATATTCTGTTAGATGATTTTGGCTACACACTACTAGAGAAACATGCGCTATTAGATAAGTTGCAAATGGACTTCAAACATGAATTCAAGGCTACTTCTACCCAAGCAAGAAAGGTGCTAGCCAGTAAATTTAGAAAAGAGGTTAAGCAAATAGAAATCGTTATGCAGACCACCTATGATGCTACGCACCCGATGGCAAAGGCATTTCATCTATTAGATACGAGAAGTTACAATTCAAAATCCGCGATTAATAATCTAAGGGCTAATTGGAATAACAGTTTATCTGCAAATGAGCAACAGAGACGACTTAGCGATTATTTGCATATGTTTTTAAACAGAATTTTCCGATCTAATAGCAGAAGACACGAAATGGTAGTGTACGATTTATTATCACGCTATTATAATTCACTTATTGCACGTAATGCGAGGCAATAAGTGAGATAATTTGAAGTAGCTGAATAATTGGTGTTACGCACCGATTGCGTCTGTGCTTCAGAAAACCACTTCAGCTTCTTCCGAAAAGGCCCTTTCCAAGCGATCCGCCAAGGTGGTGCGTAATATTAGTTACTAAGATAGCCACCACAAACTGTCCAAACTTTGGGGAGTACTACACAGTAGCTTTTAAGTTGAAAAAGACAACTACTATTAAAAATTCTGATGGTACGACAACGACCTCGGATACTTATCCACCCTCCCCCACCGTCACGGTGGGTATCAAGTCGGTGCGGGACCGGACACCGGCCTCGATCAACGGCACCACCAGCCTGAGCGTGCCCCTGTGCTCCAACGGGCAGCCCATTGCGTTCACCCTGCCCCAGCACTACTTCGCCGGCGCTTCCTCCGTGCTCATCACCGATTACGTGTGGCAGATGCCCACCGGCTGGCAGGTAGTCAACCCCACCACCAGCCCGGATTTTCCCGGCGGCTATCTGAGCGGCCGGAGCTTGAGTATCATCCCAACAGGTGGCCTTGTGCGGACCTACCAGTACAGTCGGAGGCGGTGGTATAATGCGGGGTGAGTAGTATCTTACTCCCATGCTTCAGACCACGTTGACGTGTGGCAAGTGCAGCAGTGCTGACTTGCGCAAGAACGGCAGCCGCCACGGCCAGCCCAAATACCAGTGCAAAGCCTGCCGCCACCAAGC
>NZ_QYCN01000045.1 GCF_003583925.1 Hymenobacter rubripertinctus | reverse complement strand
GTTCGGCCAGCGGCTGCCGCTCCGTCAGGGCGGCTAAGGCCACTTCTGCTTTGAACTCAGCAGTGAAGCGGCGACGGGTACGTTTTGGGTTCATGGCGTTGACTAAGATAGCCACCACAAACTGTCCAAACTTTGGGGAGTACTACAACGTATCCAACGCGGTTTTGTAATAGCCATCAAGCGAGTAGCTGCGATAAATATCGTTGAGCTGGCTGAGCGTATTGACGGTCGTATCCAGCTGGGCCGTTCGGAGTAAGTCGGAGGAAGTGTTGTCGGAACACGCGGGGTTGGGCAGCCGGAAGGCCGTGGCCGCGATTCCCATGGCCGAGCGTTTCCCGGTTTTAATGTCTGCCTGGGCTTTTAAGTCCTGGGAGGTCGCCGTATTTATCAGGTAAGTTTGCGAGAGCACATCCGAAAAGACCTCTGCTTGTCCGGTTCGCCGGAAAGTCGCCCGTTGCCCGATATTCTGAAAATTCCGGACCCGTCCCGCGAAGTAGCTCAAATTAAAGTCGATCATCCGCTTTTTTACATTCAGCACTCCTCCTCCACTATACCGACTGTAGCGCCCCTGCCCCCCGCGAAGGCTCAGGTCGGCATTCCAGCCCTCCGTTTTCCGGCGCTTGGTTCGGATATTGATAATGCCCGCATCGCCCTGGGCCTCGTAGCGGGCGGGCGGGGTGGTGATAACCTCAAGGGGACTGACGCTCTCCGCCGGCATATTTTTCAGCATGTTGAGCAAGGCGTCCGAACTCATCTTCACCGGGCGGTCGTCAATCATCACAATCACCCCCGTTTTGCCCATCATAGTAATCGACTCCGTAGAGTTGACCGTTACCCCCGGCGAACTTTTCAGCACATCGTACACACTGCCCCCCGCCGCGACGGGCATGGCTCCTACGTTGACCACAAACCGGTCGATCTGGCGCTCAATCA
Organism: Hymenobacter rubripertinctus; assembly: GCF_003583925.1. GTDB lineage: Bacteria > Bacteroidota > Bacteroidia > Cytophagales > Hymenobacteraceae > Hymenobacter > Hymenobacter rubripertinctus. Next base: position 49,817 of record NZ_QYCN01000045.1, on the reverse strand, counting down.
CCTGCTTTTCTCCTACTACCACTACCTCGTCTAGGCCCAACGCGAACTCCCCCATTACTATGGGTGGAAGTTGGAGGATTCCCTCCCCCGACTCCACTCTGAAAAAAGGCAGATAGGTGTCGGTGTAGGAGAGTTGAGTAACTTTTACCAGGTATTCGCCTGGCCGCACGGCCGGGAATTCGAAAGCTCCTTTCTCATCGCTCATCACGGTTGCGACGTGGGTAGAATCCGAATGCCTGAGCAAGTGCACGGTTGAGAACTCCAGTCCCTTTTGAGCCTTATCGGCTACGCTGCCACGCACCGGGCGCGCCCGCGTGGTATCGGTGGGCATTACTGAACAGGAGGCCGGGGCCGCAGGCGGGCAAGCTCCGGCCTGGGCCGAGGGGATGGCCCAGATGCCTGCCATGAGCGCGAACAGGCCGGCGGCCATTATCGGGCTGCCGGTTTCCGGAGCGCGGTGAACGGGTAGATTACGCATAACGCCAAGTAGGCAGGAAGAGGGCATAGCGGGCCAGTACGACCACATTCGGTAGTCGGAAAGCTGTTTTCCAGTAGGGTTGAGGCGGCGGCCGGAAGCGGCCGGCGCGGCGGTTTACTCGTCTATATGAATAGAGACTTCCGTGTTCATGTGCCCCGTAGGATCAAGCGGAGCATTCAGGAATTTGCGGTACTTTTCCGTGAGTTCGGGCGACTGTTGCTTACCGTCCACTACCAGCCCCTGCCCGTTAAGCACCAACCCGAACTTCTTGGCTTCGGGGGCAATCAGCCCGTCACGGATCAATTGCTGAGCTACCTTATGGGCATCGGGCTGAGCGGGCACGGCAACGAGTGGAGCCGGAGCTGCCACAGGGGCCGGCGCCCCCGCCAGGGACGTGGCAGGGCCAGTGCTCTGGGAGTTCTTGGTGGTCTGGTAAGCATCCTGGGCTTTAAGCTTCGTACCCGTTCCCTGCTCGTACAGCGCCCGATACTTAGCCACGATGCCGGCCGGCTGGAGCCGGCCATTTACGCTGAACGTGCGGGCAGTGAGCTTATAGGTATAGCGCAGCCGGCTCTCAATCAGCCGGTCGTTCAGCAGGTGGGTTTCAAATGAGGCCCGCAACTCGTCGGCGGTTTGCGGCGGTTGGGTTTCGCGCCGGGAAACAGCCGGCTCGCCGAGCGCTCCGGCCTCGGGGGAACCGGCAGCGCCTTTGGAAAGCGGAGCCAGCGGGGCAGCTGTTTTCGCTGGGGCAAGTGGCTCAGCAACGCCTCCGACCGACGCCATGGCATTGCCCCCGATAATTCCGACGCTCATCAGCGCGATACTTAGAATCCCGAACCCGTCCCGCGGAGAGAAAGTAGTGGTGGGCGGCGCGGCGCGGACCAGCCGTTGCACCCGGTCGTAAAGGGCCGACTCTCGGGGACCGGTAGCGGCCAGGGCAAGTTGCGGGAGCCGGTTGGCATAGGTCCATTCCGCCAGCGACGCCAGTGCCCGGGCCAGCAGCAAGGGGTTGCCGCACAATTCCGTGGCCAGATCGTCGCAGCAGTTTTCGCGCTCCGTCCGGAGGCCGGCCGATAAAAACCAGACTGCCGGGTTGTAGAAGAACACCACTTCAGCGACGGATTGCAGGACGTTGACCAGATAGTCCCGCCGCGCGATGTGGCCGATTTCGTGGGCGAAGATCATTTCCAGCTCCGGTGCCGACAAGCCGGATACGGCCCCCAGCGGCACGAGGATAAGCGGCTTAAAGTGTCCGATTACAACGGGGGTGGCCACGAGCCCGGAAGCCAGCACGCGCACCGATTGCCGCAGCCCGGCCCGCTGCACCAACTCGTTCACCCGCTTCTGCCAGCGGGCAGGCAGCGAAACCACCTGATGCCGTCTTAGCCGCTGGGTATAGGCAATTCCCATGGCGAAGCGTACACTCATGCCCAGCACGCCCAACGCCCAGAGGCCAACCAGCGTGAGCAGGTGCTGCTCCGCCTGGCGAGAGCCCACCACCAGCAGTCGAGCAGCCAGGCCAACCAGGGTATCGTTGGTGCCCAGGTGGTGGCCGGAAGACACCGCCAGCTGGCCGGCAGCGGCCGCCGGTGCGGCGGCGGAAAGAGCCGGAGCAGCCAGGTCGGAGGGCGTCAGGGTCGGGGCGGCCTGACAGTAATAGTAGCCAAAGGTGAGGACGGCCAGCCCGGTAACGGCCAGCAGTGCCAGGGCCGTTACCGGGTAGCGGAGTTGGGCCGGCCGATGGCGCAGGCCCGCCAGCAAGGCCGCCGTGAGCAGGGCCACCAGCCCCCCCTGCCACAGGGAGTGCAGGAGCGTGAAGCCGGCCGCGCGCACGAGGGCAACCGATGCAAAGGGGAGAACGTCAGCTGTCATGGTCTTGGTCGTTTGCGGGGGTGGAGTCCATCTGATCGAGTAACTTTCTAATCCGGTCCAGTTCTTCGCGCGTGTTCTTGCCTTTGCCAATGGCCCGCAGCACCAGGTTGACTGCCGAGCCCCCGAAAGCTGCCTCAATAAAGCGGTCCAGCAGCAGGCTTTGCGTTTCCTCCTTCTGGATGGCGGCCTGGTACGTATGCGGCCGGTTGTCGTAGTGCCGGAGCACGAGCTTCTTCTCCGTCATCAACTGCAACCACTTCAGGGTGGTGGTATACCCTACTTCCCGACGCTGACTCAGCACCTCGTTCACGAACCGAACGGTGGCCGGCCCATGCTGCCATAACACCTGAAGAATTTCTAACTCGGCCTGAGTGGGCTTTACCGGGATATTTTCCATGCTGCTTTCGGACTAGGCGGCGTAGGGCCGGGGGGCAGGCGCAACGCCAGCATGAATAGTGTACCCTGACTCGGTAACCGTTCATAGCCGAAGCCATCTTCGTTAGAGTCGTGACAAAAACGCTTGGTGCAAGCCTTTGCAGGATGCCCGGCAGCTGGCGGGGTTCACAGGGTCCGGACTCCACGCCACGCTACTACCGCTGAAAACTGATTCGGCTTCAGAATGGCTCAACAGTCAGCCAGCAGCCCCTGCTGGGTGGGGCAAGAGGGGAGTTCCGGCCGGCGGTTTTATTTACCTTTGCCTTAATGTCCGATTTGCCCGATTTGCCCGCTTCCGCCCTCGCCCCGTTTCCCGCCCCGCCCACCGGCCTGCCCCGCTTCCGCGACACCGTGGAAGGCTGGATGCGCCTGTTTCAGGACTGGCTCTGCCAGCAGCTCGAAGCCACCGACGGCACCGGCCGCTTCCGCGAAGATGCCTGGCAGCACCACAGCGGGGGCGGGGGCCGCTCGCGGGTGCTCACCGAGGGTACTATCATCGAGAAAGGCGGCGTGAACTTCTCGGCCGTAGAGGGCCGCATGAGCGACGCCGCGGCCCGGCAGCTGCTCATGCCCTCACCCGATTACTTCGCCACCGGCGTGAGCGTGGTGCAGCACCCGCGCAGCCCAATGGCCCCGATTTCGCACATGAACGTGCGCTATTTCGAGGCCGGCAACGGCGAAGCGTGGTTCGGCGGCGGCCTCGATCTGACGCCCATTTACGTGGACGTGGCCCAGGCCCGCTGGTTTCACGAGCAGATTGCCGAGGTGTGCCAGCAGCACGGCGCCGGCTACTACGCGCGCTTTAAAAAGTGGGCCGACGAGTACTTCTACATCCCGCACCGCCGGGAAACCCGGGGCGTGGGCGGCATCTTCTTCGACCGGCTGGTGGTCGGCCATGAGGCCGACGCCGACAGCCTGTTTGCCTTCGTGCGGGCCGTGGGCGAGGTGTACGGCCGCAGCTACTGCGCGCTGTTGCGCCAAACCGCCAATGAGCCCCACACCGAAGCGCAGAAAAAGTGGCAGCTGGTGCGCCGGGGCCGCTACGCCGAGTTCAACCTGGCCATCGACCGGGGCACCCGCTTCGGCCTCGAAACCGGCGGCCGTACCGAAAGTATCCTGATGAGCCTGCCGCCCCAGGCCGAGTGGCACTACAACCAGCCCCCCGCCCCCGGCTCGCCCGAAGCCGCCACCCAGCAGTACCTGCGCCCCGGCCTCGACTGGCTGCACGCCAGCGCGGCCACCGGCCCCACCCCCGACCCCGCCACCGCTAACCCCGCCGGCCGGTGATGGAACAGTTGCAGGCCCTCGACCGCTGGCTGCTGGTGGCGGCCAACTCCCACCGCACTCCCCTGCTGGATAAGTGGATGGTGTTTTTCACCGAGCGCTTCGTCTGGTTTCCGGCGTATTTCCTGCTGATTGTGGTGCTGGGCTACTACTACGGCCGCCGCGTGCGGCTGCTGGTGCCACTGCTGCTGCTGAGCGTGGGCCTGGCCGATGCCATTTCCAGCCGCTTCTTCAAGCCTTACTTCGGCCGCCTGCGCCCCTGCCACAACCCCGACCTGTCGGCCACGCTCAACCTGGTGAACGGCTGCGGGGGCCAGTTCGGCTTCATTTCCTCCCACGCCGCCAACGCCTTCGTCCTGGCCGTATTCATGGCCCTGGTACTGCCCCGGCGCTTCCGGGTGGCCAAGGGGCTGCTGTTTGCCTGGGCCGTGGCCGTGAGCTACAGCCGCATCTACCTGGCCGCCCACTACACCTCCGACGTGCTGGCCGGCGCCCTGCTGGGCACGCTCACGGCCTGGGCCGGCGCTACCGCCTACCAGCACCTGGCCGCCCGCTTCTGGCCCCGGGAGGCAGAACTGGCAGGCTGATTGGGTTGGTAGCCCCCCCTCACCGGGACGCCAGGTGAGAAAAGGCCGTTTGCCCCGCCAGCGCCAAAAAAAGCCCGTTGACCCCAAGGGGCCAGCGGGCTCTTTTCTGTATCGACCAACCGCTGTAGCGGTTTCGCAAACATCACATCCAGCGGCCCAGCAGGCTTTTCGGCGTTTGGGCCGGTCGTGGTTGGTACCAGTCAGTTGGACGCGCTACGGGAAGGGTTCGGTTCGGTCCCGTAACGACCGGCCCGCAAGCCCCCGGACCGGTGGGGCCACTGGGTATTGGGCCGCTGTGCCGCTGGTTACTGCGCTGGAACGCTGGTCAAGTCCAACAGCGGGGTGGTATCATCGCACATGGGCGGGCACCTCTCCGCGCTATCGCCCACCACGCCGCTCGCGTACACGGGGTTGCCTGCCTCGTCTTTGCGGGGGATCATGTCGCGGCCGTTTTTGTCAACGCCTACATACACGATGGTTTGGTCGCCGTTCGCATCAATGGCGTTGTAAAAGCGGATGCCTACGCAGCCGGGCTGGTCCTGGACCAGTTTGAAGGCCTGGTTGCCCAGGTAATAGGCCAGCGAGCCGCCCTTGCTGACGGCCGGGCTGGTTCGGTAACTCTGCACCCATTTCTGGGCATTGCTGAGCGTAATTGCTGCCCCGGCCTTGGCATTGAAGCCTTCCATCTGGGCCAGGTTAGCGGCCGGTACGGCCTGCTCCGACTTCTGGCAGCTTACGCCCAGCACGCTGCCGGCACCCAGGCCAGCCAGGAGCAAAAGGACTGATTTGTATTTCATGAAAAAAAGAAGGGTTGGAAAAAGGCGAGTTACTGCTTGAACCCTTGGCGGGCTGCATTTAAACCGTCTGCTTGGTCCGAGACGCCGTTGAAACCCGCAGTTTTTGGCGGCGTGGCCCGTCCTGGTTGAGCGAAAAGCCTAACAGCGTCCACCAGTCCTCCGGGGAGCAGCAAGGCGGGCAGGGAGGAAAATCAAGTGACAAAAGCTCTATCGGAGCAGGGGCGGCCTTTTCGATGCGTGAGGGCACAACAACGAGGCGCTCCTGCTCATCGATTGCGTAATGCAAACGCATCCCCTGGCATTCATCGTCCAACAGCGTTGCCAAGGAGTGCTCTTCGAAAAGGAAGCCAAAAAATGCGTCTTGCCCCGCTACGCTTCGCCGGTGATTAGCGGTCCATTGCGCCGCCTGTGGCTTGTCCATGAGCCGGCCGCCCGAAGTAGTGGCGGTTGCCGGAGAGGTTGCTACCACGTGGCCGCGCAGCATATCGCTCAGCAGGGCATCGGTACCCACGGCCACGAGTTGGGGCTGCTGCTGCTCGTCCAGGCCCAGATACACCCGGATGCCCACACAGTTGGGCTGATCCAACAACTTAGTCAGTTGCTGCTTGCTGAAAAAATGGCTGGCTTCCGCATTCGGGTTTGCTGTAGCGAAGCGCTCTACGGCGGCGTGCATCTGGGCAGCAGACTGAGCGGATGACTCATTTGGGAGCCGCTTGCGTAAGAGGGTCATAGGGTAATTGGGTTAAGTGAGGGCAAAAGATACGGAAGAATGGTTGGTGGAAAGCCCCCTGAAGCCGCCGCGCAAACCATACCCCCGCCTGGGGGCTCAGCGGGTCGGCGACGGCCAGTCGTGCCGGAACAGGCACTTTTTCAAAGCGACGGACGATTCAACCTCGCCGCGTCTTCGTTGCGGCGCGCGCAGAGTTTGTCGCCAGGGGTGGGTTCTACTGCTTCGCGTTTCGATATAAGCGGGGGAAATTGCTACCCAGGCCTAGGCAACCGGCCCCGTTACGGTTGAGGGGCCGCTCATACGTCGGCCGGCAGCAGGGTCCGGAGCGCGGCGGCTTCCGCTTCCAGCGCTTCCAGCCGTACCCGCAGCAAGTGGTAGCGGGCGGCGGCGGCGGGACCCAGCGCATCCGCCGTTTCCTGCGCCCGGGCCGCCAGCCACCGTCGCCGCCGGGCCGCCCCCGCCGACGTATCGGCCGGGGCCGGGGCAGTGGTCAGCAACTCCGGTAAGGCTTGCTCCCAGCGCCGGGCCAACGCCAGGGCCGCAGTCAGGCGGGCCAGCTGGCGGCGCTGTTGGGCGGCCCGGTGCTGGCACACATCCAGGCGGGCCAGCACGGGCGCGGCTTCGGGCGGCCCGGCAAACGACGGCCCCGGGCTATCAGGCGCAACCGCAGCAATGGACTCCGGGTGGGCCGGTAGCAGGCAGGCCAGCTCGTTGAGGCGTAGCAGCACCGGGCCGCTGAGGCTGCGCCGCCCCGCTTCGATGTGCTTGACCAGCTCGGAGCTCACGCCCAGAAATGCCGCCAGCTCCCATTGGGGCAACCCGAAATAGCGCCGCACCTCGGCCAGCAACGAAGTGGAGCGAATGGCTGGACGAGGCATAGGCGGGCGTTGTGTACCTTATGAAAGTTTTTTTCAGAAATAAGGTACAAGGTTGTACCCTATTTTCCATATTTCTTTCGCCAGGGTACACGTTGCCCGGTTGCTTATGCCCGACGCTCCCAACCGCCGCTTCCTGTTCCTGCTCGGCAGCACCCGCCACGCCGGCAACAGCGAGCTGCTGGCTCGCCGCGCCGCCGAGTTTCTGCCGGCCGCGACGGAGCAGCAGTGGCTGTTTCTGCCCGACTTCGACCTGCCACCCTTCGTGGATCTGCGCCACGATGCTTCGTATCCCGCGCCCGCCGGCCCCGAAAAAACGCTGCTCGACGCCACGCTGGCGGCTACTGATATCGTGCTGGTGTCGCCCCTCTACTGGTACACCCTCTCTACCCCCGCCAAGCACTACCTCGATTACTGGAGCGCCTGGCTGCGCACGCCCCGCCTGAAGTTCAGGGCGCAGATGCGGGGCAAAACCTTTTGGGCCGTGGTGGCCAGCAGCGGCCCGGCCGAGGAAGCCCGCCCCCTGCACGAAACGCTCCAGCTCACGGCCGCCTACCTGGCAATTCCCTGGGGTGGCTACCTGCTCGGCAACGGCTCCCGCCCCGGCGACGTGCTCCGGGATGAAACCGCCTGGCGGGCAGCAGAAAGCTTCTTTAGCGCCCCGGCCCACCGGCCGCTCACTGAAGGGCGTTGAATACGGCATCCCCGATTTTTTCCAGGTCGCCGGTATCGGTGTTGCAGAGGATGATGACGGCAGTGGTGAAGTCGGGCGTGGTGAGCAGCAGCGAGTTGAAGCCGTCGATGCTGCCGCGGCGCTCCAGCACCGGGCGGGAAAATGTGCGGTCGTTGTGGTAGAAACCGATGGTAGGGCGGCCCCGGGCGTAATCAACAAAGCCGGGCTGCTGGGGCTGGGTCAGGAGCCGTTGGGTGGTTTGGGGCCGGAGCAGGCGGTTATCGTGCAGGGCCTGCACCAGCTTAGCCAAGTCGGCCACGGTGGAATACACGGCCCCGGCTCCCGCGTAGTTTGCCAGCTCCCGCGTATCATTCCGGAGCGGCTCGTTCGCGTTTCCCTCCCCGAAGGTGTAGTTGTGGTAGCCGTAGGCCAGGTTCGCCACGATGCGGCTGTCCGTCAGGACGCCCGTGTTGTTCATGCCCAGCGGCGTCAGGTCAGTAACAGATAGCGCATAGTACTGGAAGGGGACAGTCGAACTTACATTTTCCCCTAACTAATCCGGTTTTTTACGTTGTCGAAAGCCCAGCCCAACAGCAGCAGGGCCACTAACAGTATAGGTACGACGAGGACGAAATCCACATCGTTGAACAGGTGCTCGAAGTCCTGTGGGTTGCGGGAGGCGTCGATACCATGCTGACAAAGGCTAGCGACCAAGTAAGTGGCGGGCACCATTACCAGCAAGAAAAGCCAGTTAATCATGTCCGGAAGCCGCCGGTAAAAGCGGCGGGTAACGAGTAATAAACCGACAAGCAGTGCGAACAATAATACAATACTCAGTAGGGCCGGCAGATTTTCCAGTTGCCCTAATGGCCGGGCAGACGCAACGTTCAGCACGTTGAGTATCCCGCACAGAACAAGTACTGGCAGGGCCATCAGCCTTCCAAACCAACGCTTTCTAAAGCTCATGTGCATAGCCCACCCCTACCGCCCGAGCAGCCTGGCCACGTACTTGCCCACGATGTCGAACTCCAGGTTCACCCGGTCGCCGGGGCGCAGGTCCTGGAACGTGGTGTGCTCGTAGGTGTAGGGAATAATGGCGACGCTGAAGCCGTCGTCGGTGCTGTTGAAGCAGGTGAGGCTGGTGCCGTTGATGCAGATGGAGCCTTTTTCCACCGTCACGCGGCCGGGGCCGGTTTCGTGGCGGAAGTGGTAGAGCCAGGAGCCGTTCTGGTCCTCCACCGATTCGCAGGTAGCCGTCAGATCGACGTGGCCCTGCACGATGTGGCCGTCGAAGCGGCCGTTAGCGGCCAGGCAGCGCTCCAGGTTCACGCGGCGGCCGGGCACCCATTGGCTCAGGTTGGTCTTTTGCAGCGTCTCGTCGATGGCCGTCACGACGTGGGTGCCGGGCGCAGCGTCCACGGCTACCACCGTCAGACACACGCCGTCGTGGGCCACGCTCTGGTCGATTTTGAGCTCCGAAGCGAAGTCAGATTCCACCGTGAAATGGATGTTGGTGCCCTCGCGCCGCACGGCGGCAATGGTACCCAGGGTTTCAATGATGCCGGTAAACATAAATCGCAGATGTTACAGATGGTGCAGATGAGAAGGATTCGTTCTGATGTGGATTCGTTCTGATGTGGATTCGTTCTGGGGAGGATTCGTTCTGGGGATGGTGGTTTAGGTGCGGCGGGGGGACCTGACGAAGCGGTTGTAGGTGAGGCGGGGAGTGCCGAAATTCAGGAGTAGGGCAACTTCCAGTTGGTAAGCGTTGAGGTAATTCAGGACTTGGGCGTGGTGCAGGGCGGTAACCTCGCTCACCGCTTTCAGTTCTACCAGCACAACCCTTTCTACTAAAATATCAACCCGGCGGCTACCGACCTTTTCGTCTCGGTAGAACAACGGCATTTCCAACTCCCGCTCAAACGCCAACCCACTCATTCGCAACTCCACCGCCAGGCAACGTTGATACACCACCTCTGGAAACCCAATCCCCATCTGCGTGTGCACCCGCATAGCCGCCCCAATAACTCCTTTAGTTAACTCCTGATACTTAAACTCCTCCATAGCCATACCCACTTCAAAAGAACGAATCCTCATCAGAACGAATCCTCATCAGAACGAATCCTTATCAGAACGAGTCCTTATCAGAACGAATCCTTATCAGAACGAATCCTCATCAGAACGAATCCTCATCAGAACGAATCCTCATCAGAACGAATCCTCATCAGAACGAATCCTTTTCATCTGCAACATCTGCAACATCTGTGATTTTATTTACCCCGCCCTTCAATAATAATTTTCAACGTGTACAGCAGCACCCGGAAGTCCATGGCCAGGCTCATGTTCTCGATGTAGAGGATGTCGAATTTAAGGCGCTCGACCATTTGGGCCACGGTTTCGGCGTAGCCGTATTTTACCTGGCCGAGGCTGGTGAGGCCGGGGCGCACGCGGTGCAGGTGGCGGTAGTGGGGCGCTAGCTGCACAATCTGGTCGATAAAGAAGCGGCGCTCCGGGCGGGGTCCCACGATGCTCATGTCGCCTTTGATGACGTTCCAGAACTGGGGCAGCTCATCGAGGCGGACCTTGCGCATGAAGCGGCCCCACTTGGTGATGCGCGGGTCGTGGTCGGAGCTCAGGGCCGGCCCCTGCTTCTCGGCATCGACGAACATGGAGCGAAACTTATAGATGCGGAAGGGCTCGGCATGCCGCCCGATGCGCTCCTGGGAGTAAAATACCGGTCCCGGCGAGGACAGCTTCACCATGATGGCCGTGAAGGCGTACACCGGCCAGGCCAGCAGCAGAAACAGGCTGGAGGCCACCACGTCCAGCACGCGCTTGGCCACCACCTGCCAGAGGGGCAGCAAATCCTGCTTGATTTCGATCAGAGGCGTGCCGAACACGTGGCTCACCTTCACCGAGCCCAGCAGCATCTGGTAGAGGTCGGGCAGGATGCTCACGCGGGCCGTAGTGCCCTCCAGCAGGGTCAGAATTTCCTCAATCACGCGGTGCTCCCCGGGTTCGATGGCAATAACGACCTGCTCGATATTGAGCGTTTCGATAAGGGCGGGCAGGTGCTGGTAGGTGCCGCGGGCGGGCAGCTCGGCGGCCAGCTGCTCATCCACGGGGGCGTTGCCGAGGGGCGTGAAACCGACCAGTTGCAGGCCCAGGTGGCGGCCGGTGCGGCGCAGCTCCTGGAACGTGTCGCGGGCCAGCACGCCCGAGCCCACCAGCAGCGTATTGAAGCTGATAACGCCCCCGCGCACCAGCCGCTGCACGCTGCTCACGGCCCAGAGCCGCAGCACGGCCGTAATGGTGAAGTGCAGCAGGAAATAGGCCGAAATGGTTTTGTAGTAATTGCGGTAGTTCTGCACCCCCTGGTCGTCGAGCAGCAGCACGAAGAAGATGATGACGGCCCCGAGCAGCGACACCCGGCCCAGGCGGATGACTTCGCCCAGGCGCGACTTGCGGAAAATGTCGTTGTACTCACCCAGCAGGGCGTAGAGGCCGGTCCAGAAGGCGGCAATCATCAGGGCCGCGCCCGCCAGGAAGGCCGCGTCGGCGGCCAGGTGGTAGTCGGCGCTGATTTCGCGCAGCAGGTACTTGCGCAGCAGAAAAAAACATACCCACGCCAGCAGGGCCGCCCCGAAGTCGGCGGCTATCAGCTTCAGTTTTTGGAGAGTACGAATCAAGGGCAGGAGAACTACGCGGACCAGCTTGGCCGCCGGAATGTTTTTTTGGGGCTGAAGACGTAGTTTTACGCTTCGGCTTCTGCCCAGTAAGGTGGCCGGAGCCATTTTTTCGGAGCTGGGCAAAGGTAGGAAATACCCGCTATCCGGCCGCCGGCCGATATTGTCGCCGCTTCCCGGCCGATTTCCGGCCGCTTTTTTCCCGCCTGCCATGCACGCTGATACGTATCGCCATCGAGGAATGCGCCGCGCGCTGGTGGAAGAGCTGCGCCGCAAGGGCATCCGCGACGAGCGGGTGCTGGCCGCCATCGGTGCGGTGCCGCGCCACCAGTTCTTCGCCTCGGCCTTCCAGCCCCACGCCTACCACGACAAAGCGTTTCCCATCGGCGAGGGCCAGACGATTTCCCAGCCCTACACGGTGGCCTACCAAACGGAGCTGCTCGGCATCCGGCCCCAGGATCAGGTACTCGAAATCGGGACCGGCTCGGGCTACCAGTGTTGCGTGCTGCTGGAGCTCACGGCCCAGGTGTTCAGCATCGAGTACAACCCGGTGCTGTTCGAGCGTACCGCCCGCCGCCTGGCCGCCCTGCAGCGCCCGGCCCACCTGTTCTGCGGCGATGGTTCGCTGGGCCTGCCCGCGCACGCGCCCTTCGATAAGATTATCGTTACGGCCGGCGCGCCCACCCTGCCCCGCCCCCTGCTGCGCCAGCTGCGCATCGGCGGCACCCTGATTATTCCCGTGGGCGACGAAACCAGCCAGCGGATGCTGCGCGTGGTGCGCGAAAGTGAGGACGCATTTTCGCGCCAGGAGCTGGAAGAGTTCCGTTTCGTGCCCCTGCTGGGCAAAGCCGGCTGGGGCGGCGGGGAATGAGTTGGTGAATGAGTCACTCATTCGCCGCTTACCTTTGCTCTTTCTTCGCTGATTTCAACTACCCGATAATGCTGCGCAAACAAAAGCCCGTAAAAGACTCGTTCGTTCGGATGACCGAGCTGGTGCTGCCCAACGACACGAATACGCTCAACAACCTGATGGGCGGCCGCATGATGCACCTGATGGACGTAGCCGCCGCCATTTCGGCCCAGCGCCACTCCAACCGCATCGTCGTTACGGCCTCGGTCGATAACGTCTCGTTCCGGCAGGGCATCAAGCTGGGCAGCGTAGTGACGCTCGAAGCCCAGGTCACGCGCTCATTCAGCTCCAGCATGGAAGTGCACATCGACGTGTGGGCCGAGGACATCCCGAACGGCACCAAGGTAAAATCCAACGAAGCCTTCTTCACCTTCGTGGCCGTAGACCAGTCGGGCCGCCCGATTGACGTGCCGGACGCCATTGCCGAAACGCCCGAGGAAGTGGCCCTCTACGACGGAGCCCTGCGCCGCCGCCAGCTCCGCCTGGTGCTGGGCGGCCGCATGGCTCCCCAGGACGCCACCGAGCTTAAAGCCCTCTTCGACCTGGTAGCCCAAGCCGCCGAAGAAGACTCGTCGGGTAGTGCGTAGTGCGTAGTGCGTAGTGCGTAGTGCGTAAAAACAGGAACGTCATTCCTATTCACCCGGCTGTTCCGCCGGTTAGGACCGCCGGGCTGCGGGCCGGGCACTGCCCATTCGCTTTCTTTTTGCCGATTTGTATGGATAACGCTGCCACCCTCGCCTTCTACCAGAACTTCTACACCGAGGCTTCCCTGTACGTGGTGGCGGAGCCGGCGGCGGACACGGCACCGGCGGCGGTAGCGGCCCCAAGCGTGCCCCCGATGCTACAGCCGGCTCCGCTGCCGCCCGCCGCACCGGCCGTGGCACCAGCCGCCGCTACCAGGCCGCCCGCTGTGCCAACTCCGACCGCCGCTGCGCTGCCCCCCCCTGTTTCGGTTCCTTCCGCCGCAGTTCCGACAACGCCAGTAGTTGCGACACCACCGCCGGTACCAGCGCTGCCCCCAGCCGTTCCGGTTGTGGCGGCCGCCTCGGTGCCACCAGCAGCGGCCACCACCCCGCCGGCTGCCGCTGTTGTGCCGGCCAAGCGGGCGGCCGTGACGCTCACGCTGGGTCCGTTGCCGGCGGCCCCGGCCGCGCCGCCCTCCCAGCCGGGGCGGGTGCAGCCCACACCCACCCAGTCGCCGGTGGCGGGCGTACCGTTTTCCACCCTGGGCAGCAACGCGGGCGGCCTCGTGGTGCTGGTGCGCGTTTCGCCCGACCAGTTCCGCAAGCTACCGCGCAACGTGTTTCTCAACAACCTGCTCAAGGCCCTGCGCCTGATTATGGAAGACGTGGTGCTGGTGAACGTGGAGCACGAAAAATTCCCGGTGGCCCTGTGCAGCCTGCGCCAGCACCTGGCGGCCCGGCAGTTCCTGGCCTTCGGCAAAAACCTGCTCGACGTAGCCGTGTACACCACTCAGCCCTACGAGCCCGTCCTGCTCTACGGTGACACGGCCTTCCTGGGAGCCAGCGAAATAGAAATACTCGAATACGACGACGGCCGCAAAAAGAAGCTCTGGCAAGCCGTACAGCGCATGTTTGGGGTGTAGGCACAAAAACGCACGTCATCCTGACGCAGGAAGGATCCTCTCCCGTAAGAGCAGCCACTACAACGGCTCGTTTCTACGGGAGAGGATCCTTCCTGCGTCAGGATGACGTGCTTGCCTAAGCCTGTTCCCTACTTCAGCACCGAGGCCAGTTTGGCTTCCAGCTCCGCGCCGCGCAGGTTTTTGCCCACGATGCGGCCCTGGGGGTCGAGCAGAATGGAGGCCGGGATGGACTTGATGCCGTAGGTCTGGCCGGCGGCCGATTCCCAGCCTTTCAGGTCCGAAACGTGCTTCCAGGTGAGCTGGTCGGCTTCGATGGCCTTGAGCCACTTGCCCCGGTCCTGGTCGAAGCTCACGCCGTAGATTTCGAAGCCCTGGCCCTTGTTCTTGTACTTGTTGTAGGCCCGCACCACGTTGGGGTTTTCCTGGCGGCAGGGGCCGCACCAGCTGGCCCAGAAGTCGATGAGTACGTACTTGCCGCGCAGGCTGGTGAGGGCCAGGGGCTGGCCGGCCGGCGTAGCCAGGCTGATTTCGGGGGCCGTGGAGCCCAGGGCCGTGGTGCGCAGGCCCGCCAGGCGCGTCACCAGGCTCTTGGTGTAGCGGGAGTTGGGCTGGCTGGCTTTGAGCTGGGTGGCCACCGAATCGGCCAGGGCGAAGTTCTCGTCGGGGTTGAGCACGTTGGCCACCACGAAACCCGACACGATGGAGCCCGGGTTCTGGCGAATCAGGCGCAACACCTGCTGCTGGCCCTGGCTCTGGAGGGCCTGAGCCTGCTGCTGGATGGCCTGCATAGAATCGGTGCGGCCAGCCTGGGCGGCAGCGGCGTAGCGCTGCTCCAGGCGGGGCATCAGCTGCTGCAGCTGCTGCTGGCTGGCCGAGAGCTGCTGGTTGATGGTGCGCAGCAGCTCCGAATCGGGGGAACCTTTCACGGTGTAGGTGGCGGGCAGCTGCTGGGCGTCGCCGGTCAGCTCCACGCGGCTGCCGTTGCTGAGCACCACCAGGGCCTGGTTCTGGTCGGTAGTTCTTACCTGATACAGGCCAGCCTCGGGCACGGTGCCGCTGAATTTGAACTGACCCTTCTCGTCCACGGTGGCCGTGTCGCGGGATACGAACTGGGTTTCGCCCAGTTCGGCCAGGTATATTTTGGTGCCGGCGGGCGCGTTGCGGAGCTGGCCGCTGAGCTGGTAACCGGCGGCGTCCGGGGTATTGCCGGTGGTGGTGGGCGGGGTGTTCTTGTTGCAGGCGTTGGTCATGCCCAGCAGGGCACCAAAATAGAGCAGGCTCTTCATGTGGGTCATCAATCGGGGAGCAAACCGGCCCGCGATGGGCCGGGGTATGGGGCAAAGGACAAACAAACGGACCGCAAGTTGCCTAATTCAGTCGAATTTGCCAGCCCCGCCCTAACCCCCACCCTGCCCGAACGGTTCCCCTGCCCGCCCGCCACTTATGGCAGCCATTGGCGCGGCTACTTCAACGGGGCTTTCCCAGGCAATGACACCTAACACCACCGTCACCTTTTCGAGCGACCATCACGGGCGTAGCTGCCCACGCTCCTAATCCAGCGGAATATACTCCGCTATCTTCTGGCCCAGGTCGCGGCCGTGCAGGTTACGGGCCAGCTCGTGGCCGTGGGGGTCGAGCAGCACGGTGGCGGGCCGGGCATCCACCGCGTAGGCCTGCGCTACCGGATTCGCCGGCCGGTCGAGCACCTGGGGCCAGGCCAGCGAATCGGCGGCTACGGCCCGCCGCCATTCGGCCGGGTCGGAATTTGCCCACACGCTCACGATGGCCAGACCCCGGCTCCGGAACTGCCCGTACATCTTACGCAGGTTGGCGTTTTCGGCCCGGCAATCGGCGCAGTCGGCGGCCCGAAAATCGAGCAGTACGAAGCTGCCGCGCCGGCTGCTGAGCGTGAGCGAGTCGCCGGCGGCCGTGGGCAGGGTGAAATCCGGGGCCGGAGGGCGGGTATCCTGGCGGTTGGCCGTGGCGGCACCGGGTTCGGCCGGCGCGCCCAGGCGCTGACAGCCGCCCGACAGCAGGAGAAACAGAAGTCCGAAGCAGAAGCCGCGCATGAGAGGGAACGTAGGTAGCAGCGGGTAATATACTGGTTTTGCCGACGCGCTTTCCCCCGCCTCGGGGCAAGTGACAGCAGACGCGCATTCAAACGGCAACGACGCCATCGGCCGGGCCGGTGGCGTCGTTGAAATAACCCATGTCTACTGGCTCACTGCCTGATACGCGGCCCTGAGACGCTAGGCGTCAAGGTACTGGCGCAGGAGCTGGTTGGCCAGTTTGGGGTCGGCTTTGCCACCCGTGAGCTTCATCAGCTCGCCCATGAACATGCCGGTAAGGCTCTTTTTGCCGGCCCGATACTCGGCCACCTTGGCCGGGTTGGCGGCCAATACCTGCGCAATCATGGCTTCCAGCGCCCCACTGTCCTGGGGCTGCTGCAACAGGCCCTGGGCCTCGGCGGCGGCGGCGGCAGTTTGGGCCGGGTTATCGAGCAGGTAGGGGAACAGCTGCTTGCTGGCTACCGACTGGCCCACCTTGTTCGCGTCGATGAGCCCGATGATATCGGCCAGGTGCTGAGTGGTGAGCGGGAACTGGTCGAGGGTGAGGGCGCGCTCATTCAGAAACGCCTTTACGGGGCCAGTTACCCAGTTGGCGGCCGCTTTGGCGTTGGGCGTGAGGCGGGTCAGCGCATCGAAGTACAGAGCCACGTCCTTCTCGGCCGTGAGCACCGAGGCGTCGTAGTCGGAAAGGCCCAGTTCGCCGGTGAAGCGGGCGTAGAGCTGCTGGGGCAGCGCGGGCATTTGCTGCTGGATGCGGTGCAGCCAGGCATCATCAATGATAACGGGCGGCAGGTCGGGCTCCGGGAAGTAGCGGTAGTCGTTGAGCGTCTCCTTGCTGCGCTGGCCGTTGGTGGTGCCGGTGGCCGCGTCGAAGCCCCGGGTTTCGCTGTCGATGATTTCGCCGGCTTCCACCAGCGCAATCTGCCGCTCAATCTCGTACTCGATGGCCCGCTGCACGTTGCGGAAGGAGTTCATGTTCTTCACCTCCACCTTCACCCCAAACTCGGGGGCGCCGTGCAGCATCACGCTCACGTTGGCGTCGCAGCGCAAAGAGCCTTCCTCCATGTTGCCGTCGCAGATGCCCAGGTACTCCACCAGCTTCTTGATTTCGGCCAGGTAGGCGTAGGCTTCCTCCGAGGTGCGGATGTCGGGCTCGCTCACGATTTCAATCAGCGGCACGCCCGCCCGGTTCAAATCCACGAGCGTTTCCACTTCGCCGGCCAGGTGCATGCTCTTGCCCGCGTCTTCCTCCATGTGAATGCGCGTGACGCCGATTTGCTTGGTTGAGCCGTCGGCCAGGCGGATTTCCACGTGCCCGTCGTGGCAGATGGGGGTTTTGTCCTGGGTGATCTGGTAGCCCTTGGGCAGGTCGGGGTAGAAGTAGTTTTTGCGCGCAAAGAGGTTGTCGCGCCGGATGTGGCAGTTGGTGGCCAGGCCCATTTTCATGGCGAATTCCACGGCCGAGTAGTTCACCTTGGGCAGCGTACCGGGGTGGCCCAGCGTAATCACGCTCAGGTTGTGGTTGGGCAGGGCGCCGTACTCGTTCTCATCCGAGGAGTACATTTTGCTGCGCGTGAGCAGCTGGGCGTGCACCTCCAAGCCGATGACGGGCTGGTATTTGGCTTTGATGTTGTCGTCCATTGAATCGCAGAGTACCGCTGGTTTCGCGGCTGATGTCGCTGATTGTGGCTGCTAAGGTAACCAGGATAGCCTGAATAGCCAGTTGCCGGTTGCCAGTACTGGTTGCCAATTGCCAACAATTAAGAACGTCATGCTGAGCGGAGGGAAGGATCCTCTCACGTGAGCACGGATCGTTGTTACGTGAGAGAATCCTTCCTTCCGCTCAGCATGACGTTCTTATTGTTGGCAGCGAAAACCCGTTCACTCAGTCGTTGAATACCGGCACGTAGGCAGCCTGGAAGTTGTTGCCGGCCTGGTTGTAAGCGGCCACCAGCTTCTGGTTCTGGGTGTTGTACTGGTTGATGAGGCCGTTGAAGAGCTTCACGTCGGCGGCCGTAAGCTTGTCCTTGCGGGTGAGCAGGTCGGTCATCTTCACGAACTGGTCGGCGCACATTCCGTCGTAGAATTTCACCAGGTTGCGGGCCGCGTCGCGGTACTGGCCGTCTTTGCTCCGGAAGGCCGGAATGGTGGCCAGCGCTGCCAGGGCCGTGCGGGCGTCGGTTTGCAGGGCCGCGCGGGCGGCCTCAAACGCCGCGGCATCCTGGGCGCTGATGGCGTCGGTGAGGCGGGCACTGGGCTTCTCGATGCGGAACTGGGCCAGAAACACTTGGTGCTGGTAAGCATTCACCTCGTTTACCTGCACCAGGTATTGTTCCAGCTTGTCGTCCTCGGCGCTTTTGCTGAGCGTCATGCCGTGGCGCCGGGCAAAACGGTTTTGCGCTGCATTCACGCTGTCGTTCACCATTTTGAGCTTGGCATCGGCTACTTCCTGAAGCTGGAAGTAGCGTTCCATATTTTCCACGGTGGCCGTGCGGGTGGCGGCCAGCATATCAATCTGCTTGTAATCGACGGAGTACACCTTCAGCATCTGATAAAATGCCTCGGTGGCATTTTCCTTGAAGTCCTTGTCACCCTCGAAAGCGGGTAGCTTAGCCAAGGCTTTGAGCGAGACTTCGTTCTGCTTCACCACGTCGAGGCGGCGGGCTTCTACTTTTTTCTCGTTGTCGGAGTGGGCCGCCTTGCTGATGTAGCGCAGGTTTTTGCGCAGCATCGTGCGCTGCTCGTTCACGATGAAGTTGTTGTAGCTCCCGGGGTCGGTAAACGTCTGGGCGCGGGCGGCCGGGGTAGCGAGGCCCGTGAGCAGGCCGGCTGTTAGGATGAGAGTAGAAAGGCGCATAGGTTAAATTGAAATGGCGGAAATTACTTGATAGAAAAGGTGACGGGCACGGTAAAATAAACGGGCACCACTTCCCCATTTTGCTGACCGGGCTCGAAGCGGGGCAGCCCTCTCAGTACGCGCAGGGCCTCCGCATCGAGCTCCGGCGAAATACCTTCCGCCACCCGTGTGTCGCGTACCCGGCCGGTTTCATCAACGGCGAAGGTTACGAAGACTCTGCCCTGCCGCCGTTCTTTCAGCGCTTTACCGGGGTAGCGGATGCTACGGCCGATGTAGGACAGCAGGGCCTGCTGACCGCCCGGAAAGACCGGCATTTTTTCCGTGTACTGGTAGTCGCCGCAGGGGCTCGGGCTCCCGGTTTCGCCATAACATTCCGTCGCGACTCTTTTACCCTCCGCGTAGGCAGACTTTTCGCGCAAGCGCCCCTGCGCGTCGTAGCCCAAATATTCGCCGTGAGTTTTATGGCCCAACTGAGGCCGGGAGTAACTCCTTTTGCCGTTGGCCCGCCAGCCCTCCACCAAGGTCAGCGTGTCGCCGGTGGGTTGCCACGTAGTAATTATCACCATTGCCAGCCGCTTGGAAGCCACGTAAAAAAGGCTGTCCAGGCGTGTTCGCGCCGGCACTTCCGTCCGGTGTACCCGGTACACGGCCTCTTCGGGCGAGACGGCGGACTGATCGGTGCCTCCCTGAAAGAGCACCGATTCGATGGGGGAAGTTTGAGCCATGCCGGATATGGTAACTATCAGCAGGCCAGCGGTCAGCAGGAGAATAGAAAAGCGCATAAGCTAAGAGAAGATAGAACTCAATAAAGGAAAATCAGCGGATGGCGAAGGTAACGGGCAGCGAGAACTCCACGTCCACCGGCTCCCCGTCGAGGCGGCCGGGCTGCCAGCCGCGCAGGCTGTTCACCACCCGCAGGGCCTCGGCATCCAGCGCCGGATTCACGCTTTCCACCACCCGGGCACGCTGCACGGTGCCGGTTTTGTCAACCACGAAATCAACCCGCACTTTACCGGTAATCCCCTGCCGAATCAACGGGCGCGGATAAGTTGTTCGGTCCCGAATCGTAGTCAGCAGCTTCATCAGGCCGCCCGGGTATTCGGGGAAGCGCAGATAGTCGACGCACTCTCGGGGCTGCCGCTCCGCCGAAAAACAGGTTTCCTGCATCAACTTTCCCTCCTGGTATTCAGCGCGGCGGCGCAGCTGGCCCGATGGGTAGTAGGTCAGTAGCGGGCCCTGACGCTGGTTATGCACGTACTCCTCTAGCGTCTGGATCTGTCCATTGGCAAACCAGCGGGTATGGGTACCATGCACTTCGCCCCTGCTTAGGTTCTGGAAGAAAACCTCCTCCTGCTTCTGCCCCGATGCATAGTAGCGCGAAAGCACGGCCGCGCCATTGGCTCCTTGCACGGTGTCGGCCCGGAGCGCGCGCCCCTCCCCGAAGCCGAAGCTGCTGTGGTTGCTGGACTGGCTGGCGTAGTACTCGGTGAGGGTTTGGGCGGCGGCGGGTCGCAGGCCGGCGAGTAACCAGAACAGGCTACCTAACAGTAGTTGCTTAATCATTGCTATAAAACGGCGCGCAGCAGAACCTGCTGAATCGGCCACTAAAAGTATTGCCTTCCGCTCACACTGCCAACTATCGGTGCTGCTCATGCCCCCTCAGATGCTGTTGAACGTATTGGGGGGGGGGCCCCCCCACCCGGCGGGGGCGGCCAGACAACCGACTACACGATGCAGAGATGCCACACTCCGCGGCTTGGCATTGTTGCAGTTGACCTTGCCGTACGGCAAAAATTACTCAAATAGTGCATTGGCAATTCGGGTGGCAACGCGTGATGTAACAAAATGGGATGTAACAATTTAAATTGTTACATCCCATTTTGTTACATCACGCGCGCATCATTTTTTCGCGGTGGGCAAAATAGTGTTGCGTTCCTTACGCCAGCTTCTCCCCCACCAGCGCCTCGGCCTTGGCAATGGCAGCCGCCAAACCAGCCGCGTTTTTGCCGCCGGCCGTGGCGAAGAACGGCTGGCCACCACCGCCACCCTGAATTTCCTTGCCCAGCTCGCGCACCAAGGTGCTGGCGTTGAGCTTGCCGGCCGTCACCAGCTCGTCGGCCAGCATCACGGCCAGCTGGGGCTTGCCGTCGATTTCGGCGCCGAGCACGGCCACCAGGTTCGGCACCGACTGGCGGAGGTGGAAGGCCAAGGTTTTGAGGCCATCGGCGGAGGTTACCTGCACCTGGGCGGCCAGGAAGTTCACGCCGTGCAAGGCCTTCACCTGGCCCACCAGCTGGTCTTTCTGCTGGTTGATGCTCTGCTGGGCGAATTGCTCGATCTGCTTGCGCAGGGTGGCAATTTCCTCGGTCTGCTTCTCGATGCCGGGCAGCAGGTGCTGGGGGTTGCCAAGGGCCTCGCGCACCTGGGCCAGCAGGTCCAGCTGCTGGTTTACGAAGGTTTCGGCGGCCTCAGCCGTCACGGCCTCGATGCGGCGCACGCCCGCGCCCACAGCACTTTCACTCGTGATTTTGAAGAAGCCAATGTCGCCGGTGGTGCGCACGTGGCAGCCGCCGCAGAGCTCCACCGAGAAGTCGCGGTCGAAGGTGATGACGCGCACGAACTCGCCGTACTTCTCGCCAAACAACGCCGTGGCGCCCAGGTTCTTGGCCTCGTCGATGGGCACGTTGCGGCGCTCATCCAGCGGAATCTGCTCCCGGATGCGCTGGTTGACCAGCGTTTCCACCTGCCGCAGCTGGTCGTCGGTAACTTTGGTGAAGTGGCTAAAGTCGAAGCGCAGCAGCTTCTCGTTCACCAACGAGCCTTTCTGGGCCACGTGGGAGCCCACGATTTCGCGCAACGCGGCCTGCAGCAGGTGCGTGGCGGTGTGGTTGCGCATAATCTGGGCGCGGCGGGCGTGGTCGTAGCGGGCCAGGAATTCGGCCTCCAGGTCCTCGGGCAGCTCCAGCACGGTGTGCACAATCAGGTCGTTTTCCTTCCTGGTATCGAGCACGCGCACCTTGCTCACAGGAGATTCCAGGTAGCCCGTGTCGCCGATCTGCCCGCCCGACTCGGCGTAGAACGGGGTCTGGTCGAGCACGACCTGGTACTCGGTTTTGCCCTTGCGGTCGGTGCGGCGGTAGCGCAGGATGCGAGCCGGAGCCTCATCCTGGTCGTAGCCCACGAAGGCGGGCTGCTCCTCCGATTCGCGTACGATGGTCCAGTCGCTCTGCTCGGCCTCCTGGGCATTGCGGGAGCGGTTTTTCTGGGCCGCCATTGCTTCATCGAAGCCCGCCTCATCAACAGAAACACCATATTCCATTGCGACCAATTGCGTAAGGTCTAATGGAAATCCTAACGTATCTGATAAGAAAAAGGCAGAATCACCAGGAATACTTTTCCTAGTATCCTCAGTGTTAACAAACGCTTCTGCAAGCTTTTTTAGCAATAATGTTTCTTCATTGTTGAGCCCACGTAATGCAGAATCGAACTCCGTGTTGTCTAGTATTCCGGCATTTTGTAGTGCCTCAACTTTGAAGTTATAATTCAGCCTTACCATAAGGTTTCCGCCAAATGATTCGTCCGAGAAACCCTCATAAACTTTAATAACAGAATTATGAGCCTTGTTATTGAAATTATTAAACATCATACTGATTTGGTCAATCAGTATCCTTAGTCCCCGGTCGATGGTTTTCAAAAATGAAATTTCCTCCTCCTCAATTACGCGCTGCACGAACTGCTGCTGGGCCTTGAGCTCGGGGAAGATGCTGCGCATCTGGTCGGCCAGCACGGGCACGATTTTGTACAAAAACGGCTGCTTCTGGTTCAGGCTCGAAAACGCGTAGCGCACGGCCCGGCGCAGGATGCGCCGGATAACGTAGCCAGCCTTCACGTTGGAAGGAAGCTGGCCGTCGGAGATGGTGAAGGCGATAGTGCGGATATGGTCGGCAATGACGCGGATGGCAATGTCGGTCTTCTCGTTTTCAGTGGCCGGCTGGTCAGTCACGGTGGCCGGGGCGGTGCCGTGGTACTCGATGCCAACTTCCTTCGCAATAAACTGAATCAGGGGCTGGAAAACGTCGGTATCGTAGTTGGATTTCACGCCCGACACGGCCATCATCAAACGCTCGAATCCCATGCCCGTATCTACATGCTGGGCAGGGAGTTTTACCAACGATTTATCGGCCAGCCGCTGGAATTCCATGAACACGTTGTTCCAGATTTCAACTACCTGCGGGTGGTCGGCATTCACCAATTCAGCCCCGGGTTTAGCGGCCCGCTCGGCCGCGTCGCGCAGGTCGATGTGGATTTCGGTGCAGGGTCCGCAGGGGCCGGTGTCACCCATTTCCCAGAAGTTATCCTTCTTGTTGCCGGGCAGAATCCGGTCGTCGGTGGTGTAGGTGCGCCACAGCGCCTGGGTCTCGGTATCGGGGCCGAGGCCGTCGGTTTTGTCGCCCTCGAAGTAGGTGACGTAGAGGCGGTCCTTGTCCAATTTGAACACGTCGGTGAGCAATTCCCAGGCCCAGGCAATGGCATCCTTCTTGAAATAATCCCCGAACGACCAGTTGCCGAGCATCTCGAACATGGTGTGGTGGTAGGTGTCGTAGCCTACTTCTTCGAGGTCGTTGTGCTTGCCCGATACGCGCAGGCACTTCTGGGTATCGGCGATGCGCTTGAAGGGGGCGGGCTTGTTGCCGAGGAAGTAGTCCTTGAACGGGGCCATGCCCGAGTTGATGAACAGCAGCGTGGGGTCGTCCTTAACCACAATCGGGGCCGAGGGCACGATGTGGTGGCCCTTGGAGGCGAAGAAATCCAGAAACTGCTGGCGGACGTGGGAGGCGGTCGGAAGGGCCATAAGGGGTACGCCAGGCAGCGGCCCGGCAGATCGAGAGGGGTTCAGTAGAATACGGCGGCCCAAAAAATGGCAGCCAGGAGCGCCCCGAAGGGCTTCGGGCAAAGTTAGCCTACTTCCTCTGAAGAACCCAACGCCCCGCTCCCACTGCCCCGGACGGTGGCGGCCACTCGGCCTACTTGTCCAGGTATTCCTGCACCGAGAGCTGCTCATAGGCCTGGGCCTGGGCCACGTCGGCCGCCACCACTGCCCCCTGCCGCCAGATTACCCGGCGCTGGTGGTTGTCGAACACAAACTGACGGTTGGGCGCGACGAAGCCGAACCCGTCGCTGCTGGTGGCGAAATAAGCGAACCGCGCAGCGCGGGGCCGGAAAATATCGTTGCTCCAGGGGTAGGCCTGGGTGGGCAGGTTCAGCTGGCTGAGCACCGTAGCGGCCACATCGACCTGGGAGCACACGGTGTGCACCACGGTGTCGTGCCGGGCCAGGGCACCGCCGAGCCAGAGCATGGGAATGTGGTAGTTCTGGGCTTGGTTTTGGTAGGGCAGCAGCGGCAGGCCATGATCGGCCAGAATAACGACCAGCGTATTCTCCCACCAGGGCTGGCGTTTGGCGCGGGCAATGAAGTCGCCCAGGCTTTTATCGGTGTAGTAGAGGGAATTTTTGAACCGGCTGTCGTCGTCGGTACCCGCGAATACGGTGGGCATGGGCACGTCGAAGGGCGGATGGCTGCTGATGGTGAACATGGCCCGGAAAAACGGCTGCGCACTGGCCCGGGACTGGCGGTTGATGTCGCGCAGCACGTAGTCGAATACCACGTGGTCGTGCACGCCCCACTCGGCGTTCCGCTCGTGGCGGCTGAACGCGTTTTCATCCACCACTTCCTGAAACGACGACACGTAGGAGCGCATGTTGGTGAAGTTCAGGTTGCTGCCCAGGTAGAATTTGGTGCGGTAGCCGGCCCGCTCCACATCCTGGCAGAGCACGGGCAGCTGGCGGCTTTTGCCAGGAATTTCCATGATGGACGTGGTGGGTTGGGCCGGAAACCCGCTGAGCAGGGCCACCATGCCCTTGTCGCTCTGGTCGCTGCTGGCGTACAGGTGGTCGAAGAGAATGCCTTCCCGGCACAGGGCCGCGAAGCGGGGCGTAACACCCGGCACGCCGCCCAGGGGCTCCACGCATTTGGCCGTGAAGCTTTCCCAGACGATAAACAGCACGTTGGGCCGGCTCGTGCGCAGCAACCGCGGCGGTGCAGCGGCCGCCGCCCGCTGATACAGGCTGCGCACCTGCCGGCGGGCCGTATCGGGCGCGAAGAACAGGTACGGATTCTGGCGCGCGTACGATTTGCGGCTCCAGGAGTCGCAGAAATTCCAGCCTACGTTCAGGGCCAGGTGGTTGGCGAAGGGCACGTTGCAGAAATAGGCGCTACTCTGGCGCAAGGCCCCATTTTGGGCAAAGCTGCCCCGCATGAGCAGTAGCAGAAGGGCCGCCAGCAGCAGGCCGCCGCCCAGGGGCCGCAGCACCAGCGGCGGACGGGTCCGCCAATAGGCCGCCACGAGGACCAGCGCGCCCAGCACGGCCAGGAAAGCCACCACCACAAACAGGCGCGAAAAAAACAGTGGGGCCAGCCCGGCTGCCAGTCCGGCGGCAGCCCCTGCGGCCAACGCCAGCCCCAGCAGCAGCCGGGGCAGTTCGGCGGCCGGGGGGGCCGGCGCGCCGGACCGGGCGGCCAGCGGGTGCAGCAGCCAGCGGTAGGCCAGCAGCGGGCCGAGCACCCACGCCACCAGCAAACCGCCCAAACGCAGCAGCGGCGTCGATTTGGCCGAGGCCAGCATCAGGTCGGGGGTGTTCACATACTTGAGAAAGGTGCTGTCGATGCGAAACTCCCAGGCGTTGTACAACTCCAGATCGGCCACCGACAGCAGACTGATGAGCAGCAGCAGCCCGGCCGTGTAGACCGCCAGCAGGGGCCGCACCAGGCGGCCCGGCACCAGGGCCGCGCCCGCCAGCAGCAGCGTGGGCAGCAGCGTGAGCCCGGCGGCCACCGACACATCCAGCCGCAGCCCGTGCAGGAACGCGCGGCCCAGCAGCTGCGTCGCTATCGGAGCGGTGCGGTCCAGGTGGTAAAGGAGGAAGGCGGCCCGCGAAAGGCTAAAAAAGAGCAGCCAGAAGAGCTGATACCGAACCCAGAAAGTAAGGATGTTCTTCATGGCAAACAGCTAAAGGCAGCGAATCAGAGGGAACTAATAATTAAATTAGTATAATTATTTAACAAATAAATAATATTAAGGAAACAATTCTAGCACTCCGCGTCCGGCTCGGGTTGAACCGGGCATTTCGCAATTCGTGGCCGAAGTCTTAGCTTGCGGTTGTTCCTATCCTGGGAGTGAGTCAGCGGCCGGTTACCGCTTTTCGGTGGTGGCCCGTTCGGTTCGCTTCCATTCAATTAAGCCGTGCGAAGGCAGCTTCGCCCTTTGGTGCTATGCCCTACAAAGACCGCGAAATCGAGAAGCAGTACTTCACCATCGGGGAAGTGGCCCAGCAGTTCAACGTGGCGCCTTCGCTGATCCGGTTCTGGGAAACCGAGTTCGACGAGCTGCGCCCGCGCAAAAGCAAGAAGGGCAACCGCCTCTACACGCCCCAGGACATCGATATTTTCCGCACCATTTACCACCTGGTGAAGGAGCGCGGCTACACCATCCCCGGGGCCCGCGACCTGCTCAAGCAGAAAGGCCCCCAGCTCAAGGAGAAAATCGACGTGATTCAGAGCCTGGAAAAGGTTCGCAAGTTTATGGTCACCATGAAAAAGGAACTGGACACCATCGGCAAGACCCTGGGCTGATGCACCTCCCCCCTAGCCCCCTCTCCTTCGGGAGAGGGGAAACTGGTTTTTAGTTTTTTAAGAATTATCCTTTCTATGCTCCCGGCAACTGGCTTTTGACAATCAAAGGCTGGGGGCCCCTCTTCTTTCCGGAGCGGGGCCAAGGGGGTGAGGCGACTATATGAACGACACCCTTCTCCACGAAGTAGCCCTGACGCTGTTCCCCAGCGTGGGGCCGCAGCTGACGCGGCAGCTGATGAGCTACGCCGGCTCGGCCCGCAACGCCCTGCACCTGCCGGCGGGCAAGCTGCTCAAGATTCCGGGCGTAGGACCGGCCACGGTGGGCATGCTCACGGGCAAGGCCCGCACCGAAGCCCTGCACCAGGCCGAAGCCACGTTGCGCCGGGCCGAAAAGGACGGCGTGCAGCTGCTGTTCTACACCAGCAAGCAGTTTCCGGTGCGGCTCAAGCAGCTGCCCGATGCGCCGGTGCTACTCTACTACCAGGGCACGGCCGACCTCAACCAGCCTAAAACCCTGGCCCTGGTGGGCACCCGCCAGGCCACCGACTACGGCCGCGAGCAAACCGAGCGGCTCATCAAAGGGGTGGCCGCTCACCACCCGCTCATTATCAGCGGCCTGGCCTACGGCATCGACATTGCCGCCCACCGCGCCGCTTTGCAGGAAGGGCTGGAAACGGTGGGCGTGATGGCCACCGGCCTCGACATCATGTACCCGGCCGTGCACCGCAAAACGGCCGAAAAGATGCTCACCCAGGGCGGCCTGCTCACCGAATTTCCCTTCGGCACCCCGCCCGACAAGTACAACTTTCCGCAGCGCAACCGCATTATTGCGGGCCTCGCCGATGGCACCGTGGTAGTGGAAGCGGCCAGAAAAGGCGGGGCCCTGATTACGGCCGACCTGGCCCAGGGCTACGACCGCGACGTGCTGGCCGTGCCGGGGCTCCTGGGCTCGGTGGCCTCCGAAGGCTGCCACGAGCTCATCAAAAGCAACAAAGCCGCCCTCTACTCCGAGCCCCGCGACATCGAGCAGCTCCTCAACTGGGATCTGGCCCTGCACCTGAGTGGCCGCCCCAAAGCCCCCAAAGCCTTCGACCCACTGGATTTTACGGCCGAAGAATTCGGCTTACTCGCCGTGCTGCAAGCTGCCCCGGGCCGCGAGGAGCACCTCGACGCGCTGGCCTGGAAGGCCCAGTTGCCCGTGCACCAGGTGGCCGGGTTGCTGCTGAGCCTGGAGTTTCGGGGCCTGCTGAAGGCGCTGCCCGGCAAACGATTCGCACTGGTGTAGGGTCGGGGCCGAGAAATACTGCTTATCCAGGACTGTAACCGATAAGTAGCACTAAGCGACCAGAGTAGCTTCGATTGTTTATATTTTTCTTCTCTTTCCCATATGAAAACCCTTCACCTCTATTTTAGCGCGCTAGTACTTGGCAGCGTAGCTGGCACTTCAACGGTTCAGGCGCAGGCGCTGGACTTCACCTTCGCCGCGCCCAACGTGTACGCGCCCGGCACCGTGTACTCGGTCACGGAGCAGCCCGACGGGAAGTTGCTGGCCGTCGGCAACTTCTCGCGCGTCAACGGCACGGTTGTCCCGCGCCTCGTGCGCTTCAGCGCCAACGGCACCCTCGACGCGGCCTTCAATCAGCAGGTGGGCAGTAATGCGGTGGCCTATCGTGCGCGGCTCCAAAGCAACGGGCAGTACCTGCTGGTGGGCTTCACCAATTCCGCCCTTCAGGCGGGGGGAGTTGTGCGGGCAGGTGGGTTGCTCCGGTTGAACGCCGATGGCAGTGGCGACCCCAGCTTCGACGCGGGCAGCGGCCCTGCTTTCGCCAATGGCGACTACGCGGGCCTCGATGACGTGCTGCCCCTGGCCAACGGCCAGATGCTCGCCGTTGGTTTTTTCGACCAGTTCAATGGCGTGCCGGCCAACCACCTGGTCCGCCTGAACGCCGACGGCTCGGTGGACGCAACGTTTCGGCCGGGAACCGGGGCCAACGATGAGGTGCTGACCGTAGTGCCGGTAGCCAACGGCAAGTTTCTGATTGGCGGCTACTTCGAAACGTACAACGGCTTCTCCTGCAACGGGCTGGCCCGCCTGAATGCCGACGGCTCGTTCGACACGTCCTTCGCTTCGCCGCTCCAGTTGTATTCAGGCGTCGATAACCTCACGATTCAGCCTGATGGCAAGGTGCTGGTCGTGGGTTACCTGAGTACGAACTCCGGTTCCGGCACCCCGACCCCGTTGCTGCGCTTGCTGGCAAACGGAGCCCTCGACAACAGCTTTTTCTTCCCGGGTACGCTCGCCATCGGTTCTCTCAGCAGCTACTACGGCGACGCGCTGGCGGTACAGAACGATGGTAAAATCCTGATCCGGTCCACTTTCGAGCGGCCCGTCATGCGCCTGAACGGTAACGGGACCCCGGACCTGTCGTACAATGCCGTGAATGACGCTACTTCTTCTTCCAGCTCCCTTACCCTGCTGCGCAACGGCCAACTCCTGGAAGCCGGCGCGTTCACCAGTTTCGGCGCAACCCTGGACCAACCCCTGGTCCGCCTCACGACGACGGGCAGCCTGGATGCGACCTTTCAGCCAGTCATTCAGGTATCCGGCACGGTCAATGCCTTACTCCGGCAGGCAGATGGCAAGCTGGTGGCCGGCGGCAATTTCTCGGAAGTAAACGGGCAGCAGGCCCGCCGCCTGGCGCGTTTCAACCCCGATGGCAGCCTGGACCCCACCTTCACCTACAACACCCGTAATGCCCTGAACCAGCCCGTTTACGACCTGGCCTGGCAGTCTGATGGGAGGGTGCTCGTCGCCGCCGGCCCGGATGTAGCCCGCTACCTACCCAGCGGCAGCCCGGACAACAGCTTTGCCGCTGCCCGTTTTTCTGGTCCTGTCACCCGCCTGCTCTTGCAGCCGGATGGCCGGGTGCTGGCGGGCGGCAACTTCCGCAGTTCTACCGGCACGAGCATCGTGCGCCTGACCAGCACCGGCAGTTATGACCCCACGTTTGCCCTTTCCCCAACGACGAACACCGATGGCCTGCTCACGTTCTCCCATATGGCTTTGCAGGCGGATGGCAAACTAGTAGTTGGCGGCAGGCTCAGGGCGGCTACGGGTTCCAGTTATACGGGCCTTGTACGCTACGCCACCAACGGCAGCCTGGACCCTACTTTTTCCAGCAGTAGTTTCACAACCGCCACGGGCAGCCTGTTTGCAGTACGGATTAACACGCTTACGCTACAAACCGATGGCAAAGTGCTGGTTGGTGGTAGTTTCGCCGGCTTCAATGGGGTGGGCCTAAGCAACCTGGCCCGCTTGAACCCAAACGGCTCCCTGGACACCGGGTTTTCGCCGCCCGCCAGCAATGGAACCGTGAGCAGTGTGGCCGTGCAGCCCAACAACCGCATTCTGGTGGGAGGGCTTTTTGCCTCACCCACGACACCCGCCAACCTGGCCCGCCTGCTGCCCGATGGCAGCCCCGATGCCTCGTTCGGGGCCACGGCCGTGCCCAACAGCACCGTGCGCGCCATCCTCACCCAGCCCGATGGCAGCCTGATCATCGGCGGCTCGTTTACCAGCGTGAGCGGGCAGCTGAGCATGGCCCTGGCCCGCCTGGTGGCCCCCAACGTGCTGCACGTAGCCGCCCCCGCCGCCGTGGCCGAGCGCACCACCGCCTGGCCCGTGCCCGCCCACGGCCAGCTGCACGTGGCCCTGGCCCCCACCGCCCACGCCCGGCAGCTCGAACTGCTCGACGCGCTGGGCCGCCCGGTACGCCAGCTGGCCCTGGCAAGCAGCGTACCCTTCACCCTGTCCCTGGCAGAGCTGCCCGCCGGCATCTATCTGCTGCGCGTTACCTATGCAGAGGGCACCGTTACCCGCCGCGTGCAGCTGCAATAGCGGCGGCCACCCAATCTGTACCAAGTGCTGGCGCAAGGGGTTGAACGACTTCGTTCAACCCCTTTTTTTTCTGGAACTGACGGCATTTTCCGGGTTACTTTGCCGGCATGATGCTGCTGAATGATGAGTTGTTGCCTGCGGGTAGCTTGGCGCTGCCCAACCGGGGCCTGTTTTTCAACGACGGGTTCTTCGAGACAATAATATGGGCCGACGGGCATGTGCGCTACCTGCCCCATCACCTGGCCCGGATGCGCCGCGCCGCCGTCGTCCTGGGCCTGGCGTTGCCCTTGGCGCTGGCCACGGCGGAAGCCCTGACGGCCACCGTGGCCCGGCTGGTAGCAGCCCAGCCCGGCGCCCCGGCCCAGCGGATACGCGTACAGCTTTGGCGGGCGGGCGCCGGCCTTTACGCCCCCCCCACAACGGCGGCCGAATGGCTGGCCACGGCTCAGGCCTTTGAAGCCCGGGAAACCCCTGCGGCCGCGGCAGACTTCTCCACAACCGTACGAACGGCCTTTTCTCCGGTTGCTTTTTGCAAGGGCCCTAATGCGCTGCTCTACGTGCTGGCGGCCCGGGAGCGGGAGCAGCGCGGCCTCGATGAGTTGCTGCTGCTGTCGGCCGAGGGCTACGTGGCCGAGGCCGGGGCCGCAGCCGTGGGCTGGGTCCGGGATGGGGCCGTGTACGTGCCGGCCGAAACAGCGGGCGGTGTGGCGGGTACTCGTCTGGCCCACTTGCGCAGGGTTGCCGAAAAACTGCGTATTCCCTGGTTTGAAGGCCTCTACGCGCCGGGCACACTGCTGGCAGCCGAAGCCGTGTTCACGGCTAACGTGGCCGGTATCCGGCCCGTACTGCGCGTCGGACAAAATTCGTTTGCTTCAGATCAGCACCCGGTTCTGGCAGCGTTGCGCCGGGCAGATCGGGCGGGTTGAACCAGCGGTAGCTGACTAATGGCTACCGTTCCCGTTTCTCAGGCCACAGGACCGCCAATACGGCAGCGCATCTCAAACCAGCTGTCAAAGTACCGGTGTAAGTCGTCCTCAGTCACGTTGTTCTGACGCAGCACTTCAGCGGGGTTGCGGTGGCCGGCATCCAGCGAATACAGGGCGATAAAAGCCCGATGGCGGGCACAGAGGGCCTTGGCAACAATAAAAGCGGGGACCATAACAGAAGCTATTGAGGTAGAAGTTCAACCCATGCCTCAGGTACGCAGCCGTTTATCTACTTGGATTTTGCCGCCCTTCTTGAACTTTGCCCTTTCCCAAAGTGGCAATTTTTCAGCGCCGCCGCAGCAAGTGGTGCCGCCGCAACTGGAGCCAGCTGGGGGTGTACTCGCTCAAATCGTCCTCCGTCACATTGTTCTGGACCAGCACCTGCTGACGGTCCGGAAAGTTGTTTTGCAAGGAATATAACGCAATCCAGGCGCGGTGTTCGCGCGAAAGACCGGGGGCGGAAGCGGGCGCAGATGGGGTAACACTCATGCGCCCATCTACGAGGCTTGTCCTATTCTTAGATGTATTTTTCTCAAAACGGTTTCATGCTTATGGCCTGATTTAACGAGCAAGCCCGGGTAATCCGGTATACCCGGGCCAACCTGGACCGGGTGCGGGATGTTACGCTCACGCTGACCGCGCCTACGCACCTGACCACATGGTGGAGGATGCAGCATACGGCCGTGCTTTTCCACACAAAAACGTCGTCCAACTTCGATGGAGCCACCATTGGTATCCAAGCCTGGAGCCTACTGGCGAATGGTCAGCAGATATTTACGCTACCCAAGAGCATGACGCTGGAGGTCAGCTATACCTATAACGCGCCCAGCGCCGCTCAGATTTATCGTGCCCGAGCTTCGGGTACGATAAATCTGAGCTTCCAGAAGCCGGTACTCAAGGGCAGGGGGAACGTGCAGGTAACGGCCGCCGACTTATCGAACACGTACCGGGAGGCCTTCTACAGCCAGTTCAATGGCATCGATGTGGATATCATGCAAACACGCAATGTTCAGCAGCTATCCGCCCGCTTCACGTACCGATTTGGTAAATCCACCTTCAGCCGCAAGGGCCGGGTTTCGGGCAGTGCGGAAGATGAGGGACGGGCCGTCAGGTAATATGGCCCGCGCGCACAAAGCCAGTGGGTAACTCCAGGGAAGACGCCTGGTTTCTGAAACAACCTGCCTACGCAACGGCAGAATGGTGGATAATCCGGACGGCTCAGTCTCCCGGGCGTTGCCTTCTGCTCTCATGCAGGTGCGCCCCCTACGCCCGGGATGAGGCTGAGCAGTTTTGCCGCCCCGCCCAATCTGGTAGCGGCCCAGGCTCAGCCCGCCGTTTGGCCCCACCACCTACACTGCTACCGGGGCCTTGATGGCGGGCCAAGGATTGTAATTTTCCAGGGTAAAGTCGTCGTATTGAAACGAAAAAACATCGGTTACAGCCGGGTTGAGGCGCATCTGGGGCAGCGGGCGCGGTTCGCGGGTAAGCTGGAGGCGGGCCTGCTCCAGGTGGTTGCTGTATAAATGCGTGTCGCCGCCGGTCCAGATGAATTCGCCGGGTTCCAGGCCCGTTACCTGGGCCATCATCAGGGTGAGCAGGGCGTAGGAGGCAATGTTGAAGGGCACGCCCAGAAACACGTCGGCCGAGCGCTGGTAGAGTTGGCAGCTGAGCCGGCCATCGGCCACGTAGAACTGGAACAGGGCGTGGCAGGGCGTGAGGCGCATGAGCGGCAGCTCGGCCACGTTCCAGGCACTCACCACCATGCGGCGCGAGTCGGGCTGGGTGCGCAGCAGGTGCACCATCTGGGCAATCTGGTCGATGCTCTGGCCGTCGGGCGTAGCCCAGCTGCGCCACTGCTGGCCGTAGATGGGACCCAGCTCGCCGTGCTCATCGGCCCACTCCCGCCAGATGCTCACGCCCACCGCTTCGAGCGACTGGTTGCTGGTGTCGCCGCGCAGAAACCAGAGCAATTCGTGGAGGATGCTTTTGAGGTGGACCTTTTTGGTGGTCACCAGCGGGAAGCCTTGCTGCAAATCGAACCGCATCTGGTAGCCGAACACCGAGAGCGTGCCGGTGCCGGTACGGTCAGTTTTCGGCGTGCCGTGGTCGAGGATGTGCTGGAGCAGGGTGTGGTACTGGTGCATAGGTCGAAGTAGCGAAAACGTGGGCCGAACCAGCTTCCAGGCAGTTTATCAAACTATTCCAGAAACGGTCGGGCGGCAAAACAGGAGGCCAAAAGTAGGCAATTTGCTACACGCCACGACACACATAAAATCCGTCAGTAGTCAGCAACGATACGCGAAGCTGGCGCTTGGCTTCGCTGTCCTTCGGTTCGCGCTACGGTCCTACTACCTTACCACTTGCCGGCGCAGCACCTTTTCGCACTTTTTCCAGTAGTTGAAGAAGCCGGGGAAGTAGCCGGTCACTTCCGGCACCAGCCAGGCGCGGGCGTCGTGGGTGCCGGGATAGTGCCCCGACGAGGGGTGTTGGCGGGTGTAAATGGCGGGCACCTGGGCCAGCTGTGTCAACTCAGCCACTTCGCCCACAAATACCTGCACGCCGGGAATATTATCGAGGGCCAGCTGCTGAATAAAAGCCAGCACGGTTTCGCTCACCGGGAAGCGCCGGAAGTGCGAGGGCTCCAGCACCAGCACCCGGTTAGCGGGCTCGTTGGCGCGCCACTGCGGGTCGAGGTGGTAGCTGTGGTAGAGCAGCAGCGGCAGCGCCGGATCAAGCACCGGAGCGGGCGTAACGGGCAGCGCGGTGGTGAAATCGGGCACGACGGTGGCCTGGAGCGCCGGGGGCACGGGTAGCGTAGGCAGCTCGCTATAATCCACGTCGAGGTAGGTGTGGCGCTGCTGGCTGCCGGTGTAGTGGTTGATGTTTTCCTGGTTGCAGTAGTAGGGCTTGCTGGCAAACGCGCCCGCCACCCACTGCCAGCTGCACGTGTTGCTGGCCAAATCGCCATCGAGCAAGTGGTAGTAGAGCCAGGCGGCCGGCGCCGCCCAGTACGCCCGCCCAATGTTGCAGGCCAGGCTGGCTACGTACAGGCGCAGGTGGTTGTGCAGGTAGCCGGTGGCGTAGAGGCGGCCGATGTGGGCATCGACGGCCGCAATGCCGGTGCTAACCGCGGGCAGGGCCGCCGGTAGCTGCCGGTGCGCCACGCCGGACTGGGGCTGGCGCAAGTCGGTGAACAGATCCTCCCCTTTCGCCTCCCACACCCGCTGGAAAAAGTCGCGCCAGCCCAGCTCACTGGCCAGCTTCTGCATGTCGTGGAAGGCAAAGCCCCGGGCCAGCAGGGCGTCGTAGACCTGCCGGGTGCTGATGACACCCCGACTCAGGTAGGGCGAGAGGTAGGTAAGCGCCCCGTTGAGAAAATTACGCGAGCGGCCGTAACGGCCTGGGTCGATGGCGGCCATGCGGGCCAGAATAGCCTCGTAGCGGGTCGGAAAACTGATTTCGGGGGCGGCGGCAGCTTCGGGCTGGATCTGGCCGGCGTGCAGTTTGCGCAGGTGCGTACTCATGGCAGAACGGGGAGGGCGCGGCAGCCGCGCTAGCGCTTGCTGATTTTGTTGAGGGAAATGCTGCGCTGCTGGTCGCTTTTGAAGCCGTTCACATCGGCGGGGCGCAGGGCGCGGTGCTTGGTGGCCCGGCCGGTCACCCGCGCCCGCCACATCCGGAACGAGGACGCCTTCATTTCGCGGCGCATCAGGGCAATAACATCCTTTTCGGCCAAGCCAAACTGCGCCTCAATGGCGTCGAAGGGCGTGCGGTCTTCCCAGCCCATTTCAATAACCCGGTCGATATCGGCGGCGGACAGAACGATGGGCGGGGTGGAATTTTTGGACATGGAGGGGCGGGTTGCGCCAGGGCAGCTTCGCCCGGCGCTTGTGCAACCGCCGGGTTTCGGCAGATGTTTCGGGTGGCAGGCGGCCCTTACCCGGCCGGCATCACCGTGCGCCAGGCCTCGGTTTCGGCGTACTCCTTCAGCATCCGGCCCCGTGCCACCAGAAACCGCCGCAGGTAGCGCCGGAGCACCAGCGCGTCCACGGCCTGGCCCAAGAAGCCCAGCGGCGAGGCAAACTCGAACACGTCGCGCATCAGCGTGCCCGAACCCCGGGCCTCAAAATGGTGCTCGTGCCGCATCCGCTTGAACGCGCCCCGCTGCATTTCGTCGCAGAAGTAGCGCGGGGCCTCGTATTCCGTAACCTTGCTGGTGAGCGTCTGCCAGAGGCCGAAGTGCCGGGCCCGGAACGTCACGGAGTCGCCGGGTTGCAGCACGCCGCTGCGGACGCCGGCCACGATGGTTTCGCCGGTCTGGCGGGTGGAAATGGCGTGCAGGTCTACGCTCAGGGCCAGCCGGAAGCAGCGCTCTGGTGGGGCGTTGATGAGGGTCAGGACTTCGAGGGTGGGCAAATTTAGTCTATTACCGGAGTTTCTGCTGGCTTCTTCTCATAGCGTTGTACAGCGGCCCGGATGCGCGTGGCTAACTCGTACAGTTCATCTAAAGAGCTAATGTTCACCCGCTCTCCGCCTTCTATGTCGAACACGGTTACAAACTTTTTGCTACCGTTGAAGTGCAGGCGGCAAATAGGTTTGCGGTTGTTGTCATCCAGCAGAATTCCGCAGTACGATTGCACGTCGCGCATGACTACGCGGTTTACGGACACCATTTTGCGCAGAATAGCCCGCACAATCATAAAACCCTCCGTTTCTTCCACGGTAGTTTCAATTTCCTTATCATCCAATTCTACGGCAGCGGCTAAAGTCGCGGAAGTAGCTACAGGAGCGGCGGGTATTTCAGCCACCATCATGCTACTGTTGGTTTCTACCATGGCCGACCGCAGCCGCATGGTGATTTTGTCGTTCAGAAACTGATGAAATGAACGATGCACCAAAGCACTGAACTGGTCTTTCAGCTTGGAAGTCAGGACGCCATCATAAACCTGCTTCGACACAAAATTGATAAAATCGGTCGAAGGCTGGTTGAACTGCTCATCAAAATACTTCTTGAAAGCCCGCATGTACTTCATGTTGTACGCGGCAAACAACATATCATCAATGTTGAAAGCAGGCTTGCTGAGCTTCTTAATTTCAGCAATATCATTTTCGTGGAAATTGAACAAATCAAATTCCATAAAAGGCCGCTCATCCATCTTATTTGGCTGCTCCAGATCGGTAAACAGCCTGTAAGTAGAACCGTTGGTTAGAATGGCAATGCGGGCCTCCGTGACGTGGAAGTAGCGAAATAGCTGGCTGGCGTTATTAATCGTCAGGTCACCCCCCACCCTTTTGCACTCAAAGAGAATAATGGGCTTGCCATCCCGCATGATGGCGTAGTCTATCTTCTCGCCCTTTTTCGTACCGATGTCGCAGATAAATTCCGGCACAACTTCAGTCGGGTCGAACACATTGTAACCGAGCGCATTGATGAACGGCATTATCAGCGCCGCTTTGGTTGCTTCCTCCGTCTGAATGTGGGTTAACTGCTTCTGCACCCGAGAAGCGAGATTAGTAAGTTGATCGATAAGCTCCATGAAATTATCAGAATTGTAATAGAATGGCCGAATGTATGATCTTCTGATTTAAAAGCAAAAAAGCCGCCTAGAATGGGCGGCTTTTTTGCTTTTAAATCATTTTGTCTACTTACAACGACTTGCCCACCACCTTGGCGGCCGGAGCGGGCGTAGCAGCGGCGGCACTGGTTTTGGCTTCCTTTTTCATGCAGCACGAGGGCGTGCCGGCCGAACCCATGCTCCCGGCCATGTCGCAGTGGGCTTTGGCTTCGGTAGAGGCGGCGGTTTTTTTGGCTTTCTTGCCTTTCTCGCCTTCGTGGGCGGAAGCAGAACCAACGAAAGCAAACAAGGCGAGGGCGAGCAAAGCGTTTTTCATGGAAAGGCAATAGTTAACAGGAGGAAACAAATGGTGGAAACCGACGGTTGACTTTCGGCTACCCCTAAAGTAGGCAACTACTGGCATAGTTCCGCCATGGACGAAGCCCCGCCCACCCCTTTTCTGCAGTCGGCCCACGCTGCTTTTGTTCTACGATTCGCGCAGCGGAAGCTTCGCGCTACTATATGCCCCTTCGCCGACTCGCGCACCTGACGCTGCTGGCCCTCGCGCTGCTCACGGCGCTGGCCGTTTTCTTCGTGGCCCAGCTGCGGTTCAACTACAATTTCAACGACTTCTACCCCGCCGGCGACCCCGACCTCGACTACTACGAGGCGTATTCGGCCCGCTTTGGCAACGACAACGACTACGTGCTGCTGGGCCTCGAAGCCCCGGCGGGCCAGACGGTGTTCGCGCCCGCCTTTCTGGTCCGGGTTGATTCGCTGACCCGGTTTCTGGGCGGGCGGCGGCACGTGCTGCGGGTATCGTCGCCGACCAACGCCAGCAACCCGGTGGTAGAGGGGCCGGGCGTGTTCAACATCCCCTACCTGCACCCCTACGAGCCCGGCCGCCGGGCCCTCGATTCGGCGCTGGTGTACCGCACGCCGGGGCTGGTGGGCAACCTGATTTCCCAGGATGCCCGGGCCGCCACCATCCTGTTCCAGACCTCGCCCAACCTGAGCAAGCCGCCCGGCGACTCGCTGCTGAGCGCCCTGCGCCGGGAGCTGGGCCGCCAGGGTTTCGCCGAAGCCCAGTACCATTTGGCCGGCAAGCAGGTGGCCCAATCGGTATTCGTAGACCGGCTGCAGGACGAGCTGGTGCTGTTTATGAGCCTGTCGGTGGTGCTCGTGACGGGGCTGCTGTGGCTTACGTTCCGGACCTGGTGGGGCGTGGTGCTGCCGCTGGTGGTGGTGCTGGGGGCCATTTTGTGGGGGCTGGCCGTAATGTCGGCGGCCGGCATCAGCATTGATTTGATGACGGCCCTGCTGCCGGTGATGCTGTTCGTGGTGGGCATGTCGGACACCATTCACCTGATGACCCGTTACAACACCGAGCTGGGCTATGGGGCCGAAAAGAAGCAGGCACTGCTGGTGGCCATGCGCGAATCGGCGTTTGGCTCGGGGCTGTCGGCGCTGACTACCAGCATCGGCTTCTTTTCGCTGATGACCAGCTCCATCCGGCCCATTTATAACTTCGGCCTGTTTACCGGCATTGCTATTCTGCTCACGTTTGGGCTGAGCTTCACGCTGCTGCCGGCCCTGCTGATGCTGCTCAAGAAGCCCCAGCTGCGGGTGCCGCGCGCCCAGGGCCACAGCTGGGACGGCGTACTGGGCCGCCTGTTCCGGCAGGTGCTGGCCCGGCGGCACTGGGTGGTGGGCATCAGCGCGGTGGTGCTGGTGGTCTCGATTGGCTCGGCTTCTACCATCCGCATCAACTCGGCCCTGCTCGACGACCTCTCCAAAAACGACCCGGTGAAGCTGGATTTCCGGTTTTTTGAGGACCAGTTTGCCGGCGTGCGGCCCTTCGAGCTGGCCCTGAGCCCCGGCCCCGGTCGCAC
Organism: Hymenobacter rubripertinctus; assembly: GCF_003583925.1. Classification (GTDB taxonomy): domain Bacteria; phylum Bacteroidota; class Bacteroidia; order Cytophagales; family Hymenobacteraceae; genus Hymenobacter; species Hymenobacter rubripertinctus. The sequence goes on along the minus strand of NZ_QYCN01000045.1, from coordinate 10,937 downwards.
GGTGTTCGATTTGGAAGTGCTGCGCGAAACCGAGCAGATTGAGAAGTACCTGCAGAAAAGCTACGGCCTCAACTTCGTGGCCTCGCCGGTTACCATCATCAAATCGGTGCGCAAGGCCCTGAATGGCGGCATGGTGGAGGAGTACCGCCTGCCCGCCGATGAGGCCGAGCTGGCGCGGCTGCTGCGCAAGGTGAAGCTGTTTCGGCGCAAGCCCGAGTTCCGGGCCCTGGCCCTGCCCGATGCCACCGCCGGCCGCCTCACCGGCCGCATGGCCGACGTGGGCAGCATCAAGGTGCATGCGCTCAACACCGGCCTGCGGCAGTTTCTGCGCACGTCCGTCGACTCGACGGTGCTGCAAACCCGCCTCACCGGTTCGGCCAACCTCATCGATAAAAACAACGAAAACCTGAGCCGCGACATGATTGTGGGCATGACGCTCGACATCGTGATGGTGACCATCATCGTGCTGGCCCTGTTCCGCAGCCTGCGCATGACCATCGTAGTGCTCATCCCCAACCTGGTTCCGATTCTGATTGTGGCCGGCGTGATGGGCCTGGCCGGGGTAAGCATGAAGGTGAGCACGAGCATCATTTTCACCATTGCCTTCGGCATTGCCGTCGACGACACCATCCACTTCATGAGCAAGCTCAAGCTGATGCTGCTCAAGGAAGACGACCTGTTCCGGGCCGTGCGCAAAACCTACCTCATGGCCGGCAAAGCTGTTATCGTCACCTCCCTGATTCTGGTCGGCGGCTTTTCCACGCTGCTCTTTTCCTCCTTTGATGGCACGTTTTACGTGGGCTTCCTCATTGGCCTGACGTTGCTGTTTGGGGTAGTGGCCGAGCTGACGCTGCTGCCGATTCTCATTCTGTGGCTCTACAAGCACAAGCCCAAGGCTATCCGGGAGGCGGTGGTGGTTCCCTGACATTGTAGTGGAGGCAAGTGCGGCCGGCGCCGGGTAGTTCGTGGAACTGCCCGGCGCCTTTTGCGTACACACCGCGCCCGCTGCGGGCTGAAAACCACTTCCCCACCTTTGCGCCCATGAAATTTCTGCTACCCGCTCTGTTCGCCTTTTCCTGCACCGCCGCCCTCGCTCAGGCACCCACAGCACCTGCTCCACCCACCAACCCGCTGCCCGGCCTGATTAAGGAGCGCCAGCGGCTGGTGAGCCAATACGAGGCCGCCAACGGCCAGCGCAACGCCTTTCTGGCCAACAAGCCCAGCAAAAAAGACCTCCAGGAAGTCGTGGACGCCCTCAAGGGCATCATTCGTAAAGACACCGAACTGATTCAGGCGGTGCAGGAGGCCACCCTGCGCAACACGGCCGCCGTGGTGGCCGAAAACCAGCAGGTCAAGCAGCAGGTCAACGTGGCCCAAACCGACCGCAGCAGCACCCAGCAGCGCTTCTACGACCTGCAAAACCAGATTACCAACCTGCAGGAGCGCGACCGGCAGCGCGACAAAAAACTCCGCGACCTGCAAGCCACCGCCGACGCCGCCACCAGCGCCCGCACCTCCCGCGAGCTGCTGGCCGTGGCCCTGGCCCTACTCGCGGCCGGCCTGCTGGCCTACGTGCTCAAGCTGCGCGGCCAGCTAAACGCCCGGCCGGTGCGGCGGAAGTAGTTGTCAGTTGAAGGAACGTCAGGCAGAACGGCTGTAGCGCGAAGCTCCAGCTTCGCGCATCGTTGAACGGAATCGTTGCATCGTCGCTCACAACTGCTCGGTAGTCAGCAACGACACGCGAAGCTGGAGCTTCGCGCTACATCACTCCCGCACCAACTTCTCCGCCCGAAACACATCATCAGCCGCCTGCAACAGTTTGGCGTGGAGCTGGGGGTTGTAGCTGGGGTGGGCCGTGAGAAAGTCGCGGACGGTGCGGGCGGCGGTGGGCGTCTGGTAGCTACCGAGCGTGGCCTGGAGCCAGGAATAGGGGAAGAAAATGTCGCCGGTCTGCTGAATTTCCTCCAGCAGCGCCAGGCTCTGGGGCAGGTATTTTTCGGAGGTAGCGGCCCGCAACGGGTGGTGCAGGTAGCCCAGCGCCGCTGTCACCCAGGCCTCCTTTTCGCGGTTCTTTTCCTCAGCCAACGAGGCGAAGAAAGCGTCGCGGGTGGCCGGGTCGGGCGAGAGGGCGGGCAGCATGAACTCCATGCGCTTGCGGCGGTCGGGGTTGGTGATGCGGGTGAGTTGGCGGGCCAGGATGGGCGCGGGCGCCGGGTAATCGCGCACGGCCAGCGCCAGGGCCAGGCTGGTGTAGTCGTCCTCCGTCAGCTTGACGCCCGCGGGAGCCTGCTGGGTGCCCCAGATACGGTAGAGGCGCGTTTGGGCCGCCCGGCTCAGGGCCACCGACTGGTAGGCTTTGAACAGCAGCTTCTTGGAATTGGGCGCGGGGGTTTTCGCCAACGCCTGCCACAACTCGGTTTCCAGCGCGGGGGCTAAAGCGGCGCGGCGGGCGGGCGGCAGCAGCTTCCAGTACACGTCGGTCAGCTGGCTGGTGAGCAGCTTGAGGTTCAGCTCCTCGGTTTCGCGGGGCAGCTGGCGGCGCACCACGGCCAGCAGCTCGGCGGGCGCGAGGGCGCGGCCGTTGAGCATGTTTTCGTAGAGGTTTATATAGGCCGCTGCCCGGGCCACCGGCGTGGGCAGGGTAGCCAGGCCGGCCGGCAGCGGCTTATCAACCGGGAAAACGCCGTAGCCCAGGCCCGTCGAGTTGAACAGGATAAACGCTGGAGCCGGCTCGCCCACGGCGGCGGGCACCGCCACTTCGCGGGCGTTTTGGTTTACGGTCAGCTCGCGGGTGCGGCCGTTGGGGTACACTAGCATCACCTCGAACAGCTGGGGCCAGAGGCGGTCGGAGCCATCTTCGGCCTGCTGGCTGAGCGTAAGGCGGGTGATTTTTCCGGCGCTGGTTTGCAGATCGTACTTGAACACCGGACGGCCGGGCTGGTTTACCCACACCTTGTTCCAGGCCTGCAAATCGGCGGGCGTGCGCGCATCCAGAATCTTAATCAGGTCGGGCCAGGTGGCGTTGCCGTGGGCGTACTGCTTCAGGTAGGCGCGCAGCCCGTCGCGGAAGGGCTCCTCCCCCATCAGCCGCTCCAACTGGCGCATCATGATGGGCGCTTTGTGGTAGATGATGCCCCCATAGAGCGAGCCTGCGTCGCTCAGGTTGTCCAGATTTTGGCGGATGGGGTTGGCCCCGGTGGTCCGGTCCACGCCGTAGGCGGCCGGGTAGTGGTCGATGACGAACTTGAGGTCGTAGTTCGACTCCGGCAGCGCCACCTGGGTGATTTTGTCGGCCATGAAGTTGGCAAACACCTCCTTCATCCACACGTCGTTGAACCACTGCATGGTCACGAGGTCGCCGAACCACATGTGGGCCGTTTCGTGGGAAATCAGGTTGGAGCGGGCTATTTTCTGGTCCTGGGTGGCGCCCTCGTCCAGGAACAGCGCACTGGCCTTGTAATCGATGGCGCCCACGTGCTCCATGCCGCCATACTGGAAATCGGGCAGAACCACGAAATCGAACTTCTGAAACGGATACGGAATGCCGGTGTAGGCTTCCATAAACTGAAGCGCGTCGGCGTGAATCTGAAAGATGGGGTCCAGGCTCAGCGCCAGCTTGCTCTTGTCGGTTTCGCGGTGCAGCAACTGCATGGGTCGGCCCGCCGGACTGCGCCCGAGGCGCGAGAACCGGCCCGCCGCGAACGAGAACAGGTAAGTACTGATAGTATCGGACGGTGCGAAGCGGTAAGTTTTGCGGCCGTTGGCGCGGCTCGAATCCTGCAACGGGCCGTTGGCCAGGGCCTCCCAGGTATCGGGCAACGTGAGCGTGAGCGTGAAGGCGGCCTTTAGGTTAGGCTGGTCGAAGACCGGGAACACGGTGCGGGTGCGGTCGGGCACGAGCAGCGTGTAGAGGTAGTCGTCGTTGCGGTTGAGGCTTTGGTTGCCGGCCGTAAAGTCGATTTGCACTTCGTTGGGGCCGGTTTTGAGGTAGGAGGCGGGTAGCACCAAGTGCTCATCGTGGTGGTCGATGGGCACCGGCCGGCCGTTCACGCGCAGGGCGCGCAGGTTGGCCGTTCGCTCCTTGAAGTCAAGTTGCAGCGGCCGGCCGGCATCGGCAAGGCGGAAACGCACGGTCTCGGTAGCCGCAATGGGCGCGGCCTTGTCGGGCGGCACCGTGAAGTGCAGCGCGTAGCCCAGGCCCGACACCCGGGCGGCCCGCTCCTCGGCCAGCTCCCGGCTCACGCCCGCCACCACGGGCACCACCGGGGCAGCGGTTGTGGCAGCCACGACGGGCGTAGTCCCCGGTATCAGCGGGGCGCGGGTGCAGGCCGCCAGCAACAGGGGCAGCACCGGCAACAACGAGTAACGGGAACTCGGGAAGAGGCAACAAGTCATACGGAAGAGAAAATAGCGGCGCACAGAGGCCCAAGATACGGTCGTTTGGGCAGGCAGGTCTGCCGGCGAATCAAGCCAGTCACAAGAGGTTTACTGCCTTTTTCCGCCTTACCCGGCGCAAGACGAATGCTTTCTGCTCTGCCTACCCGGCCGGCCCCACTCCTGCTGCCCTTGCTTCGCCCTACGGCCGCTTGAGTCAGCTATCCGGCTATTTTTCGACCCCGGCGTAAGGTGGGTTTGAGCGTGGCCCATCTTCCCTTCTGCGGCGGGGGCTGCTACCAGGTACCTGTGCAGAAGCAACGATGGGCTGCTTTTACCGGGCTCCCCCTCGCCTTTTTCATTCCGCGCATCGGGCGGCGTAGGGGGGCCGGGGGGTGAGGCATGGGGCCAGGGCAGACCCGAATACGTTTGAGTGACTACATCGCCCACATCAAGTACAAAATGCAGGAGCAGGGCCTGCCCCAGCGCCACCTGGTCGAGTGGCTGGGTAAGTCGGGTAAACGAAACCCTGAACCACCAGCGCAAGCGCACCGTCAAAATGATGAAGCCGCTGCCCCAGCACCCAGGGATTTTGGCGGAAGTATTGCTGGCCTCCGTGTTCGTCCCACTCGTTTTGGAGTCACATTCTATTCGTGCGAAGATGCACTCGGCCTTCTAAAAGCACATCTTCTGATTAACCCCCGATAATAACCTCGTCTATAAAGTTACGGACATCGATGCAACAACTCTCGATTCAAAGCACAGAATCCCAAATATAAATTCACCATTTTGGCGTGGCATATGTTACCCACAAAGATTCCAGGAAAATACGTGAGGTACTATTTGTTGGTCTGCGAACTGGCCACTGGTATTGTGCTGATCCAGGACTGCATCACGCGGTTCCAAAAGCACGACAGCGCGATGGAGCTACCATACATTGAAATTGAAGTATATTCTATTGAAGCCGCTCGGCGTCTAGTCACAGGTATCTTAACCACGCATCCGAAAGTGGAGGTAGTCATCTTTGACGAACAGAAGAAGTATGTGGAAACCATATCCGCCTACTGCTGACGACCAGTCCATTCCCAAATTCCTCCCGAACTTGCGGCCACCTTTTGCCCGGTTTCGTTGTTACTCACGGACCCAAAAAACTGAATCTGTTGGCTGAACAACCTACTTATACCGAACCCTACGCCCTCGAAAAGGAGTTGCGCAAGGTGCAGGCCCTCATGAAGCTCGAGCAGCAGGAGGACTACGAGCAATTCAAGATCAAGAGCGCCCAGGCCAGCATTGCCGAGCGCCAGAAACGGGGCCTGACCTGGTACCCGGTCAAAATCACGAAGGAAGACATCGGCTTCGGCGGCAAGCTCGTCATTGAGCTGGAGCGTCAGGGCGGGCAGGGCGCGCTGCACCTGTTTCAGGTAGGCAAAAATGCCGCCCTGTTCGGCAACATCCCCGGCCGCTCGGGCTCCGATAGGCCTACGCTGAGCGGGGTGATTACCAGCGTCAAGCGCAACAAAATCCTGCTCGCCACTACCAAAGAGGACTTGCCCGACTGGGTGGAAGACGGCAAGCTGGGCGTGGATCTGACCTTCGACGAGGTGAGCTACCGCGAGATGGAGTACGCCCTGGGCAAAGTGATGGGCGCTTACGACTCGCGTCTGGCCGAGCTGCGCGACGTGCTGCTGGGGGCCAAACCCGCCCGCTTCCGACCCGCCGCCGAAGCTACGCTCTACTACCCTTCGCCCCTCAACGAGAGCCAGTTGGCCGCCGTGCGCCACGTGCTGGCGGCCCAGGACGTGGCCATCATCCACGGCCCGCCCGGCACCGGCAAAACCACTACGCTGGTGCAGGCCATCCTGGAAACCATCCGGCGCGAGCGGCGGGTGCTGGTGTGCGCCCCGAGCAATACGGCCGTCGATTTGCTCACCGAAAAGCTGGCCGAGCGCGGCGTGAACGTGATTCGCATGGGCAACCCGTCGCGGGTATCCGACCTGCTGCTTCAGCACACGCTCGATGCCCAGATCATGAACCACAAGAGCTACGCCGAGCTGCGCAGCCTGCGCCAGACGGCTGAGCAGTACCGGGAACAGGCCGGCAAGTTCAAACGGCACTTCGGCCACGAGGAGCGTGAGCAGCGCCGGTTGCTCAAGCAGCAGGCCCACGATTTGTTGCAGGAGTCGGACCAGCTGGAGCGCTACATTACCGAGGATTTGCTGGAGCAGGTGCAGGTGATTACCTGCACGTTGGTGGGCGCCAGCAACCGCGCCATCCGCCACCTCACCTACGAAACCGTGTTCATCGACGAGGCCGCCCAGGCCCTGGAGCCGGGCTCCTGGATTCCGATTTCCAAAGCGGGCCGCGTGGTGCTGGCCGGCGACCATCAGCAGCTGCCGCCCACCGTGAAAAGCGAAAAAGCGGCCCGCGAGGGCCTGCGCGAAACGCTGTTCGAGAAGTGCATCAAGCGCCAGCCCGACACGGCCCGGATGCTGGAAGTGCAGTACCGGATGCACGAGCTGATTATGGAGTTCAGCTCCCAACAGTTCTACGACGGCCGCCTGCAAGCCGCCCCCGCCGTGGCCCAGGCCGACCTGCCGGCCTACGACCCACGCTTTGCCCCCGACCTGGCCGTGGAGTTTCTCGACACGGCCGGCTTCGGCTTCCAGGAAATCACGATTGCCGAAAGTCGTTCCACCGCTAACCCCGAGGAGGCCGACCTGCTGCTGCGCCGCCTGGCCCAGTTGCTGGAGCCCTACGACCCCGCCGACCACGAGGACGACCTGCTCACCGTGGGCGTAATTGCCCCCTATCGCGCCCAGATCAACTACCTCAAGGATGCCATCGAGGAAAACGACGAGCTGGTGGGCCTCATGGAGCACCGCATGCTGAGCGTGGGCACCGTCGACTCGTTCCAGGGCCAGGAGCGCGACATCATCGCCATCAGCCTCACCCGCAGCAACCCCCAGGGCGAAATCGGCTTCCTGAGCGACGTGCGCCGCATGAACGTGGGCATGACCCGCGCCCGCCGCAAGCTGCTGCTCGTCGGCGACTCGGCCACGCTCGGCTCCCATCCTTTTTACAAAGCCTTTCTGGAATACGTGGAGAGCATCGGAGCCTACCGCACGGCCTGGGAGCTGGAGAGTTGAGCGCTGGCTCTCAGTAACCAAAGAGCTATAAGGGTTCGTTTTTTTCCAATCAATAGCCTCAAAAGCCCGGCCCCAACAGCTTCGTGTCGGGGCCGGGCTTTTAAGGCTATTGGTTTGCGGCGTGCGCGAAGAAGCATAGTCCGATTTGCAACCGCTGTACCATCCTGGCTTATCGGAAACGCCGGGCATTGGTCCTAAACGGCCGTTTCGACTGCCCATTCTGCGGGGGCAATCCCGGCCTGCTGCACGATGAACTGGCAGTTGAGCCGGTGGGCTTTCGCATTGTTGTGGCCCTCGTAGAATTGCGCGGGCGCGATGGTAGCCGGACTACGCAACTGCTGCGGCTGCGAAGAAAAGTAGTTGGGCTTGGCGGCTTGCAACTGTGCCCACAACTGCGGCCGGCCGGTAGCCGCCAGCTCGATGGTTGCTGTCACGACTTCAATCCAGGTAGACACCGCCCGGCGGTGGCCCTGTAAAACGACTGCCGTAGGCCGGATGCTGGCATTGCGGCCACCCTCCCCGCTCAAACTGGCGTCGGCCGTGTTGGGCGCGAAAGAGGGCCAGCGCTCTACCAGCAGTTGAGCCAACCGACGGCTTCGTTCCCGGATGGCGGCCCCATTCCAGCCAAACGCAGTAGCCAACTCCGCGTTCAGCCCCACGTGGCTGGCCGCGAAATGCACCTGCTTGCCGGCGAAAGGCAGATTGGACAGCTCACTGTTGTAGCCCGTCAGGGTGAGGTTGCCGAGCGTATGGAGCAGTTGCTGGTGGTCGCGGTCGGCTTGTTCGCCCAGCGCCACTAGCCACGCCGGGGTAATCGTCTGGGGCATGATGTGCTCGATGCTCAGTTTGCTCAGTTGCACGGTTTCTTTCTTGCTCAGCTTACTTTCCAGCGTGTCGAGCAGCAATTTTGTGCGCGTGCGCCGCTCCCCGGCATGATGGTAGAGCGGCTGCTCCACCAACGCTTTAAGCACATCCGAATCGGCCGGGTAATTTTGGGTGGCCAGATAGCTCTGGATATCGGCCAGCAAGGTTTCCGGTGCGTGGTCGAGGCCGTTCGTGCGGGAAGCCAGCGTTTGCATGGACTTGTTGGCCCCGCCAGTGCCCCGGCGGGCCATAAACCCGCGCATCGCGTAATTTTCCAGCACGTCGAGTACCGCCAGCAGCGTCTGCTGCGGCATCTGGCCGTGGCGCACCTGGTCATAGAAACGCATGATAAGCGGGTAGGCCACCGTGAGTCGGGTGCGGTGCAGGCGTTCGAGGGCCTGGCCAATGGCCGCGTACTGAGTTTCCAGCGCCGGCTGCAACATGCGGGCATAAGTAGGCGCATAGCGCGCCAGTTCGGCCAGCACCTCGGGCACCGCCCGGCCGGCTACCGCTTTTCGAAACGACTGGTACACATCGGACTTGGGCACATTGCCGCCATGTCGCATCAAATAGTGCCAGATAAACACGGTCAGCGAATCGCCCAGCGCCGCCTGCATGGGCATCCAGTACTGTTCGTTCAGCTCATCCTGCTGGTCGGGCTGGATTTTCATGAACAAGTAGTTGCGGATCAGGTCGGCAGCGGTGAGCTGCATGCCTTTCGCGTTCAGGCTTTCAAAAACCAGGTACGGGTCGTCGTCGTCGTTGAGGGTGATGCTGACCAGCGAAAGTCGTTCCAGCACCAGCCGAAACATTTCTTCGGCCCGCGTGGGCTGCTGCCGAACCCAACTCTGGAGCTGCTGCCGGAAGTAGGTGAAAGCGTCGGTTACGAGACTATTGACGGGCGCGGTTCCGGGGGCCTGATCGGCTATCTGCCGGAACGCGGGCCGGTCGGCCTGGGTAGGCAGCAGCTTGTACCGCTCGTGGGCCGGCGCGTATTTATTGGTCAGATAGGTATCCGTGATGCGCTCGGCCAGCTGCTGATGATCAATGGCCTGGGCCGTATCGCGGAGGGCGACCAACAGAATGAACAGCGTAGTCAGCCGCTGCTGCCCGTCGATGACGGCGTATTTGCTTACGCCCGTGGGCACGGTGTTGGTGGGGTGCATGACCACCGAACCAATAAAGTGGTTCCGGCCAGCCTCCATCTCGGGTAACAGGAGCAGATCTTGCCAGAGAGCTTTCCACTGCTTGAGTTGCCAGCTGTAGGGCCGCTGAAACAGCGGCACGATAAACTGTAATTCGCCGCTAAAAAGCTTTTGCGGCGTTGCGTAACGAGCATCCATAAAGAGAATAGTTCGGCTATTGGGCGAACAACAGCTTCAAACATACACCCTTTGGAACCAGCCACCCAAATTTTCTCCCCCGTACCGAGCGGCGCACTATCGTAGCTGCGGCCGTAAAGCTGTGTACAGGCAAAATCCCCCAACGCGCTGGCATCAGGGGATTTTTGCTTCTGAAACCTCGCACCCAGGGTCGTGACGCTGTTATGCTTCAGGTTGATGAGGAAGATGGCGTTCTGCCGGGCATCCGTCAGGTGGGCCTGGTCAGTGTTGCGGTCAATCAAGTACCCATCAATGCAGGTGACTTTTCGCCGGTCGGGGCCGGGGCCAGACGTGCGGCGGGGCGGGGCCATTCGCCGACGACGAATGGCCCTGTCAACCAACCCCAGTTCCCCGAACCGAGTATGCTTACCAGGCGGCCGGATTTCCGGACCATTTCCGTAACTAGCCACCTGAACCTATTTTCCAACCCCATCCCGGACGCGTCCGTCCCCCCGCAGTATGGCTCAAATCAGCGCAAACAAAGTCGTTACCATCACCTACGACCTGAGTGTAACCGACGAAAACCAGGAGAAAGTATTAGTAGAGTCCGCCGAAGCTGACGCCCCGATGGTGTTCCTCTTCGGCCAAAGCGGGCTGCCTGAGGAGTTTGAGCACCAGCTCAGCGGCAAGCAGACCGGCGAACCGTTCAGCTTCAGCCTCACTCCTGAGCAGGCCTACGGCGACTACGACCAGCAGGCGGTAGTAGAGATTCCCAAGAACGTATTCGAAATCGACGGCCAGCTTGACAGCGAGATGCTGCAAGTGGGCAACTTCCTGCCCATGGCCGACAACCAGGGCCACCACATGCAGGGCAAGGTGATGGAAATCAGCGACAACGCTGTAAAAATGGACTTCAACCACCCGCTGGCCGGTATGGTTATGCACTTCGACGGCACCGTAGCCGACGTGCGCGAGGCCACCCAGGAAGAAATGGACCACGGCCACGTCCATGGCGAAGGCGGCCACCAACACTAGTTCTCTTTAGGCTTATTGGCAATGAAAACGGGGCTTCGCGGCCCCGTTTTTTGGCGGTGGTATAATGCGAGGTGATTCAGGTTGGCGTTAACCGACGGTTGTGCTCGTCGATGACGAGTTGGATGCGCGTATGGTGCATTTTCTCGCACCGGCTAAACGAGCAGGACTTGCGCACCAACACGCCGCACTTTTGGCG